>CAWBFS010000001.1:0-66784 GCA_963788085.1 uncultured Alphaproteobacteria bacterium
ATCGTCAGGCGTGGCCATGCCGCTGGCGTTGAAGAAGTCCTCGTACTGCCGAATGCGCCGCGTCTCTCGCCTCCGCGCTCTCACCCTTCGGCGCAATGCAGTAAATCGTGACTTCGGTCTTATCGACCGCGATCGGCCGATAGGTGCGGATCTGGGAGCTGAACTGGTCCATCAGGTACACGTTCGGGTACAGACAGAGATTGCGGGAGCGCTGTACCATCCAGTCCGCTTGCGCCTGACCGAATTGCGCGGCCAGTTCCTCACGCCGTTCCCAGTTCGGCCGGTCTTCGGGGTTGGCCCAGTTGGTCCACAGCAGCAGGTGGCCGTTTTCGAAGGAGTAGAAGCCGCCGCCCTGCTTGGCCCAGCCGCCCGCACCCATGGCGCGGACATTGTCGGCCTGCTCAGCCTGTTTGCGGCGTCCGGTCGTAACGGCGTAGTTCCAGTGCACGGAGGTAACGTGGTATCCGTCGGCCCCGTTTTCGGTCTGCAGTTTCCAGTTGCCATCGTAGACGTAGGTCGAGGCACCGCGCAGGATTTCGAGACCCTCGGGCGACTGGTCGACGATCAGGTCGATGATTTTCGCGGCTTCGCCCAGGTGCTCGTTCAGCGGCACCACATCCGGATTGAGGCCGCCGAACAGGAAGCCGCAATCAGGATTCGAACCCCGCCACCTTCGTCAGATCGTGCGAACCGTCCTTGTTGAAGGTTTCGGGATAACCCGCGCCCTCGGGATCCTTCACCTTCAGCAGCTTGCCGGAGTTGTTGAAGGTCCAGCCGTGGAACGGGCAGGTGTAGGTGCACTTGTTGCCGCGCTTGAAGCGGCAGAGCATGGCGCCGCGATGGCTGCACGCATTGAAAAGGCGTTCAGCTCGCCCTCGCGATTGCGCGCGATGAAGATGGGCTGGCGGCCCATATAGGTCGTGAAGTAGTCGTTCTTGTTCGGGATCTGGCTCTCGTGCGCGAGATAGATCCAGTTATCGAAGATGTGCTTCATCTCCAGTCGAAGAGCTCCGGGTCGGTGAAGATGTCTCGGCGAACCCGGTAGGCCCCCTTCTCCGCATCGTCTTCCAGCAGCGTTGTCGAGCGTCGTCTGGATCGTGTCGAGCATCTGTTTCCTTCTAGGTTTTGTCGCTTGGACGCCGGGGCGCCTCCCTCCCAATATGGCAACACCTCCCGCCACTCCCCACCACCACCCCACCTAACAATACATCCCCTCCACCCTCCCTCCCCCCCCATCTTCCCCCCTTCCACTCTCCCCTCCTTCCCGCCCCCTCTTTCTTTTCCTCCGTCGTGGATCAGATCGCGCTTCCGCGGCGCTGGTCCAAGACTAAGGTGGTGGACCATACCCGGGAGGTATCGTCTGGAATCGCGTCAACTCCGATACTTCGTGGCGGTCGCGCGCGAACGGAACTTCACCCGCGCGGCCGAGAAGCTGCACATCGCGCAGCCGCCATTGAGCCGCCAGATCCAACAGCTCGAAGACGAATCGGGGTAAAGTTGATCGAACGCGGCAGCCGGCCTCTCGCCTGACGGATGCGGCCGGCTGCTGTATGAGCAGGCCGTACAGGTGCTCGAGCGCGTGGACGAAATAAAGGCGATCATGCACCGGCTGCATGAAGCGGAGCGGCCGCGCTTCCGTATCGGCTTCGTCCCTTCGACGCTGTACGGCCGGCTGCCCGAGGTCATCCGCCGCTACGCGCCGCCCGCCCGGCGTCGATCTGACGTGCTGGAGTGACCACCGTTGAACAGATCGCGGCGCTGAAGGAAGGGCAATTGATGTCGGCTACGGGCGTATTCTGTTCGACGATCCGGCGATTGCGCGGACACTGTGCGAAACGAAAGGCTACCGCGGCGTTGCCTGCCCGCGCACGCGCTCGCGGCGCGTAAGGACAGCTGCGGCTGGAACAGCTCGCTAGCGATCCGTTGGTGGTATACCCGAAGGCGCCGCGTCCGAGGTATGCTGACCAGGTGCTCGCATTGTTCCGCGAACGCGGGCTGAAGCCGCCCATGGTATACGAGGTCTGGTGAACTTCCGAACGCGCTCGGGCTGGTAGCGGCGGAGCCGGTGTCTGCGTGGTGCCGGCCTCGGTCGAGCGGCTGCGCCGCGACAACGTCGTCTATCGCCCGCTCGACGAGGAGAGCGCGGTGTCGCCAATCATCTTCAGCACCCGAAGGGCGCCAAGTCGCCGGAAATCGCCCTCATCGTCCAGCTGATCCGGAGATATACCGCAAGAGGGGATCAGCTTTCGGCGTCTGACGATGTCGCGGGCGTGTCCGTCCGCCTTCGGCTTTGGGTCACCAGCAGCGGTCTGTAACGTCCGGACTTGGTAGGTCAGCCTCACAAAGCCGACCTATCGAAGAATAGTCCTTCGATGCTGCTCAGTGCCACAAGCGAAGCCTCGCCAGATTACGGGCCTCGGATCTCACTACGGTCGCACCCTGTGGGCCATCCCTCTTCGAGCACACGGGATTTTGCAAGCAGGGCGGTCCCGTCCTCGATACGTGTCAGGCGCGACGGGGATCGGGAAGCTAGGGGAATGGCAGCAGGCCGGAGGCGATCAGCGAGATAGCGCGGCTCAGAAGGTCTTTGCCCGAGCCGGATCCCGAAAACCGCGCAGCGATCAGCATCAGGAGTGCTCGACCACCGATAATAGGTTATGGGCGGCTGGCGGCGCCGGACAGACAACGTCATTGGTTGTCGGCGCTCGCGGCGGAAAGAGAGCGTCGGCGGTTGGGTGTTCCCGCTCGAACCTCCACCCGGGCGCCGCGACCCAATGGGTTTCACCAGCGACAAGCCGGCGGCGCCAGAACTCTAATCCGATCTCTGGAGTTATCTGCAGAACCTCTCGTCGGCCGATCGTGCGCTTGAGGAGAACGTCATAGAGCTCGCCCCGAGTTACGCGGCGTCAGTTACGGGAGCGGATAACAACCCGAAGATCATCAGCTTCGGCGCGCCGGACCCGCGGCCGTGACCTTGCCTCGCTGGTGGCGGCGGTTGCGGCTTTGTGGATCGCACAGAACCTCCTCGCCGCCGTCCAGAGAAGCGCGCGGTCACGGTGAGGATTTGCTCGCGTTGCTGCGGGTCGGCGAGCGATCTGCATGACTTGCCCGGCGGATGCTGCCGCCGCGGTCAGGGCTCGACGCCTCACTGGGATAAGGTTTTCTTTTCTCTCTCGGGACCGTCGCCTCTTTTTTGTCTCCCTGGACGGTCCTTGAACTTAGAGCCTCGGCTAGCTCGGTACGCCCGATGGGGGTGTGCGAGAAACCAGGCGCGGTCGTCATCCGAACCGGGCGAGGGGAAATATTTTCTGCCGTGGCGCTCAGCCCAGATGCCATGATCGGTAGTTACAGCGGCGGCCATGGGGGCTTTTCATCCCCCGCGATCCGCGCAGGACTAAAGGGGCTCACGATCCAAAGGGTTTTACTTTTCGATACCGACTCCAATATTTTCAACGGTTTTGCGCCGGTTGTCTTTATTTTCAATACGATTGCCTGAAGGTTGACTTCTTACCGAACTGGGTTGTCTTCATTGGTCTGGGGCGAGATTGCGCTATTTTGCCGCACTTTCCGTGCGGCGGATTTTGCGCAACAAGGCGCTATAACGGCGCACGCGACGCAAGAAGTTGGCAACGATGGCATCGATCCGCAAACGCGAATGGACGACCACCGCTGGCGAGGTCAAGACCGCATGGATCGCCGACTATTTCGACCAGGCCGGCAAGCGGCACATCAGGCTGCAAGAGCAAAAGGGAAGCCGACCGTTGGCTGGTCGAGGTTCGGCACGAGGTCGCCCGGGGCATCCACACGCCGGCGAGATCGAGCCCCACCGTCCTCAAGCGGGCGAGGCGTGGATCGATCAGGCCGACCGCGATGGCCTCGAACGCAGTACGACGCGGGAATACCGCCGGCACCTCACGATGCATATTGTGCCGTTTTTAGGGGCGACGAAGCTGGCCGACCTCTCGCCCGCGAGTGTCGAGGCGTTACGCGATAATCTGCACAAAAAGGGTTGCTCGGCCGATATGATCGGGCGCGTCGTCGGCAGCCTCGGCATGATCCTGGGCGGTGCTATGTCGCGAGGTCAAATCGCCCGCAACGTGGTGCGCGATATCGGCAGGAAAAGACAGCGCGGTTGCAAGCGGCACGAGAAAAAGCTCGAACTCGGGGTCGATTACCCTACCAAGGACGAGATCCGCGCCATGTTCGCTGCGGCGCAGGGCCGCTGGCGACCGCTGGTGATGACAGCCGTCTTCACCGGGTTACGGGCAAGCGAGCTGCGGGGGCTGCGTTGGGCCGATGTTGATCTAGAGGGTGCTGGAGGTCCGGCAGCGGGCGGATCGATGGAACGTGATGGGCTCGCCTAAGAGCGCGCGAGCCAGCGCGAGGTGCCGTTGGCACGATGGTCGTGAACGCGCTCAAAGAGTGGCGGCGGCCTGCCCCACGGGACCGGGACGTCTTCCCCAACAGCAATGGCAAGGTTATGGCGCTGGGATCGATCCATTACCGCGTCTTCGGCCCGCTGCAGCAGGCCACCGGTGCTGAACGCGGACTTCGCGCCAAAATACTGCATGCACTCGCTCCGCCACGTGGCGGCCAGCCTCTTCATCGAGCAGAACCTCCTCCCGAAACGGGTCCAGGCGCTGATGGGTCACTCGACGATACAAATGACCTATGATACCTATGGCCACCTGTTCCCCATGACGGACGATCAGGAGGCGATGCGGCAGATGCAGTCGCGACTCATCGGATGACTTTGCAACAAAGATGCAACATGAGTTCGCAAAATCCGGATAAGATGCTGGGTAGACAGCGGATTTTGATTCCGCCATACGGAGGTTCGAATCCTCCCGCCCCAGCCAGCTTTGTTAAGGCTTAGAACGACTGGCTTCGGTATCCGAAGTCTCGACGTCGGGGAGAAAGCCATGATCAATCGGACCGCGACGTTGCGCCGGCTTCTCGCCGAGGAGGACTTCATCGACATGCCCGTCGCCTATGACCCGCTCGGCGGCCGGCTGATCGAGAGCCTCGGGTTCAAGACCGTCTACAATGGCGGGTTCGTGACCGGCGCATCGCGCTGCACCTCCGAGCCGCTGCTGACGATGGACGAGCAGGTGTGCACCGCCGGCGATATCGCCAAGGCGGTCAACGTGCCGGTCGTCGCGGATGGCGGAGCGGGCTTCGGTGAGCCGCTGCACACGATGCGCACGGTCAAGGAATTCATCCATGCCGGCATCAGCGGGATCCATATCGAAGACCAGCTCTTTCCCAAGCGGGCGCATTACCACAAATATGTCGCGCACGTGATCCCGCGGAACGACTTCGTCGACAAAATCAAATTCGCCTGCCGCCAGCGCGACGAGAGCGACAAGGATTTCGTGATCGTTGCGCGCAGCGATTCGTGCCGCTTCGAAGGGCTCGAAGAAGCAGTGACCCGGATCAACATGGCGGCCGATGTCGGCGCCGTCATGGGAATGATTTTCCCGCGCACGCCGGAGGAACTGCAGCAGGCGACGAAGCTCGCGAAGGTTCCGCTGGTCTATGTCCGCAGCCTCGGCAAGCGCGACAACCGTCCGACCCCAAGCTCGAAGCAATTGGCCGAGATGGGTTACAAGGCCTGCATCGACGCCTTGCTGTATTTGCTGGTCAGCTTCCATCACGCGAAACGGGCATTGACGGAGCTGAAGCAGAACGGCGAGTACGGCGGCCTCAGCCGGGAGGACTGCGTCGCCGCCCGGCACGAAATCGAGACATTGGTGGGCCTCGACCGGTTCTATGAGGTCGAAGAGCAGACTGTTGAAGATAAGAAATGGGGTGATCGGTAATGAATTGGACCGAACGGCGCGAGCGCTTTCGCGCGATCCTTTCCGGGAGTCGCTGCCTCCATCCGGGATCCGTGTACGACGCGATATCGGCGCGGATCGCCGAGGATCTCGGCTTCGAAATCGGGATGTTCTCCGGCTCGATCGGGTCGATGTCGGTGCTCGGCGCCCCCGACCTTGTCGTGCTGACCTTGACCGAATTCGCCGGCCAGGCCTACCGCATCTGCCGTGCCGGCAACCTCGCCCTGCTGGTCGACGCCGACCACGGCTACGGCAATGCGCTCAACGTGCGCCGCACCGTCGAGGAGTTGGAAACTGCCGGGGTCTGCGCGATGTCGATCGAGGATACGGTATTGCCGCGGCCCTATGGATCGGGCGGCAAGCCGAGCTTGAGCTCGGTCGAAGAGGGTGTCGGCAAGATGAAGGCGGCGCTATCGGCGCGCCAGGACAAGAACATCGTCATTGCCGGGCGCACCAGTGCGCTGGCGATCGCCAACCTCGACGAGGCCTTGAAGCGCGCCCAGGCTTATGAGGCGGCCGGGGTCGACGCGATCTTCCTCGCCGGCGGCGTTACGGTCGAGGCTGTCGAAGCGGTGTCCTCTGCGATCAGGATCCCGCTGATCCTCGGCGGCGGCGGCGGTCAGCTCGGCGATCTCGATTGGCTCGGGGCGCATCGGGTCCGGGTCGCATTGCAGACGCATGCCCCCTTCTCGGCCGCGGTGCAGGCGGTCTATGACACGCTGAAGGCGTTGCGCGACGGTGTCGCACCGCGCGATCTGAAGAACATTGCCTCGCCCGAGCTGATGCGGCGGGTCACTCGCGCCGACGGCTATCAGCAATGGACGAAGGACTTTCTCGGCGGCGGTTGAGCGTAATTTCCCCTCAACGCGGCGCAGGGGCGAGCGGGTCGAAGAGGTCCTCGGACGGAGCAAATTCCGCTCCGTTGAAGCCCATCGCGGCGAGGAACGCCTCCCGCACCTCCGGCGGCTGGCCGGTCTGGAAGATGTAGCCTTCGATGCCGCGCCGGCTGAGCGGGTCACGCAGCATCTCGGCGCGCGTCAGGCCATCGATGAGCGGCCGGCGGTCGGCGACCGGCAGGTGGATAGAGTGGTTTAGAGCCGGGTCGCGGATCACCGCCTTTGGGTCTTCGCCGCGCGCGACCGCTTCGAGGTCACGCAGAAAGCGGCGGCGGATCATGACGATGCCGCGGTCGCTCGAGCCGAGATATTCCTGGCTGCGGTCGGCGATCCGTCCTTGTCCGACCCAAGTCACGAAGTCCTGGTTCATGACATGACTGGTGATCCAGCGCCCGGTCTTTTCGTCGGCGATCGGCCCCTGCCAGGTCGGGATCCGCTCCTGGAGGTAGGGCTCGCGCTCTTTCGGCACGCGGCTGAAGGTCCAGGTGATGCTGAGCGTGTTCTCGTCGTCGATCGGCACGCGATATTCGATGTGGTTGCCGGTGAAGAGGGCATTCGGCCATAGGCAGACGCGGCCGATCGTCCACAGCTCGTCATGCTCCGTGGTGTCGGACGCGGATGCGCTTGTACTGGAAGCCGTACTCGAACTCGCTGAAATCGACCTTGACATGGTGCGGCGCGTAGGGGCCGGTCCTGCCCTTCAGCCGCAAGCTCCAGTTCGAATGGGTCCATTCGAAATGCACCGGGTCGATCGAGTTCTCCTGGCACTGGAACCAGTTGCACGGGATCTCGGCCTTGACGATCTGGCGGAAACCGTTCGGCCACGAGAAGAATTCCCAATCCGGCACCAACGGCCGCGGCTCCGGCCCGAGATAGGCCCAAACGAGCCCGGCCCATTCGCAGACCGGGTACGCCTTGATGCGGATCGCGTCTTTGAGCCGCGCTTCGGGATGGGCCACGTCCTCATAGGGTTGCGCGAGACAGCGGCCGGCCTCGTCATAGAGCCAGCCGTGGTAATTGCAGCGCAACCCGTGCGCCTCGACATAGCCATAGCTGAGATCGGCGCGGCGATGCCGGCAATGGCGATCGATGAGGCCCCAGCGCCCGCCGAGATCCTTGTAGAGCACGAGGTCTTCGCCCAAGAGCCGCACCGGCTTCGCGCCCGGCCGATCGAGCTCGCTGGCGCCGGCGATCGGCCACCAGTAGCGGCGCAACAGATCGCCCATTGGCGTCCCGGCGCCGGTCTGTGTCAGCAGCTCCCAGCGGCTGGGCGGCTCGTTCGTCCGATCTGGCGTCACCGAAGATCCCCGCTTGTCATGCTAACGGAAACAGTACTGCTTAAACGTCGAGCCTGTGCTCGTCGGGATGCTAGCGCGGCAGCGGGTTACCCTTCGTTTCGCGGCCGAGCAGCATCGCGAGGATGCTGAGCAGAGCAAAGCAAGTCATGAAGGCTGTCACCCGATTGAAGCTGCCGCCGAAGGCGCCAACCAGAAGCCCCGCGACGAGCGGGCCGAAGCTGGTGATGATGCGGGCGCTGCCGGTGCAGAACCCGACCGCGGTCGAGCGGATATGGGTCGGGAACAGCTCCGGCAAATAGACCGCGTAACCTGAGAATACGCCAAAGACGAAGAAGCCGAAGATCGGCAGCACGACCGGGTACCACGGCTCGTAGGCAGGGAGGGCCAGATAGAGGATGAGGCCGAAAACGATCGTGCCGGCGCTGTAGAAAATCACGGTCAAGCGACGGCCGATAATGTCGCAGATGAAACCAAAGGCGATGTAGCCGCAGATCCCGCCGAGGCTCCACAGCATGATGCCTTTGCTGACGAACGGCACCGCGGCGGTGGCATCGGCAGCGCCGCTCTTCTGCGCCATCAAGGACAGGATCGTCGGCAGCCAGATATTGGTGGTCCAGATCGCCAGCAGCGAGCCGAGACCGAACAAGACGCCAACCATCGTATTGTAGCGGTGCTCCCTGGAGAACAGCTGCAACGGCACGAAGCGCATGAACTCGCGGTCGCCGGCGTCGCTGCGCAGCCCCGCGGCGACGGCGCGGCGGCGCTCACGGACATCGGCAAAGCGTTCCGGGTCGAGCATCCGTCCGCGCATAATCGCCAGAATGATTGCCGGCACGACGCCGATAAAGAACACGTAACGCCAGCCATACGGGCCGACGAGCCCGTAGGCCCAGGCGCCGATGAAGGTGCCGACTGCGCCGCCGGTCATCATCGTCGCGGCGATCTTCGCCCGGTGCGTCTCGGCGAGCGTCTCGGCGAGCAACGGTATTCCGACCATCAGCTCGGCGCCGGTGCCGAGCCCGGCAATAAACCGGTAAATGGCAAAGTCGAAAATTCCTTGCGAGAGCCCTTGCAGCGCCGTGAAGACGCTGTAAAGCGCGATGCTGAAGGCGAGCGTACGTACGCGGCCGATGTAGTCGGCGAGGATGCCGAACAGAAACCCGCCAAAAGCCCAACCCAACAGTCCGGCCATGCTGAGGAGACCGCCATATTTGCCGATATCGGCCAATGGCGGATTGCCGCCCAGCAGTTCGGTCATCGCGGGCTTCAGCACCAGCGAGTAGAGCCCGAAATCGGCCGCGTCGAGCGTCCAGCCGAGCCACACGACGAGAAAAACCAGCCATTGATATCGGCTGACCGCGCGCAGCCCGCCAAATTGCGCTACGGCTACCCCGCCCTTGTCCACCGGCCACCTCCCTCGTGTTCAAGTTCGTATCAAAGCTTGATGGCACCTACTATGGGGGGAGTAGCGGGTCAAGCACTTCCCGTAAAAAGGCTAGGACTGGAACCTTCGCTACCAGCCGGCATTTTCGCCATTGAGACGAGGTGGAGGGTGCCATGAGGGAAAGGCCGAAAGCGCTGATCGTCGGGGCGGGTCCGACCGGATTGGTCATGGCGCATGAACTCGCGCGCGACGGGATCCAATGCCGCCTGATCGACAAGGCGCCGCACAGGGCGATGGAGTTCGCGGGCGATCGCGATCCACTCGCGAACCGTCGAGACATTCGAGCTGATGCGAACTCGCTGACGATTTCCTCGGTGCCGGTCATCGCATCACCGCAGTTAACATGTACGGCGAGAGCGGACGCATCGCCCACGCCGACTTCGGGATGCTGGAGACGCGATACCCGTTTGTTCTCGGGGTGCCGCAAGACGAGACCGAGCGAATCCTCGAAGAGCGGGTTGCCCGGCTCGGGGTGCGGGTCGAGCGCAACACCGAGCTGGTCTCGCTGGCGCAGCGCGAATCCGGCGTCTCGGCCCGCCTGCGCACCGCAGACCGGGTAGAAGAGGTCGAGGCTGACTGGCTCCTCGGCTGTGACGGGGCACACAGCACAGTTCGCGAACAGCTGGGAATTTCCTTCTCGGGCGCGACTTATCCGGAGCTTTTCGTTCTGGCCGACATAAAGGTTGCCGGCGACCTCAACCATGCCGAGGCACAGGTCTGGCTGCAGCGCGAGGGTGCGCTGGCGTTTTTTCCACTGCCGGAGGATCGCTGGCGGCTGATCATCACCAACTCGCCGCCCGACTGGCAAGGCGAACCCAGCCTCGCGCAATGTCAGGCATTGGTCGACGAGCGCGGCCTCGAGCGTCTGCGGCTCGGCGATCCGCGATGGACGTCGGTGTTCCGCATCCACCGGCGAGAGGCTGCGCGCTTTCGCAAGGAACGGGTGTTTCTGCTCGGCGACGCCGCGCACATCCATAGCCCAGTCGGCGGCCAAGGCATGAATATGGGCATTCAGGACTCCTTCAACCTCGCCTGGAAACTGAGCCTCGTTTTGCGGAACGGGGGTGATCCGCAGCTGCTCGATAGCTACGAGGCCGAGCGCAAACCGGTCGACGAAGCGGTGATCCGGCAGACCGATCGCGGCACCCGCCTAATATCCTTGCACGGCTCGGTCAGCCGTTTTGTCCGCGATCATCTGATGTCCTTGCTGGCGCAGATCCCTGGCGTGGCGGAAAAGCTCGGCGAGGGGCTCTCGGGGCTCGCGGTCAATTACCGGCACAGCCCGATCGTCGAAGAACACCACGCTGGGATGGCCGGCCCCGCCGCGGGTGACCGGGCGCCCGATGCGCCGCTCGTCGCGCCGAAGGATGGTGCGTCGCTGCGGCTCTACAGCCTTTTCGCCGAGCATCGCCACGTTCTACTGCTCTCAGGCGACAGCCCCGAGGCCGCGCCGCCCACTCTGCCGCGCTTTCCGGAAGGAGTCTTGGCAGCGCATCGCGTCGTTTCGCCCGGGAGATCCGGCGGCGATTATGTCGATCGTGAGGGCGTATTCGCGCAGCGTTACGGCTCTACACCGACCGCATATTTGATACGCCCGGACGGTTATGTCGGTTTTCGCTGCGACCGGCGCACGGTTTCCGAGAACCTACCCCATTACTTCGCCAAGCTCTTTTCGTCGGCGGGCTCCGGTTGAGCGGTCCGGCTCCGCGCCGGTGCCGGACGCCGGGTCTGAGGACTTATCGGGTTGCTCGGGTACCGGCGCTGGCCGCTGCGCCATCGAGGGTCCGGTGACGACGTCGAAATCACTATGGGACATGGGGCTGACCTCCTGTTGAGAGAGGCCGCTCCAAACTCGGCGACGTTCGGGCAAGGAGATTGTGAAACACGAAAGCCGCCTCGAGTGGGGCGGCTTCGGTAATTGACGCGAATACGCGATTCTAGGCCGCCGACATATACCGGCGGTACCAAAATCGCGCGACAGGGACTGGCGTTCTCGATGCCATGCGCTGCATATTAGATGCGCCCGCCGCCGATACAAGGGGAAACTCGCCATGAGCCGGACGCACGAACGGCGCGGAGAACGACGCGATCGGGGTATTGCGCGAGGCCGTGACAAAGGAGGATCAGCTCGCCTATGACGAACCGGCCGATTGGTTTTTCCCCACCCGCCATCTGCTCGGTGCGGTACTGATCAAAGCGGGCAAGGCAGCAGATCCGGAGGTGGTTTACCGCGACGATCTCGCCCGCCACCCGAACAATGGCTGGGCCCTGCACGGGCTTGCGCAGTCATTGAAGGCGCAGGGCCGCAATGCTGACGCCTCGGCAGCGCAACAGCGACTCGACACCGCATGGAAATACGCGGACGTGACCCCGGTCGCGTCCGCGTATTAGAGGCGACTGCCCCTAACCCCGACCCTCTTCCCGCCCTCCCCTCCCTCGCTTGCAGGGTAGGGTCGGGTAAGTGGTGAATTCCTAAGAGGGCATCTGGCCCATGAAGTCGCGCTTGCCGATCTCGACGCCGACACTGCGCAGGATGTTGTAGGCGGTCGTCGTGTGGAAATAGAAGTTCGGCATCGCGAAGTGATAGAGGTAGGTCTGGGCGCGGAAATTGCGCGGCTGGCCGCCGGCAGTGATGGTGACCTGCTGGTCCTCCCTTCCGTCGAGCTGATCGGCCTTGAGGCCCTTCAGGAAATCGATCGTCTTGTCGATCCGCGCCTTCATCTCGGCGAAGCTGTTGTCGATCGCCGGCAGGCTCGGCACTTCGACCCCGGCGGCGCGCCCGGCGCCAAAGGCGTGCTCGCTCGCCTGCCGCACCTGGCGGGCAAAGGTGAACATGTCTGGATAGAGCCGCCAGTTTAGGAGCGCGTTCTCTTCCCATTTATGGGCGGTGGCGTGCGCCTCGGCCTTTTCGATCACTCCCTTCAGGCCGCCGAGCAGCTGCAGGAATACCGGCACTGACGCATGATACATGGAGATCGGCATGGCATGGTCCTCCTCGGTCGTTGCTGACGTTGATGCCGCGCGGATCTTAGCGGGCCGCGAGAAGCACGTGAAGACCCCCTAAAAGGGAACGGGCCGCCCTTATTGGTGGAGAGTGTCCCAGATGCGCAGTGCCGCGGGTCCGACCAGCACCAGAAAGGTGGCCGGGAGCGTGAAGAGAACCATGGGGATCGTCATCAGCGAAGGCATGCGCCCGGCTCGTTCTTCGAGCGCCAACAACGCGTCATTACGAAGCGTCGACGCCATCACCCTGAGCGATTGGACGAGCGGGGTGCCAATCGCATCGAGTGTGTCAGCGCAGTCACGACAGTCTGCATGCCTTTGATCGGCACCCGTGTTGCGAGCGCAGCGAGCGCCGCATCGCGATCCGGCGAAACCCTTAAATCCGCTGAGGTGGTTACGAACTCGCCGGCGAGCGCCGGTTGGCTCAAGCGCAACTCGCTGGCCGCGCGATCGAGGGCGGTTTCGAAGGAGAGGCCGGCTCAGCGCAAATCACAAGGAGGTCCAACGCATCCGGCAGGCCAAGCTCGATCGGGCGCGAGCGATACTACGCCAGCTTGCGAAGTGCAACATCGGGCAGGTAGGCGCCAACCAGGACGCCCAATCCGGCGCACCCCCATGGAGGATCGAAATCCCGCCGAAGAGCCGGTCGAAAATCGCCCAGGCAGCAGCCCCGAATCGCAATACTCTGCCAAGCGGCGCAGTTCGGCCACCGGATCATCCTCTCCCGAGACGTCGACAATGAGCAGACCGGGGGATCGCTCCGGACTGAGGAGGTCGACGGCATTACCGACGCCGCCTCGCACCAGCCTCGGATCAGGCGCCCCTCGCCCGCTGAAATAAGCCCTGACGGCGTTATCCGAGTCCTTGTCGCGCAGAATTGCAATCGCGCTTGGACCGGTTTCGGCACGTACCGAAGGGTCAATGCTCACGAAATTAGCCCTCTATTCCCGAACGGATAAAATAAATGTGAAGATCTCGGCTCAACATTTCGTTAACGAAACTTCGCCCGCCCCACTCATCCGAACGCACACTCGTTTCAGAGGAATTTTAACCTCGCTATGCGCCGATGCTCCGTCCTCCTCGGAGCCTTTAAGTTGGTCCATCCTGTTCCCCACCGATCCGCGTCGCCGCTGCCGAGCCACCACGATCGAGATCGTCGCCGTCGGCATCGTCATCATTCTGGCGATGTGGACGACAGTTGCGGCCTCGATCAGGACCGCAAGAGAGGCGGCGATGGATCGCACGCGGTCGGAAGGGCGTAACCTCGCGGCCGCTTTCGCCGACGAATTGACCCATATTCTCGGCGGCGTCGCGGGCGCGATGGAGATTGTCGCCCAACGCATGCGCACCGCGCACGGAGCCTTCGATATACATGCCTGGGCGCGCGAGATCCCGCTGCTGTCAAACGCGACGATTTAAGCGGCAATCATAGGGCCGGAGCAGGAGGGTATTGAAACCATCCTTAAGATCCGGTGCGAGCGTCCGGAGGTCAAGATCATCGCTATTTCGGGCGGTGCGCGGACCCACAACCTCGATTATTTGGGGATGGCCGAGGCGTTTGGGGCAGATGAGGTTATCCCAAAGCCCTTCGAGGCAGAGGAGCTGCTGAGCCGACTGGCCCGGTTTGACCCTGGAGCCTCCAGCGTCGGAGAAGTTGCGACCTAGTTCGGAAGAGGGCGGTAGGGGCCCGTCCTAGCGTTCTTCACCGCTAGGTTAGCAACCGCTGCCGGGCGACTTGCGCCGCGGTCTTTTCGCCTCCGTTGACAGTTCCTCCCGGGGCCGATACCACCCAACAAGAATACGCCTACGGGAGGACGCGGTGTTTTGCCACCACTCCTAGAAGTGAGGGATCTCCGGACCGAGTTTCGTACCGGCGCGGGTGTTGTGCCCGCGGTCGACGGGATCTCGTACACCGTCGAACGCGGTGAGACGGTCGCGATCGTCGGCGAGAGCGGGTCCGGCAAGACCGCCGGGGCCTTGTCGATCCTGCGCCTGATCCCCGATCCGCCCGGGCGGATCACGCAGGGCCAAATCCTCTTTGACGGGCGCGACCTGCTGCAGCTCTCGGACGAGGAAATCCGACAAGTCCGGGGGGCGGATATCGGCATGATCTTTCAGGAGCCGATGACCTCGTTGAACCCGGTTCTGACGATCGGGCGGCAGATCACCGAGACGATCGAGCAGCATCGCGGAGCCGATCGCGCCGCTTCGCAGAAGCGGGCCGTCGAGCTGTTGAGCATGGTCGGCATCGCCGATCCGGCGCGGCGCCTCAAGCAGTATCCGCATCAGCTGTCGGGCGGCATGCGCCAGCGCATCATGATCGCCATCGCATTGGCGTGCGATCCCAAGATGATCATCGCCGACGAGCCCACGACGGCGCTCGACGTGACTATTCAGGCGCAGATCCTCGAGCTAATGAAACAGCTGACGCACCGGCTCGACGTGGCGCTGATCATCATCACGCACAACCTCGGCGTCGTCGCGCGCTACGCCAACCGGGTCAACGTCATGTATGCCGGCCGGATCGTCGAGAGCGGTCCGGCCGCGCAGATCTACCATGACCCGCGGCATCCCTACACAATGGCGCTGTTGCGCTCGGTGCCGCGGCTCGACCGCCCGCGCCAGGCACGGCTCGACCCGGTCGACGGCCAGCCGCCGGATCTGACCCGGCTTGACGCCGGCTGCTCGTTCCGACCGCGCTGCCGGTTTGCCGTCGAGGAATGCGCCCTATCGCGGCCGCCGCTGAAGCGGACAGGGACCGCGGCGCATTTTGCGGCATGCTTCCGCAGTGCCGAAATCGGCGGCGCAACCGCAGAGCCGGCCCGAGAGCGTCGCGCGGCGAGCGGCGTGGCCGCTTCCTGATCAAGCTCGTACGAGAGGCAGAGATGAGGATCACTTCGTGGTGGTTGACGGCAGGCATCGCCGGCATCGCCCTCGGCGCGGCGGCACTGGCTGCGGTGCCCGGTGAAGAGGAAGCGGGCAAGCGCGGCGGGGTTTTGACCTATACGATCCCGGCTGACGCGCCGCCGAGCTTTGACGGCCACCGCGAACAGACGTTCGCGACCCTGCACTCAGCGGCGCCCTTCTACAGCGTGCTGATCCGGATCAATCCGGAGGACCCGTCCTCGACCACGGATTTCGTCTGCGACCTGTGCACCGTCATGCCGAAGCCGACCGACGGCGGCAAGACCTACACCTTCACGATCCGAGATGGCGTGAAATTCCACGACGGCTCGTCCCTGACCGCCGCCGATGTCGCCAAGAGCTGGGAAATGATCATCCATCCCCCAGAGGGGATGCTGAGCCCGCGCGCGAGCTGGTACGAGATGGTCGACACGGTGGAGGCGCCCGATCCCTCGACTGTCGTCTTCCACCTTAAATTTGCCACCGGCGCTTTTCTGCCGGCGCTCGCCGACCCCTTCGCCTTTATCTACAAGAAGGAAATACTCGACACGGACCCGCGCTGGTACGAGAAGAACATCCTCGGCTCCGGCCCGTTCAAATTCGCCGAGTACGAAACCGGGCAGTCGATCAGCGGTGTACGCAATCCCGATTATTATCGCAAAGGACTGCCTTATCTCGACGGCTTTAAGGCAATCTACGCCGATAAGCAGGCGGTAAGGCTCGACGCGATACGCGCCGACCGCGCGGCGATCGAGTTCCGCGGCTTCCCGCCGGCGGCGCGCGACGAACTCGTCAAGACGTTGGGCGACAAAATCACCGTTCAGGAGAGCGACTGGAATTGCGGCAATCTGGTCACGCCGAACCACAAGAAAAAGCCGTTCGATGATCCGCGCGTCCGCCGTGCGCTGACCTTGGCCATCGATCGCTGGCACGGCGCGCCGGCATTGTCAAAGATCGCCAATGTGCGCACTGTCGGCGGCATCGTGTTTCCCGCCTCGCCGCTCGCGGCGTCCAAGGAGGAACTGCAGCAAATCGCGGGGTTCTGGCCCGATCTAGAGAAATCGCGGGCGGAGGCGAAACGGCTACTGAAAGAGGCCGGCGCCGAGGGGCTCTCCTTCGAGCTTTTGAACCGCAGCGTCGACCAGCCCTACAAATATGTCGGCACCTGGCTTGTCGATGAATGGAGCAAGATCGGGCTGCATGTTACACAGCGGGTCATGCCGACCGGCCCGGAACTGGAGGCATTGCGCACCGGCAATTTCGAGGTCGCGCTGATCGCCAATTGCCGCGGCGTGCCCAACCCGCTGTTGGACGTGCAGACGTATCTGCCGAACTTTGCCGGGGCCTACGGTTATTACGACGATCCGGACGAATTGGGCCTCTATGAGAAGATGCTGCGCGAGACCGATTTCAACAAGCAGCGCGCCTTGATGCGCCAGTTCGAAAAATATGTGGTCGACGACCAAGCTTACCAAATCTGGATAGTATGGTGGAACCGGATCATCCCTTACCGCTCTTATGTGAAAGGCTGGAAAATCAGCCCGAGCCATTACCTCAACCAGGACCTTGCGACGGTGTGGCTCGACAAATAACAAACCCCATGAACAGGATGCTTCACTGGGAGGAATTGCTGTGGAGGCAAAATCAAGGACACTGGCGGCGGGGCTTGGCGCCCTATTGATCGGGGCGGCTTTCCCTGTATCGGCGGACGACACCCCGAAAAGCGGCGGCATCTTGAATTATGTGATCCCGGCGGACGCGCCGCCCAGCTTTGATGCGCACCGCGAGACCACTTTCGCCACGATTCATTCGGCGGCGCCGTTCTACAGCGTGCTGATCCGCATCGATCCGAACAATCCCGGTTCGACGACGGATTTTGTGTGCGACCTGTGCATGGCGATGCCGCAGCCGACCGATGACGGCAGGACCTACACGTTCAAGATCCGCAGCGGCGTCAAATTCCACGACGGCTCGCCGTTGTCGGCAGCGGATGTGGCGGCGAGCTGGGAGCACATCATTCACCCGCCCGAGGGTGTCTTGAGTCCGCGCGAAAGCCATTACGTTATGGTAGACAGGGTCGAAGCGCCGGACCCGAAGACTGTGGTATTTCACCTTAAATTTGCCACGAGCGCATTCCTGCCGGCACTGGCGGACCCTTACAGCTGGATCTACAAGAAGGACATCCTCAAGAAAGATCCGCGCTGGTACGAAAAGAATATCCTCGGGTCGGGTCCGTTCAAATTTGTCGAATATCAGGTCGGTCAGTCGATCAAGGGCGTAAGAAACTCCGATTATTATCTTCCAGGTCTACCGTATATCGACGGCTTCACCGGAATTTATGCCGACAAGCAGGCGGTGCGGGTCGATGCGATCCGCGCTGACCGCGCGGCGATCGAGTTCCGCGGCTTTCCGCCTTCGGTGCGCGACGAACTCGTCGGCGCGCTGGGCGACAAGATCGCCGTGCAGACCAGTGACTGGAACTGCGGCAGCTTTGTTGAGCCGAACCACAAGAAAAAACCGTTCGACGATGCTCGGGTTCGCCGCGCACTGACCTTGGCGATCGACCGCTGGCACGGCGCACCGCAGCTCGCCAAGATCGCCAATGTGCACACAGTCGGCGGCATTGTTTTTCCCGGTTCGCCATTGGCCGCCGACAAGGAGGAACTCCAGGATCTCGCCGGTTTCTGGCCCGACATCGAAAAGTCGCGGGCCGAGGCTAAACGTCTGTTGAAAGAGGCCGGGGCCGAGGGGATCAGTTTTGAGCTTTTGAACCGGAATGTCGATCAGCCCTATAAGTATAACGCCACTTGGGTAATCGATGAATGGAGCAAAATCGGGCTTCACGCCACCCAGCGCGTATTGCCGACCGGCCCTTGGTTCGAGGCGATGCGGCAAGGCAATTTCGATGTCGTCCTGGCCGGTAATTGCCAGAGCGTCGTCAACCCGCTGCTCGACGTGCAGCGATATCTGCCTGACTACGCCGCAAACTACGGCCAGTTCGAGGACCAAGCGGAGCTTGCCATTTACGACAAAATGCTGCACGAGACCAACTTCCCCAAGCAGCGTGCAGTGATGCGCGATTTCGAGAAACGCGTGCTAGACGACCAGGTGCACGAGATCTTTCTACTGTGGTGGTACCGGACGGTGCCCTACCGGTCTTATGTGAAGGGCTGGAAAATCAGCCCTAGCCATTACCTCAATCAGGACTTGGCGACCATATGGCTCGAAAAATAAAGCGAAGAAATAAGCTCGTGTCTTTTCTATTTTCCTGTCATCCCGGCGAAGGCCGGGACCCATTTCAGCCACGGGTCCCGGCCTTCGCCGGGACGGCTCTCATAGCAGCAGCGCTCTTTTCAATGCCGGTTTCGATACCAGCGGTCGCGGACGAGGAACCGAAACGCGGCGGGACGTTGACTTATATGATTCCGGCGGATGCGCCGCCGAGCTTCGACGGGCATCGCGAGAGCACTTATGCGACGGTGCATTCGGTGGCGCCGTTCTACAGCGTGCTGATCCGCGTCAACCCGGACAACCCGGCGGATATATCCCATTTCGTCTGCGACCTCTGCACCGAGATGCCACAGCCGACCGACGACGGCAGGACCTATACATTCAAGATGCGCCAGGACGTCAAATTCCACGACGGCTCGCCATTGACCGCCGCCGATGTCGCGGCGAGCTACAACAAGATCATCTTTCCGGCCAGCGGCCAATTAAGCGCGCGCTCCAGCAATTACCTGATGGTCGACAAGGTCGAGGCCTCCGACCCGACTACCGTCGTCTTTCATCTGAAGTTCGCCACCAGCGCTTTTATGCCGGCGCTCGCCGACCCATTCAACTTCATCTACAAAAAGGAAATTCTTGATAAGGACCCCCGCTGGTATGAGAAAAACATTCTCGGCTCCGGTCCTTTCAAATTCGTCGAATTTCAGACAGGACAATCGATCAAGGGAGAGAAGAACCCCGATTACTACCACAAAGGGGTGCCCTACCTTGACGGCTTCACCGGGATCTACGCCGACAAACAGGCAGTGCGGGTCGAGGCGATCCGCAGTGATCGGGCCGCAATCGAATTCCGCAGCATGCCGCCCGCGGCGCGCGACGAGCTTGTCAAGGCGCTCGGCGACAAGATCACAGTGCAAGAGAGCGATTGGAACGTCGCCAGCGGGGTGACCCCCAATCACAAGCGCAAGCCGTTCGACGACCCGCGCGTGCGCCGGGCATTGACCTTGGCGATCGACCGATGGGGCGGCGCCCCGGGGCTGTCGAAGGTCGCGATCGTCAAGACCGTCGGCGGCATCGTTTTCCCCGGCTCGCCACTGGCCGCGACGAAAGAGGAACTGGAACAGATCGCCGGGTTCTGGCCCGACATCGAAAAGTCGCGAGCCGAGGCACGGCGTCTGTTGAAGGAAGCTGGGGCCGAGGGGCTCACCTTCGAGCTCCTCAACCGCAATGTCGACCAGCCGTTCAAATACGTCGCGACCTGGCTGATCGACGAATGGAGCAAGATCGGATTGCATGTGAGGCAACGGGTCTTGCCGACCGGCCCATGGTTCGAAGCGATGCGGAACGGCGATTTCGATGTGGTTCTCGAGGCCCCCGGTCACGGCATGGTAAACCCGCTGCTCGATGTGCAGAAAGCCCTGCCCGCCACCGTCGACAGCGAGAATTACGGTAACTATGACGATCCGCAGGAGGTCGACACCTACGACAAGATGCTGCGCGAGACCGATCCCGCGCAGCAGCGCGCCCTGATGCGGCAGTTTGAAAAATTGGTTCTGGACGACCAGTCACACATGATCTGGGTGCTGTGGTGGCACCGGATCGTGCCGTACCGGTCCTATGTGAAGGGCTTCAAAATCGCCCCGACGCACTTCATCAATCAGGATTTGGCGACGATCTGGCTCGACAAGTAAATTTTGGGAGGTCCGGGTGAATTTCAAAATATTGGCGTTGCTCCCTGTCGTCGCCACGGCCTTTATCAACCCGGGCGCTGCAGAGGAAGAGCCGAAACGCGGCGGTACCCTGACTTACATGATCCCGGCCGACGCGCCGCCGAGCTTTGACGCGCATCGTGAGGAGACCTATGCGACGATCCACTCGGCCGCGCCGTTCTATAGCGTGCTGATCCGAGCCAACCCCTATGATCCGGGCAAGACCGACGATCTCGTGTGCGATCTGTGCACGGCGATGCCGGCGCCGACCGACGACGGGAAGACCTACACCTTCAAGATCCGTGAGGGGGTGAAATTCAGCGACGGCGCGCCACTGACTGCGGAGGATGTCGCGGCGAGTTGGAATGAGATCATCTATCCGCCGAACGGCGTCATCAGCGCCCGGGAGAGTAACTTTGTCATGGTGGACAAAGTCGAGGCCACGGATCCGAGTACAGTGGTTTTCAGGCTGAAATTCGCCACCGACGCGTTTCTGCCGGCATTGGCCGACCCCTATGCCTGGATCTACAAGAAGGCGATCCTCGACAAGGACCCGCACTGGTACGAAAAGAACATTCTCGGCTCCGGTCCCTTCAAGTTCGTCAGCTACGATACCGGGCAATCGATCAAGGGTGAGCGCAACCCGGACTACTTCCGCAAGGGCCTGCCTTACCTCGACGGGTTTACCGGCATCTACGCCGACAAGCAGGCGATACGGGTCGAGGCGATCCGCGCCGACCGGGCCGCAATCGAATTTCGCGGCTTCCCCCCTTCCACGGTCGATGAGCTGAAAAAAGCGCTCGGAGACAAGATTACCGTCCAAACCAGCGACTGGAATTGCGGCGGGGTGATAACTCCGAACCACAAGAAAAAACCGTTTGACGATGTCCGCGTGCGGCGCGCCCTGACCTTAGCGATTGACCGCTGGGGCGGCGCACCGGAGTTGTCCAAGATCGCGATCGTACACACGGTCGGCGGCCTGACCTTCCCGGACTCGCCACTCGCCCCAACCAAGGAGGAGCTGCAGCAGATCGCCGGCTATTGGCCCGACATCGAAAAGTCGCGGGCCGAGGCGCGGCGCTTGCTGAAGGAGGCCGGAGCCGAGGGGCTCTCCTTCGAACTGCTGAACCGCAATGTGGATCAACCCTATAAATACTACGGGATCTGGGTCGTCGACCAGTGGAGCAAGATCGGACTGCACGTCACCCAGCGGGTGTTGCCGACCGGGCCGTGGTTCGAGGCGCTGCGCAGCGGCAATTTCGAGGTCAGCACCGAGGGTAATTGCCAGAACGTCGTCAATCCGCTCGCCGATGTCGGCAAATACCTGCCGCATTCGGTGTCCAGCTCGAACTACGGGCAGTTCGATGACCCGAAGGAAATCGAGATGTACAACCGGCAACTGCGCGAACTCGACAAGACCAAGCAGCACGCCGATCTGCTCGCGTTCAACAAATACGTTCTCGACGAGCAAGCCCATGCGATCTACCTGCTGTGGTGGCAGCGGATCGTGCCCTACCGCTCCTATGTCAAAGGCTGGAAAATCGGCCCCAGCCATTACGTAAACCAGGATTTGGGGACCATTTGGCTGGACCAGTAATCTGAGGAAAGGAGACGGTGCTGACGATATTTTCACGTCGGAGCGTCCGAGATGCGGGGCTGCTAGCGCTTTTACTCGCTGTCGTCGCTATGCCGGCACTAGCCGACGAGGAGCCGAAACGGGGCGGGATTTTGAACTACATGATCCCGGCTGACGCGCCGCCGAGCTTTGACGGCCATCGTGAGACGACTTACGCAACGGTGCATACGGCGGCGCCGTTTTACAGCGTGCTGATCCGGATCAATCCGGATAACCCGTCCTCGACCAGCGATTTCGTCTGTGATCTGTGCACCACGATCCCGCAGCCGACGGATGATGGAAAAACCTACACCTTCAAGATCCGCCAAGGCGTCAAGTTCCACGACGGCTCGCCGCTGACCGCCGCTGACGTGGCGGCGAGCTGGAATGCGATCATCCACCCGCCCAAAGGCGTGACCAGCGCGCGAGAGAGTTTTTACGTGATGGTCGACAAAGTCGAAGCGCCCGACCCGTCGACCGTTATCTTCCATCTGAAGTTTGCGACCGGCGCCTTTTTGCCCGCTCTCGCCGACCCCTTCGCGTGGATCTACAAGGAGGAGATCCTCGACAAGGACCCGCACTGGTACGAGAAGAATGTCCTGGGCTCCGGCCCGTTCAAGTTCGCCGGGTACGAGACCGGCCAGTCGATCAAAGGAGTGCGCAACCCCGATTATTACCACAAGGGGCTGCCCTATCTCGACGGATTCACCGGCATCTACGCCGACAAGCAGGCGGTGCGGGTGGAGGCGATCCGCGCCGACCGCGCGGCAATGGAGTTTCGCGGACTGCCGCCGTCGGCGCGCGACGAGCTCGTCAAGGGGTTCGGCGACAAGATCACGGTGCAGCAGAGCGACTGGAACTGCGCCCTCCTGGCGACGCCCAACCACAAGAAGAATCCGTTCGACGATGCGCGGGTCCGCCGCGCGCTCGCCCTTGCGGTCGACCAGTGGCGCGGCGCGCCAGCGCTTTCCAAGATCGCGATCGTCCGCACCGCCGGCGGCATCGTGTTTCCAGGCTCGCCGCTCGCCGCTACCAAGGACGAGCTGATGCAAATCGCGGGGTTTTGGCGGGTCATCGAGAAATCGCGGGAAGAAGCGAAGCGTTTGCTGAAGGAGGCGGGAGCCGAAGGGCTGACCTTCGAGCTGTTGAACCGCAATGTCGATCAGCCTTACAAGTATGTCGCCACCTGGCTGATCGACGAATGGGGCAAGGTCGGTCTGCACGTCACGCAGCGCGTCTTGCCGACAGGACCGTTTTTCGAAGCTTTGCGTAACGCCGCCTTTGATGTGGCGATGGATTTTAACTGCCAGAGCGTGGTCAACCCGCTGCTCGACATCGGCAAGTTTCTGCCGCATTCCGTGTACGCCGAAAACTACGGAAACTATGAGGACCAGAAGGAAATCGATCTTTATCAGCAGATGCTGCACGAGACCGATTTCGCCAGGCAACGCGCCTTGATGCGCCAACTCGAGAAGTACGTGCTCGATACCGAGGCGCATATGTTGCAGACGCCCTGGTACTACCGGATCATCCCTTACCGGTCGTACGTGAAGGGCTGGAAGATCAGCCCGAGCCATTATGTCAATCAGGACTTGTCTACCATCTGGCTCGACAAGTAATGACGAACGTCGCTGCCTTCGATACTGAGCCGCTCCTCGAAGTCAGGGGATTGCAGATGCATTTCCCGGTCACCGAAGGGATCGTCATCAACCGAAAAGTCGGTGAGGTGAAGGCTGTCGACGGCATCGATTTCACGGTGCGGCGCGGCGAGACCTTGGGCCTGGTCGGCGAGAGCGGCTGCGGCAAGACGACGACCGGACGGTGCATCCTGCGGCTCGAAAAGCCGACAGCCGGTGCGATCCTCTACGACGGCGTCGACATCGCCAAGCTCGAACGCAGCGATTTGGTGGCGCTGCGGCGCCGCATCCAGGTCATTTTCCAGGACCCCTACAGCTCGCTCAACCCGCGCATGAAAGTCGGCGAGATCATCGCCGAACCGATCATGGTCCACGGGATCGAGCGCGATGCAAGCCGTCGCGCCGCGCGAGTGCGGGAACTTCTATCTGTCTGCGGTCTCGATCCGAAATTCGCCGACCGTTACCCGCATGAAATGTCGGGCGGCCAGCGCCAGCGCGTCGGCATCGCCCGCGCTCTCGCCCTGGAACCCGAGTTCATCGTCTGCGACGAGGCCGTCTCGGCGCTCGACGTTTCGATCCAGGCGCAGGTCATCAACCTCCTGGAGGATTTGCGCGAACGGTTCGGCCTCACCTATCTGTTTATCGCTCACGACCTCTCGGTGGTGCGGCATCTGTGCCAGCGCGTCGCCGTCATGTATCTCGGCCGCATCGTCGAGCTTGCGGCCTGCGACGAGCTCTTCGAAAACCCGCTGCACCCTTACACGCAGGCATTGCTGGCGGCAGTGCCGGTGCCGGATCCGACAGTCGAGGCGGAACGCATTTTCCGGCCGGTCAACGGCGAGGTGCCGAGCCCGATCAATCCGCCCTCGGGCTGCGTCTTCCACCCGCGCTGCCCGATGGCGGTCGAGCGGTGCAAGCGGGATCGGCCCGAACTGCGCGAGCTGCGGCCGGGCCACTGGGTCGCCTGCAGCGAGGTGCGGTTGCAATGAGCGGTCCAATGAAGGAGTGCCACTGGATAACCGGCGTTCACTTGGTTGACAACGCCGCGCTCGCGGAGACGCAGCCGCCGTCATCGCGAGGAGCGCAGTGACGAGGCGACCGACCGGACGACTCCCCGCAGCCCCAGATTGCTTCGCTTCGCTCGCAATGACCAGATAGGCCGTTTTCACTCCAGCTGCGATTACGGCGGTTCGATCAGCACATTGATGGCGCGGGCGGCGGCGGTGAGCTCGCGCCAGGTCTCGTCGTCGATCGGCACGCCTTGGGCGAGCGCTCGGCGCGGGTCAGGCGTTCGGGGTCGCCGGGGATCAGCACCGGCTCTTCCGGGTGCGCCGCCGGCGAGTCGGTGATGTAGGCGGTCATCGCCGCGATCTCCTCGATCAGCCACTCGCGGTCGATCGAGGCGCGACGGGTCGATGACGATCGTCAGCATGCCGTTGGTCGCCGTGCTAGCGCCCTGCCGCTCGGGCCGCATCGTGCCGCTGCCGCACAACGCGCCCGCCAGCATCTCGCAGACAAAGGCGAGCGCGTAGCCTTTGTGCTCGCCAAAGGTCATCAACGCACCGCGCGGCTGGCCATACATCGCGCCGGGGTCGGTCGTCGGCTTGCCCCCGCCGTCGATGAGGATGCCGGGCTTCAATTGCTCGCCTTTGTTGCGAGCGACCCGCACCTTGCCCATTGCGACGACGCTTGTCGCCATGTCGAGGATGATCGGGCGTTCGGGGTCGGGCCCTGGCATCGCGATGCAGACGGGGTTGGTGCTGAACCGGGCATCGGTGCCGCGCCACGGCGCGACGGCCGGGCGCGCATCGGTGACGTTGACGAAATGGAACGAGACGAGACCGGCCGCGGCGCACATCTCGCCATAGGTGCCGACCCGGCCGATATGGTGCGGGTTGCGCAAAGCCACGACCGCGACCCCGGTCTCACGCGCCTTGGCGATGCCGACCATTACCGCTTCGCGCGCGGCGATCTGGCCCCAGGCGCGCTCGCCGTCATAGACGATCAAGGATCCGCTCTCGCTGGCGACCCGTCCTTTGCGGTTGGGGACGACGGTGCCGCCCGCGAGATGCTGCAGATAGTTCGGGATCAGCCCGACGCCGTGGCTGTCATGGCCGCGCAGATTTGCCTCGATCAAATGATCGGCAATGATCTGAGCTTCGGCGTGGTCACTGCCGGCCGCTTCGAAAACGCGCAATGCGATGCCGTGCAGTTCTGCGTGGTCGATCAGCATCATCGGAATATCCTTCTTTCAATCCGTCCGCTTTCAATCCGCCTGGCGCGCCGAGGCGGCGATGCGCAGTGGGTGGGCCGGGTAAACGCCGAGGATCTTGACCTCGCGCGAGAAGAAGGCGAGCTCCTCGAGCGCCAATGCCAACGGGCGGTCGTCGGGGTGCGCTTCGACATCGGCGTAGAACTGGGTCGCCGCAAACGCGCCGCCGACCATGTAGCTCTCAAGCTTGGTCATGTTTACGCCGTTGGTCGCGAACCCCCCCATCGCCTTGTACAGCGCCGCCGGCACATTGCGGACGCGGAACAAAAACGTCGTCACTGTAGGAGCCGCCGCGCGGCGGCCGCTTCGGCTCGCGCGACATGATCAGAAAACGGGTCGTGTTGTGCTCGGCGTCCTCGATGTTCTCTTTCAGCGAGACGAGACCGTAGATCTGCCCGGCGAGCTCCGAGGCGATTGCCGCTACCGTCGGATCGCTGCGCTCGGCTATTTCGGCAGCCGCGCCGGCGGTGTCGGCCGCGACAACGGGATCGAGGCCGAGCGAGCGGATCAGATTGCGGCATTGCGACAGCGCGTGAACGTGGCTTCGGACTGTCCGGATCGTTGCCAAAGTCGCTCCGGGGAGCGCGAGCAAATGATGGTTCACCCGCTCGAAATGCTCGCCGATGATGTGGAGGTCCGAGCCCGGCATCAAATGGTGAACGTCGGCAACGCGGCCAGCCACGGAATTCTCGACCGCGATCATCGCGAGCGCAGCGCGACCCTCGCTGACTGCGGCGAAAGCGTCCTCGAATTGAGTGCAAGGCAAGGTCGCCACTTCGGGGTAGACGCGACGGCAGGCAAGGTCGGAATAGGCGCCGAAGGTGCCTTGGAACGCGATCGTCTGTGCCGGGTTTGAAGATGCTGTCATTTCTCGTCTACCGCAGTTCCGCGAGCTGGCGGGCGCGGGCGAGGTCGGCCGGCGTGTCGACCTGCACGCCGAGGCGGGTGGCTTCTATCAAGCTGACTGAGATGCGCATGCCGGCCTCGAGGGCGCGCAGCTGTTCGAGATGCTCGCGCTGTTCCAGGACGCCGCGCGGCAGCCCGACAAACCGATCGAGCGCGGCGCGGCGATAAGCGTAAAGCCCGATATGTTCGTAATGCGGTCCCGGCCCCCACGGCACGATGGCCTTGCTGAAGTAGAGTGCGCGCGCCGGCCGCTCCGGATCGGCGAAGCCGGCGACGACCTTGTTGACGCTGGTATCAGTGAGCGCCGCTTTGTCCTCGATGATCGCGGCCAAGGTTGCGATGTCGGTCTCGGGGTCGGCGAGGCCGGCGACCGCGACGCGGACCGCCGCCGGATCGAGCAGCGGCAGATCGCCCTGCACATTCACCACCGCGTCGTACACGGCCGCCCGGATCGATCCGCCCGATCGCCTCGTGAATGCGGTCCGAGCCGGTGGGGTGGTGCGGGTCGGTCAAAACGGCTCGCCCGCCCGCCGATTCGACCGCGTCGGCGATCGCGCGGTCGGCGCAGGCGACGACGACGGGTCCGATATCGGCGGCGACGGCGCGGCGCCAGACATGCACGATCATCGGGGTTCCGGCGATATCGGCGAGCGGCTTGCCCGGCAACCGCGTGGCGGCGAGCCGGGCGGGAATGAGGATGATCGGGTTCTCGGGTGCGGTTCTGGTCACGGGTGTTGCTTAATCCTGCGTCGATAGCGACAACATGCCCGGTTCGTCGAGGCGCCGGAAGCGTGATAATTCGGTCTGGACGCGGGAGGTTCGAGCATCGATGTCGTCATTCGAGTGGAACAAGATCATTGCCTCGGTGCTCACGGCGATGATCGTCGCGATGGCGTCCGGGATCTTGGCCGGTCAGCTGGTCCGCCCGAAGGAGCTGGAAAAGCCGGTCTTTGTCGTGGCGGGCGCCGAACCGACCGGGAGCGCCCCGGCGGCGGAGGGGGCGGCTGCCGGGCCCGAGCCGATCGGGCCATTGCTCGCCAAGGCCGATCCCAAAAAGGGCGAGCAGATCGCCAAGGTCTGCGCCGCATGCCACACCTTCAACAAGGGGGGAGCAAACAAAATCGGCCCGAATTTGTGGGGGATCACCGAGGAGGCCATGGCCGAGGTGCCCGGTTATCAGTTCTCCGCCGCGATGGAAGCGCATAAAGGCGAGAAGTGGGATCCGGAGAAGCTCAATGACTGGCTGTGGAAGCCGCAAGCCATGATCAAGGGCACCAAGATGACCTTTGCCGGCATCCCCAAGGGACAAGACCGTGCCGATGTCATCGCCTATCTCGAGACACTGAAGTAGATCAGGTACAGGAGATGCCCCTCACCCCGACCCTCTCCTCGCAAGCGGGGAGAGAGAGCGAGCCGCTGAGCCCCTCGCCCCGCTTGCGGGGAGAGGAAGGGGCCCGCGCAGCGGGAGGGTGAGGGGCCGGTAATGCCCGCCGAACTCGATGAGTATCTGGCGCTCGCGCTCAGTCTCGCCGATGCGGCGGGCGAGGCGATCCGGCTGTATTTCCGGCAGCCGCTGGCAGTCGACGACAAACCCGATCTGAGCCCAGTGACGATTGCCGACCGCGCGGCGGAACAGGCGATGCGATCGCTGATCGAGCGCCGTTTCCCGGATCACGGCATCATCGGGGAAGAGCTCGGCCGGCTCCGCGAGAATGCCGAGTTCGTCTGGACATTGGACCCGATCGACGGGACGAAATCTTTCATTAGCGGGGTTCCGCTGTTCGGCACGTTGATTGCGCTGACCCGCGCCGAGCACCCGATCCTCGGCATCATCGACCAGCCGATTTCGCGCGAGCGCTGGGTTGGTGTCGCCGGGCGCCCAACAACACTGAACGGCTCGGTGGTCCACTGTCGAGCCTGCGCCGGGCTTGCTGCCGCTACGCTCTTTGCGACGACCCCCGACATGTTCAAGGGTGGAGATGCCGCGGCCTTCGCCCGGGTCTCTGATGCAGTCAAGCTGACGCGGTTTGGGGCCGATTGCTACGCCTACGGCCTGCTCGCCGCCGGCTTCATCGACCTCGTTCTTGAAGCCAACCTCAAACCATACGACTTCTGCCCGATGGTTCCGATCGTCGAAGGGGCAGGCGGGCTCGCCACGGATTGGCGTGGGGCACCGCTCGATCTCACTTCGGAAGGCCGCGCCTTGATCGCCGGCGATCGGCGTACCCATGAAGCGGCGCTGGCGCTCCTCGCCAGCTGAGCTGTTCGCCCGGAGTCCCCGATGCGCAGAGTTCCTGCAGCCCTGATCGTGTTCCTTGCGTCACTCGGACTGCTCGCCGCCGCAGTCGCGGCAACCACCCCGGGCATGTCGTTGTTCGGCGACCTCAAATACGGTCCCGACTTCAAGCATTTCGAATACGCAAACCCGGACGCGCCGAAGGGCGGCACGATGCGCCTTTTCGCGATCGGCACCTTCGACACTCTCAACCCGTTTGTCGTCAAGGGCGTGCCCGCGGCGGGGGTGGGCCAAATCTTCGATACTCTGTCGGTTTCCTCCGAGGACGAACCCAGCAGCGAATACGGCCTCGTCGCCGAGAAAATCGAGCTCGCGCCCGACAAGCTTTCGGTGCTCTACACGTTGCGCAACGAGGCGCGTTTCCATGACGGAACCCCGATGACGCCGGAGGACGTCATTTGGACCTTCGAGACATTGCGCACCAAGGGGGCTCCGTCCTACCGCTCCTATTACGGCGACGTCACCAAGGTCGAGAAAGAGGGCGAGCGCGGCGTCCGGTTCTCGTTCAAATCGGCCGAGAACCGCGAATTGCCGCAGATCCTGGGGCAAATGCCGGTGCTCTCGAAGGCGTATTGGGCCGGGCGCGATTTCGAGAAGACGACCCTCGACCCGCCGCTCGGCAGCGGTCCCTACAAGATAGAATCGGTCGACCCCGGACGCTCGATCACCTATCGCCGGGTTGCCGATTACTGGGCAGCCGATCTGCCGGTCAACAAGGGCCGCTACAATGTCGATTCCATCCGCTACGATTATTATCGCGACGCGACAATAGCGCTCGAAGCTTTCAAGGCCGGCCAGTTCGACGTGAAGCTCGAAAACTCGTCGAAGGATTGGGCGACCGGCTACGACAGCCCTGCCTTGCGCGCCGGCCTGATCAAAAAGGAAGAGATCCCGAACGGGTTGCCGAGCGGCATGCAGGGCTTCGCGTACAATCTGCGCCGGCCGCTTGTTTCAGGACCCGCGGGTGCGCGAGGCCTTGGCCTATGCCTTCGATTTCGAATGGTCGAACAAGAATTTGTTTTACGGCGCCTACAAGCGCACGCGCAGCTATTTCGACAATTCCGAGCTGGCGGCAACCGGGGTGCCGCAGGGCGAGGAATTGAAGATCCTCGAAAAGTTCCGCGGCCAGATCCCCGACCAGCGTCTTCACGACCGAATACGACCCGCCGAAATACGACGGTTCGGGCAACATTCGCGACGGCGTGCGGGCGGCATTGAAATTGCTGAAGGAGGCCGGCTGGACCTTCAAGGGCGAGAAGCTCGTCAATGACGAGACGGGTCAGCCCTTCGAGTTCGAAATCCTGCTCGACAATCCGCAGTTCGAGCGCATCGTGCTGCCCTTTGCGAAGAATTTGGAACGGATGGGGGTCACTGCGCGGGTGCGCACCGTGGACAATGCGCAATACCAGAAGCGCATGGAGACCTTCGACTACGACATGGCGGTCGTCGCATTCGGCGAATCCTTGTCGCCCGGCAACGAGCAGCGCGATTATTGGGGCTCGCAGGCCGCCGACGAGCAGGGAAGCCGCAATTTGCTCGGCATCAAGAGCAAAGTTGTCGACCAGCTGATCGAGGAGCTGGTCCGGGCGCCCGACCGGGCCGAGCCTGGTGGCCCACACGCACGCCCTCGACCGGGTCTTGCAGTACGGCTATTACCTGATCCCGCACTACCACATCGCGTCGTTCCGCGTCGCCTATTGGGACAAATTCCGCCGCCCCACGGTCTCGCCGAAATACGCGGTCGGACTCGACACCTGGTGGATCGATCCCAGCGCCGAGCAGTCGGTCGAAGCCAAGAAAGGCGAAGTGACGAAGCAGTGACCCTCACCCGCTTCGCTGCGCTCAGCACCCTCTCCCGCATTGCGGGAGAGGGGCTACACGCGCTCAGCCCAACGCTCCTCTCCCGCACCGCGGGAGAGGAGGGACCAAGCCTGCAGGGCTTGGTGGATGAGGGCGCCGCATGATCGCTTACGCGATCCGTCGCATCGCGCTGATCATCCCGACTCTCTTCGCGATCATGGTCGTCAATTTCGTGATCGTGCAGGCCGCGCCCGGCGGGCCGGTCGAGCAGATGATCTCGCGGTTGAAAGGCAGCACGGTCAGCGCGACCGAGCGGGTCAGCGGCGGCACCGGCGAGTTCAAGACCCAGGCCGGCGGCAGCGATACCCGATATCGCGGCGCGCGCGGCCTCGATCCCTGCGCTGATCAAGGAGCTCGAAAAGCAATACGGTTTCGACAAGCCGCCGCTCGAGCGCTTTCTGTCTGATGATGCGCAACTATATCACCTTCGATTTCGGCACCAGCTTCTTCCGCGACCGGCGGGTGGTCGATCTGATCAAGGACAAATTGCCGGTTTCGATCTCGATCGGGTTGTGGACGACTTTGATCACTTATCTCGTCTCGATCCCGCTCGGCATCAGGAAGGCCGTGCGCGACGGCAGCCGGTTCGATGTGTGGACCAGCGCCGTCATCATCGTCGGCTATGCGGTGCCGAGTTTTCTGTTCGCCGTATTGCTGATCGTGCTGTTCGCCGGCGGCAGCTACTTCTCGATTTTCCCATTGCGCGGTCTGGTCAGCGACAATTGGGCTTCATTGTCCTGGCCAATGCGCATCGCCGATTATTTCTGGCATATCGCGTTGCCGATCACCGCATTGGTGATCTCGGGGTTTGCGACCTTGACGATGCTGACCAAGAATTGTTTCCTGGAGGAGATCAACAAACAATACGTGTTGACCGCGCGCTCCAAGGGTCTGACCGAGCGTCGGGTGCTCTACGGCCACATCTTCCGCAATGCGATGCTGCTGGTCGTCGCCGGCTTTCCGGCGGCGCTGATCGGCATCCTCTTTACCGGCTCCTTGCTGATCGAGGTGATCTTCTCACTCGACGGTCTCGGCCTCCTCGGCTTCGAGGCGGCGATCAACCGCGACTACCCGATCATGTTCGCGACGCTCTACGTCTTCACCCTCATCGGCCTGCTGCTGAAATTGGTCAGCGATCTGACCTACATGCTGATCGACCCCCGCATCGATTTCGCCGCCCGCAGGGTCTGAATCCGTCACGTCATCATTCGTTCGAGCGTCTCGAGGGTGTCGGCTTCGCGGAAGGGCTTGTCCCAGCGGATGCGGTGGATGCGCGGGAAGCGCATCGCTACACCCGATCTGTGGCGGGTCGAGCGGTGGACGCTGTCGAAGGCGACTTCGAGGACGATCTGCGGGCTGACCTCGCGCACCGGGCCCCAGCGCCGCACAGTGTTGTTGCGCACCCATTGGTCGAGGCGGCGCAATTCCTCGTCGGTAAAGCCGGAATAGGCCTTGCCGACCGGCACCAGCTCGTCGCCGCGCCAGGCTCCGAAGGTATAGTCGGAATAGAACGAGGAGCGCTTGCCGTGGCCGCGCTGCGCATACATCAAGACCGTGTCGAGGGTCAGCGCGCCGCGTTTCCATTTGAACCACGGTCCCTTCGGGCGGCCGGAGACGTAGAGCGAATCCGCCCGCTTCAGCATCAGCCCTTCGATGCCGCGCTGGCGCGCTCCGTCGCGCAATTCCGCGAGCTCGTCCCAGCTGGTGAACGGCACCATCGGCGAGAGGTCGAGATTCGGCGCGCGGCTGCCGCGCATACCATGCTTCGAGCCGGCGCCGGCGCTCGGCAAAAGACAGGCCGCGCAGGTCTTCCGAGCCCCTCGCGCAGAATATCGTAGAGCCGAACCGCGGCGGGAAAATCGCGCAGCAATTTCGCGGTCGGAGTCTTGCGGTTGAGCCGCTGCTGCAGATCGTTGAACGGCGCGACCTCGCCGTCGCGGATCACCAGCAGCTCGCCGTCGAACGTCGCCTCGCCGGGCATTGCCGCGCAGATGTCGGGAAAGGCCGCGCCGATATCGTCGCCGGAGCGCGAATAGAGCCGTCTTTCGGCGCCGCGGGCGACGAGCTGCACGCGGATCCCGTCCCATTTCCACTCGGCGAGATAGTCGCGCGGGTCAAGGCCCGCGATGTCGGCGTCTTCCAGCGGCTGCGCCAGCATCAGCGGGGTAAAGGTCGGCACGTCGCCGATCTCGGGCGGCGGCTGCCGGCCCTCGAGCCAATCGAAGAGCGGCTGGTAAGGCGGCGCCAGGCCATGCCAGATCTCCTCGATGCGGTCGAGCTCGACCCCGCTCCACTCGGCGAGCGCGGTTTTGGCGAGCCGCGCCGATACGCCGATCCGCAGCTCGCGGGTGACGAGCTTCAATAACGCCCAGCGCCCGGTTGCATCGAGCGCGTCGAGCCACGGCTCGAGCAGCCGCGGCACCTCGCTGCGGCTCGCCCCTTTCAGCTGCTCGACGATCTCGGAAAGGCTCGGGACGTGGCTCGACGCCGCTCGACGCGGCGGGCCAGATCAACGACACCGTCTCGGCGAGGTCGCCGACAAAATCGTAGGACCAGCCGAGCAGCTCGGGGTCGACACGAGCCGCAGCGAGGGCGCGCACCTGGCTCGGCTTGGCCTCGTCGAAGACGAGCTCGCCCGTCAGCGCCGCCAACGCCCAGCCCCTTTCCGGGTCGGGCGCCGCCGCAAAATATTCCTGCATCAGCCGCAGCTTGCCATTGCGCGACGGCGTGAACAGCAGTGCATCGAGCAGCGCGGCGAAGTCGTTCATGCAGTTGCGGCGTCACCCGATTGCGACGACGCCGCCCAACACCAGCAAACCCACTATTACCCAGGCGACATAGTCGCCGACGACCCCATTGTGAAGCCTGTCGAGCCCGGCGAAAATCCAGCCGAGGCCGAGATCCGCGAGGCGGACCAGATACCGGGGAGATTTATCGCGAGCGAGCTCCAGCCCGGCAAAGCCGAACGCCACCGATAAGCCGATGATCGGGCCGATAACGCGCATGTGGGAGGTTTCCGGCGGCACCGCAGGGTACGACCAGGCGCCGCTATCGAGAACGGTGGCGGCTAGCGGACCCGTGGCGGTAAACGAGGCCGCGGCGGCGCGGACTGCGGTTTCGACCGGGAAAGCCTGCAGGACGAGTTCGGCCACGAGCATTGCCGCGATCGGCAACAGCATCAGCCAGACCGGGCGGTCCTGTTTTTCGCGTTCTTCTTCGCTGGGGGATTGCTCCTCCTCCCCGGGTTCGGGACCCAGACCGAGAAACACCCGCCCGGCGCCGCGCAATACCCCCGCGCCGATCAACCCGCCGCTGGCGCTCAGGATCGGCGCGAGAAAGGCATAGCCATTTGCTTCTGCCGCGGGTCGATCAGTCCCGCCCCTGATGTTCGAGCCCGACCGGCAACCCGGCCAGCAGCAGACCGCCCAGCGCGTAACAGAGCCCAGTTATCGGGAATTCCTTCCCAGAGCCGCGCAACTCGACCTCGTCGATGCCGGCGCAGGCTGCCAGCAGAATGCCACCGACCATGAACAAAGCGCCTTTGACCAGCCCGTGGCCCAGCAGGTAGAGCATGCCGCCGGCGAGACCCTCGGCCGACAGCAACCCGACGCCGACGAGCAGCACGCCCATGTGACTGACCGTGGAGAATGCCAGCAGGCGTTTTACATTCCGCTGCATCAACGCGACGAGCCCGCCCAAAACGGCAGTCGCCATACCGAGCCACACCAGCAGCGAGCGCAGCTGGGGTTGCGGAAGGCCGGAGTGGGCAAAAAGGCTCCAATAGAGCCGGGCCGCTCCGAAGATCGCAATCGGCACCATTATCCCCGAAAAGATGACGCACACCGGGGACGGCGCGACGGTATGCGCGTCGGCAATCCAGAAATGAAACGGGCACGATCGCGCCCTTGATGAACAGCGCCCCGATCAACAGCGCAAAGGCAAGGATCACGAGAGCGTCTGCGGCATGGCCGGACAGCGCGCGGCTCAGCTGCGCGAAGTTGAGGGCGCCGGTGCGGCCATAGAGGAGGCCGATGCCAGCGAGCATCAGAAAACTGCCGACGCCGTTGGTGACGGTGAAATTGAGCGCGCCCTCGAGCGCCGAGGATTCGAGCTTGTAGCCGGTCAAGGCAAAAGCCACGGTGCTCATCAATTCGAAAAATACAAAAAAATTGAAGAGATCGCCGGTCAGTCGCGAAGCCGGCCATCGCGGCGAGAAAAATCAACATCAGCGCGTGGTATCGCGCGTGAACCTCATCGAAATAGCCCCAGGAGAACACAAAGCTGGCGCAGAACAGAGCGGCGACGAACGCGGCGCATCCGGCACCCGCCGGATCGACGACAAACGCGATGCCGATCGCCACGCCCTCGCGCGGCGTCCAGCCGCCAAACCAATAGACAAGCGGACCCGCTTTTGCCGCGCCCGCGAGAAATACCGCCATAATCGCGACGGCCGCGGCGGTCAGAGTGGCGATCGCATCGGGCCATTGGGACGGCCAAATGTGACGCACCGGCGATCAGCACAGCCGCGACAATCAGCGGCACCGCCACTGTCAGAGGTATCAGTACGTCCATGTCACGACCGCAGCGGCCGCAATTGGTGCGGGTCGAGTGTGCCTTTGCGTTTGTGGACCTGCAGTGCCAAGGCCAGCAGCAATGCCGTGACCGTGGCGCCGACGACGATGTCGGTGAGCACCAGCGCCTGCACGACCGGGTCGACTGCCGGCGAGCCGACCAGGTGATCGGCGAAGATCGGCGCGCCGGCATCGGTTTTATAGCCGACCGAGAGCAACAGCACATAAGTGGCAGACTGCACGACTGTCAGGCAGCCGATCAGGTGCCCGAAATGACGGCTGGTGATGATGCCGTAAAGACCGATCGCAAACAGCCAGGCCGGCAACAGAAAGGCGGCGTGGTTCATTCCTGGTCCTTGGCTTCCGGCTCGCGCGTCTCCTCGAGGTATTCGAGAAAGAGCACCGCGAACCCGGCGCTGACGGCAATCGCGACGGCGAAGTTGACGAGAGGGACGAGGCCCGCAGAGATGATCGAGCCAGTCTCCCCCAGCGGCAAAAAATTGGTCAGAAAAGGCGCCCCGGCGGCCATCGCGGCGAGCCCGGCGACGGCAAAGGCACCGGCACCGAATGCCTCGGCGGCGTCGAGAACCGCACTCTTCATGAGGCGGCGCCATACGCGGTAGCCGAGGCCGATATAAAGCAGCAGTGTCGCCGAGCCGACGATGCAGCCCCCCTGAAATCCACCGCCTGGTGTGAGCTGGGCGTGCAAAACGACGTAGATCCCAAAAACGATCGTCAGATCCAACGCAATTCGGCTGCCGAGTGCGACGGCATCGGTGCGCGCGGGGATCGCTTGTTCGGAAATTCTGCCCGGGCGCGCGCTCGTTTCTTCGCCGCGGCGCTCGCGCAACAGGACGACGGCGCCGATGACCGCGGCGAACAACATGTATTCCTCACCTAACGTGTCGAAGCCGCGATAATCGAAATTGATCAGCGTCACGATATTGGTGCCGTGGCGCTCGCTCGTGCCGACGGCGTTGAGAATGTCGCCGTAAGGGCCGGGGTAATGGCCGAAGGCCGGCAGGCCCCACAGGCCCACCGCAGCGAACCCTAGGCCGATGAGGCAGAGCGCCGACGCAAGCGCAGTTCGCATGTTGCTACTATTGTTTCTGCGCTTCTCGGCGGCGCTGGTTGATCCGCGCCGCGGCAAGCGTCACCAAAAAGAGGAACGGCACCGCCACCGTGTTTACCGCCAGCTCCGAATAGGCGACGTCGGGCGCTTGCAGAACCAGAAATAAAAGCGCCAGCACAAGGCCGTTAAAGCCCATGACGATCGCCTGGCGCCGGGGCTCGCGGGTCAGCACGACTGCGGGGCCGGCCAATGCGGTCAATAGGTACAGCCCGATTTGCAGCGGCGTCATCGGCTGTGCTCTCCGGTCTGCTGCCGCAGCCGCAATGCCCGTCCGGTGGCGTGGACGGACACGGCACCCGTGAGCAACAGCAGAACGATCAGGGTTAGGGTCTTAAAGCCGAGCGGATCGCCGCTGCGATCGATTAATACCGCTGTCGCGAAGCAGAACCCGCCCGCCGCCCCCGCAAAGCTGACGCAATGCAGGCGAGCGAACGCATCCGGCAGGCGCAACAGCCCGAAGGCGGCCAGCCAGCTGGCCGCCACCCCCAAGGCGACCAGCACGATTTCCGTCAAGCCGCCCGGGGTCAAATCCAGCGTTCCAGAAAATGGGCATAGGCCAGCGCGCCCGGGAACGAGAGCAGCACCAGCGTCAGACCGAGATCGATAAACGAAGGCTGGTCGTAGCCAGCGGACAGCAAAATCAGCATGAAGACGGCAAGCGTGGTACCCAGCTCCAGCGCAACAAGCCGGTTTTCCAGATCCGCCACCGCTGCGAGCCATCCCGCCGCGGCGAGCGCCGGCAGCAGCGCAAAGCCGGCAGTGAGCCAGACGTTCATTCGCCGCTCCGCCGGCTAGCCGACCAACTGGTGGACCGTGAGCTGGCCGCCCTCCGGACCGTCGCCCACGACAAAAGCGTTAGGGGCAAGCGACGCCGCTGCGGTTGCAATTCCGCGCCCAGCCGGAGAGTTGGATTCGACTCCGGCCGACGCTGGGATCGTACAAAACTTGCCGGGAGGGGGTGTGCGGAAGGCGGTAATTAGAGCGCCGGCCACTCGAACGGTATCGCGGACGAGCTGACCCAAAGCCGGCACCAGTGGACGCAGCATGGGCAGGCTCATATCCAGCGGGCGCTCGTTGCGGGCGCGCAATGCGGCGTCGAAAACCGCAACAAGCGCGCCGCTGATCCCGCCAGCGGTTAGCTCCGCTGGTTCTCCGGTCCCGGTGAAAAGCAGGTAAAGCGCAAAGAATGCGACCCATACTGCGAAGCCGTGCGCGAGCAGCCTGCCCCTGACCTGCTCTTTTTTCTCCATTGACCCGCACCACAATAAGCCGCCAGTTTCAGCAACGGCTCTCGGCCGCTACAGGTTCCTGCCGATGATGAGCAGACGTCTATTCGTCTTCCTCAAAGCCGGTGAGGGCGAGTGCGCGGGCGCGATACCCCTTCTTGCTCGCGAAATGGACGAGCGCTTCTTCGCGACCGTGCGTCACCCAGATTTCCTCGGCCGCGACCTCATCGATGGTTGCAGTCAGCTCGTCCCAATCGGCGTGATCGGAAATCACCAGCGGCAATTCGACACCGCGCGCCTTGGCGCGCTGGCGCACCCGCATCCAGCCCGACGCCATCGCGACCAGCGGGTCGGGCAGCCGCCGCGACCAACGGTCGGTGGTCGCCGCGGGCGGCGCCAGCACGATCCGGCCCTTGAGCGCTTCGCGCGCAGCGTCGGCCCACGGCAGCACCGGCCCGAGCGGCACCCCGAGCCTCTCGTAGAGCTCGGTCAGAACGATCAGCGCGCCGTGCAGATAGACCGGCTCTTCGTACCCCGCGCGCCGCAACAGCGCCAGTATCCGCTGGCATTTGCCGAGCGCATAGACCCCGACGACGTGGCAGCGCTCGGGAAAAAGAGATAGCGAATGCAGCAGCTTGTCGATCTCGAGCCGGTCGGGGGGATGGCGGAAGACCGGCAGTCCGAAGGTCGCCTCGGTGATAAAGAGATCGCAGTTGCGCGGCTCGAACGGCGCGCAGGTCGGGTCAGCCCGGCGTTTGTAATCGCCGGAGACGACGACCCGCGCGCCGCGGTAGTCGAGCACGATCTGCGCGCTGCCCAACACGTGACCGGCGGGGAGGAGGCGCACTCCGACCCCGTCGATCGCGATGGGTTCGCCATAGTCCAGCGGCTGCAGCGAACCTCCGGCCAGCTCGCCGTAACGCGACTGCATAATAGCGATCGTGCCCGGTGTCGCGAGCACGCGCTCGTTGCCTGGCCGGGCATGGTCGCTATGCCCGTGCGTGACAATGGCGCGCGGCACCGGGAGCAGCGGGTCGATATGGAAGCCGCCGGGCTCACAATAGAGCCCGGCCGGCGTTGTCTTGATCCAGGTCTCTGGCTGCGGAGCAGAGGGCGACATCTGGCGAAAGATCGTGGGTGGCGGCATCCCCGATATAGGAGCCGGGCCTAGCGCGGTGAACGGCCGGCCTCGATAAAGCCTAGACCAGGCGTCTCAACGCCTCGATATCGCGGATCAGGACCGACGCCTTGCCGAGATCTATCAGGCCCTGGCGATGCCAATTCTGCAGGATCTTATTTACACTCTCCCGACTCCCTCCGGCCATATTGCCGAGTTCTCTCTGCGAGACGTGAAGCTCCACGGAGGTGCTTTGCAGCCCGTGCAGGCCGACGCTCTCGGCCAGGTGCAGCAACCTTTTTGCCAGTCGCGAACTCGAGATGCCGAAACATGACATCCTCGACCTGTTCGCTCGTCTGCCGTAGCCGCTGGCACAGGATTCTCAGCATGATCATGCACAGGTCCGCCCGATTTTCTAGCAGGTGCAAAAAATCCCGGCGGTTCAACACCAAGAGTTCGCAATCGGTCATCGCAGTTGCATCCGCGCTGCGTTCTTCACCGTCGAGAACGGCTATTTCACCAAATATTTCACCGGCATTGATAATATTAAATACGATCTCCTTTCCTTCGTTGGAAAGCGAACTGATCTTGATGTTTCCCCGCAATACGGCCACCACGCTTTGCCCGGGCGATCCTTTGGCGAAGATTTCGCGGCCAGCCGTGTAGCGTTCGACCCGGGAGTAACTTATCAGTGAGTTTATTTCGCTGGCGCTCAGCTTCCCGAACAGAGGATGACGTTCGAAGATCTGCCGTTTTTCCTGATGCGTTGGGGAGTTCATGACAATTCCCTTACAGCCACTTCAAGAAGGCCAGAAGATTATGTCTCGCCAGAGAAAGCGCCGCGAGTTGGTGTCCGCTGCGTTGAGCCTTTATGCCGTTAAGCAACCTATCATGTTGACGGGCTTTAGCATTAACCTTTTTCCATGGAGAGTTGGGCGGCAGGCCTGCACTCGCCAAATGTTGACCACCCGATTGAGAGGGGACTAGGCTGGAAAATCTTAATCTCCGGTTTCCGGCGCCCCGTGGAGGCTCGGCATGAGGTGCCCTCGGTGCAGCGCCGACAATCTCGCCGGGATGAAATTTTGCGGACAGTGTGGCGCGCCCTTGGGGGTCGCGTGTCCGTCTTGCGGCTCGGGCAATCCTCCCGAACATCGGTTTTGCGGCCACTGCGGCAAGCCGCTGGACCAGCCGGGTCTGCAGGAAGGGGTTGCGCGCGGGCCATTCATACCCAAACCGGCCGCATCGCCCGGGACAGCGTTTCCCGCCGAAATGAAACAGGTAACGGTGCTGTTTTGCGACATCGTCGGTTCTACTCCCCTCACCGAGCGGCTCGGGGCCGAGGCGATGCGCGACCTTGTCAGCTCGTTTCTGGCCGCCAGCCTCGCCGAGGTGCATCGCTATGGAGGCACCGCGCCGCAATTTACCGGCGACGGTTTCATGGCGCTGTTCGGCGCCCCGGTGACGTCAGGAAGACCATGTCCAGCGCGCATTGCTCGCCGCCTTGGCGATCCAGCGGGCGCTCGGCGGGTCAGAGGACGCCCGCGATGCTGATCAATTGGACGTGCCGGTGCGGATCGGCATCCACACCGGGCCGGTGGTGTTCGGCCCGATCGCCGATAAATTGCCGATGGATTATACGGCTATCGGTGACGCCGCCAATGTTGCGTCCCGGATACAGCAGGCAGCCGAGCCGGCGACGATCTTGTTGAGCGAGGCGACTTACGAGCTGGCGCAGACCTATGCTCGGGTCGAACCGGTCGGTCCGCTTGTCCTCAAAGGTAAGGCCGATCCGATCCACGCCTACCGCCTGCTCGATGTGTCGCAAGCGCGCGCCGCCCTGAGGCCATCCACGGCCGCTCGTACGACAACCTTCGTCGACCGGCAGAGCGACCTGGCGGTCTTGAACAATTTCTTGCGGCAAGTCGAAAGCGGCCACCGGCAAGCGGTCGGCATTCTTGGCGAACCCGGCATAGGCAAGTCGCGGCTTCTCGCTGAATTCCGGCGGCAACTCGCGAGCGAGCGCGTGAGATGGATCGAGGGCCGGTGTGTTTCCTACGGCACTGCGATCCCGTATTTGCTGATGCTCGATCTCTTGCGCAGCAATTGCGGCATTCTCGAGACCGACGCCCCAGAGGCGATCATTGAGAGGGTTTGCTCGGGTCTTGATCGGGTCGGGATGAATCCCGACCAGGACAGCCCTGTGCTGCTGCATCTCTTGGGCGTTAAGGAAGTCCAGACAGCGCCGGTCCTGGCCAATCCCGAAGCCGTCAAGGCAAAGACCTTCGAAATCTTCCGCGAAATCACGATAAAATTGAGTCTGGAACGGCCCCTCGTTCTCGTGCTCGAGGATCTGCATTGGGTCGATAAAATATCGGAAGAATTCCTTGGTTTCCTCGCAGAAAATATCGGCGAGGCGCGTATTTTAATGCTGGCGACCTATCGGCCGGGGTACCGTCCGCCGTGGATCGGCAAATCCTACGCGAGACAGTTGCCCGTGCAGCCGCTGTCGCGCGACGACAGTTTCAACGTCGTCCGCTCAGTGCTGAATTTAGAGCGGATTGTTGAATTGGCGACCGACGAGATCGTGGCCAAGGCGGACGGCAATCCCCTCTTTCTCGAACAATTGAGCCTGCACGCCGGCGAGGCGAGAGACCTTCGATCGGTCCTGATGGTGCCCGACACCATCCATGATGTCGTGATGGCGCGCATCGATCGGCTGCCGGAGCAGCTGAAGCAGCTTCTGCAAATCGCGTCGGTAATCGGCCGGGAGTTTTCGTTGCGACTGCTGCGCGCCGTGTGGCGGAGTGCGGAGCCGCTCGAGAACCTGCTGCGCGAGCTCAATCGCCTCGAATTCATCTACGAGCGCGTCGTTGAAGACGGAATGGTGTACGTCTTTCGCCATGCGCTGACGCAGGAAGCGGCCTATGGGAGCCTCCTCGAGCGCCATCGCAGAGCTCACCACGGCATGGTCGGAAACGCCCTCGAAGAACTCTACCGCGACCGTCGCGACGAGGTGGCCGAACTGCTCGCACTTCATTTCGGCCGGAGCAAGGAGTCCGAAAAGGCGGTAGATTACGCAATACTCGCGGCACAAAAATCGCAGCGCCGATGGGCCAATACCGAGGCTTTGGCCTATTTCAGCGATGCTCTGCGCGTCCTCAACGCCTTGCCCGATACGGACCAGAACCGGATGCGCCGCATCGACGCCGTACTAAATCAGGCGGAGGTGAAGTACGCACTGGGACGTTACACCGAGCACATCCAAGCGCTCGAAGAAATTCGCGGCGTCGTGGACGATGCAGCCGACCCGCCGCGCCGGGCCGCTTGGCATTATTGGACGGGGTTCCTGCATGCGACCTCGGGAGGCCGGCCCGATGTCGCAATCGAACATTGTCGAGAGGCGGCGAAGATCGCGTCGGCTTTTAGCCTGGACGAAATCAACGCGATTTCCGAATCCTGTTTGGCCCAGGTTTATATGATTGCCGGCAGATTGCAGCAAGCTCTGGAGGCGGGGGAGCGCGCCCTCTCGATCTTCGAGGCGCGCGGCAATCGCTGGTGGGCCGGACGGACACTCTGGCACTTGACGGCAATCGCGAATTATTTGGGTGATTGGGAAGCCAGCCTGAACTACTGCCGGCGCGGCCTCGACCACGGCACTGCCCTTCAGGATATCCGCCTCAAGGCAGTCGGCTGGACCCGGCTGGGATTGGCCCATATTCAGCAAGGCGACGTTGAGCGGGGCCTGGAATGCTGCAATGAAGCGCTGGCGCTCGCACCGCTGCCGCGCGACGCCGCGTGGGCCCGGGTGATCCGCGGTTACGGGAAAATCAAAGCCGGCCGGCTCGATGAGGGCATCGCGGAGCTGAGTGAAGGCCTCGCCTGGTTCGAGAGTTCCCGCATGCGCTGGACCCATACGATCGGTGCGGTCTGGCTTGCCGAAGGCTATCTCCGCCGCGGCGACCGCGCGGACGCCCGGCCGTTGATCGAGCGCGTGCTCGCGACCTGTCGGGCGACCGGCTACCTCCATTATGAGGGAAGGGCATATTGGTTAATGGGCGAATGTCTCGCCGCCGACGCGCCGGCTGCTGCCGAGGATCATGTCGAGAGGGCAATGCGGATATTCGAGCGCGTCGGCGCGCGAAACGATCTCGCCAAGGCGATGGTCACGCGGGCGGCATTGCGCCAGCGCGCCGGCGACATCGCGGCCGCGCGCCACCTGCTCGAAGCGGCCAACATGATCTTCCATACCCTCGGGACCCACGGCGAATTCGGCCGGATCGAGGCTGCTCTTGCCGGAGTTGGTGTTGGGTGAAACCACGCGACGAGGGATGCGAGGACGGACGCAAAAAAATTGCAGCTGTGTGAACCCGCTCACACTGATGAGCACGCTCGTCGAATTATGCGCATTCCGCCGCGATCAGAGAAATCCGTCGGACGGCCGGATCGAGAATTCGTGTAAATGTCGACTCACTGGAAGGGAGACCGCAGATGTCAGTAGCAGAAGATCTCGGCGCGCTGATCATTACGATGAACCCATACGCGGGCGGTACGATGGAGCCTCACACATTCCTGGCGGCAACCCCGCCTTCGCCGCCGCCGCCGACTGCCGCCCCAGGGGCTGCCCCAAATCCGCCCGCTGCCAGTCCCGACGCTACCCCAAGTCAGCCCACTCCGACCCCCGCGCCTCAGCCACCGGATGCGAGGTGCATTTGGATGGAGATGGACAGGTACGGGACAGGAGATTGGAGTTTCAAAGGTCAGCCGCGTCGCGTCGATATGGCTCTTCGGATCGCCTATCGCTGGAAAAAAGTCGTGGGCGCGCAGACGGTTTGGATCACCGACTACCTGCTGATCGGTTACGAGGGCTCCAACGGCGGCGGCTGATTTTTACGGTTCGCGGGCCGTTGCCGAAGCCTCGGCCCGCATTCCTACTGCGCTAGTAATGTGGTTGTCGCGAGGATGGGGTGTGTGGAGTTTCCGTCGCTGGAACTCGGCGACATCCAAGGCGATGTTCTGGTCGGCTTGCAAAAAAATGCCGAATGTTTCGTCTTCTTCAAGATCGTAAATCCCAGCTCGTTCAAAAGACTGGTGAAACAGCACGTGACCTGACGGATCACCAGCACCTGGCAGGCCAAACATCAAGAACAGCGGGTTTCGCAGAGCAGCAATTACAAGAAGTCCCCCGCTGTCGTTATTGGCGTGAATGTGGGATTCACCAACGAGGGTTTGGGCCAGCTCCTGGGAGCCGGCCGGCCCCACCTCGACCCATCGTTTGAACGGGGCGCGGAAGCCCGGGAAACGGTCGAACGGCTGCACGATCCTCCTCCTTCGGCCTGGCTGAGGGAGTTCCGCTCGGATCGTATCGACGGAGTTTTCCTCGTCACCGGTCCCCGTGAAGATCAGGTGAACTACCACCGCGCCGAGCTGCTCCGACTGTTCGGCGGTTCGATCAAGGTTGTACATTCCGAAATGGGAACCACCCGGCCCGGGGCATTCCGCGGGTTCGAGCATTTCGGTTATCGAGACGGCATCTCGCAGCCGGGCATACGCGGTCTGACCCGGAGATCGACGAGCAATCCGGACCAGGGGCTGCCCGGGCAGGATCTGATCTGGCCGGGGGAGTTCGTGTTCGGCTATCCCGGCCAGGATCCGAGCGATCCGGTCAGACAAGGACCTCCGCCATACATGGCGGCGCCGTGGATGCGCAACGGCTCCTACATGGTATTCCGGCGGCTCGAGCAGAAAGTGCCCGAGTTCCGCAGGTTCGTCGCGGACCATGCGGCAAGGCTCGGAATGGAGCCGGAATTGCTCGGAGCTCGCCTGTTCGGCCGCTGGAAGAGCGGGGCTCCACTGGAGCTTGCGCCGCTGTACGACAATGCGGCGCTCGGGAGCGACGACATGCGCAACAACAACTTCGATTACGGGGGCGACCCTTTTCAGCGCAGATGTCCCTAAGCGGCGCATATTCGCAAGGCCTATCCGCGCGACGACGCTCCGGGCGGCGAGGCAGAAGCGCAGAGGCACCGGATCATGCGCGCCGGCATCACGTTCGGCCCCGAGGTGGCGCCGGACGAGACGACGACTGCCCACAGCCGAGGATTGATGTTCGTTTGCTATCAGACCTCGATCGAGCGGCAGTTCGAGTACATCCAGCGTAGCCACGCAAACGACCCCGGCTTCGTCTCGGGCAAGGTGCGACCGAGCAGCGGTGCTGCGCCGGTGACACCCGGGTTCGACCCGATCATCGGCCAGGCCGCCGATGAGGGCGCGCGCGACATGGACGAGCCCTATCCGAACTATCCGGCCGGGAACCGGCGGACGACCCTTGAAATGCCGCACCAGTTCGTCGTGCTGACCGCCGCAGGTTATTTCTTCATGCCGTCGATTTCGGCGCTGCGCACGGTGCTGACCTGATCCGAGTTTCGCGCTACGGTGTCCCTCCAGACGGGAGAGGCGCGATGAAACGAAGCACGCAGCGAATACTCACCACCCATGTCGGCAGCTTGCCGCGGCCGCCCGATCTGTTGCAAATGATTGAGGCCAAGGAGCGAGGCGAGCCGCTCGACACCGAAGCCTATGCGCGCCGCGTCGCGAGCGCGGTCGCCGAAGTGGTTCGCAAGCAGGCTGAAAGCGGCGTCGACATTGTCGCCGACGGGGAGATGGGGCGCTTCGGCTTCATCCCCTACGTCAACGAACGTCTCGCCGGCATCGAGCCGCGCAAGAGCGCCGGCCGCGGCAGCAACTGGGCCCAATCGCGGGAATATTTGGCATTTCCGGAATATTACCAATGGGCCTCGCAAATGCCGGGAGCGGCCGGCAGGAATCCGCCGACGCAATGGGTCTGCACGGGGCCGATCGCCTACCGCGGCCGGGATGCGCTGCAGCGCGACATCAATAATCTGAAGGGCGCCCTCGCCGAAGTCACTTGCGAGGAAGCCTTCATGCCGGCGGTGTCCCCGGCCAATCTCGCCAACTGGAACACCAACGAATATTACAAATCCGACGAAGAGTTCCGCATTGCCATTGCCGACGCACTGCACGAGGAATACCAGGCGATTGTCGATGCCGGCCTCGTCCTGCAGGTCGATGATCCGCAGCTGGCGAGCCATTGGGCGATGCATCCGGAGATCGACCTCGCCGAGTGCCGCAGATGGGCGAGCGCCAGCGTCGAACTGCTGAACCACGCGCTGCGCGGCATCCCAGCGGAGCGGGTCCGTTATCATACCTGCTACAGCATCAATATGGGCCCGCGAGTGCACGACATGGAATTGAAGCACATTGTCGACATCATGCTGCAGGTGCGGGCCGGCGCCTATTCCTTCGAAGCGGCCAACCCGCGGCACGAGCACGAATGGCGCGTCTGGGAAACCGTCAAAGCTGCCCGAAGGCAAGGCATTGATCCCCGGAATCGTCACCCATGCCTCCAATCTGGTCGAGCATCCCGAGACCGTTGCCCAGCGCATTGCGCGCTTTGCCGGCGTCGTCGGGCGCGAAAACGTGATCGCCGGCGCCGATTGCGGTTTCGCCAGCTTCTCGACATCGTGCGAGGTCCATCCGAGCGTCGTCTGGGCCAAATTGGCGGCTTTGGCGCAAGGCGCGCGCCTGGCGACGGCAGAGTTATGGGGCCGTGCCTAACAGACCGTCGCGATCCGAGCAAGGACCGGCGGCGTATAGGCCCGGTAATGAGATGCGCCCGATGCGAATGCCGACAACCTGGCGGGCATGAAATTCTGCGGGCAATGCGGCGCACCGCTGGGTTCCACCTGCCCGTCCTGCGGCGCTGCCAACCCTCCCGGACACAAATTCTGTGGGCAATGCGGCACCTCGCTCGACCCGCAGGGGTTTCAGGAGTCGGCCGCCCCGATGCCCTATGTGGCAAAGGCCCCGGACCGCCGGGGACGGTGAACACTCTTCCGGGCGAAATCAAGCAAGTTACCGTCCTGTTTTGCGACATCGTTAACTCGACCCCCCTCACCGAGCGGCTCGGAGCCGAGGGGATGCGCGACCTTGTGCATGCCTTTCTCGAGGCGAGCCTGGCGGAGGTGCACCGTTATGGCGGCACGGCGCCGCAATTTACCGGCGACGGGTTCATGGCCCTGTTCGGGGCGCCGCTCACCCAGGAAGACCACGTAAGGCGCGCGTTGTTGGCGGCCGTTGCCATAGAACGGGCGCTCCACGATGGCGGCGCGGCGGCCGATCCCGAGCTCTTCGAGCTGACGGTGCGAATTGGCATCCACACGGGTCCGGTCGTCTTCGGTCCGGTCGCCGACAATCTGGCGATGGACTACACGGTCATCGGTGATACGGCCAATGTGGCGGCCCGGCTTCAGCAAGCCGCGGAGCCGGGAACGATCCTCCTGAGCGAAGCGACCTACCTGCTGGCGCAAGATTATGCGCGGGTCGAGCCGGTTGGACCGCTCATTCTCAAAGGCAAGGCCGAGCCGATCCCGGCATATCGCCTGCTCGGCGTTTCCCATCGCCGATCCGGGCTCCGCGAGTCGACGATCGCCGGCGACGGCGGTTTTTGTCGATCGCGAGAGCGAACTCGCGATCCTCAACAATTTTCTTCGGCAGGTCGAAAACGGGCATGGCCAAGCCGTTGGCCTCGTCGGTGAGCCGGGCATCGGCAAATCTCGGCTACTCGCCGAGTTCCGCCGGCAGGTTGCCGACGGACGTGCGACCTGGGTCGAGGGACGATGCCTCTCCTATGGCACCGCGATCTCCTATTTGCTGGCTCTCGATCTCTTGCGCAGCAACTGCGGGATCTTCGAAGCCGATGACTCCCGATATCATTGCCGACAAGGTCCGCGCGGGCCTTCGCGAGGTCGGGATGGATCCGGACGAGGATGGGCCGGTCCTGTTCCATCTGCTCGGATTAAAGGATGCCGCCGGCTCGCCGGCACTGTCAAATCCCGAGGCGGTCAAAACCAAGGCTTTCGAAACCCTCCGGCAACTCGCGGTAAAGGGCAGTCAACGGCGTCCGCTCATTCTGGTGCTCGAGGACCTCCATTGGGTCGACAAGGTATCGGAGGAGTTTCTCGGCTTTCTCGCGGAGAATGTTCGCGACGTTCGGGTGCTGCTGCTCGCCACTTACCGGCCTGGCTACCGGCCACCGTGGATCGACAAGTCGTATGCGGGGCAGACCCCGCTGCAACCATTGTCACGGGACGACAGCATCCAGATGGTCCGCTCGGTGCTTCGGGCCGAGCAGCTCATCGACCTGCTGACCCAGGAAATCGTCTCCAAAGGCGACGGCAATCCGTTTTTCCTCGAGCAACTGGCATTGCATGCCGGGGAAGCGAGGGACCTGCGCTCGGATCTCATGGTCCCGAACACGATCCACGATGTCGTGATGGCGCGGATCGACCGATTGCCAGACGAAACCAAACGGCTTCTCCAAACCGCCGCCGTGATCGGACGGGAATTCCCGCTGCGCCTGTTGAATGCCGTGTGGAAGGGCCGCGGCTCGGTAGAAGACCAGCTGCGCGAGTTGATCCGTCTCGAATTCGTCTACGAGCGCGCCGAGACCGAGGGCACGGTCTACGTGTTTCGCCATGCGCTGACGCAGGAAACCGCGTACGGAAGTCTGCTCGAACGGCATCGCCGGGCCCATCACGGCGCCGTCGGACATGCGCTCGAAGAACTCTATGCCGGCCGCGCCGACGAAGTCGCGGAACTGTTGGCGCTGCATTTCGGCCGCAGCAACGAGGCGGAGAAGTCAGTCGATTACGCGATCCTCGCGGCCGAGAAATCGCAACGCCGCTGGGCCAACCACGAGGCGCTCCGGTATTTCAACGACGCGCTCCGCCGCCTCGACGCGCTGCCCGACACCGAGGCAAACCGGCTGCGCCGCATCGACGCCATTATAAAGCAGGGCGATGGCAAGTTTGCCCTCGGACAGCACGCCGAGCACATCCAGGCGCTCGATCAAATTCTGTACTCTCGTCGATCAGAGCGATGACGCGCGCCGCCGCGCCACGTGGCATTACTGGCGCGGGTGGACGCACATCATGACGGGTGGCCAGCCCGACATCGCGATCGATCATTGCAACAAGGCAACAGAGCTTGCCGCGGCCGCCGGGTTGGACGAAATCAGGGCCTACGCCGAGGCCTGCCTAGCACAGGTGTACTTGGTCGCCGGCAGGTTTCGCGAAGTAATTAATTCGGGTGAGCGCGCTCTCGCCGCCTTTGAGGCTATGGGCAATCTGTGGTGGGCTAGCCGAACACTCACGCATCTAAATCCTGCGGCGACAGCTCTCGGAGAGTGGGACAGGAGCTTGAATTATTGCCGCCGCATCCTCGAGAACGGCGCCGTTCTCAATGATGTCCGCCTCAGGGTCATCGGTCTGTGGCGCATGGGAGCGGTATACATTTACCAAGGCGATCTCGAACGCGGGGTACAGTGCTGCAATGAAGCGCTCGCACTTGACCCCCTTCCATTCGATGCCGCAATGGCGAAGGGACTACGCGGCTATGGGGAAATCAAGGCAGGTCGGCTCGACGCCGGCATTGCGGATCTTACAGAATCAGTCGCTTGGCTCGATAATTCTCGCCTTCGCTATACGCATGCACACTATGCGCTGCGGCTCGCCGAAGGCTACCTCCGCCGCGGAGATCACGCACTCGCCAGACCTTTGATCGAAAGTGTGCTGGAGACGGGCCGGAAAACCGGCTACCTGCATTTCGAGGGTCTGGCGTGCTGGCTAATGGCTGAGTGCCTAGCGCCCGAAGCCCCTGCTTCCGCCGAGCCCTACGTCGAGACCGCGATGGAGATCCTGGGCCGCATTGGCGCCCGCAACGATCTCGCGCGGGCGATGGTGACGCGCGCGGCATTGCGCCAAGCCGCCGGCGATGTCGCCACCGCCCGGGATCTGCTCGAACAGGCCGATGCGATCTTCCGAGCGCTCGGAACCCTCGACGAACCAGCTCGCATCGAAGCGGCCCGCGCCGCCCTCGACCGGCGGCTCGCCCATCCGCCTCCCCATGGCGCCATCCTGATACGCACTCAATCCCGCGCTGCCTGGAAGGACGCTTCAGGTTGTGGGATCATTGACCACTAGGCTATCATACGTTTATACGACCTCAGGGGCACAGCGCTCCCGATTAAATAATCAAATGGCGACTAAGTCGCAAATGCAGGTGAGGAGAAAACTCTGATGAAGCCCACCGCCCTGCTCCTTTCCATAATCATTATCGGTTCCACTCTTTTCGCGTGCGTCGCGCCCCCGCCCCCTCCACCGCAGCCCGTAGCGACAGCCGCCACTGTACCAGCCCCCGCGACGATTCCTTCGTGTGCTGGTTCGGCTACATTTCTTAGCAAAGTGTCTGTTCTGAATCTGCCTGATTGGCCCAACCCTAATGGGAACAGTTATCAGCGCCCACAGCCTGTACCTCCGAATGGGACAATTACAAACGCGAACATCTTGGAGGATCTGGCGGGCGCTTTTTGCTCTGCCAATCAACGGATTAAAAACGATCTTCTCAGTCTAAAAGGGGTCTATATCAATCCTTGCATCGAAGCGAAATCGAGCGACTGTGGCAATCCGAGCCCCGCAGCTTGTGATCCGAACAATTGCGTGGTCCCCCCCTCTCGCCCCTCAAACCATGGTCGCCAATTCGTGGGGATTTCGTGATCAGTCTGCAGACAAGTATATTGCGACGTCAGCGGCGCTCTGGAAAAACGGAGCTCACGCTCCAGTTTTGATTGATTATGAGACGATGCGGCTCGGGGAACTCCTTAACCAAGTCTCTGGTCAGAACGTACCTAATATCGGCAGATATGTATTGGCTGATGCCAACGGATCCACGATGACTGTTCTGGCAGCTCTAGCGCATGAATTCGGACACGCGTATTGGTACGATGCTTTCGTTGTTAAAAGTGACGGCAGCCCTTATCCTGGAGGGCCTGGGAATTTCACTATATTTTGTAACGGCAAGTTCTACTTGGGAGCGGGCGGACACGGTAGTTGGGCGATGCCAGTTACGTTCTCACAGAATTCGCCGAGATGGATAGAGTTTGGAGAGATAAGAAACAGTCATCAATCTGATGATGTAAGCATATCAGAGCTTATTTCGAATTTGAGATCGGGGAACTATGACGTGGCCGGAAACCATTTGCATGGGGCATTTTCAGGGGATCAGCCTAATGGGGTACATAACCGTTACCGAGGTCCATGGGCGAGTCGCTGGCGGCATTGTCTCCTGACGAAGACTTTGTCGAGAGCTATCAATTGTACGCTCTCACACAAGCAACTCCAAAGTTGACAACATTTGCAGATAGACATCTGGGCTACGAGGGATGAATATATTTGGACGATATTCCAGGCTCTCTGGACATCAAACCCAAGTTGAAGCGAAAGATGAGATGTTTTGGGCCCGTGCAGTAATGCTGTAATCATAAGAACAGAATTGCCTTTGCGGCTCTGTTCAGTTTCCTGCGGGTGCGCCGGCGGGCACTCTCCCAAGCGGCAGTGTGGGCAAAGGCATAGGAGACCTGGAACGCGATCGCCCCGTGTCGAGGTGCGCGCGGATGGCATCCAGCATCGCCAGTGTGTCACGCGCCTTCTGACCGACTGTCGCAATCGGGAGCCAGCCTACAGGTCCCGCAGTGACGCCGGCGGGACGCCCGGTTCCGCCGCGGTTTGCAGGATCTTCGGGTAGGCGCGCTCCTTGTAAAAAAGTGATTTGGCGATTTCGATCAGGCTGGCCGCTGAGACCGGGTCAATGATGCAGGTACGCTCGGCATCGGCAAGAGTGGCACGGATGTTGACCATCGCTTCGGTCACGGCGGGGTAGCCGAGTTCCTCGGGGCCGTGCAGCACCGCGACTTCGTCGTCATCCTTCAGGACGCCGTCACGGAAAGCTTCGTAGATGCGGCCGATGCCCTTCATGCCAAACGGAGCGAGCTCGGCGGCGCGCAATGCGCCGATGCTGGCGCTGCCATAGACATGGATACCTTGCGCCATCGCCCACAGGATCTCCTTGTGCCAGACCGTCGGCGTCACCTCGAAATAGCCGTCGATGATGCCGATGATTGCCGGGCGGGCGAGCGCGGCCTCGTAGACATCGCCCTGCTTGACCGGCGGGCGCCATTCGAGCGCCGGGTCTTCGGGCCGGAACTCCGGAGGCATTGACGGGCCGGCAAAGATGACGGCCTTCAGCGGCATTGCGCGGCGGCCCGGCATGCCCGCGCCCCGGGCGTGTAATGCGGGTGTTTGATGTCGCCTTCGAGACCCGGGATCACGACCCTGACGACCGGGATCGCGAAATCCGGGCGCGTCAGGTCGACCGCGACCACGCGACCGATGCCGGCCGCGCGAAGGCGGTCCAGTACCCAGCGGAGATCCTGGCCCAGATCGTCCGCCGGAAAGCTCGGAACGTCTCGCAACGCGTGAGGTTCGCTTTCCCGGCGCAGCGCGTCGAGCAGCGCGTCGACGATATCGGCGTTTGGCGGCTCCTCGTATTCCGCCGGCAGCAGATCGTCGCGGATCCCTGCGATATAGGTGAGACGGGTCTGCGCTGCCTCTGTCAGCGCCCGGCTCAGAGCGATCGCCCGGTCGGGATGGCAGCCGGCGCCGTGAAAGCGGCGCAGCCGGCTTGGATCGCCCTCGGACAGGTCGCGGATATCGCAGACGAAGGCCGGGATGCCGATCTCCGTCGTGACGTTCCACAACCGGACCGCCATCCCCGCCTCGTCGAACTTCGCCAGCAAGGTGCGGCAGTCCGCGTCGTCGACCGAGCCGATGTCGAGAGACCTCCCCGCCCGCGCGCGAATGCCCGACGCGCTCCACACCGCGACGGCGTCGCGCTCGACCAGCTCGCAAATCGCCGAGCCGATCGCCTCGACCGGGTGATTGCCGGAAGCGAGGCCGTTCGAGCCGGCGAGAAAATATCCGTCGAGTGGCTGCGTGTAGTCGGTATGGACCAGCTCCGCCGGCACCCAGCAAGGCTCCTGCCGGAGCAGATCATAGCCCTCGAGCCAGCAGATCTCGGCATCCGCATCGAAAGGCCGGCCCGTCGAGCACAAGGTCAGCGGGTCGACGACGGCGGCCTCTGCGGCAACTTCGCGATAACTCGCCCGCCGGCCCGCGCCGACCTCCTCGGCGTGAAATCCTTCGATAGCTTCCATCAGCGCCGAGGCCGTCGCCTGGGTCAGGTCCAGACCCTTGCCTTGCGAGACAGAGACCGAGCGCGAGTTCGGGCGTACCGCGGTGACGACCGGTATGCCGATGCGGTCGAGCCCGGTGATGTTGCCGAGCCGAGTGATGCCCATCTGCAGCGCAAAGGGACGGAACCGAGCGAGGGTATCGGAGGGCGGGACGGTACGATGGGTGCCGCGTCGGAACGCCTTCGGCAATCCCGTCTGAGCAACGGCGTCCGCAATTCCGAGGCCCGCGGGGGTCAACCTTTTCCGTCGTTGGGTGCGTAGTCGTTCCGCGGTGCCGGCCGCTGATAGGCCGGCGGGTCGAGTTGGGGTTGCGTCGGCAGCTGGGGCGAATTTTGCAGCGCCGGGACCGGTTCATTCGGCAGCGGCTTCCTGACGCCCCACCAGTAAAACCCGCTGCCGCCGCCGCTTGACATGATGAGGCGGGGGTCGCGATCGAGCTTGACGCCGGCAGCTCCGTGCTCCTCGAGTAACCGCAACAGCCGGTCGCGTTCGGGGGTCGCGCCGAGCCTCAGCTCGCTCTCTCTGCCCGCTTCCGAGAGATAGATCTTCCCTCCCTCGCTGCGGATCTGCAGGTCGCTAAGCCCTGTGTGGTGCGCTTGGCCCGGCGTGTCGGCGCGGGCGGCGGCGCCGGACAGCGCGCCCAATCCCAGGATGAGCGCGGCACGGCCAGGTAGTCGGAGCCATCGTCTCAAGCTATGCGCCATCGGCATCGGATGATCCTCCCTTGCGGCCCAACAATGTTAATACGGGACGCGGGCTGTCGCTATCCGAAAACACGAGGCGCCGCAATTCGGCCTCAACGCGATTTGACGGACCGCGCGATACTCGCGACCAAAAAATTGCCTCTTTCTTCCTGCATGCTTTTGCAGTGACCGCGGAATGCCGCGGGGCGTAGGCACCAAGCCAGTAGACCTTTCAACTTTAAGGAGAATCCTCGCTGCAGATATGCTGTAGATTCAGCGGCTGCCGATCGGGCCGGCAAGCTTTGATTGCAATATGAGCGGGAGCGATGCGGGACCTATTTTGGCTTGGTTTGCAAGCATCCGAAGGCGGGCGCTTCTTCGGCCGCCCGGGAGGAGCAGATGGAATTTGGTTATTTCACGCTGAGCGACAACCACTACGACAACAACAGCCGCGACGCGAACAGCTTCGTCACCGATATTCTCGACGAGGCGGTTTATGCCGAGGAGGTCGGCCTTCACTCGGCGTGGATCGGCGAGCATCATTTCAGCACGCTCGGCGTGCTTTCCTGCCCCGATCTGGTGCTCGCCAATGTCGCGGCTCGGACGAAACGCATCCGCCTCGCGCCCGCCGTCACCGTCTTGCCGCTGCATCATCCGATCCGGGTCGCCGAGCAATGGGCGACGTTAGACCTGCTCTCCGGCGGTCGGGTCGATTTCGCCGCCGGCCGCGGCTATGACCGGCGCGAGTATCTGCCGCTCGGGGTCTCGTTCGAGGATAACCAAGAAATCTTCGAAGAGGGGATGGAGGTGGTCCGCCGGCTGTGGGCGAGCGAGGAGCCGATCTCGCACCACGGCAAGCATTACCGGTTCGACGATGTCGCGATCACGCCCAAACCCTTGCAGCGCCCGATCCCGGCCTATGTCGCCTCGTTCTCGCAGCCCTCGATCGAACTCGCGGGCAGGCTCGGCTGCGGGCTCATCGTCGCGCCTTTCGCGGCGGCGATGACCTATGGCGGGCTCCGGCAAGTCGCCGAGCTCTATCACCAGACCTGCGCTCGACATGATCGGCCGCCAGGCCGGCTGATGTGCAGCTATTTCATTCATTTCGCCGACACGAAAGGCGAGGAAGAGGCGGCGCGGGCCCGGCAGATCCGCTATTACAAGGAATGCGTGATCGCCGCCTTTCCGGGCGACCCGAATACCGCACCGCCGAGCTATCGCTATTTCGTAGCAATGGTCGACCGGTTGCGCAGTGTGCGCCCCGCCGATCTGACCGAGAATTCGGTGCTGCTCGGCTCGCCGGCGCAAATCACCGACACGTTGAAAAAGGTCGAGGCCGCCGGTTTCGACGAAGTCATCCTCTACTTCAATGTCGGCCTGAAGCCGCACGCGCAAGTAAAGGACGAGATGGCGCGCTTCATGGCCGAAGTCGCGCCGGCCTTCACTTAATCGCCGACGGCAGAGATCGGGCGCGCCACGCTTTCCAGTGGCTGCCGCTCGGCCTTGACGCCGATCGCGATCTCGGTCAGGGCGGCGACGATCATCAGGGCGGCGCCGAAAAGGTAGCCGTCGAACACCGCCCCGCGCTCGCCCGAGCCGACTAGGGTCCCGAAGAGCCACGGCGAGACGACGCCGCCGAGCGCGGTGCCGACCGCATAAAAGAACGCGATGGCGAGCGCCCGCGCTTCGATCGGGAAGCTCTCGCTGACCGTCAGATAGGCCGCGCTCGCCGCCGCCGAGGCGAAAAAGAAGATCCCGGTCCAGCACAGGGTCAGTTGCGCGGCATCGAGGGCGCCTTCGCGGAAGAGATAGCCGACGATCGCCAGCAGCACGCCCGAGATGGCGTAGGTCGACGCGATCATCGGCTTGCGCCCGATGCGGTCGAACAGCGGCCCCAGCAGCAGCGGTCCGCAAAAATTGCCGAGCGCGAACGGCAATATGTACCAGCCGATCGAGGCCGACGGCACGCCGTAGAATTTCGTCAGGACGAGCGCGTAGGTGAAGAAGATGGCGTTGTAGAAAAACGCCTGCGAGCCCATCAGCACCAGGCCGAGAACAGCGCGCTGCGGATAGTCGCGCACGATCGCGAGGACCATGCGCGCGATCGGCGTGTGGCGAGCTGGCGGCGAGCCGAATCCGCCCGCCTTGCGGTCTCGGCAGCCCGGTCTCGGCGGCGCGCGCGACCCGCCGCTCGATGTCCTTGCGTCACGTTTTCCGCCTCTTCGGCGCGGCCGTGCAGGATCAGCCAGCGCGGGCTTTCCGGGATGAACTGGCGCAAGCCCAGGATGAACAGCCCGAGGACCGCGCCGATGCCGAACGCGGCGCGCCAGCCCCAATCGGGCGGCAGGAAGCCCGGGTGCAGAAAGGCGATGGCGCCGCCTGCGCCCAACGCCGCTCCGAGCCAGAAGCTGCCGTTGATCGCGAGGTCGGTGCGGCCGCGAAACCGCGCCGGTATCAGTTCCTGGATCGCCGAGTTGATCGCGGTGTACTCGCCGCCGATGCCGGCGCCGGTCAGAGCGCGGAACAGGGCGAAGCTCCAGAAATCCCAGGAGAGGGCGGTCGCCGCCGTCGCCGTCAGGTAAATCCCCAAGGTCACCATGAAGAGCCGTTTGCGGCCGAACCGGTCGGTCAGATAGCCGAACAGCACCGCGCCGGTGACCGCGCCGACCAGATAGGCGCTGCCGACGAGCCCGACCTCGGCCGCGGTGAAATGCAGTACCGGGCTTTCCTGCAGAGCGCCGGCAATCGACCCGGCGACAGTCACCTCGAGCCCGTCAAGGACCCAGGTGATGCCGAGCGCGACGACGACGCAGAGTGTGAAACCTGGTCCAAGGCAAGCGGTCCAGCCGGGCGGGGATGTCGGTCTCGATGACTGTCGGGGATTCGGGCATGATTTCTTCTTCCTATCGTCCGCAGTCGACCCGCCTGAAATCGACGGATCGGCGCTGCCGGACCGCCCCGTATCCTGTTCCGCCTGTTTTATCAGGTCGAGATCAGGCGTTACCAAACTCACTCATCGAAAACCCAATGGCCCGCTTGCAGCTGCCGACGCCCGCGACACTACGATGAGACTATGGCAATTGTGAGATTGTTACGTAGAGATTGCGGAATTGCCGGCAGCGATCGGGCGGGGCGACGAGCCGATGTTCGATGGGGCGGGTGAGCATGTACTCTGCTCGGGTAAGACAGGGAACCAGACGGATGGCTCGCGGGTCCCTCTCTCGTCGCTCCCCATGAAGGCGGGGGTCCACAGATGCAGCCGCCCGATCCGCCGCTCCGGACGCCCGCTTGCGCCGGCATACCGGTGAGAGGCGTAGTTGCAAAACGTTAGAAAACCTGCGCGCAAGCGAATACCAAAATACTTCCAGAGCATCCCGGCCGCTCTCGACCACATCAGCCGCCGGCTTCGACCGCCCGCAACGGCGGGTAATGCCCCGAAACCGGTCGTCGCGGGATTACGATTGATCAGCTCAAATCGACCTAAGTGTGGCAATCCGAGGCGCTGGGCGGGCGGCTATTCTAGATGGCGGAAGCCCAGACATACTCATCGCCGGCTGTGTAACCGCCTATTTCGGACATGGCAGTATCCGTTGCTTGCCCATCAGTGGACATTGGTTTCTCAAAGCATTGATCGTCGGATCATCGTTCGCAGGCTAACTCGTATTACGCCGCCTTACGACCACGCGGCTTCATGCGGGCGGGCACATTCGCCTTGCGTATGACGTCCGCAATATGGCTGGTGAGACCGACTTCGCCTTGCAGCTCGACACCATGATCTGGTTCGAGCTTGGCGATGAGTTTGCGTAACTCTTCGAAGCTCCTAGCGATACATCGAAGAATGTCCAGCGCTTGGCTGGTCCCGGTACAAGCACATCGGCGGCACTCACTGTTGCGCCACGATGCATCTGCACGACCCAGGCGCACTCGCCGTCGTGGACCCATTCGAAGCGAACCGGGCCCAATTCGGCCGCATCGGCATGCAGGCGTTCGACGTCCGCGAGAATCGACGCGGGCAGTGTCTCGGCCTTGGCGGTGCCCCGCATGAAGGCGTCGCCCGTGCCACGCAGCCCCTCCGTCGTGATCTCGCCCGTCTGGAGTACGATGGACGCCCCAGAATAGAGCGGTTCGACGCCCGCCTGCCCTAGGATCGAGGCAATCAACTCATGCTCCGGATCCTCCTCCGCCATGATCCGGAAGGGGTCGCTCCAGCCGCGTGTCGTCTTAAATTTGCCAGGCATCTGCACGGCCGGCGCAGTCCGACACCACACCTCCGCAGAACCTGTGGGTTGGCCAAAAGTAAATGGCGCTACGCGCCGATTGATCACAGTTGTTCGCGGTACGGGTAGGCCGATGTGGTGGGCCACGAGAAGCCCGAACACCTTGTCGCCGATCATCCGACTGAACCTATTGGGCCATTGTACAACTGGCGGCAAATTTAACCCTTCGTGCTCAGCAATCTCCCACCCCAACGTATGCGTATGGCGCCAGCCGCGCGGCCGGGGATGGAGGCTGAACTCTAGGCGCGTGTTTTCGGGGACCGCCAAATTAGGCTCAAAGCCGTAAACCGTCGCGAGAAGCCGAAGGCCCCAGCCAAGCGGTAATGAGGCAATCCCTGCTTTCTCCACCGCGCGGGGCGTGTCGTCGGGGGCAAATTCGATTATTTTACCGAGCAGTACCCCGGAAACGCCACCATCGTGAATATTGACCGTTTCATTGACGATCGTGTTCAGACCATCACGCGTGAGACGAAAAACCGCATCGACGATATCATCCGCCTGCGTCAGACCGTAGATGAATTCGCGGCTCAGCGGGCTTTGGGGTGTAAAGCTTCGCACATTGACGGAACCCTCCGCACTACGCGCCAGGAGTATCTCGGCCATTTGAGCAACGCCCGAGAACATCCGATTGGGCTTTTCTCCGAGAACACGCGAATATGCCTGTCTCGGCTTATCGCGATAGGGTTCATAGCTGACGAACTGGGCGACGTTGATCAGTTCAGCGAGGCGATCGAGCGAAGCATCCTTCCGCGGCACGCCACCGCCAGGAACGTAGACGATGGTCGGCAGCGTTGTTTCGAGTTGGTCACACGCGGCGCGCAATGTGTGCTGGAGGTAGGCCGGCGGAGGCGTTAACGCCTCGACGCACGCGATCGCGCGGCGAATCGCAGCGATGCCATCACGCGCAACGATAGGCGATCCATCGATGCGAACGGTGGGAATCCCTTCAAGATGCGCGCGGCAGAATTCGGATGCACAGCCCGCGCTATATTCCCATCCGTCCATCAGCAAGATGCGGCTGGCGTGGTCCGCGATGAAATGTTCCCACAGCTCGACATAGTCCCGTTGCGACCATTCTCTGACGAAAAGGCTGGCAGGCTCAATCACCGGCTCCGCGCCTTTGGCACGAAGCAATTCGGCTGTGACTTTTAGCTGGTTCTCATTCGGAACTATTACATGATTGCGAAGCCCCTTGGTATACGCTGCGGAATCCTTGGCGAGCCTGTGGCCTGTCTCAGTCCACCAGTCGATGAACCGTAACCCTGTGGTGATTGGACCGCTGAGATAGGCGACCTTCCGAGAGCCAAACGCGGAGCGCCATGCCTTTCGGATCGCATCTAGGGGCTGGGGAGTTGTGGACGTCATTTCGGATCGTACTCCCAGCTGCAATTCCGCACAAAATCTAAAGCCTTATTCTTGAGGTCGCATTTGGAAGCGAAAGGTATCTCGTCATCTGTTTCACCCTGCTTAAACAAAGGACCGTTATCGAGCCATGGCTTGTCTGCAAACTCTTTGACCTCTCGCGTCGCCATTGCCACAAGAGGAAGGAACTCACTCTTGATCGCGTCGTGGTCCTCAGTTTCATCAAACGCGCGGTTATAGAGGCGAAGCGTGGTTGTACGCCCCCAACCCCGCAACTCGCGTTCTAGATCTTCGATCTCAGTCGTGCTGTCACGGTGAACCACTCGATCGACCGCTGATTTCATGTCCGTGTAACCCAGAAAGAACGATGAATTTTGCAATCCCTCCCATCGCCCGTTCCAATCAATACAAACCGGATCTAGCGCACTGTCTCTCTGCAGATCGCCACTTTTGATTGCATCCCTGAGGAAGCCTGTGAGTATCCTTTGCCTTGATGCAGCATCGGGCGGAAGCAACAGATAGTTTTGGTCGATACGCCCCGTTCTGCGGATCGCACCGCAGCGGGGTGCGCGAAACGCCGAACTGCTTGCAGAGCAATGGCTCCGACAGCCGTTCACCGGATTTCCAGCGATTTTCAACGATGTCGCGTCGGAGATGCGGCAATATCTGATCGTGGATCGGCGCGAAGCGCACCACCGATGCCGATGATGGTGTGTCCCCCGCGGTTCTTCTTCGGGCCAGCCATGTCGAGCGCAACCTTCAATATCCCAAGACCCGATTGACACATCCGGTCCCGGCATGATCGTATACGATATACGATTGTAGCGGGACTGTGAATGAGTCAAGCGGGAGTTCCCAAATTTTCCGGATCCGGGTCGGCAGGGCATTGGAGCCTCGCTACGCCGCAACGAAGATGCGCGTTATCGGATGCAGGGGTCGATACCTTGCGGATATCCAAGTGCCGGGAATGGCGGAGGTGTTTTTCCTGCGCAGCCCGGTTGCGCACGGCAAAATCCGCTCCATCACGGTCCCCGAGGCCGCGCGGGGGCAGGCCCTCTTTGCCTCCGACATCGCATTCACCAAGCCGATCGTCGCGGTCAGCGCCGCCAAGGGCTTCAAGCCATCGAACTATCCGGCGTTGACCTCGGACAAGGCGCGGTTCGTCGGCGATCTCCTGGCGATGTGCATCCGCCGACACGCGCCGAGGCGGAGGACATCGCCCAATCCTGCGTCATCGATTTCGAAGAGCTTCCGGCGATTTGGGACATCGACATCGCTTTAAAGCCGGATGCGCCGCGGGTTCACGACCACTGGTCCGACAACGTCTACATCGAGAGCCGTATCGCCACCGGTGATCTCGATCAGGTCCGTGCCGTCGCCGATGTCAGGGTTCGCAAGAGCTTGCGGATGGGTCGGCATGCCGGCGTCTCGATGGAGGGGCGTGGCGTCCTCGCGCATTACGACCGCCGCCTCGACGAACTGGTGGTCCATAGTTCGACGCAGTTTCCGCATGTCATCCGCACCATCCTCGCGGAAAGTCTGGGCATCTCCGAAAGCAAGCTGCGGGTCGTTGCGCCTGACGTCGGCGGCGGCTTCGGACCTAAGAATAATTTCAATCCGGAGGAGCTGGCAATCGCGGCGCTGTCGATGAAGCTCAATCGGCCGCTGCGCTGGATCGAGGACCGGCGCGAGCATCTGATCGCATCGCCGCACGCGCGCGAACATCGTTATGAGTTGACGGCCTACGCCGACAATGCCGGCCGTATCCTCGGCCTCGAGGCCGAGGTCGTCGTCGACGCCGGCGCCTATTCGGTGTGGCCGTGGACCGCTTCGATGGAAGCGGGCATGTCGGCAGGCATCATGACGGGACCTTACGATATCCCGGTCTACCATGCCCGCGCAGTATCGGTCGCGACCAACAAGTCTCCGCTCGGTCCCTATCGCGGCGTCGGTCGCAGCGGTGCCTGTTTTGCCATCGAGACCGTTGTTGACGCCGTCGCGCGCGCGGTCGGCCGCGAACCTGCCGACGTGCGGATCCTGAACATGGTGCCGCCGGAGGCGATGCCCTACAAATCCGCCACGCACAAATTCTACGACAGCGGCAACTATCCGGAATGCGCCCGGCGCGCCTGCGATGCGATCGGGCTTTCGGCGGTTCGCGGGCGGCAGTCGAAGCCCGAGCCGGACGGCCGCCTGATCGGCTTCGGCATGGCGAGCTATACCGAACAATCCGCGCACGGCACGGCGGAATGGGTGGCGCGCGGCCTGCCGGTGGTGTTCGGCTACGAGCCGGCGCTCGCCCGCTTTACGCCCGACGGCAAGCTGATCCTGTTCGTCGGGATCCAGAATCACGGGCAGGGGCTGGAGACGACGCTCGCCCAGGTCGCGAACCAGGAACTCGGAATAGCCGTCAAGGACGTCATCGTCAGGCATGGCGACAGTTCGGTATCGCCCTACGGAATGGGGACGTTTGCCTCGCGCAGCATGACGATGTCGGGCGGGGCGGTGTCGGCCGCCTGCGTCATCCTGGCGGAGAAGATTGCGCGCATCGGCGCCCATCTGTTGCAGGCACCGAAGGATTCCGTCCGTCTTGCCGAGGGGCGGGTCCATTTCGGCGAGCAGAGCGTTTCCTTCGCGGAAATTGGCCAGGCCGCTTATCTGCATCCGGAGCGTCTGCCGGTCGGCGAAGAGCCGGCGCTGGAGGCGAGTGCGGTCTATCAGCCCGGTCGCAGCACCGGCGCTTTCTCGTACGCGACGCATGCGTGCGTGCTCGCGGTCGATCCGGGCACGGGGCATGTCGAGGTGCTTGACTACGTGGTCTGCCACGACTGCGGGACCATGGTAAATCCGATGATCGTGGAGGGGCAGGTCGTCGGCGGCGTCGCGCAGGGGCTGGGCACCGCGCTATATGAGGAGATTCCCTATGATGAAAACGGCCAGCCGCTGGCATCCACGTTTCTCGACTACATGATTCCGGGGGCGACCGAGGTTCCCGACGTGCGCGTGCTGCACATGGAAACACCGTCGCCGCATACGCGTTTGGGATCAAGGGGATGGGCGAGGGTGGCGCGATCGCCCCGCCGGCGGCGATCGTCAACGCGATCAACGATGCGAAGCCGCTCGGCGCGGAAATCGGCCAGACCCCGGCAACGCCCGAGCGCATTCTGCGCGCCATCATCGCCGCCAGCGAGGTGCGGTCATGAAGCCCGCGCCGTTCGCCTACCACCGCGCGACATCGATCGACGATGCGATCGCTCACCTGAAAGGCGCCGACATGATCGTGCGGCCGCTGGCAGGCGGTCAATCGCTGGTCCCGATGCTGAACCTCCGGCTGGCGCCTGCCGACAAGTTGGTCGATTTGAGCCGTATCGATGCATTGCGGCAAACCCAGGAGCAGGCCGATGGCATCCGCTACGGCGCGTTGGTTACGCACGCGGCGTTTGAAGATCGACTGGTCCCCGATGCAGCAACGGCCTGATGCCGTTCGTCGGATCGCAGATCGCCTATCGCGCCGTGCGAACCCGCGGCACAATCGGCGGTGCGATCGCATTGGCGGATCCGGCGGCGGACTGGTTGACCACGATCATCGCGCTCGAGGCCGAGATCGCCCTGGTCGGCCCCAACGGACGCCGCACGATAGCAGGCACGGATTTTGCTCTCGGTCCGTACATGACTGCCATCGAAGATGCGGAACTTATCGAGGCGATCGTCGTGCCGCGTCGCCCCGCCGGTGAGCGCTGGGGGCATTACAAGGTGGCGCGCAAGACCGGCGAGTACGCTGAGTCGATGGCGATCGCGCTGATCGACACCGCGCGCGGCATGGCGCGGCTGGTACTGGGCGCGACCGACGGCGCGCCGCTGGTGCTGGAAAAATCGGCGCACGAGATTATCGCGGGCAATAGCGGCGAAGGGCTCGCCGCCGTGGTCCGTCAGGAACTCGCGGACAGCGGCCGTGATTTCGCACCCGAGAAGCTGCTCCTTCATTGCACAACGGCGGTGCGCGCCGTGGCGAACGCGGAAAAACGATGAAGACCTCGATATCAGCCACCGTCAATGGCAAGCTTGTGCAATCGTCGGTCGAGCCCCGCACCAGCCTTGCCGACCTGTTACGCGAGGAGCTGCGGCTGACCGCGACGCATCTCGGCTGCGAGCAAGGGGTCTGCGGCGCCTGCACGGTCCTGATCGACGGCCAGCCGGCGCGCGCCTGCATCGCGCTGGCGGTCGGCATCGACGGTTCCGACATCCGCACGCTGGAGGGCCTCGATCAGGACCCGTTGATGCTGACGCTGAAGGCCGCGTTCCACGACGAGCACGGACTGCAATGCGGCTTCTGCACGCCGGGCATGCTGATCAGTGCCTGGGACCTGCTGCGGCGCAAGCCCGACCTGACCGCAGCCGAAATCCGTATCGCGATCAGCGGCAATCTGTGCCGGTGCACCGGCTATCAGGGCATCGTCCGCTCGATCCGGTCCGCGGCTCAGAACTGGGCCGGCAAAGCGAACCTGACTCGGGAACAGGCCTGATGAAGATCGAGAAAAATTTCGAGTTGCCGCACCCGCGCGAATTCGTCTGGAGCCGGATGAATGATGTTTACTTTGTCGCGCAATGCCTGCCTGGCGCTTCGATCGTCGAGGATCTCGGCGAACACCGCTACAAGGGGCGCATGTCGGTCAAGGTCGGGCCGATGGCTGCCGCTTTCGATGGCGAAGTCGCCATCGACAGCCAGCCGAGCGAGTGGACCGCGATCGTCTCCGGCAAGGGGGCGGACGTGCGTTCCAGTTCGCGCGCCACCGGGGCGATGACGTATCGTCTGAGCGAGGGCCGCACGCCGGACGCGACCCGCGTGGACGTCGCTTCCGACATCAACCTGGCGGGACCTCTGGCGCAGTTCGGCAAGGGCGCCGTCATGCAGGAAGTCGCCAACCGCATCACCGCGGAATTCGTCAGGAAATTCGAACAGTCCCTTTCGGCCATTCCCGGCGCGGAGCAGGCCGGCGCCCCGGAATCCAGCACAGCGAACCAGCCGCTCGATGCCGGGAATCTGCTCTGGTCGATCCTTCGCGCACGTTTCCTGGCGTTGTTCCGGAGACCCCCGTCTTGAGTTCGTCAATCCCGCAATCGAAGTTTCACCGCAACCTGAAAGCAGGAGAAGGTCATGAGGATAGTAAGAAGCTTCCCGATCGGCGTTCTGGGTCTGGTGCTCGCCACCGCCGGCGCGTACGCCCAGGAAACCATAAAGATCGGCGTGATCCAGCCGCTGACCGGATCGGTGGCCTATAACGGCACCACCGACGTCAATGGCGCCAAACTGGCGCTCGACGAGGTCAACGCCAAGGGCGGTGTGCTCGGCAAGAAGCTCGAGCTTGTGATCGAGGACGGCCAGTGCCGTCCGGCCAACTCGGTCAGTGCGGCGGAAAAACTCATTCAGCGCGACAAGGTGGTCGCGATCTCGGGCGCCTTCTGCAGTTCGTCGACGCTGGCGGTGATGCCGGTCGCCGCCAACTACAAGCTGCCGCTGATCACCGGTGTCTCTTCCAGCGCCGAACTCACGGAGAAGGGCAACCCGTGGTTCTTCCGGGCCACCGAGACCGACGCGCTGCTGGCCAAAGCCTTTTCGAAGATCCTTTACGATCAGCTCAAGCTGCGCAAAGTGGCCTATATCGGTGTCAATGACGACTTCGGCCGCGGCGGCGTTGCCGAGTTCGAGAAGCAGATGACGGCGCTCGGCGCGACCACGGTGATGAAGGAGTATTTCGAACACGGCACGTCGGATTTCTACACCCTGTTGACCAAGCTGAAATCGTCCGGGGCCGATGGCGTGTTTGTCGCCGCCGAAACCCAGGACGGATCGATCTTCGTCAAGCAGAAGGCCGAACTCGGGCTCGCCACCAAGGTATTCGGCGTCGGATCGTGGGCCACCCCGGACTTCATCAAGCTGACGGGCGAAGCGTCCGAAGGCATCTACGCCGCGGTCCCTTATGCCTCTACCATGACTACACCGAAGAACAAGGCATTCGTGACCGCCTATACCGACCGGTATCACGAAGCCCCCGGCAAATACTCGGCCGCCGGCTACAATACGATCAATATCCTGGCCGAGGCGATCAACCGCTCCGGTTCGACCGATCCGCAGAAGCTGCGCGATGCGCTCAGCAAGACCGACTACGAGGGACCGAACGGTCACTTCCAGTTTGACAGCAAGGGCCAGGCGAGCGGCTTCTCGGTCGTGCTGGTGCAGTTGCTGAAGGGCGTTCCCACCGTGGCGGCGACCAGCACCATCGAACGCTGAAAAACAACGCGGAGGCGTCGCTGACGCCTCCGCCCGCGTCTTTCGAGGCGCCCGGAATCGTGAGCGCGATATGGATCTGTTTCTTCAGCTTCTTGCCAATGGCCTCGTCATCGGGACGTTTTATGCGCTATCCGCGCTCGGCCTGACGCTGGTGTTCGGTCTGATGCGCGTCGTGAATTTTGCCCATGGCGAGCTCTACGTGGTCGGTGGGCTCCTGGGATGGGCGTTGACCGACCTCGTCGGGTTCAATTTTTTCCTGACGCTCGCCGTCGTAATCTTCAGTCTCGCGGCTGGCGGCTATCTGATCGATCGCCTGTTGATAGCCCGGGTGCGCGGGCAGGGCGAAGAGCCGACCATCCTGCTGACAATCGGACTGTCGATCTTCCTGACCAATACGGCGCAACTGGTGGTCGGCACGTCCCCGGAAAAGGTCGTCTCGCCCTTCGCCAGCAAGCCGCTGTTTCTCGGCCCCGTCGTCATCACGCAGTCGCGGTTGGTGCTGGTGGCGATTTCCGCGGCGTTGATCGTTGCCGTTCACTTGCTGATCCAAAGGACCACGCTCGGCCGCTCGATGCGAGCCACCTTCCAGGATTCCATGGCCGCGCAACTTTCCGGCATTCGCACCGCTCACGTCTACGGCTTCACATTCGCGCTGGGCGCGGCGCTGGCAGGCGCGGCCGGAATGCTGCTCGGGTCGATCTATGTGGCGCAGGCCACCATCGGAGACGTCGTCTCGCTAAAGGCGTTCGTGGTCGTCATTCTCGGAGGCATGGGAAGTTTCGCCGGCGCCATCGTCGGCGGACTGATCCTTGGGATTTCGGAAGCCTTCTGGGGCGGCTATATGTCGAGCGGCTACGTGGATGCGATCGGCTTCGGCCTGGTGATCGCGATGCTGCTGGTGCGACCCTACGGCCTGTTCGGCAAACACGTCGAGCGCGCCTGATGATTTTCGAACGCAACTGCCTGCTCGGCATACTGGCCGCCGCGCTGCTGGCGCCGCTGTTGTTCCAGAACCAATACGCCCTGCATATTGGCGTGCTCATCATGTTTTCGGT
>CAWBFS010000002.1:0-41735 GCA_963788085.1 uncultured Alphaproteobacteria bacterium
TTCCGCATCGTACCCGGAATAACGGCGGGGATCGGTGAAGCCGCTGATGCGGCAATCCCGTCACCCATCGCGACAAAACGCGGTCACCTTCCTGACCGGCCATGACAGCGATGGCGATGTTCCCGGTGGACTCGATTGGGATGCCATAGCCCGAGGAGCTCCGGTTCTCGTGCTCTACATGGCGTCACGGCATCTGATGAAGATCACCAAGCGGCTGATGGCGGCCGGACGGCGATCGGATGAACCGATAGCCATCATCAGCAAGGCAACCACACCAGCCCAATCGGTGCTGGTGTCGACGCTGGGGGAGATCGCGAAGGCGATGGTCGATATTCAGGCTCCCGCGATCGTGGTCATCGGCCGAGTTGTGGGCTTGCGCGCCGCGCTCGATTGGGTTGGCGCGCTTGGGCGACAGGAACTGGATGAGCCGTCGTGGCCGGGCGCGGGCTGATCCTCGCCGCGCCCGCTTCGGGAAGCGGCAAGACATTGGTTACCGCCGGTCTCGCGCGAAATTTGCGGCGGCCGAGGCTGCGCGTATCGACGGCGAAAGCGGGACCCGATTTCGTCGATCCGACCTTTCATGCTGCAGCTTCAGGCAAGCCTTGTTTGAACCTCGATGTCTGGGGGATGCGGCCGGCGATCCTCGCGGCGCTTGTTAGCGAACTCGAAGCCGGCGCCGACATCGTCCTGTGCGAAGGTGTCATGGGATTGTTCGACGGGACGGGCCGCGACGGCGAGGCCGGTTCGACTGCCGAACTCGCCCGCGTTACCGGCTGGCCGGTCGTGCTGGTGGTCGATGCGCGAGGGCAAGGCGCATCGGTCGCCGCCTTGTTGCACGGCTTCGCCAACCATCTGCCTTCGGTGCTGCTTGCGGGCGTCATTTTCAACCGGGTTTCGAGCGAACGCCACGGCCTGCTACTCGCAGACGCGGCGGCTCGGCATTTGCCCCGTCTCGCCTGTCTCGGCACCTTGCCCGCCGATCCGGGATTGGTTCTCCCGTCGCGTCATCTCGGCCTTGTGCCGGCTGCCGAAAACTGCGAAGCCGATGCCGTCATCGAGCGTTGTGCGGCCCATATCGGCGTCTCCATCGATGTCGGGTGCCTATTGAGCTTGGCGCGCGGTTCGGTACTGAGCGCTCCGGCGAGAGCAGTCCCGATACCGCCTCTAGGTCGACGGATTGCGGTAGCCCGCGACGAGGCGTTCTGCTTCGCCTATGACGCCGTGTTCGAGGGCTGGCGGAGCCAGGGCGCAGAACTTGCCTTCTTCTCGCCGCTTGCGGACGAGCCGCCAAGGCCGATGCCAATGCCGTCTATCTGCCGGGCGGCTACCCCGAGCTTTGGGCGGATCGGCTCGCATCGGCGGACGCTTTTATGACCGGGCTTCGCCGGGCCGCGGCCAAGGGGATTGTGATCTATGGCGAATGCGGCGGCTATATGGCTCTGGGCGATGGTCTAATCGATCGAGAAGGGCTCAGTCGGCAAATGTCGGGATTGCTGCCGCTGGTAACGAGCTTTGCCGAACGGCGGCTGCATCTTGGTTACCGACGGGCGGTCTTGCGCATCGGCACTCCGCTCGGCAGTGCCGGCGCGGTCTATCGGGGACACGAATTTCACTACGCGACAATTACCCGGCAAGGGGCCGCCACCCCGCTCTTTTCGGTATTCGGCGCGACCCACGAACATCTTGGCGCCTACGGTATGCGGCAAGGATCAGTCTTCGGTTCTTCTCCACCTCATCGATCGCGAGACGCTGTGATCAGACCAATTCGGCACCTGGATCCTCCCGAGTGGAGATTAGGGGACCAGTAACCGCGATTTTAAACCGCCGTTCGCGTGTGCTTCTCGATGCCCGGCCGCCGCGCTAGGCTCGGAATTCCTGGCAGGTTTGGGTAGAGCATTGGTGCTGGAAGATCCCCGACGGCAGTCTGTGGCGGCGCACGACCTCGACGCTCGCGTATCGATCCGGGTCAGTTCGCGGGCCCGGCGGATCGCGCTGCGGATCGATGCGGCCGAACGCAAGGTCGAGCTGGTCCTCCCTCCCGGCGTGCCGCCAAGTCATGGTTTGCGGTTTCTCGCCACCAAGCAGGGATGGATCGCCGCCCGCCTCGCAGCCCTGCCACAACCGGTGCCGTTCGCCGAAGGGGTCACCGTGCCGCTGCTCGGCATCCCCCATCGCATCCGGCGCGAGGATGACGCCGCAGCGCCGCCCGTAGCTATCCGTGATGGCGAGATCCGAGTGCGCGGCGATCCCACGCATGTCGACCGCCGCGTCCGCGATCACCTCGTGGCGATGGCGCACAGCGAATTCGCTGGCCGGGCGCGTCGCCTCGCGGCGCGGATCGGGCGCAAGGTGGCGCGCGTTTCCGTGCGCGACACGAAGAGCCGCTGGGGCAGCTGCTCCGGTCGGGGCAACCTCTCCTTCAGCTGGCGGCTGATCTTTGCGCCCGAGCCGGTGATCGACTATGTCGTCGCCCACGAGGTGGCGCATCTCGCCGAGATGAATCACGGACCCCGCTTCTGGCGCCTGGTCGAGAGCCTCTCGCCGGACAGCGCAGCACCGCGGGCGTGGCTCAAGCGGAATCGCAGCCGGCTGTTGTCCTACGGCTGATCAGGATGGGGAGGACGGCGATGTCGCCGGGTGTGGGATACACCGTCAAGTCGATCGAGCCGGTCGCGCTCGGCAGCGATGTGCAGGCGCGCCTCTTTACCTTGGCACCCGGCGAGACGATCCTATGGCATTTTCACAGCGCGGTGACAGACTGGTACTTTGTGCTCGCCGGCGCACTGTCGATCGAAACCCGAGCGCCCGCCGATCACCGCGAACTCGTCGTCGGCGAGAGTTACCATATCGCGCCAAAGACTGCGCATCTCGTTTCCAACCGCTCCGAAACGGATACCCGCTTTCTGCTGGTGCAGGGGGTCGGTGCCTACGATTTTCTCAGGGTCGGCGGCTAGCGCTCTCACGCCCCCCTCGGGAATCGTGATTACTTTTCCGGCTCGATCAGTCCCTTGACAAACCAGCGCTGCATCGCGAGCACGACGGCGATCGGCGGCAGCAGTGCCAAGAGTGCGGTCGCCATGACGAGGTGCCATGCGGTTTGCGCGTCGCCGTTGCCGATCATCTGGCGGATGCCGATGACGATCGTCGTCATCGCCGGGGTATTGGTGACGAGCAACGGCCAGAGGTACTGGTTCCAGCCATAAATGAACAGGATCACGAACAGCGCGGCAATATTGGTCCGCGACAGCGGAATGACCATGTGGATCAGAAAGCGCCAGGGTCCGGCACCGTCGATCTTGGCCGCCTCGACGAGCTCGTCGGGGATCGTCAGGAAAAACTGGCGGAACAGCAATGTCGCCGTCGCAGAAGCGATCAGCGGGAGAGCCAAGCCGGGATAGGTGTCGATCAGGCCCAGATCAGCAGCGATCTTGTAGGTCGGAATGATGCGCACCTCGACCGGCAGCATCAAGGTGACGAAGATTGCCCAGAAGCACAGCCGGCGGAGCGGAAAGCGGAAGAACACCACGGCATAGGCCGAGGGCAACGAGATTGCGATCTTGCCGATGGCGATGGCGAGCGCCATGACGAGGCTGTTCAGCATCATCGCCGCGACCGGTTGGCCGTTGGTGCTGATCGTTCCTAGAGCGAGCGCGTCGCGATAGTTGGCGACGAGATCCGGCCCGGGAACCAGCGTCATCGGCGCGTCGAGAATTTCTTGCAGCGGCAGGCTCGAGGCGACAAAGGCGACATAGACCGGGAACAGCACCAGCGCCAGCCCAAGCAGCAGGACCGCATGCGGGACCCAGGCGGTTTTGCCGGCGCTCACCACGTCACGTGCTCACGCGTAGTGCACCCGCCGCTCGATAAAGCGGAACTGGATCGCGGTCAGCGCGATGACTATCGCCATCAGAATCACCGATTGCGCCGCCGATCCGCCGAGATCGAGGCCGACGACGCCGTCGTACCAGACCTTGTAGACGAGGATCTCGGTCGCTCTTGCCGGTCCCCCTTGGGTCACGTTGTGGATGATCCCGAAGGTGTCGAAGAAGGCATAGACGATGTTGACCACCAGCAGAAAAAAGCTGGTGGGCGCCAGTAGAGGAAAGACGATCCCCCAGAATCGGCGATTGCGGCCGGCGCCGTCGATTGCGGCCGCTTCGACCAATGTCTTCGGAATCGCCTGCAACCCCGCCAAAAAGAACAGGAAATTGTAGCTGACCTGTTTCCAGGCGGCAGCGAAGATGACAAGCAACAGCGCCTGCCGGCCGTTCAGCAGGTAATTCCAGTCGACACCGGCGCGCCTCAGGGCCGCTGCGACGATGCCGACGCTCGGATTGAACAGAAACAGCCACAGAACGCCGGCGATGGCGGGGGCTACCGCATAGGGCAGTAGCAGCACCGTCTTATAGAAGGCGGCGCCGCGAACAACTCTGTCGGCCATCACCGCGAACAGCAGCCCCGAGCTCAGGGCCAGAACCGCGACGGCGAGACTGAAGACCAGGGTGATCTCGACCGAGGCGAGGTAGAACGGATCGGCGAGCACCGCGCCGAAATTCGCCAACCCGACAAACCGAGTCGACAAACCAAAGGCATCGCCGCGCTGCACCGATTGCAGGATCGCCTGCCCGGCTGGCCAGAAGAAGAAAACAAAGGTCACCGCGAGCTGGGGTCCGAGCAACAATACGGGGAACAGCCGGCCCGGAAAGACGACGCGCCGCTCCATTCGGGGGCCTTAAAAAGAATGGACCCCGCAGCCGATCACCTCGCCCCGCTTGCGCGGGCGAGCGGTTATCGCATGGTTCTGATCGGCGACGGACATTGCGTTGCTAATATGCTCGCCATTTTCTGCCCGACACTCAGCGGGCGTCACGCCCGCCGTTACTGCTGGGTGTTCCGCTCGAACTGCCGCAGAAGGCCGTTGCCGCGCTTGACCGCGTCATCCAGTGCGCTCTGCGCAGCCTGTTTGCCGGCGAAGGTTGCTTCGAGATCCTCGGCGATGATGTCGCGAATCTGCACCAGATTGCCGAGACGCAGCCCGCGCGAATTCGCGGTCGGCGGCTTCGCGATCATCTGGATGACCGGGATCTCGCGGCCCGGGTTCTTGTCGTAGAACCCGGACGCCTTGGTCGCCGCATAGGCGGCTTTGGTGATCGGCAGGTAACCCGTCACCTCGTGCAGCTCTTGCTGCAGACCGGTCTGCGACAGGAAGGTGAAAAACTTGGCGACGCCCTTGTATTCCTCGGGCTTCTTGCCGCCCATGACCCACAGGCTCGCGCCGCCGATGATCGAGTTCTGCGGCGCTCCGGCGACATCCGGGTAATAGGGCAGTTCGGCCATGCCGAAATCGAATTTTGCACCGGCCTTGAATAGTCCAAAGGCGGCGGACGAGGTCTGGATCATGGCGCATTCGCCGTTGACGAACTTGCCCTCGGGCTCGCTCGTCCGCCCACCATAGTCGAAGCTCTTGTCCTTCTGCGCGTCCGCCAGGTTGCCGACGTGCTTGGCGACGACTGGGTTGTTGAATTCGAGCACGGCATCGGCACCGTCGAGACCGTTCGCCTCGGTCGCGAGCTGAATGTTGTGCCAGGCGCTGAACTGCTCGATCTGCGTCCAGCTGAGCCACGCGACGGTCAGGCCGCAGGCGGCGCCGGCTGCCCGCAGCTTGTGCGCTGTCGCGATGGTCTCGGGCCAGGTCGCGGGTGCCTTTTCCGGGTCGAGCCCCGCCTTTTTGAAGGCATCCTTGTTCCAATAGGTGATCGCGGTCGAGCTGTTGAACGGCAGCGACAGCATCTTCCCGTCCGCCGTGCTGTAATAGGCGGTCACCGCGGGCAGATAGGCGTTCGGGTCGAAGGGCTCGCCGGCCTCGGCCATCAGCTGATAAACCGGCGTTACGGCACCCTTGGCGGCCATCATCGTCGCGGTGCCGACTTCGAAGATCTGGATGATGTGCGGCGCGTTGCCGGCGCGATAGGCGGCAACCCCGGCGTTCATCGTCTCGGCATAAGAGCCCTTGAACACCGGGACTATCTTGTAAGCCGCTTGCGAGGCGTTGAAGTCGGCGGCGATCTTGTTGACCCGCTCGGCGTTGACTGCGGTCATCGCGTGCCACCATTGTAGTTCAATCGGCTCCGCGATGGCCTCGGCGAACGGCACGCTCAGGCACGCCGCCAGAGCGGCGGCCATCATCGTCCATTTCATATGCATCCCCCGCGACCGATTCGACGCCGTGCATGCGTCTATGGCACCGCAATTGCCAAATTGCCACAGCCGCGAGAAGCTTTTGTGACGTTCCCCTTGATCGCGCACCTCCTAATGCTCTCCCGCTCCCTCTAGCCGCATGATCCAGGCGAGCAGGACGAGGCCCGGCAGGCAGGCAGCGGTGGCGAGGGCGAAAAAGGGGCTCCAGCCGAGCGCGTCGGCGAGCGCGCCGCCCGACGCAGACAATGTCGTGCGGCCGATCGCCGCGAGCGAGGTCAAGAGCGCATATTGCGTCGCGGTGAAGGCGAGGTTGCACAGCCCCGAGAGGTAGGCGACAAACGCCGCCGACCCCATTCCGCCGGTCAAGTTCTCGACGCCGATGGTCAGCGCAAGTATCGGCAGATCGTGCCCGACCCAGGCCTGCAGCACATACATCAGGTTAGAGAGCATCTGCAGGACGCCGCACACGAGCAGCGCCCGGAATATTCCGAGCCGCAGCACGACCACTCCTCCCGCCGCAAGTCCGGCGAGGTTGGCGACGAAGCCGTAAGCCTTGCCGATATTGGCGACCTCGACCTTGGTGAAGCCGAGCGAGACGTAGAGCGGGTTCGACATCGTTCCGGCGAGCGCGTCGCCGAATTTGTAGAGGATCACGAAAGCGAGGATCGCGATCGCCCCGCGCCGCGTCAGCATATCGGCAAACGGGGCGAAGACGGCGCGCTCGAGCCAGGCTGCGGCCCTCGCGGGGGCGGAATCGCCGGGCAATGGCTCGAGCGGGTGGATGCCGCCAGGTTCTGGTGTGAACCAGACCGCCGCCATCCCGATGAACATCAACCCGGCCATCAGCGCGTAGGCGAAGCTCCAGCCGCCAAAACTCGCGGCATAGAGCGCTCCGGCCGAGGCGGCGAGCATGCCGAAGCGGTAGCCCCATTGCGTCGCGGCGGCGCCGGCGCCCTGCTCTTCGGGCCGCAACAGCTCGATCCGGTAGGCGTCGATGACGATGTCCTGGCTTGCCGACAGGAAGGCGACGACGACCGCGGCGAGCGCGGTTGCGCCGGGATCGGATCGCGGGTCGGTCAGGCCGAGCGCCAGGATCGCGAGAGCGAGCGCCGGTTGGATCGCCAAGGCCCAGCCGCGGCGCCGCCCGAGGCGTTCCGTAAGGAACGGGATCGGCAACCGGTCGATGGCCGGCGACCACAGGAATTTGAGACTGTAGGAAATGCCGACCAGTGCGAAGAGGCCGATCGAGGTGCGCGAAACGCCGACCTCGGAAAGCCAGAACGACAGCGTCCCAAAGGTCAAGGCGAGCGGCAGCCCGCTCGCGAACCCCATCAGCAGCACCGCGATCAGCCGCGGCTCGCGGTAGACGGCGAGCGAGGCGAGCCAGCCGGAACCAGGCCTCCACGAGCGCCGCAACCCGTGGAGCCCCCACCCTAACCCTCCCCCGCAGGCGTGGGAGGGAAGGGTGGGGGCAGCACCGGACGAGACAGGAGCCTGCGCAGCGGGAGGGTGAGGGGAAACCACCGGCAGTAGGCTACGACTTCTTCTCCGCGTCGGCGGCGACCTGCATTTTGATGATCTTGTCGGGGTTCGTGACGGTCCCGTTCCGGGAGGAATCGCCCTTCTTGATCTGGTCGATGTATTCCATGCCCGAGGTGACCTTACCCCAGATCGTGTATTTGCCGTCGAGCGACGGGGCCGGCGCAAACATGATGAAGAACTGGCTGTCGGCGCTGTTCGGGTCAGAGGCGCGCGCCATCGAGACGACGCCCCGCACATGCTTCTCATCGGAGAACTCGGCTTTGAGCTTGTGGCCCGAGCCGCCGGTACCGTCGCCCTTGGGATCGCCGGTCTGCGCCATAAAGCCGTCGATCACGCGATGGAAAACGATGCCGTCATAGAAGCCCTGGCGCACCAGCTTCTTGATCTGCGCAACCGTTTCCGGCGCAAGATCGGGCCGCATTTCGATGACGACGCGCCCGGCGGGCACGTCCATGTAGAGGGTGTTCTCCAGATCCGCCGCCATCGCACTGCCTCCCATAACGAGCGCGGCGATGAGCCACAGAACCTTGCCCAGCGCTGCCATGATGTTCGTCCCCACGAGGAAAATCGGCGCGACCTTAACGAAACGAACTAGGTTGTCAAAGCCGGGTCACGCCGACTGCCGCCGCTCGTACCAGCCGCCCTGTCGAAAGCGGTCGAGATAGGTCGGCAGGATGACCTCCACCGGGGTCGGCGCGATACCCAGGCTCGACAGCGTCAAGGCGCCGGGCGAGACGACGTTGTCGCGCTTCAACAGCTCGACCTGATCTTGTGTCAGCGGCGGGTTCGGCAGAATCGACATCAACCGTGCCTGCAACCCGGCGACCCCGAAGGGGAGGTCGATGAACCAGCGCTTGCGCCGGATCTCTTGCAAAAGCAGTTCGAGCAGCTCGCGAAAAGTATAGATCTTGGGACCCCCGAGCTCGTAGGTGCGCCCGGCGGTCGCCGGATCCTCGAGACATTTGATCACCGCATCGGCGACATCACCGACATAGACCGGCTGGAACCGGGTTTCCCCGCCACCGATCAGCGGCAGGGCCGGCATGATCATCGCCATTGCGGCAAAGCGGTTGAAGAACTGGTCTTCCGGCCCGAACACCACCGAGGGGCGCAGGATCGTTGCGGTGGGGAAGGCATCGCGCACCGCTGCCTCGCCGGCGGCCTTGGTGCGGGCATAGGCGGAAGCCGAACGCGGCTCCGCCCCGATTGCCGAGATATGGACGAATCGTTCCACGCCGGCGTCCCGCGCAATCCGGGCGAGCACCGCCGGACCGGTGTGGTGGACCCTCTCGAAAGTCTGCGATCCGCTCTCGCGCAAGATGCCGACGCAATTTACCAGCGCACTGCTCCCGGCAAGGAAGGCGGGGAGCACGACCTCATCGTCGATCGTTGCATTGACCGGCTCGACCTGCCCGACATCGCCCATCGGCCGCAGGAACTTCGCCTCTTCGGGGTTGCGGCAGCCCACCGGGACCACGTCGCCGCGAGCGGCCAGCCGCTTGACCACATAGCGGCCGATAAACCCGGACCCGCCGAGCACCGCCGTTCGACGACTTCTCATGTTCTCTCCTGCCGCGCCCCACTTGGCGGCGCGCTTGGGCTGTCTTTTGTAGCGCAGCGTCCCCGCCCGGCCGCCATCATTGCACCCGATGATTAATCGCCGCTGCACCTGCAGCAAATCTGCAGCGGGGAACTCTCCTTCGGGTTGGGAGTCATATTGGGGTTCCCTGCTGACAGGGAAAGAACAGGGAAATTTTTTCGATTTCCGGCGCTGAGCCCTGCAAAATCAATATCTTGCGGCGGTCTCCCTGTGCAATGGCAGGGAATTCTTTTTCCCTGCCGAGCGCTTGGCAGGGAAGTAGCAGGGAATTGCGAGGTAAGGACGACATCATCGCCATCGACAGGGCCGTGTGTTTCTGATACGTTCTCATATGGGTTCAAGGCCCGTTGATGCGACTGCAAGCGCACCCTGCGGCACCCGATCAACTATACCGAGCGCTGGCCGCTGACGCTCGAATTCGAGCCGTCGCAAAATGAGATGCGCCTCTTCGAGGCGGTCTCGGTCGAACTCTCAACATCTTGGATCGATCAGCTTCGTTACTCTTGCGGCGACTCTGCCTATGACCCCGGCCTTCGCCGAGACGGACCTCCAACCGCCGCTTCGAGCACTTGGCGAATAAAGCGCTGATAGGGCACACCGGCCTTGACGGCTGACGCCTTCACGGCATCGAGCAGCGGCTTCGGCAAGCGCATGTTGACGCGCTCGCTCTTTGGTTGGAATTCGAAGAGGACTGTCCGGAGCTCCGATAGATCGTAGTCGGTCAGATCGGCATTGGCGACGAACTCCTCAGCCTCTTCGTCGCTCTGCAGTTTTGGCAACTTCTTCTTCATAGTGCTCGGTCTCCTTCCGGCGCATGTAGCGTGCGCTGATCGGTCGAATCAGGGTCTCGCCGTCATGCACCCGCAATGTGAAGATAATCAGCACGCCGCGCCCATCTTCTGTGCGGCCGATCGCCTTGAACCGCTCCTCGCGGGCGGAGTGCTCCGGGTCCGGGAACACGGCGATCGGGCTGCCGAAAAGGCCTTCGATGACGGCGGTCGAGACACCGTGCTTCTGGCATTTGTCCCGGTTCCCGCGATCCCAATCAAACCCGACGACCACTAGAGTCATGCAGTTATGATGTATATTTGTACATCCAAACGTCAATCTCCCCCGCAGGAATAGGGGGCGAATTGTCAACCCGGGGTCGGAACACGCTCTTTCTCCGAGCCGGCGGGTAGCTCCGCTGATTTCACCACTAGGACGACGCGGGGCGCCTCGAAACGCTTCGGCGCGGGATGGTGTTCGCAACCGCGACCGGCTCCAGGAGCCGGGCTAGCTTCCTCCTGCAGCGACAGGAGGGTGACGTTGCCGCGCGGCGGCGGTGCATGTCAGTGCGGCAGCGGCGGCAGGGGCGCGTCCGTCGCGAAGCGGAAGATTGTCGTCGAATGAAAATCTTGTCCCGGCTTCAACTCCGTCGTCGGAAAATTCGGTTTATTTGGGCTGTCCGGGAAATGCTGCGTCTCGAGGGTGAATCCCTCGGTCTGCCGGTAGGTCGTGCCTGACGACCCGACCACCGCGCCGTTCACCACTTCTGGGCACCCCCTCAAACGCGCTGATCAAAATCGAGAGGGTCGGATCATAGGCCTCGAGCGGACGCGCTTACAGTGCGCGCGAACCGACGCGACTGGCCCAAAGCTGTCCTTCCGGCGACTAGAGCACGCCCGGTAGGGTGATTCGTCGATTTTGGCCGCTATCAAAAACGCGCAAGCACCCTTCGCACTTGGATGGCCCGCCACTGACCTCCGCGCGCGGCAGGCACGCCCCGAGCGTCCAGACGGCGGCAATCTCCGTGGTACCGGTGATGCCCTCAGCCTTGATTGCTTGAATAATCGGAGCCAGATCGGCTGCACGTTTTGCCGCACGTTAAATCCTGGTGCGTCTTCCCTGCGCAAGGCTACCAAGATTACCTGCAACGGGGCCGCGCGCATTTGCAGCGGCCAACGCGGCACGGGTGAAGGACTCGGCGGCTTCGGGTAGCCGCCGATCGGCCATGTGGGATCTTCGCTGAGGCCATGGCGCAGCTTGTGGCGATAGTCCACGCCGTCTGATACGCGACACCAAGCTCCCGTTGCAGGAATTTGGCGGAGACTCCACGCTTTTCGCGGCCGATCAGATAGGCGGCCAGGAACCATTTCGGCAGATCCGTCCGCGTCCGATGGAAGATTGTACCGGCGGTCACCAACTCCTGGTGACCACAGCCGCGACACTCGTATATCCGCGGCCGCTCCTTCAGGCGCCAGGCTTCCGCCCGCCACAGCGAGCGCAGACATAGCCCGCGGGCCACCGAAGTCCCGCCAGGTGCTCGATGCACCGATCCTCCGTTCCGAACTGCCCCATAAACTCCCGAAGCCCGCTCATTCGCTCCCCCTGTGCTGGCCGATATGCTACCACTTCAGGTCCTGAGAACATTTCAGGAGCCTGCCTTGCAAGGAAAGGAAGATATGGCAATGTACTGTCCAAGATAAAAGCTGGTCACCGACATGTAATCGTCTCCCTTCGGCACGCGTTCCGGTATTTGGAACCAGTTAGGCGAAGGTCCGTAGGTGGCACCTCTCAGAAGCGCCGATCAGGATCGAGAGGTCGGATCATCGGCCTTAACCGGACGCGCTAACACCGCGAACCGACGCGATTGGCCCTCAGCGCGGCAGCGGCGGGAGGGGCGCGTCCGTCGCGAAGCGGAAGATCGTCGTCGAACGAAAATCCTGTCCCGGCTTCAACTCCGTCGTCGGAAAATTCGGTTTGTTGGGGCTGTCCGGGAAATGCTGCGTCTCGAGCGTGAACCCCTCGGTCTGGCGATAGGTCGTGCCTGACGACCCGACCACCGAGCCGTTCATGCCGTTGCTGGTGTAGACCTGCACCCCCGGCTCGGTCGTGAAACAATCGATGATGCGGCCGGTGCGCGGGTCATAGCCGCGCGCGGCAAACGTCACGCCGTCGCCGGGGCCTTTGTTCAGCACGAAATTGTGGTCGTAGCCATGCGCATAGACCATCTGCTGGAACGCGCTGTGCAGCCGGGCGCCGATCGGCATCATCTGCCGGAAGTCGAGCGGTGTGCCTTCGACCGGCGCGATCTCTCCGGTGGGGATCTGATCGGGTCCGGTCGGGGTATAGCGGTCGGCGTTCACCAGCAATGTCTGATCCGCAACCGAACCGGAGCCGTTGCCGGCCAGGTTGAAATAGGAATGGTTGGTGAAGTTGATCACCGTATCCTTGTCGGTGCTCGCGACGTAGGCGATCTGCAGCACATCGTCGTTGGTCAGCGTATAAGTGACGTGCGTCGTCAGTGTGCCGGGAAAGTTCTGGTCGCCATCCGGGCTGACATAGCTGAGCGTTGCCGCGACCCCGTCCGGCACGGTCAGCGGCGTTACTGTCCAGACCTGACGGTCGAGCGCATTGGGGCCGCCATGCAGCGTATTGGGGCCGTTATTGGCGATCAGATGATAGGTCTGGCCATTCAGCGTGAACTGCGCACCGCCAATACGGTTGGCGTAGCGGCCGGTGATCGCGCCGAAATGGCCGGGGAGCGTCTCGTATTCCCGCAAATTGTTGAGGCCGAGCACGATGTCGTCGAGCCGTCCGGCGCGGTCGGGCACGTCGATTTCGGTGATCACGCCGCCCAAGCTCAGGAAACGCACGCGCAGGCCGTGGTCGTTGGTCATCGTGAAAATCTCGACCGCCTGCCCGCCTTGCGTGGTGCCGTACGGCGCATGGTCGAGGGTGGCCGCGGCGGCCGTTCCGCCCGTGACCGAGGCCGCTAGTGCTGCGGCGATTGCACAGGCGCGCTCGCCTGCCCGCGCTGGGTTTGCCGTGCAGGCGGAAGCCTACGCCACCGGTCAGCTCTGTCATGACATTCCTCCCCTCTGCTACGTCATCCATTGGGCTGGAGACTGATTAAGCGTGCGAGACCGCCGGAACGCTCGATTGGCGCGCCTGGCGCACGACGAGGAACCCGATCACCAGGAGGTTGGCGAGATTGAAAAGCGCGCCGGCGGCGAAGGCCGGCGCGTAGAAGCCGAAATGGTCATAGAGCGCGCCGGCGAACCAGCCGCCGAACGCCATGCCGGACATGCCGGTGAACAGCAAGGTCGGCACGCGCCAGGACGCCTCGGCGGACGGGAAAAGATCTCGGATCGCCACGACATAAGCCGGGATGATGCCGCTGAACCCGAGCCCATAGACAGCCGAGACCGCAAACAGGCCAGCCTCGCTCTGGGTCACGGTAAACGCCGCGATCGCCACCGCCTGGCAGGCCGAGCCGGCAAATACCGCGGCGAGCCCGCCGATCCGGTCCGTCAACCACCCCCAGAACATCCGGCTGATGAAGGCGCAACCGAGCAGCACGGACAGCATCGCCGCCCCGCGCGCCGCAGGGATGCCGAGATCGCTGCAGAACGCCACGAGATGGCCCGCGGGCATTGCCATCGGCACGCAGCACAGGAACGACGCCGCGCAGAGCAGCGCCTGAACCAGATTTGGTTGCAACCGGAGGGCCTGGGCTCGGCGGTGCAGATGGACCGCCGAGCCTTCCGTCCGGACCGGCGGCGGGGGCGGGCGCAACAGGAGCGCCAAGGGCACGATCGCCGCTGCGATCACGACGGCGAACCCGACCATTGTCGCCTGCCAACCGAAGGCGTCCATGCCGCGCTCGAAGAGCGTCGGCCAGACGACGCCGGCGATATATTGCCCCGACGAGATCAGGGCGACCGCCGTCCCGCGCCGCCGGTCGAACCAGCGGCTGACATAGGTGACGAGCGGCGGGAAATGCGCGCTGTTGCCTAAGAAACCGATCAGGACGGCGCTGCCGAGCACCAGCGCCCAGGTCTGGCCGATTGCCGAAACCGCCAGGCCCAGCGCCGTCATTGCGGCCCCGAAGATCGCAACCTGCCGCATCCCGATCCGATCGGCGATACGCCCCATGAGAATGCCGCCGAGGCCGGTGCCGAGCCAGACCAGCGAGGCAGCCAATGCCACCACCGACCGGTCGGTACCGAGGGAAGCCGCGATCGGCTTCAGCCCCACGACGACGATCAGCGGGGCGCCGTAGGAAAAGGAAAGGATGGCGAGCGTGATCGTCGCCGCCACCCAGGAAGAGCGGCTCTCGATGCTGCCGGGGAAGCGTCTCGCGAGCAATGTTAACGCGGGCGGCTCACGGTGCGAAGAGTTGGGCACAGTGGCCGGGCTGAGTGGGCGCCGCGGCGATCTCGCCGCCCCGCGGGATGCACTGATCCGGCGGGAGCTCGACGCCATACTCAACACTGTTCACCAACAGATCAAAGGCCTTCTGCGCATGAGGTTGGATCAGCTCGAGCTGCGGAAAGGTATCCTTATAGGTCTCGATATGGTTACCGTTCTGCACCTCGTAGAGCCGGTATGGCGGATGGCCACGGTGCTCGTGATCCCCTTCATCACCGCCTTCGGACAACGCGGCGGCAACGGCGCGCTCATAGGCGCGGGCGTGCAAATTGATCGGCAGCAGCGCGTCCATGGTTCCGGCCACCGTGATCAGCGGCTTGCCGATATTGCCCGTGGTGGTTATTGCGGCGACATCGGCGCCGACGTCCGAGGCCGACAGCCGATCGACGTAGCTGTAGGTTCCGGTGCCCGAAACGTAAGTGTCATAAGTCGGATCGAGCCGCTTCTGCCATTGGCATAGTGTAACCTCCCAAAACGAGCCCCAATAAAGACCCCACAGCGAGGTCGTGCCAGAGACCAGGTCGGGCGGATAGCCGGTCACGAGGATGTTTTTCGCCGCGGTGCTGTTCGGGTCGAACCCCGAGCCGACGTAATCGGGATAGTTGAGAATTGCCGGGGGTAGCGCGCTCAGGATATTCGGCGCCACCGCATCGACATACGTTCCTTCCCAGTCGATCCCCCCATCGTAGAGCTCGGGTGCAGTCTCGAGTGCCCGCCGCACTTGATAGCCGCCATTCGAGGTGCCGACGGCATAGGTGCGGCGCGGATATCGGCCGTAATAGCCGGCGACGGCATTCTTTCCGATGCGAGCCGCCTCATTCATGAACTCGGTCCACCGGGTGAACGGTTGCCCCGGGTCATTGTCGTAGAAGTGCACAAATATAGACGACGAGGGATTGAGCCGGCATCCCAACGGATCGGGTGCTGTTGTCAGATAAAGATTGAGCACACCCTTGTTCTGCGAAACGTAGGCATAGCCCTGCTGCAGCACGTAATCACTCCAGGCGAAATCGCCGTTGAACTCGCTGCGCGTCCCCGAGGCGCCGGCAATGACGAGCTTCCCGTTCCACTGGTTCGGCAACCGGAACAGGATCCGGGCCTCGCCGGTCGGGTCGTCGGAAATGCGCGCATCCAGCTGAACGCCCGGCACGGCTTTTGTAATCGGCGTGCGGTTCGGTGCACTTGGCGAGATCACCGCGCGATCGGTCGTCGGAGTAAACGCACCTCCCGGAAGGCTGGGCAGCGAGTTGTCAGGCGGCGTGGTCGCCGGGTTGTTGGTGGTCAGGTCTGTGCTCTCGGCGCAAGTGGCATCCGCGATTTGGTTGGCGAGGCGGGCGAGAAGCCGGTCGCACTGCGTTGCGGCCGCGGCCGATGTGCTGGCGGCAAGCATCGCTCCGAGAGCAAGAAAAACAACCCAGCGCATCCATCCCTCTCCTGTTGTGCGCGCTCGACCGCACCTTCCGGCGGCAACGGGGGCAGTTATAGGAATTTCGCTTCTCCGCCGATAGCCCGCTAATTGTATGGCTGCCGCGCGGGATCGAAGGAGGATCGATGCCGGTGCTGTACGAAAAGCGCAATCATGTCGGCTGGCTGACCCTCAGCCGAAGATCCGCGGCGCGTGATCGGGGTGGCATGGGCATCGGCTCGGGCCTAGAGTTGTGAGCTAGCCGATCAAGGGAGAAACGCATGACCGCCTTCACCTACGACCACATCCATTTGCGCAGCCCCGATGCGGAAGCGACCGCCCGCTGGTACGAGAAGATGTTCGGCGCCGAGATCATTCGCTCGGTGCAGTCGGACGGCAGGCCGCGCCTCGACCTCAATCTCGGCGGGGTGGCAGTCTTCATCGCGCAGGTCCCACCGGAGCAGGCCGTGGCTGCGCCGCCGGAACCGCCCTATCTCGGGCTCGAGCATATCGGGCTGCGCGTCGACGGGATCGACCAGGTCGTCGCCGAGCTCAAGCAAAAGGGCGCCGAATTTACGGTGGAACCCAAGACGATCAGGCCAGGGGTTCGGATCGCCTTTCTCCGCGGCCCGCAGAATGTCCATATCGAATTGCTCGACAGAAACGCCGCTTGACATTCTCGCCCTCGCCGGGCTTGCCCCATCCTGACCCTCCCCGAGGCCTAGGATAAGGGAGAGGGCGGACGTGAATAGCCGCGCCGAAATCGACGCGCTCCCTCCCTTCCGGATGCGGGCGGCGGGAGCCGCCCGAACCTGATCTAGGCGAGACGGACCCGGACGGCTTCGGGGCCTTTGCGGCCCTCGGCAATGTCGATCAGCACACGCTGACCCTCATTGAGGGTGGCGACCCCGGATCGCTCGAGCACCGAGGCGTGGATGAAAGCATCCTTGCCGCCATCGTCGCGAACGATGAAGCCGAACCCCTTCTGGGCGTTGAACCACTTCACCATGCCGGCTTCCTCGACGGTCGCCTCGGTGGAGAGTGGCGCCCGGCCAGCTGCCGCCGGATAGGCCGACCGCCGCGCCGCGGGCGGCGCCGCCGTGCTGCTGTCGACACTGAGGACTTCGGTGACTTGCGGTCCCTTTTGTCCCGGCGCCACGCGGATCTCGAGCGTTTCACCCGCCTGCACCGCGGTGATGCCGTTGCGTTCGAGCACGCTGGCGTGGAGGAACGCGTCCCCCGAGCCGTCCGTCAGCTCGACAAACCCGAAGCCTCTCTCGGGTTTGAACCATTTGACGACGGCGCGCACCGGCGGGCCGGATGGTGGTGCATCGAAACGGGGCTGCGGGAAACGCGGGGCGCCGCCAAATTCCCGGAGATGCGGATCATACCCGTCGTCGTCGAAATCGCGGCGCCGGGTTTGACGAAAATTCCTGTCTCTGATCAAGTCAGCTTCCTGTCGAGTTGGTTCACGGCCAGTTCGGACCGCGGGAATCGATTGTTCCAAAAAAACGCCGCCGGCGCGAGCGGATTAATTGTGACAATTACCATCGATAAAAACTCGCCCGGTTTGCCGGTTCTCCGCCCCCAGCCTCAGCCCGTCACCCCGTGATGTCCAACGCGCGATTTGCCGCTGGAACGCCCGACGTTCACCGAAGTTCAGATTGTCAAGGGGCCCCTCCGGGACCACGAAACGTAAGGTCGATGACAGGGCGGCTGCCGAAACGGCAGGTAACTTAACCATGGCGTCCGGCGGCGGAACCACGGTATATGACCCGCTGTTTCGGCTTCGCGCCAGCGGATTGTGGAACCAGGAGGTTGACAGTATGCTCAGAAAACTCGCGATTGCGATCTGCGCGCTCGGCTTGGCCGCCGGCGGCTTGACGATCGGCGCCCCGGCGCAGGCCCAGGGCATCAAGGTCGGGGTGCTCACCTGCAACGTCGCCAGCGGCTTTGGCTTCATCTTCGGCTCCTCGCGGGCGATCAACTGCACCTTCTCGCCCTCGGGCGGCGGGCCTCCTCAACATTACGTCGGCGCGATCAACAAATTCGGCGTCGACATCGGCTATCTCCAAGGCGGTGTAATCGTTTGGGGAGTAGTCGCGCCGACCGCCAATATGGCGCCGGGCTCGCTGTCGGGGACTTATGCCGGCGCTACCGGCAGCGCGACGGTCGGGGTCGGGGCCGGCGCCAACGTGCTGGTCGGCGGCTCCGGGAACTCGGTCGCACTGCAGCCGGTCAGTATCGAAGGGACCACCGGTCTCAATGTCGCGGCCGGTATCGCGGAAATGACCCTTACTTTTCAGCCGGGCTGAGCCGTAATAGGGAGCGCGCCGGTCGTGGTGCCCGCGCGCTCGCCACTCAATTGCACCCGCCAACCGGCGGAATGACCGTACAAATCAAGTCGCACTTCCGTCCCGGATCACATTTCCAAGCTATCGGCCTGCTGCTGCTTGGAAAATAACAGACACCGTTGCATTCCACGCTCGAGGACGAACGATTGAGCTGGCTGACAACTGCGATGGCTTGGTCGGATTTGTGGATCTGGGCCTGAACTTTGCCGATGCCGGCGTGATCGGCAGTAATGGTGCCGCCGACCACTTGTGCATCGGCGGCGGCGATATTGCACGCGCAATAGGCCACCGCCATTGACCGCATCAAAAGCCGCATTCCGAATACTCCCGAGTTGATCGCCCGAAAGTAGTCCCGGCGCGCGGGCAGGGCAACGCAGGGGTTCCGGGTTGCCACCGGTGAATGGTGGTCTAAGATGCGGGCTGAGGCTCGATCGGCATTCAGCTTTGGAGGACCTGGCATGATTACGAAATTCGATAGTCTATTCGCGGGACATATCGACATGGAAAATGCCGGCTATGGCGGCACTCCGGTGAACGACCGTCGATTTCCCAACGAAGACCTGGCCGGCGTTTTCGACAAGGCCCAGGCGATGGCCCAGTTGATGGATCGCGCCGGTTACAATGCCTTCTGGATGGCCGAGCACCATTTTCAGCACGAAGGCTATGAATGCATCCCGAACGTTTTGATGACGGCGCTCCATCTCGCCCATGTCACCAAGCGTCTGAAGATCGGCTGCGGCTTCAACATTACCCCGATGTGGCACCCGCTGCGACTGGCCGAGGATTATGCCACTGCGGACATTCTGACCGGCGGGCGCATTATTTTCGGCGTCGGGCGCGGTTACCATACAAGAGAGGTCGAAACCTTCGGCTCGCCGCTGCTCGACCAATCGGCCAACCGCGAACTCTTCGAAGAGCAGGTCGACATCATCTTCAAGGCGTTCAACGAAGAGTCGTTCTCACATCGCGGCAAATATTACACCTTGCCGCCGGAAGTGCCGTATCGCGGCTACACACTCAAGGAGCTGACCGTAGTGCCGCGACCGTTGCGGCTCCCGGTCGAGTGCTGGCAGCCCATTCAGGGCGGCACGGCACGGGCCATGGATTTTATGGCCAAGCACGGGATCAGGGGACTGATCGGCGGCGGCTCGGCCGAAGGTGGTGCGATGCACAGAGTGGTCCTCGGATGGCAGGAAGCGCATGCGCGGCGCGGCCAACATCTCGAGCTGGGCGAGCGGCTGTGTTTCGGCTTCCATTTCTATCTCGCCAAAAACCGGGAACAGGGGATTCGAGAAGCCGCCAAATTCTACGAAGAGAACATGAAGATGTTTGGCGAGCTGCGGCTGGTTCGGGCCTTGACCGACGAGCAGATCGAGATCATGCGCGATCCGAAGCGCGCCCCGGCTGCAAAGCTGCCCCGGATCGAAGACGCCATCGCCAATGGCGGCTTCCTGTGCGGCTCGCCGGAGCAGGTCGTCGAGCATCTGAAGAGCCTTGAGCGGCGCTATCCGGGCCTCGACCGGGTTTCGGTGAGCTTGTCTGTCGGCGTGCCGAAAGCGGTCTGCCTCGAACAGCTCGAGTGGTTCGCCTCCGAGGTGATGCCAGCCTTCGAGCAGGCGAAGGTCCGCGAGCCGGCAATGGCGAACTAGGCCGGGGATGACCCCCACCCGCCTCGCTGCGCTAAGCGGCCTCGTCCAAGGTCGAGCATACATCGAGGGTGGTTGCGCGGCGCAGATCGCGCGGGTGGGAGTCATCGTGCGGTCGGCCGCGATGCATGGTGCAGCGATTGTCCCAAATGACGAGGTCGCCGATCCGCCATTCATGGCGGTAGACAAATTCGGGCCGGGTGGCGTGCAGGTTGAGATCGTAGAGCAGGATGCGGCCCTCGGGCACCGGCCAGCCCACGATGTGCGAGGCGTGCGCCGACAAATAGAGGGTTCTCCGCTGCGAGCCGGGGTGACGGCGCACCAGCCGCTGTCGTGAGGGGGGATATTTCTCGCGCTCGCCGGGCAGAAACTCCGTGAAGCCGATCTGGCCGCGCGACCAGAAGACGTCGTGCTCGGCGACGAGCCCGTTGACTGCTTCCTTCATCGTCTCGGGCAATGCGTCGTAGGCCGCGCGCATGTCGGCGAATTCGGTCTCGCCGCCGCCCAGCCCGCTGGCCCGCGGCACGGCAACCGCATGCAGCATTCCGAGCACGACCGGTACAGGCATGTAGGACGCATCGGTGTGCCAGATACGGTTGCCGAGGCTGTCGAGGCGCCGGCGGTCGTCACGTGCGCGCAGCCGCCCCTCTTCGTCTAGGTTCGAAATATCCCCAATCTCGGGTAAGGCCAGCCGCCTTTTGCCGCCCTCGGCGGCGGACCGGCCGATTTCGAGCTTGCCGAATTTGCCGGCGAAATCGCGCAGCCGCTCGTCGCTCAAGCGCTGGTCATGAAACACCAGCACGGCGTAACGGTCGACCGCCTCCCACAGGGCTCGTACACCCGCCGGCTTGAGCGGTCGGGAGAGGTCCACACCACTCACTTCGCCGACAAAAAGCGGATGCATTTGGCGAATTTCGATGCCCATGCGTTCATTCCCTGATGCCGTGGTGACAATCCGCCCGCCCGTAGCTCAAGTCAATTAACCGGCGGATACCCAGTGGTAAGCTGGCGCATTTCTTCACTACGACGATACGAGGTTCTGATGGCCCCACGACCGGAACCGTTCCCCCTGAGAGTCCCCGACGAGGCAATCGTCGATCTTCGCGACCGGCTCGCCCGCACCCGTTTCCCAGACCAGGGACCAGGGGACCCGTGGGCGTACGGCACCGACATCGGATACCTTCGGCAACTCGTGGACTATTGGCACGGCACCTTTGACTGGCGCGCCGAGGAAGCGCGGCTGAACGCCTTCCCGCAATTCAAGGTGCCGCTCTGCGGTATCGATCTGCATTTCCTGCACGTGCCCGGCAAGGGGCCTGCCCCGTGCCCGCTACTGCTGCTGCACGGCTGGCCAGGATCGGTCTTCGAGTTCCTGGAATTGATCCCGCGGCTCACCGACCCCGCGCGCTTTGGCGGCGACCCCGCGGACGCCTTCACCGTCGTCGCGCCATCCCTGCCCGGTTACGGTCTGTCGTTCAAATCGGGGCAGCCGCGCTTTGGCATCGAGGAGATCGCCGATTGCCTCGCCGAGCTGATGCGAGGCGTGCTGGGTTACACCAGCTTTGCCGTCCAAGGGGGCGACTGGGGCGCCATCACCGCCTCGCGCCTTGGCTATGCCCATCCCGAGAAGCTGATCGGCATCCACCTCAACCTGCTGGCGATCCGGCGTGATCAGCAGGATCTGGCCAACCCCACTCCCGACGAGCAGGCCTATCTCGACCAGCGCGCGATATGGCTCAGAGACGAGACTGGCTACCAGTGGATTCAGGGCACCAAGCCGCAGACGCTCGCTTTTGCGCTCAGCGACTCGCCCGCGGGGCTGGCCGCGTGGATCGTCGAGAAGTTCCGCACCTGGTCGGATTGCGGCGGCAATGTAGAAGCGGCATTCACGCGTGACCAGCTGCTCGCGAATATCAGTTTTTATTGGTTCACCGGTGCGATCGGCTCGTCTTTTTGGCCCTATTACGCGGTCAGGCATCGGCCGTGGCCCATTCCCGATGGACAGACCATCGACGTCCCGACCGGCTATGCCCAGTTCCCGGCCGAGATCCTGCGTCCACCCCGCTCGCTGGCTGAGCGGACCTACACCGATCTCCGGCGCTGGACCGTAATGCCGCGCGGCGGCCATTTCGCCGCGCTGGAGCAGCCGGAGGCGCTCGCCAACGAGGTGCGCGAGTTTTTCCGGCCGCTGCGGCGTCCATAGCCTAGCTAGCCATGGCGACGGCCATTGGCGTGGCGACGGTCGCCATCTGGGTCTATCTGCTGTTCTTTCGCGGTGCTTTTTGGTGGTTGCCATACCGGCCGGCGCCTACTGCGGCGAGCGTCGGCGGGCGATCCGTTGTCGCTGTGATCCCGGCACGCGACGAGGCTGAGGTGATCGGCCGTGCGGTCGCCTCATTGCTTGAGCAAGATTACGACGGCTCCTTGCGCATTGTGGTGGTCGACGACCAGAGCAGCGACGGCACCGCCGAGGCGGCGCGCACCGCAGCAGTCGCGGCGGGCGCCCCGGACCGGCTGACGATCTGCTGCGGAAAGCCCGTCCCGCCGGGGTGGACCGGCAAGCTTTGGGCGATGTCTCAAGGGATCGAAGCGGCTCAGTCCATGCGGCCGGATCATTTTCTGCTGACCGACGCCGATATCGTCCACGGCTCCGGCAATTTGCGTGAGCTGGTCTCGCGGTGCGAGACCGAGGGTTACGATCTCGTTTCGCTGATGGTCCGATTGCATTGCCGCAGTCTTTGGGAAAGGCTGCTGATCCCGGCCTTCGTCTTCTTCTTCTTCAAACTCTATCCACCGCGCTGGGTGGCCGATCCGGCGCGCCGCACCGCAGGCGCGGCAGGCGGATGCATGCTGATTCGGTCCGCGACACTGGAGCGGATCGGTGGGATCGAGCAGCATCCGCGGCGAGATCATCGACGATTGCGCGCTCGCCCGCAGGGTCAAGTCGGTCGGCAAGGTGTGGCTCGGCCCGGCCCGGGACACGACGAGCATCCGAGAATATCGGTCATGGCGCCCGATCTGGGACATGGTCGTGCGCAGCGCCTTCGCCCAGCTCGACTATTCGGCCCTCATGCTGGCGCTCACCCTATTGCTGCTGACTCTGACCTATCTGGCGCCGCCGTTGCTGGTGCTGTCGTCGGAGCCGGTCGCGCATGTCGTGTGGCGGGTTTGCGTGGCTCGGCATGAGCATTGCGTTCCTGCCGACTTTGCGGGCCTACGGTGCTCCGCGCCCGATTGCTTTGCTGCTGCCGCTGATCGCGCTTTTCTACGTCGCGGCAACCGCCGCCTCGGCGGTGCTGTTCTGGCGCGGCCGCGGCGGGTACTGGAAGGGGCGCGTCCAGGCACCCGCGCCCGATAGCACCTAACCGCAGCACCTGACTTGCAGAACCTAATGCAATTGGCGGGGCAATGCCGCGAGGGCGTCGTCGATCAGCGCCGAGCCGCGGCGCTCGTCGAGCGAGGCGGCGATCACGTGACGCGAAGCGGCGATCGCGACGTCGACCGCGATCGCGCGGATCTCGGCGATGGCTTTCGCCTCTTCCTGCGCAATCCGCTCCTGCGCCAACTGTTCGCGCCGCCTCAGGGTATTTTCGAGATCGCGCAGCGACTGCGCCGCGATCCGCTCGGCCTCCTCCTTGGCATGGGCGATGATCGCCTGGGCCTCGGCCGCTCCTTCTTGCTGTTGGCGCTGGTAAGCGGCGAGCGCCTGTTGTGCCTCATCGCGCAGGTTGCGCGCTGCGCCGAGCTCCTGTCGAATGCGCTCCGCGCGCGAGTCGAGCGCCCCGACAATGGTTCGCCGCATTGGTTTCCAGACGACCACGAGAAAGATTGCGACGGCGAGGAGGACATAGAACTCTGCGTCGCTAAAGAGATGAGCCATCAGCTGGCGCGCTCGGCAAGCGCTCGGTCGACCGCAGCGGCGAGACTGGCCGGATCGGCGGCCGAGCCCGTTATCTTCTCGGTGACCGAGCGGGCGACCTCGGTCGCGATGCCGTGCATCTCGGAGAGAGCACGCTGTTTCGCCGCGACAATCTGCCGCTCGGCCTCGGCGGTCTGTCGTGCGAGGGACTCGCTCAGCTGGCGCTGGCGTTCGGCAGCTTCGGCCGCCATGCGGTCGGTTGTCTCCTTGACCGCCGCCTGCGCCTCCGCGCGGGCTCTCGCGAGAGTTGCCTGATAGGCGGCCAGCATGGCCTCCGCCTCCGATTTCAGCTGCGCCGCACGCGCCAGATCGTCGTCGACCCGGCGGCGCCGTGCGTCGATGGCGCCACCGACCCGCGGCAGCCCGATCCCCGCCATCAGCAGGTACAAAGCCACAAAAGTGATAGCCAGCCACACCAGCTGCGGAACAAAGGTCGATATTTCGAGCTGCGGCATCGCCTTAGCCTTGGATTCCCGAGGGAGCAGCCCCTCTCCGCCCTTTAGGGGGGAGAGGGAGGGGCCCGCGCCGAAGGCGTGGGAAGGTGAGGTGGGCGGGGCCGCAAACCGGCAAGACGGACCCCTCACCCTTCCCTCTCCCCCGGCCAGCGGGGGAGAGGGTAAAATACTGGAGAGTCATAGGACGGAGAGAGCTCAGAACACGAAGAGGATCAGGAAGGCGATGGCGAGGCCAAAGAGGCCGGTCGCTTCGGCCAGCGCGAAGCCGAGAAACGCAAAGGGCTGCACCTGGCCTTGCGAGGCGGGGTTGCGGGCGACCGCGTTGATCAGCGCCGAGAACACATTGCCGATGCCGACACCGGCTCCGACGAGCGCGATACAAGCAAGGCCGGCCCCGATCATTTTGGCGGCAGCGAGATCCATATCGATGTTCCGTTTGGTTGAAGGGTGAGGCAAAAGAATTCAGTGCAGGTGAACCGCCTCATTAAGATAAAGGCAGGTCAGGATGGCGAACACATAGGCCTGCAACACTGCGACGAGAAACTCCAGGGCGACGAGCAGCACGTCGATCGCGGTCGGGAAGAACGCCAGGAAGCCGATACTCGCGGCAAAGCCGCCGAAAATCGCCAGCATCGTGTGTCCGGCCAGCATATTAGCGAAGAGCCGGATCGAGAGGGTGAACGGGCGGATGAAATAGGACAGCATCTCGATCGGCACTAGCAGCAACAGCAGAAATTTCGGCACCCCGTGCGGCACGAAGAGGCTGAGGAAATGGAACCCGTGCCGGACGATGCCGATCGTCGTGACAAGGATGAACACGACCGCCGCGAGCGCGAAGGTCACGATGATCTGGCTGGTCGTGGTGTAACTGTAGGGAATCATCCCCAACAGGTTGGCAAACAAAATAAAGGTGAAGAGCGTAAAGATGAACGGAAAGAATTGCCGCCCGCCCTGCCCGATATTGCTGTCCACCATATCGGCGACAAACTCGTAAAGCATTTCGGCAACCGATTGCCATCGGCCCGGAACCAGCGCCGCGTGGCGGGTAGCGAGCACCATCAGCGCGGTGACGGAGACGACGGCTATCGTCATCATCAGCGCCGCGTTCGTGTAAGAGACGTCGAGCCCGCCGATATGGATAGGGACAATGCGCGCGATCGTGAATTGCTCGAGCGGATGAAGTTCTATTGCCATATCAGTTCTCGTCGTCGTCCCACGCGTCCTGGCTCGGTCGCGGGGCGGGGCCGTCTTCGCCGGGTCGCCGATACCCCACGGGGGTGCTGATGCCGGAGACTGCGCGATAAACGTTCAGCATCCCGGCGGCAACCCCGAGGAAGAACAGCACGATAATCCCCCATGGCCGCGTGCCGAGCCAGCGATCGATTGCCCATCCGAGCCCGGTCGCGACGCCGATCGCGACCACGAGTTCGATGCCGATGCGCAGCCCGAGCCCGAGCCCCTGCTGCATGGCCGAACGGTCACCGGCCGGAGGCTGGACTGCGGACAGCCTGCCGCACGCGCTTTTCGATCCTTTCGCCAAGGCGCGCCAGCGGATCCGGCGGCTCGCGCTCGCTCATCTGGAAAAGCGCAACCATACGGCAGCCGTTCCAGCCGCATGGTGGCTGAAACGCGGCGCAACATAGAGGCGCCCAGAAAGCTGTCAACGAAGGGCCTTGACGCGCAGTCAGGCGGTTTGCCGGAGCCGCGAGCTGACGCCAACTCCACCTCACACCGGCCGAACCAAGGCATGACGTTTACGACCGGCGCTGAGCTTCAATACGCCGTTCTGGTCGAGGTCCGCCTCGCTGACACGCTTCGTCTCGTTATCGACGACCCTGTCGTTGATGCGCGCGCCGCCGCCGCGGATCAGCCGCCGGGCCTCGCCATTGGAAGCGGCGAGGCCGGCGAGGCTGAATAGCTCGAAAGCCGGCATGCCGCGGGCCAGTTCGTTCCTGGGCACTTGGGTCTGCGGTAATTCACTGCCGCTACCGCCGCCCTCGAAGACGGCGCGCGCGGTCTCGGCGGCGGCCTCGGCGGCTTCTGGGCCGTGACAAAGCGCCGTCGCCTCGGTCGCCAAGCACCTTCTTTGCCTCATTGACGTCGCCGCGCTCCAGCCGCTCGATTTCGGCCAGATCCAGTTCGGTGAAGAGGCGCAGGAAGCGGCCGACATCGGCATCTTCGGTATTTCGCCAAAACTGCCAGTATTCATAGGGCGACAGCTTCTCGGCGTTGAGCCAGACCGCGCCCTGCGCCGTCTTGCCCATCTTGGCGCCGGACGCGGTCGTGATCAGCGGCGTCGTGAGCCCGAACAACGTGCGTCCCTCCGCCCGCCGGGCGAGCTCGACGCCGGCGACGATGTTGCCCCACTGGTCGGAGCCGCCGATCTGCAGCGCGCATTGATAGCGCCGGGCCAGCTCTCCAAAATCGTAGGCCTGCAGGATCGGGTAGTTGAATTCGAGAAAGCTCAAGGGCTGGTCGCGCTCGAGCCGTAGCCGGACGCTCTCGAGCGTCAGCATGCGGTTGACCGAGAAATGACGGCCAATGTCGCGCAGCAGCGGGATGTAGCGCAGCTCGTCGAGCCAGTCCGCATTGTTGACCATAACGGTGTCGTCCGGTCCGTCGCCGAACTTCAGGAACTTGGCGAAGACAGTGCGAATCCCCGTAATATTGCGGGCGATTTCGGCATCATCCAGCAGCCGTCGTGCGTCGTCTTTGCCGGAAGGGTCGCCGATCCGGGTCGTGCCGCCGCCCATCAGGACGATCGGCTTGTGCCCGCAGCGCTGCAGCAGGCGCAGCAGCATGATCGAAACCAGGTTGCCGACATGCAGGCTGTCCGCCGTGCAGTCATAGCCGACGTAGGCTACAACGCGGCCGGCGCGCAGCCGCTCGTCGAGCGCTTCCATGTCGGTGCATTGATGGATGAAGCCGCGTTCGAGCGCTGTGGCGAGAAAGGGGGAACGAGGTGTCGTCATGGCTTCGTCATCTAACATAGGCGCACGTTCCGGGCCACAACACTCCCCTCGCATGTGGCGGGCGATCGGGTTGATGAGCGGCACCTCGCTCGACGGTATCGACGTCGCAATGATCGAGACTGACGGCCGCGAGCGGGTCAGCCCAGGCCCCGCGCTGACACTCCCCTACCCGCAGGAGTTCCGGGAAAGGCTGCGCTCTGTGCTGGGCGGCGAGGGTCCGGTGAGCGAGGTCGAAGAGGAACTAACGCGGTTGCACGCCGAGGCCGTCGAGCATTTTCTCTGCGAAAATCCAAGAACTGTGGTCGACATAGTCGGCTTTCACGGCCACACGATTTTGCATTGTCCGGACGAACGACGCACATGGCAGATCGGCGACGGCGCACTGCTGGCGCTTCGCCTCGGCTTGGATGTCGTCGCCGATTTCCGCTCGGCCGACGTCGCGGCGGGCGGAGAAGGAGCGCCGCTCGCCCCACTGTACCACGCAGCCCTCGCCGCGGCCCTGCCAAAACCGATCGCCGTCCTCAACATCGGCGGCGTCGCGAACGTGACGTGGATCGGGGAGCGGGCGGAAATCCTAGCCTTCGACACCGGACCCGGCAACGCGCTGATCGACGATTGGGTCCGCCGGCACACCGGCGCCACGGCTGATCTCGATGGCGCGCTCGCTCGCGCCGGTGCCGTTTCGGCGGCCCATGTCGAGGATTTTCTTGCAAGTCCATATTTCGACCGGCTCTCACCGAAGTCGCTGGATCGGGACGATTTCCGGGGAGCCTTGCCGACGGGGCTTTCACTCGAGGATGGCGCCGCCACTTTGACCCAGATGACGGCGGCGGCAGCCGCGGCGGCGACGCGGCATTTTCCTGCTCCGGCACACGAGTGGCTAGTTTCCGGCGGTGGTCGTCACAATCCGGCGCTGATGGAGGCTCTGGGCCGTCGCCTCAATGTCCCCGTAAAGCCGGTCGAAGCGGTCGGCTGGCACGGCGACGCGCTCGAGGCGCAAGCCTTTGCCTATCTTGCGATCCGCTCTGTTTTGGGGCTACCGCTGAGTTTACCCTCGACAACCGGGGTTCCGCAGCCCTGCTGTGGCGGAAATCTGTTTAAAGCTCCTCGCCCGCACCGCGGGAGAGGGAGGAGCCCAGCCGACAGGCTGGGAGGGTGAGGGTCGACGGCTATCGAAGCGAACCCTCACCCTCCTCGCTGCGCTCGGCACCCTCTCCCGCGGTGCGGGAGAGGGGCTTTCTGCTGCGGTATTGGGCGGTTTTAGTGCGTGACGAGCCGTCGCTCGATCGCGGCGGCTTTGATCGCCTTTTGCAGCTTTTCGAAGGCGCGCACCTCGATCTGACGCACGCGCTCGCGTGAGATGCCGTATTGCTGCGACAGATCCTCGAGGGTGGTCGGGTTCTCGCGCAGCCGACGCTCCGTCAGGATGTGGCGTTCGCGGTCGTTCAGATGCGTCATCGCCTTTTCGAGGAGGTCGCGGCGCAGTCCGAGCTCTTGCCGCTCGCCGAGACGGGTTTCCTGGCTCTCGCTCTCGTCGACCAGCCAATCCTGCCATTCGCCCTCGCTGTCCGAACGCAGCGGCGCATTCAGCGAATGGTCCGGGCTCGCCAAGCGGCGGTTCATGCTGACGACATCGGCCTCGGGCACGTCGAGCTCGGTCGCGATTTTCTTCAGGTTTTCGGGCGAGAGGTCACCCTCCTCCATCGCCTGCAGCTGCCCTTTCAGCTTGCGCAGGTTGAAGAACAGCTTTTTCTGCGCCGCCGTGGTGCCCATTTTGACGAGCGACCAGGAGTGCAGGATATATTCCTGGATCGCGGCGCGGATCCACCACATGGCGTAGGTCGCCAGCCGGAAACCGCGGTCCGGATCAAAGCGCTTGACCGCCTGCATCATGCCGACATTGCCTTCCGAGATCAGCTCGGAGAGGGGTAGTCCGTAGCCGCGATAGCCCATCGCGATCTTCGCGACGAGGCGCAGATGGCTCGTAACGAGTTTGTGCGCGGCCTGGGGATCCTCGTGCTCCTTCCAACGCTTGGCGAGCATGTATTCCTGCTCCGGCTCGAGCATCGGAAATTTGCGGATCTCCTGAAGGTACCGCGTCAGGTTTCCTTCCGAAGAAATGGAAGGCACCGAAAGTGTGGCCATTGACGATTGTTGCTCCGTTTCAGGTCGGTGATGGGCTAACGCTCGAAGAAAGCGTCCCGATCCCCCGACGCCCATACCCTACTAAAATAGTGCGATTTTGTCCAGTTTAAAGTTGCTCTAAACTGCGCGCGAGCTCTTGCAGATCCGCTGGAAGCGGGCTTTCGAATTGCAGTGGCCGCTTCTCGGCGGGATGGGTGAAGCCGAGCAACCGGGCGTGCAGAGCTTGGCGCGGGAACGCGGCAATTTGCGCACCGCTCGGCCCGGTTCGAGCGACCGACCGCCCGGCGCGCGTGCCATAGAGCGCATCGCCAATCAGTGGGTGGCCGAGATGGGCGAAATGAACCCGGATCTGATGGGTGCGGCCCGTGGCGAGGCGGCATTCGATTTGCGCCGCATGGCCGTTGAACGCGCGCTCCACCCGATAACGGGTCATCGCAGGTTTGCCTCTTCCCTCCCCGACGACCGCCATTTTTTTACGGTTGGCGCTGCTGCGGCCAATGTTGCCAGCGATCTCGCCTGCGGGCGCGGGCGGCACACCCCAGACGAAGGCGGTGTACGCGCGATCGATGCGGCGTGCGGCAAAATCGCGCGACAATGCATGGTGCGCCTTCTCTGTCTTGGCAACGACCATCAGGCCGCTGGTGTCCTTGTCGAGCCGATGCACGATGCCGGGTCGGCGGACCCCGCCGATGCCGGACAAGCTCGCGCCGCAATGGGCCAGCAACGCGTTGACGAGAGTGCCGTCGGGATTTCCTGGGGCAGGATGGACGACCATGCCCGCCGGTTTGTCGATGACGATCAGGTGTGCATCCTCAAAGCGGATCTCGAGCGCAATCGGCTGCGCTATCGGCCCAGCATCCTCAATCTGCGGGAGAATTACGACGAAATTCTGGTCGTATCGCACCCGCAGCGACGGGTCGCGCAAAACCGTTCCCTCATGGGTGACCTGGCCGCTCTCGATCAGGCGCTTGAGCCGCGTCCGCGACAGCAGCGACAGGTGCTCCGCCAGCACGCGATCGAGCCGCTGTCCGGCATCGTTTTCGCCGGCCCGGATCGTCGTGATGCCGGCAGCAGCTGTCATTTCAGCATCTTGGCCGGGCGTGGCCCGGCCATCCACGTCTTCAAGCCAGTCGATCGTAAATGTCGTCCCAATCAGGGTTATCTTGATGGATGAGCCGAACTTTCCAGGCACGCGGCCAGTGCTTTATGTTCATCTCACGTTGTTTTGCCGAAAGAATGTTTGTGTGGTGCTCGGCATAGACCAGTCGATATAGGCCGTACCGCTTTGTAGAGCCGTCCGCGACACCCTCCCGATGTTCCCACACGCGCCGAGCTAGATCGACCGTAGTACCGACGTACAGCGTACCATTACGGCGATTTGTCAGGATGTAAACCCATCCGCCCATCAGACCAGACTCGGCGAATAGCGGTGCTGTTGCAACCAAGACGTGGGTGGCCGGGCCAAGCCCGGCCATGGGGGAGATGTGGGTTGCACCCAAATCGATGTCGCAGCCCTGCGCTTTCACACGGTTAAGAATGGCGGTGTGATCCGCATGCGCGCGCTCAAGATCCTGGTCATCGTAATGGGTGTGATGCTGGTCGTCGGCTTCGCTGCTCTGGTCGCGCTCATTGCCGGCAGGGTATCCCGCGGTGGCGCTTCCCCGACAGCCACTCGCAGCTTCGGCAGCCCATCCATCGACATTCCGCGCGATGCACGCATCGAGGCGATGACGGTTGGGTCGGATCGGCTGATCCTCGCGCTGGAGTTGCCCGACGGTCGGAGGCAACTCGTCGTCATCGACCTGGCGAAGGGCGTTCGGCTCGGCACGATCGAATTGCATCCCGTTCCGTGACGCCCAATTCGGTCTCCGCCGCGAGCCGGCGGCGGTCGTGATGCCCGGTCCCGAAGCGCTTCCGGCACTGGCCGGCTAATTCCGGCATAGAAAAAATGTTGCCTTGAAAGCTGCGGCATTTATTCCGAACTTCTCGGCGATTTGCGCTGTTCGCCGAGCCGGAACCGAATGTTGAGCGACCATGCGCTCCTCGCCGCCGCTGGCCTGCACGACCTTTATCATAGACCCTCTGGCTACTGACCACCTGATGCCCGCCCCAGATCGCGCCGAAGGCCGGCTCCGATGCTGTGAATGCCAACCCGACAAGACATTTTTGCTCGGCGGTTCCCCTCAACGGGAAGCCGCTCTTTTGATTTTCGGAAACCCGAGGTAGATCGATATGGGGAAGAAAAGCAATGGTGCGAGGCCCGCCGCCAAGGCTCACCTGGCCCACACCGGCTCGACCAGCCCGGATCTCGACCACGCCGAGCCGGACAGGCGCATCGGCGCGCGAACATTGGGTCCGGTTTCCGATCTCGAACGTCACCTGCCTTCCGACTGGTGGCGCACCCTCTTCAACTCGCTCTACCTCGAAACCGACGGCGACATCATCGAGAATGATCGCAATACGGGCGATGAAGTCGACCTGTTGATCCGCAGTATCGGGCTCGAACGGAACGACCGCATTCTCGATCTGTGCTGCGGCCAGGGGCGCCATTCGCTCGAGCTCGCCAGCCGAGGCTTTCCTAATGTCACCGGTCTCGACCGCTCGCGCTACCTGATACGCCTCGCCCGCAAGCGCGCCAAGCAGCGCAACCTGCAGGTCTCGTTTCACGAAGGCGACGCCCGGCGGTTTCGCCTCGGCGACGGCGACTTTCACTGCGTCTGCATTCTGGGGAACTCCTTCGGCTATTTCGAGCGTCCGGAGGATGATCTCGCCGTGCTCGAAGCGGTCAACCGCGCCCTCGCCTCCGGTGGGTCCCTGGTCATGGATTTGATGGACGGCGACTGGATGCGCCATCATTTCGAGCCGCGCTCCTGGGAATGGGTCGACCAGAACCATTTCGTCTGCCGCGAACGCGACCTCGCCGGCGACGGCGACCGGCTGATCAGCCGCGAGGTCGTCGTGCACGCCGAGCGCGGCGTCATTGCCGACCAGTTTTATGCCGAGCGGCTCTATTCCAAGGTACGCCTTGAAGCGTTGCTGACCGGCGCCGGGTTCACCAATGTCCGATTTCATTCGCTGCTGGCGCCGGATTCGCACCGCAATCAGGATCTGGGCATGGTGGCCCACCGGCTGTTCGTGACCTGCGAGGCGCCGCGCCGGGCGCGCCGGATGCCGCACCGCGCCGCGCTGTTCTCCGACGTGACCGTAATCCTCGGCGATCCCCGCTTGCCTGATCCGGTAAAGCGGGAGGGGCGTTTCGGCGAGGAGGACATCGAGACGATCGACCGCCTGAAAGCGGCGCTGCGCGAGCTTCCCGACTACCGCTTCCGTTTTGTCGACAATCACGCCTCGCTGTTTGCGGATCTCAGGGCGAGCCGCCCGCTTTTCGTCCTGAATTTTTGTGACGAGGGCTTCAACAACGACGCCTTTATGGAAATGCATGTGCCGGCATTGCTGGAGATGCTCGACATCCCTTACAGCGGCGCCGGACCCAGTTGCCTCGGCCTGTGCTACAACAAGTCGCTCGTGCGCGGCATCGCCCAGGCGATCGACGTGCCGGTGCCGGCGGAAACCTATTTCAACTCCGACGATCTGGCGGCGACGATCCCGTCGGTGTTCCCGGCCTTGATCAAGCCGAACTATGGCGACTCGTCGATCGGCATTACCAAGGATGCGGTGGTCCATACCTGGGAAGAAGCGATCACCCGCCTCGGCCGCCTGCGCGAACAGATGCCGGGCTGCCCGATCCTGATCCAAGAGTTTCTGACCGGTCCCGAATATTCGATCGGGATCATCGGCAACCCGGGACAAGGCTACCGGCTGTTGCCGCCGCTCGAAGTCGACTATTCCCGGCTCGACCCGGAGCTGCCGCAGCTCCTGCCCTACGAGTCGAAATGGATCCCCGACTCGCCCTACTGGACGCAGATCGGCTACCGCGAAGCGCGGCTCGACGAAGAAGCGCGCCGCAAGATCGTCGATTACTCGAACATCCTGTTCGAGCGGCTCGGCTGCCGCGACTATGCCCGCTTCGATTTCCGCGCCGACGCCGAGGGCGAGATCCGGCTGCTCGAGGTCAACCCGAACCCCGGCTGGTGCTGGGACGGCAAGCTCAATCTGATGGCCGAGATGGCAGGGCTGCGCTACTCCGACCTGTTGAAGCTGATCATCGAGGCCTCCCAGGAACGGGTCGCCGCCGAACACCGCGGCCTTGTCATCCCGCTCGCCGAGCGACGGGCGCAGCGTACGGGTGGCCGCCGCGCCTGAGTCGGCGTAGTCCGGTCGAGTTGACCGCCCCCGGTGAACCGCCCAAGGGTCGCCTCAAAAAATTTGTCGCCTCGAAAAAATTTTCGGCATGTGAAGCGGCTCACATCTCTTCGACGCCTTTGGATATAGTAAACGCAAAGGCGACTCTGAGAGAGAGGAGGCCCTGATGACGGGTCTGACCGCAAAAGGTTTGCCGACCATCTTGCTCGCCGCGGCAAGTTTGGCAATGTCGGCTGCCGCGGAACCGCTGCGGCATCCACTCTGCGAGTCTCTGCCGGATCCGCTCAGCGGGCGGCAAACGAGGTCGAAGCGGACTACACGACCTCGCACGTCCTGATTAGCGAAACGGCCCACGAGAGCGTCCCGATCACGATCTTTTTCGATCCGCAGATGACCGGGGTCGAAGCGGCGGAAATTTTCACCAACCTCAATCGTCGAGACTGGGCGACGGCCGTCCCGAATGGAAGTGACGTCGAAGAGGGGATCAGTCCGCCGTCCGGCAATAGCATCGCTGCAGGAGACGATCGTCACTGTTACAAGGCTTACCCAATGAGCCCGATTTCCGGCGGGTATCTGCTGACCTTGCCGGTGTCGAAAACCGGCGCGTACCGCCTCACGGGCGCGCTACCGATTGACCTCGGATCCTCCGGGCGCATACCGCTGGTACGACAGCGAGCAGAACGGGCAAGGGATCCTAAAACGCGACCATGCGATCGTCGTCTCGCCGGAGAAAGCAAAAGACATCCAGCTTTATGAAGCCAACCCGCTGACGATCGCCGCCACTGGAACGGCGCCGGACCAGCGGGGATCCTTTGCCAAAATGACGAACCCGAGCCCCGCCGCAGGCGGACCGCGCTTCAGCCTTGGTTATTTGAAGCGACTGGGTGTCAATGCCCTCTGGCTGCAGTCCATTCATCCGCGCGGGATCGACGGGCGTCAGATCGATCCGGCCACAATCGGCCGTTCGAGCTCGGCAGTCCGTATGCGGTCAAGAATTACTTCGCAGTCATGCCGTTGATGGCCTCGGGTTTCAACCCGGGCTCGTCCCCCGCCGCAAACGATACGCCGCAAGGGCGCGCTGCGGCTCTGACCGAGTTTCAAAACTTCGTCAAGGCGGCGACCGCGCAGCATGTCACGGTCTTTCTCGACGTGCCGTTCAATCACACGGCCCATGACGCGGAACTCGCCGCGCCCGGCCAACATTATTGGGGGAACGCCGGCACCCCCGACACCGGCAGCGCCGTAGCTGAACAGCTACTATTTCGCCGGCGTGCGCAGCATGATGGGCAGCTGGCACAATTTCTTAATAATCGAAGGCATCGCAGGCACTGGTATTTAGCGACCTTATGGCCCCAGTCGGTAAAGATCGACGCCGCCATTGTAGTTCGGCACGTAGATTTGACCGCCGTCGACCACCGGCGGGTCGAACTTGTTGAACACAAATTGAATGTTCCATCGTTGCGAGTCCCAAAGAACCTTCAGCGACCCATCCGCCGCGAGGTGCACCGGGTCGTAGACGAGGAAGCGGCCGTTAACGACGTTGGCATTCGCATCGCCGTAAGGAATCGTGCAGAAAAGAAGCGCCGAGTCGGGATCCGCTCCATTGCTCGATCCTGAGCAAAACCCGCCCGGCATCCCACCGGGTGGCTTCTCCCGCACGTTGTTGCTCGCATATTCATGGCTTTGCGCGACATAGGTCAACTCGCCGGTCGAGGTGACTTTCCATTTATGCAGCTGGGAATTTTCGCCCCACGCGAAGATCACCCACGAATTCAGCACGGGGTCAAAGAACTGTACGGGGGTCATATGGAGATGGGCCGTATCACCCCCTGGGAAGAAGTTCAATGTCCGGGGATCGGTCGGGCAAGGATCGACCGGTCCCGGACTCATCGTCAGCCAGACCGGAGGTGCTGCGAGCTTCGCACAATTCGCTTTCGGGTTTGCGAGATCGGCAAGCGTCGTTCCGCCAAGGTTCGCCGTCTTAATCGGATACGCGAGGCCATCCTTGCCGACTGGCGATGCAAACGCCGATCGAGAAGATGCAAGCCGGACCCGCCGATCCGAAATCCTCGTCTGACCATGCACCCTGTGCGATATCGGGAAAGACGAGAACCGTTGGCCTCCCTCGGTCATTAATCTTCGCCTCCAGCCTTGCGTTCTTCAATGCGGTATTCATCCCGCCGCCAGCCGATTGCATCAGAGCTTCGGAGGGAGCGCTCACGCCCGATGGCTGCATGGTCGACTGCGGCTTCTGCCCGGTTCTGGCGAAGTCGGTCCAGGGTGTCCAATGATCGACCACCTCCAGCTTGGCTGCCCTGTTTCCTGACGGCGGCGTGTATTTCAGCTTGAGGAACGATTCACCCCATTGGGTGGTGCCGTCGAAATCGCCGTTGCCGGTGATGAGATAGAGGAAGCCTTGCGGATCTGCCGCAGCGCCTTGTCCGGCCATCCAGACACCGGCGCCCTCACCCGCCGATCAGCGCCAGCATCGCACTCACCTTGTTGGTCGCCACGTCGAAGGCGAAACAATAGCCGGATGCAGCACCTGCCTGCGTCTCGAAGGTCGTCCCCGAACACCCGAACACCGTCTTCACGCCATTAACGTTGGTTTCCACGAGGGATGACCGCTGTTTGCGCATCCCCGCGTTGAAGTCCTGATTTCCGCTCTTTCCTTCGATCAGAACCGGGGGCGCGACCTCGCTGCCATCTGCCACGTTCAGCACGAACATGAAATAGCGTGCCGTCTTCGGGTCTGCCGCTCTTGTCCGGCGAAACCCAGCAGACCTGGTAGAGGCGCTGCGTGTCGGGGTCGATCACTCCGGTGGAGAGGCAGCCCCAAAATTGATTGATCTGCTTAGAGTCGATGTTCTGTGACCCTCTGACCGGCACCCCCAACGTCACCTGCCAGATGCCGGACCCGTCATGCGCGTCGACGCCGCGTACAATGTCGGCCATCGACGGCAGCACCATTACATCGCGGGTTCCGCGCGCGGTCTTCACATTCGGCAGGATGAGCGGCTGCGCTTCCATTCCGCGCGCATCCCCGATGACCGGAATGATCGTCGCACGAACGATGCCCTTGGTCGCAACCGATTCCTGCGTCAGTTGCCTCTCACGTGGATTCCAACCGCTTCTCGAATTATCCGCTGAGCGGGTCAACCAAGGCGCCATGCCCGTCTGAGCCACGGAGGCCTCGGTCACGCCGAGAACGAACGTGGCGATCAACAGGAGAAGATGGCAAAGCTTCATCTGCCCCTCCCAACGACAGCTCAGTCAAACTGCTCGAGCCGGCCCATACGGCAGGAGCACCATCGATAGATCGCGAAAGCAGCGACAGCCGATAATGATGGCCCCTCATCGCGCCTCCGTCCAGCTCTCGGAAAAGGCGAGCGCGCAGGTACTGAACGGGCGGCCTTCGTGTTCTCTCGGCCATGGGCGGCCCGCCGCCTCGACACCGTTTCGGGTGAGGCGGGCGCCGAGAGCAGGGATCAGCAAGGTGCAGGCATTGTCACGGAAACCGGGTCGGAGCTATCGGCGCATCGGTTAGCATGTCGGCATGGCTCCGCTCTGCTACCGCCGCCATCGCTTCCCGCCCGAGATCGACCCGAATTCGGACGGGCCGAGCCCACTCAGCGTGCCGCCATTCAGCCGGGATCCCCGGCGATCCCGGTTTTGCGTCCAAAATTCTTCGCGCCCATGATGCGATCGAGATGTCAGCCTTGTGACCTTGTCGAGTTTACTATGCTGATCGCCGCCGAAGGAGCTCGCCGAAAAGGCCCTCGTCATGCCGTTGGAAATCATCGTGAAGAAAACGTTCCAACCGCGCTTGTCCGGCGGCGACTGGCTGGTCTGCCGCTGGACGACAGCGCTGAAGTCCATCTCCTGCAAATCGACGTAAAGGTCGGCACGGCGCAGCTGGTCGGCGCCGATTAGACTGAGCGCACGGATGCCGGCGAGTTCGGTCGGTGCTATGACGACAATCGGCTCACCGCCGTTGCCGGCCTCGGCCAGCTTCTTTTTGGCCGCGGACGAGTCGCGAACCCCTCCGCACGATATAGATCCCGGCGTAAAGATCAGATTTCGAGCGAAAGTCTGCCAGTTCGGCCGTTGGTCCCAACCTTTACGTTTTTGACGGACGTGAACGAGGGTGTGTGAGGTAGCTCACGTTCGACTCATGCCACCGCGCTATATATTCAGCACCGTTCGACAAGGAGATCAGAGATGGTCCAATCCTCCAATGCTACCCGATTGATGCGGATCCAGGCTCGTCCAGGCTCAGTGGTCGAGGCCCGCCACTATCGCTATCCCCAACGCGGCTGGGCGCAGCCGGACGCGATCGCGGGCGGCATCCCACCGGACGCGTCCGCCGACCTCGTCTTCCACGGTGGCAAAACCGTGCCGCAGATGGAGTTTCAGAACATATTTCTTGGCGGCCAGGCATCGTGGCTCGCGTCCGACATCGACTCGATCAATACCGCGATCACGCTCGCGATGCAGGATCGGAAGCTGAACAATGTCGTCAAGCAGTACTTTGACAGTGGCGTCAATCTGACCTGCGATGCGCGGCCGCTGCTCGTGCTCGAGGAAGCAAAGCCAGTTCAGCTCGACGAGCCCGACGTGCAGCAATTGGTCGCCCGGCTGCTGCAACAAGGGAAGGTCTCCGACAGCGATCTCGGCACGACGATCTTCAACCTCGTGCTGCCTCCTGGAACCGTGCTCAAGCTCGACCAAGACAATTCGCTTGGCGGGCTCGGCGGTTATCACGGCTCGGTGCACTTCCAGCACAATGGCCGGTCGCAGACCGCCTACTATTCGGCAAACGTCTTTTCGCAGACGCTGGCGGACGGGCAGGTGAATGGAATTCCCGCGTTCGACGCATCCTGGAAGGATGTGGTCGGCACGCTCTACCACGAGATCAACGAGTTCCGCACCGACGCCGACGTCAGGGACGCGATCGCGACCGGGAACGATGACGGCGTCCTTGGCTGGATGGGAGCGCAGGGCGAGATCGGGGATCAGCCGATTGCCATGGCCGGCCAACTAGGGCACTTGCAGCGGGTGTTCCAAGAGGTTCTCAGCAGTACGGGGGGCAGGCGCGTGCCGGTGCAGTTCTTGTACTCGAACGCGGTCCATGGCGCGGAGGGGCCGATCAACGAACCCGACCCCCCGGCAAAAAAGTGACGCCTGACGCGAACAGCGTCCTCAGCAACCGCGGGTAGCTCGGCCGAGGGGGGTCAGTCGGCAAGGGCCGCTCCCCCGTGCGGTATCGGCCGTGCAAAACGGCCCGGGTCTGCGTCCCAAGCGAGGCCGGTCGCCGCTTGCGGGGCGACAGATTCCGCGAGCGGCAACCAGCAGGATCAGCCGCCCGTTGCGGTTGCTGTAAAAGCTGCCGCATTGGCGCATGGTTTTTCCAGGCGGCGGCTTTGCGGTTGACCGCACGGCGCGCGTCGACCGTGGCGACGGTCGCGTCGACGAGCAGATAGCTAGGGCGCAACTTCGGCGCCGACGCAAAAAGGGGGCATCGATGGGAGTGCTGCTTCAAGGCTTTTACAAGCTCCGGCCAAATCGCGCGGTCCCTTCGCCGGCGGACGGAGATCCTGCGACACCTTGGTGGTGGGACCATCTGGCGGCGCAGGCCAACGACTTTCGCAAGGCCGGTTTCACAGCAATCTGGTTGCCGCCGGTGTTGAAGACTTCTGCCGGCGCTCATTCCGGCTCCGACGGATATGGGCCGTTCGACGATTACGACATCGGGTCGAAGGATCAGAAGGGGACCGTTCCGACCCGGTTCGGCTCTCGTGAGCAGCTGCAGCGTTGCGTCGCGATGCTGCGCGCCAATGGGCTCGACGTGTACCTCGATATGGTCGAGCACCACCGCGATGGCGATCCGGGCAACTTTGTGTTTCGCTACAAGGGCGCCGAGGGCAAACCGGACATCGGCCGGTTTCCCAAGGATCCGCTCAACTTCGTCCCGAATGTGCCGCGAGATCCTGACCTCGGAGGACCGGCTCGCGATGATTTTCCGTTCGGGCGCGAATTGGCGCCAATAAACGCCAAGCCCAAAGACTATGTCTTCAACGGCCTGATCGATGCCGCCGACTGGCTTACTCGGGCGCTCGATATCCAGGGCTATCGGCTTGATGACGTAAAGGGGCTCTCCACCGACTTCCTCTTTCCGTTTCTGACCAGCAAGTCGATGGCGGGCAAGTTCGCCTTTGGTGAATACTTCGACGGGAACCGGGTTCTCGTGAACGGTTGGGTGTTCAACCCGCACGGCATGCGCGGCCGCGCCAGCGCATTCGATTTCCCGCTGCGCTTCATTCTGGCGGCGATGTGCAACAATCCCGGACGCTTCAATATGGCCGATCTCGACCATGCCGGGCTCGCCGGGATCTCTCCATTAAACGCCGTCACCTTTGTCGAGAACCACGACACGGATCTGAACGAGCCGGTCACGAGAAACAAACTCCTTGGCTACGCTTACATCCTCACCTCCGAAGGTTACCCTTGTGTCTATTATCGGGATTACAGCGCCGACAAGAATTGCTTCGGGCTCAAACGCTTGATCGACAACCTGATTTGGATCCACGAGAAGCTCGCCGCAGGACCGACCCTCCAGCGTTGGAAGGATTTCGATCTGTTCGCCTATGAGCGTCTGGGTGCACCCGGTCTGCTGGTCGCGCTGAACAATGATCCAGCTGGCCCGCGAACAATTGAAGTCGCGACCGCTTTCGGCGCAAATGTCGCTCTGCACGATTACTCGGGGAACAGTGCCGATCTCGTGACGAGCGGACAGGGGACCGCCAGGATCACCGTGCCGCGAAACGCCGACGGACGCGGCTACGTCTGTTATAGCCGCACCGGCATTGATGGCGGTTTCGCCGTGAGGACACGCGACGTCACGCAGGAATTCGAGGGGGCGGTCGACCTCGACCTGCCGCCCGCCGAAAGCGGAAAGACGGTTCAGGCCGGACGCGTGTGGTGCGAGCGGGACATCTCGATCCGCGCCATTCTCGGTCTGCCGGGGCTGGCGGATGGCGCCGAAGTGGTGCTCGAGATCGCCGCGCCCGACGACCATCTGCTCGGGAGCAAGACATTCCGGGGAACCGCGGCGGGGCATGGCGTGTTGGAGGCAAGGACCGTACAGGTCGGGTTCCACGCCTTGCGGATCAAACTCAATAATGCAGCTGGCGTCCGGCCCGCTTACAAGCTGGCGGTCACCTATGTGGGACAGCAGCGCCGGTAACATTGCTGCGGCGCCGGACCGGTACGATTTCGGCAAATGGGCGGATGTTTCAGACCTCTATTTCGGCCGCTACGCCGCCCTCGTCTCCAATCAGACACAGCAAGGCAACTATACAAACGAAGGAGACTGGTTCGACTACAGCGTGGGGTCCGAAGACGGCACCGGTACGGGCAATGGCCATTTCGACCAGATCGCGCAGCGGATTTGGCAGTTCTTCGGCGATATATGCAGTTCTGGCTGACCCAGAAGGGGTACACCCGACAACCCGCAACACGCGGCACTCGATGTCAGCGCCGGGATTGGGGGCTGCGGGCAGATTTTGCTCAGGGTCTGCCGCCACAGGCCTGGGAATACATCATCAACCGCACTCGGTCGCGCAAATGGGACTTTGTGTTTATGGCCGAGAGCCTCGATGGGGGCGCCGTCACCTACCGGTCCAACCGGCATTTCGACGTGTTGAACGAAAATCTGATCTACGCCTTTCACTGGCGCTACCTAGGCCAGTGATTTCCAATCGTTATACAACAGCCGGCGCGCCAGCTATGGAGACTTGCTGATCCTGTTGAATACCAGCTCGCAAGACGAAGACAATTACAAGGACCCGTATCAGGCCGCGCTGCGGTTCGCGGTCAACAGCACGATGTATGGCGTGACAATGATCTTCCCCTGGCCAGGAGCTCGGGCTCAAAGGAACGATTGTTCCGGCTGCCGCCAACGCCACCGGGAGTTAGCCCTTCGGCTATGAGCGTTTCGAGCTGAACTTAGCAATACGCAACTGTAAAGGCGCTGGCAAA
>CAWBFS010000003.1:0-49636 GCA_963788085.1 uncultured Alphaproteobacteria bacterium
CCTTCGCAGTCGCGTCAATTTTCGTTCACTAGCGCGTTCCGCGTCGGTGATTGACCGATCGCTCTAAAGGAAGAACCCATTGCAAAATTGCATAATTCTCGGGACTACCTCACTCAACCTGGTCGCGAGCAACGTCTTAACCACCGCGCCATGATTTTGCGGTCTGAAATTTCCTGGAGACGGTACGACCGGCACGTTGGTACGGAACGCGCTACCGGATAGGGTTTGGCAATCCGTGCAGTGACACACCCGGACTTTATCGGGCTCGATCTCTGCCTCGAAGCTGATCTGCCCGCAATAGCAGCGGCCGCTCACTTTCATTTCACTCTCCGGCGTGATCCCTGATTATTAACGGCCCAGCAGGACCTGGTTCAAGAACATCGAGCCGAACTTGCGGGCGCCGATCAGACCGACCCAGCGCGCTCCTGCAGAAGATCGTGGAGGTCATGAGCGGTTCCCGGTTTTGCTCACCGCGTCTCGCGACCCGTGCCGAGCGAAAACGAACCAGTCGATCTCTTCGGTCACGGGAGCGGACACGTCGATGCTGTCGCCATGCGCCTGCAGCGCGTCCATGCCGGCGCGAAATTCGTTGTTGGCTAGCCGCGCGAGGAACGAGTTGCCGCGCAGCGCCGTCACGGATGAAGGACCGCGAACGAAGTGATCTGCAAGGACCTCCTGGATGCCGATCTGTGGGCGGCGATCCTACGGCTGGTCGCTCATGTAGCATCGGCGGCTAACCGGCCATAGTGTCCAATCGCAGCCAGCGCTCGTCTTGGCGCAGCGCTGGCTCGGCGGCGACGATCATGTCCAACACCTGTCGGAGATTGTGCGGTGGCATGCGAGGTTCATTGGGGATCACGCGATCGAGAAGGGAAATCATCGCCGTAGGGTAGCGAGTAGCGAGTGCGTTGCCGTCTCGCGTTCCACTGTAAATCAGCAGGTCTGAATGGTCAACTGGACCGAGGAGAGGTAAGAGGGTTTTGACGACATCTGGAAAGTTATCGTCCGCCTCTTCGGCGAGGTGGGCAAAATTTCGGGAAGACGTAGCAGTCTGAAATTTTAACTCTCGCGGCCACGCCTTCAGAATGAAGGGCTTTCCAAAGGTCCTCCATTTCTTCAGGTCGTTGACGATCCGCATCAGGAACCAGATGGAATGTTCGCGGCCCTCTTCTGTGGCCTGCTGGAGCGCTGCGCGGGCCTCCGCGTAACTGACATAGTGATCGTCCTTTGGGTACCAGAAGCACGCTACGACCAGGAATTCATTTAGGCGTCGGATTGGCCCATCTTCCCAAGCCCAGGACGAAGAATCTGGGAACGCTTTCAGGAAATGGGGCTTCAACAGCGCGAACAGTCCTGGTTCCGGCAACTCAGTAGTGTACAGGTACCCATTCCAGGCTGGCTCGGAACCCGGATGTGCCAGATCGAAGAATGGTATCACCCGCTCGGTCACCCATTTCGGATCGAGATAATACAGCCAGCGGACCCGCACTGTAGTTTCGCAGACCGCATAATCAGCACCCTCGCCCGGAGCATCGAATAGGCGCTCCAGCCGATCCCGAATGTCAGCGGGTATCCCCGCTCCACGAGGCAGCTTGAGGCTGTCCAGAGCGTCAAATAGAATGTCGATCAACTCTCCGACCGGAGAATTGATGCTGTGCTCATAGGTCCGGCGCGAGCGTCTTAATGATCTACCACCGACGCTTGCCTCTCCGCGCGAGCTTTCGTTTCCTTCCGGACCCAGGGCAAAGAAGTGATCAACCACTGCGTCCCACAACGGCAAGTATTGTTGGTATTTGGCTTTATCTAACTTAACAAAACTCGTCTTGAACCACCGGGGTATGTAATATCTCAGGTCGAAAACGACCTAACTCGGCAGGCGGATTAGTCGGAAAGCGAATAAGCATCGGATCCGGTCCGAAACGTCGTCCGGCCAATCCGTTAGCGCGCTTCGCCAAAGCCGTGTTGGATAACGATCATGTCGAACTTCAAGCGAAAGCGCTGACAGCGCGCGGAGGGGCCACTCCTTCACGAGGCCATCGAATGGGCGACGCTCGGTGAATTCCTCGTAGGTATGCGTCGTGTTCTGCTCAACCAGGGAGGCGACCTGCGCCAAAGGAACGTCGATAATCGTAGACGCATCCGTATCGACCCTGACGCTCCCGCCACGTGCCTCCCAATCGTGGTCGGCAGAAGCGTCCCACGAAGATCGCCAGTGAGGATTTGCCTCTCGCAGTCTCGGTAGCTCGCGCTGAACCTCCTCGGAGATTGTGCAGTTGTTCTGCGCGAGCCAGCCAAATAAGGTCGCAGCGGACCCCCCCTTTCGACGCGCATAGTCTTCCAGGTCTTCCTCATCCCACTGATAGGGTCCCCGGAGTATTCGTTGCTCGATGAGATGACGATCTGTGTCTGAGAAGTCGGTCCAGCGAGCGCGCAGCGTATGCAGCAACTCCCGTCGCAGGTAGTTATTCCAGAAGGATCGATCGGATATAGAGAGGACGCCTTCTGCGCTCTCGTGGCCTGAAAATAGATCAGGCTTTATCAGGGCGTAGATTTTTAGCTTGTCGAAAAAGAACTCGTCCTCTCTCGGCCACAGCCCGACTTCAGCCCGAGCCCGTTCTGGCTGTTCCGCAACCAGTCGATCGAAGAGCCGCAGGAAGCGCATGAAATATCGATCAGCCTCACCGAGGTGCGTTTCACCGGGCCTATCCTCCGGAGTAATAGCCGCCGTGTGCCAGTGCCTCGTCTCGATGTCCGCCAACAGACCGGAGGCGTGCTCCAATCCACGACGTAAAATCCCAACGACGGCTCGCAGGGCCTCTGAAGTGACTTCGATCTTTTCAGCGTGTTCCGGTGGGAACTTGACCTCAAATGACACCACCTCACTCAGCCGGAGTTCGTCCCAAGGAGCTTCCGGAGGTAACGGTGCTGTGCTGTAGGGTCTGCGAACGCGGAGGTACGGTGTGGTGATACGCTCAAATTCTCTCAGGGTGGAGTCGACCCAACCATGTCTCTTGAGGTCCCGGACAAAGTCAAACCACCGCTCGTCGAATGGAGAATGGCGGAAACTCTCCGCGAGCAACGACCAAGTTTTTCGGGCGCGCTCGTCGATCTTGCCGTCTGGTCGCCTCAACTGCCATTCGATCTGGTCCAACAAGCGATCATGAAGGGACCCGTGACCCGCTGCCCACCATGCAGAGGCAGGCTCATTTAGGATTTGGCTGATCCAGTTTGCGAGCGAGACCAGCCGATCCGGCAAAACTACGGTCTGACGACCGCCGAAACTACCAAGCCGCGCGAGAGCACCGGAACGGACCGCCGAGAGCAATAGGTCGTCGCTCACCTCGTCGCTTCGCCAGGGTTCGCCCGCAGGACGGAGCGGATCGTCGTCGAGCTTGTACTCCGGAACCGGCTCAATCTCGCCCTCGTTCCCAGGCATTGATCTGGGACTACCGTACCGAACGTAGCGGTCAAAGACGCATAACCACTCCGCCGGAGGAGGCGGCACTACTTCCGCGAAGAGTTTTGCACCTCGGTCCGATCGGACGAGTGATGCGACCCTGCCGCGCTGATCGGGAAGAAGCTCCCGTGGTTTGGTCTGGGCCAGGGTGACGATCGACTGTCGCCATGCACCGGGATCATCGGCGCGATCTGCCCATGCCCGAAGAGAGTCCCACAGGCCGGAATACGAGTGATCAGAGTTGTCATATGAGAGTACGCGGACCCCACGGTCACGCCATCGGACCTGGACCTCGTCTTCGGTACCGCTATCAAAGGCAAAAATCTTCGCGGGCGTCTTGTCGGCTCGTGCACGGAGTCCTTGCAGAAGGTAGCTGATCGGCGGATCGCTCGCGGAATATCCGAGCAGCACGATCACATAGCGTTGCAGTAGCTCCCGGACGAAACGAGTCGCCCACCCATCCGCGAGGTAAGCGCGACCGAAATCGGCGCTGCTCAGAACAAAGTTTAGGCGCTTGATGCCGTCACTTGGCTGTCCCGGCATTCGACCGTGCAGATAGACCAGCCCCTCAAGAGCCTCTCCGCTCGCGAGATCGGGCAATCCTGGTCCTATGTGGCACCGGATGCTCCTCTGCGCTTTCTCGAACAAGCGGTCAAAGTTCGTCGTTACAAGCTGGAGCTTGCGACCGGCGCTTCGAGACAGCCGGAGAACGATCGAATGTTGCTCAGTCGGTGCCGTCGTCGATTTTTCTTTGAGGATCGTGTTGACGACATGTTCAACGGCAGCAGCACCGTACTCCTCGTGGAGTAGATTGAAGACCTGATCGAGCGGCGACGACAGGACCGAGTCGCTCCGAAGTTCGTTCAGTATCCGAAGTGCATCTGAACCGGGCGGTGGTCCGAATTCCGAGATGACTTGCGCTGCTAAACCGGAGAAGCCCGGCAGCGCGGGACTTGAAAGGCCTGCCCCACAGAAGAACACGACATTCCCTGCGTCGCGCGCTTCCAATAGTTCATCCGGGAAATTGGGTCCGGCAGCGAGGAACCTCATTACGAGGGACCGAAGGCAAGTTTTCGTGGGAGCTTCGGCAAGCGCCGTCTCGCAAAGGCCCTATTATGACCTTCCGCCCCGCAGATAACCGTGTAGAAGGGCATCCCGTTGTCCCCCACCCCACTATCACCAAACAGACGGATCGAAGCCGTGAGGAGCTTCAGATTTTTATAGGTGAGATCACCGAGCCCGACTGAGTGCTGCTGACCGCGCGGATAAGGCGGACCGGGTTGGGTGGGATCGCTCCCGATGAAGTAAGCGATATTCGGATACCTGCCGAGAATGATGTCCGGTAGGACAAGCGGACGGAAACCGTCCAGGCCGTACCGCATCACCGCGTTGCAGTAGGCGATCTTCGCGAGCGCGCGGGCAAATGTCGTCAAGTTGTGTGGTCGAGACTTGTCGATCACTCGCGCGATGTCGTCGTCCTTTAGACCGATCGTGTCGCGGATGTTGGGGGGCACATACCAGTAGGTAAAATGACCCGGTGGCCCAAATCCCTCGGAAATGTCTTTCCCGAGCATTACACCGGGCGGTCGCCATATCGGCATGTTGAGAAAGAACGGGTGGTCCGGCGTCGCGAAATCAATCGCCCGTTCACCCTCGGCGAGTTCGACTACGGCGGGCAATTTGTCGGGATGACCGCTCCTCGATTGCAAGTTTATGTGGACCCGAAGATGACCGAAAATTGCGTTCGCGAGGTAGCCGTCAAGATAGCTGGTCACACCTTCGCAGTCTGAACAACTGGCTCCCAACAGTTCAGTATTACCGCCAAGCGAATACGGCACCGTGTGTTCATCGCGAAGGTCACCACCCCCATCCCAGCCGCAATAGATGCATAGACCACCGCCTTCAACGGGGGCCTTCTTGCCCGCAACGTCTTCGACTTCCATATCGCTGCTCAGAACGAGCGAAATCAAACCCGCTTGTTGACCGCCTTACTCAAAGGATGATGATCAATCATCCACCGTGCGAATTCACCCCTCGTGCTCTTCAAGTCTCGAAATATATGGGCTGTGCGAGGTGACATCCACGGTCCCATTTTGCTGATAGGGACATGCATTTTTATTCTCTCGCGCCGGAACCCGTACCCAGAAATATCGATGGCGGCGAGATCGAGCACGATGTTCGTATCCATTACTATCGCAAATATTTCGCGCTGCACCTCGACGGCCATCCGCTCACCCAGCATTACCGACTTTATCGCCTCAATGGGTAGCGTTTGCGTGTAGATCGGGAAGCCCCTCAGATCGACCTTGCCGGTGTTCTCACAATCGACGAGACGGCGGATGATCCTGACCTCTTGCTCGTATGCCCACTGATCCGACTTGGTGCACAACTCGGAAACAGGAATTGGCACACCGGCCAGATAGTCATCAATGTGCCGCCTCGGTCTACGCGCGCGGTACTCAACGTCGATCGGATGCGCGAAGAACTCATGCGCCGCGTCAAACTCGACGACCGCCCCGGCGTACCGATCCGCATAGTGCGACCACATCAGCAGCGAGTCGCTCTTCCGGGACAAGCAGAAGATGCCGATTAGGGCGTTTAGCTGGTTCACGATGTCCCGAGAGGTCGGGTCACCCGACCCAAAGCCGTCAGGGATGACCTCCACCTCGCCGTCAGGCGGGTTTCGTCGCTCGCCGAGAATGTCGAACTGGACGTTGATTTTCCGCTCCCGCTCATTGGTCGGCATCACGATTTCGGGCAGTAGCTCGAACGGATCGTTGAATGCGCTCGGCTGGGTGAGACGCACCGAGCCAGCGAGAATTCGTCTCAGTCCGTCTAGATTGACGTACTTATAGAATGATGTTGGCTCGGTCGGAGCCGATGCGCTCTCTGAAAATCCCTGCATGGCGTGTCCACCCCGTTCCACAGCCCAAGATGTGGTGCGCATCAAACCTCGCGGCAATGGCCGTTCTTACTCCGTTCCATTGAACATCCAATGATCGTTGCCGCGAACACCGCGCTGATTTAACGAGAGAAAATGGCTGGCTCGACCCGGTCTCTGCCTATCTTGATCAAGCCGCAACTTGCGCTCGTGAAAACGGCACCGGACGGCCCCGTGTGCTTCAGCATCAAAACGGGACCCCGCCCCGCGCATGATCAAGCGCTTGATTTTCCTTAGGTGAATTCACGTTGCGGTGGGGATCCGATCGGCGCCGGTGGAGACCCCACTACGATGCTCAATTTCGTAGACTTATCAAAGTATTACCTGATTACGCACTATCCTCAGCCAATTTGAGGAGGCGATATGGCATCGGATACGAAGTGCCTTCGCAGCCGCGCCAATTTGGGGTCAGCAGCGCGCTTCTCGTTGGTGGTTGACCGGGCGCTCTGAAGACGGAACTTGTTGTTAAGATTGTGATAATCTGGCGACTGCCGGCAGTTGACCGGGTCGCGCGGAACATCCGGACACCGCGCCGCAATTTTGCGGTCTGAAACACGACCATGAGCGGCACTCGCGGCTCGCGCGCGCAGGGGTCGGCATTCAAATGCTCCGCGGCATTGAAGTGAAACCAAGCTCTTGATCGGCGGCGTCGAGGCGCTGCCGAAGTGTCCCGCCGTCGCCGTTCGCGCACTTTTGCGGATCGGGCAGGGTCGCGTTTTTTCTTGGCGTTAATGTTCTTTTGCCGCTCGCGAGGGCCGTTGGAAGGTTAACGCGGGGCGGTTAACGTCGTCTTCGCGAGCGCATGAGCGAGCAATAAGCGTCGCGCGGCAAGTCGACAGCGGATCACCCGATGAGGGCCAGTTTCGGCTTATCGCGCGGCATCAGGTCGAGCATCGCGCCGCGGACCAGCGCGTCGGCGTGATCGGTGATATAGCGGGAATAATTGCGCTCGATCATCGCGACGCTGGTGTCATGGCCGGCAGCTACGATGCGCACCGGCACGCCCGCGAGCAACTGCCGGACGATGCTGCTGTGGCGCAAGGCGTACATCGTCACTTCGGCCGGATCTTGGCCGCAGGCGCTCGCTACTCGCCGGAACGGATAGGCCTGGTTCGATCGCCTCCACGGTTTACCGCCTGGCCGGGTGAGCAGCGGCGCGTTCGCCGGCCGATCCATCGCCGCCAGCCGTTCCGCGAGATCGGCCGAGATCGGGACCGGATAATGCGACTTCGCCTTTCTCCCTTTGCCCTTTCGCGACGCCGGCATCATCAGCCGCGGCTCAGAGCCGTCCAGCAAGTCGCGGACCTCAAGCCGCACGATCTGGCTCGGCCGGGCGCCGGTCACCGCCGCGAGCTCGACAAACAGCCCAATTTCCCGGCTGTCGTTGTAAGCTTCGGCGATCAGGTCGCGGACGACGCCATCGGCAAGGATGACGTTGCGGTCATGGGTCGCGTTCGGAATCAGCGCCAGCCCTTCCTGCCAGGCGCGCCGGCTGATGATCCGCTCGTCCTGCCGGGCCGCCAAATTGAGAGCAGCTTTCAGGGAAAAGCCGGTGCGGTTGACCGATGCGGCCGACATCCTCTCGATCAGCCTGTCGCGCCAAGCGCGCAATTCGCGCGCCGTCAGCAGCGTGATCAGCTTGTCGGCAAGCCCGTTGGTCATGTGAGCGCGGATCCGCTGGACATTGGCGACGTCGGCGCCGCGGGTTTTGAGATCGGCTTCGTAGGCGTCGAGCGCGTGCGCGACGGTGATCGGCTCGGCTGTCCCGACGCGATCCGCGCGCGCGAGCGAGCGGACCTTGTCCTGGGCTTGCCAGAAGTTAAGCACATCGTCGCCGTCAGCCTCGGCGAAGTCGTCGGCCGCGCCGATCGTGCGTACCCAACTGCTGCGCTTGCCGTCGGCCACGCGCATGACCCAGACGCCGCCGCTCTTGTTGCGCCGGTATCCGAGCCCGAGGCCCTTCGCGACGCGGACGAATGTCGGCTTAACCGATACCGGCAGCCTGAGCCGCGCCGAGCGCGTCTCGAGGGTCGATGAGCGAATTGCCCTGGCCATGCGCTTTATCCCGCTTTTATCACGCCGACGTGCGCGGATATGGGTAAACGTGGGCGGATATAAAAGTCAACATAGAGTGTAATTTCAAGCGGATACGCTGTCTGGTTACGTACGCCTACGTCCGCTTTTTTGCAGCGAATCAGCAGCAAAATCTCGCCTAAGAGTTGAGGAGGTCCACAGCCAATGGGTCCGCCGCAGCCCGCTTGGCGTAAATCGGTCATATCCAAACCTCCCTTGCCGACCGCCCAGCCCGTTCACGGTCGCAACGAGTTCGGAAGTATGCAATTCAAAGGTGGCAATTCTACGGTCGTCCGAACGCCCCGGCCTCGCAAGCCGGCTTTCGCAGGCCAATCGCACCCGGCCTCATGTCGGGCGGCGTTTCCGGCCGCATCGCGGGAAAAATTGCAGCAGCGCCGTCGAGTGGGTGACGCTCAGCCGGCCTTGCACACCCGGAGCGCGCGGACGACCGCGCCCGGGTCGGCTGCGATGACCCGGAGCAAGGTCGATGCGGGGCCGGAGGGGCGCCGGCTGCGGTGATCTTGACAGCATGTGAAGGCATTATATATGTAATGCCTCTCTAATGCATTATGCCCATGCCACAAGACCCGAAAACCGAGATGCTCCGGAAGCTCACCGCTGATCTCCATAAGGAGATCGGCCAGGCCGAGCCGATTGCCGACGAGCAACTGGAACGGAACATCGAACGGGCTCGCGCACTTTTGCGGTGGCTCAGCGAAGAGCGCGAGCTGCGCCTTGCGAAGCAGGCGCTGCAAACGCCGCGGCGGTTGGACGTCGATATCCCGCTGGCAGACAAATCCGGCGAGAAAGTGCCAGACGAGACGCCCGCGCAGATGCCCAAGCGGGATGCCCTCGTACTGGCGTTGGAAAAGGTCGGTGTGGCGTCGCCGCCAGCAAGAGTAGCAGCGATCGTGCGCGCGATTTACGGGTCGGTCATCTCAACATCGCAATTTGCGAGCTTCCGGAAAGGCGACGAGCGCTCGTATCGCCGAGCGCCTCGCAACCGGGTGTACCTCGTGCCGGCGCTCTCGGCGGCCGATCTCAGCGCGATGGCGGGCATGGTGTCCTTGTCGAGCTGGGCGATCGAGCGCCGCATCATCGGTGGCTATAGCCAGCGAGTTGATGCGCTGCGCGGCATCCTCAAGGCCTATTCGATCTATCAGGATACCAAGGATACAGACTCGGCCGCGATCGTCCGGATCATCGCTCGTGAATTGCCCTCGATCGGGCAATACGCTCCGAACATCGACGCGGTGGGCAAGGCGGCCGCCGCCGATCTATCGGAATTGGCGATGCGCGACGAGGAGGAACGGCGCGCTGCAGCGACACGCATCGCTCATCTGGACCCGACGACACAGATGTTCGGCCGAGGTCCGCTGGTCCTCGTTGGAGCGACGGACGCATGAAGACGCCGGCTGAAGTGTTGCGCGGGCCGCTGAAGGAGCACACGGTGGATGCCCGCCGAATCATGCAGGCCGCCAAGAACCCAGCCTGCGCGGTTTCGCGGACGGCGATGCTTGCCGGCATCGACATGGCGGAGATGGCAAAGCGGGCATTCGGGCAGACGCTGGAGAGCCATTTATCGCCGTTTGCGATCCGCCAGGGGAACGTGTTCGAGCACTGGATCACGGAGAATGGGGCGACCCGGCTCGTCGACGCACTCGTCCAGAACGGCATCCTCGGCCCAACGGAAACGCGAGTACGGCATCTTGGCGACAACAAGGATTTGCGATCGCGAAATGACGCAATTCGCCGTGACGCAATTCGGCATGCGATAGCGGAGACTGACCGCGAGCTGAAGCGGAAGTTCGACGGACGGCCGGGCACCTTCAACGTGCTCCTGCAGGCGCACATCCCCATCCGGCTTGCCGACGATGGTGTTGTCGCCGTCCTGCGCGCCGACGCGCTGATCGCCCCGGATGTGGCACGCGCCTACGGGATCGGCGAGATCAAGTCGTTTGCGGCATTGCACCACAACACCGACACCAACGATGTCCAGTCGGCCGCGGCGCAAGCCGGCGTCTATGCCGTCGGCTTGGAAGAGCGCATGCGGCACCTCGGTCTCGCGGCCGACGTACCGAAAAAAGGCGTCCTGATCCTCAAGTCGGTCGGAAGCTTGAACGCTGCCCCATCACTGCAGCCGATCGAACGGGACATCGATTTCGCTCGGCGGATGCTAGCGCAGCGACCCCGCACCTTAGCCGAAGTGTCGGCAATTCTCGGGCCAGGGCAAGGGCTGGATAACGCCGCGAACATTTTGAAGCTGCCGCGCAACTTCATGGGTGCCTGCCGGTCCTTCTGCCCGATGGCGAAGGTGTGCCAAAACCTCGCGGTGGCAGAGGGACATCCCGCATCGGTCAGTAACAATCTGGCCGATCTCATCGGCCAAATGAAGACCGATCGGGCTCTTGACCTGTTGGGCGGCGCGCAACCTACGAAGCGAGAGGAGGCGGATGTGCAACAACGGCTCCTCGCCGCGCATGTCGCGTTGCAGAAGGCGGGTCGACGATGAGCGAGATGATCGCCGTCGCAAAACTGATGGCTCGGAATGCCGGCACCGCAGTCAATATCACGCGCGAGCGCGGTTTTCCGGTGTCGAAAAGGCCTCTCGTTCTGATCCCGATTGCGATGGCGGGGGAATCGCCATCGCTGTTCGGGCTCGGGGTGGGCGATGCCCGCGGGCCGGTAAAGACGTTCGTGTGCTGCAACCCGATCAATCGGGATGAACAATACGACATGCTGGCCGCGGGGTTCGCCGCGGCCGAGCCCACCGTTCTTTCGTGGGAGGTGCCGCTCGGAGAACTACCGCGAATTATTGTGACCGGCGCCGATAGCGCGCGCCTTGCGCTCGGGGTCATCGACCGCAGCGTCTATTCGCAACGGCCTAATCTCTTACGGGTGAGTCGGCGCCTCGCGTGGTTCGACAAACGGAGCGACTGTGCCGATAGCGCCTCGGTCCTGGTGTTGCCAAAAGCCTTAGCAACGTGCTTGGCGACAGGGCAGGACGAATTCGGCGACCAGCACCTCGGAGCCTTTCTCGAGTGGTGTAAGCCGGCCGATGGCCGCATTTGGCAGCGCGTGGCGGCGGCCGAGCAGCTCTCGGCGTCGGGTGCCACGTCGCCGGAATTCGACCGCGAACACCTGGCACCTGCGGTCGAGGATTACACCGAAGCGCTGTCAAATGGTGACGCACCGCGCGCCGCCCGTGCCAGAAAGATCATCGTACACCTGATCAGCGGTGAGATCGGTCGCCGATACCGGTTGGCTTGCCAAGGGCTGAAGCAGCTGAGGCTCTTTCCGGAAGGGGCGGTGGCGCAAGACATAGCGGCGCAGGACCGAGAGGCTTACCTCGAACATACCGGTTATGTCGCTGATCCGGCCAATCATCTGCGTCGGAGTTTCACGCCCCAGATGCAGACCAGCGAGTTCATGTCGAGAGAATTTGCTGTCGATCGGATCGCAGGTCTCAGTATCCGGTCGGTGAGCGGCGCTTACGCCAAGGCGCAGCTCGGGGGCGACTTGCTCGAGGGTGTGGTTGTCGCGATGAATCGGCGAAAAATCGGGAGAAAGACCCTCGTCATTCAGACGATCGCCTCATCGCAACATCTCTCGCTGCGATCAGGCGACAAGCTGTGCTTGCTGCGCGATGGGCGGTTCACCTATCGGATCATTGATCTGGCGGAATGCAAGAACTCGGGCGACATGCTGGTCCGAGCCGAAGTAATCGCCGGAAAGACGCTGCCCGGGCTGCCCGACATCGGGGACGCTACCGTTTTGGTGCCACCGGTGCGCGACCGCGCCACTCTCGGCCGCGCGCGTGGGATTGCCTGGGATCGTATGCGGGCCTCTCCGACGCCGGTGCCCGCAACTGGCGCCATACAGGTTCGGCAAGACCTGGCGAGCGCGGTTGCGGCCTTTAGAGGCAAATCGTAATGGCCCGGTCTTCGCACTGGATCGACATCACAAACCTCGCCATGGAGGCGGTGCGGTCTCATCCCGGCAATATCGTAATATTGGCGCCGCCGGGGGCCGGCAAGACCGCGTTGTTGATCGATCTGATTGCGCTGACCGCCATGATCCTGGGGCGCACGGTCATCGCCGCGGCGGTTTCCAACGATCAATGCGATGACATCACACGGCGCGCGGCGATCATGTATCCTCGCTTACGCATCGATCGTTTTGTCGCCAGCAACGAAACGCGGCCGCGCCTTGCTGGATTGCTGAATGTCCGCGTGGTCGACGCAACGAATGATCTCACCGCGCCGGTCGTCGTCGCCACCGTGGCGAAGTTTGGCGAGATCAAGGACCTTGGATACGTTGCCGACCAGTTGTTTATCGATGAAGCCTATCAGGCCCGGCGCGCGGATTACGACCGCATCCGGGCCCTTGCGACCAAGGCTTGTCTGATCGGCGACCCCGGACAGATCCGCCCGATCTATAAGTCAGATATCCGCTTGTATGCGGCGGACCCCTCCGGGCCGCATGTAGCGGCGCCGCTGGTGCTGTTGAACAACGGCACCGCTTTGTCCTTGCAGATGCGGCATTCGCGCCGGCTACCTCAAGATACGATCGATGTAGTGCAGCCAAGCTTTTACCCTTCGTTGCCCTTCGGCGCGGTGGCGGGGTTAGGGCAGCGGCTGATCGCGGGCGGGCTGCCCGGCATGACGCCGCTCGACCGTCTTCTCGACCGCACCCTCGCAAAGGGCTCGCTTAGCATGGTGGGATTACCGCGGCGGATCGTGCCACGGTTCGACGTCGAGCTCCTCGATGTAGTGGCTGGGCTCGTGAACCGACTCGCCCAGCGGCAATTCCAGTATGTCGATGATGGGGATTTGGGAGGCCTCGCCGAGGAAGATATTGGGGTGGTCGTGTTTCACCGGGACGAAGTTACGGAGATCCGCCGGGCTGTGGGACCGGGTGTCTACGTCGAGACGGCAAACCGATTTCAGGGTCTCGAACGCCGGGTGATTCTGGCGCTGCATCCGATCTCCGGGGCGGAGCGGGTTACCGAGTTCAACGGCGAGGCTGGGCGGGCCTGCGTGGCCCTGTCGCGGCATCGGATTGCGTGTCTGATCGTTGGCCGCGACGGCATATCGGAAGCGCTCGATCGGGCGGTGCTGGAAGATGAGCGCCATCTTGGCCGCCCGGACGACCCGCTGTTCGATGGAATGCGGGCCCATCGCACATTGATGGAGCAACTCGAAGCGCGGGCGTTGATCGAGCGGCCGTGAAGTCAAGCGTTGGCCAACGGGCGGGAGTCGATCGGATGCGTCGTGATCTGGTGTGGCACCGAACTGATGATGAGTCTTGTCCGGGTCGCAGGCGTCAATGCACCCGGAGAGGCGGGTGAGGAGCCGTTGATCTCGGTCGTCAAGTCTCTATTCGTCGTCTCGTTATTAGTTTAGGAATTTAGTCTCGTACTTCCTCAGAATCCTCGTCAAGACGGCCCCGTAGTCCGATCCTGTTTGTCCCTCATCGACCCATTCAAACAGAAAGGGGGGCTCATTCCGCGCTCTGAAGGGAAGAACGACAAACTCATCAAAACCGCGAGCTGCTATTGACCTCAACCGTCTCTCGGCCTCTGCTGCTTCTTGAATCGGATGCTTGTGATTTTGACCGTTCGTCGGCCACAACCTCTCGCCTTCAAATGAAGTATATCTGTCAGCGTAATTGATCCCCACAAGCGGCTTATGCACGAAAATCCGGTAGCTCTACATGCTGTGGGCTAGTTTGATGCGAGCTTGGCTAGGCGGTCTTGCGGATCAGTACGTGGTAGGGCGCTGGGGCCGTACGGGCACCGATGCCGAGCAGCGTATGGAATGCCGCATGCCGGGTGCGGCGTCGATTGAAGCGGAACACGAACTCGTCCAGGTAGTGCTGGAGGTTCGTCCTGCGCAGTCCATGGTAGACGCCGAGGCCCCAGCGTTTGAGGTTTGAGAACAGCCGATGGGTCCAGGGCAGGACAATGTGCGCCGCCATCGGGCCGACGGTGATCGCCTTGTGCTTGATCTCGGGAATGTCGTTGTAGGAGGGCCAGTCGTCGGTCACCAGCTTGGTCTGAGGGGCGACCGCGCCAAGCACGAAGGCGTGGATCTCCTGCTTGCCGAAGCCCTCGATCACCTTCAGCCGGGCGCGCCGCGGCGTCCCGCCGTCGACTTCGACCGCGCCGGCGACCAGCATCTTGCCGACCCCACTGCGACCGGCCGGCAAGACGACCGGGTCATCCTTGGTGCGGAACGGAATGATCGTCTCATCGACCTCGACGACGCCGCACAGCGGCTCGCGCTCCGGGTTGACCATGGCCCGACGCAGCTTGGCGCACAACATCCAGGCGGTTCGGTACGAGCCGAGGCCGAGCTGGCTCTGCAGCTGGACGGCCGAGATGCCGTTGGAGTGTGTCGCCATCAGATATGCCGCCCAGAACCACGTCGTCAGCGGCAGCTTGCTGGCATGTATGATCGTCCCGGCCGTCACGGAGGTCTGCCGCCCCCCACAATTCCCACGCATATTGGATTTCCTGCAGCTTTATGAAAATGCTCTACCTGCCTAGCCAGGTCGCCTATTACTCGATCGATCTGCTTTATCATGGCCTTTGCTAATATTTTAACTTCTGTACCAATTTCTACTGTCGCTATTTGACCTCGATGCACAACGAAGCCCGGGGCGGTCGTTGTTAGGGTGTGGGGCACAACCTCTCCAAAGGTCGCATCGCCGCGTCGTGATTTAATACCTCGAAGAGTATTTTGAAGATTTACGACGCGTTCCCCGGATTCAATTAATCCATTTAATCTTGCAGACCGGTGCAGCGCATAGAGATCCTCAGGAAGGCGCCAGGCCACGGAATCGCCGAGGCTCGAATCGCGATGACGATAAAGGACTCCGTCAAATAAGCTCCGAAAGCGGTTCAGTAGCAGGTATGGCAACGGTCGTCTCTCCGCGCTCTTCCAGGTCTCGCCGATTTGTCCATTCGATCACGACCGCCGTATGATTCTCGATTAACCTACCTGCAGTTTCACGCGCCGCTCGACGTGTGGCAGCATTTAAGTATTCTTCTTCAATCTCAATTGAAATTGAGTTTCGACCTGTCCGTATTGCCGCAACGGCGGTTGATCCCGAGCCTGCGAAGGGATCGAGGATTGTGTCACCGGCAAAGCTGAACATCCAAATCAAGCGTTCTGCCAACTCCGATGGAAACGGCGCGGGGTGTCCAGCTCGCAGACTAGCGCCTCGGATATCGGACCAGACCGGCCGCATCCAGGAATCCATCTCGTCGCGCTGGAGCATGGAGAGCGCCTTCTGGATCATCGGAGTTGCTCGGTACCCCCCAGGCTTCCGCAACATGAGGATGTGCTCATGGTCATTCTTTATGATTGCGCCCGGCTGATATGGCTTACCGTAGTAGCCGCTTGATCCGCCACCCGCCTCGTTTGTTCGATTGCCAATCTTGAACCAGAAGATAGGAGTAAGGTTGTCGAGGCCGTTATTGCGGCTTCGGACCTGGATATCGGAAGGCAGCGGTAGCACTCTATGACGGCCGTCTATTCGTCTGGGGATCAAAATGTCGCCGATGACACAACAAATTCGTCCGCCCGGGACGAGAACGCGTTCGCATTCCCTCCAAACGCAGTCCAGTTCATCAAGGAAAGCCTCATAGTCATCAATGCGACCGAGCTGGCGCCCGCCGGCAGCAGACGCATAGGGTTTCAGGTTGAAATAGGGAGGCGACGTGACGACAAGATGCACCAATTCGTTCGGTATAATTCTCAGATCACACGCGTCGCCAAGAATCATTTCGTGCCGCGTCCGGTCGTAGGGCGCGGGCCATCGCCGCGCACAGAGGATTTTGTTCGCCTTTAGAAGTGCTTCCGGGGCCCCGGGCTCGTTGTCCGTGGCCGGAATGTGCGGGACCGCACGCCTCCGCTGAAACGGAGCGCCCTCTTCGGAGAGCCAGGCAACGCTCTTTTTCGTCATTCGAGAACCCCTACGAGAGATAGTAGACGAATTTGTTAGAATAACAAGATGCTGTAGGTCAGATCTCTGCAACCGGTCGACCAGACCTCAGAATCGCACAGGTTTTATACACTTTCAACGGGAATGTTAGCTTAATGTTCCTGGATCATTCAACGTAGGGTCGCATTGCGCTCGGCGTCTTGGTTTCCGGTATTCGCTACCATCTTGCAGAGCAAGCAGGACACCGTGAAAGAGAGCCGGATGGCGAGCTTGCAGCAGCAAAGGATCTTCGAGATCCGGGCGGAGTGGGACGGAGAAGCCGAGGGAAGTCACGAGATCGGTATAGCCCGATCACGAAATCGGCGCTTCGTGCTACCTGCCGCGATCGTCAGCCGACATACGGCTAACGGAGTCCTCAAAGACGCGGGATTGTCGAAGGCCTTTTGAACCCTCCCGCTGACGCGGGTCCCTCCCTCTCCCCGCAATGCGGGGGCGAGGGGCTGTGGTGCCCCTCGTGGTTAAGCGGCCAGTTTCTGCCGCGCCTCCTCCAGGATCATCGCGGCGCCTTTTTCGGCGATCATGATCGTCGGCGCGTTGGTGTTGGTCGAAGTGACGGTCGGCATCACCGAGGCGTCGATGACCCGCAGACCTTGAAGGCCGTGCACCCGCAATCGGTCGTCGACGACCGCCATCGCGTCCGGGCCCATCTTGCAGGTGCAGGTCGCGTGAAAGACGGTCGATCCGTACTGGCGCGCATAATCCAACAGCTCGTCATCGCTCTGGACATCATTGCCGGGGAGGTTCTCGGCGACGACGTATTTTTTGAGCACCGGAGCGGCGAAGAGCCGGCGCGCCAGCCTGAGGCCGCCGATCATGGCGCGGCGGTCGGTCTCCTCGGAGAGATAGCGCGGGTTGATCGCCGGCGGGTCGGCGGGACGGTTCGAGCGCGCCTCGACAAAGCCGCGGCTCAAGGGCCGCATCTGCCAGATGCCGGCGGTCATGCCGGGCTTGTCGTCGAGCCGGCGTATCGGTCCCGGCGCAAAGCTTCCCGACGCCAGGAGGCATTGGATGTCGGGAGTTGCCGATTCCTCCAGCACCTTGACCGAGGCGGCGACCAGCGAGGCGGCATAAGTCAGCATGCCGGTGCCGGCAAAGAGATAGCGCAGCACCTCGCCGGCAAATGGCAGGCCGCGCGACTTCTCGTTCAACGTCTTCGCGCCGGTCACGATGCAAGTGACCCGCGCGAGATAGTGGTCTTGCAGATTCTTGCCGACGCCCGGCAGAGCATGCTGGACGGGGATGCCGATGCGGCCCAGATGGCCGGGGGCGCCGACCCCCGAGAGCTGCAGGACATGCGGCGACCCGACGGCGCCCGCCGCCAGGATCACTTCACGCGAGGCGTCGACCCGCTCCAGCCCGCCGCCCCGCGCGTATTCGACGCCGGCGGCGCGGGTACCGTCGAACAGGATGCGGTGGACCAGAGCGTTGGTGACGACCTGCAGGTTGGGCCGCTTCAGTGCCGGACGCAGATAGGTGCGCGCCGCGCTTTGGCGGCGCCGTCCGCGGCGGGTCTGCTGAACCCAGCCGATACAGTCGCCGGCGCCGGGCGGCAGATGGTTGACGTCGGCGTGGTATTCGAGCCCGATCTCGGTTCCCGCCTCGATCAGCTTTTGACACAAGAGCGGCTGGTCGGCGGTCCGCGACGTCAATAGCGGCCCGCCCTGGCCGTGAAATTCATCGGCCCCGCCCTCCCAATCCTCGGCCTTCTTGAAATAGGGCAGCACGTCGTCCCACGACCAGCCGCGATTGCCGAGCTGTCCCCAGTGGTCGAAATCCTCGGGCTGGCCGCGCACATAGATCATGCCGTTGATCGAGCTGGAGCCGCCCAATACCCGGCCGCGCGGGTAGAGGATGGCGCGGCCATTGACGCCGGGATCGGGCTCGGCCTTGAAGCCCCAGGTCAAAGTGGGATGATCCATCAATTTCATGTAGCCGGCCGGAATGTGGATCAACGGGTTCCAGTCGCGCCCGCCGGCCTCCAGCAAGATGACGCGCGTAGCGGGGTCGGTGCTGAGCCGGTTTGCCAAGACGCATCCCGCCGAGCCGGCGCCGATAATGACGTAATCCGCCCTCATTGCGTCCTCCTCGCGCTCGGCTGTCCTCAGTTGCGGACGTTCTGCCATGCCTGTTCGGCGGCAGGCGGGAGCTTGTCCATGTGCTTCAGAAACAGGGCGATGGTCCAGATCTGCTCGTCATTCAAGGTCCCCCGCCATGCGGGCATGCCGGTCCAGCGGATGCCGTGCGCTATTTTCCAGAAGGAATATTCCTCCGGATCATCCTCGACCCCGTCCGTCGCAAGTTGCGGAGGCGCCGGGTATTCCCCTTTCGCGATCGGCGAAGCCGAGGCATCGCCCTTCGCCGTGCCGTGGCAGATCGCGCAGTGCTGGCCGTAAAGGTCGATGCCGGCGATCAAATTGGCGTCGGTCAAGGCGACCGGATTGGGGCTCTTGGGCGCCTCGTGAGCAAGGGTCGCATCGAGCGAAACGCCGGCCGCCCAACTCTCCAACCAACCGGGATTGGCGTCGGCATTGGCCGGGATGAGGCCGGCCCGCAGGGCGGCGTAGCCGCCGCCCGCGGCAGCCAGGATCGTCAGCACGACGCCCCATACGAAGGCTCTGAACATCAATTCTTCCGCAGGGCGAGGTCGATCAGCGGCAAGAGGGCGGGGGCGGTCGGCAAGTTGTGCTCGATGATCTCGGTGCGGGTCAGCCAGGCGACTTCGTCGGCGTCGTCGCCGGGGACGCCTTCGCCCGACTGCCAGCGGCCGATGACCGCGACCAGGGTGTAATGGTAGCGCACCCGGCCCTCCTCGTCGCGGTCGATCGTGTCGATGACGGTGAGCGGACCGGCGGCTTCCGCCGTGACGCCGGTCTCCTCGAACAATTCGCGCATCGCCCCCTGCGCGACGGTCTCACCCAGTTCGAGGACGCCGCCGGGAAAACCCCACCGGCCCGACATCGGCGGGTTGGCGCGGCGCACGACGAGGGCGCGCTCGCCGCGCATCACGACCGCCAAGACCCCGACCATCGGCCGCTCCGGGTAGCGGCGGCCCTCTTTCCCGACCGGGGTCTCGCCGCGGCCTTCCGCTGCCCCCACCCTAACCCTCCCCCGCTTGCGGGGGAGGGCATGGGAGGGGGCTCACTCCGCCGCCGCCCGTGCGTGGCCGTGCTCGTCGGTGTAGATCTCGGCGCCCTGCTCGAGGAAGGCTTTCGACTTTTCCTCCATGCCGGCGCGGGCGTAGTCGCGGATCTCCTGGGTGATCTGCATCGAGCAGAATTTGGGGCCGCACATCGAGCAGAAATGCGCGAGCTTGGCGCCTTCGGCGGGCAGGGTCTGGTCGTGGAACTTCTCGGCCGTCTCGGGGTCGAGCGACAGGTTGAACTGGTCGCGCCAGCGGAACTCGAAGCGCGCCCGCGACAGCGCGTCGTCGCGCTCGCGCGCCGCCGGGTGGCCCTTCGCGAGATCGGCGGCGTGCGCCGCGATCTTGTAGGTGATGACGCCGACTTTCACGTCGTCGCGGTCGGGGAGGCCGAGATGCTCCTTCGGCGTGACGTAGCAGAGGAGGGCCGTGCCGAACCAGCCGATCATCGCCGCGCCGATGCCGCTCGTGATGTGGTCGTAGCCCGGCGCGATGTCGGTGGTCAGCGGCCCCAAGGTGTAGAACGGCGCCTCGCCGCATTCCTCGAGCTGCTTTTCCATATTGACCTTGATCTTGTGCATCGGCACGTGGCCGGGGCCTTCGATCATGACCTGCACGCCGTCCTCCCAGGCGAGCTTGGTCAATTCGCCCAGGGTCTCGAGCTCGGCGAACTGCGCGCGGTCGTTGGCGTCGGCGATCGAGCCGGGCCGCAGCCCGTCGCCCAGGGAGTAGCTCACGTCATAGGCCCGCATGATCTCGTTGATCTCGCGGAAATGCGTGTAGAGGAAACTCTCCTGGTGATGCGCGAGGCACCACTTCGCCATGATCGAGCCGCCGCGCGAGACGATGCCGGTGACCCGGTCGGCGGTCAGCGGGATATAGGCGAGCCTGACGCCGGCATGGATCGTGAAGTAATCGACGCCCTGCTCGGCCTGCTCGATCAAGGTGTCGCGGAACAGTTCCCAGGTCAATTCCTCGGCCTTGCCGCCGACTTTTTCCAGCGCCTGGTAGATCGGCACCGTGCCGATCGGCACCGGCGAGTTGCGGATGATCCATTCGCGGATCGTGTGGATGTTGCGGCCGGTCGACAGATCCATGACCGTGTCGGCGCCCCAGCGGGTCGCCCACACCATCTTCTCGACCTCCTCGGCGACCGAGGAGGTGACGATCGAATTGCCGATATTGGCGTTGACCTTCACGAGGAAATTGCGGCCGATGATCATCGGCTCGGTTTCCGGGTGGTTGATGTTGTTCGGGATGATCGCGCGGCCGCGCGCGATCTCGTCGCGGACGAATTCCGGCGTCACATATTCCGGGATCGAGGCGCCGAACAACTCGCCGTCCACGGCTCCCTCCCGCCGCAATTTCTCGCGGCCGAGGTTCTCGCGGATCGCGACATATTCCATCTCCGGCGTGATGACGCCGCGCCGCGCATAAGCGATCTGCGTAACCGCGGCGCCTCTCTTAGCGCGCAATACCTGGCGGCGGCCGCGGTCGAACAATGACACCGCGCTCGCCTCGCCGCGGCGCAGGCCGTTGTCCTCCGGCTTGACCTCGCGGCCCTGGTAGAACTCGACATCGCCGCGCGCCAGGATCCACGGCTTGCGCAATTCGGGCAGGCCCCGGTTGATGTCGATCCCGATCGCCGGATCGGAATAGGGGCCGGAGGTGTCGTAGGCGCGCACCGGCGGCTCGCCGGCCGAAGGATCGAGGTCGATCTCGCGCATCGCAACCGAGATCTCGGGATGAAGCGCGCCCCGCGCATGCACCTTGCGCGAGGCCGGGAACGGCCCCGTGGTGACCCGAAGCTCCTCTACCTTCGGCATGAGCTTCGAGGATGAGAGTGGAGCGGAATCGGGCATCGTGGATCTCCGTTGCGCCAGTTGCACGAAGACCCGGGAAGCATCCGCGAAGAGGAGGGCGGCTTTTGCCGCGGTGTTCCTGTCCCTACGCCGGCACGACCCGGATCAGGTTCGAAGGGTTTCCGCGCCCCATCTTCTCGGGCCGGCGGCGTCTCAGCCCCCTGTCGGGGCACCCCTTGGACTTGGCGATTATCCGCAAAGTATCCCCCGTAGGTCAAGGTTGCGGTTTGATGACGAAAGAAGCCGCGCCGCCGGCCGCGGAAAGTGCGCCGACCTATTGGTTTACCCGGCAGTAGAAGCGCAGCGCTGTTTAAGCAAAATTTCGTCAAATACGATTAGAAAAGCGTGGCGGACAACTTTTTGACGTGCAATAGACGGGGCAATGACTAACCGGGATTAAGGTCGACGGTGCCTGGTGGCAGTCGCAATCCCCCGTTCTGTTCATTGGCCACCAGTGCCCAGTGCCGATTTTTTGCAATAGAGGGAGGAGCTGGTGGAACACAGCTTCATATCGCAGCACGTTTGCTGGGTCAACAACCGTGGGCTGTTGCGCCGGCCAGTGCAACCCGACAAATCGGGATATGAAATAGCCCGCGCCCTGACCAAAGAAGCTTTCTGGATACTGGTCTTATTATCCTCACTGGGGGTTTGGGCAACCGTCTGGGCGGCCGCTGCGTCATTGGCCTCGGCCTGGCTGCAATAATGAATTCCGCGCTCCGGCGAGCCGACTGGAACGCTCCATCCTTTGCTACATTCTCAGGGAGACATCGATGCTTGTGATCTCCGACGACAACTGCGACATAGTGATTGCCGAATACATCCGTACCAAAGGAGTGACACGCTGTCCGACTGCGTGCGTGGTCCCGACCCAGGCTTCGGTCACCGCAGCCGACCGCGCAGCGTTGGAAGAATACCGCAGCGAACGCGACCGGCAGCGCCGCGAAAAGGCCGCCGCGCGCGCCCGATTATTTTGGGGTGCCGACAGTTCCCTCGGGTGACAATTGGCGTCCTTTCGCCGACCCCTCGATCAATTTATATTCGTCGCCCCCGCGAAAGCGGCTGTCAGGAAATTGATTTAATGCAGCGAAAGCAGAGCTGCAGCGAGGTGGTGCGTGCTTCGAGACGCGCCCGCCGGGCGCTCCTCAGCATGAGGTAAGTCGTTATGGACATTAAGAAAATCCTCATCCTGAGGAGGCCGCAAAGCGGCCGTCTCGAAGGACGCACGATGCCGATCCAGCCATATCGCCGATTTCCTGACAGCCTCTTTCGCGGGAACGACGACTAACCGCGGATCTTGCAAATTCATCTGAGCTGGGTCAGCGGCGCCGAATTGTGCCGAGGGCGTGATCGACAGCTGCACGATAGGCCGGTGACGGGACCAGCGCGTCCCGGCGCAGGCAGGCCTCGGTAAATTTGATCACATGCTCGTCGCCATTGGCGAGAGCGCGGTCGATCAGTGTCTCGGCGTTCTGCGCGCACGGCTCGATGTCCTCTGCAATCGCGCTGGTGCCAAAGCACGCGTAAAGCGCGCAGCCCGACTGCCAGGCGTAACGCAGCGCCGAACGGGCGGTGGTGTCGCTAATGTGAGGCATGACGCTGCCGAGCGCCGTTAGACTGGTGACGCCATGAACGAAAACGATTGTCGTCAATACGTCGCGGGCGTTCGCCAGATAAATCCAGGCGAATATTTCAGTCAGTTCCGCCAGCAGCGCTTCGCTGTCGCCACTGACATCGATCAGCCCGATTGCCGGCGCAAATTCGGGAAAATCGTCGAGCATTGCCAGCGAGGCAGTGATGTTTCCCAGACTGCGCCGCTGATGCGGTGAAATGACGGGAGCTTTCGCAATCGCGTTGCGGGGCGTCATCGGGCGGTCGGTTATGCGATCGCTGGAAGGCAGCTCCCGGTAGGTGGCTGCCCAGCTCGCCAGGGCATCGCCGAGCTCGCCCTTGCGCCATGGCGTCTCGCTGACTGCCAGGCTCCGAACGGCATGGCCGACCCGGATGACGCCATGGGTCGCAGCGGCGGAAAATCCCGGCGCCAATCGCTCCGTCCAGCGGTCGAGCACCTCCGGCCAGGGCGCCTGTCGCAGCTCGTCGCCGAAGAACTCCGCCCAATCCGCGAAGCGGTCGCGTTGGCCCAGCGCGCTGCGCCAGGTCTCCGCGCGGATCGGATCGCCGGTCGCGGGACGTGGGAGCAGTCTTTCCTTATACCGGGCGATCCACGGCATGACCGCCTGCGGGCGGCCCATCGCACAGAGCGCCTCGGCGACCATCGGTGCGTGATTGCTGTTGCCGTTCTTCAGCCCGATATCGGATCCGGCCAAAGCCTCGAGCGCCCCGTCGAGTGGCTCATAATTGGAACTCGGCATCGCACCACCTCAATCGCCTCGACGAGTGTAGCCTATCGGCTACTCGCGCCAAATCCCTCGGCCGGCCGCCTGTGCCTTTTGTTCAGCGCCGAGCAGCCGCTGCGGCGCGTCGGCCGCAACCCGCCCGGCGCCGTTGAGCACCACCGCTTCTGCGACGTCGATATTGCCGAGATCACAGCGGTATTGAGCGGTGCCGGGCTCGGTCGCCTGACAGACGATCTCGCGACCTCGGATGTAACTTTGGAGCTGGTGGGCGAGCTCGCCTCTTTCGCCCGCGACGCCCTCCAGATGCGCGGTGCCTTCGGGAAACACGAGGGTCGCAGTGTCGGCAACCTTCGGCACACCCCGCAACACCGTCGGAGGTTGCGCGGGCGCGGCTGGGGACGCGGGTTGCGGCTCGGTGGCATGCGGGGCGGCGGCATGCGGGGCGGCGATGGGCGTGGACATGATCCGTTCCGCCTCTTCGACGTAATCGTGCCAGATCTTCGCCGGGAGATCGCCGCCCACGACCCCGTCCATCGGACTGTTATCGTCGTTGCCGACCCAGACGCCGACGACAATGTCGGACGTGAACCCGATGAACCAGGCATCGCGATAGTCCTGCGTCGTGCCGGTTTTGCCGGCGGCCCGCCGATCGAGCCGCGCTGCCCGTCCGGTGCCGTTGGTGACGACCCCCTCCAGGAGCTGCACCAGAGCGTTGCGGTTCCAGTCCGGTCTTTCGACGACGGTATCCGGGCGGGTATAGAGCAGCGCCCGCGTCCCGGTGCGGATCTTGCGGATCGTGTAAGGTTCGATTGACTTGCTGTCGACGGCGATCGCATCCATTGCCGCAGTCATGTCCAGCAAAGTGACCTCGGCAGAGCCGAGCGCCAGGCTCGGGACCGCCGGCAGTTCGGTATGGATCCCGAGGCTCTTGGCGATATCGATCACACGCTCCACCCCGACCGCCTGGGTGAGCTGTACCGCGACCGTATTGATCGATTGGGCGAAAGCGGTGCGCAAGGTCACGGGCCCCCGATACCCGCTCTCGTAGTTCTTCGGCTGCCAATCGCCGATGGTGACGGGCTGGTCGACGACGACGCTGTCGGGCGTGTAGCCGGCATCGAACGCGGCGAGGTAGACGAAAATCTTGAACAGCGATCCCGCTTGACGGCGTGCCTGGACCGCGCGATTGAACTGGCTCTGGGCATAATCCCGGCCGCCGACGAGCGCGAGGACCGCGCCGTCCGGCGCGAGCGCGACGAGCGCCGCCTGGCCGACATGCCGGCGAACGCCCTCTCGACCGAGCCATTTTTCGACGACGCGTTCGGCCGCCTCCTGGAGGCGCGGATCGAGGGTCGTGTCGGCGCCGAGGTCGATCGGCGGCGAGCCGACCAGACGCTTCAGCTCGCTCTCTGCCGTGTCGACAAAGTAATTCTGCCCCGGCTCGGTTTCAGGCGGTACTGCGAGCTTGGCCGGGTGGGCCCGGGCCGCTGCCGCGCGCGTCTTGTCGATATAGCCGGCCGCCACCATTGCTTCCAGCACCGTATCCGCGCGCCGGCGCGCCGCCCCCGGGTTCCGCGTCGGCGCCAGTTGCGTCGGCGAGCGAATGAGACCTGCCAGCATCGCCGCCTCGGCAAGGTTCAGTGATCCCGCCTTTTTCCCGAAGTACCGCTGCGCCGCGGCGTCGACGCCATAGGCCCCCGCCCCGAAATAGGCCGTGTTGAGGTACCGGGCGAGAATCTGGTCTTTCCCCAACCGGGTCTCGAGCCACAGCGCGATGATGACCTCCTGCACTTTGCGCCGCAGCGAGCGTTCCGGGGAAAGATAGCTGATCCGCGCCAGCTGCTGGGTTATCGTGCTGGCGCCTTCGAGCCCGCCATCACCGCGCAAATCGTGCCAGGCCGCGCGCAAAATCCCTCGAAGATCGATCCCGTGATGCGAGTAGAAGCGCCGGTCCTCGATCGCGATCACGGCATGGACCAGATCCGCCGGCAACCGGTCGATTTCGACCTTTTCCCCTTTGGCGGCGCCGCGGGCCGCAAAGACTTGACCGTCAGCGGCTGTGAAGACGATTGCCGGACCGGTCTCGTCGGCATTGCTGCCGCCCGAGACTGGCAGGGTGACAGCGCAATAGCCGATAAAGACTAGAACCAGCAGTGCCGCCGCCGCGCCCACCCACCCCAAGCCGACCAGGACCGAACGCGCATCGGTTCGCACGGGGCTCCTCCTGCCGCACCGATTTCTTTGCCCACTATTCACCCGGAACAAAAAGAACCTCGTCTCTGTTCCCGTTTATTACCCACTGCAGCGGACACGGATTTATTACGGCCTGTGCTGTCCAGCGCGCGTGAAAGAAGTCCGGTTTTACTGGTCTCCGCGAAGCGGACGACCGTCCGGTGGGCTCAGTCGACGCCGACCGCTGCGCCGAGGGTCTCGCCGATCGACCGGTTGAGCACGAGGTCGGCGATTGCGTCTAGGCCGGTTGGCTCGCGGTTGATGATTACCAAGGTCGCGCCGTTGTGTTTCGCCAGTTCCGGGAAAGCGGCGGCGGGATAAACCACCAATGACGATCCGGCGACTATGAACAGGTCAGCGGCGCGGGTCTCGATTTCCGCGCGCCGCATTGCCTCGGACGGCATTGCCTGGCCAAAAGAAATCGTCGCGGTTTTGACAAAGCCGCCGCAATCGTCACACAACGGCGGCTTCCCGCTGCGCTCGAAGGCGATGCGCAGCGCGTCGAGCTCGTAGCGCGTCTGGCAATCGAGACAATGCGCATAAGTCGTATTTCCATGGAGCTCGATGACCCGCTCGTCGGGGATGCTGGAGGCCTGGTGCAGACCGTCGATATTCTGTGTGATCACGGCAGCGGCCGTGCCGCGGCGGACCAGCTCCGCGACAGCGCGATGACCCCGGTTCGGGGCTGCTGCGCGAAAGGTCTCCTCCATTGCAAAACGCCGCCGCCAGGTTTCCCGGCGCGCCTCGTCCGAGGCGAGGAAATCCGAAAAGTCGATCGGCGCCATGCGGGTCCAGATCCCGCCGGGGCTGCGGAAATCGGGAATGCCCGACTCGGTGCTGATCCCGGCTCCGGTAAAGACGACGGCGCGGCGCGCCCGCGCGATCGCTCCGGAAAGCTCGGCAATATCTGGATCGATGGCCATTCGAGAAGTTTGGCAAATGTGCTGCCACGCGCCAAGCCCGGCGTGCAATGTTGGCGGCCGTGAGCTCTCGCACTGCTTATCTCGCCGCAGAGGGATTTGCCGAGGAACTCGAACATGAGCTCGGTGGCTCGGACACGAGGCACGGCCGCCTGTTGATCGCTTCGGGGCCGCCGCGGCCCGCGGCATGGGCGGCGAATGTCTGGCTCGACCCGCAGGAGATTGCGATCGCCTCGATTTCGGATGCGGCCTCAAAGCTGCGGGCAATCCAGCGCAATTGGGCGGTCTATGCTCCTCGCCTCTACCGGCGCGCGATGCTGATCCAGCAGCAGCTGCCGCAGGTTTCGGCGAAACCGCTCGTCTTCGGGTCACCGCCACCGGCGGCCCCGCTCGGGTCGTGGGCCTTGCTCGACTCCGGGACGATGCTCGCGGCGCCGCATTGCACCAGCCCCTTTCCCCACGGCGAGATCCAGTTCGTCGAGGACCGCAGCGGCCCGCCAAGCCGCGCCTATCTGAAACTGTGGGAGGCGCTTACCCTGATCGGCCGGCGGCCCGGGCCGGGCGAGATCTGCCTCGATCTCGGATCGAGCCCTGGCGGGTGGAGCTGGGCGTTGCAGCAAATGGGCGCGCGGGTGATCAGCGTCGACAAGGCGCCGCTCGCTCCCGAAATCGCGCGCCTCCCCGGCATCGAGCAGCGGCATGAGAGCGCCTTCGCGCTCGACCCGCGCGCGGTCGGACCCGTGGACTGGCTGTTTTCCGACGTCGTGTGCTATCCGGCGCGGCTTGTTGGCACTGGTCGAGCGCTGGCTCGCCGCCGGCACCTGCCGAAACTTCGTCTGCACGGTCAAATTCCAGGGTCCGACCGATCACGAGACCGCCCGGCGCTTCGCCGCGATCCCGGGCTCGCAGCTGCGCCACCTATTCCACAACAAGCACGAGCTGACCTGGAGCAAAATCGGCTAGGATATCCGCGGTTTTGGTGGGGAGCATGTGATGGAACTGGGTTTGCGGGGACGCAAGGCGCTGGTGACCGGCGCGTCGAAGGGGATCGGGCGGGCTTGCGCCGAGGCGCTGGCCGAGGAGGGCTGCGACGTCGTGCTGGTGTCGCGCACTGCGGCTGATCTCGAAGCCGCACGGGCCGCGATCGTCGCCAAACACAATGTCGCCGTGCGGTTCTATCCGCTCGACCTCTCCGACAGCCGCAATGTCGACAGGCTCGCCGAGGCGTGCGCCGAAACCGAGATCCTGGTCAACAATGCAGGGGCGATCCCCGGCGGCAATATCGACGCCCTCGACGAGGCGCGCTGGCGCACCGCCTGGGATCTGAAGGTGTTCGGTTACATTAACATGACGCGGCGGTTCTACGCGCTGATGCGCGAGCGCAAGAAGGGGGTCATCATCAACATCCTCGGCGCCGCCGGCGAGAACCCCGATTTCGATTACATCGCCGGCTCCTCGGGAAACGCCTCGCTGATGGCGTTCACCCGAGCGATGGGCGGCACGGCGCCGCGCGACGGGCTGCGCGTCATCGGCATCAACCCCGGCCCGGTCATGACCGACCGGCTCGTCACCTTGATGCGCACCCGGGCGCAGACCCAGTTCGGCGACGCCGAGCGCTGGACCGAGTACATGAAGCCGCTCGCCTTCGGCCGCGCCGCAAAGCCCGAGGAGATCGGCTGGATGGCCGCCTTCCTCGCCTCCGACTTGTCGGCCTACACCACCGGCTCGATCATCACGATCGACGGCGGCGGCTCGAGCCGCCGCTCAGCCCTTAACTAACGCACGCGACCGGGATCGAGAGCTTTGCCGCCAAGGCCGGCTGGCGCATCCCGTGATTGCTAATCGAAGGTCAGCACTGTGCGGGCGACTTCGCCGGCTTTCATTGCGCGGAAGGCCTCGTTGATGTCGCCGAGGCGGCCGCGCTTGGTGACCATCGTCGTCGAGCTTGAGCCGGCCCTGGCGGTAGAAGTCGAGATAGAGCGGGATGTCGTAGCGGAAGCGGTTCGAGCCCATGCGCGAGGTCTGCACCTTGCATTCGGGGCGGATCGCCATCCACGGGAACTCGATCATCGCATCGGGCGGCAACACGCCGACGATCGTCGCGGTGCCGCGGATCGCGAGGCTCTCGATCGCTTGCCGCACCAGCTTGGCGTTCCCGACCGCCTCGAACGCGTGGTCGACGCCGGCGCCGCCGGTCAGTGCGCGGACCGCCTTGACCGGGTCGTCCTCGGCACTGTTGACGAAATCGGTGGCGCCGGCGCGCGTCGCCATCTCGCGCTTCGCTTCAAACATGTCGACGCCGATGATCTGCCGGGCGCCGCCGATCCGCGCCCCCTGGATGATCGACAGCCCGACGCCGCCGCAACCGAACACCGCCACGGTCTGCCCCGCCTCGAGGCCCGAGCTGCGCAATGCCGCGCCAACGCCGGTCAGCACGCCGCAGCCGACCAGCGCAGCGCGGTCGAGCGGCAATTCGGGGTCGATCTTCACCAGCGAATTCTCGTGCAGCAGCATCTTCTCGGCATAGCTCGAAATGCCGATGAACTGGCGCAGCGGTTGGCCCTTCTGCGAGAGCCGCGGCGGCGGCATTGTCGGGCCGCGTGACGATCCCGCCGGTGCACAAATTCGGATGCCCCGAAAGGCATTGCGGGCAATTGCCGCAGAAACCCGAAAGGCAAGCCACCACGTGATCGCCGGGTTTGACCGTGGTCACATCCGCGCCGACCGCCTCGACGACACCCGCGCCTTCATGGCCGAGCACGATCGGCCGGTCGAGCGGGAACCTCCCGATACCATCGACGACGTGAAGATCGCTGTGGCAGACGCCGGTGGCCACGGTGCGCACTAGCACCTCGCGCCGCGTTGGTTGGTCAATTTCCACCGCTTCTATCGTCAGCGGCTCGTGTACCTTGCGAAAGACAGCAGCTTCGATTTCCAAACTTTTCTCCCTCTCTACCCCGTCGCCCCCTCGAAAGCGGGGGCCCAGGGGACCGGGTCGCGGCCCCGCAGCCCTGGATTCCCGCTTGCGCGGGAATGACGAGAACCTAGTGAAATTTCGAGCTTCATTTGGGCTGAGGCGGTCAGTCTGCGGCGGCGCTCTGCTCGTGGCGCTCATAGCGCCGCGCCGGGGTGTTGATTGGCTCAACGAGCGGTGCGGCGCCGAACGAAGCGGCATTGCGGCCGCTCGGCGCATTGGCGTAAAGCGTCGTGCGCTGGCGCGGCACTCGGCCCATCGAGCGGATCAATTCCTCCATGCTCTCGGGCGGCATCTCCTGGCCGTGCACTGCGCCGGCGGCGCGGGTGATGCTCTCGTTCATCAAGGTGCCGCCGAGATCGTTGGCGCCCGCCCTCAGGCACGCAGCCGCGCCGCCGACGCCCATCTTGACCCAGGAGGTCTGGATGTTGGTGATGACCGGGTGCAGCACGAGACGCGCGACGGCGTGCATCAGCACCGCCTCGCGGTAGGTCGGGCCGCGGCGGGCGCGGCCCTTGAGATAAATGGGTGTCTCCATCGGCACAAAGGCCAACGGCACGAACTCGGTGAAACCGCCGGTCCGAGCCTGCAATGTGCGGATGCGCAACAGGTGCCTAGCCCAGTGCTCGTAGCGGTCGACGTGCCCGTACATGATCGTGACGGTGCTGCGCAGCCCGACGGCGTGCGCGGCCTCCATGACTTCGAGCCACTGACTGGTCTTGATTTTGTCGGGGCAGATCACGGCGCGGACCTCGTCGTCGAGGATCTCGGCCGCAGTGCCGGGCAACGAGCTCAGCCCCGCGGCCTTCAGTGCGCGCAAGAAGTCGGGGACGGTGCAGCCGAGGGTCTTGGCGCCTTGCCAGATCTCGAGCGGCGAGAAGGCGTGGATGTGGATGTCGGGCACGGCCTCTTTGATCGCACGGCAGATCCTCGAGGTAGGTGGCGCCGGTATATTCCGGGTGGATCCCGCCCTGCATGCAGACTTCGGTCGCGCCGCGCTCCCAGGCTTCCTCGACCCGCCGCTGGATCTCCGCGACATCGAGGTCGTAGGGCCGGCCCCGTAGGTTTTCGGTGAGCTTGCCCTTCGAGAACGCGCAGAACTGGCAGCGGAAATAGCACACATTGGTGTAGTTGATGTTCCGGGTGACGACATAGCTGACCACGCCGCCATTGACCCGTTGCCGCAGCTCGTCGGCCGCCCGGCATACGGCCTCGAAAGCTTCGCCGCGCGCCGCGAAGAGCCGGACGATGTCAGGTTCGCTGAGCCCCTCTCCTGCCAATGCCCGCTCCAATATCGCTGCGAGCTTGCCCTCACCCGCCTCGCTCCGCTCGGCGCCCTCTCCCGCAATGCGGGAGAGGGGGGACCCAGCCCGCAGGGTTGGGTGGGTGAGGGTTGGCGGCTCGATCCCGGCGCCGGGAACCCAATCGTCGGTGCGGGCAAGGCCCTCGGCGTCGATGGAGCGCAACACTGCCGGGCGCAGCGAAGGGTCGAGCCAGCGATCCACGTCCCGCGCGTAAGCCGGGTAGATCGCCAGCCGCTCGACCAACAAGTTTGCCGGCTGCGGCGGTCTGCTCGGCCAGCCGGTCGAGTGCCGGCCACGGCCGCTCGGGGTTGACGTGATCGGGGGTGACCGGCGAGACGCCGCCCCAATCGTTGATCCCGCGGCGATCATCTCGGCGAGCGCGCCGGGATTGAGATTGGGCGGCGCCTGGATGTTCATCTCGGGACCGAAGATCAGCCGCGCGACGGCGATGGTCCAGAGATGATCGTCGAGCTCCGGCTCTGGCGCGCCTGGCCATGCGCGTCCCCGGCTTCGCCCGGAAATTCTGGATGATGATCTCCTGCAGGTGCCCATAGCCGTCATGCAGGTCGCGCAACGCCAACAGCGCCTCGATGCGCTCGCGGCGGGTCTCGCCGATGCCGATCAGAATGCCGGAGGTGAACGGCACCGCCGCCTCGCCAGCGGCGCGGATAGTGTCGAGCCGTATCGCAGGGTCCTTGTCCGGCGAGCCGAAATGCGGCCCGCCGCGGTGCCGCAACCGCTCCGAGGCGCTCTCCAGCATGATGCCCTGTGAGACCGAGACCGCGCGTAGCCGGTCGATGTCGGCGCGGGTCATTACCCCGGGGTTCAGGTGCGGCAATAAGCCGGTCTCACGCAGGACCAGGCCCGCCATTTCCGCGAGGTAGGACAGCGTGGTCTTGTGGCCGAGCCGCGCCAGCACTTCACGCGCCGCGCCGTACCGCAACTCCGGCTTGTCGCCCAATGTGAACAATGCCTCGTGGCAGCCGGCGCGCGCGCCGGCGCGGGCAATCTCCAGCACCTCCTCCGCGCTCAAATAGAGGGCCTCGCCGGCGCGCGGCGGATGGGCGAAGGTGCAGTAATGGCAGACGTCGCGGCACAGCTGGGTCAGCGGGATGAAGACCTTGCGCGAATATGACACGAAGTTCCCATGCGCCTTGTCGCGCAGCACCGCTGCAAGCTTCATCAGCGGCTGCAGATCGGAGTTATCGGCGAGCGCCAGCGCTTCGGCGACCGACGGGCGCCGCCCGGCCTCGACGCTCGACGCGAGCTCGTCGGTGTTCATCCCCAAGGGTCTCCTATCGCTGCCGCGGTGCGCTCCCGCAGGTGCAGCAATGCATGCGCCCGTGTCGCCGACGGCACAAGCGTTAAAGCGGCCAGATCCTCCGGCGTATCGACGTCGAGCGCAATGCCCGGGAGGCGCAGCACGGTCGGGCGGATGCCGCATGCCTCGGCCGCCCGCAAATGCGGGAAGAAGCTGTCCTCGCCAAAGCGCAAGGGCACGGCGTCCGGCGGCGAGCAGATGATCGCGTTTGACCCTCGCTCGTCTCGTGAAGGGGCGATCGTAAAGGCCGGCGCCGGGCGATGGGCGGCGAGAAGTTGCGTGATCTCGGCAGGCGTGACGAGCGGAATATCGCCGGGCAGGGTCACCATGCTGGGACATCCCTCCGCGGCGAGGATCCTTGCCGCCGCCGCAACCGCTCCGCTGTGCCCGTCGCGGGCGCCTGTTTCGATAATGCGGGCGCCATAGCGCGCCGCCAGCCTACACGCCGCCGCGTCGACCGTTACGACCGCCAGCCCGCCGAGCCCCGGCGTCGCGGCGAGCGCCGCCAATACGTCCTCCAGCATCGCCAGCATCAGCGCCCGCCGCCGCTCGGGCATCAGCACCGGCGCCAGTCGCTCCTTGGCCCGATCCAATTCCTTGACCGGGACGACCGCCCACACATCCATTTCAAACGCCGCGGCCGGCCACTGCCCGCACCACCCTTGCCAAGTCTTCACGATCCTCGATGGTCGACATCAACGTGCGAGCCAACCTCACGGGAATACCGAGATCTTCGACCTCTGCCGCATCCGCCTCGTCGGCGATGAAGACGTCGAGGATGTCCTCGTAATGCCGCGCGACAGCAGCAGCGCCGACCGGGAGACCGAGCTCGGCCATAATCTTGGCGGTCGGGCCCTTCACCGCCTTGCCGCCGATGATCGGCGAAACCGCGACGACCGGCGCCCGGCAGGCGCGCAGCGCATCGCGGGCGCGGGGTAGGCTGAGGATCGGGTCGACGCTGAGAAACGGGTTCGACGGGCAAATCACAACCAGTTCGAGATCGTCGCCGGCCAGGGCCCCGAAGAAATCGGGGTTGGCACGCGCCTCGGAGGCTCCAGCATAGGCGACCTCGCGCACGATCGGTGACGCGCGAAGTCGGACGAAATAGTCCTGGAAATCGAGCCAACCCTCGTCGGTTCGCAAGCGCGTGCGGACGCGGTTGTCACTCATCGGCAACAGCCGCGCCGAGATGCCGAGGCGGCGGCGGAAATCGTCGGTGATCCTGGAAAGGCTCTCACCCGCCGCGAGCCGCCAGGTGCGCTCGACATGAGTAGCAAGATCGCCGTCGCCGAGCTTAAACCAGGTTTCGCCGCCCAGCGCCTCCAGCGCCGCCATGAAGCTCCAGGTCTCGCTCCGCCTGCCCCATCCGAGCTCCGGGTTGTCGATCCCGGCGAGAGTGTAGAGGAGCGTGTCGATATCGGGCGAAATCGAGAGGCCGAGATGCTCGAAATCGTCGCCGGTGTTGGCGACCACGGTCAGCTTCCCCGGCGGCAAAACGCGGTAGAGGCCGAGGGCCAGCTTGGCGCCGCCGATCCCGCCCGACAGCGCCAGCACGCTCATCGGAAGAGGTCGTGCTCGGCGGGCCGGATCAAGGCGGCGGCGGGCACCTCCGGAGCGGACCAGCGGAGCCCGCGGACCAGCACCATCGGCACTGCCTCGTCGGCTTGGCCCATCAGCAGCCCCGCGGCGGCGGCGATTTCGTCGGCAAAGCCGGTTTCCGTCACCAGCAATTCCCGCCCAAAAAGATCGGGATGACCGCGCATATCGATCAATGCCGGGAGCCCCGCGGAGCCCAGCGCGACGCCGACTGTCCCCTTGCGCCAGGCCCGGCCAAAGCTGTCGCAAATGATGACGGCAATGTCGGTCCCAAAATTACCGATGAGCTTCTTTCGCAAGGCAAACGCCGAGCCGTCCGGGTCTTCGGGCAGCAGCAGGACTCGTTCGTCGCCAGCCTGCATCGGCAGGTTGGAATGGTCGATGCCGGCATTGGCCATCACATGGCCGAGCCGGTGCTCGACGATCAGCAGTCCCGGACGATGGCGCACCACCCTTCGCGACTCCGACAATACCACCTCGACGAAGCGGGGGTCTTTATCGACCTCGGCGGCGAGCGCGATCGCTGTTTCCGAGGGCTCGACCGTCGTCACGTCGACATAGCGGTCCTCGGCCTTGGAGACGATCTTCTGCGCCACGACCAGCACATCGCCGGCTTCCGGGACCAGCCCGTTCGCTGCAAAGGCGGCTATCGCGATCGCGCCGAGATCGTCTCCTGGCTCGACTAGCTTGATGCCGGTAATCGGAATAAGCGTCAGCTGGCCGGCGGGCATGCTTTACCCCAGCTTCGACCTCAGCAACGGCAGGACCTGCTCGGCATAGAGCTTCAAGAAGCGGGGCTGGTCGGGGCCGGGGGCGTGGAAGACGAGGTGGGTCAAGCCGAGATCGACATAGGGGCGGATCTGGGCGAGCTGCTCCTCGGGGTCGGAAGAGCACGATCCAGCGGCTCGCCGCCCGCTCGATCGGCAAGGCGTCGGCCAGCCGCTCCATCTCGCGCGGGTCCTCGACGCTCATCTTCTCTTCCGGGGTCAGGGCGAGCGCCGCCCAATGCCGCGTATCCTCCATCGCCCGCTTCGGATCGGTGTCGAACGAGACCTTGACCTCGATCATCCGTTCGAGATTGCCGCCCGGCCGCCCGGCCCGCTTGAGACCCTCCTCGACTTTCGGAAGCAGCGTCTCGCGATAGAGCGCATCTCCCTTGCCGCTCGTGCAGATGAAGCCGTCCCCGATCTCACCGGCCATCGCCGCCGCGGTCGGGCCCGATGCGGCGATCCAGATCGGCACCGGCTTTTCCGGGCGGTCGTAAATCGTCGCCGCCAGGGTTCGGTAGTACTGGCCCTCGAACGTCACGCGTTCCTCGGTCCACAGCCGCCGGATCAAGGCGATCGACTCGCGCAAGCCGGCCCTGCCGTTCCTTGAAACCCGGCCATTTCATGCCGGTCGCCGGCACTTCGTTGAGCGACTCGCCGGTCCCGACACCGAGGACGACGCGGTCGGGGCACATCACCCCGAGGGTGCCGAACGCTTGGGCGACGACCGAGGGATGATAGCGGAAGGTCGGCGTCGCGACACTGGTGCCGATCTGGACGCGACGGGTCTTGGCGCCGAGCGCGGCCAGCCAGGCAAACGAAAACGGCGCGTGCCCGCCGGTGTGTTTCCACGGCTGGAAGTGGTCGCTGACAAACACCGAGTCGAACCCGACCTCCTCGGCCAGGCAAGAAAACTCCAACAGCTCGCGCGGTCCGAATTGTTCGGCCGACGCCTTGTATCCGAGCTTCAGCAATGCGTGCTCCTTCTCTTCGTCTCCCCCGGCTTGTCCCGGGGGTCCACGTGGATGCCCGGGACAAGCCCGGGCATGACGAAATGCTCAAGGAAGTCTTACATCTTAGCCAGCACGTCCTCACGGAAACGCCGCATATTCGCGAGCATCGCATCCGCGGTGGCGCCGTCAAAATTAAAGTCGACATAGCCGACGCCGAAGTCGCGGAACGCTCTCAGATCGGCGATCACATGCGCCGTCTCGCCGGAGAACAATCGCCGCTCGCCATCGTCGGCGCGATCCGGCAAAGACTTGCCCCAGCTGGTGACGCGGTAGGCAAGGCCCATCTTGGACGGGTCGCGACCCGCCTCGCGGGTCAAGCGGCGCAACCGCTCGACGCCCGCCTGGAAACGCTTCATCGAGTCGAGCCGGTGCTGCGGATTGGTGCCGATCGGGTACCACGCGTCGCCGATCCGCGCGGTGCGGCGCAGGGCGGGGCCGCTCTCGCCGCCGACCCAAATCGGCGGATGCGGCTTCTGCACCGGCTTGGGCTCGAACAGGATGTCGGCGAATTTGACGTGACGGCCCTCGAAGCGCGGATCGTCCTTGGTCCACAACTCAACGAAAGCATCGAGATACTCGTCGGTTACCGCGCCGCGTTCGGGGAACGGCGGAACACCGAGCGCTTGAAACTCTTCTTTCATCCAGCCCGCGCCGATGCCGAAGGTCAGCCGGCCATTCGACAACACGTCGATCGTCGCCAGCATCTTGGCCTGCAATACCGCCGGGCGGTGCGGCACGACGGTGACCGAGGTGACAAGCCGCAGCCGCGAGGTCTTGCCGGCGATAAAGGCTACCGCCGTCAATTGCTCGTGCCGCTCGCCGCGCGACCGGCCGGGGAATTCGCCGGTGTCGCTATAGGGGTATTTGGCTTCGATATCGCGCGGGATCACGACGTGGTCGCTGATCGTGGCGTAATCGTAGCCCATCGCCTCGCCCTCGGCGGCGATGCGTCCGAGATTGTCAGGTGTCGAGAGCGGCCCGCTGACCGGCGCGCCAAAGCCGAACTGCATCTCAATCCCTCCAAGCAACATATCGATCTGGTCATACGCTAGCAGGGCGCAAGTGGTGTGGCTACCGATCAGCCTCCTGCCGGAGCCAATTGCGGAAGGCCCGGACTTTGGGTCGTTCGAGCGCGCCCGGCGCGGTGACGATGTAATAGGCGAACTGGTCCGGCAGCGCGAGCGAGAACAGCCGGACGAGGCGTCCGGCGGCGAGGTCGGCCGCGGCGATGGTGCTGTAGGCCAGCACGATACCCTGGCCCGCAATCGCGGCGTCGAGCGCCAACGACATGCTGTTGAAGGTGAGCCCCGCGGTTATCGGAACGGTCTTTACCCCCGCGGCCTTGAGCCACATCGGCCAAGTCGGCACCAACGGATCGCGCTCCGCAGCCTGATCGTGAATGAGGGTATGGCGGGGGAGATCGTCGGGGGTGCGCAGCGGCGGCCCGGCAGTCAGCAATTTCGGACTGCAGGCCGGGAAGACCTCGTTCGTGAACAACAGGTCGACGTCGAGCCCGGGATAAATGCCGCGGCCGTAACGGATCGCGATATCGAAATCGCCCCTGGTCAGATCGACGACCTCGTCGGTCGCGGAGATCCGCACATCTACCTCGGGGTGTTGCTCCTGAAACCGATGCAGGCGCAGCACCAGCCACTTGCCGGCAATCGACGGCGACGCGGTAACGGTCAAGGTCCCGGTGTCGTTGTGCGCCCGCAGCCGCCGGACCGAGGATTGGATGCCGGCAAAGGCTTCCGTAAGGCCGGGCAACAGAATCCGCGCGGAGGCCGTCAGCTCGATCGAGCGGTTCATGCGGTGAAACAATCTGACCCCGAGATCCTCCTCCAGAGCATGGATCTGATGGCTGATCGCGGCCGGCGTCACATGCAGTTCGTCGGCGGCCTTGCTAAAGCTCATGTGCCGCGCCGCCGCTTCGAAGGCTCGCAGCGCACTCAGCGGAGGTAGATGGTTGTTCATCAATTGATGAGTAAATCTAACCCGTCACTGAGAAACTCTCGTTTGTTGGCCCGGCATATGGCTCCTATTTTCCCGATGTGAAGTCCAGGCGAGCGCGCAATTGATGCTCGCAGATGTTAGGAGATCTCATATGGCGGCCATTCATTGGCATCAGCCTCAATATCGCGCCAGTCGGCACCACGCTCTTCACGCGTTGAGCGATGCCGGCAACCACTTTGTCACGACGCTCCGCGAGTGGAGCCGGCGCAGCCGCGAGCGCGCGGAGCTCGCCGCGCTCGACGACAGAATGCTCAAGGACATCGGGCTCACCCGGGTCGATGCCGAGTTCCTCAGCAGCAAGCCGTTCTGGAGGGAGTAATGACCTTGTTGGCGATTGCCGGCAGCACTATCGGCGCATGGTGGCGTCGCGCTATACTGTCGCTCACGCGCCCGGCGCAGCACTCGAAGAGCGACGTCCCGCCCGAGTTTTACAAATTTCCCATTTTCTGAGGCTTCCTCGACCCGACCGACCACCAAGGAGGACCGAACGTGAGCAAAATCGATAATCTGCCCTACGTCGAGGGCGAGCTGAACTATCTCGGCCCGATGACCGAGCGGCCGCGCTATTATGCCTATGAGATCGGCGAACGGTCGAACATGACCTACGATCCGCACAGGATGCGCATCCACGACTTGCGGCCGATCTCCTCCGATCTCGACCTCGACACGCAGGGCTTTGCGCTCGTCGAGCATCGCAGCGCTGTTCAGGATTTCTGGGACGACGACGAGGTTCGGCGGGTCTATTACCCGGAGGCCGAGCGGGTCATCAAACAGGTGACCGGCGCCAGCCGCGTCTTCATTTTCGACCATCTGCAGCGGCGCCGGGTTGACGGATTGAAAGACCGGGTCCCAGGCGGACCGCGTCAGCCGGCGACCCGCGTGCATGTCGACCATACCGCGAAATCGGGTCCGCAGCGGGTTCGGGACCTTCTGCCCGACGAGGCCGAAGAATTGCTGAAGGGCCGCGTCGAAGTCATCAATCTGTGGCGTCCGCTTTTCAGCCCATTGCAAGATGCACCGCTGGCGGTATGCGACTCTCGCACTGTTGCCGCCGAAGACCTGGTGCCCTCGGACCTGGTCTATAAGGAACGGGTCGGCGAGACCTATTCGGTGCGGTACAACCCGGCGCACCAGTGGTATTACGTGCCGGAAATGCGGCGCGACGAGGCGCTGCTGTTGAAGATCGCCGACACGAAGACGGACATCCCGGCCCGCTTTATGCCGCACACCTCGTTCACCGACCCGACGATGCCCCCCGATGCGCGTCCGCGTGAAAGCATCGAGGTCCGCACGCTCGTCTTCCACCCAGCCTGAAGCTCGGCTTCCTCCCTCACCCCGCTCGCCCTCTACTTTCCCTTCCCCGCGAGCGGGGGAGGGTCAGGGTGGGGGCGATGCGGTTCTGCGAAGAAGGAGGACGGCGATGCTGAGCGGCCTCTATCGCTTTCCGCAGATGGAGAGCGTCGTGTTCGGCAAACCCTTTGCCGAAGCGCTGGCGCAGGAGGTCGACCGGCTCGACGTCCGCGCCGTTTTCGTCCTGGCGAGCGGCACGCTCACCCGAACCACCGATATGGTGGACCGGCTCCGTCACATGCTGGGGAACAGAATTGCCGGCATCTGCGCCAAAATCGGCGCGCATACGCCGCGGACGGATGTCGTCGCAGCCGCAAACGCGGCCCGCGAGGCCGGCGCTGATCTGCTCGTCACGGTAGGCGGCGGGTCGGTGACCGATGCGGCCAAAATGGTCGCGCTCTGCCTCGGCAACGGGGTTACCGAGCCGCAGCAACTTGATGGGTACCGCGCCCAGATCGCGGCCGACGGGACCATCCGGCGCCCGGAGATCAAATCCCCGAGCGTACGTTCGATCGCGATTCCGACGACATTGTCGGCCGGCGAGTTCACCGCCTCAGCCGGCTGCACCGACACGGCCCGGCACGTCAAGGAGAGCTACAGCCATCCGCTGATGATGCCGCGTACCGTAATCCTCGATCCTGACGCGAGCGTCCACACGCCCGAGTGGCTGTTTCTGTCGACCGGCATCCGGGCGGTCGACCATGCCGTCGAGGACATCTGCTCGGTCAACGGCCAGCCGATTTCCGAGGGTGCCGCCTATCACGCCCTGCGCCTGCTCGGAAAGGGCCTGCCTGGGGTCAAGGCAGACCCCCAGGACCGCGACGCCCGGCTCGACTGCCAGATCGGGGCCTGGATGTCGATGGTCGGCTCCCAGACCGGCGTCAGCAAAGGCGCTAGCCACGGCATCGGGCATGTGCTCGGCGGCACCGCCGGCGTTCCGCACGGCTACACCTCCTGCGTCATGCTGCCCCACGTGCTGCGCTTCAATCACCCCGTCAATGCAGAAAAACAGGCGCGGGTCAGTGAGGCGCTCGGCCAGCCCGACGCACCGGCAGCCGAAATCGTCGCCGGATTGATCGCCGGGCTCGGCTTGCCGACGCGGCTGCGCGATGTCGGGGTCAAGCCGGAGCAGCTCGACCTGATCGCCGAGAATTCGATGCACGACCGCTGGGTGCATACGAACCCCCGCAAGATCGACGGGCCGGCGGTCATTCGCACCCTGCTCGACGCTGCCTGGTAGTCCAAAACCGGGCGCCAGTTCGCGATGTCCTCGGTGCGCACAGCGGCATGCACGATCACCCGCTCCGCTGTTAATTACCTTTGGCGAAGGCTGGGGGAAGTCGAAACCCGGTGAAAAGCAATATTAGGCGAACACAGGTTTCGTGATTGGCGAACCCGGCGCTATCCGATTCTTGCGGAGTTATTTCGTGCCGAAGAGACGGTCGCCGGCGTCGCCGAGACCCGGGCGGATGTAGCCTGCCTCGTCGAGACAGCGGTCGAGCGCCGCCGCGACGATCGGCACATCGGGGAAGATCGAGGATACCTTGCCGACGCCTTCCGGAGCGGCGACGAGGCAGACGAATTTGATCGAGCGCGCCGCCAGTTCCTTCAGCCGCGAGATCGCCGCCACCGCCGAGTTGCCGGTGGCGAGCATCGGGTCGCACAGGACCACGTCGCGCTCCGCGAGATCCTCCGGCAGTTTCAGGTAATATTCGATCGCCTGCAGGGTCTGCGGCTCTCGGTAAATCCCGATATGCCCGACCCGCGCCGACGGCAGCAGGTCGAGCATCCCGTCGAGAATGCCGTTGCCGGCCCGCAGGATCGAGACGAGGCACAGCTTTTTGCCGGAGAGCAACGGGAAGGCCCCGCTCTCGAGCGGTGTTTCGATCTCGATGGCCTCGAGGGGCAGCTCGCGCGTCGCCTCATAGGCCAGCAGCAGACTGATCTCGCGCAGCAGGCGGCGGAACTCTGCGGTCGACGTATTCCGGTCACGCATCAGCGACAATTTGTGCTGAACCAGCGGGTGCGCAACGACGGTCAAACAAACCTTCGACTGGGACATCTTGTAGCCATGCGCCTCGCCCGGTCCCAGATCAAGGACCCTGAGCTCTGGGTGACCCCATCACAACCATAGATTGCCTCAGTGATTTCGTGTCGCTGCATCTGCAGCAAATCAGCAAAATAGTTGATAAAAACTCTATGTAACCTCAAAGGCTTACAAGATTTTCATCGCGCTTTTGTCCCGCTGGCGGGATTCGCTCGCGCTCGGTGTCCGCCTGAATTCGCGTATCTATTCCGCGCCTTTATAGCGGCTCACCACGCCGAGCGATATCGCGGCGGCTATCGTAGTGCGGGCAGACCCGCGATTTGGCTACGACCTATCCCAGCCGGGATAGATGCGATTCCGAAAATTACCTATTTGCAGACACCGATAGCATTGTAACAATTATTATTTTGCGCCGCTACGATCCAGAACGATATCTATGCGCGCAGATCCGCGGACGCGCGGTGACGCCCTGATAACCATTCTCATCAGAGGCCCGCAGTGGAGAGCCGCAAAACCAGTATTGCTGTAGAAGATCGCTTCAAAGTCGTACCATTTGAGGAATTTTGCGAGATCGCACATGTTGGGCATAGCAGAGGCTACGAGTTTCTAAATTCGGGCGACGTCAAATCCGTTTTGGTCGGACGGCGCCGACTGGTTCTTATTCAGAGCTGGTACGATTATCTCGAGCGGCTGCTCGAGGAACAGCGGACTTTCATGCCCGGCCGACATCCGGCCAGCCGGCAGTCACCACCATCTGAGCCCGCCGATCCACCGCCCGCCCAAGCATCGCCAGCGCCGAGACGCCGAGGCCGCCCGCGTAAATATCCGCGCCCGGCTGATACTGCCGATCCGGCACCCGCGGCTGCCAATCAGCGCTGGGCCGATACTCGGCGCCGCGCCACCGTCGCGCCCGTGGAGCCGGTCGCCATGCTGCGGGAGGAGCCTGCGGCATGAGCGTCGGCGGCAGCAAACAATACCGCCTCACGCGCGCACGCGCGCGGGGCGGTAAAAAATCGGGCTTACGTGAATGCCGCTTCGCGCGCGGCGGCCGATTGCCGGCGCAGCCAGTCGTACCAGTCGCCGATCCCTTCCCCGGTACCGGCCGAAAGCTGAAGCACCGGCGCCTTCGGGTTGACCCTCTTCAGGTTGGCGGCGGCGGTCCCGAGGTCGAAATCCAGAGGGATGAGACTTTAATCGGGTGCCTACAGGCAAGGTGCCGATAACCGTGATTGAACTAAACCGCTATCGCAGTAGTTGTAGAAGGTGAGGGGGTTGGCTGGGGAGGCCTCCCGTCTGACAGGATTGTGGTTGTCCAAAGCCCAATCCTGAGACAGGAGGTTCCCCAGATGGCCGAGATGAGCCCTCTGCGTCGCCGCATGATTGAGGACATGAAGATCCGAAATCTGTCGCCAGCGACGCAGCGATGTTACGTGCATGCGGTAGCAAAGTTCAGCCGATATTTTAAGCGGTCGCCGGACGGGTTGGGCTTGGCGGAGGTCCGCGCCTACCAGGTCCACCTCGTCTCGCGCGGCGTCTCCTGGGACGGATTCAACCAAGCGGTCTGCGCCTTGCGCTTCTTTTACGGCGTCACGCTCGGGCGCTCGGCGATGGTCGAGCGCATCCCCTATGCGCGCAAGCTGCGGCATTTGCCAGTAGTGTTGAGCACGGACGAGGTCGCGCGATTTCTGGCAGGCGTTCCGAATCTGAAGCACCGTATGGCGCTGACCACGGCTTATGCCGCCGGGCTTCGGGTATCGGAGGTGGTCCGACTGAAGATCGCCGACATCGACAGCGCCCGGATGTTGCTCCGGGTCGAGCAAGGTAAGGGCGGCAAGGATCGCTACGTCATGCTGTCGCCGCGGCTGCTCGCCATGTTGCGTCGTTATTGGCGAGCAGAAAAGCCCTGTCATTGGCTGTTTCCCGGCCACAACCAAAGCCGGTCGCTCAATCCCAGCGTGCTGCAGGGCGCGTGCCGAGCGGCTCGTGCCGCGGCCGGGTTTGACAAGCCGGTGACGATGCACACGCTGCGGCACAGCTTCGCCACTCATTTGCTCGAAGCCGGCACCGACATCCGTACCATCCAGGTGCTGCTCGGCCACAACGACCTGTCGACCACGACGCGTTACGCCCGGGTCGCGACCACCACGATCGGCAGCACGCAAAGCCCGCTCGACCGACTCGAGCTGGAGATGGCTGAGCCGACCTGAGCTGCGGTCATGGCGACCGGGCTGGAGGTGGCGGAGGTCTTCCGCCGCCACGGCGAAACCTACCGCCAAGTGCATGCCGAGCATCTCGGCCGCACCGAGCGCCGTGTCATGGGCGCCATCGCAGCGTGCCGAACTGCGGCGCTCGGCGGCCACGCGGAATTTTGCGAGGATTGCGGCTTGGTGCGCTGCGCCTACAACTCCTGCCGCAACCGGCATTGCCCAAAGTGCCAGGGGCTCGCGCGGGCCGAGTGGCTCGCCGACCGGCAAGCCGAACTGCTTCCGGTGCCGTATTTCCACGTCGTCTTCACCGTACCGGCCCAGATCGCCGCAATCGCATTCCAGAATAAGGCGACGGTTTACGCCATTCTTTTCCGCGCTGCGGCCGAGACGCTGCGCACCATCGCCGCCGATCCGCGTCATCTCGGCGCCGAGATCGGCGTCGTCGCGGTGATGCATAGCTGGGGCCAGACCCTGCAGCAGAACCCTCACTCATGATGCCTGGCATTATCATCTCCTTGATTTTCAGTGAACAACGCAAGCTGGTCCTCCGTGCAACCCCACTGCAAAGTTAGCTTGCCAGTGCGGTGGAGGCGGTCAATGATCCTGCGAATGGGTTCGACATCCAAATCAGTGCGGCGAATTTCCCAAGGTGCCCGAGGCGTTACTTGTTCGCACCTTAACAGACCGGCCTCCACCAGCCGTTCGATCGTGCGATGACTGACGCCACATATTCGCGCAGCCTGGCTCAAACTAACTCTCTCCGGGTCAGGCACGGCTCGCTTTTGACCGGCAATGGAATGGTTGCGCCTGGCCGTCGCCACCCGAGTTCTGATTCCATCGCATCCCTTTGCCCGTGGAATAGCCGCGGCGGTTCAACACAGAGGCAATCTGGTCGTCGCCGTAGCGAACAGCCATACGACGAATAATCTCCAGCGCCTCTATAGGCGTGGCGGTTTCCGTTGCGGCGCGCGGCCGCTCGATCGCGAGTTGCGTATGCACACCTCCCTTCCAGTGAATTACCAACTCAAGGGTCTTTTTATTCTGGTCAGTGCGCACGATGATCTCTTCGATGGCTGTGCGGAAGATCATCTTCTTGAGTGTCGGAGGACAGTGGTTACTTTGCCAGACTCCCGCAAAGTGATCACCCATCGAACGTATTCTGGTTTCCTCTTCGGGCGATAACGAGCAGCGCTGGGCATCGAGAGTGGAAAGCTGTCGCTTGACTGCCTCGATTTCTTCCAGCTTTTCGTTCCACCGACGCTCCAACTCGCTGGCCGCAAGTCGATTCCGGGCATCGACCGCATCGTACTGCTCGAAGGCCTTCTTTGCCTCATACACCAGTTGCTCGAGCTTGCGGGACAGGGCGGTACGTTGAGCGGCGCCGCCGGCGCTCAGCTCTTCCAGCGCTCGCAGACTGGCTTCCACCCCCAAAGGCGCAATCACCTTTAATAGTTCTTGTCCTACCCGGCGGTCTACCGAGCTGCCGCCAAAGCCGATGCAATACTGCCCGCCACCATCATAGTCGCCCTTACAAAGGTAGCGTGCATTGGTGCCGCGACCGCCCCAATACCGTACATGCAGCTTGCGTCCACAATGTCCGCAGCGGAGGAGCCCGACGAGAAGACCCTGGCCAGCGCGAATCGCCGCCATCGATTCGCTCCCCTCCGAGTTCACGGAATTACGCCGCATCATTCGCCGGTTCTCTTCATATATCGCCCAGTCAATATAACCGACATGATGATCGCGGATGAAGACCCGGCACTCTTCGGCGGGGCGCATCGCGCTCTGGCGTTTCTCAAGCCGGCCGTCGACCAGTAAGGTCGTTACCGGACGCCGTCCCCAAATATAAGCACCGGCATAGAAGGGATTGCGCAAAATATCGCGAATCAGGCTCGGCGAGGGAATCTTCCAGACCAGCCCCGTTCCCTGAATGGGGTTGGCCGGCAGCTCCACGTCGTGATCACGGAACCATTGGAATGTCTGACGCACGCTCCACAGTTCTTGAAACTTGGCGAACACGAGTTGAACCGCTTCGCAGACCCGTCGGTCGGGATGAAACACAACCTTACCCACGGGGTCTCGGGCATACCCAATCGGGAGCCTCTTGAACAGTTCGCCGCGGCGCGCTTTCGAACTCCTGCCCCGCCAGCAATCGTTGGCGTATGACCTTGAGTTCGACGACGCTGAGCGTTCCTTTGATGCCAAGCACCAATTGATCGTCGAGATAATTCAAATCGTAGACCTGCTGCTCGTCAGCGATAAGCGTTCCAAAGATCTGACAAACCTCCAGCAGCCGACACCAGTCTGTGTCCGTGCGCGATAGCCGCGATACCTCTCGGCTGCCGACGATGCCGACCTCTCCCAGTGCCACCAAGCTGAGGACACGCTCGAAGCCTTCCCGCTGGGCGGAGGCAAGGCCCGCGCTCGATCCCAGGTCACTATTGATGATTTCGACTTGCTTCCAGCCCAGCGCACGCACCCGTTCGGCCACCGCATATTGGAGGAGTTGACTTTCCTTATTCTGTCGTACTTGTTTTTCGCTGGACTGGCGGAGATAGACAATCGCCTTGCGGGCCAGGTGCTCCGGTTTGATTTTGGGATTGTACAAGACCTCCGTCATTGGCTCTTCCCCCCTCCTCGTGAAAGACCGCGACTAGAACGCGGGCCATGAGATCGATCAGAGCGGCGCGTGTCGCTGCTTCGATTGGCACGGCACCGCATTCCTTTGGGATCATCAGGTCCAGAAGTTGAAGTTGCACCACGACGACCTTCCTCGCATCCGCTAATGCGCGTTTGCAGAAGGTTATCGTGAACGCGGTCTTTGAAGTCGAGTTGTGAGGTGATCAATGAAGCGAGAGACAGAAGGGCGTTCTTACCCAAGTGCGGTTGTTGCGAGATCTTGATCTCGGCGCACTCCGGCAACAGCATCCAGATGGGAATCTTCAGTCGCCTCCCGGCGGGGTCCATGACACAGACCGCCCCATCTTCGCGCTTCGGTCTGCGAAGGATCTGCAGGGTAGCACCGTGAAGCGGATGAAAGGGGTAGAAGACCTGAACATCGATCCGCGCTCAGGGTATTGTGGGCGTGGGTGCCACCATCCTCACATTCATTGTCTGGTCCCCGGCGGCGGCCTGTCCAGCGATGGCGCGCGCTGGATCGCCTGCCGGCCAGGCTTCTTCCTCCCGGTGCAGGTGCTTTCCCAGCTTTTCCGACGGCTGTTCCTGGAGCAGCTCCAGGCCTCGTTCAGCGGCCTGTCTTTCTTCGGAACGCTTGCCCCGCTCACCGATCAGGCGGTCTTCAACCGTGCCCTCGCCAAGCTCCAGCGCATCGACTGGGTCGTCTATGCCAAACGTCCCTTCGCCGGCCCCGAGCAGGTGCTGTCCTACCTTGGCCGCTACACCCACCGCGTCGCCATCGCCAACAGCAGGCTAATCGCCCTTGCCGATGGGCAGGTCAGCTTCCGCTGGAACGACTATCGCCACCACGGCAAATCCAAGGTGATGACGCTTGCCGCCGACGAATTCATCCGGCGTTTTCTGCTTCATACCCTACCGGGCGGTTTCCATCGCATCCGCCACTACGGCTTTTTCGCCAACGGCCATCGCGCTGCCAAGCTCACCCGCTGTCGTCAACTACTTCGCGTTCCACCGGCGGCTGCCACACCGGCCCCGCCGACCGACTATCGTGAAAGATACCGCCAGCTGACCGGATTCTCGCTTGAGGTCTGCCCCGATTGCGGCGGCCAGATGGAGCTGCTCGGTCCGTTACCCTATCCCGGTTCTCGCAAGCCCTCGGCCCGGTACGACACCTCATGACCGGCTCTCTTCGTCACCACAGAGAGCTCCCAGACCTCGCTCCAGCGCGCCGAGATCGGTCCCCTTGCGCGAATGATTTCCTCGTGCCCCTCGACATAGCGACGCTGGTCGCTCCGCTAACTCTCCGGTCAGCCACGCCCGTCCGCTTACATCACCAGTTGCCACCACCGCGACGGCGGACGATCACCACGCGCTCTGCAGCCGCATCCCGCGGGTCGACCGACCAAGCACAATCCCCATAGCCCGCGCGCCTTCCCGCGGTTTAGTTCAATCCGGCTTCAATGGTGTCGCGCGCTGCGCCTCGGCATCTGCCTGTGGGGTCGCGCGACCCCACAGAACCCTCCAGATTATCGCCGCAATCGGGTTCCGGGCGGAAGCTTCTTTTTTTCATAGTGAACCTGCGCGACCCCCGTCGGATCTGTTGCTGACGCAAATCGACATATTGCGCAACGCGGTTCGCCGGGTGCGCGCCCGCACGCTCTTCCGCATCGACGCCTGGGTTGTCCGCTCGATCATATGCATTGCCCGTGGACCTTACCACGAGGCGATGCCGACTTCCCCGGTCGGTGGCGCGCAATCAAAACCGCATTTGTGAAGTGTTTGCCTACCGGCAAGTCACGATCGCCGGTGATGACCAGCCGCGGCGAACGGGGCATTTGGCAGCGTCCGTCTTTGTCGCACCCGGCGGATTGGCCGCATTCGTCGTTTCGTCGATGCGTGGATGGCGGACGTATCCCGACGGGTGGCGAGGCGGCAGTGATAAACCGCAAGCGACAGGCGAGCAGGTTTGAGATCCAGGCGCGGGGACAGGCGGAGGGATTGGGTAGCGACTGGAGGACGGGGGATCGAACGACGATGTGGAGGCGGAATGCGCTACGCTTTTCCGCCCTACGCTTGCTGGTGGTTCGGCAACCGCTTCAGGCGCAACGCGACCGAGTTCTCGTCAAACACATCGCGCTATCCGGCGTCATCGCCGAACAGAGGCACTCCCTCGGAGCGGGCTGCGGTGGCCAGCATCGCATCCAGGGTTGCCAGCGGCAGCGCGTTTCTCACCGCCAATTCAAGATAGGCAGCATCGTACACGGTAAGCCGGTGGCGGCGCCCAAGGTCAGAACACCGCTCTCGTCCGGCGTGCCGTCGATCGTAATCGCCAGCCGCTCGACATTGCGCAGAAAGCGCGCGGTCTGCTGTTCCGTGATCCGTCCACGCCGCTCGTTGACGACCAGCGCATTGCGCAACTCGAACCACCACAGGGTCGGAACGAGCGCCTGATCACTCTTCATCCTTTCCCATGTCCGGGCGGCCAATCGATGGAACTCGTTCAACGCCCAGGCAATCGTCGTCGAGGCGTCAGCACCAAGTCCACTAATATTTATGCCCCTCAATATTTATGCCCTTCAGTATTTATGCCCCTCGTGGAGCGGGGAGATGATCTCTTCGACGCTGAGCGGCCCGTGGTTCCTCCCGATCTCCTTCCCCAATTCCTTGATATCGGCGAGCGCCTCGCCGATCTCTCGCTGCCGGCGATGCGCCTCGGGGATTATCCGAGCAATTGCACGGCCATGGCGGGTGATGATGATCGTCTCGCCGCGTTCGATGTCGTCAAGCAAGCGGGATAGGTGGGCTTTGGCATCCGATGCCTGGATTTCGCGCATGCGGAGATCTCCGATTGGTCAATCTAAGTAGTTAATCGACCGATCGATACTCGTCAATCCGGCCCAGCACGCATCCGCCGTCCGGCGGGATCGCTTCCCCGCCCGCCCGCCGGGCGTCCGGCGGGCGGTCCGGGGACACGCATGTCCCATGTGTTCTCGCCTTGGGGCAGTGGCGGGATGCAGAGCAGATCGGCCATCGCCTCGCCGGCTTCCTGCAGTTCGACCCGGTTCTTGTCGGGATCGCCGATGCCGACGACCTTGACCCGCGGGGCGGCGCCTTCCGCCGCTCCGCGGCTTTGAGATCCAGGCGCGGGGACAGGCGGAGGGATCGGGCAGCGACTGGAGGATGGGGGGTCGAACGACGATGTGGAGGCGGAATGCGCTACGCGGCTGGGCAAGAATGCCGTAGGGCTGGAAGAATTTCGTGCGTCCTTCGAGACGCGCCCTTGGGGCGCTCTTCAGGATGACGGTAGGTCGTTGATAACATTAGAAAGCATCTCATCCTGAGGAGGCCGCGAAAGCGGCTGTCTCGAAGGACGCACGGCGCCAATCCAGGCAATCCGGGATAATTGCTCAGCCTCTACG
>CAWBFS010000004.1:0-141259 GCA_963788085.1 uncultured Alphaproteobacteria bacterium
ATTCGAACCCCCGACCTTCGGTTTACAAAACCGCTGCACTGCCACTGTGCTAACCCGGCAACGTCAACACCTTAGCTGCTCCTGTCCCGCGATTGCTACCATATTTGCTACCGGCGGAACGCTGTGACCGAGCCGCCCGTGCGATCATGCAACCCCGATCAGCGAAAAGCACGCGCGTAAGCCTCTTTACCCTCGATTACGCACCGTGCAGGCTCCAAAACGGACGGACGAGCCGCAGTTGCAATGAAGGAGTTTCTGCAGATGAAAGGTGCATTTCGCGCACTCGCGGCGTCGGGCCTGCCGCTTGCAGCTTTGGCCGGCGCCGATGCGGCGCTGGCGCAGAAGCAGGGCGGGATATTGCGGGTCTATCATCGCGACAGCCCGGCCAGCATGTCGATCCACGAGGAGGGGACGGTCGGCGTCATCATGCCGATGATGGGTGTCTTCAACAATCTCGTGATCTTCGATCAGCACGTGCCGCAAAACAGCATGCAGTCGATCGTCCCCGAGCTCGCTACCGGCTGGGCATGGAGCGAGGACGGCACGGAACTGACCTTCAAATTGCGCGACGGCGTCAAATGGCACGACGGCAAGCCGTTCACTGCCGAAGACGTCAAATGCACCTTCGATCTCTTGACCAACCAGGGCAAAGAGAAGTTCCGCCTCAATTATCGCGAGACCTGGTGGGTCAATGTCGCCAAGGCCACGACCGGCGGCGAGCATGAGGCCACCCTTCATCTCAAACGGCCGCAGCCGGCGTTGCTCGCGTTGCTCGCCTCGGGCGATACGCCGATCTACCCCTGCCACGTGCCGCCGCGCGACATGCGCCAGCATCCGATCGGCACCGGCCCCTTCAGATTTGTTGATTACAAACCGAACCAGTACATCAAAGCCGCCCGCAACCCGGACTACTGGAAGCCGGGGCGGCCGTATCTCGACGGCATCGAATATACGATCATCCCAAACCGCTCGACGGCGATCCTCGCCTTCATCGCCGGCAAGTTCGACATGACGTTTCCCTATGAGGTGACGATCCCGCTGTTGAAGGATATCGAGACCCAAGCGCCGCAGGCGACCTGTGAAGTCGGCATGGCCAGCGAATCGATCGGCATGCTGGTCAACCGGACCGCAGCGCCGTTCGACAATGCCGAATTGCGGCGGGCGATGGCGCTGACCCTGGACGGGAAGTCCTTTATCGACATTCTTGGCCAAGGCGAAGGCGAAATCGGCGGGGCTTTGCTGCCGCCGCCGGAGGGTGTTTGGGGAATGCCGACGGAAAGGCTGCAGACATTGCCGGGCTACAGCGGCGATACGCAGAAGAACCGCGGAGAGGCCCAGGCGATCATGCGAAAGCTCGGTTATGGGCCAGAGAAGCGGCTCCCAGTCAAAATCTCGGCGCGCAACCTTGCGGTCTACCGCGACCCGGCAGCGATCCTGATTGATCAGCTGAAGGAGATCTATATCGACGGCGAGCTCGAAACCGTCGAGACCGCGAACTGGGTCCCCAAGCTGATGCGAAAGGATTACAAGGTCGGGCTCAATGTATTGGGCACCGCGGTGGATGATCCGGACGTCTATTTCAATCAGAATTACGTGTGCAGCTCGGCACGCAATTATATGGGTTACTGCGACAAGGAATTCGACAATATGGTCGAGCAGCAGTCGATTGAAGCCGATCCGGGCAAGCGCAAAAAGCTGGCGTGGGATGCCGATTATAAATTGCAGCAGGATCTGGCGCGCCCGATCATCTACCACCTGCGTGCCGCGACCTGCTGGCAGCCTGAGGTCAAGGGACTGACGATGATGACCAACAGCCAGTATAATGGCTGGCGCTTCGAAGATGTGTGGCTCGACAAGTAAGCTCGGAGGAAACGAGGATGGCCGAAGAGAGCGCAGCGAATTTGGTTGAATACGCCTGCAGGGACCAGGTCGCGACCCTAACCCTCAACCGGCCGCACCGGCTCAACGCATTCAGCGACGAGCTGGTGCGCCAACTGGCGGACGCGCTGCGCCGTTTCGACCTCGACGCGGAGGCGCAGGTCGCGGTGATCTGCGGCAATGGCCGCGCCTTTTCCAGCGGCGCCGATGTGCACCAGCGTCAGCTGCGCCGACGGGAGGAATTCCTCGAACACGGCGGGCCGCAGGGCTGGGGCGCCAATTCGGGCGATCTGTTGACCCGGTCGGTCAATTGGAAGCCGGTCATCGCCGCGCCGCACGGCTATGCGATGGGCCTGGCGCTCGGCATCGTGCTGGAATGCGATCTGATTGTCGCCGCGGCCGGCACCAAATTCCAGGTGACCGAGACCTCGCGCGGCCTCGGCGGCGCCAAATACTGGGCCTTGTTGAATTTCCGCGGCGCCGCCGCCTTCGCGACCGAGGTGACCCTGACCGGCCGCTTCTTCACCGCCGAGGAGGCGCTCGCCGCCGGCATCATCAACCGCGTCGCGCCGGAAGGCCGCCATCTGGAAGTCGCCAACGAGCTCGCCGCCGAAGTCGCAAAGAACCCGCCGCTCTCGGTGCGCGCGACGGTCCGAACCCGCCGCTGGTACATGGATCAGCTCGAGCGCGAAGTGACGATGCAGACCGCGCCCTTAAAGCTGTACCTGTCGGAGGACTTCCAGGAAGCCGCCCGCGCCTTTGTCGAAAAGCGCAAGCCCGGCCCCTTCAAGGGCCGCTGAGCGGCGGCCTTGAACGGGCGCGGTTGTGCGCCGAACCGTGCTGCCCAGGCCATTGCATGCCGGGAAACTGGGTCTCGTCGGACATATCTGTGGCCCAGGCCGGCGCCAGCTTCCGCCGGCCGCCATTACAGCACCAGGACGCTCGGCTGACGAACGGCAGGGCATCATCCTGCGGTGGAGGATCGCACCAAACCTGGGGACGAGATCAAAAAAGGCCGAGCAATACGAGGCCCTCAAACAAACGTTTTTGCGCCTGCTGGACGATCCGCAAGTTCAGCAGAAAATCGTCGCCTTGCTGAGCCGTCGGCTCGGGCAAATTCAGGCCGATTAACGGCCGCCGCACTCACCGCGAGCCATCTCACCGGAATCGACTGCCGTCAGGCGACAATCGACTGGCCAGAGCGGCCGAGGGTTCGAAATCCCGCTCCCTCCAGAGGGCCGGTCTGCAGACCATCGGTCCCTCTATCTTAATCCGCATTGGTGGCGTCTGATTTCAAAGCTAACCCGAGTAACGCTTACATCCAATTCCGCCTCGGCCTTCCTATATATGCCTCGAACGTTTTAAATTGTCGTGCACGCTCGCTATCTAGGTTTTTCTTGCTCGTGTAGCCTTCGTAAATAGTGGTGATATGATCTTTCAACAAAATTAAAGCACCTCCGACACTGGTTCCGCTCGTAGAAACGTTCAATTCGGGTGCTTCAGCGACAAAAACCTTGTCCCCTAGAGGTTCTACTACAACTCGGATGGGCTTAAGCAGCTCATAGTTTTGGAGAGAGTTCGATGGATAATTCTACTTTGTGCGCCCGGGGTGGAGGTTTGGGATAATCTTCGACGGGTGCCGTCTCAACAAGACCGCTCGGATCTGGATCACCGGCACGCTGCCTTTGCGGCGCCCCAGTTGCTGGCGTCAGCGCCTCGGCATTTACGTAAAAGGCTGCTTGAACTCCGTCGCTAGAAGCACGTCCGGTCTGACCGCTCAGCGATCCTGAGGCGGTATTTCGATTTGAGCTGATCATGACGGTCGTAGCCAAACCGCCTATCGTGAAGGTTGCCTCGGTGGTCGTACTGATGATCGAAACGCCAGTGGTGAAGTCCGATTGTGACGAAGAATAGACTGAGGGTTGCCATCCATTCGATGGCACGATAAACACCTTATCCATGTCGTCAGCTATATTTTTGGCGAAGTTGGGACTCTTACATCGGTTATTACCGTAGATTTCATATTATATACCGGCTCACCTCCTGGGCCATTTTGGCCATCCGCGCGAAAAACCGCAATCATCACCGGCTTGATACGTAATGTGGTGCCGTCCGCTAACCGATATACGCTCCAGTTTTCCTTAGCCTCGAGCATCTCGATTTCGGTCGTATCTTGCCTGGCATCCATCGATATATCGCTCACTCCTATCTCCAACTCTTCATTGTCCACGTGTGCCTCAACCCGTTACCCGTTCCAGCAATAGTTCGCGACTCCTCCTTAAAGAATAGCTAAAGTATGTATTTTATTCAAAAATGTTTCTAGCAGGCTTGGCCGGTCTCCAGTAAATATCTCCGTATTAGCGTAGATCGGACGAATCCAACTTTTGGGAATCTGATATTCGTCAGCCAAGGCTCATCCCGTTGTCCCAGGTGGCCCGATATGTGGTATGAGGAGACCGTGCGGCGGCCGGCTGCGGCGGGCGCGAGAGGGCATTGAGCGGCTACGAGCGATCGACGTCTCGACAGTCCCGCGCGGGCCAAAAAGGCCCGTAGAACTGCCACCGGCATGCCAACAAGCGGCTCAAGGCACCCGAAAACTGGAAACCCAGCCCCGTTTTCAGATTTCGCCCGCCACCCCTATATGTTGATGAACCTGGGACAACGGGATGAGCCTCCGTCAGCCGCTTCCTGTAATTCGAAAAAATCGTTATTTTGCCTAAAAGTTATTTTGCCTAAAAACGGATCACGATCGTGAAGCTTGGATGACTTCCCGCGAGCACAAATCCGGGTGGCCTGCCTTCGTATGCCAGGCCGCCTGCATGGGACTTGCACCCGCTCGATCTCGCGCGAGCTTGGGCTGGTCCGTTGGGGTTTAGGGGGCGGCTCGCTTTTGGGGAACGGCTGTGGACATCGACGCTAGCGCAGGAGCCCCGCGAAAACCGGTGACCTCCCAAGACACCGCGCTCGCTTGCGGCGCCCAGTTGTGGGTGCAGAATGGCCCGGATCGGGCGCTCGCTTCGTCGCGGCGATGTCCTCGGCGGCGAGGCGCTGCCCATTTGGAGGCTCATCGAGCTCGTTGGCGATTTCGCGAATTTTCCTCCGGGCGTCCAAAGCCTAAGCAATTCTTAAGTAGGGGCCAATAGAGTGGCCGAGGATCTTTTCGCATGCTGAGGACGCCGCGGAATGGACGACATACTCGGGCGCGTCGTGGCAGTGTCGGGTTCGCAAATGAGAGCGGAGGTCACTACCGATCAGTTTACCGAGGCTTCTATCCGCATCGGCTCCACGATCAAGGTACGAAGCGCGGATCGCGATGTGGTAGGAACGATCAGTGCAGCAGAGCTCGACAGTCGCGGTTCGGTATCGCGCATCGCTTTGAGCATCGACCTGCTGGGAGAGATCGTCACTTCGGCCGAGGAACCGACCCAGTTCCATCGCGGGGTATCCTGTCATCCCATTCCGGGCGCTCCTGTCAGAGCCGCGACAGGAGCCGATCTGAGCGCGGTTTACACCCGGCCTTTTGCCTCGAATGTCAGCATTGGAAGCCTCTATCATGATGCCACTCGATCCGCCTTTGTGCTGATCGACGAGCTGCTGGCGAAAAATTTCGCCGTGATCGGCGCAACCGGCTCTGGAAAATCCTGTGCTGTTGCGCTGATGATGTCTGCCATTCTCAAGGATCACCCGAATGCGCACATCATTGTGCTGGACCCGCATAACGAATATGCAAGTGCATTCGGAGAGCAGGCCGAACTCTTTAGTGTCGACAACCTTCAGTTGCCGCTCTGGCTGTTTGATTTTGAAGAGGCGGTCGGCGTACTGGTCCGCGGCGGAACCGTTCAAGAGCAGGAAATTCAGACCACCATTTTAAAGGATGCGATCACCCGTGCCCGGCGCCGGCACTGGAGCGATGCGGCGATGTCCATCACAGTCGACACGCCCGTGCCGTTCGCGGCGGCTGATCTCCTGCGCTTCATCGATGAGGCGATGGGTAAGCTTGACAACCCTAACACGTCGGCTCCTTACCTTCGTCTCAGAACCCGCCTCGAATCCTTACGAACCGACCGCCGATATGCATTCCTATTCTCCGACTCGGTTGCCATCCGGGACACCCTGTCGCGAATAGTCGGCCGTCTGCTTCGGATTCCAGTGAACGGCAGACCGCTGACCATCATCGACTTGTCCGGCGTTCCGGCCGAGATTACCGATGTTGTCGTATCACTGGTGTGCCGGCTGATTTTCAATTTCGCTCTGTGGTCGGATCGCGAGCGACTGCCGCCCGTCCTCCTCGTTTGCGAAGAAGCGCACCGCTTTGTCCCCGCGTCTGAGCCGATCGGTTTCGGTGCAACCTCCCGGGCGATCACCCGGATCGCAAGGGAAGGACGCAAATATGGCGTCTCGCTCGCGTTGATCTCCCAAACACCATTGGAGCTATCTGGTCAAGTACTATCGCAGTGTGGTACGGTGTTCGCGATGCGTTTGGGACACTCCGTGGACCAAACCATCACGGGCGCAGCCTGGCCGGATGCCGCGCGCGGGATGTTGGAAGCTCTGCCCAGCATGCGGACGCAGGAGGCGATTGCTTTCGGAGAAGGCGTCCCTTTGCCGATGCGTATCCGCTTCAATGACCTGCCGCAGGATCGGCGGCCGTGCAGCGACAGCGTCAAATTTTCCGAGGCCTGGCAGAGCGATTGTGGTGATGCCGAGCTGCTGGATGAGGGGATCCGATGTTGGCGGGAGCAAAGGCGCAAATTCCCTGCGAGATAGAGATTTGAAACCGGCCCGCAAAAGACGCTTGATTGACGCCGGCGGCGGTACTGTGTTGACGGGCATTTGATTTAAATCACGGGAGCTGGATATCTTGGCCATACGGCGTCCGCGGCTCGGTCACGTCGCCACGTTGAGTGATCAGAGGACTGTGCCTTCCGAATCCCAGCACCAGGGAGAGGCAAATGAGTTTTGAAACGATTAGCCTATTGCTGAACTGGATGGAGATGGGGGCGTTGCTGGCGATCCTGTTCCGCCTTTCCAGCACTTTCGAACTGATCGCCAGTACGCAGCGCGAGCTGAGACGAACAATCCAGCGCGAGCGTCGCGACGCTGAACTCGGCATTAACAACATTTTCGACAGGCCGGGTCGCCGTGATTTCTCGCTTCCGCATGCGCGGGCGAATGCCGAGTGCACGATGGCTTCAGACGATCCGACCCGCCTATCGCCGTAAAGCGTGACCTGAGAGTTACGCGGTCGCCCGCCCTCGCTGGCGGCGCTCTTTCGCTTTCGGTTTGGGCTTGCGTTTGTTAGCCCGGATTGTCTTGCTGCCTTTGGCGGTCTTGTTCGTCTTTGGCTCTGATCTCGCAAGGACCGGATCCTATTTAGCTGTATTAGCTCGCTCGTAATCTGACAGTTGTTGGTCGGTTTCGACCTGGGTGCCGGGGGGCAGGGCGCCGTTCTCTCACCGCAAGCTGGGACCGCGCACGCCTTCGAAGGGCCGTCCATACATGACGGACGCGACCCAGTGCAAATCTCCCGCCAGGCTGATGGCCGGGAAATCGAGCTCTTCTGGAACCACAGCTGCTTTAGGATGTTTTATAGTTAACACATCGATGCCGGGTGCCCGCTATGAGCGACGCGGAACAACCTTCACCCGAGCTGTACCGCGCGGTTGCTGAGAAATTGAGAAAGCTGGCGGACCAATCCCACGTACCAGATATCCAAGGAGACCTGCGGGCACTCGCCGCGCGCTTTGAACGGATGGCTGCTTATTACGAGGCCCAACGCACGCAGGACGCGGCTCGGGATACGGCCGAGGGGTAAGTCCGCCGGACGGCATGACAGTCCCGCCGAATGCGGCAGACTGTCGCGCGTGGAACATGCTATTTACCGGCCATGTTCAACAAATAAAACGAAAGCATCGGGAGCCGGCTAGGAGACGATCTTCAATGGAAGAACCGCAAGGGGACGCTGCCCGACCTGATAGCGAGCATTATAGAGAGATGGCGAGGAAGTTGCGGATACTTGCCCGTGAATTTCGTTTCCCGGGCGCCCGGCAAGAGCTGCTTGACCTCGCCTTGCGGTACGAGCGAAGAGCCGACAGCTTAGACGCCCGCAGCGCCGCCAGTTCCGATCAAGATCATCACTAAGACCACCCCGGTCGCGCACCAAATCTGATCTGTTCACCCCCGATCGTGCGGGGGTTGCGAGAATTTCATCGCTCCCGACGAACCCTCGATCGAGCAAGGTGCGGCATGATATCCGGGACGGAGAGTTCGCGGGTGTTCACGTCGTTCCCGATCGGCATTAATCAGCAGATCGATCCGCAGGCAAGCCAGCCGCTCGCGCTTGGCCGCCAGCGTGGCCGTGTCGCGGGCAAGTACCCAGGGCTGAATACGGCTCTTTTCGGTGCCTCTGCCCGCGGTCGCCCGTTTGGCCGGCGCGGCTGCAATATTCTCGATGGCGACGGAGGTACGGCATAAGCTGGCGGCGCCGCGGACGTTGCGACACGGCGGGTCGCGATTACGACACGATTGTCGCCGGTCATGTCCTTTGCCTCGGATGACGGCTTGGAGTTAGCGTGATCTAATCTGTTAGGAGTTGAGCCGTGGACATAGAGGCCGACCGACAATATCATTGACCAAGGTGCCATCGCCCAGACAGAGCGGCTGATCCGACCCCATATTCGGCACACTCCGATCATAGAGGTCGATGCGGCGGATTTCGGGCTCGCTGCCACGCGCCTCAGCTTCAAACTAGAGCTTCTCCAGCACGCGGGCTCATTCAAGTCGCGGGGTGCATTCGCGAGCTTGCTGACCCGTGAAATGCCAAAAGCCGGGGCAGTGGCCGCATCGGGTGGGAACCATGGGGCGGCGGTTGCCTACGCATCGATGAAACTCGGGGTACCGGCAAAGATTTTTGTGCCCGAGATATCGTCACCTGCGAAAGTCCGGCGAATCCGGGCCTACGGCGCCGAACTGGTCATCACGGGCGACCGCTATGCCGATGCTCTCGCAGCGAGTGAAGTCTGGGCAGAGCAATCAGGAGCAATCTCGATCCACGCCTTCGACCAGCGCGAGACACTGTTGGGCCAAGGGACGATAGGGCTGGAGATTGAAGAACAGAAACCCGATCTCGACACCCTCCTCGTTGCGGTTGGAGGTGGCGGGTTAATTGCCGGGATTGCCGCTTGGTTTGCCGGTAAGGTCAGAGTGGTGGGCGTCGAACCGGAAGCCGCCCCGACGCTCACGATGGCGCTCGAGGTTGGAGAGCCGGTCGATGCGCCCGCTGGGGGGATCGCGGCGGATTTCTCGCACCCCGCCGCGTCGGCTCGCTCGTATACCCGATCGCCAAGCGGCATGTGGACCGCGTAGTCCTGGTTCCAGAGGACGCGATCAACCGTGCCCAACTAGCTCTTTGGGATATCCTGAGGGTAGTTGCTGAGCCCGGAGGTGCTGCCGCCTTCGCGGCACTCATTTCCGGTCGTTATGAGCCCCGACCCGGCGAGCACGTCGGAGTTCTCCTGAGCGGCGGCAATACCGTTGCGGTCAATTTCGGATAGTGCGAGGGCGCGCTAAGCTCTTCATCGTACCAATCCCGAATTCGGGCAGCAGTCAATCGCACGCGTCGAGCTCGTCCTTTGTGCCGGCCGGAGGAATGAACGTTCACGCAGTTTCTGGGTTTAACCAGCTATGAGTGATACGCACACCCAAATCTCGGCCCGATACGTCAAATTTGCCGAAAGGGAGGCGCATGGCAAGTCATCTCTCTATGAGGACTTGGCCAAGCGTATCGCCGGAGACCCATTAATTCTAGCTATTCTCTCTGAATTACCGAGCGAAAAGCAGCAGCCTAACTTACTGTTTGCGGCCGTTAAATATCTCCACGGTACACCGCCTGGATGGGATGAATTCCGCACCCTTATCCAAGAACGTAGCGATCAGATCGCCGCTATCATGCAGGCGCGACGCACCCAGACCAATGTGCCCGAGCGCTGCGCTACCCTGTTGCCGTTGTTGGCGCGGCTGCCACAGCCTCTGGCTTTATTGGAGGTAGGCGCCTCGGCCGGGCTCTGTCTGCTTCCCGACTATTATGCTTACCTTTATGATGGCCATAATGTGCCGCCGATGCAACGCAGCACGACGGCGCCGCCGACCTTAGCTTGCCGAGCGAGCCCGGGCACGCCGCTTCCTGTCCGTGGAATCGAAGTCAGCTGGCGAGCGGGGCTGGATTCGGATCCGATCGACGTCAATGATGATGACCAGATGACCTGGCTCGAAGCACTGATATGGCCTGGGGAGCCTGATCGCGTGGCGAACCTTCGCGCATCGGTGGCAATCGCCCGTCGGGACCCGCCGCGTATAATCCGCGGCGATCTTCGCGCCGATGTGGTCCGGCTCGCGGCAGAGGCTCCGCGCGACGCGACGCTGGTCGTCTTTCACACGGCGGTGCTGGCCTATGTTGAAAGCCAGGAGGATCGGGCCGCCTTCGCTCGCACAGTGCGCGAACTTGGCGCCATTTGGATCAGTAATGAAGCACCAGGGGTGTTTCCCGAAATTAGAGCCAAGGTTAGCCGGCTCTGTCCGCCTCATCATTTCCTGCTCTCGCTGAACGAAGAGCCGATCGCCTGGACGGATATGCATGGCGCCTCGATCGAATGGTTCTAAATGGGTGTATCTTTCACCCTTCGCTCTGCATAACCGGCTCGGTCCGCACAGGAATAAGGATCATCAGACATGAGGCCGGTCTCGATAGTGCTCTGCGTCGCGCTGGTCGCGCTGAACGGGTTTTCGTTATCTCCTGCCTCGAACCATTTCCAGTGGTACGTCTTGGCAGCTTCTTTGGTGCTCGCTTTGGCTCTGCTCATGCTGATGCTCGTTACCCGCGGCCGACGACCCGAGACCAAGATCGACAACACCGAGGCGGCCAACCCTTTGCCGGTTGCGGCAGCGAGCAAGCAGGCCGAGGCTGAAATTGTCAGTTTCCTGGCGATCCTTCAGGAGCGGGGGCGGCTGGTGGACTTTCTGATGGAGGACATTACAACCTATGACGATGCCCAAGTCGGCGCCGCTGCTCGCGTCGTACATCAGGGATGCAAAGGCGCTCTGCAGGAACATTTCAGAATTCGCTCGATACGCGAAGAGAGTGAGGGATCATCGGTTACGGTTCCGGCGGGATATGTAGCCGATGAATATCGTCTTATCGGCAACATCAGAGGAGCAGGACCGTTCACGGGAACGCTGGTTCATCGCGGCTGGAAAACGGAGGCGGTGAAACTTCCGCGGATCGTGCGGGTAGAAGCCGACCGACCGCCGACAATTGCGCCTGCAGAGATCGAACTGAAGTAGCCTGCCTAGAGCGGCCTCCATGCGATACGATGCCTCGCAGGCCTGAGAGCAGCGAGGCGCAACCGGGCAGAAGCCGTGGAAGACTTCCGGGTCAGCCCCTTTGACAGAAATGCCAGAAAAGACCTTTGACCATGAGTAAGCGTATTAGTCTCGGTATCGACCTCGGTACAACCAATAGCGCGATCGCACTCACCGATCTGGAGTCCGAGCGCACTGAGGTCCTGGAAATCACCCAGATATTTCGACCAAATCAGATCGGTGAAAAACCTACACTGCCCTCAGCAGTCTACATCCCGCACCGTGATGAATTTCCGGCAAACTCGTTTCCTCTACCTTGGGATGATGCGGTCGGGGAAACCACAATAATAGGTCACTTCGCTCGCGAGCATGGCGCGCTTGTACCTGATCGCCTGATCACCTCCGCAAAGTCATGGCTCTCCAACCCACATATCGACGCCCGGCATCCCTCCCTCCCGTGGGGGTCAGACATCGAGGATGAGAAGCTCTCACCTTTCGAGTGCTCGCGACGATATCTTGCGCATATCAAAAACGCGTTCTTGTATACTGGACGCGCGCGTATGCGAACCTGGGACCTTTCCGAGTCGGAGGTCGTTCTTACCGTTCCTGCATCGTTCGATGCTGTTGCGCAAAGCTTGACAGCTGAAGCCGCGGAGGCGGCGGGTCTCGGAAAAGTCACTTTGCTCGAGGAACCGCAGGCAGCGTTCTACGCCTGGATCGAGCAAGCAGGCAGGGAGTGGCGCTCCCTGATCAGTCCCGGTGACATTGTTCTGGTTTGTGATGTCGGGGGTGGAACCGCCGATTTCAGCCTAATCGCCGTAACCGACTGCGACGGTGCGTTGGAGCTCGAACGCATCAGCGTTGGAGAACACATTCTGCTGGGCGGCGACAATATGGATCTGGCGCTTGCCTATACGCTCCAGGCCAAACTCGAAGCCGAGGGAAGGACGATAGACTCCTGGCAGTTCCTCGCGCTCGTCCACGCCGCCTCCAAAGCCAAGATGGCGTTGTTCGAGGACCATTCGCTGGTCGAGTTTCCGATTGCGGTTCCATCCCGCGGCTCCAGTCTCCTGGCTAGAACCGTTTCGACAAAGCTCGATCGAGCGACCCTCGAGCAGGTTGTTCTCGACGGCTTTTTCGCGAAGACCATGGTCAGCGACTATCCACAGGAGGCGCGTCAAAGGAGCGCTACAGGAGTTCGGTCTTCCATTTGCAGCTGATCCCGTGATCAGCAAACATCTGGCTCGCTTTCTCTCTCGCAGCCGAGCGAATGTGAGCGGCAGTCAAGCACTGTCTGCACTCGTGCAAGACCGGTTGGGATCGAAGGAATTCGTGATGCCAACCGCCGTCCTTTTCAACGGCGGTGTTTTCAAGAGCGCGCCGATCCGCAACCGTGTGCTCGAGCTCCTCGCCTCGTGGAATGACGGACAAGCGGTTCGCGAGCTACAAGGGATGGAACTGGACCTGGCGGTCGCAAAGGGGGCGTCGTTCTATGGGCGAACTCGAGTTACTCAAAAGGGTATCCGGATCAAGGCCGGGGCAGCGCGGTCGTATTACATCGGCCTTGAGAGCTCGATGCCGGCGGTGCCCGGATTCAAACCCCCGATAAAGGCGCTGTGCGTTGTTCCTCAGGGGATGCAGGAGGGCTCGGAACTCGTCATCGAGGGGCGGGAATTGGGTCTTCTTACCGGCCACCCCGCCGAATTCAGGTTCTACTCGTCGTCGGTGCGGAGCGGCGACCGACCAGGCCAGATCCTGCCTGATGCCGAACGGGAGTTGGAGGAAACGAGCCTGCTTGAGATCAACCTGCCTCCGCTTCCCGACTTCGCCGCCGGACAGGTCGTTCCCGTGCAAATCAACTCCGTCGTGACCGAATTGGGCACACTTGAACTGTGGATGAAGCACGTCAATTCGGATCGCCGATGGAAAGTCGAATTCCAGGTCAGAACGGAGTAGGCGGTAGGCCTGGTGGAAAATGACAAGCCCCCGCTTCAGCATCGGTATCGATCTCGGCACGACCAACTCGCGCCTTGGCGTTCGTCCCGCTGGATGGCGAAACGAAATCCGAGATCCTTGCCATCCGACAATGGCAGACGCTATCCGGAATGACCGAAGACTTAGCCCTTCCCTCCTTTCTCTACCTGCCGGAGGAAGCCGCTGCCATCCAGATAAAAAACGGGGCCGACCACGGAGGGGGAGTGGATTGTCGGCCGGCTCGCGCGACAAAAGGCTGCGGAGGTGCCCGGCCGGGTCGTCCATTCCGCGAAGTCCTGGCTGTGCCATCATACCTCCGACCGCACAGCGCAGTTTCTGCCCTGGGGATCGGACGACATCGCCCGTACGAGCAAGATCTCACCAATACGCGCGTCGGCGCACATCCTCAGCCACCTCAGGGGAGCGTGGAACAGCCGGTTTGCTCATAGCGGCCCCGAGTTCGATTTTGACAGCCAGGACATCACTGTTACGGTACCCGCGTCATTCGATGCAGCGGCCCAGCGGCTAACGCTTATGGCTGCGCAGGAAGCCGGTTTTCCCGAAACCGTCCGACTGCTCGAAGAGCCGCAAGCAGCATTCTACTCATGGCGGGAGCGGCACGATTTTACATCGGATCTGGTGAACAAGCTGCCGAACGACAACGGGATCCGCCATGTGCTGGTGGTCGACATTGGTGGCGGCACCTCGGATTTCAGCCTATTCGCATTGCGCTCGCAGGCTCGCAGCTCATCCCCTGAAATCAAGCGCGAGGCGGTTGGCGATCATATCCTATTGGGTGGAGACAATGTCGATCTCGCGATCGCACGGCTCTTCGAACCGCGGCTGATCGGTGAGCACGAGAAACTCTCGGGTGCTCAGTGGGACGATCTGGTCGCGCGCTGCCGGGATCTGAAGGAAAGCGTGCTCTCCATCGAAGGCCGGCCTGAAGAGGCCTTTTCACTTTCGTTACCCGGGCGCGGTTCCGGCCTGATCGCGGGATTGCGTAGCGCCCAATTGACGCGTGCGGAGCTCCTTACGGTATTGCTCGATGGGTTCTTCCCTCAATGCGACGCTCAGGCCTATCCCTATCGGACGCAGGCCGCCCTGAAAGAGTGGGGGCTCCCCTATGCAGCGGATTGTGCGGTCACTCGGCACCTTGCCGCATTCCTGCGGGCTCGCCCGCGCGTCGATGCGATCCTGTTCAACGGCGGGGCGCTCCGTCCCACGCTCCTGCGGCAGAGGATCTGTCACCAGATCGGGAAGTGGCAAGGTGGCTTGCCACTGCTCGAGCTGGAAAACGCGGATCCCGAATTTGCTGTTGCACGCGGCGCCGCTCTGTTTGGAAAGTCCTTCCATCGCAAGACGGAGCGCATCGAGGCGGGTGCAGCCCGCGCGGTCTTTCTTGAAGTACTCAAAGAGCGGAAACTCCAGTCGGGTAACAAGGCTCGGCCCTCGCTTATCTGCGTTCTCCCTCGTGGGGCACCCTCGCAGCAACGGTTTGAGATCACGGGCCTTCCGCTGGAAATGCAGACGAACCGTCTTGCACGCTTTCAGGCCTATTCCTCACCCCGCCTCGACAGATGCGCAGCAGGCGACATCGTCGATTGGAGCGAGGAGGACTTCCACCCCCTTCCGCCCTTGGAAACGGTCATAAGAACGGCCCACCCTGCTGTCGAAACGACTTCCAACACTGTTCCCGTAACCTTGGTTGCCAGTGCAAACGAATTGGGCCTGCTGCAGGTCTGTTGCGTCAGTGCGGACCCCTGTGTCAAGCAGTCCTGGCCCCTTGAATTCAACCTTCGCCCGCGCCGGTACGATGGCCAGCCTCGATCAGCGGCAGTTTCCAGGGAAGCCAAGCCAAACGTTGCTCCGCAGGCCCTTGCAGCCGCCCAATTACAGATACAGCGCCTGTTTGCTCGCTCCGCTAACAAACGAGAGGCGATTACGGCGACACGAGTTCTAAAAAAGCTCGAAGAGATTCTCGGAATGCCGAAGAGCGAATGGAACGCCGGCCTCGTCCGCTCGCTCTGGGCAGCTCTGGAAAACTGCATGGCGCAGCGCGGGACATCCGCGGACCATGAGGAGACCTGGCTCATTCTCGCCGGCTTCCTTTTGCGCCCTGGCTTTGGGGCTGCCGGTGACGATCTGCGCATCGACAGCCTGTGGAGGCTGCGTGATGGTGGCCTCTGCTTTCCGGGCAAACGCATCAAGTCTCAGGAATACATTCTTTGGCGGCGTGTGGCGGGCGGACTCACGCAGCAACGTCAGGAGCAGATCCTCGCACCCGAGCTGGACAAGCTCCGCGCCCGGAACAAGGTTCCACCAGAGCTTATCCGGCTCGCCGGATCGTTAGAACGACTTCCCGCCGAAACGAAGACTGAACTGGCCAAGCTGTTCATTGACACAGCTGCCGACCTCGCCAGAGAAAAGAAGCACTGTGCTCCGTACCTTGCGGCGCTGGGCCAGCTCCTCAGCCGTGCGCCACTCTATGCGGGACCAGAGACGGTGATCTCGCCCGATCTTGTCGAACGGGCTTACGAGAGTTTTCGCAGGTTTGACTGGGGCGCGCCGGAATTGGCAGAGATGCCAACCCTGTTTCTCCGCGCCTCACGCGTCGTCGGCGATCGGAGATTTGACCTGCCCAAAGCAGTTCGCCATCGAATTGCAGCCGAACTGGAGAGGCTCGGCATTGCGCCTCAGAAGACGGCCAAACTCAAGGAATTTGTGCCGGTAGCGGGGTCGGAGCGGATCAGTCTACACGACGAGAGTCTTCCACCTGGGCTGGTTTTAACCGAGGGCTAGCGGCTGTTTGGTTCATTGCTGTCGACTACGTCGCGTAAAGCTTGCCATCGCGCTCTTCGATGCGACCGGCCCGCTTGTGCCGGGAAATGGCGGCACCGACATGGTTCGGTCGAGCCCCCTTACACGCAGCGGCGATTTCAGGCTGGGTCTTGCCGGTTGCCAGCGCAAGAACCTGATCGCTCAGGCTCGGCGAGCTGCGCTCGCTACCAGGCGGTCTCGTAGTCGCACCGCGCCGGGTCCCGCCTGCTCGCGCCGGAGCAGCCGGAGTTGGTGGCAAGGTTGGCGTCCTGGCCGCGGCCGCCCTTCTTACCCCAGAGCCCTTGCTATATCGGGCCAGCACACGCTCGGTTGCTTCCAGTTCAGCGAGCTGGCCCGCGAGCTTTTCGCGCTGAGCGTCGAGGCGCGCAAGCGCCTCACTGACCCGCTGCTTTTCCCTGGTGATCTCGTCCAATGTCGACATGTTTTACCTTTAGGAAAGAGTATAGATCGACCAAGGTCGATCTCTGTCTTGGCCTGTATCACTACGATGCAGAGGGTGCAATAACAGAATGCGCGCAAATCCTTTAAAAAGCCATCCAGTTGGGCTGTGCTTCTATAAGGGCCGGACGCATTCACCGCCCTGGCGTGAGCTGGAGGCATCCAAATGACGCTGATGGCACGGCCGATCGGCTTGGTCGGGCCGGGCCTTAGCCGTCCACCAGCGGGATGACTTCAGCGGCGAACCATTGCAGGCGCTCGATGCTCTCCGCAATGGACTGGCCGCGGCAATCGAAGATCAACTCGTGCACGCCGATTGCTGCGAAGGCTCGAATGTCGCCGGCGATCTGTTCCGGCTCGCCGGAAAAAAGCCGGCGGGATCCGTCCGGCGATGCAATGCCGGTGTCATAGAGCGGCGCCTTGTAGGAGATCGTCAGCGCAGAGAAATTTCGCCCCTCGGCCTCGGTCAGCTGCTTCAGCGTGTCGAGATGCACGCGTATCTCTTGCGGCGGCAGTGGCGAGGCGGCGACGGCGCCGACCGGGTGCCAGCCGTCGCCATGCCGGGCCGTACGCCGAAGGGCGGCGCGGGAATGCCCGCCGACCCAGATCGGCGGGTGCGGTTTCTGCACCGGGAAGGGTTCGCAGCGGATATCGGAGTATCGGTAGAAGCGGCCATTGAAGCTGGCAGGTGACTGGGACCAGAGTTGCTTGAATATCGTGATCCACTCGTCGGTCACCGCGCCGCGCGCATTGAAGGCGGGGCTGTTGAGCGCCTCGAATTCTTCCTTCAGCCAGCCGGCGCCGACGCCTAACGTCAGCCGGCCCCCCGACAAGACATCCAGCGAGGCCGCCATCTTTGCGGTCAGCACCGGATTGCGGTAAGGCAACACCAGCACGGAGGTGACGAGCCGCAGCCGCTCCGTTGCACCGGCCACTACCCCGAGAATGGAGAAAGTCTCCAGCGCATCGCCTGCGCTCGGGTGCTTGCCATCCAATGTGTATGGGTAGGTGGACTGGCTCTCGACCGGGAGGACGATGTGGTCCGCGATCATCGCCGAGTGCAGGCCCAGCCGCTCGCCTTCGCGTGCCAGGGCGAGAATGCCGCCGCGCGTAGCGGTCGGGCCGCGAGTAGGGAGATAAAAGCCGTAGCGCATTCCAATGGCCCCCTATACTGCTTCAGGACAATAGCGTCGAGATAGCGAGGCCAAGTTCACCCCCACCCCGACCCTCCTCGGGCCCATCAAGGGGGAGGGGGCAGCGAAAATCCTCCCCCTTGATGGGGGAGGGGGGCAGAAATTCGCGCCGAGGAGCGAGCCGAAATGTCAGCTTGCCCCGCGCTGTCGCGGGATCCCCCGGATCAAGGTACGAAACATACTCATTGGACTCCTCCCTGGATGCGAGTCACACGACACCGTCTCTGCGGAGCCTCGCGACATCCGAAGCGCTCATCCCGAGCCATTCGCCGAACACCTCGGCGGTGTGCTCGCCGAGCAACGGCGCCGGCTCGACCGGGGCCGGGTTGCCGTCGAAGCGCACCGGGAAGGCCGGCATGCGCAATTCCCCATTGGGGTGCCGCATCGTCTGGATGATGCCGCGCTTCTCGAAACTGGGTTCACCCAGCAAATCGCCGGTGTCGAGTACCGCGCCGGCCGGGACGCCGGCGCCGCCGATCAGGCGCATCGCCTCCTGCTTGTCGTGCTGCCGCGTCCAGTCGGAAACGATCTGGTCGATTTCGGCTTCGTGCTGGCCGCGCGCCTCGCGCGTCGCAAAGCGCGGATCCGCGATCAGATCCTCGCGCCCGATGACCTTCAACAGCCGCTGCCAGTGCTCGGGGTTGGCGGGGCTGGTGAAGACGTAGACATAGTCGTTGGGCCCGCCGGGCTTGCAGGGATAGATGCCGGCGGGCGCCATGCCGCCGGCCAGTGACTTGGCGCCGTTGCGCATTGCCGGCTCGCCGCTCCTCGCGTGCTGCACGAAGGCGCCGCGGGTGTATTGCAATTGGGCGTCCTGCATCGCGATCTGCAGCCGGCGTCCCTTGCCGGTGGTGTGCCGCTGATAGAGCGCACCCAGGATGCCGATCGCCAACAGCATGCCGGTGCCGGTGTCGCCCAATGTCGGCCCCGGCTTGCACGGCCGCCCGTCGCGCTCGCCGGTGATCGCCATCGTGCCGCCGCAGGCCTGCGCGATCATATCGAAGGCGAGGTTGTTCTCGTACGGGCTGCCCTCGCCGAAACCCTTCACCTGCGCGTAGACGAGGCGCGGGTTGAGGGCGTGCAACACCTCCCAGCCAAGTCCCAGCCGCTCGATCGCGCCGGGGGCGAAATTCTCGACAAAGACATCCGCGCGCTTTGCCATTTCCTTGACCAGCTGCAGCCCGCGCTCGGATTTGAGGTCGATCGTGGCGGATCTCTTGTTGGCGTTGTAGATCATAAAGTAATAGGCGTCGGCGCCGGGTCGCGGCCCGGTGCCGAGCATCCGGCCCGGCTCGCCGCCTTTCGGGTTTTCGACTTTCACGACCTCGGCGCCTAGCCAGGCGAGAGCCTCCGTGCAGGACGGCCCGGCCTCGAACTGCGAAAGGTCGAGAACCCGGACGCCGTCGAGACAATTCGGCGCTACACCCGATCCATCCATCGCTGGTCACTCCTTGTGAAACCCCCGCGGAACACGATAAAGCAGTCCGGCCCGCGGTTAAAACGCCTTCTGTCGGAGAATCAGATGAGCGATCCGTATGACCTGCAACGATTTGTCGATGCCCAGAACCCAGTGTACGACAAGGTTCGCGCCGAATTGCGGGACGGTAGAAAGAGAAGCCATTGGATGTGGTTCATCTTCCCGCAGATCGAGGGTTTGGGCTATAGCCAACTGGCTCGGAGATTCGCCATTTCTTCTCTGGCCGAAGCCGCCGCCTATCTGGCGCACCCGATCCTCGGCCCACGCCTCGCGGAATGTACCAGGCTGGTCAATCTCGTCGAAGGGCGCGCGATCGAACAGATCTTTGGCTATCCCGATGATCTGAAGTTCCGCTCTTCGATGACCGTGTTCGCCCACGCCGCGCCGGACAATCAGGTTTTCACCGACGCCCTCCAAAAGTATTTCGGAGGCGAATTCGATCCCGCGACACTCGCGCGACTGCCGCGCATCAAATGACACGGCATCGGCTCCGCATCAAACGCGTCTACAAACCTCCCGACGATGAGGACGGCGTGCGTATCCTGGTGGACCGCCTCTGGCCGCGCGGACTGTCGCGGGAGCGGGCGCAGATCGATCTATGGCTGAAGGAAGTCGCACCGAGCGATGCCCTGCGTCGCCGGTTCCACGGTCATCCGGAGAGTTGGGAAGACTTCAAGACCGCGTATTATGCCGAACTACAACGGGAGCCCGCGCAGTCAGCGGTTCGCGACCTTCTCGATCGGCTGACACGTGAGCCCGTCACCCTGCTCTTCGCGGCGCGCGAGGAGACCCGCAACAACGCGGTCGCTCTGAAGGAATGGCTCGACTTGCGAGCCGACTGAACCGCGCATGTTCGGCGACCCTCCGGTCCGCTCGAAAATTGACACGGTCATCGATCCCAGCGTTAGTGTGGGTCGCCTTATCACGCAATTTCAGGGAGAATGACAGTGAAGCTGCAGAACACCGGCGCCCCAATCCGCGTAATCTGCGTCGTCCTCTCGATGATGGCATTCGGCGGCTCGGCCCGGGCCGACACCGGTGCCGACATCAAGGCGCTGGAGGAGCGCTTTGTCGCCGCGATCAAGGCAAAAGACCTCGACGCAATCATGAAGGTGTACGCCCCCGGCCAGACGCTGGTCGTCTTCGATGTGGTTCCGCCGCGGCAATATGTCGGCGCCGCAGCCTACCGCAAGGACTGGCAAACGTTCCTCGACACATTCGAGGGCCCGATCACCTTCGAGCTGACCGACCTCGACGTCGCCGCCGACCGCAATCTCGCCTACAGCCACAGCATCCAGCGCGTCGCCGGCACCGACAAGCAGGGCAAGAAGCTCGATCTCACGGTGCGGGTGACCGATGTGTACAAAAAGGCCCGGGGCCGGTGGCTCATCATCCACGAGCACGTCTCGGTGCCCGTCGACCTCGATACCGGCAAGCCCGATCTCAGTTCGAAACCCTAAACTAAGTCGGCGCCCCGCTTCCCTCCCTCCGCGCGAGGAGGCGGCGTTCGCGACGAAAGCCCTTGACGACAACGGTAAGTCTCACGCTAACGTAAGTTATGGCTTACGAAGCGGCATTGGCGGCGCTCTCCGATCCGACGCGGCGGCTGGTTTTCGAGCGCATCCTCGCCGCGCCGCGGCCGGTCGCGGCGATTGCCGAGGGCTTGCCGGTCAGCCGCCCGGCCGTCTCGCAGCACTTGAAAATATTGCGGGAGGCAGGGCTGGTCACCGAGCGGCGCAGTGGCACGCGGCGGCTTTATGCGGCCAACCGCAGGCGCTGGGTGAACTGCGCGCGGCCATCGAGGCGATGTGGCACGAGGCGCTGGGCGGAATGGCCGCCGTCGATCGACGAGGAGCAGCAGGGATGACGATCGCCCGGTTCGCGGTCCCGCCGATCGTCAAGACAGTGACGGTTCGGGCAACGCCGGAGCGGGCGTTCGCGCTGTTTGCGGGCGATTTCGCGCGCTGGTGGCCATTGGCGCGAGTCCACACCGGCCCCGACCCGGTGGATTGTGCGATCGAGCCGCGGGTCGGCGGGCGCGTCTTCGAACGCGCGGCCGATGGGCGCGAAACCCCGTGGGGAACGGTGCTGGCGTATGACCCGCCGCATCGTCTCGCATTTTCCTGGATCGTCGAGCTGTCGGCCGAACAGGAGCAGCTGGTCGAGATCCGCTTCACAGCCGAGGATCGCGGCACCAGGGTCGAGCTTACCCACTCGGGCTGGGAAAAACTCGGAGACGCTGCAGCGAGCCTGCGCGAACGCTACGACCGCGGTTGGGGCACCGTCTTCGAGCGCGATTTCGCCGAGTACGTCAATTCCGTTGCAATGTGAGGAGAGGAGGAAATCATGGCGTCAAAGATGATCGTTCACGGCATTCCAGGCAGCCCCTATGTGCGGGCCGCGCTGCTGACGCTGGAAGAGAAGGGCGCGGACTACGAATTGGCCGCGATGGCCTTCGGTACACTGGAAACAGGAGCCGCATCTGTCGCGCCACCCGTTCGGCCGCATCCGGCTTTCGAGCATGACGGCTGGATGCTGTACGAGACGCAGGCGATCATGCGCTATGTCGATGAGGTCGTGCCCGGTCCGCGATTGCAGCCGCAGGAGCCACGCGCGGCGGCGCGGATGAACCAACTGATGGGTATCGCCGACTGGTATGTCATGCCGCAGGTTTCGATGACGATCACGTTCAATCGCGTCGTCGCGCCGCGCTTCAACCGGCCGGTCGATGAAGAAAAGATCGCGCAGGCCATCCCCAACGCGCGGATCTGCATGGCCGAGATCAGCCGTCTGCTGGACGGCCATTCGTGGATGACGGGCGACACGATCAGCCTCGCCGATCTGCTGCTCGCGGCGCACCTCTCGATGTTCGCGCAAGCGCCGGAAGGAGCGCAAATATTGCAGGAACACAAGAAATCTGAAGGGCTGGCTCGCGCGCATCGAAGCGCGCCCGAGCATGGCCGCGACCACCTGGGACAAGCTGCTCGAACGGGTGGCGGCTGCCGCCTGAGTCGGGGGCTCTGCGATGCTGATCAAGGGCCTGGCGGCCTCATCCTGATCTCGGCCGTTGCTGGTCCGGCCTCGGCCGAGGTCAAATCCGTGACACCGAACGGCTTCGAGGTCGCGAGCGTGGCGACGATTGCAGCACCTCCCGATCGGGCCTACGCCGCGCTCGGCGAAGTCGGCCGCTGGTGGAGCCCCTCGCACACCTTCTCGCGCGATGCCGCCAACTCAGCATGGAATTGCGCGCTGGCGGCTGCTTTTGCGAGCGGTTGAAGGATGGCGGCTCGGTTCAGCATCTGCAGGTCGTCTACGCCGCGCCAGGCCAAGGGTTGCGTCTGCGCCGCGCCCTCGGCCCGTTGCAGACGGAGGGCGTCGACGGCACGCTCAGCTGGACGCTGAAACCGGGGGAGGGCGGCACACAACCGTCACGTTGAGCTATGTCGTCGGCGGCGACATCCGCAGCGGCATGGAGCAATGGGCGCCCGGAAAGTCGACCGGGTGCTGGACGAGCAGCTGCAGCGCCTCAAAGAGCTTCGTCGAAGACAAATCCCCGCCGCAATAGCGCCGCACGACGAGCCGCTGACGCAGTTAGAAAGGTTTCCTTGGCGCGCAAAAGCGCGCTGTGGGATCAGCTCACCGCCTCGCCACCTCATTGTTCTGGTTGGTGCGGTCGGCGATGAAAGCGCTGCCGGCCTCGGCCGGCGTCACCGCGAAGGCGGCATTATGGGCCGGCCAATAAGTCTCGGCGAGCCAGCGATTGGCCGCCGCGACCGTCGTGATGCCGGCCAGCGCCAGCTCCTTCGGCAGCCGGTCCTGCAAGGTGCGGAAGGCGCGCTCGGAACGCCCGCGCGCCTCGGGCGAATAGGCCGCGATGTGGCGGATCCCGAGCTGCGCCAGCGCGCGCCCGACCTGGGTTTGCACGCTCTTCGACACCGGCTCCCCGGCCTTGGGCGTATGGAAATAGTGGCTGCCGCGGTCGGTATAGAGCTCGCAGAACAGCCCGCGTCGGTCGATCACCTCGGCCAGCGCGCGAAAGCTCGATGCCGTGCCCTCCTCCGCGACGATAAAGCCCGAGTAGACCGCGCTGGTCGCGTCGTCCAGCGTGACCACCAGATCGTATTGCCGATCATCGCCCGGCAGCCAGGCAAAGCGCGACGCATCCTGATGCAGCATCATGCCCACCATCGGCCGCCGCGGCCGCTTCTTGCGATGCGCCGAGCGCCGCGGCGCCGGCCGCACCAGCCCCGCCCCTTGCAACGCCAGCCGGGTCACCGTGTAGCCGAGCTCTGTAATGGTGCCGCTTCTGCAGCTGCTCGTGAAAATGCTTCACCGTGAACCCCGCATAGCGTTCCTCGTACAGTCCCAGCATGCGCAGGATCTCCTCGGCTGCCGCCCGTCGGCTCGACGGCTTGCCGATCCGCCGATCGCGCAAGCCCTCCGGCCCCTCATCGCGCAACCGGTCGCGCCAACGCCGGAACGTCCGCTCCGATACCCCCAGCATCTCCGCCGCTTCTCCTTGCGACAGCTCGCCCCGCTCATGCCGCTCGAGCAACCCCTCGAAACGCATCTGCCGTACCCCTTGCAGCACTCCTGCCCGGCCCATTCCCCGCCCCCCTTTCGGGCGGTTCTAAAACCGGACAGATCACGCGCTACAAAAACCGGACAGATCACGAGTCAGCCACACGCCGCTCGGTACCCGCCCTACCGGGTGAGAACGCTGTGTGATAGCCTCACGCAACGTGGCATTCGGAGAGGGGAAGCGCGCAATGGAGAAGAGATTTGGCGTGGTGTCCGCGGATGGGCATTGCCGGCTGATGCACCTCCCCTTCGACCTGTGGACGAAGCGTCTGCCGCGAAAATTCCAGGATGACGGGCCGCGGGTCGTGCGGGGGCCGGACGGCATCCGCCAGTGGATCGTCGAGGGACACAGCTGGAGCGGGGTCGGCTGGGCTGGCGTCGGCCGCGGGCCGGTCAACTGCTATACGCGGGCGGGCTTGGCGGAGGAGCCGGAGCCCGGCATCTTCCGCGCGGCAAACGCCAAGTATCGCTGCGATGACATGGACCGCGATGGGGTCGATGCCGAGCTCGTCAACGGTCCTTATGAGCAGATATCGGCCATCAAGGATCCGGAACTGCGGGCGGCCTGCGTTCGCGCCGTCAACGACTGGGCGCGCGAATTGTACGAGGAGTTGAACGGCAGGTTCATCATGCTCCTCCCGTTGCCCTGCCAGACACCTGAGGAAGCCGTTGCGGAGCTGCTGCGGGTGGCGGAGTTCGGCCTGCCCACCGGGGTCATCTTCGACTGGGTCGGCGCCCCCGAGCCCGTATTGCACCAGATGTGGGAGCCGGTCTGGGCGGCAGCGGCGGAGACGGGCTCTGCCGGTCAACTTGCACGCCAACCCACGCGGCGGGTCGCGCCAAATCGGGGTCGGGGTCTCGGGCCTGGAGCCGCGCAACCAGTCGCTGATGACGGTTGCGAATTTCCCGATGGGGCTCATGGCGGAGCTGATGAGCGCCGTCGTTTTCTCGGGCATTTGCGATCGTCATCCCGGGGTGCGCTTTGTCCTCGAAGAGGCCGGTGTCGGGTGGGTCCCGTTTCTGTTCTGGCGCTTTGACCGCGAGTATGATTTCGGCGGGCCATCCACCCCCGTCTTCAAGCCCGACATTCCGCTTTCCGACAAGCCGACCGAGTTCGTCAAGCGCCAGGTCTTTTTCACCTTCGAGGTAGAAGAGGAGGGCGGCTTTCGGCGGGTGCCCGAAATTGGCTTACGCAACTTTCTGTGGGCCAGCGACTTCCCGGGTCTCGACAGCCCGTGGCCGCACTCCAAGGCGATGGGACATGCTCCGGCTGAAGCGGCACTCGGGAAAGCGGCGCTCGACCAACTGGTCTTCGAAAACGCGGTGAGCCTCTACAAGATCCCGGTGACACCGCCTCGAGAGCGAGCGCTCGCGTAGCGCGAAACCCGGCTCTCGCCAGGCGTTCGGCCTGGATCGCTGTGCGTGGCGGTGCCGTGACGACGTGCGGGCGAGGCGCAGCGGCGTCGCGCCTCGCCGTGTATCCGACCCGGCATCATCAGATACGCCGGCCGGCATCTCGGCTTCCTGGCGGGGCTGCTGATTGCGGCGGTCGCGATCGGCGTCGCCTACCGCTACCTGTTCGACCCGCTCGAAGAGCGGACGGTGCCGTTTTACATCCGCAGCTGCATCCATGCGATGGGCCTGACTTTCGCCGGCTGGGCCATGCATCTGACGTTCGCGGCAGTCCCGCGATCGCGGCTTGGCGGCGTGCTGCGGCGGTTGCCGCTGAGCGCCGAATTTGCGGTCAAGGCGCTCACGATGACGGCGGCCCTGACGATCGTCGCCATCGGGCTCGAGTTCGTGCTGTACCCGTTTCCGCTGTCGCGACGCTGGCTCGCCGATGAGCTGCCGCGGATCGTCGGCATCGGCTTTTCCGCGTCGCTGTTTGTCGGCGCGATCTTCGAGTTCCGCCGGATGATAGGCGGCCGTGTCCTCGGCAGTTTTTTGCTCGGGACCTACCATCGGCCGAGGCGCGAGCAACGGATCGTCATGTTTCTGGACATCGCCGACTTCGACCGCGCTCGCGGAACGACTGGGCGAGCTCCGCGTGCACGATCTGATCACCAGGTTTTTCTTCGACATCGACGAACCGATTGCCGACCTAGAAGGTGAGGTCCACGCCTATGTCGGCGACGAGGTCATCGTTACCTGGCCGCTGAGCGAGGATCCCGAGCGCAACGCCCGATCGCTACGCTGTTACTTCGCGATCGAAGAAAAGATGGCTGATCTCGCTGCGTCCTATGCCCAGGAATTCGGCGTCGTGCCGCGGTTTCGTGCCGGCATTCATGCCGGTCCCGTCGTCGTCAGCGAGTGCGGCGTCGCGAAGCGGCAGATCGCGTATTTCGGCGATACGATGAATGTCGCTGCCCGGCTTTGCGAGCACTGCAAGGCGGCCGACGAAGCACTGCTGGTCTCGGCGGATCTGTTGCGCGCCGCTGCGGTTCCGCCCGCGCTGGCCGCCGGCGCCCGGGCGAGCATCGTTCTGCGTGGGCGGCAAGAACCGGTCGAAACTCACGCGGTGCGCCGCACCGCCCCGGTCTAGCCGGTCGTCTTTTGTTCGGCACGCAGATACTTGTTGAGCCAATCGAGGGTGTGCTGCCACGCTTCCTTGGCCGCGGCTTCGTCGTAACGGGGAGTTGTGTCGTTGTGGAAGCCGTGATTGGCGCCCTTGTAGATGTGACCCTCGTGCGGCACCTGCGCCTGCGTCAGGGCGGCATCGAAGGCTGGCCATCCGTCGGTAATGCGCGTGTCGAGTTCGCCGTATTGCGCATTTATCGGCGCCTTGATCCTGGCCGCATCGGCAGCGCTCGGCTGAGCGCCGTAGAATGGAACTGCCGCGGCTAGGTCCGGGCCCATGCGCACGGCGAGCTGATTGACGATGCCGCCGCCGAAGCAGAAACCGACGGCGCCAAGCTTGCCGGTGCTGTCCGGGCGCGATTTCAGCCACATTGCCGCGGCGAAGAAGTCTTCCGCCATCTTGGCGCGGTCGACCTCGCGGAAGAGCGCGGCGCCCTTCTCGTCGTCTCCGGGATAGCCGCCCACCGAGGTCAGCCCGTCGGGCGCGAAGGCGATGAAATTGGCGACCGCGAGCCGCCGCGCCACGTCTTCGATGTAGGGATTGAGGCCGCGGTTCTCGTGGATGACCAGGACAGAGGGCAATTTGACCGCATTCGCGGGCCGCACGAGGTAGCCCTTGATATTTCCGTTGCCCTGCGGCGACGGCACCGTGACGTATTCCGCCTTGATCCGTTTGTCGTCTGCCGGAATTTGTATGGCCCAGGCATAATTGGGCTTGAGCATCTGCAAGAGCGCTGCCGCAGTCACGCCGCCGACGGCAAATTTCTGCGCCCGATCCAAAAAGTCGCGGCGGTTGATCCCGCCATGGACGTATCCGTCGAACAGATCCAAAAGCCCTTGCGGGAAATCCGACGCCTTCTTCCGTTCCATATCCCGTGCCTCCCTACTGTGCCAAAAGGCCCTGCTAAATGCCGATTGCCGGGACCGAGAATACCATCAGACGGGCGATGGCCGCGCCGCTGAATTGCTCCGCGCTTTGCCCGCTCGACAACGGTAGCCTAGAGACCTATCAGGGCGGCGAGCTTCATGCGAACGTCGTGCAAGACCTCGGCAGGAACCGCGGCTCCGGCGTAGCTCATGGGACGGGCCAGCGTGTCGATGCTGCGCACGTGACTGGTCAAGATCTCCCCGGAAATCGGCAACCCCACCGGCAGCACGACACTGGTGCCAAAGCGCCGAATGCGTGAGGTGATCGGGCAGACGATTGCGAACTCGGTCACCCGACAGAACTCGGCGGGCGAGACCACGAGCGCCGGCCGTCGGCCGCTCTGCTCGCGACCGATGCGCGGATCGAAATCGGTCCAGACGAGATGGCCCGCCTCGGGCACATAGGGCCGCGCTTCACTCGACGATCTCACGGCCCTTGTCCGGCCCCCAATCGAAGGCCTCCCGCATTGCCTGCGGGGTAATCCCCTTCAACAGATCGGCGAGGACATAGGCGGGCGAGCCGGGGAAATGATGACGCGGTCGCCTTCAGCCTCGACCTCGACCCGGGTACCCTCGTGCAGGCCCGCTCGAAGCGCAATATCTTTAGGGATGCGCAGGCCAAGGCTGTTACCCCAGCGTGCGACTTGCACCTGCATCGCCCTCTCCACTAGGCAGTTTGGGATATACATAGGATAGCCGATTATCGCCGTCAATGCCGCTTTCCTCCATGCCGCCGAAGGGGGCGATCCGGTCCAGATGATGCGCTTGTTGATGCCGATGACGCCGTATTCGAGGGCTTCGGCGACCGCCAGATGCGGCCGATGTCGCGGCTGTGGAAATGAGGCTTCTCCTCCCTTCCCTCCCCCGCCAGGGTGGGGGTATCGTTGGCCATATTGACCCGCAAAACCGCCTGCGCCCATCGCGTACCCCTGTTTCCGCCTGTTTTATCAGGTCGAGATCAGGCATCGCCAACTCCTTCAAAGACGAAAGGCCCCGCTCGCGAGGCGCCGATCCTCGCAACGATACGACACGATTATGGCGACTTTTTAGTGCGAATACACAATTCCTTCAAGCTCAGCCCGCTGGCGTCAGAGCCATGACGGAACTCGCGTTCCTCCTCCCCCCATCCTCGCAAATACGCAAAACCGATTGCGTACGCGATAATCGGTCGACCCCAGCCCTACCAAGCTGAGGCGGAAATGCCGCGAGCTTCTTCGCCACCCATTCACCCGCCCTGCGCGGCCCGCTTGTCGCCGGTGACCACCTTGGCGCCCTTCTTCAAGGCGTCGGCGATGTGCGCCTCGACCATCTAGACCGCCTTCAGGTCGATCAATGGACCGATCACCGCACCCGGCTCGAACCCGTCGGCGACCTTCATGGGACCGGCGGTCGAGGTGAGCTCGCCGCCGGTCGCGTTCGAGCCGTTGGTCGTTCTACGAGGTTCATGCCGCCTGGATTGACTGGACCAGACACTGGTCCATATTTATGGATTGTCAGGCCGGAGAAGATCGGATGCGGGTTGCAGTAACCAACGCCAAGGGGCAGTTGACGGAATTGATCCGCCGCGCCGAAGCGGGAGAAGAGGTCGTGCTGACCAGGCACGGCCGGGCGGTGGTGCGTCTGGTACCCATCGAAGCCGCCGTGGCACCCGCAGCACGCAAGAAACTGCTGGAAGGGGTCCGGTCATCCGGGGCCGCCAGGGCACGCGCGGGAGAAAGCGCTGCCAGAAGCCAGGACTTCCTGTTTGGGCCGGATGGTCTGCCCCGATGATTGCCGTCGATACTTCGGCGCTGATGGCGATCGCGCTCGGCGAAACCGGAGCGGATGCCTGCATAAGGGTTCTGGAAACCGAGACCGAGGTCATCATTTCCGCGGGAACGGTCGCGGAAGCTCTGATCGTCGCCGACCGGCGCGACGTCAGCGAAGAAATGACCCGCCTGATCGATGGGCTAGGCTTTGAGATCGTGTCGGTAACGTCGGCCTCGGCACGCCGCATCGCTGCGGCTTATGCGCGATGGGGGAGGGGCGTGCACCCGGCGGGCTGAATTTTGGCGACTGCTTTTCGTATGAAGTCGCCAAAGAACGCTCCTGCCCGTTGCTCTATGTCGGCGCCGATTTCTCGCAAACCGATCTCGAAAGTGCCCTTTCAAACTAAAGGGCCGACCCCGCCGATGCCGCTTTTCTTGAAGCCCTAGAGCGGGGCGACCGGGCCGAAGGTCTCCTCCTTGGTGACGACCATGTCGGTCGTCACATCGGTCAGCACCCTCGGCTCGAAGAAGCTGCCGCCCTGGGCGGCGCGCTTGCCGCCGGTGACCATCCTGGCGCCCTTACCCTTATGGCGAGGTCCTTGGTGAAGGCGCATTTCTCACCTAAACTCAGAAAACTGGAAATATCCGGCCATGGCGCGGAGCGAGCCACTCTTGGCGCGTTCGCACGCTTACCTTAGGTCCTCGGTTACGCGAAATTCATGTCAACGTTGCACCAGGCGATGAAATCTGGTATATTGTGCTTAATATTATTTGGGTTCCGCATTGAGACGAGGCATGGATCAGGTCTTATTCGCAGGGTGGCGGGACGCCTTCAATGTTATGCAAACAAACTACTCGCTGACTGATGACGCGATAGGCGTGTTTGCAATAAATCTGCGCTTCAATCTCGATGATATACAAACAATAGCAAGCAAATCCATCACTGGAGGGGGAGACGACAAAAAGTGTGATGTTGTATATGTAGGGCAGATCGCCGTGGTTGCTCAGTGCTATATTTCAAGAAAACCTAGGGAAGCGGCACCAGCAAATAAAGCCTCTTATCTCAATACGGCCCTTACGTGGCTGCTTTCGACGGATCTGGATCATCTTCCCGATGCACTCAAGGGAAGGGCAGACGAACTCCGCGCCGCGATCAATTCCGGTGAGATCAAGCAGTTCTATATCTGGTATGTTCACAACCTGCCGTGCTCAAAGAACGTTCAGGATGAGCTTCATGCCGTCGAGAAGACGGCTAGAGCTGCATTGACGCAATACCCCGCCGGCCAGGACATCAACATCTTTGCGGAGGAGATTTCGGAGGCCGAACTTGACCGGCTCTACATGCAGGCTGAACGGACCGTCATCGTCACCGACGAGATCACGACGACCGTGCCGGATGCAATCGAAATAACGGAAGCGGATTGGACATCGGTTGTCACAACGGTTAGCGGGTGTTGGCTTTATGACCTATACCACCGTTACAAGACCGACCTCTTTTCCGCAAACTTACGTGGATACCTCGGTTCGAGGGAGAGCGACTCGAACATCAATAACGGAATCAAGACAACTGCGGACGAGCAGCCAAAAAATTTCTACGTGTATAATAACGGCATAACGGCCCTTGTGCTGGATTACGATCTCGCAAAGCGTTCGAGAGGTGGGAGGAGGCTAAAAATCACCGGTATCTCGATTGTAAACGGCGCTCAGACAACTGGTTCTATTGCCAACCTCGGCCAAACACCATCGTCGGATCTACAGGTTGCGATACGCTTTGTAAAATTAAATAAAGACGCGATCATCGCTAACGTTGTGCGCTTTAACAACTCTCAGAACAAGCTCCAGGCCGCTGACTTCAGAAGCACTGATTCCATCCAGGAACGGCTGCGGACCGAGTTTGATTCAATACCGGACGCCGAATACGAAGGCGGACGCCGGGGAGGTGCCAGCGATGCCATCAAACGGAGCAAATTTACACTTCCGTCCTACACCGTAGTGCAATCACTCGCGGCATTTCATGGAGATCCGGTTACAGCCTACGACAAGAAATCGGAACTCTGGACCAATGAGAAGAATTACCGACAGATTTTCACGGACCGGACAACGGCACGACACATAGTCTTTTGCTACTCGCTGCTTAGTGCGGTGAATGACTGGAAATTGGAGCTTTCTCAGAAGCAGAAGAGTGATCCCTTGTCTCTGACAAATATCGAGAACACTAGCTTGGCGTTCCTCAATAAGAAAGGTGCGAATTATCTTCTGGTGCATGTGATCTCCCAGTGCATGGAGACGATACTCGCGAAGCCGATCCCAAACCGTTTCGATCTACATTTTTCGAAAAACGTCAGCCCCGGCACTGCCGCAAAGCTGTGGCTGCCGATAGTCGATATGATGCTCTCGCTATCGAACCAGCTAGAAAATGCGTTCTCTCGAAACCGTATCTCGAACGAAAGCATTTCGAAGGCTGTCCCGAACTTCGTAGGGGTAGTTGCCTCGATCAGCGCCCTACAAAAAGAGACGTTCGATAAATTCGGCTCGCATACGAAGCTCGGCTACTAGAATCGCGAGTAATACATTTTTCAACAGGCGACTCGATCCGAAACTGCTTAGCCTGATCTTTGATCTTGCACATAAACCTCATCCTTTGCGGACTTCGGCTGCTTCGAATATTGAACGAACCAACACTCGGTGGGAATTCTGCGATTGCGCATCGGGGGCTAGGATCTCAGCGATTTCGCCACCGCCCCCAGCGAGTTTGATGCAATGCTTACCGTCGATGCCGCCCATGCAGAGGTATTTGACCTCGAGGAATTCCTCGATGCCGTATTTCGAGCCTTCGCGGCCGATGCCGCTCTCCTTCATGCCGCCGAAGGGGGTGATCTCGGTCGAGATGATGCCTTCGTTGATGCCGACGATGCCGTATTCGAGCGCCTCGGCGACCCGCCAGATGCGGCCGATGTCGCGGCTGTAGAAATAGGCGGCGAGCCCCCTCCCTTCCCTCCCCCGCGTGCGGGGGACGGTTAGGGTGGGGATGTCGTTGGCCATCTTGATGGCCTCTTCGTCGGCCTGAAGCGGTAGAGCGCGCGACGGGTCGCAATCATGACCGCGAACCCGGCCGCAACAATATCCTGGCCGTCTGGCGAAGCTCCTCGAACAACGCTGCATCTACGGGCTGATTGAGAAAACCGTGCGCGACGGCGTTACGGACCGCAAGGCCGCGGCGGAGAACGGAATAATCATCGTCCTCGATAATGCCCTCCGTCAGCAGCATTTTGATAAGCGCCGATGAGGAAATCCGGCGGGTGGGCGGGATCTTGAGGGCCGAGAGCCTGTGGCGCCCGGCCGCTTCGACGATCGACCATAGCAACAGAAATTCCAGGCGGCGCTGATCGCCGTCTTCGTCCGAGCCCAGGTTTGCTAAGCGCGCCAAGAGCTCCGGAATATCGGGCAGCTGCGAGGGTGGCGCCCACTCCGGATCCGCCAGATCAGCGTAAACCACCTGCAGCTTCCAACCGGCGCGATGCTCCAATGCCCTGGCTAGCCGCTGGACCTGTTCGAAGCTCGCCGGCGAAGAGGTCTTGATTTCGACTACGATATTTTCGCCGTCGCGATGGGCGATCAGATCCGGCGCCAGCGTGCGCAAGAATTCCGGCAGTTCCCGGGGCGAAGGTTCCACGGATACTTGGTACCCTTGGCGGGAATACCAGTCAGCATATTGTCTCAGGGCTTCGCGTTCGCTGGTGACGAGGTCGGTGTCGGCACTCATGGGATCCTGCTGTGGTCGGGCGCCGGATCGGCGCGCACATAGACGAAATCGGAACCTGCCTGCGACATGCGCTCGATTGCGTCCAACAGATATAGGCTCGCTCCGGTCAACGATAACCCAGCGCTGAAGCGGCTTTTGCGGATCAAGATCTCCGAGACTTGCTGGTCGTCCCGGAAAAGTACGCCCTTGAGACCATCGAGCAAAGATTTCGCTATGTTGTCGACATCAAGCGTAGTTTCGCCCTGATAGAAATAGATGATCAGGACCGCGATATCCTGGTCGGTCGGTTCGCCCTGCTTTTCCAAACGTTCCCGAGCCGCTTGCGACACCCGTTCGCGCCATCGGCGCCGCGAGCGAGCATTTGCATTCGCGCTGCGGGACGCGCCGGCAACGATAAACTCCATCCTGGTTCATCGCGCCGACGTGCCGGAGCCGGCTAACGGTCGATGCCGCCCATGCAGAGGTATTTGACTTCGAGGAATTCCTCGATGCCGTATTTCGAGCCTTCGCGGCCGATGCCGCTTTCCTTCATGCCGCCGAAGGGCGCGATCTCGGTCGAGATGATGCCTTCGTTGATGCCGACGATGCCGTATTCGAGGGCCTCGGCGACGCGCCAGATGCGGCCGATGTCGCGGCTGTAGAAATAGGCGGCGAGGCCGAATTCGGTGTCGTTGGCCATCTTGATGGCCTCGGCGTCGGTCTTGAAGCGGTATAGCGGCGCGACGGGGCCGAAGGTTTCCTCCTTGGTGATGACCATGTCGGTCGTCACATCGGTCAGCACCGTCGGCTCGAAGAAGCTGCCGCCTTGCGCGGCGCGCTTGCCGCCGGTGACGACTTTGGCGCCCTTCTTGACGGCGTCGGCGATGTGCGCCTCGACCTTCTCGACCGCCTTCATGTCGATGAGCGGGCCGATCACCGCGCCCGGCTCGAACCCGTCGGCGACCTTCATCGCGCCGGCGGTCTCGGCCAAGCGCTTGGTGAACGCGTCGTAGACCCCGTCCTGCACCAGGATGCGGTTGGCGCAGACGCAGGTCTGGCCGGCGTTGCGATATTTCGAGGCGATGGCGCCCTTGACCGCGGCCTCGATGTCGGCGTCGTCGAAGACGATGAACGGCGCGTTGCCGCCCAATTCCAATGACAATTTCTTGACCGTGCCGGCGCACTGCTCCATCAGCAATTTGCCGACCTCGGTCGAGCCGGTGAAGGTCAGTTTGCGGACGATCGGGTTCGAGGTCATCTCGCCGCCGATCTCCTTCGAGCCGCCGGTGACGCAGGAAAAGACGCCCTTCGGCACCCCGGCGCGCTCGGCCAATTCGCACAGGGCCAAGGCCGAGTAGGGGGTCGCGGTCGCCGGCTTCAACACCATCGTGCAGCCGGCGGCCAAGGCCGGGCCGCATTTGCGGGTGATCATCGCCGCCGGGAAGTTCCACGGGCGTGATCGCGGCGGTGACGCCGATCGGCTCTTTGGTCACGACGATGCGCTTGTCGGAGGCGTGCGCCGGGATCGTGTCGCCATAGACGCGCTTGCCCTCCTCGCCGAACCACTCGATGAAGGCGGCGGCATAGGCGATCTCGCCCTTCGAACTCGGCCAGGGGCTTGCCCTGCTCGGCGGTCATCAGGGCGGCGAGATCCTCCTGGTTCGCCATCATCAGGTCGAACCATTTGCGCAATACCTGCGCGCGCTCCTTGGCGGTCTTGCCGCGCCAGCCCGGGGAGCGCGCGGTCGGCCGCCTCGATCGCCTGGCGGGTCTCCTCGGCGCCCATCCGCGGCACGGTGCCCAAGGTTTCGCCGGTCGCCGGGTTGGTGACCGGGATCGTGCCGCGGTTCAACGCATCGACCCACTCGCCATTGACGTAGCATTGCTGGCGGAACAGCTTCGGATCCTTCAGCTCCATCGCGCACCTCCCTCGGCTCGGTGATTAAGGATAGGTACGGCCCGCCGGGGGGTTTGACAAGGCGCGCTCGGCTCGTGCGAGATGCACCTGCAGGCTGATATAGTGGGCGTCATTGAACGAGGCCGAACGGGTATTGACATTGATAAGAGCGACGGGACCTGCTGCATGACCGGTGATACAGCCGACCTCAAGGCGCTGCTCGCGCATGTCGCGCAGGGGCGCAGCCTGAGCGAGAGCGAGGCGGAGGCTGCGTTCGACATCATCATGAGCGGCGACGCCACGCCCTCGCAGATGGGCGCCTTTCTGATGGCGCTGAGAGTGCGCGGCGAGACCGTCGACGAGATCACCGGGGCGGCACGGATCATGCGGGCCAAAGCCGTGGCGATCGACGCGCCGCCCGGCACGATCGACACCTGCGGCACCGGCGGGGATTCCTCGGGCAGCTTCAATATCTCGACCGCGAGCGCGCTGGTGGTGGCCGGTTGCGGCGTGCCGGTCGCCAAGCACGGCAATCGCGCGCTCTCCTCGAAATCGGGGTCGGCGGATGTGCTGACCGCGCTCGGCGTCAATATCGACGCGGATCTCGCGATCGTGCGGCAGTGTCTGTGGGAGATCGGCCTCGGCTTTCTGATGGCGCCGCGCCACCACAGCGCCACGCGCCATGTCGCGCCGACCCGGGTCGAGCTCGGCACGCGGACGATATTCAACCTGCTCGGGCCCTTGTCGAGCCCGGCGATGGCGCGCCGCCAGCTCGTCGGCGTCTTTGCGCCCGAGTGGGTGCGGCCGATGGCCGAGGTGCTCGGGAGGCTCGGCGCGGAGCACGCCTGGGTCGTGCACGGCGAGGGCCTCGACGAGCTGACCACCGCAGGCGTGACGACGGTCGCCGCGTTCGAGGACGGCAAGGTCCGGATGTTCGAGGTCGTGCCCGAGGATTTCGGGTTGCCGAGAGCGCGTCTCGAAGATATTCGAGGCGGCGAGCCGCAGCACAATGCCGGTCTGATGCGGGAGCTGCTGGGTGGCGCGGGTGGCCCGTTGCGGGATGTCGTGCTGTTGAACAGTGGCGCCGCCCTGCTCGTCGCCGGCCGTGTAACCACGGTCGAAGCGGGCATCGAGCTCGCCGCTAGGTCGATCAACTCGGGTACAGCGCGGCGGGTGCTGGACGAACTTGTCGCCCGCACCAACGAGCCCGCCATTGCGGAGGCGATTGCGCAATGAGGGATGTGCTCGCCGAGATCTGTGCCGAGAAGCGCGCCCATGTCGCTCGCGCGAAGACCGTGCGGTCCGAGGCCGCGTTGCTCGCAGAGATTGTCCGAGGCGCCGCCGGTGCGGCCGTTTGCGGCGGCGCTCGAGCGCCATCTCGCCGACGGTCGCTACGGCCTCATTGCCGAAATCAAGAAAGCCTCGCCCAGCGCCGGTCTGATCCGGAAGGATTTCGATCCGCGGAAGCTCGCCGCCGCCTATGCGGCGGGCGGCGCCAGCTGCCTGTCGGTGCTCACCGATATGCCCTATTTCCAGGGCAGCGACGACGATCTCACCGCGGCGCGCGAGGCGGTCCGCCTGCCGGTGCTGCGCAAGGATTTTATCCTCGACCCGTATCAGGTCCTGGAAAGCCGAAGTATCGGGGCCGACTGCATCCTGCTGATCATGGCGGCGCTGTCCGATACGGAGGCCGCAGAGCTGGCGGCGGCGGCGGCCGAGCTCGGTCTCGATGTGCTCGCCGAAATCCATGACGGCGCCGAGCTCGACCGCGCCCTGCGCCTTCCCGTGCGGCTGATCGGCATCAACAACCGCAACCTGAAGACGCTCGAAACCGATCTGCGCACCGCCGAAACCCTGGCGCCGGAAGTGCCCTCGGACCGCATCGTCGTCGCCGAGAGCGGGATCCGCGATGCCGCGGATCTCGACCGCCTGGCCGCCGCCGGCGCGCGCTGCTTCCTGGTGGGGGAGACCTTGATGCGCGAGCCTGACGTGACCGCGGCGACACGCCGGCTGCTGGGCCTTGCGCCCCCACCCTACCCTCCCCCGCAAGCGGGGGAGGGTAGGGTGGGGGCTTCACGCATCTCGACGCCGAGGGAAGGGCGCGGATGGTCGACGTCTCCGACAAGGAGGAGACCGACCGGGTGGCGATCGCCGGCGCCCGCGTCGTGATGCGTCCGGAGACGCTCGAACGGATCCGCTCCGGCGATGTCGCCAAGGGCGATGTGCTCGCCGTCGCCCGACTCGCCGGCATCATGGCCGCAAAGCGCACCGCGGAATTGATCCCGCTGTGCCACCCGCTCGCCCTGACTTCGGTCAAGGTCGACCTCGAATGCGTGCCCGAGCGCTCGGCGGTGGAGATCACCGCGACCTGCCGATTGCGCGGCCGCACCGGGGTTGAAATGGAAGCCCTGACGGCGGCGAGTGTCGCAGCATTGACCGTTTACGATATGTGCAAGGCCGTCGACCGCGGGATGGTCGTGACCGATCTGCGCCTGTTGCGCAAATCGGGCGGCAAGTCCGGGAATTGGGAGGCAGAACCGTGATCTCCGTCGAAGAAGCACTGTCGCGTCTGCTCGCGCCGCTCGAAAAGCTGCCGCTCGAGCAGATCTCGATCGTCGACGCCATCGGCCGCGTTCTGGCCGAGGATCTGGCTGCCCGCCGGACGCAGCCGCCCTTCGCGGTATCGGCGATGGACGGTTACGCGGTGCGCGCCGAGGATGTGGCCGCGGTCCCGGTCGAACTGCGGATTGTCGCCGAGGTGCCGGCCGGGGCCGGGTTCGGCGGGCATGTCGGCTCCGGCGAAGCCGCCCGCATCTTTACCGGCGCGCCGATGCCGGCGGGCACCGACACGATCGTCATTCAGGAGGACACCGAGCGCGACGGCGACCGGGTCCGGGTGCTCGAAGGCGCCGCGCGCGGCCGCTACGTGCGGCGCGAAGGTCTCGATTTTGGCGAAGGCGACGTGCTGCTGCGGGCCGGAAAGCGGCTGACAGCGCGCGACATCGGCCTCGCCGCGGCGATGAACCGGCCGTGGCTCTTTGTGCATCGCCGGCCGCGTGTCGGCATCCTGTCGACCGGCGACGAGATCGTCATGCCCGGCGATCCGATCGGGCCGCACCAGATCGTCAGCTCGAACAGCCTGTCGCTCGCGGCGTTTGTCGCGGCCTGCGGCGGCATCCCGGTGTCGGTCGGCAACGCCCCCGACGATCCTGCGGCATTGCGCCAAGTCGCCGCTGCGACGCGCGGGGTCGACCTGCTGGTGACGACCGGCGGCGCTTCGGTCGGCGAGCACGATCTGGTGCGCGACGTGCTGGGGGCCGATGGGCTGGAGCTCGATTTCTGGCAAATCGCGATGCGGCCCGGAAAGCCGCTGATGGTCGGCCGCTACCGCGGAACCCCGATGGTCGGACTGCCGGGCAACCCGGTCTCGACCCTCGTGTGTGCGCTGCTGTTTCTGCGGCCCGCGCTCTATCGGCTGAGCGGCGCCGTGTCCGCGCAGGAAGCGGCGCCGACGGCGCGGCTCGGCGCAGCATTGCCAAAGAACGACCGCCGTCAGGACTATTTGCGGTCGCGGCTCGCCCGGGCCGCGGACGGCGCCCTCGAAGTGTTCCCGTTCGAGGTGCAGGACAGCTCGATGATGCGCCTTCTCTCGGAGGCGGATTGTCTTGTCGTCCGACCGCCGCACGCGCCCGCAATCGCCGCCGGCGCCACCGTGCCGATCGTGCCGTTCCCCGGCGGCGTGCTGCCGATTTGATCATTAGGGAGGGACCGCAATGAGCTCGTTGGAGGAATACGCCAACAAATACCAGACGGCGCGAATGGAGCGCCGCAACGGCATCCTGCAGGTCACGTTGCATACCGAGGGACAGTCACTGCGCTGGGGCTTTCTGCCGCATGGCGAACTGCCGGAAGCGTTTCACGACATTGGCGCGGACCGCGAGAACAAGGTCGTGATCCTGACCGGCACGGGCAGCGAATTCTCCGGGCCTCGCGCTACTCCCGGAACGTCATCCTTTCCATCCCGGCCGTCAATCGAACGGATCGATCGCATCCATTGGGAAGGCCGGCATCTGCTGATGAACCTGCTCAACATCGAGGTGCCGGTGATCAGCGCGATCAACGGCCCAGCCTGGCGCCATTCCGAGATCCCGCTGCTCTGCGACATCGTGCTGGCGGCCGACACTGCGCAGTTCCAGGATTCGGCGCATTTCATGTCCGACGTAGTGCCGGGCGACGGCATGCACATCGTCTACCCGCTGCTGCTGGGCATGAACCGCGGGCGTTATTTTCTGATGACCGGCCAGACACTGGACGCCGCCGAAGCGCTGCGGCTGGGCCTCGTCGCCGAAGTATTGCCGCCCGACAAGCTGATGGCGCGCGCCTGGGAACTGGCCGAGGATCTGACCCGCAAACCCACACTGCTGTTGCGCTACACTCGGCTGCTCTTCACCGAATACCTCCGGCGGCAGATGCACGACCTGTTGGGCTACGGCCTGGCAATGGAGAGCCTGGCGTTGTTCGAGAAACCGGAGGCGCCGGCCGCCAACAGCTGAAATCGCCAATAATGGGAGGAAACATGAACAGACGTGCCTTCTTGGCCGCCTCTGCGGCCACAGCAACGATGGCAGGAGTGAAGACCGCAACTGCCGACGCGCTGCCGTTGGGTCCGCTGGCGGATATGCGTTACCCGGACGCCCGCATCGAAAGCGCCGACAAGAAATTCTTCGGCACCCACTTTCCGGCATTCGCCGGAACTGCCGGCGTCGAGCGCGTCGCCACCGGGTTCCGCTGGGCCGAGGGTCCGGCCTTCTTCCGCGAGGGCAATTATCTGATCTTCAGCGACATCCCCAACAACCGGATGATGCGCCTACTTGTGGGATGACAACCATCTCAGCGTCTTCCGCGAGCCGTCGAACAACTCCAACGGCAATACGCACGATCCGCAGGGGCGGCTGCGTGACTTGCGAGCACCGCGCGCGCCGCGTCACCCGCACCGAGCTCGACGGGACAATTACCGTCATTGCGGACAAGTACAACGGCAAGCGGCTCAATTCGCCGAACGACGTGGTGGTGGCCTCCAACGGCTCGATCTGGTTCACCGATCCGACCTACGGCATCGGCGGCAACTACGAGGGCCTCAAGCAGGCCCAAGAGCAGGACAAGCATTATGTCTTTCGGGTCGACGGCAAGACCGGCGAGATCAAGCCGATTGTCGATGACTTCACACAACCGAACGGCATCCTTCTCTCGCCGGACGAAAAAAGGCTGTACGTCATCGACAGCGGCATCACCGATGGCGGTCCGTCGCACATCCGGGTGTTCGACGTCGACATCGAGACCGGCAAGCTGACCAACGGCAAGGTCTTCGCCGAGGGTTTTGCGCCCGGCATTACCGACGGAATGCGCTGCGATGTTGACGGCAATGTCTGGTGCAGCATGGGCTGGGCCGACCCGAAGGAGGACGGCGTGCGCTGCTACAGCCCCTCGGGTGATCTGCTCGGCAAGATCCACCTGCCGGAGACCTGCGCCAATCTGTGCTTTGGCGGCCCGCTCAGAAACCGCCTCTTCGTCTGCGGCAGCACCTCGGTCTACGCGCTCTACGTCGGCACGCAGGGCGCGCTGAAACCGTAACCCGCCCTCCCCGCTCGCCGGGGCAGGGAAGAGTGGGGGCTCAGCGCGGTGGTTTGGCTTGGGAGATTGTCGGCGGCGGCTTCCCGGGGCAATCGGGACGAGGCAGGGCGCCGCGGCGCTCGGGCGGCACATGGCAGTTGTCGACCCGCTGAGTATCAGAGGCTTTATCTGAGAGGCGCTCCTTGAGCGTCTGCGCCTCCTGGGCAATTGCTACGGCGCCGCTACGATCAGGACGCAGCTCAGAGCCAATACTTTCCGCATCGATCAGAGCGCCTTTCGAAAAGTCAGATTGATGCGGCGATTGCCGGTCAGCGGATCGTCGCCCTCGGGAAGCGGGGCGACGCCGTGATAGACGAGGCGATCGGGACCGCCCCAAACGACAACATCGCCGCTCTCGCAGCAGAATGCGCCGAGGCCGGTCGCTGCGGCGGTTGCCTCCGAACAGGAACATGGCGGGCAATCCGAGCGACACCGAAACGATCGGCGCGGTCAGATCGCGCTCGTTCTCGTCGCGGTGCAGCGACAGCCGGGTCCCGGGTTCATACAGATTTATCAGGCAGGCGTCGGGCTCGAAGCCCGGGTATCCCGCGGCCGCCGCGGCGCTCGTGGCAAGACGCCGAAAAGGCTCCGGTATCGCGGGCCAGGGAGTGCCGGTGATTGGGTCGATGGGCTCGTAGCGATATCCTTTGCGATCCGTGACCCAGCCGGCGCGGCCGCAATTGGTCATCCCGACCGACATGCGAAACCCACCCGGCGTCACCATGTTGCGGAACGGCGCGACCGCAGTGATGCCGTCCACCGCGGCAAGCAGCGTGGTGGCTATATCGCGGGCGAACCCGCGCAATACTACCGCTGCTTCGCTGAGCCGCTCGACAGCTCGCGCCGGCTCGAGGCTGCTCAGCAAATCACCCATGCCCGACTACCCGAGCTGGATTTCGCGCAATGCCGTCGTGTCCTGGCGCGCGCCGGCGAGCACGTAATTGACGTCGGTTCCGGCGATCACGAAGCGCGCGCCGAGGCGGATCAACTCGCCCTGCAATGCGACATTGTGGCGGATGCCGCCGACCCCCAGCACCTTGCCATGAGTGCGGCAGGCGTCGGCCACGCGTTCATAGGCCTCGCGCAGACGCGGGTGATCGACTTGGCCAGGAATGCCGTAATCGGTCGTCAGGTCCCCCGAGCCGATCAGCAGCACGTCGATGCCCGGCAATGCGGCGATCGCGTGGGCATTGTCGATGCCCTCGGCGGTCTCCAGCATCACGATCAGCGCTGTTTCCGCATTGAGCCGTTCATTGATCTCGCCGAGCGGCATCGCGCGGTAGCCGAGCGCCGGCCCGAGCCCCATCACCGAACGCTGGCGAGAGGCGGGAAACGGCAATCGCGCACCACCGCTTCGGCTTCGGCGCGTTTGTTGACGTGCGGGACGATGACGCCCTGCGCGCCGCCGTCGAGCACCCGGCTCGACCAGTGCGCGTCATGGCTCGGCACGCGCACCAGCGGGGTAATGCCGACGCCGATCGCCGCAGCGCAGATCGTCGCCGCGGTGTCGATCGAATAGGGACTGTGCTCCATGTCGACATAGAGCGCATCGTAGCCGCCGGCCTTGGCGACCATCGCGATATCGACGGTACGCGCGAGCCGCAAATTCATGCACAGCACCAGCTCGCCGGCAGCGAGCTTCTGCTTTATGCGGTTGTGCAGCGAGGCGCTCTCATCCATCGCACCCTCCTTCGCTCCCGGCCCCCTCCCATTCCCTCCCCCGCAAGCGGGGGAGGGTTAGGGTGGGGGTTAATGCGCGAGTTCAGCCGCAGGCGACGGCGTAGACGTCGCGGACGCCTTCGGGCAGCCGGGTCTCGTTCCAGCTGCGGCCGCCGTCCTGCGTTCCGAATACCTGGCCGAAGCGGGAAACCCCGTACACCTGGTTGGGGTCGCGCGGATGCACCGCGACGCCCATCATCGTCGCCTCGGCCTTGACGCCATGGTCGAAGCGCTTCCAGGTCTGGCCGACATCGTCGCTGCGGTAGATCGACCCGTCGGTGCTGCGCGCCGCCGGGCTGAGGCAGGCATACATGACCTTGGGGTCATGCGGCGAGACGCGGATGTCGCGGCCATAGGTCAATGGCGAGAACCGGTTGATCTCCATGTCCTGCCAATGCTCGCCGCGGTCGTTGCTGCGGAAGAGGCCCATGCGGTTGGCGAGAAACACCGTGCCCGGAGCCGCGGCGCTGCAGGTCAGCGCGTGGCCGTCGAGCATGCCCTCGATCTCGGTCTGGCTGCCGATCCGGCTGCGATATTTCGGCTCCTCGCAGAAGCGGATCAGATCGGCCGTGCAATCCTCCCAGCTCTCGCCGCCGTTGCGGCTGCGCATCGCGCCATTGGCTTCCAACGTCGCATAGACGTCGTCGGGCGAATTGGGATCGACATCGAGCCGCATGACCCGGCATGCGAAACCCATGATCACCCGGTCGGGGAGACCCGGGTCTGCCATCTTGCGCCAGGTATCGCCGCCGTCATCGCTGCGATAGACACCCGGGGGCGTCGCTCCGGCATAAATGACGCGCGGGTTCTTCGGGTGGATGCAGACCGACCAGATGTCGGCATCCTCCGGAAGCCGCAGCCGCTCCCAGGTGTTGCCGCGATTGGTGCTGCGGTAGGCGCCCTTTGTGCTGCCGACATAGACCACATCGGGGTTTTCCGGATGGACCGTGATCGCGTGGACATCGGCGTCTTCCGGTACACCGTTGGTCAGATGCTCCCACCGGTTGTCGCCCGCTTGCTGCCGGAAAATGCCGCCGGCCGTTGCTCCCATCGATCGCGCCGTACCGGCATAAACATGAGTGCTCGCCATCATTCTCCTCCCTCGCCTGGATTGCCGCGGCGATCATACCCCTCTATTAGAGCTTGTCACAAAGCTTTAGCGGGTTGGAGTGGGCGATGAGCGGCAAGGCAATCACGGAGCGGCGGAGACTCGGCAAGGCGGGGCCGGAGGTCTCGGCGATCGGGCTCGGCTGCATGTCTTTGTCCGGCGTCTACGGCACGAGCGACGACGAGGCCGGGGTCCGGCTGATCCATCGGGCGATCGAACTCGGCGTCGATCATTTCGACAGCTCGGACATGTATGGCTGGGGCCAGAACGAGGAGCTGCTCGGCCGGGCATTGAAGGGCCGGCGCAACGGCGTCGTGATCGCGACCAAATTCGGCCAGACCCGCCGGCCGGGCGGCGCCAATGGCGTCGACGGGACCCCCGCCTATGTTGCCCAAGCGTGCGAGGCGAGCCTGAGGCGGCTCGGGGTCGATGCCATCGACCTTTATTACCAGCACCGGGTCGATCCGGCGGTGCCGGTCGAGGAAACTGTCGGCGCAATGTCGCGGCTCATGGAGCAGGGCAAGGTCCGCTATCTGGGGCTGTGCGAGGCCCGGCCGGAGCGCATCCAGGCGGGCCCATGCCACTCACCCGATCGCCGCGGTGCAGAGCGAATTCTCGCTGCTCTACCGGGAAGAGGCGACCGAGATGCGCGAGCTGACCCGCGACCTCGGCATCGCCTTTGTCGCCTATGCGCCGCTCGGCCGCGGCCTATTGACCGGCGACGTCCCGGATCTCGGAAATCTGGCCGAGGGCGACACACGCGGCCGTCATCCCCGGTTCATGGGCGACAATTTCGCCAAGAACCGCGAGCTGGCAGGGCGCGTCGAGGCCATCGCCGAGGAAAAAGGCTGCACCCCGGCGCAGCTCTGCCTCGCTTGGCTGTTGGCGCAGGGTCCCGATGTGATCCCGATCCCCGGCACCAAGCGCATCGAACGGCTGGAGGAAAATCTCGGCGCAATGCGGGTTCATTTGACCGAGGCCGATATCGATCGCGTCTCGACCGCAATCCCGATCGGCGCCGCCGCCGGCACCCGCTATCCGGAAGGCGGAATGCGGGGCGTCTATATCTGAGGTTTGCCCGCTACCGGGTGGATCGCATAAACTCGATGATCAAACAGAGGGAGTGAGGCGAGCATGGCGTCACCGACAAAGCTGTCGCATATCGTGCTGCAGACCAATCGCCGGCGCGAGATGATCGATTGGTACTGCACGGTGCTCGGCGCCGAGATACTTTACGAAGCCGAGCGCATCTCGTTCATCAGTTATGACGACGAGCATCACCGGGTCGCCTTCCTCGATCCCGGGCCGCTGACGGAGCGGCAACCGGACGCGGCGGGCCTCAATCACGTCGCGTTCACCTATGGCGGGCTCGACGATCTGATCGACAATTATCAGCGGCTCAAGGCGCTCGGTATTCGCCCGCATCGCTGCGTCAATCATGGCGTGACGACCTCGATGTACTACCATGATCCCGACCACAACCAAGTCGAGCTGCTGGTCGACAATTTCGCGACGGCGGTCGACGGGCAAGCCTACATGCGGGGGCGCTCGACCGCCGACAAGAACCCGGTCGGGATCGTCTATGACCCGGAAGAGCTGGTCGCGCGCGTCCGCAATGGGCTGCGCCTCGAGGAGCTTGCCTCGATCAACTGACCTCAGCTGGCGAGCGGGTGCGGCTGCGGGTTCGAGCCGTCGCTAAACCGGGACAAGCGAAACGGCGCCGGATCGACGAGCGTCGGGTCGCCGGCGACCATGTCGGCTACCAGCTTGCCGGCGCCGGGACCGATGCCGAAGCCGTGTCCGGAGAATCCGGTGGCAATAAAGAAGCCGGGCAGGCTCTCGACCGGTGAGATGACCGGTATCGCATCGGGCATGACGTCGATCATGCCGCCCCAGCTTTCGGCGACCACCGCGTTGCGGAACACCGGGAAGGCTTCGGCAGTGGCGGCCCGCGCCCGATCGACGACGAACTGGTCGGGCTCCGGATCGAGCACGCGCACCGCCTCGAACGGCGATGCTTCGTCCAGACCCCAACGCCGCGGGATGCGCCATTCCTCGATCCAGCGGCGGCCGACGCGGAACCGCAACTTCTTCCAGTGCAGCCGCGCTGCGGGCAGATAATCGAAGAACAGCCGGAAATTATCGGGCACGAGGTCGATCGTCCGGACCCCGAGGGTCGAGACGGTGTAGCCGCCGTCCATGCGTTTGCGAAACCCGAAAAGCCCTCCCATAGCCGAGATTTCCGGGCCACCCGCGAGCGGCTGAGTGCGCATGACCGTCGCCAGCATCTTGAGCTGCGGCAGTTCGATGCCAACGTTGCCACAGAACAGCCGGCACCATGCGCCACCTGCGAGCACAACCTTGTCGGTCGAGATGCGGCCCTTCTCGGTCACCACCGCCGAGACGCGCCCGCCTGCTGTTTCGATGCCGCGTGCAGCGCATTGGGTCACGATCGCTGCGCCGTGCCGCCGCGCCGCCTCGGCGATCGCCGGCGCCGCCCTCTGCGGCTCGGCTTTGCCGTCGCTCGCGGTGTAGAGCGCGCCGGTCCAGTTGCCCGTCAGACCAGGCATCAGCTCCGCCGCTTCGGCACGCGTGAGTATGCGGGTGTCGAGCTGATATTGCCCTGCATGCTCGAGCCAGCTTTCGAACTGGCCGAGCTCGGCCTGTCTCTCGGCCAGATACATGATGCCGGCTTGGCGAAAACCGGTCTCCGCCTCGACCAATTCGTTCATGCCCTGCCAGAGCCGCAGGCTCTCGATGATCAGCGGCAATTCGCGCGGATCGCGTGCCATCTTGCGGCACCAGCCCCAATTGCGGCTCGACTGCTCGCCGGCAATGTGCCCCTTCTCACACAGGACCGCGCGGACGCCCTTCTGGGCCAGAAACAGCGCCGTGCTCGTGCCTATGATCCCGCCGCCGATGATCACGACATCGGCGCGCGTCGGCAGCACCTCATCGGAACGTACAGGATCGACCCGCGGCGCCATGACTTCTACCTTGCTCCTCTCATGACTTCACATTGCTCATCTAAAACGCAGGAGAGGGTTCATTGCTCGACCGGCACCGCCGTCTCGCCGGTCAAGACCTTCGGCTGGTTGCGCAGGGCGATCCGGCCGAGGTGGCGCTGGATTAGCCGGATCACGACGAACCCGGCTTGCAGCGGGATCCCGAAGCACGCAACACCGATGGCGAACAACACGAGCATGTCGCCGAGCGAAGGCAGTTTCTCAGCCTGGCGCAGGATGACTGCAATGGCTTCTGGCACGCCAATCGCGGCGCCGGCGCTCGACGACATGACCATCACAAAAAACGCACGGGCAATGTTGGGCAGGATCAGATAGCAGGCAAGCGGCGACCCGGTGCGGAGCTCACGCAGCGCATCGACGCCGCTATCGGCGATGTAGGCTGCTGCATAAGGGACCAGCGACAACGCCACAATCATGACCCCGGACAGGCCGGCGTCGCGCGGCAGCGCGTTCAGCAGAAAAAACATGACGACAAAGGTTGGCGCCGCCCTCATCAGCCCGACGACAGAGCCTGCCGCGATGCCGGCGAAGCCGCCATAAAGGCGGGCGAAGGCGAGCAGGATGCCGAGCGCAAGCCCGAGCGCGAGGGCGATGCCGGCGATCTCGAAATTGACCGACATGCCGGCCAGGAACAACGGTAGGAAATTCGACGACAGGCTGTCGATCAGCACGCTCATGTCGCGGCATAATTGCGTTCGAGGAAACCCTGAAACCTGCGGCACAGAGATACCACTGCCATAACCACGGCGGTATAGAAGACCAGCAGCAGCGTATACGTCGTCGCGCGCCCGCTGGAGAACGAGGTGATGTCGGTAAGCGCGCTCAGCAGCTCGGGCGCACCGATAAAACTGGCGATCGGGGTGCCCTTGGCGGCGTTGATCAGAAACGCCACGATCTGCGTCGCCGAGCGGCTGAGGGCTCGGGAAAACAGATCGATCTGACCGGCGGGCAGCCCGGCGCGCTCGGCACGCAGGGTCAGGTACGCCTCCGAGATCGCTTGGCCGGCGTTGCTGCCGTTGCTGAGGCCCAGCGCCACGATCGCCGCGCCCAGCGCGACCGGCGCCGAATACGGAACCAGCGCGTGGATGATCGACGCGGCAATGACCAATGTCAGCAGGATCGGCGACGATTGTAGTGCGATCGTGATGCCGCGGGCGGGCCAGCTCAGTAGCCGCGTCCGCGCGCCCATCGCGACCCCGAACAACAAGGCGAAGGCGAACGTCGCGGCGAGCGCCCCGGCGATCAGTACCAGTGAGTTGATTACACCGTTGAGAAACAGCGACCAGGCGGGCACCGTCTTCAGCATCGGCAGCAGCAGGTCGAACCCGGTCAACCCGGCAAACCAGGTCTCGAAGGCATCGACACCGCCGGCGAATGGGGTTGGCTGCAGCTCGGCGTTCTCCGGCGGCAGGATGCAGGCAGGGTCGGTACTGCCGGTGTCGGTGTCGCATTCGGGCCGCGTCCATACGGCCTGCTGCCGCCCCAGAAAACGGATGCCGATATGGTTGGCACGAGCGGCGGCGAGGAAGACGCCGTCACGGTGGAAGATCTGGCTGATCAGGTCGAGCGCGCGCGCCATCATGTCGCTGCCTTCGCGCGCGATGCCGATGCCCCAAGGCACTTGGGCAAAACCGAATTTTTCGGAAAAGCGTGTGGCAAAGCTCGGGTCAGCGAAGTAATAGTCGAAAAAGCTGTCGTCCTGCGCAGCCAAAGTGCAGGTCTGGTCGCCGAGCCGTTCGGGCAGTACTTCCGGCTTGTCGAACAGCATCAGGCGGGCGTCCCGCGACACCAGTTCGGCATTTGATCCATTGCCGACGGTCACGCAGATGGTCCGACCGCGAATGTCTTTCCAGTCCGCGATCCCGAGATCGCGCGGCCCGACCAGGATCGTCTCCGAGCGGTAATAATGCGGCCTGATAAAGCGCACTTGGGTCTCGCGCGCCGTGTTATCTCCCATCGTTGCGATCACCAGGTCGATGCTATCGTCGGCCAGCATCGGGATCCGGGTCGCCGGCTTGACGCTGCTGAAGTCGATATCGACGCCGAGCTTGCGCGCGATGTCCCGCGCCACATCGATCTCGTAACCCTGCCGCGTCTCATCGGTGCGGGTGCCGAATAGCGGGTAGTCGTCGCGCACGCCGACGCGGATCCGGTTGGTGCAGAAGATGCGGATCAGCCGGTCGATGCCGGGCTGGGCGCACGTGCCGGCGGCGGCAGCCGCCGCGCGCGCATCTTCGAGCAACGAGGCCAGCGCGGCATCGGGCGAATTGTCGGCCTGCGCCGGTACCGGTAACGCGGCAAGCAGGCCCACCGCCGTCACGAGCATGCAGGCGCAGGTGCGGGCCAGCGTGTGAAGCCCGCGTAACTCAGCCGAGCGATGCGGCGGCTCCGATTTCGACAATGTGCATCTCGGCGAAAGCATAGGGTCCGTAGAGATGTATCGAGCGCCCCTCCTCGCAGCAGAGGATGCTCCGCGTCATCAGGCCGAGCTTTTCGCTGGGGATGTGGACCAATACCGTCATGGCGACCCGCAGCGACAAGCCGCCCCGCTCGACTATCGCGCGCGACAATTCGAGGTCCACGAAGGCGTTGTGGGTAATAACGGCCCGGCTGCCGGGGGCAAGATGGGCGGGGAGCCCATCGAGAAAGCGGTCGAGCAGGCGCCGCCCGTTGGGCCCGCCCGAGCTCCAGCTTGGCAGCCGGTTGGCGAATTCCCGAGGCTCCATCGGAAAATGCGGCAGATTGGCGGTGATCAAGTCGAAGCGGCGACCGGCGACCGGCAGCCACATATCGCCGCGGTACATCTGCACATTGTCGCCATGTCCCAACCCACGCAACAGCAGGGCGCTCGACGCGACGGCTTCGCTCTCGATGTCAGTGCCGCAGAGCGAGGCTGCTCCGAGCGCCGCGAGCGCCGCGAGCACGACGCCGCTGCCCGAGCCGATCTCCAGCGCGTTTGCGCCGCGCACCCACGCAGCCCGGGCACGCAACACATGGATCAGCGCCGCAGTGTATTCGCTGGGTCGCAGCGCCGCGCTCGCCTGCAGCCGCGAATTGCCCGGTGCTGGTTGGGCCGGCGAGATAAGGGGCACCTCGGGCCGCCCAGTCATCCAGCCGCCTGAATGGCCATCCGGCGCGCGGGCTCGGTATTCGAGAGCCGCCTGATGAGTTCGCGCGATACCGTGTCGTCAGGAAACTCGGCGAGGACGTCGTGATAGCGGCTGAGGGCCAGCGCGAAATCCTCTTGGATGAGGGCCTCGTGCGCCAGGCGGGTCAGCCGGCACAGTCTCACGGTCTCGGGGTCAGGCTCCAATGCGGGGTCGGTACCGAACGCGCCCATCAGCTCGTAGACTGGGATTTTGGCGCGCCTTCCCCTGACTGTGACATCGTCGATCGGCCTGACGCAAAGACGCTCGCCGGCCTCTTTGAAAACACTATGGCTAATGCAGAGGCGGGTACCGTACTCCTTGTTGATGTTCTCAAGCCGCGCGGCGATGTTCACGCCGTCGCCTATAATCGTATAGCCCATTCGCTCCAGTGAGCCGATATTCCCGACCAGCACCGCATCGCTGTGGATGCCGATGCGGAAGTTCAGCGGCTTCAGCTCCTTCTTCTCCCAGCGCTCGTTCAGCTCGTTCATGCCCTGTCGGATGCGCAGCGCGGCCAGGCAGGCGCGCCAGGCGTGGTCTTCGAGCAAGGCCGGCGCCCCCCAAAACGCCATGACGCCGTCGCCGATGAATTTGTCGATCGTGCCGGCCTGGTCGTTGACCGCTGTGGTGACGATTTCCAGATAAGCCGAAACTCGCACCATCAGTTCCTGGGTCGGCACCTCTTCGGAAAGCGTCGAGAACGCTTCCAGATCGGAAAAAAAGATTGTCAGAAACCGGCTGTGTACACCCAGTTCGAGCTTCTGGTCCGAAGCGATGAGCTGCTTGACCAGGCCCACCGGCACAAAGGCGGCAAACGACTTTACAGTGGCATCGAGCGTATCGATCGCTTTGGACAACACCGAGATCTCTGCGATCGGCGATTGGAACGGCGGCAGGTTGTGCCCGCCGAGATCCTCGATCTTGCCAACTTTCAGGGCGAGCCGTTCGAGCGGCGAAGAAACCACTGCCGACAGGAAATAAATGATCAGGATCTGCGCGGCGATCGCGGCCAGCCCCCCGAATAATAGGCGCCTATCGTTGCTCTTGAATTGGCTGGTAAAATCGTCGAGCGGAGTAACGGTGAAAAGCTGCCATCGCTTGCCGAACCGGACTGGCAGCATGGAACAGCTCGCGACGTATTCCTTGCCGCCATAAGAAAACGAATATGGTCTCCCGCTGTCGCGCGGCCGCGCGCTGAATGCGTGCGCCGGCAGTACGTCGGCGAGCGAGGTGATATGCTGCAGCTCTACCCGTCCGTCCTCGTCGGTATAGGTCTTTGCTAGTTCGGAATTAGCGAGCACGCCGCCCTGGGTGTCGAGGATATAGCTCAGTGAACCGGGGCTGATCTTGCGCTCGGACAGATATTGCGAAAGCCCGTCCAAGGTGATATCGGCAGCCGCCACACCAGTGACCTTGCCGTCAGAGTAAATCGGGGCGGCGATGGTAAAGCCGATCAACCCGAGCGCCGCGAAGATGTCGGGGTCGGTAATGATCAACTTGCCGTCATTGACGGTCTGCCGATACCAGAGCCGTGGTCGAGGATCGTAAGTGGTTGTCTGTTCCGACGTGCCGAGCGGACTATGTTCCTCGTCAAGGAAGATGTAGTGGTCGATGGGCATCGATCCGCCCGGTGGCTCGATCCAGCGATAGGCGTATTTGACCCCGGCGGGCGGCAATTTGCCCTGGATCTCGACGGCCGGGTTGATCCGCCGAGCCTGGCGGAACGACCCGTCGGCCATACCGACATAGATGCTGACCAGCTTGTCGCTGTGCAGCACCATGCTCAACAGGTATTTGAGCGAACGGTTGTCGGAATACAAATCGGGTTGCTGGCTGCCCGCCATCGCCGCGCTGCGCACCAGCGACTTGATCGGGTTGAACATATTCTCGATGCTATCGATGGCATCGGTTCGGTACCGTTCGATCAGCGCGTCGGCGTTGGCACGGGCGATCTCTTCGTTCGACACATACGTTACGGCAATACTCGTAAGGAAAACGGGCACAGTCAAAAGCACGAACAACAAGACGATGCTCGGCCGCAGCCGCAGTTTTCTCGCGAACAGTCGTGTCATCGGCCGATTAAGCCGGGGCCCGGTAGCGGCTCCGCCAAGCGGCGGCCGGTTCTCTGGCTGGGCCAAACTTCAATACCGCCCAGCTTCCTCGGATCTCTCGGTGGTCGGACAACTTCCCAATCCAAAAATTTGCTGGAAATCAGGTCTCCTCGTTGCCGGCGCAGCGAAGCCATCCCGGCCCCGCGGCGTCTCTTCATTGACGTCTTTTTATTAATCGTATTTGTCCGCGTTATATCCCGTTTAATCAAGTGCTCAGAGGGCACCATACCGCCACAGAATTATCTCGGGAATCACATAGATGTCGGGCGCATGGAGGCCGCTCTAAGGCGATGCCTTTAATGTGACCGCCGCGGCGCCTTATCAGCTCCGGGCGAAGGGTCGCAAAGAGAGAGAAGGACTGGTTGCTACGCGGTTGCCGTGGCGGGCGCGAAGGTGGGTCTCGCCGGGTTAGCCGAGCCGGGGCGACCAACGCTTGCCGCGCCCTTGTGGACCAGCTTTATGACATCCGCGGACAACTCTTCACGCGAAGACCGGCCGCAGGCTTATCCCGGACGAGCGTGCGGCCGGTGGGCAAGAGGTAAAACCCAGCGTCGATGCACAAGGATTATGTCGCGCTTTCATCGCGAATGTTTCGCGGCGATCCTCAATCGATTGCGGCGTGCACGAGGTTGGCGACGCGGTCGAGGCGGGCGGTGTGCCACGGGTCGGGCGACATGAAGTTCGTGACGTAGGTGAACGAGACGCCGCTCGTCGGGTCGGCCCACGAATAGGAGGTGCCGGCGCCGCCATGGCCGAAGGTCTCCGGCGCGCCGATAGTGCCGAGGCCGCGGATGCGGTCGCTGTCGCCGCGGACATGCGGGCCCAGGCCGCGATGCATCGGGATGCCGCCCATCGCGTCGTCGCCGCGGTCGCCGGTGTGGCTGCGCGTCACGTAACTGACGAGCCGCGGCGACAGCAGCCGTACATCTCCGAGCCGGCCGCGGCCGAGCAGCATCTGGTAGAACGCCGCCATCCCGCGTGCGGTCGCATAGCCGCCGCCGCTCGGCATGCCGGCCGCCTTGAATTCGGCCGGAGTTGTCACGAGCCTCCGGCGCATAGGTGTCGGCGCAACGCTCCTGCTCGCTCGGCGGGACGCCGACAAAGATGTCCTTTGCGAGCCCGAGCGGCGCCAGCACCTTTTCCCGGATCACGTCGCGATAGTCTTGCCCGGTAACCGCCTCGATGACCATCGCCTGGGTCAGATGCGCGGCGCGCGGGTGGTATTGCAGCCGCGTGCCGGGGGTCCAGTCGAGCGAGAAGTCGCAGACTTCGGCGCGCATGCGCGCGTGATCGGTCCAGGTCGCCTTGGTCACGTCGCCGCTCGGAAAGCCGCCCTGATGGGTCATGACCTGATGCAAGGTGATCTCGCCCTTGCCGCGCTTGGCAAACTCCGGCAGGTGATCGGCAATCCGGTCCATGAACGAGAGCTTGCCTTCCTCGATCAATGTCCAGACCGCGCAACTGGTCAGCACCTTGGTCTGGCTGAACAGCAGGAAAAGCGTGTCATCCGTCGCCGGCAAATTCCGGCCCTCGGTCTTGGCATTGCCGTAGGAGCGGAACAGCGCCAGCTTGCCGTGACGCGCCAGCGCGATCTGCGCGCCGGGGTAACGGCCTTCCTCGATATGCTGGCGAATCAGCCGATCGAGATGCTGCAGCGGTGTCGCGGCAAAACCGAGGCTCGCCGGGTCGGCGGACAGCAACGGATAAGTGTCGGGCATGGCGGTCTCCTCAGAAGGGCCTGCTGCGATGCTACATGACCGCGCGCGATTGTGGGAGGGGCATCCATGCTCCGGATAGGCGGGAGCAGAGGTTCGGCGTAAGATCGCGCCGCAGTTGCTTCCCGGGGAGGACGAAATGCGCGAAGCCGTTATCGTATCGACCGCCCGCACGCCGATCGGCAGGGCATACCGCGGTGCTTTCAACGACACGCAGGCGCAGGCTCTCGCTGGCCACGTCGTTGCCGAGGCGGTGCGGCGCGCCGGCATCGATCCGGCCGAAGTCGAGGATGTCGTGCTGGGTGCCGCGCTCCAGCAGGGATCGAGCGGATTCAATTTGGCCCGGCAGGCGGCGGTGCGCGGCGGGCTGCCGGTTTCGGTCGCCGGGATGACGATTGATCGCCAATGCGCGTCGGGCCTGATGGCGATCGCCACCGCCGCGAAACAGATCGCGGATGATGGAATGGAGATCGCTGTCGGTGGCGGAGTCGAGTCGGTCTCGCTGGTCCAGAACGAGCATCGAAACCAATATCGGGCACAGGATCCCTGGCTGGTGGAACAGCGCCCGGATCTTTACATGACGATGATCGAGACGGCCGAGATCGTCGCGGAGCGATACCAGGTTACCCGCGACGCGCAGGACGAATACGCTCTGCAGTCCCAGCAACGTACTGCGGCGGGGCAGGCGGCCGGGCGTTTCGACCGGGAGATCGCTCCGTTGCCCTCGATCATGCGGGTCGAAAACCGCGAGACCGGCGCAGTCTCCGAGGTCGCGGTGACGCTCGAAAAGGATGAAGGCAACCGGCCGTCTACGACCCTCGCGGGGTTGGCCGCGTTGAAACCGGTATTCCGCGATGGGCAGACCGTCAAAGAGGGCCGGTTCATCACGGCGGGGAACGCCTCACAGCTGTCCGACGGCGCCTCCGCCTCGCTGCTCATGGAGGCGAAGGAGGCTGAACGCCGCGGGCTCGAGCCGCTCGGCGCCTATCGCGGTATCGCAGTCGCCGGCTGCGCGCCGGACGAGATGGGGATCGGCCCGGTTTTCGCTGTTCCGAAGCTGTTGCGGCAGCACGGGCTCAGAGTCGAGGATATCGGGCTCTGGGAGCTCAACGAGGCCTTCGCCGTGCAGGCGCTTTATTGCCGCGACCGGCTCGGCATCGATCCCGAGCGGTACAACGTCGATGGTGGCGCCATTTCGATCGGTCACCCTTACGGAATGTCCGGCGCGCGCCTGGTCGGTCACTCGTTGATGGAGGGTAAGCGCCGCGGGGTTCGTTATGTGGTCGTCACGATGTGCGTCGGCGGCGGGATGGGCGCCGCCGGGCTATTCGAGGTCTTGTGAGGCCTTTTGCCGCGCGAACACTGCTGTTCGCTACCCACGACAAGACTAATAAAAATTTAACTACGAATATAGGTCTAATACGACCCAAAACCTGATAGTATTATTTAACGGCTGTGAGAGCGGGCTTTCCTTGTGGGCTATACTAAATGGCTGATCACTGCGTTGTTTGCGATGCAGGCGATTGCTGCGAGCGTTGTACTAGCGGGTGAGCGGGCGGGCTTGCGCGACGCTCCGGCCCTAGTCGGCAAGCTCGCGCATTCAGGCCCTCCAGCGGCCGAGAACGCCGACCCGATGGCGCGGCTCGACCGCGTGGCGAGTGCGGTGGATGGAGCGGAGTCGAGCCACGGCAACGATATGGCCATGTGGCGGCCGGATCCGTCCGGACCGCAAGGGCCGATGCAGGTCAGCGAGGCGGCGGCGACGGATGTCGGCGGCGGGGACCGATATGATTTATTGCAGAACCGCGCGCTAGGAAGAGCGTATTTGTTACAGCTCTACGGGCGATACGGTAATTGGCCCGACGCGATCGCCGCTTACAATTGGGGCATTGGCAAGATGAACGCCTGGGTCAAGGCCGGACGGCCTCCCGACCAATTTCTCGTCGGCGTCGCAGCCTACTTGCGTCGCGTCCTCCATGAAAGCGGCCTGTGCGACGCTGCCGAACCTAGGCGGCACGGGCAACCGAGCGAACAGGCGAAAGAGCCCGCATCGGCGCCGCCTGACTCGATTGTCTTCGCTGCATGTTCTGGACCCAACGTTTGGGCCGGACCGTCCGGTTTTGCCGGTGCCCCGACGCGATTTTCCCGAAAACTCGACGAGGCGCTGAGGCTGGCTTTGCAGCGGACGGCGCAGGGCGGATGATCGGCTGTTACGCTGCCTAGAGCAAACCTGCGATGCGCAAGGCGATATTCCACAGAAAGAGCGACAACGCGATGTTTGATAGCATCGCCGTGTCGAGGGGCAGTGGCTCCTGCAACCGTGTTATTGCCGCTTGCGCCATCGGGCTCCTCCGTTTGACCCTCGCACGGAAAGTTCCGCGCTTGGGTTCATCAGCAAACATCGTGCCATCCCGTTAACAGATTGCAACCGCTATGTTCCTTTTCTCATCTACGGCGAGCTGTAAAGGTTTCCGACGTCAAACGGTCGCCCACCGGACCGTCTCCCTCTGTTTTCCATGTCAACAAATTTGCAATCAAAGTCTGATAAATCTGCGGCCTATCTCCCGTTACGCTCAATACCGGCCCGGCCTATTGAGCGCGGAGAAACCGACATGATGGAGATTTTTCTGATACAGCTGCTGGCTGCGGGCCTTGGTGCCCTCAGTACCGCTTGGGCCGACTGGTCTTATAATCGGGCGCGGATTGGCCGGCGCCCTCACGCCTTCTGGGTTGCCGCTTCTATCGCCATGATTTGCCTGCCGGTCACCTCTTGGACCTCGATGGTATTCCTTGGTTCGGGGCTGCTCGGCCAATTGGTCGCCGGCACACTTGTCGGTGCGGTCTTTCTTTGGGTGTATCGAAACCTGCCAAACTCCCGCCAAATCCGCAAATTTGGGCCGGGCTTTCCCAAGGCCCACGGAGCGGCGCCGTTCCCCCCGGCATCCAGGCTTGATGGGTAAGCGGCGACGCGGCGCAATCCAATTCGGATCAGCGGCTGCCCTTTGCAGCGACGTGCTCAGCTTTTGAAAGGGTTAGCTTCTCGGGGTGGACGATCGTCTTGTTCACTGCCGCGCGCGCCGCGCCGAGATTGGGGAATTCGGCCTCGACGCCTTCCCGTTTCAGCACATAGGACGCAGACATGGCCTTGCCGCTTTTCTGGTCGGCGACCGTGCGCTTGATGATCGTCCAGTGGACGCGACGGGTACCGCCTTCATCCGAATCCTCGGTGACATCCTCGAAACCCCGGTCGACCACCGACTCGAGCGCATAGAGCTTCTGCTCCGGCTTTCTCGGCGGAGCTTCCCGACCTCTTCCCGGCGGTCGGCCGCTCGTTCGCTTATCCCGCCGCCCCCGAAGATCCGAGCCCTGATCCCGTCGATCCGGCCCTCGCGCACCCGCATAACCCGGCCTCGCAGCTCGTTCGCGCGACGCGCGCGGAGCGGGGCGGCGCGGCTCCCCGTCCGGAACTGCACGGTCGGGTGACCGGCGGTTGCGCGGGCGCCCGGGCCAAGCCCTCCCGAGCGCCCCGGGCTGCAACTGTGATGTCCCCTCGGTATTCTCTTCGGCCCCGCTCGGGGTTTCGCCGCCGGAATCCGTGTGGTCCGTCAGACCTGGTCTGCGCGCCGGCCGACGGCGACGGCGGCGGGATGGCTCACCGGCCACCCCGGGCGCAGGCTGAGCCTGCCTCGAGTTCTCCGCCGGAAGTGACCGTCGTAGGGTCCGGGGGACCGCTCTCGTCGACCGGAGTATCGGCACCCACCGGCGAGTGTTGCGACATCTCGAGCGGCGGCCCGCGACGACGGCGGCGATGACGCCGGGGTTTTGGCACCTGAGCGTCGCCAGCAGTATCTCCCTGGGTATCTCCCTGGGCATCGACTTGCGTGTCCGGAACCGTATCGCCCGCGAGTGGTGTCCGTTCAGGTGTGGTTTGATCCCCTCCCGCTGCTCCTGGCGAAGCTGCCGCCGGCGGGGGTCGGCGGCGGCGGCGCCGGCGCCGGCGCCGTGGTTGCTGGGTTTCGCCATCTTGCAATGACGGGCCGGCCGGATTGGCGCTGTCCGGGGCGTCCGCGACGGTTGCACTCGGGGTTTCGCTCTCTACACTTGCCGTGGGAGCGCTGGGAGGATCGTCGGAAGAATGCGGCATCGGGGCGTTTCCTCGAGCGGCGATATAATTTCCTGTGAGGCTACCACGACCAGCGGAGTGTCGCGATGTCAACCGCGCAAGATCGAAGTCGGAGCTGGTGATGCAAGGCCGAGCCGTTAATTCGAGCATAATCGGCGGGGCCATGCTGCCCCACGCCCCGCAATTCTTCACGATGCCCGAAACCGAGGATCGCGATACGGTCGAGCGGGTCCGGGCAATGGCGGCCGAAATCGGCGCCGGGCTGAAGGCCTTGGCGCCCGACCTTTGGATCATCTTTTCGAACGACCACGCCGAGCAATTCTTCCATAGGGCGGCGCCGCCTTTCACGATCCATGTCGGGAATACGGCCGAGGGCATGTTCGCGGGCCGGAATTTCCGGTGGAAGGTTCCGAGCGAGATCGGTTTGGAGCTCGTCCGGCAGCTCTATCGGCAGGGCTTCGACCCGGCCTTCACCAGCGTTGCCAAGATCGATTACGCGATGGGCATCCCGCTCACCCATCTCGGCGTCGAGGATCCGGTCCTGCCGATCTACGTCAATGCCTACCTCCCGCCCCAGCCGACGATGGAGCGTTGCTATGCCTTTGGCCAGGCGGTCGCGCGGATCGTTTCCGCGATGGGCCTGCGGACAGCGGTCGTGGCGAGCGGCGGCATGTCGCATTTCCCCGGCACCGAGCGTTATCCTCATCCGGAGCTGGCCTGGGACGAGGCGGTGATGGCTCAGCTGCGCACCGGCAATCTGAAATCGCTGATCGGCTGGGATGAAGCCGCGCTTGATGAGGCCGGCAATGTCGAGCTGCGCTGCTGGGCGGCCGCTGCCGGTGCGCTCGGCGAGCGCAAGCCCGACATCGCCGCGCTGGAACCGAGCTGGCATCACAACTACGCTTCGCTCGGATTCTTCACCCCGCCGCCCGACGTCCATACGCTGCACTACCCGTCGATCAAACCCGAACTCGTGGAGCTGACGACTGCCCTGCACGGCCTGGCGCACGACGAACAGAGGCGACGCGAATACGTTGCCGACGCCACAGCCTATGCCGGCCGTTTTCAGCTGACGGCGCCACAGCGGACTGCTTTGCTCGGGCTCGACACACAAGCGCTCGTGAAGATGGGAGTCCATCCGCTGGTCGCATTCCTCGCCAACATGCAGGTCGAGCGGCAACGCAAGAGCTGATGCAGGCCTTTACTGGCGGGATACGAGCCCGCTAACGTTCAGCACGGTAATTGGGCGGCTGAGACCCTTGAACGCAATATCGCCGAGATGCTGCAGTTCGGCTAATTTGTCGATCGCCGCCGCCACCCGCTGGGTCACCAGGACTTGGCCGTCCTTGGCCTCGGCGCAGAGCCGGGCCGCCACATTGGTTACAGTGCCGATCGCGGTGTAGTCGAAGCGGCCCTCGAAACCGATCCGCCCCAATGTGGCATAGCCTTGGGCGATCCCGACGCCGAAGCCGATCTCGTGACCACGTGCCATCCATGAGCGGGCGAGCGCGGCAGCCGCGTCGCGCATGTCGACCGCAAGCCGAACCGCGCGGAGGGCGGGATCAGGGCATGGCAGCGGGTCGTTGAAGACCACAAGCATACCGTCGCCGGTGAAGCGATCGAGCGTTCCCTCGTAACGGTGGACCAGCGGTCCGAGCGCGCCGTGATACTCGCGCAAGACAGCCATCACGTCTTCCGGTTCGGCGATCTCCGAAAACGCAGTAAAGCCGCGCATATCGCAAAACAGCACGACGATATCGCGCCGGTGGCTCTCGAGAATCGCGTCACCGCCGGAAGACACGATAGTCTGCGCGATCTGCGGCGCGAGGAACCATTTCAGCCGTTCCATCTGCTGGATCTCGCGCACCTGCGCCGCGACCCGTTCTGCTAGCGTCTTGTTCCATGCAGCGAGCTCAGCTGACTGTTCCTCGAGCCGGCGTGCCTGCGCCTGCACGGTGTCGTGTAGGGCCTTGATGCGCAGCATCGCGCGCACCCTCGCCGAAAGCGCGGCATGGTCGACGGGCTTGGTCAGGTAATCGTCGCCGCCGCTTTCCAGCCCTGCGACGACATCGGCGCCATCGGCTTTCGCCGTCACCAGAATGACCGGGATGAAGGGCAGCGAGGCGTCGGCCTTCAGCCGCTTGACGGTCTCGATGCCGTCCATCTTCGGCATCATGATGTCGAGCAATATGAGGTCGGGCAGCAGCTCGCGGGTTTTTTCCAGCGCCTCGACCCCGTCCCCCGCACTCACGACCTCATAGCCCTGGCTTTCCAGGCGCATCTGCAGGATGTCGAGATTGTCCGCAACATCATCGACGACAAGAATCAGCGGCGGCTCACGCATCGTCCCCCCCAACTAACGCTTCACCGCAAAGGCGCTGACCCCTATCTCGGCGCAGCCCAAGGTGACGGTTTTTCCCTGCCACTCGGGAAAATACGGGAAAAAATCTTGTCGGGGCTCGAAATCGTCGAAATTCATCGCAAATAGATCCATGTAATCAGTTACTTATGCGCTCTTTCCCGATGCCGGCTGGCAGGGAAAAAATCTTCCCTGCCAGGTATGCCGGCAGGGAAATGGCAGGGAAGGCAAAAAGAGCGACGACTGGAGGCCCGGTGCCCATCCTTCGCCACCCTGGCGCACACCATACGCGTCAATCTGGACGCCAAGATGGCGGGGTCTCCTTCGGAGGAAATGACGATGAGCTGTCACCTCCGCGTCCTCTGCGAATCGCTCTGCGCCCTCTGCGGTAAAGTGTTCTTATTCCGGGAGGAATTCGCGGACTTTGGCGAGGAGCTGGCGCGGGCTGAAGGGCTTGGCGATATAGCCGTCGCAACCGGCTTCCCGCGTCTTGGCCTCGTCGCCGGAGAGAGCGTAAGAGGTCACCGCGACGATCGGCACGCGGGCGAGCTCGGGGATCGCGCGGATCTGGCGCGTCGCCTCGTATCCGTCCATGACCGGCAGCTGGATATCCATCAGGATCAGGTCAGGAATATGGGTTTGCGCCATCGCCACCCCCTCGGCCCCGTCCACCGCTTCGATCAATTCGTAATCGAAGCTGGTCAACAGGTCGCGGATGATCTGTCGGTTGTCTTCGGTGTCCTCGATGACCAGGATGCGTTTGCCCATCAGGCCGCTTCCTCCATCATTTCGTCGACATGGACCGGCAGCACGACCCGGAAGGTCGAGCCCTGGCCCAATACCGAGTTCGACCGAGATCGTTCCGCCCTGCATCTCGACCATTCGCTTCGAGATCGCCAGACCCAGGCCGGTTCCGCCTTTCTTGCGCGTGTTGGAATTGTCGATCTGCTGGAACTCGCCGAAGATCCGTTCCTGATCGGCGTCGGCAATGCCCGGCCCCGTGTCGCGCACGGTCAGCACGAATTGGCCTTTGTCCACCATCGCGCGGATCGCGACCTCGCCCGCATCGGTGAATTTGATCGCATTGCCGACCAGGTTCAGCAGCACTTGCGAGACGCGGCGGGCGTCGCCATGCGCCATCGGCATGCCGTCCTCCACTGCCGCAGTGAATTTCAGGCCCTTCGAGGTGGCGAGCGGCTCGGTCGCTGTCACCACCGACTTCACCACCTCGGGCAGACTGTAATCCTCTAAGGTCAGGTTTAGCTGGCCGGCCTCGATCTTGGCCAGGTCGAGCACGTCGTTGATCAGCGCCAAGAGGTGCTTGCCGTTGTTCTGAATGCGCTCGAGCACACCACGCGGCCGGTCCGGCAACACGCCATAGATGCCGTCGACGAGCAATTCGGCATACCCGAGGATCGCGTTCAATGGGGTCCTCAGCTCGTGGCTCATATTGGCGAGGAACTGCGATTTGTGCTGGCTGGCGAGCGCCAATTGCTCGCTCTTGTCGGCGATCTCGCGGAAGAGCCTTGCATTCTGGATCGCCAGCACCGATTGGCTGGCGATAGTCTGCATCACCCGAACGGTCTCGGGCGGGAATTCGCCTGCCTCTTGCCGCATCAGGATGATCGCCCCGAGGATGCGCTCGGCACCGACCAGCGGCACGATCAGCGCCGAGTGAAAACCGGCTGCGAGAGTGACGTCGCGCAGCGGGTAGCTCGCCCGCTGCGCAAGATCGGCGAGCTGGATCGGCATACGGCGCGCCACCGCCTCGCCCATCGCGCTCTCGGTTTCGGCAACCCGCAGCTCTCGCACCGAGCGTGCCAGGGCTTCGTCCCACCCGACCGCCTCGACCAGCCGGAACGCACGCTCTGCCCGGCTGTAGCGAAAAACCGCCCCGGCGTTCGCCCAGGTCACCCCGAGCGAGGCGTTGAGAACGGTCGACAGCACTGTCCGCAGATCGAGCGTCGAGCTGACCGCCTGCGCGACCTCATTCAGCATCTTCAGCTCAGCGACCGAGCTCCCGAGCTCTTCGGTACGGGCGCGCAATTCGTTGAACAGCCTTGCATTCTCGATCGCGATCACCGCCTGGTCGGCAAAGGTCCGGACCAGTTCGATCTGCTTTCCGGAGAAGGGCTCGACCCTTTGGCGCGCCAGCACGATGACGCCAACCGGCACCCCCTCGCGCAACAGGGGCACCCCGAGCATCGTCGGCGTCTTGGCGACGCGGATGAATTCGCCCCAGGTGTATTCCGGATCCGACCTCGCGTCCGGAATGTGGACGACATTGGCGGTCAATGCAGTGCGGCCCGCGACCGTGCCGCGGTCTGGCGAGATCGGGTTGGCTTCGACGAGAGCTTTGGTTTCGGGCGAGAAGCCGACCGATGCCGCGACGCGATAAAGCTCCCCCTCGCGCCGGAAGATAAACGCCATCTCGGCTTCGCACAGCCGCGACGCGGTTCCCGCCAGCGTTTCCAGTACCGGTTGCAGGTCGAAAGTCGACTGGCTGATGACCTTGAGCACGTCGCTCGTCGCGGTCTGGTATTCGAGCGATTCCTGCAGATCGTCGGTGCGCTCGCGCAACTCGCCGAGCAGCCGCGCATTCTCCATCGCGATCACCGACTGCGCCGCGAAATTCTCGCAACACCGCGATCTGCTTGTCGGTGAACGGCCGCACCTCGGTGCGGCCTGCGACGATCATTCCGAGGAGCTCGTTACCTTCCGCAGCGGCACCGACAGCAGCGTGCGGATGCCGCTGAGTACGGCTGCGCCGCGCCCCGGGTGTCATCCAAGTGCGCCATATCCGGGATGTGCACGAAACGCTCGCCCGCCAGTAGCGGCCGACTTGTCGCCGCCTGCGACCCGCGAACGCCCTGGCGCAGCCGATCGGCGAACGGTCCGGACATGCCCCGCATCGCGACCGCACGGAAATACTCGCCATCAAAGAGGAACATGGTGCCGCGCGGCGCCTCACACAGGCTGTGCGCCTTTTCTAGGACTGCATCGAACACCGGGGCAAGGTCGCCGGGGGCCGAATTGATGACCTGCAAAACCTCGGCGGTCGCGGTCTGCTGCTCCAAGGCCTCGCGCGTCTCGGTGATCAGCCGCGCATTCTCCATCGCGATGACCGCCTGCGCCGCGAAATTCTGCAACAGCGCAATCTGTTTGTCCGTAAACGGCCGCACCTCCTGGCGCCCCGCTGCGATGCGGCCGATCAGAACATTGTCCTTAAGAAGCGGCACAAATAATACGGTGCGGAGTTTTCTCGATCTCCACGGCGACGCGTGACGTTTTGGTTGCCAGGGTCCTGCGCAAGGCGTTCAGCAAAATCAAACTGCACTATCGCATTAGGGTCCCGAACGCGGGCACGAACTCCCCGCCGGAGTATCGCCGCAAAAGCTTCGGTCAGGCCGCGCGTTGCGACAGCGCGGAATTGTTCGCCATCGAAAATTTGGAGGCTGCCGCACGGCGCGTCACACAGGCTGTGCGCCTTTTCCAACATCGCGTCAAAGACCGGCGCGAGATCGCCGGGCGAGCTGTTGATGACCCCCAGCACCTCTGCTGTCGCCGTCTGCTGCTCCAAGGCTTCGCGCGTCTCGGTGATCAGCCGTGCATTCTCCATCGCGATCACCGCCTGCGCCGCGAAGTTCTGCAACAGCGCAATTTCCTTTTCGGAGAACGGCGCACCTCTTGGCGGTATATCGCGATGCACCCGAGAACCGATTTCTCTTTGCGAAGCGCTACCCAAACATGGTGCGCGCTCCCCCCAAATCAGCGAGCGCGCGTCGCAACGGAGAGCGGAGCGCATCTGTGCGGATATCTGTGACCTGACTTGCGGACTCGCCGCGCAACCAATTGTTCCATTGCGCTTCCCGGCAACGGTCGGACGGCTCTCGATAGTACTCAAGGCGCGCTGGCGGGAAGCCACGCGTCGCCGCGCAAGGGAAGCGCTCACCGTCATAGGTAAAAGGGCGCCAAAGGCCGCGCCGCACAAGCCAGCGCCTTTTCCAGCATGGCGTCGAACACCGGGGCGAGATCGCCGGGCGAGCAGTTGATGACCTGCAACACCTCGGCGGTCGCGGTCTGCTGCTCCAAGGCTTCGCGTGTCTCGGTGATAGCCGCGCGTTCTCCATCGCGATCACCGCCTGCGCGGCGAAATTCTGCAACAGCGCAATCTGCTTGTCGGTGAACGGCCGCACTTCCTGGCGGTAGGCCGTAATGGCCCCGACCAGGTCATCATCCTTGCGCAGCGCTACGCAGAGCAGAGTGCGGCACCCGCCGCAATTCGACCAACGGGCGTAGCAGCCTGGCCGGGGTCCGTGCATCATCGTCCGCAATGTGAACGAGGCTTTCGCCATTCGCCACGCGCTCAAGCAGCTGCCCGGCGGCGGCGCGAAAGCGCCCCGCTCGTACGGAAAGCAGCAAAAGGCGGGCGTCACACCGTGAGCCGCCGCCGGAGCGAAGCGCTCGCCGTCATAGGTCGCCAGCGTGCCGAATGCGGCCTCGCACAGAGCCGTTGCCTTTCCAGCATCGCGTCGAACACTGGGGCGAGGTCGCCGGGCGAGGAATTGATGACCTGCAACACCTCAGCGGTCGCGGTCTGCTGCTCCAGGGCTTCGCGCGTCTCGGTGATGAGCCGCGCGTTTTCCATCGCGATCACCGCCTGGGCGGCGAAATTCTGCAACAACGCGATCTGTTTGTCGGTAAACGGCCTGACTTCCTGTCGGTAGACGACGAAAGCACCGAGCGCGCATCATCCTTGCGCAGCGCCACCCAGAGCACCGTACGCGCGCCGCCGACATCGGCAAGCGCGCGGCGGGCGGGTTGCCGGAACGGTAGACGTCCTCGGCGGTGATATCCTCGACCTGAACGACATCATCGCCGTGCACTAGCCGACTGCAATCGGCGTTCCCGGGCACTATGTGCCGCGGCTCAGCAGCCTTCGGCCAATTCGGGCGGAGCCCCGTGCACTGCGATGCCGCTGAAGTTCTCGCCGTTGATCGTCGAGAGCACACCGAAGCTTGCCTCGCAGAGCCGCAGCGCCTTTTCGAGCATCGCGTCGAAAACCGGCGCCAGGTCGCCGGGCGAGGAATTGATGACCTGCAGCACCTCGGCGGTGGCTGTCTGTTGCTCCAAGGCCTCGCGCGTCTCGGTGATCAGCCGCGCGTTCTCCATCGCGATCACCGCCTGCGCCGCGAAGTTCTCCAGCAGCGCGATCTGCTTGTCGGAAAACGGGCGGACTTCCTGACGATAGACGAAAATTGCGCCGAGTAACTTGCCGTCCTTGCGTAAGTGACACGAACAAGCACAGTACGAGCGCCGCCGAGCTCCAGCCAGTCGCCCGGCGCGGATCTGCCGGACCGTAGACCGCTTCCGCGGCAACGTCGGCTATATGGACAACCCGTTCGCCTGCACCAATTCGACCGAGACCGCTGCCGGATCGGGCCGCAGCGGCTCGCGGTGAAGGAACTCTGCATACGCGTCCGGTACGCCGCGGAGGCCAACAGCTCGGAAGCTGTCGTCCTAGATGCCATAAATACCGCCGATCGACGCTTCGCAAAGCGCTCATCGCTTTCTCGATCATTGCGTCGAACACCGGCCGAGATCGCCGGGCGAGGAGTTGATGACCCCCAACACCTCTGCTGTCGCCGTCTGCTGCTCCAAGGCTTCGCGCGTCTCGGTGATCAGCCGCGCATTCTCCATCGCGATCACCGCCTGCGCCGCGAAGTTCTGCAACAGCGCAATTTCCTTTTCGGAGAACGGGCGCACCTCTTGGCGGTATATCGCGATGCACCCGAGAACCGATTTCTCTTTGCGAAGCGCTACCCAAATCATGGTACGCGCTCCCCCCAAATCAGCGAGCGCGCGTCGCAACGGAGCGCGGAGCGCATCTGTGCGGATGTCGGCGATGTGACGACGCGCTCGCCGCGAACCAATTGTTCCATTGCGCTTCCCGGCGACGGTCGGACGGGCTCTCGATAGTACTCAAGGAGCGCTGGCGGGAAGCCACGCGTCGCCGCGCAAGCGGAAGCGCTCGCCGTCATAGGTAAAGAGGGCGCCAAAGGCCGCGCCGCACAACGCCAGCGCCTTTTCCAGCATCGCGTCGAACACGGGGGCGAGATCACCGGGCGAGCTGTTGATGACCTGCAACACCTCGGCGGTCGCGGTCTGCTGCTCCAACGCTTCTCGCGTCTCGGTGATCAGCCGCGCGTTCTCCATCGCGATCACCGCTTGGGCGGCGAAGTTCTGCAACAGCGCGATCTGCTTGTCGGAAAACGGCCGCACCTCCTGACGGTAGACAGTGAATATCCCGAGCAGCGTGTCGTCTTTGTGCAGCGCCACCGTAATAGCGCTGCGGATGCCGCTGGCCTCCGCCATCTCCCTGAAACCCGCGGACGCTCGATAAGCCTCGTCGTTCTGCGCATCGGTGATGTGGACGACCCGTTCGCCCGCTCGATTCGCCGAGCAGGGAAGCGTCACTGTCCGTCCGGACGGGACCACGCTGTCGGACCCAATCGCAAAATCGCGAGTCGCCGTGCACGGCACCAAAATGAAAGCGTTCGCCGTCCCAGGTTCGAAGAATGCCAAAGGGCGCCTCGCACAACCGCGTCGCCTTTTCCAGCATCGCGTCGAACACCGGCGCGAGGTCGCCGGGCGAATAGTTGATGACCCCCAATACCTCGGCGGTCGCGGTCTGCTGGTCGAGCGCCTCGCGGGTCTCGGTGATCAGCCGCGCGTTCTCCATCGCGATCACCGCCTGTGCGGCGAAGTTCTCAAGAAGCGCGATTTCTCGGTCGGAAAATGCCCGCACCTCTTGCCGCTGTGCGCTGATATATCCGAGGAGCACGCTCTCCCGGCGCAACGGTACGGTGAGCGAGGTGCGAACGCCGCCAATTTCGACCGCCGCTCGCGTTATCGCAGCGGGGCGATCGGATCGCCGCCGCATCGAGGACGTGAACAATACGTTCTCCCCGCTGCAGCCGGTTGAAGGCGGTAACTAAGTTCGCTGGCCCGCCTTTGCGCACAAGCGAAGCGTATTCTTCCGGATATCCGCGCATTGCGACGCCGCGCAACTGTTCGCCGTCGTAGAGCACCAAAGCACCGAGGCCGGCTCCGCAGACCGTGTGCGCCTTGTCCAGTATCGCGTCGAACACCGGGGCGAGGTCGCCAGGCGAGCTGTTGATGACGCCCAACACCTCGGCGGTCGCGGTCTGCTGGTCGAGCGCTTCGCGGGTCTCGGTGATCAGTCGCGCGTTTTCCATCGCGATCACCGCCTGCGCGGCGAAATTCTGCAGCAGCGCGATCTGCTTCTCGGAGAACGGGCGAACTTCTTGGCGGTAGAATGAGAAATAGCCGAGCAGGATTTCTTCCTTGCGAAGCGCAACCATCAAGTAGCTTCGGGCGCCGCCCAGTTCGACGAGCGCCTTCTGTGCCTGAGAGCCCGCTCGATAGGAATCGCCTTCGATGATGTCCGGGACGTGAATAACGGTTTCGCCTTGCAGCAGTCGCAGGCCGAAGGGCCCGGGCGCGCGAGGTTCGCGCTGAAAATTCACCAACTCCGCGGGGGCTCCCCGCGATGCCGCAAGATGGAAACGCTCACCGTCGTATCTTCGAAAGGTGCCGAACGCTGCTCCACAAAGGATTAGGGCCTTCTCTAAGATCGCGTCGAACACCGGCGCGAGATCGCCGGGAGAGGAATTGATGACCTGCAACACTTCGGTGGTCGCGGTCTGCTGCTCCAAGGCTTCGCGCGTCTCGGTGATCAGCCGCGCGTTCTCCATCGCGATCACCGCCTGCGCGGCGAAATTCTGTAATAGCGCGATCTCTTTTTCACTGAATGGCCGCACCTCAAGGCGGGCCGCGGAGATCAGACCTAGGAATGCGCCGTCTTTGCGCAGCGGCACAAACAGCACCGTGCGGATGCCCGCAAACTCGGCCGCGCTGCGAAAAACCGGGTGGTCGATTTCAGCGCAATCGGCTATGTGGGCGAAGGGCTTACCCTCGATCAGGGCCTGGCTCGCCGGTGAGTCTGGCAGCACGATACCCCTGCCGCAGAATATCAGCGAATTTGTCCGACACGGCGTGCGTCGCGACGGCATGCAAATTCTCGCCGTCGTAGAGCTGCAGGCTCCCATGAGCGGCGCCGCAAAGGGTGTGTGCCTTTTCCAGCATCGCATCGAAGACCGGTGCCAGGTCGCCCGGCGAGGAATTGATGACCTGCAATACCTCGGCGGTTGCGGTCTGCTGTTCCAAGGCCTCGCGCGTCTCAGTGATGAGCCGCGCGTTCTCCATCGCGATCACCGCCTGCGCCGCGAAATTCTCTACGAGCGCGATTTCTTTTTCGGAAAACGGCCGCACTTCCTGGCGGGCGGCGACGATCTGCCCGAGCAAGACGTCATCCTTGCGCAGCGCCACATAGAGGATCGAGCGGATACCGGCGAGTTTGACGCCGCCTTCGCGCGCCACCGGACTGTCGATCGCAGCGAGATCGACGCAGTGGACGACGCGCTCTCCCTCGACGATGCGCTGGCAGGGCATGTCGGATGGGTCGTAACCGGCACGCAGCAGCTCCACCATTGCCTCCGAGAAGCCGCGCATCGCGACGCCACGGAACTTCTCGCCGTCCCAAAGCTGCAGGCTGCCACAGGCGGCGCCGCACAAGGTGTGCGCCTTTTCCACGATCGACTGGAACACTGGGGCGAGGTCCCCCGGCGAGCTGTTGATAACGCCTAGCACCTCGGCGGTCGCGGTTTGCTGGTCGAGCGCCTCGTGCGTCTCTGTGATCAGCCGCGCATTCTCCATCGCGATGACCGCCTGCGCGGCGAAATTCTGCAATAGCGCGATCTGCTTGTCCGAGAACGGCCGGACCTCGGTCCGGTAGATCACGAATGCGCCGAGCAGCGCCGAATCCTTCTTCAGCGCGACCCAGATTGCTGTGCGCGCACCGTATTGATCGGCCAGCCGCCGTCGTACCGCGTTACCGGACCGGTAAACATCGTCGGCGGTAATGTCCGGGATGTGAATAACTTGTTCGCCGTGGACAAGTTCGTAAAGAGCCATGCCTGGCGTCGGCGTTGTTGCGTTCGGTCCAGGTTCGTACCCTCGCCAGGCGGCCGCGCGAAAGCTGACACCGTCAAAGGTCACCAGTTGCCCGAAGCTCGCGTCGCACAACGTGAGCGCCTTTTCAAGCGTCGCGTCGAAGACCGGGGCAAGGTCGCCGGGCGAGCTGTTGATGACCTGAAGCACCTCGGCGGTTGCGGTCTGCTGTTCGAGCGCCTCCTTCAATTCGGTGGTGCGGTCCTCGACCTTTTTTTCGAGGTCCGCGTAAGAGCTCTGCAGGTCGGCCGCCATGCGGTTGAACTCGCCGGCCAGGCCCTCCAGTTCGTCGCCGGTATGGATCTCGATGCGGCGGTCGAGCTCGCCGGCCCCGATCTGCGCGGCGCCGGCTTGCAATTGCCGGATCGGGACAGTCATGCGGCGGGCGAGAAGCAATGCAGCGGATGTGGCCAAGACCAGGGCGAGCGCGAGCAGCCCCGCAGTGCGCAATGCCGAGCCATAGAGCGGCGCCAAGGCCTCGCTCAAGGGCAATTCCACAAAGACGGTCCAGCCGAGCGGGGCGATTGCGGCGTGCGCGGTCAAGACCGAGTTGCCGTTGATGTCCTTCGCGACCATGGCCGCTTGGTCGATCGGTTGCCCCACCCTGACCCTCCCCCGCCTGCGGGGGAGGGAAAGGAAGGGGCCTCGGCAAGTGCCGCTGCGACTTGCGGCAGGGTAGCGAGGTCGGTGTTGCGCAGCACGAGGCTGATGTCGGGATGCGCGATCAGCCGGCCGTCGCGGTCTACGACGTAGGCGTAGCCGCCCTGGCCGATCTTCAGCCCGGTGATCACGTCCCAGATCAGCTTCAGATTGACCTCGGCGACCGTGACGCCGGCATTGCGTCCGGCGCGGGCCAGCGCAACGGTCATATACGGCTCGGATTCCTTGCGGAAATAGACCGGGCTGAACCACACCCGGTGCTGGCGCGCCTCGACAAAGCTCGGCGACTGAGAATAGTCCTTCTCGCTGCCGACCACGTCCATCGCCAGCCGCGACACTTTGAGCTGCTCCTTGCCGGCGTCGTCGAGCTGGATCAGCTCGGTGATAGCCGGCGCCTGGCGCAACAGGCGCACATAATCGAAGCGGCGCTGCTCGAGCGGGCTAGCGGCCCATTGCGGCGCCGTGGTCCAGCCGAGCTGGCGCTCGATCTCGTCGACGAACTGCTCGATGCGGCGTGCCGCAGAGGCGGCCTTCTCCTGTTGAATGCGGAACAGCGCCGCCTTGTTCTCCTCGTAGCCGAACCAGAAATCGAGCGCGCTGTTGAGCAGCAGCACGAGGCTGACCAGCCCGACGATCAGCAGCACATATTTGCGGAAGAGCCGTCCGCGCGGCCGCGCCGGCAATCCACCGCCCGTGCTCTCCTGGTCGGACGATCGGCGCCGCGCTCCCAGTGGTCCAAGCGGAAGCCAGCTCATCCGCGAAGAGCTGCGCGCGGCGTCGGTCATGCGGTCACCGCATCGGCATTAGCTAACGGCATCGGACGACAATCAGGTCGAATTCCGCGACGATCATACAGCATACGTAACGCGATTGGCATGTCCCCGCGGCATCACGACGGCGCGCACAAGAGGCCAATTGTGGACCGCCTCATTGTGGGCGGCCCTCCGGCGGCACTCCTTGGCGCTCCGCCAGCCGGACCAGGATCGCGAGCATCCGGCTCATACGCTCTTCCTGTATCGAGAACCGCTGCTCGAAATTGGCGAACCGGGTTTCGAGTGCGCTGAACCTCGCCTCTAGGCTAGTAAAGCGGATTTTGAGATCGGCGATCTCGAGCTTCAGGTCGTGTACCTGATCCGTCAGGGTGGCGACACGCGCGCCGAGTAATTCGAGGCTAATCTTCTCTTCCCTCATCATTCACTCTTCGCGTGTTTTCACGCCCATAATATACATGCAAGGCTGGTTTGGTACCTCCCGAGTTTATCCTAGACGCGGGAATATCGGGGTTGATCGATGGCGCACGGTGAAGCCTCATTCGATGACCTCGTCGGCGCGGGCGAGGAGCGTGGGCGGGATCGTCAGGCCGAGCGCGCCCGCGGTCTTGCGATTGATGGTCAGGTCAAATTTGCGCGGCGGCTCGACTGGCAGATCGGCCGGTTTTGCCCCCTTGAGGATCTTGTCGACGAAGGCTGCGGCGCGGCGGAACAGGTCGCGGTAATCGGCACCGTACGACATCAATCCCCCACCGACCGGAAAGACGCGGAAGGAATAGATTGCGGGCAGCCGGGATTCCGCGGCGAGCGCGATGATCTCGGCGCGCTTGGCCGGCCCCAGAGGGCCGGAAGCTACGTAGACGGCTTCGCAGCGCTCGCTGCGCAACCGCGCGAAGGCGAGTTCGAGGGCTGTGCCGGTCGTCGCCTCGAGCATCAATGGCTCGATCTTCATCCGTGCGGCATCGCTGCGGATGTCCTGCAGCTTTTGCTCGAGACCGGGATCCTCCCTGACGATTACCGCCACCCGGCGCAGCCCCGGGACGAGTTCCTGCAGGAGCTGCAACCGCCTTGCGATCAGCTCGGAGGAGGTCAGAGACAGCCCCGTGACGTTGCCGCGAGGCTGCGCGAGGCTCGCGACGACGCCGAGGGCGACGGGATCGTCGACGCCGACCATGACGATCGGGATCGTGGCGGTCGCGCGCTTCGCGGCGAGTGTGGCTGGCGTCCCGGCGGTGACCAGGATGGCGACGCTGGAGCCGATCAGCTCCTTGACGATGCCGGGCAACCGCTCGGCGCCCTCCTCGGCCCAGCGGTCGACGATGGCGATGTTGCTGCCGTCGGTCCAGCCGAGTGCGGAGAGATTTTCGCGGAATGCGTCGAGGAGCCCCTGGTTGTCCTGCCGCAGTCCCGCCTGGATAAAGCCGATGCGCGGAGCGTTGCTCTCGGCCAAGACGGGGCTCCGGGTCATCGCCGTGCCGCCGGCGAGCAACAGCAAGTCGCGCCGCCTCATTCGATGACCTCACCGGCGCGATCGGGCCGCGCCGCGCACACGGCGACGATGGTGCCGCGGGACAGGATCAAATCTCGGCGTCTCACTCGAGGCCTCGTCGGCGGTGCGTCGAACGCATAAAGCGGAAATGACCGAGACCTCGCAGCATAACACGGCCGGTTGCGTAGCCTCGATAGTTCGGCGCACCTTTCGGAGTGCGCCCGGGTGATAGCATCCGCTTTTCAACTAGTCTGACCGGATTTCGGTGCGGCCTTGTAACCCAGGTAGCCGGCGTGGCTGACGGCAAGCAACCAGATGAACTGCTGCCCGATAAGGGGAAGGGAGTCGATCCATTCCGGTTTGCCGGAAAATCTCTGGATCAGCAGGGCTGTATAGGTCCCGAGCAAAAGCACGGTTATAAGCAGCTGTTGAACCTTCGACAGATCGACCAGGCCCGCGTTGGCCGTCTCGTCTCCTGTCACGATGTCGAGCCAGCTCGCAGTTGTACGATCGCGTCGACCGACGGCCCTTCCCGTATGGGTCACGTCGGCTGCCGATGTATCACTCGACATCGCGGCGAGGCGTTGCTTTGCGATGTCGGCCTCTCCCGGCATCGGATCCTGGCTAGCCTTCATTGCGAGGATCGCGGGCGTAGCAGCGGTGCTGGCCGCAGCGATGCCCAATGCGATGAGCAATTCTGGAGGGATGTTGATCCCGAGCGCTTCCTTATCTGCGGGGACAGGTCCGAAATAACCCAGCACGTTGATCTTCGCGGCAGTCAACAATCCCGCTAGGACGACAATGGTCCACAGCGCCATCTGAAGCTTCGACAGGCTGTAGTCGTTCCAACTGCTCAGCGCGATGCCTGACGGATACCCCGTGACGGCGTACCCAAATCCCAGCACGACCCCGGTCACAGCGAGCAGGTCGGCGAGGAACGTGATGGCGGCCCACAACCTGTATCGCGCCAGGCATGAGAGATACGCGTCCATCTGCTCTTTGGGCGCGGTGGGAGGTGGTGCGGTGGAGGGCAACGTGCATGTCTGTTGGACCACGACCAGTATCAGGGTCGTGGCGAGAACGGCTAACAGCGCAAAGAGGACAAACCACGCTCCGCTCACCGGTTTGCGATCAAGGTTGGCCATGATCTTGGTCCTTCCTCCCTGCCGATCACCTTATACGCCATTTTTTTACTTGATCTGTTTACGAACCAACCAGTCGTTTAGAGAGATTGAGTCCGAACGACAACTTTGTTGCGTTATTGTTGAACGCCGCCGGCATCGGCGAAGCAGGGGAGGGCCTCTGGCCCACTCGGCATCCTGGATCGCGGCGCAACCAGCCGGTTAAGTCCTGGTGTCGGCGTGCTATAGCCAAGGGGGCCGTAGCCAAGGGGGCCGTCGGCCCCTTTTGTTTGTGAGAACCGTGCAATGGCAGATTTCGACCCCTCGACGGATGCGATCCTTGCCGAGATCGCCGACGCGCCGTCATCCGAAGCGCTGGAGGAGCTGCGCGTCAGGGTGCTCGGGCGGCGCGGATCATTGACCTTGGCGATGCGCGAATTGGGCGCACTCGAGCCCGAAGAGCGGCGTCGCGCTGGCGCGGCTATGAACGACGCAAAGGACCGCATTACGGCGGCGCTCGGCGAGGCCGCGGTGCGGCTCGGGCGGACCGCGCTCGAACAACGGCTCGCCGCCGAGCGCGCCGATGTAACGCTCCCTGTGCCTTTCGCCACAGCGGGGCGGCTGCATCCGATCAGCCAGACAGTCGACGAGATCGTCGCGATCTTTGGCGAGATGGGCTTCGAGGTCGCCGAAGGCCCGCATATCGAGGAGGATTTCTATAATTTCACCGCGCTCAACATCCCTCCCGAGCACCCGGCCCGGCAGGAGCACGACACGTTTTATTTGCCGGAGCGGCCGGACGGCTCGCGGCTCGTGTTGCGCACCCATACCTCGCCGGTGCAGATCCGCACGATGCTGACGCAACAGCCCCCGATCCGCATCATCGTGCCCGGCCGCACCTTCCGCTGCGACCACGACGCGACGCATTCGCCGATGTTCCACCAGGTCGAGGGTCTGGTGATCGACCGCACGACGCATATGGGGCATTTGAAGGGCTGCCTGATCGAGTTCCTGCGCGCCTATTTCGGCCTCGACGATTTACCGGTCCGCTTTCGGCCGAGCTATTTCCCGTTCACCGAGCCTTCGGCCGAGGTCGATATCGGCTGCTCGCGCGCCGGCGGCGAGCTCAAGATCGGGACCGGCGGCGATTGGCTTGAAATCCTCGGCAGTGGCATGGTCCACCCGCAGGTGCTGGAGAATTGCGGCATCGACGCGTCGGAGTTTCAGGGGTTCGCCTTCGGCATGGGGATTGAGCGGGTGGCGATGCTGAAATACGGGATCCCGGATGTGCGAGCCTTCTATGACTCCGATCTGCGGTGGCTGCGCTATTACGGGTTTCTGCCGCTCGACGTCCCCTCGCTTGTGCGCGGGCCGCTCCCGGGAGGGGCGGCATGAAGACGACGCTTGCTTGGTTGAAAGAGCATCTCGAAACCGAGGCGCCGGCCGCCGCCATCGCCGAGCGGCTCACGATGCTCGGCCATGAAGTGGAGAGCGTAGAGAACCGCGCCGCCGGTCTCGAACCCTTCACGGTCGCCTCGGTCGTCTCGGCCGAACGCCATCCCAATGCCGACCGGCTCAAAGTCTGTGTCGTCGATACCGGGAAAGGGCAGGTCCAGGTGGTCTGCGGCGCGCCCAACGCGCATGTCGGGATGAAGGGCGTGTTCGCCCCGGCCGGCACGATTATCCCGCGCACCGGCGCCTTGCTGAAGGAAACCGTGATCCGCGGCGTCGCCTCGCGCGGCATGCTGTGCTCGGCTTACGAACTCGGCCTCGGCGACGATCACGAAGGGATCATCGAGTTGCCGCAGGATGCGTCGGTCGGCGCTCGCTATGCGGAATTCGCCGGTCTCGGCGACACTGTCCTGGACATCAAGGTGACGCCGAACCGGGCCGACTGCCTCGGCGTCCGCGGGATTGCCCGCGATCTCGCCGCCGCCGGGCTCGGCACGTCTGAAGCCACTCGATACCACCCCGGTTCCGGGACGCTTTCGTTCGCCGATCGGCATCGAGATCGAGGACCGCACCGCGTGCCCGCTGTTTCTCGGGCGGCATATTCGCGGCCTCCAAAACGGGCCCAGCCCGGCATGGCTGCGGAACAAGCTCGAGGCGATCGGGCTGCGGCCGATCTCGGCGCTCGTCGACATCACGAATTTCCTGACCTTCGATCTCGACCGGCCGCTTCACGTGTTCGACGCCGGCCGGCTCGCCGGCGATCTCACGGTGCGTTTGGCGAGGCCGGGCGAAACCTTGCTTGCGCTCAACGGCCAGGAATACGCGCTCGATCCGGAAACGACGGTCATTGCCGACCCAGCCGGCGTGCAGAGCCTCGGCGGCGTGATCGGCGGCGAGGCGACGGGATGCACCGAAGCGACGAGCGAGGTCCTCATCGAGGCGGCGCTCTTCGACCCGGTGCGCACTGCGGCGACCGGGCGCAAGCTCAACATCGCGAGCGACGCCCGCTACCGCTTCGAGCGCGGCCTCGATCCGGCCTTTGTCCGGGATGGGCTGGAGATCGCGACGCGGTTGATGCTGGAGCTGTGCGGCGGCGAGGCATCCGAGGTCATCACCGCCGGCGCCGTGCCCGAATGGCGACGCCGATATGTGCTGCGCGCCGGAGCGGCCGGCGAGCCTCGGCGGGCTCCACGTATCGCATGACGCAGAGCGCCGAGATCCTGACCGCGCTCGGCTGCGCGGTGCAGCCCCTCGCTGGAGGCGATCTTTCGGTCGAGCCGCCTTCATGGCGCGGCGACATCGTCGGCGAGGCCGATCTCGTCGAGGAGGTATTGCGGATCAAGGGCTACGACCAGATCCCGGCAGTGCCGCTCGAGCGGGCCACACCGCTGTCGCGGCCGGCTTTGACCCCGGTGCAGCGCCGGGCCGAGCTGGTCCGCCGCACCCTTGCCGAGCGCGGGTTGACCGAAGGGGTCACGTTCTCGTTCGCCTCGACACGCGACGCGGAGTTGTTCGGCGGCGCCAAGCCGGAATTGCGTCTTGTCAATCCAATCAGCGCCGACCTCGATGCAATGCGGCCATCCTTGTTGCCGGGGCTCGTCGCCGCGGCTCGCCGCAACGCCGACCGCGGCTTTCCCGATTTGGCATTGTTCGAACTGGGACCGCTTTATCGCGACGATACGCCGAAAGGCCAGGTGCTCGCCGCCGGCGGGGTGCGCAGCGGGCGCACCGGCCCCAAGCACTGGCGTATGCTCGCCCGCGAGGCTGATCTTTACGACGTCAAGGCCGACGCCCTCGCCGCCCTCGCCGCGATGGGTGCGCCGGCGGAGAACATCCAGGTCACCGCCGATCCTCCCGCCTGGTTCCACCCGGGCCGAGCCGGCACGTTGCGGCTCGGGCCGACGGTGCTCGGCGCCTTTGGCGAGCTGCATCCGGCGGTGCTCGAGACGCTCGATGCGCGGCCGCCGATCGCCGGCTTCGAGGTGTTTCTCGACGCTGTGCCCCAACCGCGCGCCGGGCGTGCAAAGCCGCCATTGCGCCTCTCGGTATTCCAGCCGATCGAGCGCGATTTCGCCTTTGTCGTCGACCGCGAATCTGCCGGCCGAGACGCTGCTGCGCGCCGCCCGCGGTGTCGACCGCAAGCTCGTCTCGGAGATCCGTCTATTCGATGTCTATGAAGGCGCCGGTTTGCAAGAAGGCAAAAAATCGCTCGCGATCACCGTGGTGCTGCAGCCGCAGGAGCGGACGCTGACCGAAGCCGAAATCGAAGGTTTCTCCAAGCGCCTGATCGCGCAAGTCGAAAAGGCGACCGGCGGCCGGTTGCGAGCGTGACCAAACCGTCGAGGGCGATGGTCGCCGAGACGCTCGGCTTTATCCTGCTGGTTGCCGTCGTCCTGTTCGGAGCCGCCGGCCGGATCGACATCCCGCTGTTCTGGGCATACCTGGCGGTCCTTGCCGCAGTCTCCATAGCCGGCCTCTTGCTGATCGATGAGGACCTCGCCCGGGAACGCATGCGCCCCGGAGGCCGCCCGCCGGGGCTGAGGCTTTATCTCATCTTCTTGCTGTGCGTTGCGCATTGGACGATTGCCGGCCTCGATCGCCGGTTCCACTGGTCCGATACGGTTCCGCTGTCGTTGCGGCTCGCCGCGCTCGCGGTCTTCGCCGCCGGGTTGGCATTCTTCCTCTGGGCGATGCACGTGAACCGGTTCTTCTCCTCGGTCGTCCGGATACAACAGGAGCGCGGGCACCAGGTTGTCACCGCCGGCCCTTACCGTTGGGTGCGCCATCCCGGGTATGCCGGCGCGATCCCCGCCATCGTGGCGAGCGGCATGGTCCTCTGCTCATGGCTCGCAACCGCGCTCGGCGCCCTCGGAGTACCGCTCCTCCTCGGGCGAACAATTATCGAGGACCGCACATTGCGCGCCGAATTGCCCGGCTATGCCGAATATGCCCAACAGGTGCGCTGGCGGTTGCTTCCTGGCGTCTGGTGAGTTTAGCCACCCACCCAGTTGTCACTGCCCGCACCGTAAGGGGTCGCCTTGCTATGTTGCGGCCAATCTCGCGGCCGCTTGCCGCCGAAAGGCGGGGTAATCATCGCGTACGTCGGCGAACACCTCCTCGAAGGTGAAGCCGTCCTGCCAGAACAACCCAAGGCCGCTTTCCTCCTCGGTCAACTTGCGGCCGACGTCGCGGCGCGTCAGGTAGTATCGGTGGTCTTCGAGCAAGGCGGCCGTCTTAGCGGTGAATTTGAGATGCGCACCCCCACCCTCGACAAACCAGCGATGGTGGTAGAACCCGACCTCCGGCGCGCCGCCTATCAACCGCCGCCACGAAAATCGGCGGCTCTTGGCAAAGATTTCGCGCAGCCGAGAAGGCGTCTCGATATAGCCGGCTTTGCCGACGCGATTGATCTCGCGGCACACGGTAATCGGGTCGCGGACATCCTCGAGGAGGTGCGAGCACACTACAAAATCGAAATACCGGTCGACATAGGGCCACGGCGTCGCGCAGACATCCCTCGTCAGCCAAGTCTCGGCGGAAAACCGCTCGGGATCCTCGGGGTCCAACGCTTCATGCTGGCGTCGCGTCGCGAAAGGCAAAAGGTCGATGACATGCGTCGCCAAGTTGAACGGCTGATACCACCCGCCTATGTCGAGAACACGAGGGGCACCGTTAGCCGTTTTGCGCAAGCGGACCAGGTTCGAGCGTAGGATCATGACGCCAACACCCAAAACTAAAATGGAGCTGCTTTGTATCCATAGAGGTGAGCCGCGATGTACATCCCGAGCATTCCTAGGGCAAAGCTGGCGAAAAATCGCCCCGGTCGTGACGCCGCGGCGCCGAAGGCTCATCCCGTTGTCCCAGGTGGCCCGATATGTGGTATGAGGAGACCGTGCGGCGGCCGGCTGCGGCGGGCGCGAGAGGGCATTGAGCGGCTACGAGCGATCGACGTCTCGACAGTCCCGCGCGGGCCAAAAAGGCCCGTAGAACTGCCACCGGCATGCCAACAAGCGGCTCAAGGCACCCGAAAACTGGAAACCCAGCCCCGTTTTCAGATTTCGCCCGCCACCCCTATATGTTGATGAACCTGGGACAACGGGATGAGCCTCCGGCGCCGCGACAAACCAAGCTGTGCCGTTCAGGATCCCCAGAACGACAGGGGCAGCAGCCCCGTAGCCGGTAAGTGTGCGCATTTGTATCTGCATCTCTCTCCTCCGAATGTTCGCCGTTTTCTATACGTCGTCAATGTTTGGCCATTCCGAAGTAATCATTAGAGTTTTCCGGGCCAATGGTTCATGGCGACCCGCGGATCGCGCCATTTCCGAGCAGCCAAACGACGACATCGCTTCGTCCCTCCCGTTTCGCGATGTCGAGCCGTGTTTGCCCGGACCAAGGCGCGGGCCAATTAAGATCGGCGCCGTGCGCCAGCAGGTATTGAGCGACGGCGAGCTGCCCGCCATAGCATGAGTTCCAAAACGGCCCTGAAAGCTCTTCGGGTTGCGGCGGCGGGTCGGCTTCGACCCGCTGTTTGATTGCCGGCAGCAGTCCCAGCGCCGCTTCGTGCCAGAGAAGCGTACGCGCGCCGCGCTCGACCAGACGGCGCGCCGCTGCCCATTGCCCGTAGCCGACGGCGCAGGACAAAGGGGAGCCGCCGTCGCCAAATCGTCGTTGCTGGCCGGCAAATGTAGTGGCGTCTCGCGGTGCTGCATCCTGACCGTCGGCGGGTCGAGGTCGACGCCAGCCGCAGCGAGGGTGCGGACAATGTCGCCGCCTCACTCGGCCGCGCTGCGCTCCGCGGGCGAGTGGCAAGAGGCGATCGTCGATCAGGCGGCTTCCGCTGTGCTTACACTTGACGCAACGTGTGGTGCATAGTAGATTTCTCATCAAACCGTAGAAAAGAAACAAGTGCGGTAAGAATTGGCGCAAGTATTGTGAGCAGCACTTTTGAGTCGTTACCAACGTTAAGGCCAAAAATCTGTACACGAAGCAGCCCATGATCAGGGCTCAGGTTAGACAGCACCCCCAGCAGCGAAGTGCAAACAATAGTCACACAGCCTAACGCTACATGTCTCCTGCGGAAGAGCGCGCACCGTGTAAAATGCGCCTTCTCGACTATCCTTGTGCGGTCATACCAATGTCGGGTGACGGCATTGAGATCTTGTTCCATCCAGGCGCCCCTCAGCTATCTTGTCGCTTTGCGCGCGGCACCGCTCCTTGGCGCAGCCTGGAAGCGGCGCCACCGATTTACCTTACCAATCCCAGGAGGATGTGTGAGCCGCTTCACATAATGGGTGATTTACCATTCCCGGGCTCATGGCGCGGGGCGTCGCACTCGCGAGCGTCCGGCATCGTGACCCGAGCGCCGCCAAGCTATATGATCGGCGTGGGTAAAATCGAGAAGAGGCGGCGTTTAACTGCGAGGGGCTCCCTTTTGGGCAGGCCGGATCATGAGTGAGCGGAAGGTAGAGCGGCGGTTGGCGGCCATCTTGGCGGCCGATGTCGTGGGCTACTCGCGGCTTGTGGGTGAGGACGAGGAGGGCACGCTCGAAAGGCTGAAGGTGCTCCGCCGCACGATTGCCGATCCGAAGATCAAGGAGCACCGCGGCCGCGTCGTCAGAACTATGGGCGACGGCCTCTTGGTCGAGTTCGCGAGCGTCGTCGACGCGGTGCGTTGCGCGGTCGAGGTCCAACGCGAGATGGCCCTGCGCAACGCCGATGTGACGGCGGATCGGCGGATCGAGTTCCGCATCGGCATCAATCTCGGCGACATCATCAAGGACGGGCGGGAAATCTACGGCGACGGCGTCAATGTCGCCGCGCGCCTCGAGGCGTTGGCGACCCCGGGCGGCATCTGCGTCAGCCGTGTGGTGCGCGATCAGGTGCGCGACAAGCTCGGTTTTGCCTTCGACGACAGGGGCGAGCAGCAGGTCAAGAACATCGCGCGCCCGGTGCGCGTATTCGATGTGAACATGGCCGGAGAAACAATGATCCTGACGCCGGATTCGGCAGCTAGAGCGCCGCTGGCGCTGCCCGACAAGCCGTCGATAGCGGTTCTGCCGTTCCAGAACATGAGCGGCGACCCGGAGCAGGAATATTTCGCCGACGGCATGGTCGAGGAGATCATCACCGCGCTCAGCCGCATCCGCTGGCTGTTCGTCATCGCTCGCAATTCCAGCTCCACCTACAAGGGACGGTCGGTCGGTGTGAAGCAGGTGGGACGCGAGCTCGGTGTCCGCTACGTCCTCGAAGGCTCGGTGCGCAAAGGTGGGAACCGGGTGCGAATCACCGCGCAGTTGATCGAGGCCGAAACCGGCGCCCATCTCTGGGCCGATCGTTTCGACGGCTCCCTCGACGACATTTTCGACCTCCAGGACAAGGTGGCGATCAACGTCGCCGGGGTGATCGAGCCGGCACTGCAAGCCGCTGAGGTCCGCCGCTCGACCGCCCGTCCGACGCATGACGTTACGGCCTACGATCTCTATCTGCGGGCGCTTGCGACCTACTATCCAATAACAAAAGAGCGGCTGCTCAATTCTCTGGAATTGCTCCAACAGGCGATAGCGATAGATCGGCACTGTGGTCCGGCACTATCCTTGGCATCGATGTGCCAGATGCGGCTCTTCAGAGAGGGCTGGGCCGAAGAGCCGGAGACCACCGGGAAGGGTGTAGATCTTGCTCGGCAGGCGCTCCAGGTGGCGGGCGACGACCCCGGCATCCTCGCGAACGCCGCGTTTGTCCTTGCCAATTTCGGCGAGGATATCGGCGCGATGATGGCGCTGGTCGACCGTGCCCTTTCGCTCACCCCGAGCTTCTCCCGCGGCTGGTTTCTGAGCGGCGTTCTGAGGCTCTGGGCCGGTCAGCACGATCTCGCGATCGAGCATGCCGAGACTGCGCTGCGGCTGAGCCCGCGCGAGCGGACGGGTACGCCGCTGAGCTTGATCGGCGAAGCTCATTTCTTCAAACGCCAGTTTGACGATGCGGCGTCGAAGCTGCTCCTGTCCATTCAAGAAAATCCGGGTTATCCGCACTCGTACCGCGTCCTCGCCGCGTGCTATGTCCATATGGGGCGGTTCGACGAAGCGCGCGCGATCATCGCAAGGCTGCGCAGCATCACGCCTCGCCTCGTGCCGAGCGCTGCACAGCTGCGGAGCCCCGCGGACCGTGAGCTCTTTCTGTCGGGCCTTCGCCAGGCGGCGGGCGAAGCGGCGTGACCGCGACCAGTCGCATCACCGCGGCACGCGCAGTTGAGGCGAATTGCTGAAGCACAACCACTACATGGCACTCGTCGCCAGTGTTACGATGAGGCGCTGTTGATCCCTAAAAGCTGCCCGGCAGGATCACGATGAACCTCGCAGCGTTGTTGTTCGATGTCGCTCGCCGGCAGCCCGAGGCGCCGGCGGTCAGTGACGGCGTTCACGCCTGGAATTATCGCGAATTCACCCGCCGCATCTCTTGCCTCGCCGGCGGTCTCGCCGCACGCGGGCTCGAACCGGGCGATCGCGTCATGCTGTGTATGGAGAACTGCGCGGAATTTCTCGAATTGCTGTTCGCCTGCTGGACTGCGGGTCTTTGCGCAGTTCCGGTCAATGCACGCCTCCATATCCGGGAGGTCGAGCACATCGCACGGGATTGCCGTGCCCGGCTGCTGGTCGCTACCCCGAACCTCGCGCAAGGGCTTGCTCCGCTCGAACATTCGGTCGAGACCTTGTCGCCGATCATCTCGACCCGCAACGGTGAGTACACTGCCCTGCTAGAGCGAGGCCCGCCGATGCGTCCGGTCGATACGGCCGCGACAGACCGAGCATGGCTGTTTTACACGAGCGGGACAACCGGCAGACCGAAAGGCGCGGTGCTGAGCCACCGCAATCTGCTCTTTATGAGCCATTGCTATTACGCCGACATCGACAGGCTCGACGAGCGCGACACCAACCTCCACGCCGGTCCGCTGTCGCACGGCGCCGGTCTCTACGCTTTGCCGCATTTGATGCGCGGCGGGCATCAGATCGTGCTCCCGCATTTCGAGGTCGAGGCGATCCTTGAGGGGCTGCAGCGCCATTCGCGGGTCTCGATGTTCGCGGCGCCGACCATGCTGGCTAGGCTGGTCCACGCCCCGGCGGTTGCCGCCGCCGATCTGCGCAATCTGCGGACGATCTTCTACGGCGGCGGTCCGATGTACGTGGCCGACATCGAGCGCGCCTTGGAGCTGTTTGGACCGCGCCTTTACCAGCTCTACGGGCAGGGCGAGTCACCGATGACAATTACCGGCCTCAGCAAGCGCCTGCACGGCGACCAGACGCATCCACGCTGGCGCGACCGGCTCGGTTCCTGCGGGGTCCCGCGCACCGGCGTTCTTGTCAAGGTCGTCGACGATCGTGACCATGAGCTGCCGAGCGGGGAAATCGGCGAGGTCATTACCCGCAGCGACTGCGTCATGGAAGGCTATTGGAACAACTCGGCCGCCAGCGAGGAGACTCTGCGGGGCGGTTGGCTGCACACCGGCGATTTGGGGAGCTTTGACGAGGAAGGTTTTCTGACCCTGCGCGACCGCTCCAAAGACATGATTATCAGCGGCGGGAGCAACATATATCCGCGCGAGGTCGAGGAGGTGCTGCTGCGCCATCCGGATCTCGTCGAGGTCTCGGTCGTCGGCCGCCCGCACCCCGAATGGGGCGAGGAGGTCGTCGCCTTTGTCGTGGCCCGCCCCGCCGCGAAAGTCGCGCCTGAAGAACTCGACCGGTTGTGCCTCGACCATATCGCGCGCTTCAAGCGCCCGCGGCATTACCGCTTTGTCGACGAGCTGCCCAAAAACAACTACGGCAAGGTCCTGAAAACCGAGCTGCGTCGAATATTGGCCTGACGTTCGCGCCTTAAGACTGTCGTGAGGCAAAAATGGCTCTGAAGGATATTCTGGTCGGCGTCGATCCCAGCACTGCCGGGGAAGGTCGGCTCAAGCTTGCCCTCAACTTGGTACGGGCGCACCAGGCGCATATCACCGCCTGCTATGTCATGCGAGAGGAGCAAGGTGCACCCAGCCCAATTTTGCCGGGGGTGCCGGTCAATCCGGGCCCCGGGGTTCTAGTCGCGCCCGAAGCGGGGCCTACCCTTGGCGACACCGTTCCCACCCCGATTTCACCGGCATCGCGTGAAGCCGAGCGCGCCGAGCAGGTCGAAGAGCTCTTCAGGACCGAGCTGCGGGCCCACGGGCTCAGCGGGGAATGGCACCTCTTCTCGCCAGGCGAGACCGCGCTCTTTATCGATCTTGCGAAGGGTTTCGATCTGACCATCCTCGGCCAATTGTCGCCAGAGATCCGGTCCACCGGGTTTCGCCCGGACGAAATCATCATTGCGACGGGCCGGCCGGTTCTGATGGTTCCGTATGCCGGCACATTCGATACGGTCGGCAGGCGGGTACTCGTCGCGTGGGACGGAACACGGGAGGCGGCGCGGGCAGCAAACGACGCATTCCCGCTGCTCGAGAATGCCGAGGCAGTCACCGTGATGTTTGTCGGCGCGCGCGAGACGGCGCTGGCGGAGCAACGTCCCTCGATCGAACGGATGGTCCATCACCTTCAGCGACACGGCATTCCTGCCCGAACCGAGGAAACCTTGCAGGGTGACCTGCGCATCTCGGACGTGCTGCTCTCCCGCGCCGCGGATCTCGCCGCCGACCTGCTGGTCGCCGGTGCGTACCACCATTCGCAGCTGCGGGAAGCGCTGGTCGGCGGCGTCAGCCGCGAGCTCCTCGATCACATGACGGTTCCGGTCCTGATGTCTCACTAGCTCGGCCTCCCGAGTGAGCGTATCGTGATTTGCGCGATACGAAAGGAGCCGACATGCCGCTGCCGCAAGACATCCGACCCGCCTTTCAGAATATTCAGGACACTCTGGTCCGCTCCGAGGCGCCGTGGATCCAGCAGACGCCGCTGTCCTCCGTCAAGGTGCTGTGGGTAGGTCATGAGACCGGGACCTGGGCCTCGCTGCATCATTGGAAGAAGGGCTATGTCGCGCCGCCCCATAAGCATCTCGCGGGCGCCCACGCCTTTATTATCTCGGGCAAGCTTCAGGTCAGAAACGGCGTCTTGAATGCGGGCGACTATGTCTATGAGCCCTCGGGCATTCTGCACGACGCAACGACTGCCCTCGAAGACACGACCTATCTCTTCATCTGCAATGGCGCCGTGCTGTTCTTCGACGAGAACGGCTTTACGCGCTACACGAACTGGGAGGTGATGGAAAAGCTGCGTTCTCAGCCAGAGCCGAATATCCGAGCCGAGGCCGCCGAATAATCCGGGCCGCACGCGATGAAGGCGGTCGTTTGCGAGGCGTTTGGTGGGCCCGAAGTATTGGCGCTGCGTGAGGTGCCCGACCCGCCGCCGCCCGGCCCCGGAGAGCTGCAGGTTGGCATCCAGGCACGCGGCGTTCAATATGTCGACGTGCTGATGCTTGCCGGCAAATACCAGTTCCGGCCGGAACCGCCCTTCATCCCGGGCAGCGAGGGCGCGGGTGAGGTCGTCGCCGTCGGGCCGGGCGTGACCGGCTTCAAGCCCGGCGATCGGGTGATGAGCCGACACCGGCTCGGCGGCTTCGCGCAGTTGGGTAATTCGAAGGCCGAAGATTGCGACCTGGTCCCCTCGGCAATGAGCCTGGACGACGCGGCAGTCTTCCGCAACGTCTACCACACCGCCTACCATGCACTGCTGCAGCGCGGCCGGCTCAGAGGGGGTGATTGGGTTCTGATCCATGGCGCCGCGGGCGGCATTGGCCTTCCGGCGATTCAGATCGCCAAGCTCTACGGCGCCAAAGTCATCGCTACCGCCAGCACCGAGGAAAAACGCGCGGTGTGCCTCGAAGAGGGCGCGGATCATGCGATCGACTACCTGGCCGGCTTCCGGGACAAAGTAATGGAGCTGACCGGCGGGCGCGGCGTCGACATCATCTACGACCCGGTCAACGGCCCGACGTTTGAAGAGTCATTGCGCTGCCTCGCCTGGGGCGGACGCATCCTGATCCTCGGGTTTCTCGGCGGGGCGCCCGCGCTCGCCCGAACCAATTACCTGCTTATCAAGGGGATCGAGGCGATCGGGGTGCGGATCGGCGGGCTCAGCGAAGCCCACCCCGAAATCGCCGCCGCCAACATTAAGACGCTGGTCGAGCTTGCCGGACAAGGCAAGCTCAAGCCGCGCATCTGGCGCCGCTTTCCGCTCGAAGCTGCGGCCGACGCGATACAGGCACTGATCGACCGCAAGGTCATCGGCAAGGCTGTGCTTGTCGGCTGAGCCGAGGGAGCCCTCAAATGAAGATCACCGATCTCACCCTCACTTTGTTCGCCTGGGAAAGCATTCCCTCGACAATTTACGGTCACCACACGGCGCGGCCGACCGGCAAGAGCGATCTCGGCCTGCTCGCCGTCACGACTGATCAAGGCCTCACCGGGCACGCCTTTCTCGGTACCTCCTCCAACCCGGCCAGCCTCGACGGGCCCGGCCTGATCCGCTTTCTGAAACCGCTGCTGATGGGTCAGGACCCGCTCGATCGCGAGCGCCTCAACCGCCTCTTATGGGCCCGCGCCCGCGCCGCGACAGTGCGCGCGATCGGCGCTTGCGACATCGCGCTGTGGGACATCGCCGGCAAGGCGGTGGGGCTGCCGATCCACCGGCTGATCGGCACGACACGCGACCATATTGCCGCCTACGCGAGCTCCGAGATCCATGGCTCCTCCGAAGCCTATGTCGAGCAGGCGCGGCATTACCAATCGACCGGCTGGCGCGCCTACAAGATCCACCCGCCGCAATCCTGGCGCGACGACATCAAAGTCTGCGAAGCAGTGCGCAAGGCGGTCGGCGACGATTACACCGTGATGCTCGATTCGACCTGGAGCTACCGCTACGAAGAAGCTCTGCGGGTCGGCCGGGCGATCGAGGAGATGGGGTTTTACTGGTACGAGGACCCGCTCGCCGACCAGGACCTCTACAATTACGTCAAGCTGAAGCAAAAGCTCGACATTCCGATCCTCGCCACCGAATACCCGATCGGCGGGCTCGATTCCTATGTCCCGTGGATCCTCGAACGCGCCACCGACTTTCTGCGCGGCGACGTCGCGGTAAAAGGCGGGATTACGACATTGATCAAGACCGCCCACCTCGCCGAAGCCTTCCGCATGAATTTCGAGGTGCACCACGGCGGCAATTCATTGAACAACGTCGCCAACCTGCACGTCATCATGGCGATCCGGAACACCGAATTCTTCGAGGTGTTGCTGCCGGACGCGATGCAGAAATACGGCCTCGCCGAAGAGATCACCGTCGACCGCGACGGCCTCGTCCACGCCCCGACCGAACCCGGCCTCGGCGCGCATATCGACTTCGACCTGATCGAACGCAAAAAGGTCGGGGTGCTCAGCTAACTGGGACGAGACTGCTTCGCTACGCTCGCAATGACACATCCGCTTGTCATTGCGAGGAGCGCAGCGACAAGCATCTCGATCCCGCGTTACAGGTCCTCGTATAAATTCCGCCACTGGGGATTGAGTTGATTAATCAGCTCGATCTTCTTGCGACGCGAGCCGGCCTTTATCTGCTTCTCCCTCGCGATGGCACCGGGCGCATCGCCTCCCACCTCATAGTAGACGAGCTTGGAGACGTTCTAGCGGTTCGTAAATCCTGGCAGCAGCTTTTCTCGATGCTGATAAACACGCGCTTTGAGGTCACCGGTCACGCCGGTATAGAGGACGGTGTCGCGTTGGTTTGTCAGAATGTAGACGCAGTAGACTTTTGCCACGTGTTGTCATTGCGAGCGTAGCGAAGCAATCTCGGGGTCATGAGTTCACACGCGGCCGTGGCAGTGCTTGAATTTTTTGCCGGAGCCGCAGGGGCAGGGGGCGTTGCGGGGGGTGCCGGCCCAGGGGGCGCGAGGGCCGGCGGGGCGCGGCCCGCCGCGGTCGGCGCCGTTGCCGGAACCGCTGCGGCGCTCGGCTGCGCGGCGCCGGGATCGGCCGGCCGGTCGTGCCGGTGGCGCGCTCCTCGGCCATCGCCTCCTCGGGCTCGCCGCCGGCCATCGCGTAGGCCGGCTCGGGCTGCACCCGCAACTCGACATGCGACAGCACCGAGGTGATGTGTTGGCGCAGATTGGCCAGCATCGCCTCGAACAATTCGAAGGCCTCGCGCTTGTATTCGTTCAACGGGTCGCGCTGCGCATAGGCGCGCAGGTTGATCCCTTGCCGCAGGTGGTCGAGCGACAGGAGATGGTCTTTCCAGGTCTGGTCCAACAGCTGCAATAACAGGCTCTTCTCGGCCATGCGCATCAGGTCGGGGCCGTAATTGGCCGATTTCTCGGCCATCTTGCGGTCGGCGGCGGCGGTGATGCGCTCGCGCACCTCGTCGCCCGTGATCCCTTCCTCCTTGGCCCATTCGGCGAGCGGCAGGTCGAGCGCGAGGAGCCGCAGGCATTCGGCGTGCAGCGCCACGGTGTCCCACTGCTCGGCCAACGAATTCTCCGGGATTGCCAGCGCGACCATCTCCTCGATCGTCTCGTTGCGCATGTCGGCGATCGTCGAAGCGACCTCGCGGGCATTCATGATCTCGCGGCGCTGCTCGTAGACGACCTTGCGCTGGTCGTTCATCACGTCGTCGTATTTGAGGAGCTGCTTTCGGATGTCGTAGTTGCGCGCCTCGACCTTCTGCTGCGCCTTGGCGAGCGCCTTGTTGACCCAGGGATGGATGATCGCCTCGCCTTCCTTGAGCCCGAGGCGCTGCAGCATCGAATCCATCCGCTCGGAGCCGAAGATCCGCATCAGATCGTCTTCGAGCGAGACAAAGAATTTCGAAGCGCCGGGATCGCCCTGGCGGCCCGAGCGGCCGCGCAGCTGGTTGTCGATGCGCCGGCTCTCGTGCCGCTCGCTGCCGACGACAAAGAGCCCGCCCGCCCCGACCACTTCCTCGTGCGCCGCGCGGATCTCCTCGCGGATGTCGGCGGCCCTCGGCTCGCGCTCCGCCGCATCGGTAATCAAGGCCAGATCGGTCTTGAGCCGCATCTCCAGGTTGCCGCCGAGCTGAATGTCGGTGCCGCGGCCGGCCATGTTGGTCGCGATCGTTACGGTGCCCGGTCGGCCGGCCTGGGCGATGATGTAGGCCTCCTGCTCGTGATAACGGGCATTCAGCACGTTGTGCGGAATTTTGTGCTTTTTGAACACCGCCGACAGCGCCTCGGACTTCTCGATGCTGACGGTGCCGATCAGCATCGGCTGCTTGTTCTTCTGACACTCCAGCACGTGCTGCACGATTGCGTCGTATTTCTCGCGCGTCGTGCGGTAGACCTCGTCATCCGTATCGTCGCGGATGCACGGCTCGTTGGTCGGGATCTCGATGACTTCGAGCTTGTAGATGTCGCCGAATTCCTGCGCTTCGGTCATCGCCGTGCCGGTCATGCCGGCGAGCTTCGGATAGAGCCGGAAATAGTTTTGGAAGGTGATCGAGGCCAGAGTTTGGTTCTCGTTCTGGACAGTGACCCCTTCCTTGGCCTCCAGCGCCTGGTGCAGCCCCTCCGAGTAGCGCCGGCCCTCCATCATGCGGCCGGTGAACTCGTCGATGATGATGATCTTGTCGTCCTTGCTGATGTAATCGGTGTCGCGGGCGAAGAGCTTGTGCGCGCGCAACGCCTGATTGACGTGGTGGACCAGCCCGACATTTTGGATGTCGTAGAGCGAGCCCGTGGTCATCAGGCCATACTGGCGCAGCAAACCCTCGATCTTCTCGACCCCCGATTCGGTCAGGGCTACCGTGCGTTGCTTTTCGTCCTTCTCGTAATCACCGCCCTCGAGCGCCGGGATCAGCTTGTCGACCCGCATGTAGAGCTCGGAATTGTCCTCCGTCGGGCCGGAGATGATCAGCGGGGTGCGCGCCTCGTCGATCAGGATCGAATCGACCTCGTCGACGATCGCATAATGGAACGGCCGATGGACCATGTCCTCGAGCCGGAACTTCATGTTGTCGCGCAGATAGTCGAAGCCGAGCTCGTTGTTGGTGCCGTAGGTGACGTCGCAGAGATAGGCTTCCTTCCGCTGCATGTCGTCGAGGTCGTGGACGATGACGCCGACCGTCAGGCCGAGAAAACGATAGATCTGACCCATCCAGTCGGCGTCGCGGCGGGCGAGGTAATCGTTGACGGTGACGACGTGCACTCCGTTGCCGGTCAACGCATTGAGATAAACGGGGAGGGTCGCAACCAACGTCTTGCCTTCACCGGTCTTCATCTCGGCGATCATGCCGCGATGCAGCACCACACCGCCCATCAGCTGCACATCGAAATGACGCTGCCCGAGGGTGCGCTTCGAGGCTTCCCGCACGGTCGCGAAAGCGTCGATCAGGATGTCGTCGAGCTCGGTCCCGTCGGCGAGCTGTTGCTTGAACTGCCGGGTCCGATGCCCGCAGCTCGTCATCGGACATCGCTTCGAGCTGCGGCTCCAATTCGTTGATGGCGGAGACGATCGGCCCCAGGCTCTTGACGTAACGGTCATTGGCGGAGCCGAACAGGCGCCGGGCTAAGGCACCAAGCATGGGACCCTCGAAAGATGTAAGAAAAAAGGCCGGATAGTTCGCACGGCGACCCAACGAGAGATAGGCGGGCGGCTAAGGCGTGTCAATTCGAGCCGTCCCCAGGGGTCATGCGGGGGTCATGCGCGACCTTCGCCCTTTCGCCGCCTTGTTTGCGTGATATCGATGTGCATTCATCCATCCACTCCGCCGCTGGAGTGCGGCGGCTGTCCCTCACTATCTTCATTATAGGTGCTGCGATGCATCCCCGTCTCTCGATAACTCCGCTCGGTTTGATATGTGCCGCCGGGCTGGCCGCTGCGGTCGCCGGCGGCGGCGTCTTGCTGGCGGCCGACCGGCCGGCGCCACAGCCGAACCCCGCCGCCACGATCCCGACGCCGATGCCGCCGGGCAGCATGGTCGTGGCGCGTGTCGACGGAACCGAGCTGCACCTTTCGGATCTAGAGGCGGCGCAACAAAGCCTGCCGCCCCAGGTCCAAAAAATGCCGCTCGCCCAGATTTATCCGATGCTGCTCGACCGGCTCGTCGACGGCATGCTGATCACCGAGGCCGGCCGCAAGGCTCATCTCGACCAGGATCCGGAGGTGCAGCTCCGCCTCAAGCGCTACGAGGATCGCCTGATCCAGGAGGCCTACCTCAACAAAGCGATCAAGGATGCCGAGACCGAGGACCAGCTCAAGGCACGATACCAGACCTTTGCCAAAGAGAAGGCGGGACACGAAGAGGTCCACGCGCGGCACATCCTGGTCAAGACCGAGGCTGAGGCGAATGCGATCATCGCCGAGCTCGACAAGGGAGCCGATTTCGCCGAGCTCGCCAAGAAGGATTCGACGGACCCCGGCGGCAAATCGGGCGGCGATCTCGGCTATTTCGGCCATGACGATATGGTCAAGGAGTTCGCCGACGTCGCCTTTGCCTTACCCCCGGCCAGTATACCAAGGCGCCGGTGAAGACCGAATTCGGCTGGCACGTCATCAAGGTCGAGGACCATCGCGTCAGCACCCCGCCGAGCTTTGACGAAGCGCGCAAGGAGGTCAGCCAATTGGTGGCGCACGACGCCGTCGACGCAAAACTGAAAGAGCTGCGTTCCGCCGCCAAGGTCGAGACCTACGGGCTCGACGGCAAGCCGCTCCCATCCCCCGCGAAGTGATCCGGTGAACGGATTTTCGCCTCGAATCGCGCAAAACTTACCCTCTCCCCCCGCCGGCCTCCCCGCCGACCGGGGGGAGGGTAAAAGGATTCTTCGAGATTCACCGCGATCAGACTTTCACGCCGGTATTGGTGCGATGAGCCCCACATCATCTTCTTTGATGTTGTTGACCCGATCGCTGACCGGGGCGATGGTCATCGTGCCGGTATAGGGGACCAGCAGCCGCTTTGCCGTCGCTTCGGGGCCGGTGAGCCAACGCTGGTAATCGGCAGGCGCGATGATCACCGGCATACGTTCGTGCACCTCGCTGACCAATTTGTTCGCCCGCGTCGTGACGATCGCGAAGCTCTCGACCGGCTCGCCGGTCTCGGGCGTCCACTTCTCCCAAAGCCCGGCAAAGGCGCACAGCGCTCCATTGCGCAGCATGATCTTGTAGGGCTGTTTCCTCGCCCCTCTCGTCCGCCATTCGTAAAACCCGTTCGCCGGGACCAGACACCGTTGCGTCTGAAACGCCGAGCGAAAGACCGGTTTGTCGTCGATCTCCTCGGCGAGCGAATTGATCATTCGAGCGCCGAGCGAAAGATCGCGCGACCACGGCGGCACCAAGCCCCATCGAGCGAGACGGACCGCCCTGAGCTTCTCGACCGCGACCACCATCGGAGAGAGCTGAGTCGGCGCGATGTTGTACCGCGGCACCAGGTCCGGCACGTGGTCGACCAGGAACTTCTTCTTTATTTCAGCCGCACCGGCTGTGAGGTAAAAGCGCCCGCACATAAGCGGACTATAGCACCACGCCGGGCCGGCGGCATAAGTCCTTGCTTCGCGGATGTCGACCCGGCGCTCCGGTTAGATTACTGGCGTCCGTGAAGCCATAGTGCGGTTATGTAGCCCAGGGCGAAGCCGGCGACCATCATCATGAACGGCTGTTCTTCGAGCTGATGGGATAGGACCTGACCCACCTGCCGCACCGCCCCCAGTACGGGATCAGCCGCGCCGTTCGCCGAAGATCTCTCGTGCGATCCGGCGAAGCGCGCGGTTTTTCCGGACAGATTTCGCGCCGCGGCGCTGCCGGGGTCGGCATACGCGTCTCCCACTCGCTCGCCGACGGCCTCTGCGGTCTTTTCTGGAATGCTCGCCCGAGGTCCCGCAGGCTTTGCTAGCCGTTGCGCCATTTCCTCCGGCGACACGTCAGGCTGTTCCTTGACGGCGTAAGGCGGCGGGTCCCCATGCCTTTGGCCAACAGCCTCTTCGGCGATCGCGTCCGGATCCTGTTTTCTGGTTTGCATGGTGATCTCCCTCCTCCCTCAGGCGGACACTGTCATCGAAGTACAACATCGAGCGAGGATCCGAATTCCCGGCGCGATGATGAACGACGCGTACGGCCCGCCTCTGGCGTCGGCACTCGCCGCCGACAAAGGGCAGAGCCCATCTACCGGAAGGATCGCTCATAGTTTCTTAACAATAACGGCGATCTTTAAGACATTGGCAATATTAAACACAATTATCCGAACTTAAACCATCTTGCTACTTGGGATTTCTCGCATATTCGAATTAATTGCATGCAGTCTCTCAAAGAACAGCAGGCAGAGCTATGAAAATTGTTTCGGCAGCAGCACTGGCGCTCGTCGTGAGCGCAGTCGGTGGCATGGCGAACGGCGCAGCCGCGGCGCCGATCACCTACGATTTCACCGGCCCGACCTCTGGAACAAATGTCGACCTTGGACAGTCGCACATCTATACGCCTGCGGGCGCGCCCAGTATCACGGCTGAGGCAGGAACATACTCGGGTTCCTCACCCGCCAACAACAGTGCGTTCAATACCGGATCCGGTGTCCATCTGGTCGGCAACGATCGCGGCGCCGATGAGCAGGGTCTCGGTGTCTGCGGCACGACGAGCGGCAGCTGCAGCGGCGGTCAGCTTACCGGGGAGGATGGCGAGATCGAGCGGGGCGGAAAGGAGGTTGTCCGACTGGATATCACCAACCTGCTTGCGACTTACGGCAATTTCCAGATCAACGCGGACTCCGCGACGGACGGGGAGCTGCTGGGAGTTTTTACGAGCAACTCAGCGGCTTCCCTTGGCACAAAGATCGCAGACATTACCAGTGCGCAAAACAATGTAAGCATTACCCCTACGGGTGATTTCCTCTACTTCGTCTCTGATTCAAGCTGGGGTGGCGCGAATGTCTTGCTGCATTCGCTCACAGTGACGCCCGATGCTGTCCCGGAGCCTGCGAGCCTGCGCTCCTCGCCACGGCGCTCTTCGGCGCGGGCGTCTTGCGGCGAAAGGAACGGCCGGTTTTTGCTCGCTGTTAGCGCAGCGGTGTGAACGCAGTCTCACGCGTCCGCAACAGGATCACGAGGGTGACGATAGCGGCGGTGATTACGTAGAAGGCCGGTGCATGATTGTTGCCCGTTGTTCGCACGAGAAAGGTCGCGATGAACGGCGCGAAACCGCCAAAGATCGCAACGGCGATGTTGTATCCGATCGACAAAGCGGTGTAGCGCACGCGAGTCGGAAAGATCTCGGCATAGAAGGCCGGGCATGCTCCCGCGTAGGGCACATAGAGCAAGACCATCAGCAGCTGCGCCAGTGTGGCCAGCCCGACACTGCCCGACGAGGCCATCAGGAAAAACGGATAGCCCAGCACTAGGTAGCCGATGCAGGAGGCGATCAACAGAGGCCGCCTTCCGACGCGGTCCGACAGCCAGCCCATCAACGGCAGCAGCAGCACGAACACGGCAAGACACGACGTGCCGATCCACAATGCCGTGCTCTGCGGCAGTTTGCCGACCGAACTCATGTAGTTTGTCAGGTAGACGAGCGCGATATAATAGGCGACCGTGTTGTGCAACGTCACGCCGAACCCGAGCAGGGTTTCGCGCGGGTATTGTCTGAGAGCCTCGCCCAGCGGCGCGGCAGCGACCGCGCCTTGTTCCTCGATCTCGGTGAATTTGGGCGTGTCGTCGAGCCGCCACCGCAGATAAAAGCCGACCGCGCCGACGGCAATGCCGAACAGGAACGGCAACCGCCAGCCCCAGGCGAGCCGGTCGGCTTGCGGCAACACCGCATTGAGCAACGCTGCAGTCAAGGAGCCGAGTAAAAAGCCGCCGCCAACCCCGACGAGCTGCCAGGAGCCGAAGAAGCCCCGCCGCGCGGGCGGCGCGAATTCGACGATGTAAGCGGTCGAGCCGCCCCATTCGCCGCCCGCCGAAAGCCCCTGGAATAACCGCACGACGACGAGGAGGATCGGTGCGAGCACGCCGGCTTGGCTATAGGTCGGCAACAGCCCCATGCGCGAAAGTCGCGAGCGCCATCACGAAAACCACGGTGCTCAACGCCTTGCGGCGGCCTTGACGGTCGCCGTAGATGCCGAACAGCACTGAGCCCACCGGCCGCATAACAAAGCCGACGCCAAACACCGCAAACGTCGACAACAACGAGACGACCGGGTCGCCGCCCGGGAAAGAACAGCTGCGATATCGTCGATACGAGGTACCCGTAGACGCCGAAATCGTACCATTCGAGGACATTGCCGATGACGCCGGCAGTGATCGCCTTGCGGTATTGCGTGCCGGTACCCGCCGCGGGATCGGCTGCCGCGGCAGTCATATCCGCTCCGCGATTTTCAGCTGTGACTTGCGCCGATATGCGCGACGGCCTCGATCTCCACTTTGAGTGACGGGTTCGCCAAGGCCGCCACCTGGACCAGGGTCGAGGCCGGGAAATTGCCGGTGAAGAATTCGCGTCTCGCTTGCCACACCTTCTCGCGCTGGGTGATGTCGGTGACGAAGATCGTCACCTTGACGACATCGGCCATAGTGCCGCCTGCCGCCGCGAGGAGATGACGAATCTTGGTGAAGATCACCTTGGCCTGGGCGTATTCGTCGCCTTCGCTTCCTCCGGCAGTCATGCCCGCGACGTAGGCGACCCCGTTCACCACCAGGCAATTCGACCAAGTGCCGGCCGCGGGCTCCGCCACCTCGGGACTGACGGCGCGGACAATCTTGCTCATCGCTATGCTCCCAACTGCTGTTTGAGCTTGGCCACGCGGTCCAAGATCGGCAGAACTTCGTCCGCCTTGGCCGGAGGCACCGGAAAATTCACCCGTACGACGCCGAGGTCGCGGTAGCGCTTCAGCATATCCGGGTATTCCGGCGCGCCGCCCAACGTCACCGGCAAGGATTTCGGGTCGCGGCCGGCCTCCTCTGCCATCTGCCGGAAGCGTGGCAAGTATTCCTGCGGATTGCCGCTGCTGGCGTTCGGGTACCAGCCGTCGCCATAGCGCACCGCGCGGCGCGCCGCCCACGGGAAGGCGCCGCCGAGAATGACCGGCGGGTGTGGCTTCTGCACCGGTTTCGGCCAGGTCATCATCGGCGAGAAATGGACGATGTCACCGTGATATTCGGCGGTCGATTTGGTCCAGATCTCCTTCATCGCCTCGATCTGCTCCCGCATCTTTTTGAAGCGAGACGTGAACTCGGTGCCGTGGTTCTCGATCTCCTCGGCATTCCAGCCGCCGCCGATGCCGAACAGAAAGCGCCCGTTCGAGATCTGATCGATCGAGGCGACGAGCTTGGCGGTCTGCATCGTATCACGCTGGATCACCAGGCACACACCGGTGCCGAGCTTGAGCCGCTTGGTGACCGCCGCCGCCGCGGCGAGCGTCACAAACGGGTCCATCACGTCGTAGTACCGCTTCGGCAATTCGCCGCCGCCGGGCGCCGGTGTGCGCCGCGGCACCGGGATGTGCGAGTGCTCGGCCACCCACAGCGCGTCGAGCCCCCGCTCCTCCATCGCAATCGCAAGCTCGGTCGGTGAGATCGAGTAATCGGTGAAAAAGATCGAGACACCGAATTCCATTGTTCCCTCCTGCCGCTACTCAAAAGCTCCTCTCCGCCCTTTAGGGGGGAGAGGAAGGGGCCCGTTGCGGAGCAACGGGAAGGTGAGGTGGGCGGCGCCGCAGACCGGGCGCTCGGCCCCCTCACCCTACCCTCTCCCCCGGCCGGCGGGTTAGAAAGTTTGACGAGAGTAATTTCACGATCGGCGGGCTTGTTGGATCGCGCGCCAGACGCGTTCCGGGGTCGCCGGCATATCGATGTGGGTGACTCCGTATTCCGACAGCGCGTCGACGAGTGCGTTCATCACCGACGGCAGGCCGCCGGCGCAGCCCGCCTCGCCGCAGCCCTTCGCGCCGAGCACGTTGGTCGTCGCCGGAACCGGATGGAATTCGTGCGTGAACAGCGGAGCGTCTTCGGCGCGCGGCAATGCGTAATCCATGTACGAGCCGGTCAGCAATTGGCCCTGCCTCGTCATAGATCGTGTGCTCGCGCAACGCCTGGCCAATGCCCTGCACGATGCCGCCATGGGCTTGGCCGTTGACCAGCAGCGGATTGATGACGGTGCCGAAATCGTTGACGAACGCATAGCGGACCACGTCGACCATGCCGGTCTCGGGGTCGACCTCGACTTCGGCGATATGGCAGCCGTTCGGGAATGCGGAGGGCGGGCCGTCGGCGACGAGCTGCACATCGAGGCTCTGCGGCAATTCCGGCGGCAACTTCAGGCCGGAGCGGATCTTCTCGGCCAATTCCATGATGCCGACCGAGCGGTCCGTGCCGGCGATCACGAACCTTCCGGCGTGGAATTCGATGTCCGCGACCGCCGCCTCCAGCACATGCGCGGCGATCTGCTTGCCGGTCTCGACCACCTTGTCGCCGGCCGCGACGATCGCGGTGCCGCTCGTCATCATCGATTTCGAGCCGCCGGTGCCGCCGCCGGCGATCAATTCGTCGCTGTCGCCCTGCAGCAGCCGGATCTTGGGGAACGGGATGCCCAAACGCGTGCTGAGCACCTGCGCGAAGGGCGAGGCGTGGCCCTGCCCGTAATCGAGTGTGCCGGTAATGATCGTGACGGTGCCCTCCGCCTCGAACCGGATGCCGCCCATCTCGCGGCCGGGTGGGCCGGTCAGTTCGAGGTAGTCGCTGATGCCGCGCCCGCGGAGCCGCCCGCGCGCCCGGCTTTCCGCCTTGCGCGCGGCAAAGCCGTCCCAATCGGCAAGCGCCAAGGCTTGGTTCAGCAGATTGGTGAAGTCGCCACTGTCATAGGTCGTGCCGTTGGGGGCCTTGTACGGCATCGCCTCCGGCGGGATGTGGTTGCGCCGGCGCAACTCGACCCGGTCGATCCCCATTTCGGCCGCGGCTGCGTCAACCAGCCGCTCCATGTAATAATTGGCCTCCGGCCGTCCGGCGCCGCGATAGGCGCCGACCGGTGTCGTGTTGGTGAACATGCATTTTGTCGAGACTTCGATCAGCGGGGTCTTGTAGACGCCGAGCGTGTTCCTGACGGCATTGCGGGTCGGCGGGCCCGGCGCGCCGTAAGTCGCGCCGAGATTGCCGTAGATGGTCAGCCGCACCGCCAGAAAATGGCCGTCGCGGTCGAGTGCCAACTCGGCTGTCGTCTCGGCGTCGCGGCCATGCGTGTCGGACAGGAAGCTGCCCGAGCGGTCGTCGGTCCATTTGACCGGGCGGCCGAGTTCGCGGGCCGCGTGCATGATGCAGTAATATTCGGCATAGGTCGGCTGTTTCATGCCGAACGAGCCGCCGACCCGATCGGTTATCACGCGCAATTTGTCGCGCCCGACCCCGAACACGCCGGCGATGTAATTGCGGAACCCGAACACGCCCTGGCCCGGCACATGGAGCGTCCAGTGCTGTCGCTCGGGCTCGTACTCGGCAACTCCGGCGCGCGGCTCCATTGCGTTGACGACGATGCGGTTGTTGCGCAACTCGAGCCGCGTGACATGCGCGGCGGCGGCAAAGGCGGCGGCGACCTTCTCACTGTCTCCATAATGGAAATCGAGCCCGACATTCCCCGGAACCTCGTCATACAGCTGAGGGGCGCTGGGGGCGGCCGCCTCCCGGGCTGACGTCACGGCGGGCAAGGGATCGATTTCGACGACCACGGCTTCCGCGGCGTCCCTGGCCTGCGCGGCGGTCTCGGCCACAACGGCAGCGATCGGGTCCCCGACGTAACGGACCTTGTCGGTGTCCAGCGCATACCGGGTCGGGCTACGCATCGGCGTCCCGTCCCGATTGTTCATGACCTGCCGCGGCGGCAGCGGCCCGACACCCCCTGCTTCCAGATCCGCCGCGGTATAGACCCCGAGCACACCCGGCATGCTGCGCGCCGCTGCGGTGTCGATGCCGCCGATCATCCCGTGCGCATAATGGCTGCGCACGACCCCGCAAAAGGCTTGGCCCGGAAGATTGATGTCGTCGGTGAACCGGCCCTTTCCGGACACGAGGACCGGGTCTTCGCTGCGCGGCACCGGCTGTCCGATCGCAAATCGATCGAGATCGAGCAGTGTCGGATCGACGAAGTCATCCATGCGTCACCTCTTTCGCCCTGCGCAAACTAGCGCCTCGATGCAGCAGTCGCCAAGCGTCAAGCCAATCGTCTAAACCACGACTTATTGCGGGAACCATCTGGTCTGATCGATGAGGACGAGCACCGAGCCTAACGAGCCCGGAGAAAGACATACGGCCTTGCTCGCGGCGCGGATCGCGCGCCACTGGGCACGGCGTCGCCCGAGACGGGGGCTGCTGGCTTTGCTCGGCCCCGGTTTGATCACCGGGGCCTCGGACGACGATCCGAGCGGGATCGCCACCTATTCACAGGCCGGGGCGCAATTCGGCTACAGCATGGTTTGGGTCATGCTGTTCACCTGGCCTCTGATGGCCGCCATCCAGGAAATCAGCGCCCGCATCGGCCGCGTCACCGGGCACGGCATCGCCGGCAATATCCGGCGGCATTACCCGCCCTGGCTGCTGCGGGCAATCGTCGTGCTGCTGCTCGCCGCCAACATCATAAATCTGGGGGCCGATCTCGGCGCGATGGGGGAAGCGTTGCGGCTGCTCATCGGCGGCCCGCCGCATCTCTATGTCGTGGCCATTGCCGTCGGCTGCGCGCTGCTCGAAATCTTTGTGCGCTATGAGCGCTATGTCTCGATCCTGAAATGGACGAGCGTCTCATTATTCGCCTACGTTGCCACGGCGCTGGTCGTCGACGTGCCGTGGGCTCGGGTCGCCTACAACCTCGTCGTGCCCACCCTCAGCTGGGACAAGGACTACATCGTCGCGATCGTTGCGGTGCTCGGCACGACGATCACACCCTATTGCTTCTTTTGGCAGTCCTCGCAGGAGGCGGAGGACGAGCGCGTCGATCCCGCCGCGCACGCGCTGATCGAGGCGCCGGATGAGGCCCGGTCCGAGATTAGCCGCATCCGGGTCGACACCTATCTCGGCATGGGGTTCTCGAACTTGATCAGCCTCTTCATCATCATCACGACGGCGGCGACCCTCAATGCGCACGGCATCACCGACATCCAGACCTCGGCGCAAGCGGCGGAGGCATTGCGGCCAATCGCTGGCGTCTTCACCTTCGCCCTCTTCGCCGCCGGCATCATCGGCATCGGTGTGCTGGCCGTGCCGGTGCTGGCCGGGTCGGCCGCCTATGCGCTCGGCGAGGCGTTGGATTGGCCGACCGGGCTCGCACGCAGGCCGCTCGATGCAAAAGCCTTCTACGGCGCGATCGCGGCCGCCACCTTGGTCGGCGTCGCGATTAACTTCGTCGACCTCGACCCGATCAAGGCATTGTTCTGGTCGGCCGTCATCAACGGCGTCGTGGCGGTGCCATTGATGGTCGTGATCATGCTGATGGCGATGCAGCGCAGAGTGATGGGAGCCTTCACGCTGCCGCGGCTGCTATGGGTTATTGGATGGCTCTCAACCGCCGCAATGGCCGTCGCCGTCGCGGCGATGTTTCTGACCTGGTGACCCGGTATCTGCGCCTTTTGCGGTGTCATTGCGAGGAGCGCCTCGCGCGACGAAGCAATCTCAAGCGGGCGAGCGCTCAGCGGCCCGAGATTGCTTCGCTCCCGCTCGCAATGACGACCCCACGGTGGCGGCTCGATTTGATCGAAACCACGCTAGTGGTTAAAACCGAACAGAGCTTGCGCGTTGTGGTGCAGGATCTTGTCGGTGTCGGCCTTTGGTAGGCCCAGCCGCTCGATATAGGCGAAGGTCTCCTTGTATTCTTCGTAATCCTGCAAGACCGGATAGTCGCTGCCGGTCACCAGGTGATCGGCGCCGAAAGCTTCGAGGGCACAGATGAACGCCGCCTTGGAGCCGTAGCACACGGTGTCATAATAGAATTTTTTGGCCGTGACACTCGGCGCCTCGGCGAGGTTGGGGTGGCCGCTCTGGTTCTGGCCCTGTTTGTCGAGGCGGTTGAGCAGCATCGGGACGGGGCCACCCAGATGGGGCACGATGAATTTGATGTTCGGGTAGCGGTGCGGGATCTGCTTGGCGATCATGTGCAACACAAAGGTCGCGTCCTCCAGCGAGGTGCCGACCGACGCGCGGAAATTGTAATCGACGATGAAGGGCGAGCAGATCCCGGTTCCCGCCGGATGCACGAACAGAACCGCGCCGCGCCGGTTCATCTCGGCATAGATCGGCTCGAACTCGGTCTCGGCGATCGAGCGGTTGAGGCAGATGATGTTCATGTTGACGCCGACGCAGCCCAACTGGTCGAAGCCGCGCTCCATTTCTTTCAGCGCGGGATCGACATGCGGCAATGGGAGCATCACGTATGAGGCGATCCGCTTCGGATAGCGGTGCGCCAGGTCGGCGTAGCCGTCGTTCAGCATCTGGACCGCTTTGACGCACTCCGCCTCGTCGGGGAGGTAAGGCGGATGGTTCGGCGACAAGATCTGCTTCTCGACCCCGGCCTCATCCATCAGCTTGAACCGGCCCTCGATGTCCTCCGGGGAGTCCGAGAACGGGTGCCGCGCCATCCCGCGCTTGACCGGCAGATGAACCGGCGACGCAAACCGGTCGCCCATGAACTCGCTGAATTTTTTGGGCGTATAATGCGCATGTACGTCGCAGATCATCAGGCGTATCCCCATTCTAGTGCTGATCAGACGAGCGGGTATCAGGGTAGGCGGTTCCAGCGTAGACGCGCAAGACGCTGCGGCTACCTCGATGTCGCGCCCGCTCTCCGCGATGATCCCGTTAGCCGCTCTATCCCTCAGCCGCCCTTGACCGATATAGAGTTCGCGAAATGCCCCCTAACGGCATTTTGACGGCCTCAAAGAGATGACGTTCAGCTCCTCGCGGGCGACCGGCCAAGAACCACAAGGTTAACCCGCAAACCGAATACACCACGCCTCCAACCGCAACAGCCGCAACGAGCATCGACATCATGTTTCCCAGCGATTGGGACACCGGCCAAAGCGCCTGAAGCTCAGTAACCGCAGCCAACATCAGTAAAACGGAAATGATCGATCGCCAGCATCCCTTGAGAAGCTTCGCGACCGACAGATGCAGCAATCGATTCACCAAAACGAAATCCAAAGCCGCGGAGAAAACGGTGACCGCCAGCGTCGCGTAAGCTGCCCCCAAAGCGCCGGCCCGGTTGACGCCGAAGATCAGCAGCGGCACCATCACGATCGCGCTGCCGGCGAATAGCACCATCGTGTAATGTGGGCGTCCGGTCGCAATATAGATCGGGCCAGCGGCAGCGGTCACGAGCTGAAGGAATTGGCCGACACATAGGACCTGGATCAGCGGAATGGCGCCGAGCCACTGCGTGCCGAGCGTAATTCTGACCAGGGGATCTGCAACGACGCCAATACCCAATGTGAGGGGCGCGCTCACAAGAAACACGAGGGCGAAAATGTCGAGGAAGACCTCGTGCAAGCGTTCGACGTCGTTTGCGAGCTTGGCATATCCCGGCAGTATGGCTCTTCGCAGAGGCATCAGTAGATTTGTCGTGACGATGCCTGCGATATCTTCCGACAGGGCGAAGACGCCGATAGCGTGCTCTCCCGATATTTTACCCAGAATGAACGTACTGCTGCGTCCCCAGATAAACCAACACAAATTGCCGAGGAGAAGCCATTTCGAGAAATGCATGAGCTCACGCCACCCGGCAAAGGTGATGCGCGGACGGTACTTATGCATTACAAAGCTCAGCGCGACCCTGAAGATCGAACCGGCCACGATACCCGCTACCAAGGCCCAGTAATCGCGCCAGATAAAAGCGAGCGGCACAGTGACGGCGGTTGGTCCGAGCTTGCCCACGACCATGAACACCAAATCTCGGTGGAACGCTAATTCTTTGCGGAAATTGACGACTGCAATGTTTTGAAATCCGTTGAAGAAAGCTCCCAACGCCAGCCAGTACACTACCGGTTTGAGCCGCTCATCACCGAAAGACGATGCGATCAGCCCAGCTCCTGCCGCGAGCGCTACGGCGAGGATCGCATTCCGGCAGATGGATAACGTCCAGGCCGTGTCGTACTCGCGCCGGGCGGCGCTCTGATTCTGAATCAGCGCCAGATCGAAACTGAACTCGCTGACCGCGTGAAGGGCGCCCGACAAAGCAGTCGCCAGGGCGACCAGGCCGAAATCTGCAGGTACCAGCAACCGAGCCAGAACCATCATGCTCAGCATGCCGATGGCCTGGATGGTCAGTTGCGTTCCGACCGTCCACCCTGTTCCTTTGGCCATGGCTCGGCCAATATCCAGCGGGCCTGTAAAAGTCGGATCGGCGGACGACGCGCTGGCGCCGATGGAGGAAGTCATGCTTGGGCTTTCGTCGGCCTGAGTGAATGCATTAACATCCTAGTAATCGCCTTGGATGCTTGATGCGGCGGCGCAGCTTGGCCCGCGGCACCTCGTAGCATATACTGGGTCGGGTTTCCAAAATGTCACCTATATGTGAATTGTCCAAGGCACGGGTCCTGTTGCAACGTACGTTGCCATTATACCGCGCGCTTCCGAATGCCGGAATCCAGCGGCGCTGGTTGATATCAAGGAAACGGCGTCGCGAGGGTACATCCGGCGACCACCCTCGGCCGGGCTGGGCGCTCGTTATTTGGTGTGACCCGCAAGAGACAGGCGGTGTGTGCCAGGTCGTTCTCAACCTTGCCAACCAGCTGAAGGTGCAGGGTGTCTATCGTCCGGTTGTGATCGTAAAGGAATGGGCCGCGGTTCGGCCTCGCCTGGAGATGCGTGACGGCGTGCAGTACGTCTTCGTCCGCATGCGCGATCCCCCCGACGATCCCGTTCCACTTTACAAGCAAATTCTGAATTTGCTGTTGAGCCGGCTTGAAAACCGGCGAGTTCTGCGGCTCGTTCGAGAGCTCAATATTCGGGTGGTCAACTCCCATTACCCCTCACTGGCAGACAAAATGTTTCTTGCCCGACCGGGGGTCGTTGGCGGCCGTCCGCTGACGGTGATTTTTTCGCTTCACGGTATGGACATCAGGGGCGCCGCCGAGTGGTCGACCGAATATATGACGCGATACGTGAAGATGCTGGCGCGCGGAAGCGCTGTGGTTGCCGTGTCACACGCCTTCGCGGATTTCGTGACAAAGCGCCTCGCTCCCGAGCTTGCGTGCAAGGTTTCTGTTGTACACAACGGTGTTTCGCCCGAGATAATTCAAAATTATGAGCCAATCGAAACGGCGCTACCGGCACGCTACATCCTGAATGTGGCCACCTTCGAAACAAAAAAGGGACAATGTTATCTGCTGGATGCGTTTTCGCAGATCGCCAGCCGCTACCCCGATCTACATCTCGTCCTGGCCGGGAGAGCCACGGCTGCTGTAAACAAAGCGATTCTGAGGGCGTTACGTCAGCAGGTTTCGCTGCTCGGTTTGGATAATCGCGTCCTCTTTTTTCAGGATATACCGCATGCGAAGATTGGCGCATTGTACGCGTCGGCAACTCTTTTCTGCCTGAGTTCGCTCATAGAGTCATTCCCGCTCGTGCTGTTGGAGGCCGGTGTGTTCAGGCTCCCAGTCGTCGCAACTCGCATAGACGGTGTGCCGGAACTCATTCGCCAAAACAGGGACGGCATTTTGGTCGATAGCGGCGACCCAACGCAACTCGCCGAGAGCATTGGGACACTGCTAGATACGCCGGACCGCGGCCTTGCGCTGGGAGCTAGTCTGCACGACCGTGTCCTCCGCGAGTTCACCTGGTGCCACGCCACGGAGCGCTATCTTGCGCTGGCCGCCTCGCTGTGATCGAAGCGGAAACCCGAGAACGGTTTTTGAAGTAATAGACGCGGTGAAGCCTCCCGTATCATCGCCGTATCGACGAGCTCGGGCAACGGTTCGCCAGTTGTTGTATCAATCGCCGCTGGCTGAAAGTTGGCCTTGATGTACTCGATCAACCGGCGTTGGCGGCCATCCGAACGCTTGGTAAATTCCCCGCAGCTTGCGGTGTCCCCTTGGCACCCGGCGCCAGGCGAAACAGCGCCAGGTTGCCGAATCTCAGCATAAATGGGGTTCGGTTTGAAAATAACGAATTTGACACGATCATTCTTTCGGACGTGCTCGAGCATATCTCAGTCCCGGAACATCTTTGGAAGGAGATGGCGAGAGTTCTATCAAAAAATGGCAAATTACTTATGAATGTACCGTTTTATTATTGGTTGCACGAAGAACCTCATGACTATTATAGGTATACAGAGCACGCATTGCGCCGGTTCGTCGATATTTCGGGCATGCGCTTGATCCAGCTGACACCCATCGGCGGCGTGCCCGAAATTATGGCCGATATTTTCGCCAAGAGCATCGTGCGATTGCCGAAAATAGGGACTGCGGCAGCACTGTTCGCCCAATGGTGCGCATGGAACTTCGTGAGGACCGGCGTCGGGAAGAAGGTATCTGAGACAACGGGCCGAGCTTTTCCGTTTGGGTATTTTGTAATTGCGGAAAAACCAGCCTGAAGTATGGCTCAAAAGCTCAAAATGGGGTAGGTCGTTCCAGCGGATCTTTTCTGCCCGGCGAAAGCGGTGGCCCGGCGGCAAGCGACGCGGCCTCGCCGCCCCTAAATTCCGCTTTCGAGTGTGCGAAATTGGGCGCCTTGCGGTGTTGCGTCTTCGCAGCGCCCCTCGGGCGAGATCATCTGTGGGGGTGTAACAAACCAGCCTTATAGCAGGTCTCGCAGCATTGCGACTAGCGGCTCATCGGCCGGCGGCATCGGGTAGTCGCCGAGCCGGGCCGGGCGCACCCAGGCGAAGCGCTGCCCCTCGCGGGCGGCGGGAATGCCGGACCATTTGCGGCAGACGTACAGCGGCATCAGCAGATGGAAGTCGGGGTACGAGTGGGACGCGAAGGTAAAGGGTGCGAGGCAGCTCGCGGCGACGTCGATGCCGAGCTCCTCGGCGAGCTCACGAATCAATGCCGTCTCCGGCGTTTCGCCCGGGTCGACCTTGCCGCCCGGAAACTCCCACAGCCCAGCCATGGGTTTGCCCGCCGGGCGCTGAGCCAGCAATACCCGCCCGTCGGCGTCGACGAGCGCCACTGCCGAGACGAGCACGACGGGTAGGCCCCCTCCCCTGCCCTCCGCCGCTGGCGGGGGAGGGTTAGAGTGGGGGCGTTCAGCTGCGGTAGCTGGCATTGATGTCGATATAGCGGTGGGTCAGGTCGCAGGTCCACACCGTCGCCTTGCCGCGGCCGATGCCGATATCGACGCTGATCGTGATCTCGCGGCATTTCATGTATTCGGCGACCGGGGCCTCGTCATAATTGGGCACCGGACCGCCATCAGCTGCGATCTGGATGCCGCCGATCGAGATCGACAATCGGTTTTGATCCACCTTCTCTCCAGCCCTGCCGACCGCCATGACGATACGGCCCCAGTTGGGATCGCCTGCGGAAAGAGCCGTCTTGACCAACGGCGAGTTGCCGATAGTGAGCCCGATGCGGCGCGCCGCCCGCGCCGTCGCGGCCCCCGTCACCTCGATCGTGACGAATTTCCCCGCGCCCTCGCCGTCGCGCACGATCTGCTGGGCGAGGTCGATCATCACCGCGTCGAGCGCCCGGCGAAAATCGCCGAGCCGCCGATCGGCGGGGCTCACCACAGGGCGATGCGGCGCCTGCTGGGTCGCACAAAGCAGCACCGTGTCGCTGGTCGAGGTGTCGCCGTCCACCGTGATCGAGTTGAACGAGCGGTCCGCCGAAGCGGCGAGCAGCGGCTGCAGTACCGCGGGGGGCAACGCCGCGTCGGTGAAGACATAGGCGAGCATCGTCGCCATGTCGGGCGCTATCATGCCGGAGCCCTTGGCGAAGCCGTTGAGGCGAACCTCGACGCCATCGATTGTGGCGGCCGCAGTGGCTCCTTTGGGAAAAGTGTCGGTGGTCATGATGGCGCGTGCCGCGGGTTCCCAACTCTCAGCCGAAAGCAACGGCATGACTTGTGGCAACGCCGCGATGATTTTTTCCGCGGGCGGCGGTTCGCCTATCACGCCGGTCGACGAGATGAACACCTCCTTGGGATCGCAGCCCAACAGTCGCGCCGTCGCCGCTGCCGTGGTCTCGACAACTTCCTTGCCGGCACGGCCGGTGAAAGTATTGGAATTGCCGGAATTGACGACGATGCCGCGCACCTTGCCGCCTGGCAAGCAGTCGCGGCACCAGACCACCGGCGCGCCGGCGGTCAGCGAGCGCGTGAAAACGCCGGCGATCGTGCTGTCCGGCGCCAGCTCCGCCAGCATCAAGTCGTCACGCCCGGTGTAGCGGATCCCGCAGGCGAACGCGGCGAGGCGCACGCCGGGGATCGGCTCCATCCTGGGAAACCCTTCCGGGGCAAGGGGGGAGACACCCGTCATCCGAGTGCAGCGCAGAATTGGTTGTCCCCGGCGGCAGCCGAAGACCCTCTCCGCCCTTCAGGGGGGGAGAGGATAACACTTAGGGTGTGTTGTCACGCCCGGCCCCACAGCCGCTTCGAGGCGATTGCGGCGCCTTCGGCCATGGCGCGCAGTTTCTTGAACGAGATGTCGGGGTCGAGCTTGCCGTAGCCGGCGAAGGTGCCGAAGCCGCAATCGCTGCCGGCGATCACCCGCTCACGGCCCACAATGTCGGCGAAGCGGCAGATGCGCTCGGCAACCAGTTCGGGGTGCTCGACATAATTGGTCGAAGTGTCGAGCACACCCGGCACGAGGATCTTGTCGTCGGGTAACTTCGTCTCTTGCCAAACGGTCCATTCGTGCGCGTGCCGCGGATTGGCGGCTTCGACGACCAGCGCCATCGGCTTCGCCCCGATCAGGATCGGCGCGACTTTCGCAAACGGGATGTCGTGGTCGTGCGGCCCCTCGTAATTACCCCAGCAGATATGGATGCGTGCCCGGTCCGCCGGCACATTGCGCAAGGCGTGGTTCAGTACCTCGACGTGGAATGCCGCGCGTTTGAGGAAATCCGCTTCGCTCAAATCCTGGAACGACGTGTGATGCGCCATCGCCAGATCGGGGCAGTCGAGCTGCAATACAAATCCTGCGCCGACGATGGCCTCGTATTCCTCCTGCATGGCCGCGGCTATGGCTTCGACATAAGCCTCGTGCGTCGGGTAATGGCGGTTGGTCTGAAACACGGGCACGAGACCCGGAGAGGCGGCGGTCATGAACCCCTCGGTGACCGAGACTTGCGCAAGTGCCGCGCGCAGATTGGCGAGGTCCTGAGCGAGCGGCTCACGGTCGCGCACCGCGACCGGCCCGACGCACACGGCGCGTCTTGCGACATTCGCGCCGGTCATCCGCTCGTAGGCGGCGACGAAGTTCGGGTGCTCCCTGGTATCCAGGCGCGGCTTTGCGGGCTCATGCCCGGAGAACCCCGACAGGCGGTCCGCGACATAGGTCGAATAACCCGGCTTCGACATCTCGCCGTCATTGACGATGTCGACGCCGGCCTCCGCCTGGCGGCGAACGATGTCGACGACCGCCTGCCGGGTCAGGCGTTCGAGCTCGGCCTTGTCGTATGGCTCGCCCTGGTCCTTGCGCACCAGGAGCTGGCGCAGCTCGGGGGGCCGCGGCAGGCTCCCGACATGGGTCGTCAGAATGCGGTCTTCGCTTGTTTTCATCGGCGCTCCCCCTTGCTAGAACCGGATGTCCTGTGGTGCCAGGCCGAATTCCGAGCGGGCAAACACGAAGGCGGCGCGCTCCGGATTGTTGCCGGCATGCGCCCGCATCGCATGCACATCGCGCCACGCGCGTTGGATCGGGTTGTCGAGAAAAATGCCGCGGCCGCCGCTCGCCTCGAACAGCCAGTCGACCGCCTTGACGCTCCAATCGATCGCCTTCCCGGCGTCCCATTTGCAGCGGGCGCGCGTTGTCAGCGGGATTTCCTCGACCGCGCGGGCGAGGCGCATCATCTCCGCAAAATTGCCGAGCACACGATCACGCGCCGCGGTAATCGCGGCAGCGGCTTCCGCCAAGCGGTATTGGGTGAACGGATCCTCGGCGACGCGCGATTGGTCGCGTAGATTGATGCGCTTCAGCGACTGCTCCCGAAATGCCTCGAGCGCCCCTTGCGCCGCTCCAATGGCGGGAGCCGTAATGCCATTCGCAAAGACGAGCCCAAAGGGCAGACGGTAGAGCGGCGCACGGTTTATTGCAGTGCCGGGGTGATTTCAGGTGAAACGCATCCTGATATGAATGCGTGCGGTACTCCGGTACGAATGCGTCATCGACAACAATATCCTTACTGCCCGTGGCGCACAGGCCCATGACGTGCCAGTTGTCGTCGATCAAGTAGTCCCGCCGCGGCACCAGAAATACGCGCGCATCGGGCAGCTCGCCCTGCTCGACCGCCGGCACGATCCCGCCGAGCACGGCCCACTGGCAGAAATCGCAGCCGCTAGAGAACGACCAACGCCCACTGAGGCGAAATCCGCCATCAACCCGCTGCACCGTCCCGGTCGGCGCCAGCGAGGTCGAGAGCTGGACGCTGGTGTCCTCGCCCCAGACGTCCTCTTGGGCCTGCGGCGGAAAAATCGCCAGGTGCCAATTGTGGACCCCGATGACCCCGAGGATCCAGGCGCTGGACCCGCATACCGCGCCGACCTCCATGACCGCCTGGTAGAATACTCCGGGATCGAGCTCGTAACCGCTATAGCGTTTCGGCTGTAACGCGCGAAAAAGCCCCGCCTCCTGGAAATCCGCAAAGGTCTCGTCGGGCAGCCGCCGCAACTGCTCGGCATGCGCGGTGCGTTCGCGCAGTGCCGGCAGCAATGCGCGAGCGCGCCCCAGATACTCTTCGGGCGTCACTAAGGGCTAACCCAACGGCCCTTGGAACACCTGGTCGACGTAGGTATCGGAGAGCGGTTCCAGTGCTTCCGGCCATTGCCCGTTGACGCGGCGCCGTTCGGAGGCCGGGCGGACACGGCCATCCCAGCCGATCTGCTCCATGTAGTAATAGAGCTGGATGCAGTGGCCGTCCGGATCGAGCGCGAAGGCCGAATAGTCGATGCCTGGATAGAGCTCGGGCGGGATCGAGTCGATGAAGGTGACCCCGTGCTCCTTCAAAAAGGCGACTGCCTTGCGCAGTTGCGCGTAGCTCGCGACCTCCACCCCGAACGACATGCAGGTCGTGTGCTCGCCGAGGCCCAGTGTGCGCCGCAATTCTTTCGGGAAGAGCCCGACGCTGTGGTGCTCGGCGCCGCAACGCAGGAAAACGCAGCGGCCGCCGTGGTAGACCGCCTCCTCGCTGCGCACGAAGCCGAGCCGCTCGGTATAGAAATTCTCGGCACGGTCGACGTCTTCGACAAACAGGCTGACCGGGCCGATCTTCGTGATCTTGAACGGGCGCGGCAGCAGCACGCCCTCGACATCATAGGTCCCGGTTTGGGGCGGCTGTGGGCGGTGGCCGGAGAATATGTCGATGCCCTTCGCGTGCGCCTCGGCCACCTCGGCCGCTTCCGACATCTGCGGTAGTGACGGCTTCTCGTTGAAACCGCGGTAATACATGTCGCGCGGCTTGCTCAGCCCGTTCCAGCCGACCTGCTCGATGCCGTAGTAGAATTCATTGGTGTGGCCGTCAGGGTCGTAGACATAGACATGCCAGTTGCTGCCCGGCATGTCGCGGCCGACGCGCTGGATGCGGACCTGCTGCTCCTCGAAATAGCTGTGCGCGTCGACGATTTCCTTGAGGCTGCCGCATTGCCAGGTGATCTGGTTGATCGTGACCTCGGGCGCGAATTTGCGGTCGGCGCGGTGATCCATGACCCGCTTCGGGAACAGCACAAACGCGTGGTGGTCGGTCCCATAGCGCATGAAATAGCCGCGCGGGTCGCCGAGATCGGCATCCTTCGGGAACCATGGCGCGCGCGAGAAATCGAGCGTGTCGGAGGCGGTAAAACCGAGCAGGTCGCCATAGAACTCGCGGCCCTCCGGCAATTTCTCGACATTGAACCCGAAATGGCCGAGACGGCGGATTTTGAACGGCCGCTGCAGATAAATCCCGCCGACATTGTAGCGCTGCGTTGTGGCTGACATTTGCTGGTTCCCTCCTCTCGATCCCGCGTGCCGCTAGCCGGGCGGCTCGGCTTGCAGCTGGATGTAGTTTTCGCGCCCGATTTTGCCGATCAGCTCCAGTTGCGTCTCGAGGAAATCGACGTGCTCTTCCTCGCCCTTCAGGATTTCGCTGAACAGGTCGCGAGTGACGAAGTCGCGGACGCCTTCGCAATACGGGATCGCCTCGCGCAGTTGCGGCATCGCCAACTGCTCGAGCCGCAGATCGCATTCCAGGACCTCGGGCACACTGGTGCCGATCAGCAGTTTGTCAAACTCCAACCGCGGTTCGCCGCCCAGGAACAGGAGGCGCTTGATCAGCAAGTCCGCGTGCTTCATCTCGTCGATCAACTCCTCGTATTCATGAGCCCCGAGCTTGACGGCACCCCAATGATCCAGCATCCGGGCATGGAGGAAGTATTGATTGACGGCGGTCATCTCGTTCCTCAGCACGGCGTTGAGGTGCTGAATGACAGTCGCATCGCCTTGCATGATGACCTCCTTAATCCGCCGACGGATGCAACTCCGGCCGTACCCCGATGTCAACCGCCTCGCCGAGCCGGTGGAACCCGATTTGGCATCGGTGTAGGGTCGCTAACATTCGAGGATGCTCGAGGCGAAGGAGGACCCATAATGAGCCAGGCTCTAGAGGGCATTCGCGTGATCGACTTCACGCACGACCAGGCGGGCCCCTCTTGCACCCAGATGCTGGCCTGGCTCGGCGCCGATGTGATCAAGATCGAGCGCCCGCCGCACGGTGACCGGGCGCGCCGGTTGTGGAACATGGACAACCCGGACCTCGACAGCTTCTTCTTCCTGCTGCTCAACAGCAACAAACGCAGCACCGTGGTCAATCTGCGGACCGAAGAGGGCAAGGAGATTGCCCGCCGCCTGATCAAAAAGGCCGATATCGTCGCGGAAAACCTCGGCCCGGGCGTTATGGAGCGGCTGGGCCTCGGCTGGGAGGCGGTCAAAGAGCTCAATCCTCGGGCGATCTACGCTTCGGTCAAGGGGTTCGGCTCCTACGGCCCGTATAGCGGTTTCAAATGCTTCGAGCCGGTGGCGCAGGCGACCTCCGGCGCGATGAGCGTCACCGGCGAGGCGGGCGGCCCGCCGATGGTCAACGGCGCCAATATCGGCAATTCCGGCACCGGAATGCATCTGACGATCGCGATTCTCGCGGCATTGGTTCAGCGCGAACGCACCGGCCGCGGCCAGCTCGTCGAGGTGGCGATGCAGGAGGCGGTGCTGAACCTGACCCGGGTCAAATACACGCAGACCTTCGCGACCGGCAAACCGCTCGAGCGCAGCGGCAACCGCTCGGCGACCGGCGGCTGGTCCGATCTGTTGCGCTGCGCCGGCAGCGGCTCGAACGATTACGTCTACATGATCATCCCGCCGGACAATCCGGAGATGTTCGAGGCGATGACCGAGGTGATCGGGCGGCCGGATCTGCGCACCGACGACCGTTTTGCGACGCCGCCGGCGCGCGCCCGCAATGGCGCGGCATTGACCGCCGAGATCGAAAGCTGGACGGCGCGGCGCGAGAAGCGCGAGGTCATGAAAGCCTTCGCCGGGCGCGGCATCGTCTGCGGCGCGGTGCTCGACACTGCCGAGGTGCTCGCCGACCCGCATCTGCGCGAGCGCGAGACGATCTTCGATCTCGACCACCCGACGCGCGGCCGCTTCTCCGTGATCGGTTGCCCCGTGCGCCTCTCGGATTCGCCCGTCGCCGCCAAGCGCGCGCCGCTGAAAGGCGAGCACACGGAGGATGTATTGCGCACCCTGGGAGGCTACACGCCGGACCAAATTCATCGGCTGCGCGACAACAACGTCATCTAAGGACCTCTCCCTCTCCGCACTCGGGGGCGGAGAGGGTCGGGGTGAGGTGGGGGCGCCGGGCTTCGAGCGGGTATTACCCACCTCACCCTCCCACGACTGCAGCGTGGGCCCCTCCCTCTCCCCCCTTGAAGGGCGGAGAGGGGCTACTCTCAGGAGGAACTGAAATTGAGTGAAGACGGATCGATGAATGGGGCCGAATGGCTGGCAAGAGCGCTGGCCGGGGCGGGCACGACGCATGTCTTCTTTGTCGAGTTTGTGCTGCGCCGCACGTTGCTGCAGTTGAAGGACCTCGGGGTGACCCCGATCCTGGCACATTCGGAAAAGGCCGCGGCTTATATGGCCGATGGCTATGCTCGGATCGCCGGGCGGCCGGGGGTGTGCATGGCGCAGGCGGTCGGCGCCGCCAATCTGGCGTCCGGACTGCAAGACCCTTTTCTGGGGCGCAGCCCGGTGGTTGCGCTGACCGGCCGCAAGCCACCTTCTTTTCAGCATCGTAACGCGTACCAGGAAATTCCTCATGCGCCGCTCTTCGCCGCGGTGACTAAATTCTCGACCACCGTCGACCTGACCGCCGAACTGCCACGCCTGTTGCGCTACGCCTGGCGCGCCGCGTTAGCAGAGACGCCGCGGCCGACGCACCTCGATTTTTCGGGCCACCAGGGGGACGAGATCGAGCTTGGCCAGACTGCCGAACCGCCGGTCATCGACCCCGAGGAACGGCGTATCCCGGCGCATCGCCCAGTAGCCGATACCGTCGATATCGAGCGCGCAGTCGCGGCGCTGACCGCGGGCCGCCGCATCGCGATCGTTGCCGGCGACGGCGCTGCAGCCTCGCAGGCGGGGCCTGAGGTTCTCGCATTGGCCGAGGCGCTGCAGGCGCCGGTTGCCACGACCCTTGGCGCGCGCGGCCTCATCCCGACACGGCATCGGCTCTGCGTCGGGGTTGCCGGCAGCTATTCCGCGCCCCCGGCCAACCGCATCGTCCACAGTGCCGATCTGGTGCTGTTCATCGGCTGCGATACCGGCGACCAGGTCACCTTGAACTGGACGGTGCCACCCCGCGACGCAAAGATCGTGCAGATCGACGCCGATCCCTTGGAGATCGGGCGCAGCTACCCGAACACGACGGGTGTTGTCGGCGACCCTAAGGCGACCCTGGCCTGTCTGAACGAAGTGATCGGGAAACCGACGCGCGATTCCGGTTTCGCCGAAGAGGCGGCGCGCATCGTCGCCGACTGGCGCGCCACGATGACCCCGCTCGTCGAAAACGACAATGCGCCGATCCGCGTCGAGCGGTTATGCGCCGAAATCACCCGGGCATTGCCCTCCGATGCAGTCCTGGTCGCGGATACCGGGTATTCCGGGATTTGGACCGGCACGATGATCGAGCTGAATGGCGTCGGGCAAACCTACCTGCGGGCGGCGGGGTCGCTCGGCTGGTCGTTTCCGGCCTCGCTCGGCGCCAAATGCGCGGCCGGGGCTCGGAAGGTCCTGTGCTTCACCGGCGATGGCGGGTTCTACTACCATCTCGCCGAACTCGAGTCGGCGCGCCGTTGCGGCATCGCCGTGGCCGTCGTCGTCAACAACAATTCCGGGTTCGGCCAAAACCTGACGGGGGTGCGCCGCGTCGCCGGGAACCGGCCGGGCCGGGGAGAGGAGCTGATCCGCTTCGGACCGACCGATTTCACCGCTGTGGCGAGGAGCTTTGGCGTCCGCGGCATTCGGGTGGAGCACCCGGGCGAGATCGCCCCCGCCCTCACCGAGGCAATGGGTGCCGGTGAAACTGTCGTGGTCGATGTCGTGACCGATCTGGAACCGCGCGCGCCCGAGCCTTGGGCGCCCGGAAGGAACGCGTAAGTGGAGAGCCGTATGCCGACGCGTTTGGTCATCGGGCTGTTCCATTCGAGCGGGATCGCCGAGGACGCCGTCCACCGGCTGATCACCGAAGGGGTGGCGTCGCGCGATATTGCGCATCGGATACTGAAGGAGGTCGGCCCTATTCCTCCTGTCCTACAGCCCGAGCTCGCGGCATTGGAGGTCGATCCATTGGTGATCGGCAATGCCCGCGAGAGCTTTGCGCGGTTCATCCGCAACGGCGAGACGGTAGTATTCGTGCGCGCGCTCAACGACGAGCAGGTCGAGTTCGCCACCGATGTCCTGAAGCTGTATTTGCCGATCACGATCGAGGTCGTGCCTCTTGCGGAAGGGCCGGAAGCGCCTCCGGCGCGATAGCGCGCTGACGGTCACTGCCTCTTTAGGGTTGGGCTGACGGATTGCTAACCCCGGACGCTATGATGGACGGCTCGGTAGTCGCGGATTTGAAGACCGTCGTAGCGCCACTCAATTTCCTCGTTCCAATGCGAGCGCGTCATCAAGGGGGCGACGGAAGCCGGCGCGCGTTGCCTTTGACAATATACGCAATGGGCGAGGCTGCCCACGATGGATCATAAACATCCCGCCGGGCGCGTAAAGGATAGCCCGTTTCCGTCGCCCCCGCGGCAAACTGAGGGCGGGGAAGCGGAAGAGCGGCTGAGGCAGTGCGCTGATTCTGTGGTTCCCGTTTCGCGGGCCGCTTGCGGGAATGACGTGATATTGTGCGTCGCCAGCGACCTCAAATACCCGGACCGCATTGGCGAGACCTATTCGATTATCACCTACAATCCCAATCAGCGTTACTACTATTTCCCGAAAATGCAGGCTGATGAAGCCGTGCTGATCCGCTGCTTCGACTTGGCGCGGGAGGGAGCGGCGCGGTTTTCCGCCCACACCGGCTTCGACGACCCGACTTCGCCGCCCGACGCTGCGCGAGCGCAGCGAGGCGGGTGAGGGTCAACCGGATTTGGCTGGATTTGTTGCAATGCGGGCAACAGCTCGTCACTGATCAGGCGCATGCTGGCCAATGCGTGGCCGAGCGGCATGCCGCTCCAATGGGTGCGAAACATCAGGAAATTCGCCCCCGTCTGCTCCCAGCACGGACGCAGCTGCTCGAAACAGTCATCGGGGCTGCCAATGACGAACCGGTCGCGCAGCAGCTCCTCGAAAGGCTGGTGGAACGTATCGTCGCCGGGCAAAACCTCGTCCTGTCCCCATTTGGCGTAGGTCTGGTACTTTTCGGACAAGGTAAGGCCCGGCCATTTCGAGCGCAGTAGCTCGGTCCTTCGCGCAATAGATCTCGCGCGCATAGGGCAGCACCCGCGGAAACGGCTTGCCCAGCCGGGTCAGTTCGGCGCGGTACAGAGCCAGCTGGCGGGTGATCTCGGGGATCGTGGCGTGCGGATTGACAAACCAGCTGTCACCGAGGTGTGCGGCGCGCTTCACTGCGCGGTCGTTGTTGGCGGCAACCCAGATCGGCGGATGTGGCTGCTGGATAGGCCGGCAGGTCATCGTCACATTGTTCAATTTGCAGACGTCGTTCTCGAAGCTGACATTGTCCTCGGTCCACAACCGCTTGACGACTTCGAGGCACTGCTCGAAACGGCGCACGCGATGGCCGCGCGGCACGCCAAAGGCGTCGAACTCGACATCGCGGTAGCCGAGACCCACGCCAAAGACAAAATTGCCGCGCCAGATCGCATCGAGCGATGCGATGTGTTCGGCGACTTCGACCGGGTTGTGCAATGTCGTCAACAGCACGCCGGCAATGCCCGTCATCTCACCGGCTTCGGCGGCCAGCCGCGCCAGAAACGGCACCAGCTGGACCTGGCGCACCCCTTCGCTCAGGTAATGCTGGCCTGTGGCGACGGCGTCCCAACCGCGGTCGCGTGCCAGTCGCGTCATGGCGTATTGGCCCTCGAGCCCGGCGACCATGTCGCTTCCCGGCGGGTGCTGACAGGTGAGAAAGATACCGACCTTCATGACATCTCCACCATGGCATCTCCACGGCTGGACAGATTGCTTCGGCCCGTGAGGTCGTAGATGATCGCCGGCAACGAGGCAAGGACGGCGAGGTCCGGCGTGCAAAAGCCTTTCCTATGCAAATCCGGGCGATGATCGGTCGGTGGCGTTCAGCCAGGAGATCCTCGCGGCGTGCACCCGCCTCAGCCCTGACGCTCGTCGCGGCGGCGTTTTTTGCGGCGCTCGCGGCGCTAGCCTCGGCGAAGGCTGAAGAGCAGTCGAAATGCGCTGCGGCGCCGCACCTCCTGTGGGGGGACGGCGAGCACGACGACACCGCGGCTCTCAACGCCTGGTTCCGCGGCGAGACCGTGATCTGGGCGCAGACGCATGAGCCGGCCGGGGCGGAAATCGCCGACCGCGCTTTTCTGTTGAGCTCCACAGTTTATGTTTCCGGCGGCACTGGGCGGCGGCTCGAGCGTTTCCGGATGATTTGGCCGTGGCGCAATGAAGTCGTCTCCGGTGACGCTATCGTCACCGGCAACGATCCCGAGCAGGAGCCGCGCACCGAAGGGATCACGATGGTTGGCGCCGACCCCGACGAGGGTGTCCCCTATAAGGGCCCCGAAATCGAACCCCTCGATCATGGGGTTCCGAGGCACTGCCTGACGTCGTAGCGGTTTCAATCAGGAGGGGTGCCGGAACCGGGTGACCAGGCCGGCCGAGCCCTTGACATGGTCCTTGAGGGCAGCGGCCAATTCCTCGCGTGTCATACCCGGCTGCAGCGCCTTGGGGTCGAGGTCGGTGGCGATTATGGTCCACGTATAGTGGTGCCAATCGGTGTTTGGCGGCGTGCCCGGGCCGAAATAGACCCCCTGGTTCGTTGAGCTCTTGCCGCCGACGAACTTGTCGGAGGGCTTGCTGAGTTCCCCCTCGGCAAAGCCCTTCACGTCGGCGGGGATGCCGTAGACCACCATGTGCGTGAAGCCGGCCGGGGCGCGTCCTTCGGGATCGACCAGCACGAGGGCAAAGCTCTTGGTGCCGTCCGGCACATTCGACCAGGCGAGCGGCGGCGAGATGTTCTCGCCGACGCAATTCGGGCTCCTCTGCTTGTCGCTGCACGCATTTTTGGTCGCCAAGGTGCCGTTGTCCTGGATCGCCGGCGAGGTCAGCGTAAGGACGTCCGCGGCCTGCGCCGTCGGTACGGCCAAAAGGGACGCGGCGAGGAACCCGCCTGCCGTCAGCAGGGCCGCGATAGTGTGTTTCATGATGTTTCCCCCTTTTGGCTTGCTCGGAATCAGCCGGCTAACATTATTCCGTCGCCATCGCCGCGGCGAGCGGCTCGATCGACCCGCGCCGTTGCTCCTTCATATTGCAACCTGCGGATGTAAGCGCTGCCTCGGCTGGCTGCATCTGCAGCGAATCGGCAAAATGGCTGATAAAAACGCTATGTAACCTCAAAGGCTTACAAGATTTTCATCGCGCTTTTGTCCCGCTGGCGGGATTCGCTCGCGCTCGGTGTCCGCCTGAATTCGCGTATCTATTCCGCGCCTTTATAGCGGCTCACCGCGCCGAGCGATATCGCGGCGGCTATCGTAGTGCGGGCAGACCCGCGATTTGGCTACGACCTATCCCAGCCGGGATAGATGCAATTCCGAAAATTACCTATTTGCAGACACCGATAGCATTGTAACAATTATTATTTTGCGCCGCTACGATCCAGAACGATATCTATGCGCGCAGATCCGCGGACGCGCGGTGACGCCCTGATAACCATTTTCATCAGAGGCCGCAGTGGAGAGCCGCAAAACCAGTATTGCTGTAGAAGATCGCTTCAAAGTCGTACCATTTGAGGAATTTTGCGAAATCGCACATGTTGGGCATAGCAGAGGCTACGAGTTTCTAAATTCGCGCGACGTCAAATCCGTTTTGGTCGGACGGCGCCGGCTGGTTCTTATTCAGAGCTGGTACGATTATCTCGAGCGGCTGCTCGAGGAACAGCGGACTTTCATGCCCGGCCGACATCCGGCCAGCCGGCAGTCACCACCATCTGAGCCCGCGATCCACCGCCCGCCCAAGCATCGCCAGCGCCGAGACGCCGAGGCCGCCCGCGTAAATATCCGCGCCCGGCTGATACTGCCGATCCGGCACCCGCGGCTGCCAATCAGCGCTGGGCCGATACTCGGCGCCGCGCCACCGTCGCGCCCGTGGAGCCGGTCGCCATGCTGCGGGAGGAGCCTGCGGCATCAGCGTCGGCGGCAGCAAACAATACCGCCGCACACGCGCACGCGCGCGAGGCGGTAAAAATCGGGCTTACGTGAATGCCGCTTCGCGCGCGGCGGCCGATTGCCGGCGCAGCCAGTCGTACCAGTCGCCGATCCCTTCCCCGGTACGGGCCGAAAGCTGAAGCACCGGCGCCTTCGGGTCGACCCTCTTCAGGTTGGCGGCGGCGGTCCCGAGGTCGAAATCCAGAGGGATGAGACTTTAATCGGGTGCCTACAGGCAAGGTGCCGATAACCGTGATTATCGCCGGGTCAGAACGTTTCCACGCGTCGTATCTCCTCTCTGCGGACGCCGGGGGCGTCGCTTTAGAGATCACCAGCGACATCAGGTTAAAGCGGTTACCCTCACGGGGCTCCTACAATTGGCCCGCGGGGCCGCGGACAGCTCGGAGGACCTCAACCTGATCTCCTCCGCGACGCTCGCGGTAGCCTATGCCACGCAATGGCACAACCGCCTGGCAGTATCGGTCCGGTTCGATCGCCGCCGGGACTGGTGCCGGGTTTCTTCTGCGGAAGCGCACCGATGCGCGACTGTCGGCCTCAGTCTGGACCCTGCGGGCGAACGGGCTGCGCGGGGTGACGGTGGTCGTCCAAGAGGGGACTACACCGAGAGTATTCGACAATATTCCCGTGACCTCTGCGCCCGGCGCCCGGCTGGAATTCCTTAGCAGACGGGAGGCGACTGGGCTATGATCCGCGGTGCTAATGCCGATCGCGAGGAGAAGATCGGATGGCCCTTTTCGACTACATTCTCAGTGGCGGCAATTTGGTGACCGGCGTGGCACTCGGCGTCGGTGCGGCGATTATATTGCCGCTGGCCGGCCCAATTCTGCGACCTCTCGCGAAGAATGTGATCAAGGGGGGCATCCTCGCCTACCAGGGTACAGCTGGATTAATCGAAGACATCAGTGATCTCGCCGCCGAAGCTGCCGCAGAAACCGGACGGGAGATCACCCCACCAGCACCGCAAGGGGCGGCACACACCACAGGGCGGGTGCAGCCGCGCCGCAGTAGAGATTAGAACGGGAGCCAACGGCTAGGCTCTTCTGGGTCTATTTCCACGTCGTCACTCGGACAAAAGCGGGTACTTGCCCGCCGAATTCCACGGTGGTGGTGGAAATTCGCGAGGACACGATTTCGCGCAGGGGGGCGCTTGCGGCCTATTTCGCAGTGCGCGAACTATCCCTGGACGGACGCTGATGCGCCACTTTCACCGCCAAAACGTCTTGCAAATCCCTCGGCGGCCACGCCCGAGCTGAAGGCGACGAACAAAACCACCTCTGCCCCATTCTTACCGCAGTCGAACCTTGTCGGCTCGCATCGATTGAGATCGAGCCACTCGCGCATCAAGACCATCTACGAGCAAGATCCGCAGCCAGCACTCGAACGGTCACACTCCTCATGCGTTTTCGCCTAATGTGCTCGCTCTGAAGTAGGGGTGTTCCAGTACCGGTCGGATGTCAAATGAAGGAATTGTGACGCTTCTTGGAGGCTCGGCTCGGGCGGAGCCCAGCGACCAAGTCTCTCGACCTCAAAGAGCGGTTCCGGGGCCGAAGCGTGGATGCCGCCCGACGACGAATGTCAGCGTGCGACGACGACGGGGCAGTGAGCGAGGCTGATTACCTTCTGAGCCAAGCAGCAAGCTGAGGCCGCGCTCGGATTGACAGCGGGCGTCCGCTCGGTATGCCCTGCTGCCGATCGGTTATCCGCTAGGACGGTTTGGTCCGGTTCGCAGCTCATAGGCGAACGCGTCCAGAATTTCCGATGTCGCCAGCCAGAGGGGAGCGGATCGAGCGGGAAGCTTTGCCCGAAGTCCATGACAGTCACCACCGGTCCACCATCGGGTTTCAAAACCTCGCCCCGCCCGCCGAAAAAGTGCCAGCCGATCAGGCCGACGGCAGTGACGATCGTGACGCCTCCAATCAGGAGGTATCGAGCACGCCACGGCATTGAAAAGCCGGCTCGCATTTTGGCCAAGACCAAAAACCCCTCACCGAGGGCATTGTCATCGTTCTCGCGGAGCGAGGTCTGCTTGGGTCATATTACTGCCGCCTTTCAAGACCGAAGTAGGATAGACCCGGGCAACAAGGGAGGAACCACCTATGGCCGAAACCCAGAGAGTGGCGATCGTAACCGGTGCGGCAGGCGGTATCGGCAGGGCGATGGTGCGGGGCCTGTTGGCGGCGGGCATCCGGGTCGCCGGTGTCGATCGCGATCGAGAGCCGTTGGGAGCGCTTGCGGCGAGCGCGCGTGAGCAGGGAAAGGGGGCCGAACTCCTCACCATCCAAACGGATCTGACTAGCGACTCCGCGGCCGAGGAGATCACCAAAGCCACCCGCGATCGGTTGGGCCGCATCGACATCCTCGTCAACAATGCCGGCATCGGCCCGGGAGCAATCCGTCCAGATAGTTGGCAGCGCCCCCTCAAATTCTGGGAGATCACGCCGGATCAGTGGCGCCGCTTTGTCGCGGTTCACACGACGGCGCCACTCGCGCTGACGAACGCGGTCGTGCCCGACATGATGCGCCAGGGCTGGGGCCGCATCGTCAATGTCACGACCAGCCTGGGCACGATGCTGAACGCCGGCTCCCCGACCTACGGGCCATCCAAGGCCGCACTCGAGGCACTTAGCGCCATCATGGCGAAAGACCTGGACGGTACTGGAGTGACCGTTAACGTCCTGGTCCCGGGCGGCATAACGAACACGCCTATGGCCTCCGAAATCGGGCTTCGATCGCACCAAGATGATCCAGCCGGAGGTCATGGCGCCGCCTCTCCTCTGGCTTGTCTCGGATGCTGCCGGGAAAGTCACGGGTCGGCGGTTTCTTGGAGTGCATTGGGATCCCACGCTACCGCCCGAACAAGCAGCCGAGAAGGCTGGGGCACCGGTAGCGTGGACGAGCATCGCGACGATGCCAATCACGCCAAGCCGGTCATAGCCCGGGCCGTTCACCCTTTCACCTCGGCGTCCCATGCAGCGGGAAATATCGCGGGCCTGTCGATCGATCGCCGCGGCGGCCGTGGCAGGAGCACTCATTGGGCCGAGCCTCGCGACGGCGCAACAACCACACCCTGCCGCTGTTGGCGATCTGATGACAGCGCTAGTGCAGCCACGGCATATCAAGCTTGGTCTCGCCGGGAGCGAGCAGAATTGGCCCTATGCCGCCTATGAGCTCGATCAGTTGCGCGAAACGTTCTCCGACCTCGCCGAGATCCTGCCGAAATATCGTGATCTGTCGATCCCCGAAATGATCAGATCGACGGTAACGGAACCGCTGGAGGCACTCGACCGATCAATCCAGGCTAAGGACATCAGCCAGTTCACAGTGGCCTATGGGCGACTGACAGTGTCGTGCAACAGCTGCCACCAGAGTTACGATCGCGCGGTGATCGTGATCCAGCCCCCAACGGTATCCTCGTTTCCCGATCAGGATTTCCGTCCGTCTATGAAGTGATCTTCCCTGGTTTCTACGGCTATGATGATGCGATCCCAGAGGATGCGTCTTGAATAGGGAGCGGACGATATGCCGGCGCAACTCACCAACCTTAAGGTCCGAGACGTGGCCATCAAGCTACACCGGGCAGGGCGCGGCCCCACGGTACTGTTCCTGCATGGTGCTGGCGGGGTACCGCAATGGCTGCCGTTCTTCGAAGCTCTGGCGGAGCGTTACGAGCTGCTTGTGCCTGAGCATCCCGGCTTTGGCGGCTCCGACGATCCGCCGTGGATACACTCAATGCCGGACCTCGCCATGTTTTATCTCGACCTCCTCGGTTCACTGAGAGAGCACGTCGGCTCTTGCACAACCGCGGCGCCGATTATTCCTTGAACTGCGCCGAGCGCCAGCGCACTGCGGCAGGCACGCCCTCGGTGGTCGCGATCTGGCGAAAACGCGCGCCGAGCTCGGTGGTGGTTGCGTAAAGCGGGCCGACCACGTCGAGCCCGGCATAGAGCGCGGTGCGGAATCCGGCGGCGTCTGCGACGCGGTTAACCGCACGCTTGGTCGCGTAGAGCGCCTCGGGCGAGATCAGCGATAGCCGTTTAGCGAATTTGAGGCTCACCTCGCGCAATTCGGCGAGGGGGACGCTGCGGTTCACCATGCCGAGATCGAGCGCCGTCTTGGCATCGATCTGGTCGCCGAGATAGAGCAGCTCGCGGGCCTTCTTGTAGCCGATGATCATCGGCATAACGATCGCCGGCCCGACTGCCGAAAAGCGTACCTCCGGCTCGCCGAAGGTGGCGTTGTCGGCGGCGATCGTCATGTCGCACAGCATGACCAACTCGCACCCGCCGCCCAGCACATGGCCCTGCACTGCGGCGACCACCGGTTTCTTCATTAGCCACGGCGCCATCTCGAATTCGAGCTGTGGTGCGAGATGTGCATGCGCTGCTCCGCCAGTCGTCAGTCCCTCGGGCTGGGCGCCGATGTCGTAGCCGGCGCAAAAGCTACGACCTTCCGCACGCAGCAGCACGACGCTTGTCGCCGGGTCGGCGTCGGCGCGGACGAACGCCTCGGTCAATGCCAGCTGCAGCTCGCGGCTGATCGCGTTCAATTTCTCCGGCCGGTTCAGCGTGATGATGCCGACCTTGTCGTCGACTTGGTAGAGCACGATCCCATCCGCCACGGCTCCCTCCCTCATTTCGCGTTGCGCGCCAACCGGTCGATCGCCATCAGCCCCTCGCGGAAGCCTCCGACCGCGGCAACTCCGTGCTCACGCAGAACACCGACGAGCGCCCGGTCCATGACCCCCGGCCTCGTGGTGAGCAGATAATGCGGCTTCGCGCTCCGGCGCGCCGCCGCGGCGAACATGTCGATATAGCTGCGGGCGGTTTCCGGCCCGTCGAATGGCTGGTCGTCGGCTCACCTACTGAACAACTCGTCGGGAAATGACCGCGCAGCCGTGAAAGACGCGGGACCGGAGCATGACGCCCCGATCCCGCTTCGCTATCCTGTAGGTGCCAACCAACTCAGGAGTGAAGTCATGCCTGATGAAATCTTGACGCTCGGGCATCACGAGTTCATTCAGCGCGTTCAAGAGATCGAGATTTCGCCGCTTGACAGGACCGGCCTCTTGTTGCGGCTCTGTGCATCAGTCGAAGTGCATTCAACGGAACCGCCCGGCCCCGGAAGGCACCGAGGGGCCACCACCTTGGCCATCCGTATGGATCGCTCGGCTGCCACGGCGCTTTTTCAGCAGATTCGCGAGATATTCCAGAAAATGGGTTGGCCGTTACCGCCACAAGACGCAGGCCAGGCCTAACGGCATTGAGGCGCGGATTTGGCCGCTTTTATACGCATATCTCTTGGTTATTTTGGGAGGTGCAGATGTTGTTCGCAAAATCGGCAATCGTCGCAGCGATCGTCCCGTCAGCGGCCTGACAGGAGCAGCCTCTCAAGCTCGGGCAACCAGAATACCCACTGGCTGAATTCCTACAGCGGCGACCAGTCGTCTGTCGCAGGCAGGCGATTCCAGTGGATGTTTTTCCAGTATGGTGATCGGTACAAAGGAAGAGCGAAACATTGTTGGGGGGCTGTCATCTCGATCGCAAAATCGCAAAATCGACGCTCTGATCCGACACACCGGTCTTCGGATCGAAGCCATCGACACCGCCTACAGAAGCGTCAAGAGATCATCCGGACCACCCGGTCGATGCGGCGGCTGAAGCCAGACCCGGTGCCGAAGGAACTAATCCGAAAGATCCTGGAGGCGGGGGTGTGCGCGCCCAGCGGCGGAAATATGCAGCGCTGGCGCTTCCTGTTAATCCGTGATCCGAAGATCAAGGAGACTGTCGGGGCCTTATATAAGCGTGCGTGGGATGAGCAGGTCGCACCACGGTATCGGGCTGGCGAGCCTGCTCCTGGATGACCCGGGAGCGATTTCTGCGGCTGCTCGCGACGCGGCGGAATATCTGGCCGCACACATCCATGAGGCTCCGGTCTGGATTGTTCCGTGCCTGGAAGGCGGTGCGGCGGGCGAGCGCGAGCTCGGCGAACAGCGGCGCATCTTCGTGCCGCAGACTTCACATGAGGGGTGGGACCGTCAAGGCTCCCCCTTATCGATGTAGCGCGGCAATCTAGACAGGAAGCCGTATTGCCTCATCAGCGAATGTTCCGAGACGTCGAGCGTTGCCATTCGTCTGCCTAACAGACGGGTCAGGCTTTCGTCCGGGCACGATCGCTGACGAACCTTACAAAACCGACATTGCTGCGCGGCGATCGCGAAAAGGCCAGTCTCTGTCGAATTAATCGCTTGACATTTTCATAATATTACTATAACGGTATATGCTTCAGGTAAGGTAGGACGAGCATCATTGGCCTGGCAACGTGGGGATCCGGCTGGTCTGGCGGGTGCTGCGCCATTATGTAATTGACAACGACGCGAGCAATTGGTATAAGGCTGCGTATGACAATTTAGGGTCGTCTTTGGTTTTACGCGGGTTTTCTTAATTGACGACCGCCACGAAAGGTATCTAGGCGAGCTTTGAGCATCACTCCGGCGATAATGCTGAATATAATTTACTAGTATCATAATGATACAGTGCAACCAAGCCGGTATTCGAATACGAGGTAACATCACGGGCGTGATGCTGGAAACCAGATGAGCGGCGAGCTCGAAATGGAACTCGCGCTGATCCGGCACGACCTTAAAGAAATCAATGCCGTCCTCTACGGGAGCCACACAGGGCGGAAAGGGCTCTTTGCTCAAGTCGAGGCGCTCGTTATAGCTGCCGACCGCGGCAGATGGTCACTGAAGACGATGCTGTGGTTGGGCACCACTGTTGCCGCGGTTTTGACCGCGCTGGGTCAGTTCCGCTCGGCATGGACCATTTTCTGGGGAAATGATTGATGCTGCCGATTAGTTCCTATGCCATTGTCATGCACGCCGCATTGCCGCACCTAATAGAAGCACTGATCCTGCTCGGAAGTCGGAGTGCCGATGGCAACATCCCCATGCATTCATTATTGGGGATTATCTCTGACCCGAGAGGTTTAGCCGCCGCACTCACCACCTCCTCCATGGCAGCCTTCGTGGTGCTGTCGAGAAGGTATTTAGCGCCGTGGCTCACAATAATTCTACTTACCCCGCAGCAGGCTTTCCTATTTATTACGGCTATCGGCGCATGGCTTGCGGTATGGCACGGCAGCTACGCCGATGGCGTGGTGCGCTCGTCAATGTTCATCACTGCCGACCAGCTACCCCGTGGCATGTTTTCCCTGTTGCATCTGACTGCCATGTATACGCTTTCAATAGTTTGCGGTTTTTCCGCCCGGCGTTAAAAAAATGTGCTTCTGTGCTCTAACCGGTTTAGTTCAATCCCAGACTGCGCCAATTCTCATCGCTTCGAGCCGTATCTCTCCTGAGAGGCTGACCGAAAATGAATTGAGTGGTTTCAGTCGGTTGTGGCATGATGGTTGTAGTGAAGCAATCAACGAGGCACAAGATGTGGACCGAAATCACTCGCCGGAAGTATGAGCGAGAGGGACAGCGCTACGCAAGCGATCTGACGGATGCCGAATGGGCGCTGATTGAGCGGCATATGCCGGCGGTCAAGCGCTTGGGCCGGCCACGCGAGACCGAGTTGCGGTCGGTGCTCGATGCGATTTTGTACATCGCGCGGACCGGCTGTCAGTGGCGGATGCTGCCGAAGGACTTTCCTCCGTTTACCACCGTGCAAGGTTATTTCTACGATTGGCGAGACGGCGGCGTGTTCGAGAAGATCAATTTTGAGTTGCTGCTGCAAGCCCGCGAAGCGGCGGGCCGCGAAGCGAGCCCGTCGGCCGGGGTCATCGACACCCAGTCGGTCAAGACGACCGAGAGCGGTGGGCCGCGCGGGTACGACGCGGCCAAGAAGATCAAGGGCCGCAAGCGCCGTGTGTCACGAACACATCGCCAGGGTAAGGAGATGTGGTGCTATGCAAGAGATGAGGGTGGGCCCCTCGAGGCCGGCAGTCAGGTGCAGGCCTCAAACCGCTGCAAGCTGCAGCCGTCAAGAGCGGCTGTGGTGAGCGTTGCAGGAAACGCCGGAACGAGATTTCGGCAGGTATGATCTGAGAGAGGCGAGCGCAAGCGAACCGTCGATGAAGTGTCGAAAGCGCCTTAGACTGATGTCGAAACCGGGGGGTGGACGCTTCTCTCGGGATAAGCACGGGAGCAGACCTGAAGGCTGCCCGGGCGGCATCCGGCATGTAGGCGGCGCGAAGTCGGATCAGGCTCTTGTATGGAACGTGAGAACCTGTCGCTCACGATGCAAAGGGAGACGTCCAAGCGGCGCACACCGCAAGGACCAGAGTACCGAAGCGGGGCACAGGGGCGGAGCAGCTCTGTAGTAGGGATGAAGGCTCTGTAATGGGGCTGGACCGAAGGGGCTGCGTTGTTCAGCCGACGGCCACGGAGTCAACCGGCGACAGGAGGAGCTCCGCGGACAAGGCAAAGCCGTTCGATATCCCGAAGAGGGAAGTCTGGGAGGCCTTCAAGACGTGTGAAGGCGAACCAGGGGGCGGCTGGAGTAGATGGACAGTCGATTGCAGACTTCGAGGCTGATCTTTCGGATAACCTCTACAAGCTGTGGAACCGGATGTCCTCGGGGAGCTATTTGCCTCCACCGGTGCGGCGGGTCGACATCCCGAAGGGCGACGGCAAGACGGAAACCCGACCGTTGGGGATTTCGACGGTCGCGGATAGAATCGCCCAGGAAGTCGTCAAGCGCTACCTGGAGCCCATCCTGGAAGCGATCTTCCATGTGGACTTCTATGGCTACCGGCCGGGCCGGTCGGCGATTGATGCAGTCCGGGAGACCTGCCAGCGTTGCTGGCGGTACGACTGGGTGCTAGACGTCGACGTTCGGAGCTACTTGGAAGCTGCTTCATACTGTCCCCCAGCTTATGAAGTGACGTCAAACAGCGTGGGATGAGCCGATATCGCTTTGATCCGCAAGCCTTTCTTCTTTCCTCGCATGACATGGATGGCATCGAGTTCGCCGCGCTTGACACGCTGCAGTACAGTTTGGCGGGAGACCCCGAGAAGGCGCATTGCTTGGTACATCGTGAGGAAACCCTTTGGCGCTTCATTGACAAAGCCGTCGCGCAGATCCTCCGTCAAGCGAATACGCCAGGGAGCTCCCGGGGTTAACTGCTCACCGCCGATGAAGCCGTCATTGAGCCAGCGGTGGATGGTCGAGGTGGCGGTTCCAAGGACCGCGGCCGCTTGTTCGACAGTCAGCAACTCGCCCTCGGGGAGGGTAGCGGGCGGCTCGAAGCGCGGGATGTTCCATTGCCGCCGCAAACTGCTGACATGGTTGGCGGTAAAGCGGTGACCGTAAGCGGTATGACGATCTTGACGGTTGAGGATACCGGCGATGACGGCGTCTGGGTAATAAGCGGCCAGACGGCGAACGAGGGCGATTGTGTCCTCGTCGGTGCGCACGATTGCCGGTTTCTGGCGTGGCAGATCGACATCGATATCGGTGAGGCTTCCACCTCGCCACCGCAGGGTGAGGCGGGCGCGGTGCGCGGCCTTAAACAAGGTGACGATGACCTCTTCGAGCAGCGTTCGCAGCAGCTCCTTGCGATCGCGCGCCGTGGTGGTCGACGCTTCCCATACGCTCTGCAAATCGGCGCCGAGCGCGAGCAGGCGGCGCCGGTCTTCTGCGCTGAGTGCTCGCGGTCGTTCACGTTCGCGCCGGGCGAGCTCGGCTTTGGTCTGCTCGAGCTCGCGCAAGCGCTGCTCCCACTCGCTCTCGAGGCCGCGGGCGACGAGACGGTTCTCGGCATCGACGGCGCGATAGCGGCGTTCGGCACGTTGTGCCTCGTACCGGGCACGTTCAGCGGCGAGCCGGCACTGGGCGAGCGCATCGTCGCGATCGGCTTCGAGCCGTTCGGCGGCGGCGAGAGCGGCTTCGAGACCCGCTGGAGCAAGCGCGGTGAGAACGGCGCGTGCAACCGCGTCGTCGATCTGCACTGCGCCGACGCTCAGACAAAAGATGCCGCGACCATCGACGATGTTTTTGCCGGCGCAGTGGTAGCCCGGAGACGCGGTGCGTCCGGTGTAATGAGTGCGCAGCCGTCGCCCGCACGCGCCGCAGGTGGCTAGTCCCTGCAGCAGTGCGCTTCCTTCTCTCACGGCACCGCCTGAGTGATGCGGTTGGGGATGGGCGTTGGCGGCAATGCGCGACCGATTGGCCTCATAGGTCGCCCAGTCGATGAAGCCGGTGTGATGCTCTGGGATGAGGACCGACCATTCGGAGCGCGGCAGCTTGCGGATTTGCCTTTTGCGCCGCCCGGTCGCATCGAGCGTGATCTGACGCCGGGATTTTCCGTAAACATAGGCGCCCGCGTAAACCGGGTTTGTCAGCACATGATAAATAGCGGTATAGCTCGGGTCGATCCACCGGATCGCTGCACCATAATGGGTTTGCATCGGAAAGGTCAGGCCCTCGCTGCGCAGCCAAAGCCAGACCCGACGCACCGAACCGAGTTCGGCGAAGCGCGCGAAGACGGTGCGGATTGCCGAGGCCACCGCCGCATCGGGGTGAAAGCGGACTTCGCCGTCTCCTCGCCCCAGACGAAGCCGACAGGCAGACCCCGCCGCAGTTCGCCGCGGGCAGCCTTGTTGCGAATGCCGCCGAGCAAGCGAGCCCGCAAGATGTGCAACTCGGCTTCGCTCATTGTGCCTTTGAGACCGAGCACCAGCCTGTCGTTGAACATTGCGGGGTGGTAGATCCCATCGGCATCGCCGATCAGAGTGTCGGTCAGGCCGCACAGATCGAGCAAGCGGTACCAGTCGGCGTTGTTGCGGGCCAGACGCGAGACCTCCAGGCTGAGCACGATGCCGACATGGCCCAGTGCGACCTCCGCGGTGAGCCGGGCAAAGCCGCTGCGTTCGACAATGCCTGAGCCGGAAACACCGAGGTCCTCATCGATCACCAGAACCTGCTGCGCCGGCCACCCGAGCTCGGCCGCCTTGGTGACCAATGCGTATTGGCGCGCGGTCGATTCGCGATTGTGCTCGACTTGTGCCGCACTGGATTGTTGAAGATAGACATAAGCGAGGCGGGAGAGATGCGTGGTGTTGATCTTGGTGAGATCACTCATCGGCCACTCGTTTTGTGGTTGAGTGGACGTCGGGAGGGTCTGCGCGATCATGCGCGCGAGGATCTCAATGGCTTTGGCGCGGGCTTCGGGGTCGAGCTGCACGCCCGGCATTGCCGGCGGCGCGGGCAGCTCGAGAAGCGCCAGAGTGAGTTGCACGGCAGCTCTCCTCTGTGGTCGCAGGGTTGGGCCGCGGGCTCGGGACGCGGCTGAGGAGAGCGTCTAGGATGGTCCGTGCGTGGAGGAAATCGACAAGCCTGGCGAGGCTGTGCAGTCGACCGTTCTCAGTCGCGGCGGCGGGTTCCGCGACGGGCATTGCCGCCAAATCGGTCCACCCCGCCGGGATCAGTGAGCGGCTGCCGTCGGGGAGCCCAACCAGCAGCAATGCTACGCCGCGGCGGTGCGTGGCGCCCAGCGCTTGCAGAACGCGGCCCTCGAAGGGATGCCGCTCGCGCAGGATTGTTACCGGACGTGGAAAGTCGCGGAGATGGGTAGTATGTGGTGGTGTTCTTCGACAGCATCGATTGGGAACTGCTCCTGAGAGCGGTCCGTAAACATACGGATTGCCCTTGGGCGCGCCTCTACATCGAGCGCTGGCTGAAGGCTCCGGTACAGATGGAGGATGGCGGCATCGTACCGCGTACGGCGGGAACTCCGCAGGGTGGGGTGGTAAGCCCTTGCCTCGCGAATTTGTTCCTGCACTACGCCTTCGACATGTGGATGGTGAGGAACTTTCCCGGCATCCCATTCGAACGATATGCGGACGACCTCATCTGCCATTGTCGAAGTGCCGAGCAAGCTCGGGCATTGTGGAGCGCCCTGGAGGGCCGTTTCGGGGCCTGCAGGCTGGTTCTGCATCCGCAAAAGACGAAGCTCGTCTACTGCAGGGATGCTAACCGTAAGGGAGATTATCCGGTCCAGACGTTCGACTTTCTCGGATACGAGTTTCGTCCGAGGACGGCTGTCTGGCGCGGGGGTAAGCTCGGTCTCTCTTTCCTGCCCGCGGCTAGTCCAAAGGCGCTGAAGGCAATACGGCAGACGGTTCGTCGGTGGGCACTCCACAGACGAAGCGACGCTGGAGATCTGGCAGGTGTTCATCCGCCTCCAAGGCTGGATCAACTACTACAGCCACTTCTATGGTCGGCTCTTGCCGCCCCTGCGGCGGATAGACGCCTACCTGGTCCGCTGGGGCCGCACAGTACAGCGGCTCCGGTCCGGACCGAGGGGGCAGGGTGTGGTTCGCTCGGGTCATCCGCGCCAACCCGGCCCTGTTTGCCCTTGGCGCCTCTGTTGTCGACGGCGACATCGGGAGCCGTTGAGCATGGCCCGACGGATCTGGGAGCGCGTGGGGGTGCTCCCCTTGCGCGACTCGACACATCGTTACCGATACTGGCGGTTTGCTGGTCGGTGCCGAGGTGCACCCCGCTGATGTCCAGGATCGTGATGGTGCCAAGCTTGTCATCGAGGCCGTGCACCAGTTGTTTCCCTGGCTACGCCACCTGTTCGCCGACAGCGTCTACAACGGCGCCAATCTGCGTGACGCCCTTGCCAAATTCGGGAACTGGACCATCGAGATCGTCAAGCGCACTGCTGACGCTGCCGGCTTTCAACTGCTGCCACGCCGTTGGGTGGTCGAACGAACCCTCGCTTGGCTCAATCGAAACCGCCGTTTGGCAAAGGATTTCGAGGCTTCGATCGCGAGCGCCAAAGCCTGGGTTTACATCGCCTCCGTGCAACTCCTCATCAGGAGACTGGCTTGATCATAATGCAATCTGGCAACGTAAATTACAACCTATGCGATTAAGATTCTGCGAGGTCTTGTCATTTACATGATGGAACTTCAGCTTCAGTTTTTAGCATACTAGCGCTCCGGACGGATATTGGAAAATAATGGTTCTTTCGATATGACCGAATCACCAGCTTGTTTGACCTTAAAAGACGCACCTATTACAGACGATTATAAATGTCTGGGGCTGAGCGCTGACAGACCTCGACCAAGCTCTGATTTCGTGTGTTACGCGGTTGTTCGACGGTACAACCCGAGGAGAGGGTTTGGTTTTGTCGAACTATCGCATGGCTCCGGTGATGCCTTCCTTCATCGGAGGGCGCTGGTTCAGTCAGATATCTCCGCTGTGGACCCGGGCGCGGTGCTCAGAGTCCGTATCGACCGGGCGGACAAAGGGCTACAGGTCATCGAGGTGCTGAGTGTCGATAACAGCACTGCCGTACCGGCGTTACAAGATTGCCGAAAGGCGAGATCGAGTAAGGGCTCGTTTAAGGAGCCCGGCACGGTGCGGTGGTTCGACGCCAAGAGAGGTTACGGATTCATCGTCTGTGACCATGGTAGTGGTGAAGATGTATTCGTCCATGTTTCAACCCTCAAAGAAGCCCTTATTTGCAGTCTGTCGAGAGGGCAGCGCGTTATCGTGCATGTCATCGAGGGACGGCGTGGACCACAGGCGAGATGGATCCGGCTCGCCTAAAATTACCAGACGTAAGAATTCAAGAGGCGCAGGCGAAGGGTGGCGAACTCAGCAGCGGCGAGCGCGTGTGCCTTGGGGATGACATCTCGGACGGTGAGCATCAGCCAGTAGGCCGCGGCGTGTAGGATCAGGCGCATCTGGTTGGCGAGCGGACTGCGGCAGCTGGTGCGGTCGGAAGCGAGCTGCGCCTTGTGCAATTTAATGAGGTTCTCGGCCTGGCCGCGAGCGCAGTAGAGCGTCTCGTAGATATGCTCGGCCGATCCCGTCTCGATGCTGGTGACGACGAAGCGGATGTCGAGGCCCTTCGTGGTGGCCTCGATCCGAGCGCAGGCGCGGCGCTCCTTGCTCCAGGTGTCAACGCCGGAGAGAAAATGCATCAACGGGCCGGAGTAAAACTGCATCACGGATGGATGCCAAATGCCCCCACGGGAGGGCTTTTGCTGCGCGACAAACAGGATGAGAAGTGTCTTGCCTCACCGGCGAATGTTCCCGAGACGTCGAGCGTTGCCTAACCAAGCGTGCTCCGTTGCCTCAATTGACCCTCCGGCCGAGCCCCAGCTCCCCTTTCTGATTTCTAAATCAATGCTTACTGATGTTGGCCCTGTGGAGTTGTGGGCGACGCCGTAGCGTCGTCCAAGCGCAGCGGCAAATCCACAGGGCTTTTGCTGGCAGCTACGCCGCCACTTACGCACTTCGTCACACGCGTCGTGCTGATCCGCCATTGGCCTTGCCGAGGAAAATCGGCGCTACCAGGCTTTTTATTTCGGTATCAAGCCTGGGGTTAGTTGTCGCTCGACTTAGCGGCTGGTGGTTGGCGCTGGCGTCGCTTGCTCTGTTTGAGCCGATAGCTGTCGCCGTTCAATTCGAGGATGTGGACGTGGTGAGTTAGTCGGTCGAGCAGCGCACCGGTCAGCCGCTCGGACCCGAACACGCCGGTCCACTCGTCGAATGGCAGATTGCTGGTGACGATGGTGGAGCCGCGCTCATAGCGCTGGCTGAAGACCTCAAACAAGAGCTCGGCGCCGGTCGTCGAAAGGGGTACATAGCCCAGTTCATCGACGATCAGCAGCTTGTAACCGGCCAGCTGGCGCTGTAGGCGGAGCAGTCGCTTCTGGTCCCTGGCCTCGATCAGCCCGTGGACCAGAGCGGCCGCGGTGATGAAGCCGACCGACAAGCCCTTCTGGCAGGCAGCCAGCCCCAATCCGAGAGCAATGTGCGTCTTGCCGGTGCCGCTGTTGCCGACCGCGATCACGTTGTCGCGGCGAGTGACGTACTCGCAGCGAGCGAGCTCCAGGACCAATGTCTTGTTGAGCGAAGGGATCGCTGTGAAGTCGAAACTGTCCAGGCTCTTCACTGTCGGGAACCGTGCCTCCTTGATGCGGCGCTCGACCATCCGCCGTTCCCGGTCGATCAGTTCGAGTTCGGCCAGGCGCAGCAAATAGCGGGGATGGTCGACGCCCTCGGCGGCGCATCGCTGGGCGAGCTTGTCGTATTCGCGCAGGAAGGTTGGCAGCTTGAGCGCCTTGAGGTGATGGGCGAGCAGAAGCTGGGGCGTGTCGTTCATGGAGAGACGCTGGTGAGAAGGTCGAGATAGGCCTTGGCCGAGGTCATCGCCACGCTCGCCCGCGGCAGGTAGGGATAGACCGTAAGGTCGAGCCGCGGCGGCCGGCGCTCGATCCGGCACAGCACCAGATGCTTGACCGCGTCAAAGCCGATCGCGCCACGCGCGATGGCCTCTCTGACGCCGGCCAGCACGTCCTCGGGGCGGAATACCTCCAGCAACCGCAGCACCTGGACGAACTCGCGTTTGCCGCGTTTGGCCATGCGGGCCTCGATCAGGCGACGCAGCGTGGCAAATTCCTCAGGCAGGTCCCAGCCGACCAGCGGTGCTGCCTGGTCGAGAGCGCCAATCTTCTGTTCGAGCAACGGCAGGTAATGCAGCGGGTTGAAGACAAAGTCCTCGCGTTCATAGGAGCGCGGATGACGGGCGATCACCTCCGCCCCGCAGGAGATCACTACCTCGTGGACGTAGCCGCGGATCAGAACCTCGCGATGCCCGTAGGCGGTCGGCACCGAGTAGTCGGTGCCGCGATAGCGCACCAGCAATTGCGAACTGACCCGGCCCGCCTTCTTCTCGCAGGCGTCATAGGGCGCTGGCGGCAAGGCGTGGAACGCCTCCAGATCCCGCATCAGCCGTTCGCCGATCGTCTGGTCGTGACCGCGCAGCCGATCCCCGAACCGGCGCCGACAACCCTCGAGCAGCTGCTCGTTCAGCGCCATCAAGCTGACCGCCCGCGGTACCGGCACCAGCAAGTTCCGGCGGATCCAGCCGATCAGCCCCTCGACTTTGCCTTTATCGTTGCCTTTGCCGGGCCGACCGAACCGATCGTCAAACACGTAATGGGATTGCAGCTCGCTGAACACGCGCGTGCGCTGTCGCACTCCACCGCCCAGGATGCGCGCCACCGCCAGCGTCGTGTTGTCGTACAGGATCGAGCGCGGCACCTTGCCGAAGAACGTGAATGCGGCGTTGTGCCCGTCACAGAACGCTTCGGCGGTCTCCGCCGGATAGGCCTGCACAAAACAGGCGTCGCTGTGCGGCAGGTCCATTGCAAAGAAGTGGATTTTGCGCTCGACCCCGGCGATCTCCGCCAGCGCCTCGCCAAAATCCACCTGAGCATGGCCGGGATCGTGCCGAAGCGGCACGAATACTTCGCGATGCCGCAGACGGCGCGCCAACACGTAGTCCTTAACAATGGTGATCCCGCCAGAGTAGCCGTGCTCGTCGCGAAGCCGCTCGAAGATCCGCTTCGAGGTATGCCGCTGCTTCCTCGGCCGGCCCTCATCCGCCGTCAGGATACCGTCGATGATCCCGGTGAACGGGTCGAGCTTCGGACGCGCCGGCGGTCGGCTCCGCCGATACCCGGGCGGTACCGAAAACGCCAGCATCTTGGCTACTGTCCGCGGGTCAATGCCAAACTGCCGCGCCGCTTCCCGGCGGCTCAGACCCTCGATCTGTACCGCGTAACGAACCCGCCCATAAAGCTCAACCACCTTCATCCCCCGCCCTCGGCAATTACGCCAAAGGGCTACCTGCTGCCGGAGTTTTACTCCGGCGCAACCGGACTGACCGGCCGCTTCAATGAGGGATTTTTGCTCCGGCGCTTACACACCGAGGATTTCGCCCGGTATCTGGTCTCAGTGAAGCCGCGTAAACAGATCCTATGCAGTGGCCCGATTTGGGTTCTGCCTTTGCAGTCGCGTCGAATTTCGCTCACTAGCGCGTTCCGCGTCGGTGATGACCGATCGCTCTAAAGGTAGAACCCATTGAAAAATCGAAAACTCTGCCATCATCGTGGTCGCGAGCAACGTCTTAGCCACCGTGCCATAATTTTGCGGTCTGAAATTTGTATCGTATAGAGCCGAGGCACCCTGACCGTTCCGATTGCGACCGTTCGGTTCAGACGTTCGAGTGATCTCGACCCCGGGCGGACCGCCTCGGGCCCGGCGCTCGGTGGGTTAGTGTATACAGTAGCGACCAGGATGTTCCTGAACAATGTAGCGCTCCTCCTGTGTCTGTTTCTTTCCGACGAGACAGACCAAGTTGATTTCAGTGGATATGGCCCAGGTGTTCGTGGTCGAACTCGCCCTTTGCTATTGCGAGATGGTGAGGCTGATGATGTGAGCCGCTCACCAGTAGGCCAATAAAGCCAAGACGCGAATATGCTGATCTCGTCCTCGGAGCCGAAGATATCATGTTCGTGTAATGTTCTCAAACTCAGCGCCCAAAGCAAGGGCATGGTCGAGCGGTTCGTCGCGACAGGTGGGCGACTATCTGTACCGCGTGAAGCCGAGGTATGCGAGGGCACCGGCCACAAGAACGCCCAGCCAACTCACCCAGAACGGAATGCTTAAGCCGCCGATCTCCACCTGCCACCCAAAGATGATCCGCAGCAGATGCATTATTGCCACGACGAGAAACAGCGTGGCAGTGACCGTCATATAGGTTTTTCGGTTCAATCGGCCTGCCTTTCCGCCTCGCGTCCAACAACCCCGACAGTAGCTTACGGCTCATCACGGGTGATTTCTACGCGGTAGGTCAGCTAGGGCATCCTTTCTCCACCTATCGACTGATGACCTATCTGCCTTTTCGCTTCCGAGCTTTGCGGGCGGCATAGCGGGCGTCGCGAGCGGCCTGCCGCTCGGCTTCCAGGGCGGCTTCCCGCGCTGTCTGCTCGACGAATTCCGCATCGCGGGCCTCTTGCTCGGCTTTCAGCGCGGCCTCGCGAGCGGCAACCTCGGCGGCTTGCGCAGCGGCTAGGGCAGCAGCCTGACGAGCTTCAACGGCCAACTTGGTGGCTTTTCGTTCAGCGATGCGGGCGTCGCGAGCCACCTTGACCGCATCCCGTGCCATCCGCCGCTTGATGGCGGCGGGGCTCTCGGCCTCAGACCTCGCTTGGGCTGCCCGCTCCAATTGGGCCTTCTTCGCCTCTGCGGCTGCGCTCAGGCGGTCGGCAAAACTGGCGTTCTTGGACCAGTTCATCTCAGTCTTTTACGCTCAAGAAAACGGCTCCTCGCCCAAGGGATCGACGGTTTCAGATCGGCGCTCGCCACGCCATATTCCAGGGATGGCCGAGACCAAGATTGAAAAGCTCGCGCGCCTCTCGGGACGGGTCGCTTGGAAGGTCGTCGGTGCGCTTGAGCGACGGGGTTACGACATTCGTGGAAAGACGTCAACTCCGATCGGCAGAGTTCCCCGTCGCGTTCCTCCTCCAAAGCCAAAATCGAATGACTGAACTACTTTAGATTGGTTAGGGCGACTCATCGCAACCGCGCCCCTTGGCCGCATGGCGGGCGCGCGAGATTAAGTCAGTATCGATTACCCATACAGAAATCCCCGACCGTCGAGAACCAGCAGCCGGAGCTTGAGGCGAATTACGATCGGCTGGTCCGGGCCTCTCCAGTGGCCGGGAAAACGATCGACCCAAAACACCATGTCGGCCAAAAATCCGGAGGGCGATTTGGGATCTCCATATCGATAGCGCCGATCCGCTAACATCCTTTGCGGTTCCGCTCGCCTGAACAATCACCCCGCCTTTCCTCAATAGGTCACAGCCGGGAGGTAGAAAGCTACGGCGGCGATTTTTCAAGCCCAATAGCGTCTATACCGACCATGCGACGGCACCGATGTCGAGCGGCTGCTGGATCGTGCGCTGACTGATAGCCGCACCGACTAAAGCCGACATCCGCACTGCCACCACCGCCCGATCTTCTAGCTGCGGCTCCTTGCTCGCCGCTGCCCTTGGGGTGTTGCCACTAATATGGCCTGCGGACGACCGCAGCCCCATGGGGGTCCGACACACCCCGCTCGGTAGGGTCCGTGGGCACGACTAACCGGATGGTGGTACCCATAACCGTAATGGTGCGGATATGCCTTGTGAACTCCCACAGCCCCATTGGGACCGACGCATCCGGCTCGGTAGACTCCATTGACACAGGCGGCTGCGTGGCTCGGTTGGGCGGGCATGAGCGTGCCAAGTGTAATTATGACGGCGAGCATCGGTGTGCGATGTTGGCAAAGCCCAGCATAGCGTTTTTCATTTTGGGTACCTTTGGTTACAGGAGTGCGAATAATTTCATCGCTGCGCTGCAATGAAAACCCCGGCCATGACGACCGGGGTTTCTGTCCCTACAGCATTTCGCGATGCAGGGAAATGCATCATCTCCGTTGGGAGACAACTCGATGCGGGCTCAGTATGCCGATGCCCTCATAAGTTGCAACAAATACTGACAAATTAACTATCAATTGCGAAGTAATCTCGCGCTCCATGACTTTGCCTCGCGCGCCTGCGCTGCGCGCCGTCTCGCCGAAGACGAAGCATCGAGCCGGTTCCGACTCCTCCGCTCGCAACGCCAATCCTGGTCCTGAAGGAAACCGCCGCTCGGCTTCGCGAGCGGCTTGTTAGGTGGCTCTCATGAAGCGGCCCGGCGAAATCCGATGGGGCTTCGATGACCCGCCTGGACAGACCGTTCCCGCAAATCGCGACCGGTGATTTCGACATTACCGTCGTCGGGAAACTGCCTGCGGCGAACCTTCCGTTCGGCGATCAGTTCGAGGCGCGTCCGGTGAAGATGGTAGGCTTCGAGGCAGCGTTCCGGCGTTGGGGCCTCTGGAAGCAGGATTTGGAACACGCGCCGGGAAACGCGCACCGTGCCGTTATATTCGCCGATGCCGATGCCGAACTCGACGACGGAGCGCTCAGGATTTCCACCGGGCGTCGGGCGGAAATCGGAAAAACATAGACCTCTTGGGTGTTCTATTAATGTTCTATCAAGCCGTCCCATAGAAGCATCACGGTTGTCGAAGTCTCTAATGCGTTGTCGGCTATGGCCCAGCTACGCGACCCGTTGCATCTCGGCGCACAGAATGGGTTGATTAGATCTGAGTTCCGATCGAAGCGGCTCACGAGCAAAGGTAGCCTTACCGGGGGGCTGTCGCTTTGGCGATCTTGGGTGGTGGCTTCGGTTTCGCCCTGATCCGCATTGCTCGGCCCTCCGGTTGATCAATATCGAACGCTCCGGTCTTTCGGACCAGATCGCTCAGTTTTCGATATCCATAAGTGCGCGGGTCGAAGTCGGAAGCGATGTTCGCGAGGCGTTGCCCCGCTGCGCCCAAGCCGACCCAGCCATCTTCCGTCTCCATCTGCATCATGGCCTTGTTCAAGATAGGAATGGCCGCGCTAGGCGGTTGCAGAGCTTTGGCGGAAGGGCCTTCTTCGAAGTGAAAGGCGGTAACAGGTTCTCGGTGTAGATGAACTTGCGGCACGCCTGCCGGAAACTCTCGGGTGTCTTGTGCTCGCGGAAGCCGAAGACATCGGCACCCTGTTCCCGCAGACGAGACGCAAGGCGCTGGAAGGCGCTGTCCGAAGAGACAAGACAGAAACCGTCGAATCGACCGCTGTGTAAAAGTTCTATGGCGTCGATCACCAAGGCGATGTCGGACGCGTTCTTTCCAGTCGTGTAGGCGAACTGCTGGTAGGGGTCGATCGTGTATTTTTGGAGGATGTCGCCAGGATTCAGGCGTTGGCCCGAGAAATCACCATAGATCCGCGGCACACTCGCCTCACCATACTTGGCTACTTCCTCAAAAAGCCGGGCGGCGACCCGACACATTTCGATCAGCATTGCGATCTGATTGGGGATCCAGCCAAAGAAGACCGCATCTGCCTCTTCGTTCAGGTGCTTGTTTACGCACCATCCCAATGCGGATTTCGTCTCGCACGATTTTGCGTCTCTTCCGTGCCGCCTTATCAAAGCCGCCCTTTGCCGCGGGCAGCAGATCCAGAGGTAAGCTACCGCGAAGGGTAGCTTCCTGGTCTTCGGGCGAACCATACTCCTAAAACGCGCCAACGAGCGGGGGTTCGTTGACGAGAGCGGGGATAATGGTTCCATGGTCTGTCCGTTGATCTTCGGTAATGCCGGGGCCACCGCGGCTAATGCGATCATAAGTCTGCCGGTCGAGTTCCCCTCGTCCCAATGCGAAAGAGGCTATCTGAATCCGACAAGCGAGATACCGGGCCAATGCGTCACGCGAAATCGGCTTGGTGATGATATATATGTTTTGCGGTGCCCCGGCTAATGCGCGTTGAAATTGGATTGAAAAACTCCCCAAACCAAAACCATCCCACATTGCTGTCGCGGTCGCCTGATCAACAGTTGACTTCAACACGCCGCCATTGTTTGCCCCGCCGTAGAACCTGCCAACAGTACTAAACGAGCCAACGCTAATGTCTCCGCTGCTTAGCGGCGTCCATGTGAGCCCGGTTGGCATCCCATTGACATAACGCATGTCGCCAACGTCTAAACTATACGCGAGAAAAATTTCTCTTGGATTGGCCGTCGACAGAGCCTCTATGATGCGAAGGTTGACGACTTCCGGTCTGGCAGGGTCAACAATCATCGTGATCAGATTGCAGGTGATTCCGTAAGCGTCAACTTTCTTCTCGAAATCAAACTGCACGGTCGAATCAGCAACTTTGATCGTTGCGCCATGGACCGGAGTTGCGGCCAAGGCAAAGGCGGCGATGGTACCTAACAGGAGCTTTCTCATTCCACGTAATCCTTGTCAGGGGGTTACAACATAAGCCGTGCGAACGCTTAAGAACCCGCCCCCAATCTGCCGAGTTCAATCTTCTCGGCTTCGTTGCGTTCAACCGTCCAGGTTAGCCACGGGCCACCACTCAATGGCATCGGTTCACTTGTTGCGTGGCAGCAACATCAGCGGATGACGAGTTTATTAGCGTCCCCGAGCCTGCCAAAAAACGATGTGTCCCATCGATTTCCTGATAAGGGGTAGAGGTGATCAACCGCGTTCATATTCGGGTCGGGTGAAATAACGGGATCAGCCGCATCGATCCGCTCGATACCGGCTGCGATGGTTTGGATCAGCAATGCCCCGCGACGGCCCATGCCGTTCGTGCTCTCCGGCCCGGACATTCGACAGCAGCCACCGGACGCAAAACATCGTCGGAAACTTCGGAGCATGGCCCTTCTTCCAAGGGGCCGGAATTAACGATCACATGTTGATGGTCAAAAAAGCGTCTGCAAGAAATTGGTTCAACCGGTGACGCACCGGGCCAAAACCGCCGACGTGCCACATCAGTGCTGCCGTTTAGCGACATATCAATGACCCGCGCCGGTTCACTTCGCTGTAAGATCGTCCGCTGTTTCTGGCCACGAATTGGTGCTGGGCGATGACCTCTACCCCCACCCATTCCGGTATGCCGGAACATTTCGGCATCCGCATTACCGACGCCGACAAGGACAAGCTAGTCGGCGAACTCGATGTCGATGACCGTCATCTCAACAACAGCGGCCATGTGCATGGCGGTGCGCTGGCGGCGTTCGCCGATGATCTGGGCGGAAGATTGGCCGGGCTCAACGTCCCACCTGGGTTTCGTATAACCACGATTGAATTGAAGACGAATATCTTTCGCGCCTGCGAGCCAGGGCGGCTGACCGGCGTTGCGGTGCCTGTCCATGTGGGGCGGCGCATGATCGTCCTGCAAACCTCGATATACCGCCCGGACGGAAAGCTTGCTGCCATGATGATCCAGACCCAGATGGTCCTCCCAAAGGGAATCAGCGACTCCTGGGATGAAGGCAGCGGTGAGCATTAAGCGCGCTCTCACCGGCATTCGGCAGGATCTCGTGCTGACGAGAGCCATTATTTAGCTTGATCCGCCTCCCTTGGGACCAGCTAATCAGCGTAGCGGGGTACTTCGGGCATCGAAGGCGAAAGTATTTCTGAGGCTGGCCTAAATTACCGTGGAGCGGAAGAAAGAGCGAATAACAGAAGCCCTCTGAACGAGGCGCACTAACATCCGCCTGAATCGAGTTTTATCGCCTCTTCGAGTTCACGAGCCCGGTCTTCAGTCATCGAGCGTATGCATTCGGCTCCCTGTACCTGCCGGA
>CAWBFS010000005.1:0-21870 GCA_963788085.1 uncultured Alphaproteobacteria bacterium
GGTGTTCACGACCGTGTTTGCCGGGCGGTCTTCGTTCTCGCCGGCCTGGGCCGGGGTGATCGCGGGCAATTACCTGACCACCGAGTTCGCTATGGCCGACGCGATGGGGCCGATCGTATTCGTCGTGGTGATCTTCGGCGGCCTCGGATCACTGGCCGGTTGCTTCATCGCGTCGATCCTGATGGGGATGGTGCAGACCTTCTCCGTCGTGTTCGACTACTCGTCGCCGATGCCCTCAAACCGTTCGGGGTGACGCTCGCCGCGAACGACTTGCTGGGCGAGATCCTCACGATCCCGATGTCGCGCATCGGCCCGCTAGTGCCTTATGCGCTGCTGATCCTGATCCTGGTGTTTCGGCCGCGCGGGCTGATGGGCACCCGCGAGACATGAGCGAGGCGTCGCACGCACGACAGGCTCGCATCCTGCCGGCACGGCCTGCCGCCGCGCGAACTCTGCGCTACTGGCCGTGGCTCGCGGCGCTGCTGGTGTCCGGCGTGCTGCCGTGGCTGTTCTACGACTGGCAGCATGCACGGCAGGCCGGGTTCATCGTGTCGGTGCTGAGCCAGACCGGCATGATGATCATCTTCGCGTTGTCGTTCAACATGCTGATGGGCCAGGCGGGCCTGCTGTCGTTCTGCCATTCGGTGCTGTTCGGCCTTGCCGGCTACAGCACCGTGCATTTCCTCAATGCCGCGGGCGCCGGCGACCTGCCGGTGCCGATGGAGCTGGTCCCCCTGCTCGCCGGCCTGAGCGGCCTCGGCTTCGCCGCCGTGTTCGGTTACATGGCGACCAAGCAGCGCTCCACCGCGTTCGCGATGATCACGCTCGGCATCGTCCAGCTCGTCACGACCGCGGCGACGATGTTCCACCACTTTTTCGGCGGCGAGGGCGGCGTCAAGACCGACCGCATGATCGACAACAGCCTGTTCGGCCTGAAATACGCGCATGCGATCGAGGTCTATTACCTGATCGTGGCCTGGACGCTGATTGCCGCCATCGGCATGTATTTCCATACCAACACGCCGCTCGGCCGGATGGCGAACGCCTGCCGCGACAACCATGAGCGGGCGCAGTTTGTCGGCTACGACCCGCGCATCGTACGTTTCCTGCAATTCTCTCTCGCCGGCTTCTATGCCGGCATCGCCGGCGGGCTGTTCGCCATCACCTACGAGATCGTCACCTTCGATGCGGTCGCCGCTCCGCTGGCGGCGAATGCGTTGCTGATGGCCTATATCGGCGGCGCGACCACGTTCGTCGGACCGGTCCTCGGCGCGATCCTGATCACGCTGCTGCAAAGCGTCGTCAGCCTGATGTCGAACTCGTGGCTCGTCGATGTCGGCGTGCTGTTCATCAGCGATGGTGATCTTCGCGCCGGCCGGCATAACCGGCATTATACTGAAACACGCGCCGATCAGCGGGCTGGGGCTGATGCGCCGCCTCGTGCTGCCCTATTCGCGCGTTCTGCTCCCCGGTGTGATCGTGCTGTTCGGCTCGATAGGGCTGGTGGAGCTGCTGTCCTTTTTCACGATTGGCCGGGGCCTCAGGGCAAGCGCCTCGAGCTGTTCGGCCAGCCGCTCGACATCGAGCGCCGTGCCGTGGCTGATCTGTCTGGTGGTGCCTACTGGGCGGCGGCTTCTGGCTTGCCCGCGAGTTCTAGGCAATTCAAGCGTGTCTGGGACGGCCTGATGGAAATCGCTCAGCCCGGCGGATCGCCGTGAGGCCCGCCCGCGCTATCGCTCACCGGCGTCACGCAAGAAGTTTCGGCAAGACCGAGATCATCCGCGGCGTCAGTCTGAAGGTCGACGCGGGCGAGCGCCACGCCATCATCGGCCCGAACGGCGCCGGCAAGTCGACCCTGTTCAACCTGATCAGCGGCCGCTTCCCGCCGACGTCGGGCGAGATCCGGCTGACGGCGAGGCATCGCCGGGCTGCCGCCGACCGAGATCAACCGGCCGCGGCCTGTCGCGCAGCTTCCAGGTCACCAACATCTTCCACCAGCTGTCGGTCTACGAGAACCTCCGCTGCGCCGTGCTGTGGTCGCTCGGCTACCGATACGCGTTCTGGCACGCGCTCGAAGCCTGCACGCGACGCTGAACGAGCGCGACCGAGCGGTGCTGGAGATCAACTCGGCCGACCGGCGCGACGTGCAGGCGGGCCTGCTCACCTATGCCGAGCAGCGCGCGCTGGAGATCGGCATCACCATCGCCGGCGGCGCCAACGTCGATCCTGCTCGACGAGCCGACCGCGGGCATGAGCCACAGCGAGACCGAACGCGCCGTGGCGCTGATCCGCGGCGTCACCGAGGGCAAGACGCTGGTGATGGTCGAGCACGACATGAGCGTGGTGTTCGGCCTCGCCGACCGCATCGCCGTGCTGGTCTACGGCCAGATCATCGCCTCCGGCACGCCGGCGGAGATCCGCGGCAACCCGCGTCCAGGAAGCCTATCTCGGCGGCGGCTGCGCGCGCATGATGCTCGAGGTCCACGACCTGCACGCCTTTTACGGCAAGAGCCACATCCTGCAGGGCGTCGACCTGTCGTGTCGGCGACGGCGAGATCGTCAGCCTGCTGGGCCGCAACGGCGTCGGCCGCTCGACCACCGTCAAGGCGATCATGGGCGCAGGTCGACGCCGCAAGGCCGATCCGCTTCAAGGGCGGGACATCGCCGGCCTGCGAGCCGACCAGATCGCGCAGCGCGGCATCGGCTACGTGCCGGAGGACCGCGACATCTTCCCGGCGCTGACCGTGCGCCAGAACCTGAGCTCGGCCAGAAGCGCGCCGGCGGCTTCGGGCGCTGGACAGCTCGACGACATGTTCGCGCTGTTTCCGCAACCTCGCGCGCGCGCCGACACGCCGGCCGGCGTGCTGTCGGGCGGCGAGCAGCAGATGCTGACGATGTGCCGCACGCTGATGGGCGATCCCGATCTGATCATGATCGACGAGCCGACCGAGGGGCTGGCGCCGATGCTGGTCGAGCAGGTCGGCGACCTGCTGGAGAGATCGCGCGCGCGCGGCGTCGTCGATCCTGCTGGTGGAGCAGAAGCTGACGATCGCGCTGCGGATCTCGCAGCGCGCTCTACGTGATGGGCCACGGCCGCATCGTGTTCGAGGGCACGCCCGCCGACATCGAGGCCAATGCCGACGTCCGCAAGGAATGGCTCGAGGTCTGATGCATGGACTGATTTTAGATCAGCACGATCCGCAATGTTCTCGCGGCGACGACTCGGACGAAGGCGATGGCCATCGTCGCTTTGTCTGCACTTTTGCTTCCCCGGGGTGGGATTTCCTACCTCGCATGGGGCAAGAACGCCGCCGAGATTGCCGAAGCCGGCAGGCTGGTCGAAGACGGCTAGTTCGAGCTGGCTGGGCTGGGTGACCGGTTCACGCCGGAAGCCGACCTTGATCTGCCGCATGACCGCGCCGTGCCGGCGAAGCTAATCTGGCTTCCCAAGCCGGTATGGGTTTTCAGATGGATGGCCTTGCCCTCGCCCGCGCCCTGCATGTGGTCGCCGTGGTCGTTTGGATCGGAGGTCTTTCGATCGTGACCACGGCGCTCTTGCCGGCGATCCGCCGAGGAGAGTTGGGCGGCAACTGGCTGGCAGCTTTCCAAGCGATCGAGCGCCGCTTCGTCTGGCAGGCGCGGATCGCGATCCTGTTGGTTGGCGGGACGGGCTTTTACATGATCGAGGAGGCCGACCTCTGGGACAGGTTCAGCTCCCTCGCATACTGGTGGATGGACGCAATGGTCGGCTTGTGGTCGGTCTTCGCGATCGGGCTATTTTTGGTTGAACCCTTGATCCTTGATCGCCGTTTGCACGCGTTGACCATCAGGCGACCGGCCGCTACCTTCGCCTGGCTGGCTGGGGTGCACTGGCTCTTGCTCATGCTGAGCCTGGTTACCGTCTTCGGCGCGGTCGCCGGGAGCCATGGATGGCTGATCTTTTGACTCCCATTCTTGGCTACGAAGGGTAGGTGATCGCGGACTAGGTCAGCGTCGGGTTTCCGTATGGGGAAGGAAGCCGATGACGACATACACGGCCGGTTCAGCCCGCCCGCTGGAAGACCCGGTCAGCAACGTCCTCAAATGGGTATTGCTCGCGGTGGCCGTCGGCAGTTTTGCGCTCTTCGCCTGGGCGACCGTGCTGACCTACGAGCGGGCAGCCCCGCAACCCGACCGGTTCGTAGGTGCCGGCGGAGCCACCCTGATGACGGCCGACGACATCGTCGCCGGCAAGGCTGGTTTCCAGAAAGCCGACCTGATGGATTACGGGAGCCTCTATGGGATGGGCTCCTATTTCGGGCAGGACTACACCGCCTTCGCCCTGGTGCGCCTCGCCAAACTGACCGAAGAGCAGCTTGCCCAAACCCGCTTCAGACTTGGTTTCGACACCCTGCCCGCAGATCGGAAGGCCGCGGTGCGTGAGGAAACACAGCGGCAGCTGCAAACGCTCGACCTGACGCAGCGCGAGGTCACCGTTCCCGAAGCATTGGCGAGCGCGATCGCCACGCTGCGCACCGAGATGGCGAAGAACCTGCGGACAGTCGATCTCACCACAGGCTGGACCCCGGCCTACAGCCTCGACGAGACCGACGCCGCGCACACGGCCGAGTTCCTGATTTACTCGGCACTGACCACGGTTGCCCGCCGTCCCGACACAACCTGGTCGTGGACCGAGAATTGGCCCTACGAGCCCGAAGTCGGCAACACCCCCACCACCAACACCTTCATTTGGACCTGGGCCAGCTTCTGCTTCACCTTCCTTGCTTTTGGCGCCGTGCTGTTTATTTACGAGCGCTATCTGAACGACCCCGACCAGGCGCCGATGGACCCGGTGCTGGTCACGTTCCGGCCGCTGACCGACAGTCAGCGCAGGATCGGCAAATATTTCGTCGTGGTGGCGGCGGTGCTGCTCCTGCAGATCCTGGCCGGCACGATCATGGCGCATGCTTATTACGATCGCCGCAGCTTCTATGGTCTCGATCTTCATAATTTCCTGCCCTTTAACTTCCTCCGCGACGTCCACATCCAAGCCCCGATCATCTGGATCGGCATCGGCTGGATCGGCTCCGGCCTGTTCTTGGCTCCGGCGATTGCCGGTGGGCGCGAGGCGCGCGGCCAGGGGCTTTTGGTCGACCTGCTGTTCTACGTCACCCTGATCATCGTTGCCGGCGCGCTGATCGGTGACTGGCTCGGCATCATGGGCCATATGGGGCAGCAGTCCTGGTTCTGGTTCGGCAATCAGGGCCTCTCCTACATCCAGCTCGGCCGGTTCTGGCAGATCGGCTTCTTCGCCGGGCTGTTGATCTGGAGCGGCCTGATGTTCCGCGCCCTATGGCCGACCGGCGAGATGCTGCGCCAGGCGACATGGCAGTTCTGGTCGGGGCGCATTCGCCTGGAAAACCTGATCTGGGCCGCGACCCTCAACATCGCGATCCTGTATGTATTCGGCATGATCCCGCTTACCGGGATCGAGAAGTCGTTCACGATCACCGATTTCTGGCGCTGGTGGGTGGTCCACCTGTGGGTCGAGCAGTCATTCGAGTTCTTCGCCGCCAGCATGAGCGCCTATCTGCTGATGGCGGTGGGTTTGGTGTCGCGGCAGCTTGCCGAGCGGGCCGTATATTTCGCGCTGATCCTGATCTTCCTTGGCGGCGTCCTCGGCACCGGCCATCACCTCTATTGGGCGGGCGGCCCGAGCATGTGGGTGCCGCTCGGCAGCATGTTCTCATTTATCGAGGTGTTGCCGCTGGTGCTGCTGATTATCGAGGCGATCCAGCAACATCGGCTGATCCGGCGGCAGCAGGCGTTCAATTACCGGCTCGCCTACACCTACATCATTGGTGCGGCGTTCTGGAACTTCGTCGGCGCCGGCGTCTTCGGCGGCGGCACGCTCAACGCGCCGCTGATCAATTACTACGAGCACGGCACGTTCCTGACGCTGAACCATGCCCATACCGCCCTGTTCGGCGCCTTCGGCCTGCTCGCGATCGGCTTGATCTACTTCTGCCTGCGCTATGCGACCGCCGACCGGATGCCGTTCGGCGAGCGCCTCGGGCTCTGGGCGTTCTGGCTCTACAACGCCGGGCTTGCGCTCTGGATACTCCTTAACTTTTTCCCGATCGGTTGGCCGCAGCTTGCCGCCGTGTACGAGCACGGGCTCGCCTACGCCCGGAGCGTCACGTTCTACGACACCACGCTGTTCTGGCAATGGATGCGTCTTCCCGGCGATGTCGTATTCGCCATCGGGGCACTGATGATGGCTTGGGATTTCATCGTGAAGGCGCGCCCGCTGCTGCCAAACACGGTGGTGCGCTGGATACCGGGCATCGGGCCGGCTGAGAGCCCCGCCGGGGGTGCCGAGTAGCTCTCTTGAGTTACGTCAGGCACCTCTGGAGTGGTCGCGCGAAATAGCAAAAACCGCGGCGGCAGGTTCGCTTTAAGCGGCCTGGTCGTGGCCTAAACAGACGACCTGATCCCCGGTAAAGGGCAGTTCCGCTAGCGTTTCCCCAAATCGGTCCAGCTATGGTTGTCCGGGAACGGTTTTTCTGGATATTTTGGCTGCACTGTTTTGGCCCGCTCCGAGCGGTCATCGCGGAAAGGGACAATCACCGCATGACGGACGCGGTCCATGACCGGCATTGGAGACTCGCCGCCCGCGCGATCATGACCGCATCGTAACACCGGCCCAGCCGTTTCCAGCCCGCCGGTCCCGAATTTTTTCGCTGAGGGTGATTGTTATCCAGAAAAATCGTTCCCGGACAACCGTAGCTGAGCCGATCGGGGAAACGCAAGCGGAACTGCCCTTTACCGGGGATCAGGTCGTCGGTTTAGGCTACGACCCGGGCCGGAACTCGCACGCGTTGAAGCCGAACAACTGGAAATCGGTCGCGTTGACGCCACTCCGCCCCCGGCACTTGATCGAAACGACCGCTCGCCCTTCCTCCCGCATTCGCGGCACCAGACCGCCCTTTGAGGTAGAGAACCTTCGCCTCCAAGAAGCGTCACAATTCCTTCATTTGACATCCGACCGGTACTGGAACTCCCTTACTTTAGCGCGAGCACATTAGGGGATGACGCATGAGAAGTGAACGGTTCGAGTGCTGGCTCGGGATCTTGCTCGTGAGATGGTCTTGATGCGCGAGTGGCTCGACCTCAATCGGTGCGAGCCTACAAGGTTCGACTGCGGCAAGAATGGGGCAGAGGTGGTCTTGTTCGTCGATTTCAGCTCGGGCCTGGCCGCCGAGCGATTTGCGAGACGTTTTAGCGATCGAGGACCTTCGTCTCCGGGCTAACCCCTTGCCTCAGCAGCGCCTCCGGAGTCAGCAGCGCGCTTGATCGCAGGCGGCGCAATTCACTTTCACCAAATCGCCCCGCCCAACATCATCGATCGTGCGCGTTGACGGGCAGTGGCTATGGCGGTCCTCGGCATCGTTGTCGGCTCCTCTCATCCGTTGGTCCGAGACTACGACTACGAAACGACGAGGCACACCCGCCGCTGATTGATCGGTGCGGCTGGCCTTGCTGCACTTCCTCCACAGAGAGCCGCAAGGTGAGGCACCTCGAATCGACGAGCGGTGCGATGCTGGTCCGACCCAGCCGAAGCGAATCTGGGCTGCGAATATCGGCGACGGAACCGTGCTCGACACCCTCGCCCGCACCTCACGGCCGGCATGATGATGCGGGGGACTGGGAGTTCGAATCCATCTCCCTCCAGCGGCGAGTCCAGTGCGAGCCTGACTTCCTCGACCCTAGTTGGCGCCGCCGGCTGAAGGAAGGCAGAGCTAACGTCCTATAAGGTCCCGCCGGCCGCCGGCCCCCGTCTACGCGCTGCGGCTGCATGAATTGGTTTTCGTCAAATCCAGCCCGCAGAAGATCATCGGCGACGGAATAAATGTTGGCCACCGGAGTCCTATATTCGCATGCCCAGGAACGAGATCCCCCGAAAACGTATGCGGTGGGTAAGCGGCCTGCTGCTAATCCTGGCGGGCTGCGTCGAGTCAACGGCAACGGCCCCAACTGCGGCAGCGCCGATCCCCTCGGGGCAGGCCCGGGTGTGGTTCTATCGTCCCTGGGAACCCTCCGAGAGCCTTGATCTTGCTCTGATCGACATGAACGGCAGCTATGTTGGAGCGGTCGCAAATGGCAGCGCATTCTATCGCGATGTTCCGCCCGGGCATTATCACATCGCCCCGGAGAGCTTCGGCCGGGACTTCAACCAGGACAGAAATGTGGACCTCTCTCCCGGTCAGCAGCTCTACGTCAAGATCGTCTCTTTGGATAGTTGGGGGATGAGCGTCTCGGGCTGCAAGAACTGTGCGCGCGATGCTTTCTACGCCTGGCTAATCCCGCCGGAGATCGCGCAAGCCGAAATCGCTCGCGACCGCACCGGCATTTGAGAGGGCACAGGTTCCAGTTCCCCCGCGTGAAGCCGTCGCCAACGCTTTGCGTTGTAGGCGAAGGACTTCCTGAGTGAAGCGTTGTCGTCTTCGGAGCCTCTTGAAATGCAATTTGTCCGTTGCGGTGACCTCAAACACGCAACAGCGCGAACCTGCAAAGATGGGTGCGCCCCCGAAAGTCGGTTCGCACCGGACTTGTATGGGGTTTTTCCTGTCAAGCGGTTGTTTTGGGTTGCGTCGGAAACGTCCTTGGGCTGCACCGTAATAGGGCATGTCCCGACAACGGGTGGCCTCACTCCGGTCACCCGCACTTTGCTCTGGCGGGGCGGCGCCGGCGGTCAGGTTTGCAACGGACTCCGCGCTGGAGCAGAGGGATGCGAACCGTCGGTCCCGCTAATGAGGTGTCACTTGAGTTTCGCGGAAGCGTATCATCGATCTGCTCGATGCCGGAGCAGCTCGATGATCGAAATCCGACCCATCACACCTGAAGACGCTACGGCCGTCGGTCGCCTGCTACAGCAACTGGGATACGCCGCCGAGCCGCTACAGGTATCAGGGCGCATCGGCCAGCTCGGCAAGACCGGCTCCGACCCGATATTGCTCGCGGTTTCGGACCGACGGGTGCTCGGCTTTATTGCGATGCACGTATCCCAAATGGTTCAGTACGAGAGGCCGGTGATGCGTGTCACCGCCTTGGTGGTCGACTGCCGCGCGCGCCGGCGTGGCATCGGCAAGCTGCTGATGGATCGAGCCGAAAGCCTGGCTAGCAGCGCCGGCTGCGAGATCGTCGAGCTAACCTCGGCAGCAACCCGCGCCGAAGCGCACGCCTTTTATCGGAGCATCGGGTATCAGCCGAATTCGCTCCGTTTTCGCAAGGTGCTCGTCGCTTAATTCAGCAAGCGCTCAACTTTTTCGGCACAAGCGGGTGGTTTCGGCCCGCCTCGCCCCGCCCACCCTGTAGCGGCGCGCGCCGGCCCGCTCCCGAGCGCCGGCGGCCGTCGCAGGCGTTTCAGAATATTCCGCGCCACGAATCGCCACCGTCCTGAATAAAGGCTAGTCGTTGGCCGCCGCGGCAGCCGCGGCCGGCGGTGGGCGGCTGCGCGCATCGCGCAACAGCAGCAGCAGTGGTATGGACGCGAGCGCGATCAACATTATCAGCTTGAAATCATCGATATAGGCGACCATCGCGGCCTGCCGCGTCACCTCGGCGTTGAGTGCCGCCATCCCGCTCGGCGTGCTCAGGCTGAACGGCCCCGCCAGATAGGGCGCCTGTGCCAGCGGATTGTCCGGCCGCAGGCCTTCGACCAGACGCGAGTGCACCACCTGGGTGTTCTGGGCCAAGGTTGCGACCAGGATGCTGATGCCGACGCTGCCGCCGAGGTTGCGCATCAGGCTGCGGATTGCCGTACCCTGCGTCAGGATATGGCGCGGCAGGGTCGACAGCGCGATTATGTTCAGAGGCACTTGGGTGCAGCCGAGGCCGAAACCCTGCAACAGCCCGGAGATGACGACCGGCGTCATGCCCATCTGCAGCGAAAACTGGCTCATCTGCCACATCGCTACCGCCGTCAGCAGAAGGCCGAACAGAATGATCAGCCGATTGTCGACCCGGTTGATCAGCGGGGCGACGAGAAACATCGCCACCATGCTCCCGACGCCGCGCGGCGCGGTCACCAGCCCGGTGGTCAGCGCCGGATAGTCCATCAGGTTTTGCAGCATCGTCGGCACCAGCGCCAGGGTGCCGGTCATAATCAGCCCGCCACAGAACATCAGCAGGGTGCCTGCCACGAAATTGGCGCTCTTCAGTAGGTCGCGATTGAGAAACGAGCGCTCCTCGGTGGTTACCGTGTGCACGGTAAAAAGATAGAAACCGAGCCCGGCGACCGTCGCCTCGATCCAGATTTCGCTCGAATAGAACCAGTCCTTCAGCTCGCCGCGGTCGAGCATCAACTGCAGCGCCCCGATCCCCAGGCTCAGCGTCAGGAACCCGACGAAATCGAACGGTTCGTAATGGACGTTGCGGGTCTGACGGATGAAGACAAGGATGCCCAGCGTACACAACGCGCCGACGGGCAGGTTGATGTAGAAGACCCAGCGCCAGCTGTAGTCATAGGTCAACCAGCCGCCGAGCGCCGGCCCCATGATCGGGCCGAGGATCGTGCCGATGCCGAACACCGCCATGGCTTGCCCGTGGCGCTCCGGCGGGTTGATCTGCAAGAGGGTCGCCTGCGACAGCGGAATGAGACCGGCTCCGGCCACGCCCTGCAAGGCACGAAAGAAAACGAGCTCGCCGAGGCTGGTGGCGGCCCCGCACAGCGCCGAAGCGAGCGTGAAGCCGATGACCGAGACCAGAAAGATGTATTTGATGCCGAAGCGGCCAGCGAGCCAGCCGGTCAGCGGCATCATGATCGCGGCGCAGACGATATAGGAGGTCAACGCCCAGGCGATTTGGTCCAGCGAGGCCGACAGGCTCCCCTGGACGTGCGGCAAGGCGACATTTAGGATCGTGTTGTCGACGCCCTGCATGATGTTCGCCAGCATGATCGAGATCGTGATCATGCCCCGGTTGGGGACCGGGGCGAACGTCTCCCCCCTCACCGCCGCCGCACTCCGGGCGCTCCCAGAGTTGCACCCTGTTCAGTTGCCCCCGCGCGGGGCCCGCGCGGGGCGACCGGGACCGCCGCACAGCACCCATTTTCAGGAACGCTTCGAGACTTAGGCCAGCCGATAGACAGCACCGTCCCGCCTAACAGCCCGGCCGTCCCGCTCAGCAACGTTCAGCGCGATACCGATTCTTCGGACCGACTTTTCCGTCATCGTCGTTCCTCCCGAGGTGTCTGACTCGGGCACTCGTGGGCCCGATTGTCGGCGGAATGATAAAGCGATCGGCAGCTCGGAGTCCGCCGGACCTCGCGCCTCAGCTATGCGCGATCCGGGGCTCCCCAGCGACTGACGGGGGTTACCCGTTCGGCTGTAGCGCGGCTATTCCGCAGTCGGTTGCTCGGCGAGAGAGGGCTACGGCGAGAACGCCGCGCGCTGAAGAGCTCACTGCCCGCGGTGATCATCAGGGCGCGGCCGTCTGGCGGCGGGTCGCCCTTGCCCATGTGCGCTCGCGAACAGTGACACCCCCCAGGGCCGGGCATTAAGCGGAAAGCGGCGTTCGCAGCATTCCGGTGAGCACCAAGCAGCCGCGAGCGGCAGCACGCTTCAAGGCCCGCCGCCCAGCGCTGACCCGACCGCGCGCTGGACATCGTCGCGACCGCGGCTGATTTATCCGCATCTGCCGGTCGCGACGACTTGGCGAACGACCAAGATCGGTGAAAAGCAGCTTTTGCCGGCGATACCCGGCCACATCGCCGGCGAGTCCTCGCCGGGGCGTTTGCGGGTCACCAGAACCTGACAAAACCTAACACGGCGATCTTGTAAACCGACGCCGCCAGCGTCCGCAGAGAGGAGATGCGCCGCGTGGAAACGTTCTGACCCGGCGATAATCACGGTTATCGGCGCCTCCCCTATAGGCGCCGGATTAAAATGTCACCCTTCTTGTCGAGCGCGTGCAGGCACCGGCACATCGGGGGCGATCGTGGCGCCAGCTCGATCTGGCCGAGCGCGATCTGGCCGACTTGCGTGCCGAAGATGACCGGCGTGCGCGGCCCGAGGCAAGCCCGGAGACGATCGCCGCGGTAGAGCGTGTTGGCGCCTTGCGGCTCGACGCGGACGCGCCCCGACCGATGCTACCGATCGACAAACCCGGCCCGTTTTCCCGGATAATCCTCGCTCGCAGCTCTGGCGGGCGGATTTGGGCCGCGGCGATCTGAAGTTCTCTCAAGTTCGCCATGGCCTTTTCGATCGCCGCGGCGACGACAGGTTTTCCGGCCCCATCACCCGCGCCGTTTTGGCGCTGCAACCGAGATCACCTGGACAGCCCGAAGCTAGGAAACGGGGAGAGCGCCGCGTTCTTCCCGATCTTCACGACGACGGTCGAGGGCATCAAGTACGTCGATCCGTTGCTGATCGGGGCCGCGGCAAGCCTCGCCGCCTCGGAGCGCGACATCTTTCGCTACGCCGTGTTGCCGGCGACCCTGCCGAACATCATCACCGGGCTGCGCATCGGCTTCGGTCTGTCGTTCTTCGTGATCGTCGCCGCCGAGTTTATCCCCGCCAATTCCGGGCTCGGCTTTATTGACGGGACGAGGAGATGACAGGCAGTAGTGTAGAAGGCGCACGAACCCAAAAAATAAAATGATCTGCGAAAATCTTGGGCGACGACTGTCGAATTTTAAGCTACGTTATTATGAGTGATGATGAGATTTCCACGCTGGAAGAGGTTGCGGAGCGGTTCAAATTCAAGCCGCGGCGGCTGCGCCAGCGCATCAACAAGCTCGTCAAGGAAGGCCGTCTTCAGGTCATGCGCGACGGTAACGCGATCCGCTTTGACGAAGCGATGATCGAATGTTTGAAGGAGGCGATGAAGACGCCATGCCCTTCCGCATCGTCACCCGTAAATCGACCGGCGCCCTTACGATCGAGGGGAAGGACCCTATCACCGGAAGAAGAATTCAAAAACGCGCTAAAAGCGACAACCCCAAGCTCGCCGCCGAAGAAGCCGCTGCATGGGAGGCCGAGCTCCTCCGCACCGCATGGCACGGCGCGCGTCGTGGCGCTCGTACCTTCGCGGCGGCCGTGACGGCCTATACCGAAGCCAAACCGCGCAGCAACGATACTCTGCGGCGTCTCAATCGTCTGCTTCAGGCGCTCGGCAACGTCACATTATCGGAGATCGACCAGAAAAGAGTCGCCGAGCTGAAAAAGAAAATGATGCGGAAGGGCGCTGGCGAGGCGGCGGCCATGCGCGCCATCATCATCCCGCTACGCGCCGTACTGCGGCACGCCGCCCGCCAGAAGTGGTGCGACTACCCGGATTTTGAAACTGCTGGCAAGCCAGAGGGTAGGACCGAATACGTTCTCCCCGATCAGGCCGAGCGCCTGATCGTGGCGGCAGCAAAGCATTTACGGCCATTCCTCGTCACCCTTATCGGCACCGGCATGCGGATAGCGGAAGCGCTTTATCTCGATTGGCGGGATGTCAATCTCACTGACAGGGTGATTAAGCTCTACCCAGCCCGCACCAAGGCGAAAAAGCGTCGTGACGTAAATTTACCGCCGCGCGTCGTTGCAGAGCTCGCCAATTTGCCGCACCGCGAGGGCGCGGTGTTCAGGCGCCCGGACGGCGAGCCCTATTGTCCAAAAGATGGGGAGGGAGGTCAGGTCAAAAGCGCATGGCGAGGGGCGCTGCGGCGATCCGGATCGAAACGGCATCTGACCTTGCATGAATTTGGCAGGCACAGCTGGGCCAGCTGGCATTACGCGCTGCACAAGGATTTACTGTTGCTCAAACGCGATGGTGGGTGGTCGAGCGTCGAACTGGTCGAGCGATACGCACATCTGATGCCGAGCAGTTATGAGCCGGCGATCAGGCAGTTTCTCGGGATTGGTGACGAGGCTGTGACTGGCACCGACAGATCTACTATAAGTTACTGATTTACTTGTCAAACTCATCGGTAATTCACTGCTTTCGGGAGGCAGGGGCCGGAGGTTCAAATCCTCTCACTCCGACCAGCATTTTCCCCCGCCAGATCCCACAGCATCGGTACGGAGGAGTGGCTGTGGTTGCAGTCATCGACGGGAAGGAAGAGGCGGGCGGCGCCCGGTATATCGAGTTCAAAGTCTACCGGAGCCCGGCCGATCCCGATCGTGCGCTCGGGAGCTGGCGCTTTCCCGAAAGCGGAAGAGCAATCGACGAGAGCAGGCTCGGCAACACGATCGAGGCGGATTTTCGGTTCGCCGTGGATTGCGCCGATCAGCACGGCATCCCGTTTGTGTGGGTCAACGACCCCGACGAGCTGTTTCCGCCTTGGACCCGCCCGAGATAAGGAACTCGATGAGTGTCGAAGACTCCCCGATCAGCCGGCCGGTGTCGGCGCGTGCGGGTGGAGCAGCCCGGCGTCGCGAAGATCGGCCCACAGCGCGGCCGGTATCGGATGGCGTAGGAGCCTCATATTGGCTTGCAACTCTTCGACGTTCCGCGGACCCGGAATGACCGCGGCCACCGCCGGATGCGCCAGCGGGAACTGCAACGCCGCTGCCGCCAGCGGCACCCGATGGCTGTCACAGACCGCCTCGATGGCATTGACCCGGGCGACAATCTCTGGCGGCGCCGCCTTGTAGTTCCAGGTGTCGCGGCCGGCGAGGATTCCGGAATTCAACGGGCCGCCGACCACAATTGCGATGCCGGCCTTCTCGCATTTCGGCAGCAGATCCTCGAGCGGCGCCTGCTCGAGGAGGGTGTAGCGCCCGGCGAGCAGGAATGCGTCCCAGTCCCCCACTCCATTGCCTCGAGCAAAACCTCCCGCTCGTTGACGCCGATGCCGATCGCCCGGATCGTGCCGTCGGCGCGCAGTTTTTCCAGCGCGCGATAGCCGCCGTCGCGCAAGGTGCGCATCAGCCGGGGATGGGCTTCCTCGCCGTGCTGCATCGCGCCGATGTCGTGCATGTAGAGAATGTCGATCCTCGCCAGCCCGAGCCGCTGCAAGCTGTCCTCGAATGAGCGCATGACCCCGTCATAGGAGTAGTCGTAGACGGGGTCGAACGGCAGCGGATGGCGGCGTCCGGTGTCTTCGGCCGCGGTCCGGCGAGGACGAAGCAGGCGTCCGACCTTTGTCGACAGCACCCATTCGTCGCGCGGGACCCAGCGCATCGCATCGCCGACGCAACGCTCGGCCTGGCCGACGCCGTAATATGGTGCCGTGTCGATGTAGGACACTCCGGCCGCCCAGGCGGCGCCGACAATCGCTTCGGCCTCTTGCCGCGAGACCGCGATGCGACTGCCACCGAGGGTCGCGCAGCCGAGACCCAGCGCGGTCACTTCAACCGAAGTCCGTCCAATCCTTCGCTTCTCGAACGCGGGCATCGCGCGCTCTCTCCTACTGTCGTTTCACGTCCGTTTCACATCGCTTCGGCTCGAGCGGAGCATACACCGTTCGGAGCTTGGTCCGGGAGGCGGTGCGCGGCAGTATGCGCGCAAGGTACACGGCGTATGGGATCAACGGTGAGCGGTATTCTGGCGCAGCTGTTCAATGGGGCGCGAACTTTCTCGTACTGGCAGGAGCAGCCGGTGTCGGAAGCGCTGGTCGAGGCCGCGTTCGAGCTGGCCTCGCTCGGCCCGACCAGCGTCAATTGCGAGCCGTTGCGGCTGGTCCTGGTGCGCAGCCCACAGGCCAGGGAACGACTGCTGTCCTGCGTCTCGTCGGGCAATTACGAGAAGGTTCGCACGGCGCCGATTACCGCGATCGTCGCCTATGACCGTGATTTCTTCGAAATGCTCCCGCGGCTCTACCCGCATACTGACGCGCGGGTATGGTTCACCACGGATTCGGCGCTCGCCGAGGAAACCGCTCTGCGCAACTCTTCGCTGCAGGGCGCTTATTTCATATTGGCGTTACGCGCCCCAGGGGCTGGATTGCGGGCCGATGTCCGGGTTCGACGCCCCCAAGGTCGATGCCGCGTTCTTTCCCGATGGACGGTGGCGCACCAATTTTCTGTTAAATATCGGGTACGGCGATCGCGACCGGTTGCACCCTAGACTGCCGCGTCTCGCTTTTGACGAAGTCGCGCGTTGGGAATAGTCGCTAATTTCATTACGGCGAGCGCAGAAGACGCTCAGGCCCCCAGTTCCGCGACGGGGTCACTGCCGAAAAGCCATTCTTCGGCGATCGTGCCGTCGCCGTTGTCTACGGTCACTTTGGCGGGCTCGTCGGATTCGGCCAGCCGAACGGCCTCGGCTATTGCCTCCTCGCGGCCCGGAAATGCGCTCCGTGGGTGATCTTCTCCTTCCTTTGTCACCGTCCAATCCTGCTCGGTCGGATGAACCCGGTAAACGTGGCGTCCCAACATTATCAATTCCTCGCGGTTGCGCCAAGTCGACCCGCGAACAACCGGTCTCCCCGGCGTGTTCCCGCGGCCGGAATGAGCAAATTGCCCGAGTAAAAAAACCGGCGTCGACGTTAGCCGACACCGGTGAGGTTGCGGGTGGCAAACCCGCGACAGGGAGACTTTGCCAAGCCGGACTGGGAATATTAGGCGAGTGTCCGGCGCCTCGCCTAGCGCGCTAACTCGCTCTCCAGAAAAAGGTTCCAGTTCATGAAGATAAATTGTTTCGTCCGGAGCGAGACTTTCCAGAACTACGCTGAACCAGCCATATGCGCCCCCTTCGCGATGCTGTGGGGCGGCCGTCGCCGCAAACTCGCATCGTTGATCGAGACTTGCGAACGCGGAGCGGGTCCGTGCGAATTCCGGGCGCTGCGCGCAGGCTTCGATTCGCTCCGGGCAGCTTCGGCCTCATCGTCCGCCATGGCCCCGGTGAGCCTTCGCAAGGCTTCCCTGCCGCGCGACAATCGCGAGCGGATCGTCCCTACCGGCACATCCAGAACCGCGGCAACCTCCTCGTAGCGCATCCCTTCCAAACCGACCAGCAAGACGACTGAACGCTGCTCCTCGGGGAGCTGCGCGATCGCGCGCTCCAGATCACGCAGCTCAAGCCGTTTGCCTTGTTGCGGCGCCCGGCTCAGCATCGGCCCGGTTTCATTCAACGTCACCGCTGCGCCTTCCCTCACGGCACGCCTGATATGATTGACATATTGGTTATGTAAGATTGTAAACAGCCAGGCGCGAAGATCGGATCCCTGCTGCCAAAGATGCAACTTGCCAAGAGCCCGGGTCAGGCAGTCCTGTACGAGATCATCGGCGCTGACAACATCGCGCGTTAGTGCCCGCGCGTAACGTCGCAGCCGCGGAATTTCGGCTTCGATGTTATGGTGAATGTCGGCCACAGGTGCTCCTCCGGCTTTCACGATCGGCCGGACAGCCGATCCGAACGCAACCGAGTGTAGGAGGCGGGGCGTAATCCGATGATGTCACGGGAGCCGATTTTCTGTAAGATTTTGTAACTATATGTATGCATGTATGCTGCTCAAAAAGCGTGACCCCGGTTCTCCCGACCGCGCTATTGTCGGTGGGTCGCACCACGTCGAGAGGTAGTGGAAGCTCGCCGGCATGACTGACACCGGTCACATCCTAATTGTCGACGATCAGCGTGAAATCTGCGACCTCGTCCAGGAGTATCTGTCCGGCGAGGGTTACCGGGTTTCAACCGCTCAGGACGGCGCCGAGATGCGTCGGGTAATGGCGCAGTCCCCGGTCGATCTCGTCATTCTGGATCTGATGCTGCCCGGTGAGGACGGACTGACTTTGGCCCGCTCGCTGCGTCAGGAATCGAGTGTCGGGATCATCATCTTGACCGGGCGGGGCGAGATCGTCGACCGCATCATCGGTCTCGAGATGGGTGCAGACGACTATTTACCAAAGCCGTTCCACCTGCGCGAACTCCTGGCACGGGTGAAAAGCGTGCTCCGCCGTGCTTCGTCGCGCAATAGCGACAGGCAGACGGCTCCCGCGCGCTCAAAGGCGCGATTTGCCGGCTGGAACCTCGATTTATCGAGCCGCGAGCTCTACTCGCCCTCGGGCAAGGAGGTCAGGCTTACCACCGGAGAGTTCGATCTGCTCGCAGCGTTTGTCAACAATGCCAATCAAGTGCTGACCCGGGATCGGCTTTTGGACCTTGCGCGCAATCGTGAGGCCGGACCTTCGACCGAACGATCGACGTCCAGGTCGGTCGCCTGCGGCGCAAGCTGGAGGACGACCCGCAAAGGCCGATGATGATAAAGACGGTGCGCGGCACCGGTTACATCTTTACGCCGCCTGTCGAAGTGAGCTAGCTGATCAGACGGTCAGATAGCTTCGACGCCCGCCTCGTCCATCTCTTCGCGGCGGCCCGACAGCACTACCTCGCCGCGCTGCATCACAAGGTATGAAGCGGCAAGGTCCCGGGCGAAGTCGAAATATTGCTCGACCAACAAGATCGCCATATCGCCACGTTCGGCAAGGGCGCGGATCACCCGCTCGATTTGCTTGATAATCGAGGGTTGAATGCCTTCGGTCGGCTCGTCGAGGATCAATAATCGCGGACGGGTGACGAGGGCTCGTCCGATGGCCAATTGCTGCTGCTGACCGCCGGACAGGTCGCCCCCGCGGCGGTGCAGCATATCCTTCAGCACCGGAAAGAGGGCGAAGATCTCGTCCGGAATAGTGCGCTGGCCGCGCGCTAGCGGCGCGAATCCGGTCGTCAGGTTCTCCAGCACCGTGAGCCGGGGGAAAATCTCGCGGCCTTGCGGCACCAGCGCGAGGCCAGTCCGCGCGCGTTCATGGGGCGGAAGTCCGTTGAGCAGCCGGTCCTCCCAACAGATACGGCCGGAGCGGATCGGCTGAACCCCGAAAATCGCCCGCAGCAGGCTGGTCTTGCCGACGCCATTGCGGCCGAGAATGCAGGTCACCTCGCCCTTTCGCGCGGTCAGGCTGACGCGGCGCAGCGTGTGGCTCGCACCGTAATAGAGATCGACGGCTTCGACCGACAGCATCGCTCAGCGGCCGAGATACACTTCGATCACACGCGGGTCGGCCTGAACATGGTCGATCGAACCTTCGGCCAGGACAGACCCCTCGTGCAGCACGGTCACCCGCGCGCCGAGGCTGGGACAAAGGCCATATCGTGCTCGACGACAACGATCGTACGGTCCTTGGCGAGATCGAGGATCAATTCGGCGGTCTCTTCGGTCTCGCGGTCCGTCATACCGGCGACCGGCTCGTCAAGGAGCAACAGCGTGCGGTCGTGGATCAGCAGCATGCCGATTTCGAGCCATTGTTTTTGGCCGTGGCTCAAGGCGCCGGCCGGCTGAGCGCTTTGCTCGGTCAGCCCGATGCGAGCCAAGGTAGCGCCGATGCGATCGCGGCGGTTCGGGGTCAGGCGGGCAAACAGGGTTCCCAGGTGGTGCGGTTGTCCGCCAGCGAGAGTTCGAGGTTTTCGAAGACGGTCAGGTTTTCGAAAACGGTCGGCCGCTGAAATTTGCGGCCGATGCCGAGATTGGCGATTTCCGCCTCGTCGAGACGGGTCAGATCGGCCGTGCCTCGGAAGAAGACCTCGCCGGAATCGGGCCGGGTCTTACCGGTGACGACGTCCATCATCGTCGTCTTGCCGGCGCCGTTCGGGCCAATAATGGTTCGCAATTCGCCGCGCTCGACGATCAGCGAGAGCTCGTTCAAGGCCTTGAACCCGTCGAAGCTGACCGTCACGCCGTTGAGGTAGAGAAGGGCGTCGGTGGTGCTCGCCGCGTTCACGCCTGCTCTCCCGCCGGAACGGGAGCCGGCGCTCGCAGCCGGGTCCAGCGGGCCTGCCGAAGAAGTCCGACGATCCCGGCGGGGAACACCAGAGTCGTCAGCACGAACAAGGCGCCGAGCATGAAAAGCCAGGTTTCGGGGGCGGCGCCCGTCAGCCAGGTTTTCGCGGCATTGACGAGGATCGCGCCGACGATTGCTCCCGCTAACGTCCCCGCCCGCCGACCGAGACCCAGATGGCGATCTCGATCGAATTTCCGGGAGAAAATTCGCTGGGGTTGATGATGCCGACTTGCGGGACATAAAGCGCGCCAGCTATGCCTGCAAAAATCGCCGAGACCGTGAAGACGAACAGTTTCGCGTTGGTCACCGAATAGCCGAGAAAGCGCACTCGGCTTTCGGCGTCGCGTAGAGCCAACAAGACGCGACCGAGCTTGGACGACGTGATGTAACGGCACAGCAGATAGCCTAGCCCCAAGGCGGCGACCGAAGCGAGGTAAAGGCCGAGCCGGGTAGCCGGCTGGTGCACGTCCCAGCCGAGGATGTCCTTGTAATCGGTCATCCCGTTGTTGCCGCCAAATCCCATGTCGTTGCGGAAGAAGGCGAGCATCAGGCGTAGGTCATCGCCTGGGTAATGATCGACAGGTAGACTCCGGTGACGCGGGAGCGGAAGGCGAGCCAACCGAAAACTAGCGCGAGCAGGCCGGGGACCAGGATCACCATCGCCGCAGCCCAAGCGAAATGCTCGAACCCCCACCAGAACCATGGCAACTTCTGCCAATTGAGGAAGACCATGAAGTCGGGCAGCAGCGGATTGCCGTATACCCCCCGGGTGCCGATCTGCCGCATCAGGTACATGCCCATGCAGTACCCGCCCAGTGCGAAGAAGGCGCCCTGACCAAGGCTCAGAATCCCCGCATATCCCCAGATCAAATCGAGGCTCAGCGCCAGGAGGGCATAGCAGAGATATTTGCCCAATAAGGGGATCAGGTAATCGGGCAACGCTGCCGCCGAATTCGGCGGCATCCAAAGATTGATGGCTGGAATCGCCACAGCGAGCAGCGGCCCACTCCCGAGAAAAGCCGCCCAGAAGCCCGGGCTCCACGGTGTCCTGCGCGGGGGATGGTATGCCGAAACCAATTAGCCCCCCGCCTCCGCGGTTCGGCCTCTCAGGGCGAAAAGTCCGCGAGGCTGCCGCTGGATGAACAGGATGATCGCCACCAGCACGACGATCTTGCCGAGGATCGCCCCGGCGACAGGTTCGAGAAATTTGTTGACGATGCCGAGCGATAGCGCGCCGACCAGGGTCCCCATCAAGTTGCCGACGCCGCCGAACACGACGACGAGAAAGCTGTCGACGATATAGATCGTGCCGAGGTTGGGGCTGACATTGCCGACTTGGCTAAGCGCTACCCCGGCCATCCCGGCGATCCCCGAGCCGAGCCCAAAGGTCAGCGCATCGACCCGCGCGGTGCGAATGCCCATGACAGAAGCCATCCGGCGGTTCTGCGTGACCGCGCGCATCTGCAGCCCAAAGCTGGTGCGGTTGAGTATGAGCGCCAGCACCCCTAAGACGACAAAGCAGAAAAGAATGATGACGACGCGGTTCCAAGTAACCGTGAAGCCGCCGATCAGGTCGAAGCCGCCGGTCATCCAGCTCGGGTTGGAGACCTCCTTGTTCGGCGAGCCGAAAATCGAGCGCACTGCTTGCTGCAGGATCAAACTGACCCCCCAGGTGGCGAGCAAGGTTTCGAGGGGGCGCCCATAGAGAAAACGGATGACGCTGCGTTCCAGCACCACGCCGACCGCGCCGGCAAACAAAAACGCCACCGGCACCGCGACGACGAGATAGGCGTTGATCCACTCGGGCGGCAGAAAGGCGCGAAAAAATTGCTGGCAGACATAGGCAGCATAGGCGCCGAGCATGATCATTTCGCCGTGCGCCATGTTGATGACGCCCATGACGCCAAAAGTGATCGCAAGACCAATAGCGGCGAGCAACAAGATGCTGCCGAGACTGATGCCTTGAAACAAATTGGCGGCAAGACCAACCAACCAGAGGCGGTTGTCGATCGAGGCAAGCGCAGCGTCCGCTGCTTGGCGCACCTCCGGATCGGTGTCGGGTGCGGCCCGGACCTCGTCGAGGAGGTTCTTGATCTGCGGGTCGGTGGTTGTGCCGAGAGCGCGC
>CAWBFS010000006.1:0-30249 GCA_963788085.1 uncultured Alphaproteobacteria bacterium
CCGGTGATTTCGGGGAATGGTGAAACCAGCAGCCGGCTATCAGCCTTAGCTTATTCTCCCCGGAAGCTGTCCAAACGACCGGCACCGTCGCACATGCTAGCCTTACCTGGACACACCTCCGAACAAAGAACCGGCAAAAACCAAAAACGACTACTTGACAGGAAAAGCCCCATACAGGTTCAAATCCATCTCCCTACAGCGCAGAGTCGTGCAAACTTGGCTTCCTTTCCGTGCTGCCGCGGACGAAGGGACAGGATGGGTGAGCTGAGCGCGCAATGAGCTTGAGCGTCTTAACAGCCCGGTGGCCGCTCGCCGCAAATCACTCTTGGCACCTACCGCTTCGCCTCAAGCTCGTGCCTAATCGGCTTTAAGACTGTAGCGTCAAACGGAGGTCAGGTTTCGCGGGCAAGCATTGTCGAGATCAAGCACTTCGGCACATCCTGCGCCGTAAACTGACCCTTTGAGGCAAGTTCCTTCCCTACACGGAGTATGGACTATCCTTTTTGGATGCGGGCGGCCGCGATGGTCAGCCTTTGACCTCATTTACAAAGGTTCAATCGTTCCTCAGGCAGTCTGTCGTTGCGAGGAGTAACCGGGCAAGGCAGACCAAGACGATGAAAGAAGAGCGGCGGCTTGTCTGGCGGGTTTTACGTCATTGGAAGGAGATGGCAGAAAGCGGGCGTCTTCCCCGCCGCGACGAGGTCGATGCTCGGCTGCAGGGAGAGGACGGAGCGAATTGCCTACTAATCGCCGTGGAATCGCCGATCGAACTTTCACATTTTGTAGTGGTCGGGGTGAACTTGGCGGTCGCTCTTTGCTCCAGCGACACCTTGGCCGGTTTGCTCTTGTCGCGGGCGCCGCGGGCGGCGTCGGCACGCCGTGGTCTGATGATTGAGGGCGGGGCAACGCTTCGCGGCGTGGGCATCCTCTATCGCAGCGTGCTGCTTCCTCTTTCTAACAACGGTGTCGCGATCGACCATGTGCTGGGCGCGACGAACTATCGCCCCGTACGCGACGACGAGCCACCCATGAAACAGGGTATCTTTCGGACACAGTGGATTTAGGCAGTAGCAGCTGCGGTCTTGGCGCTGCCTGCCCTCGCCCTAACGCACCCTACCCCGGGTTTCGGTTACGCATCAGATCGGGGCTGGGGCTTGTACAGGTCGCGCTCCCTATCCGGAGGCTGCCACCGCAAAGCGGTAAGAGCTCGGTGAGGAGCGCCTGCCGCTGAGCGCCGATTGGCGCGATCATCGGCGATGGCGGATCAAGCAGAACAGGTGTCCACTAACGGGTTAGTGGACACTAAGCAGCAGTCGGGCGCGGCGAGGCGTCGGCAGTATCCCGAAGCGTTGAAGCGCCAGATGGTGGCAGAGACGGAGGTGCCGGGTGCCTCGGTGTCGATCGTGGCGCGGCGTCACGATGTGAACAGCAACCAACTGTTCAAATGGCGGCGACAGCTGTTGCCTGCGTCCTCCGATGAGGGTTTGCGGTCCGAGCCCGAGCTCCACGATCCCGCCGGCGCCAAGTGCGAACGACATCGCCAAACGGGGTCACCCGGTTCTGCAGGGGGCTTCGACCGCTGCGCATCAACCTCTAGCCGCTATCGGGAGGGCTGCGGCGCACGTCGATCGCCAATTCGCCATCCGGTATCAGGAGTTTGACAGCCCGTGCGAAATACGCCGCGTCGGCGGCGGGCTGCGGTCCAGCGAAACTCAGCGCCAGTTCGTCTGCGCCGGCACGGCGGTACTGCACCGCCTGCGCTATGACTTGCTCGGCGGTGCCGGCGAGCGCGAAACCCGAGATGAAGCGGTCGTCGAGCACTCGCCCGGCCCGCTCGCCCCGGCGCAGGCGGTCGAGCGCGCCGACCATCTCCGGCCGTGCGATGCCGCTCAGCCGGACGATCGTTTCGCGCTGCGCCGGCCAGTCGTTGCCGGTCGGCCACAGCGCTATCAGCATCGCGCCGACAGCCTCTTTTGCAATCTCCCTGGCCTCCGCGCCATCCGGCCGCGCCGCGCAGGGCAGATATTGCACGATGTCGAGCGACTCGCGCCCCGCCGCCGCGGCGCTCTCCCGGACGATCGCGACCGCGCGGGCGGTGTAGGCCGGCGGGCAGAGGTTCGACACGATCAATCCGTCCGCCAACCGGCCGCACAGCGCGAGACTGCGGTCGGCCATCGCTGCGAGATGGATCGGCATATCGGGCCGCGGCGCGGCAAACTCAAGCGCCACCCGATCGGCCGAAAATGCGCGCCCGCGATAGGTCACGGTCTCGTGCCGCAGCAGCCCGCGGACGATTTGCACCGCATCGGTCAGCGCGGCGAGCGGGCGATATCTCGTGCCGAGTCGCGCGATGCGTTGGGCGATTCCGGAGCCGATGCCGAGTCGGACCCGGCCCCCTGACAATTCATCGAGCACCGCCGCCTCCTGCGCAATCAGGGTCGGGTGGTGCTGATAGGGATTGAGGATCCCGAGGCCGAGCCTGACCCGGGACGTGTCGGCCGCGCAGGCCGCGACCGCCGGCAGGATTGCCCGGCCGAACGGGTTCTCGGCAAACCAGAGCGTATGAAAGCCATCGGCCTCGGCGGAAGTGGCGAGCGCGCCACAGGCCTGGGGTGTCAGCCCTTGATGCAGCCGCAGGCTGAACCGCGGAAGGCAGGGGGTGGACAGGGTACCGCTTGAGCTGCCGTCATCGATAGTCTTCCCACGATCGTCGGCTGGCAGCGGAATTTTACCCGATTTGCGCATCTTTGGAAACTGCCTGATGCCGGCGGTGGAATTGGACGCGGCCCGGCTGGTCGGCGGGTCAGAGGCGGATCGATCGCGCGTCCTGGAACGCGTGCACGAATATCTCGAGGCCAATGCCAGCTTCGACTGGGGCCACTTGCAGGAAATCTGGAGCGGCGCACCGGAGGCAGTTTTCTTCAACTTGAACGGTCACACTTACAAGGGCCGCGAGCACTGGACCCGGCTGTGGCAGTTCTATCAACCGAACGTCAGGAGCGGCTATTGGACGCCATTCGACCTCGGTGGCGTCGTATCGAACGCGATCTCGCTGTCGTCTGGTGCGAACGGCATACGCAGTCGGAATGGATCGGTCGGGAGCCGCCCCCACAGGCGCGGCGCTACGGCGTTTCGTTCATCTCGCGCTCGACGATGGGTGTTCCGCAAGGAAGCGGGCGACTGGCGCGTCGTGCACGTGCATTTCTCGGAGGCGAGCGCTGCGCACTCCCTTTTTGCCCCTGGTGGCGAAAGAGCCGACCAGATGATCGTTGACCATGCCCGTAGCCTGCGTGAAGGCATAGCGCTTTCATGTCGCTTTTGAGCGTCATCGCGCGGAGCGGGGCGGCGATGCCGGCTTCTTTGGCGCGGGAAGCGAAGACGCACGGCGCCCGCCGTTTCGCTCGTGCGCTATGACTTTCTAAGCTGGCTCTAGGCAGGTCGAGGGATAGAAGAGATGATTGGAAACAGGGTGAAATTCGGGCTCACTCGCTCGCTTTCCGGATCGCCCGTTGCCGCGCGCCTCGGCGAGGGTTCCTCCGCCCGGCTCGGCTTGCCCCTGACAGGCGACGAAAATGGTGCGCCCGCCGGAGAGGAAGTCGAGACTGGCCCATTGGTAGGCCAGCAGCAACGCGTTGCGCAGCGGGGTGCTGGCGAAGCAGGCCGGTCCGATGCGCACACGCGTGGTGCGAGCGGCGATCGCCCCCAGCAGGACCATCGCGTCAAGCCGGGGTTTAGCGAAAATCGAGTCGCCAACCCACACCGAATCCCAGCCTGCTGCCTCGGCATCCGTCGCCAGTTGCAGCATCTCCGCCACGGTGGTCGCGCCGATGACGACGCCGCGATTGGGAAGAGTGAGCCCGAATTTCACCCTGTTTCCAATCATCTCTTCTATCCCTCGACCTGCCTAGAGCCAGCTTAGAAAGTCATAGCGCACGAGCGAAACGGCGGGCGCCGTGCGTCTTCGCTTCCCGCGCCAAAGAAGCCGGCATCGCCGCCCCGCTCCGCGCGATGACGCTCAAAAGCAGCGAGGTGCCGGAAGGCGGCGCCGTCTGGCTCCGCTACAAGGTAGAAAAGCCTGACGCATTTATTTGCGCGTCGCAAGCCGGGCCGGATGCGGGAGAGCCGAAGGGATCCACGTTTCGACATGAAAGCGCTATGCCTTCACGCAGGCTACGGGCATGGTCAACGATCATCTGGTCGGCTCTTTCGCCACCAGGGGCAAAAAGGGAGTGCGCAGCATGAAGAATACGGAAGAGATCTGGTCGCTGGTCGATGCCAAAGAGAGGCCTTTCACCCAATTGTCCGACCGGGTCTGGGGGATGCCGGAACTGTGCTACGGCGAGTTCCGCTCCTGCGCGGAGCATACCGCAACGCTGGAGCGACAGGGATTTCGGGTAACAAAGGATGTCGCGGGGATTCCGACGGCGGTGGTGGGCGAGGCCGGGGACGGGGGACCGGTGATCGCCATCCTCGGCGAATACGACGCGCTGCCGGGCCTGTCGCAGGAAGCCGGCGTCGCCGAGCCGCGGCCTGTGCCGGGCAGTGGTGATGGTCATGGCTGCGGTCATAATCTCTTGGGGTCTGCATCGCTGCTCGCCGCGACTGCGGTGAAGGACTTTCTGGCGGCACACGGCATCAAGGGGCGCGTGCGTTATTACGGCTGCCCGGCGGAGGAAGGCGGCGCCGCCAAGGGGTTCATGGTGCGGGCCGGTGTGTTTTCCGACGTGGATGTCGCGATCACTTGGCACCCCTCCGCCCTCTCCGGCGTCTATGAACCGGTATCGCTAGCCAACACCCGCATCGATTTCGCCTTCGCCGGCCGCGCCGCGCACGCCGCCGCCGCCGCATCTGGGACGTAGCGCGCTCGACGCGGTGGAGCTGATGAATGTCGGCGTGAACTATATGCGCGAGCATATGCCGTCCGATGCGCGCGTGCATTACGCGCTGCTGGATGCCGGCGGGATCGCGCCGAACGTGGTGCAGGCGAACGCGAAGGTACGCTACCTGATTCGTGCGCGGAACTTGCCAGAGCTGACCCGGCTGATCGAACGAGTGCGCAAGATCGCCGACGGCGCCGCGCTGATGACCGAGACCGCCGTCAAGGCGCAGGTTGTCAGCGCCGTTTCCAATTTGCTGGGGAACACGCCGCTGGAGAAGGCGATGCACGACAATCTGCTGCGTCTCGGCCCGCCGCCGTTCGACGAGGCAGACCGTGATTTCGCCCGCAAGATCCAGGCGACGCTGACCGAGGAGGACATCGAATCCGCGTTCCGCCGCGCCGGCATGCCAACCAAGGACGTGCCGCTGTGCGACGAGATCGTGCCGCTCGACGCCAAGAGTGCGCCGATGATGGGCTCGACCGACGTCGGCGATGTGAGCTGGGTGGTGCCGACGGTTCAGGCGCGTGGTGCGACCTATGCGATCGGCACGCCGGGCCACTCCTGGCAGTTGACGGCGCAGGGCAAGACGGCGGCGGCGCACAAGGGTCTTGTGCACGTCGCGAAGGTAATGGCGTGCACGGCGGTGGATGTGTTGCAGGACGACGTGCTGCTGGCGCGCGCCAAGGCCGATCATCAGGCGCGCGTGGGACGCACGCCCTATGTCTGCCCGTTGCCGGACGAACTGGATCCGCCCCTCAAGATGTCCGCGTAGATCGAGGCGGGCGGCATTGAGCAATCCCCGCGCCGACACTGACCAATATTAACTATATCATAGGTCGTTCACCGGAGATCAAAATTCCGCAATCGGATTGCCCATGGCGAGATCATTTGTTGACCATCGATCGGATTCGCCCCGAAAACTCGGGTCCGCACCGGACTCGCCGCTGGAGGAAGAGGGATTTCGAACTTCTGGTCCCAACTCCAAAGAGGACCACCGTCTCGAACTTGCCATTTGGGTTTCCGGGCGCGGCTGCACCGGATGGGACTATATCCTCGAGAGGGACGAGTTTGAGCCCCGGCATCCCGAGATAATCACGGCTCGCGCTCTTGGGCCCGCTTGCGTCATCCCATCTTACGAATGAAGCACCAGAAACGGGGATTTGGAATGGAAAAGCTGAGCGGGAAGACGGCACTGATCACCGGCTCGACGGACGGGGTCGGCCGGCTCGTAGCTCGCAAACTCGGGCAAGCCGGTGCGCGCGTGCTGGTGCATGGCCGCAACGCCGAAAGAGGCGCTCGCGTCGTCGCCGAGATCGAGGCCAGCGGTGGCGCGGCGATTTTCCTTGCCGCCGACCTCTCCTCGCTCGACGAGGTGCGTCGTCTTGCCGGTGCGGTGCAGGCGACGGTGGGTCGGCTCGACATCCTGGTCAACAATGCTGGAATCGGCACCGCTGGTCCGCGTCAGACCAGCGCCGAGGGGTTCGAGCTGCGCTTTACAGTCAATTATCTCGCCGGTTTTCTGCTTACATTGCTGTTGTTGCCGCTTATCAAGAACAGCGCGCCGGCGCGGATCGTGAACGTCTCGTCTGCCGGACAACACCCGATCGACTTTGACGACCTCATGTTGACCCGCGGCTATAACGGGGCGCGAGCGTACTGTCAGAGCAAGCTGGCTCAGATCATGTTCACGATAGATCTAGCGGCTGCGCTCAAGGGTACCGGTGTTTCGGTCGCGTGCCTTCACCCCGCCACTTACATGGATACGAGCATGGTGCGGCGGGCTGGAGTGAGGCCGTTGAGCAGGGTCGAAGAAGGTGCGCGGGCGATCCTCAATCTCGCTACATCACCCGCGGTTGAGGGGCAGACCGGGCTCTATTTCAACGGGCTGCATGAGGCAAAGGCGCAGGCCCAAGCCTATGATCCAGATGCGCGTCGGCAGCTCCAGGCGTTAAGCCTGGAGCTAACCGGCCTTTCCGATCCGGGTGCGGCTGCCCTGGAGCTATAGCACTGTCGCGCGCCGGATTTATGGCGAGGTGCGCGTAGAAAACAAACATGACGGATAGGCCCCGCCATGGCGTCCGGCGCTAACACCGCCGAGCTGGATTTATTGAGGGACCAGAAATTCGAATCCATCTTCCTCCACCGACGAGTCCGCTGCGAACCTGACCCGGTCGATCGGGGGCCCGCGGCATGTGCCGATGCGGCATAAGGTGCAATCGCCTTGCGCTGGATGGCCCGCTTGCCGCAACGTCGTGGCCCCAAGCGATGGGAGGAGAGGATGACCGAACAGCAGCGCGTGGCGCTAGTTACAGGTGCTGCCGGCGGTATCGGCCGCGAGCTGGTGCTGGGCCTGCTCGGCCAGGAGATCATGGTCGCGGCGGTCGACCGCACCGCCCCAGGTCTCGCCGAGCTCGGCCAGATGGTGCAACAGCGCCAGCGAGGCGCCAATCTGATGACGATCGAGGCCGACCTCGCTCGCGACGAGTCGATTGACGAGATCGTCGCCAAGGCGCGCGGCCGCTTTGGAGTGATCGACATCCTTGTGAATAATGCCGGGGTCGGGCAGGCGACTGTGCGCCGCGATAACCGGCAGCGCCCGATCAAGTTCTGGGAGGTGACACAAGAGCAGTGGAAGCTCTTTGTCGCCGTCCATACCAACGCGCCGATGGCGCTGTCGCGTGCCCTTATCCAGGACATGATGCGCCAGAAATGGGGCCGCATTGTCAACGTCACGACGAGTCTCGGCACGATGATCCGCGAGGGCGCGCCGACCTATGGCCCGTCGAAGGCGGCCTTGGAGGCGTTTTCTGCGATCATGGCAAAGGACCTCGCCGGTACCGGCGTGACCGTCAACGTATTGGTGCCGGGCGGGGTCACCAATACCGGCATGGTGCCGCTCGAGGCCGGCTACGACCGTGCCGAGATGATCCAGCCTGCTGTAATGGCGCCGCCACTTAACTGGCTGGTGTCGAATGCAGCGGGCGGCGTGACCGGGCGGCGCTTTCTCGCGGTGCATTGGGATCCGGGCCTGCCGCCGGAAGAAGCGGCAGCAAAAGCCGGCGCCCCGGTGGCCTGGACCGAGATCGCGACCATGCCAATAGAGCCACCGCGGACGTCGTAACAGGCTGATGGCCCACAGCCCACCCAGCGCTGAGTCCAGTGCGAACCTGATTTCCTCACCATGAGCGGCGCATAATCTCGCTACGGACTGAATTTCATTGATGCCTTCGGCAAGGAGCTCGGCCCTCAAACCTCGGTCAGCAGTCGATCGCGAACGCACTCGGCGGGCTTGATCAGGCGAAGTCAGCTCGCAAGGCAGGGGGCAAGTACAATTTGGCCGCTGCCGAGGTGCCGACCGCACCTGACCAGCCGAGCTTATAGCCTCTCCGATTGGGCCTCCTTGCATAGAGGGAATGCAGAACCTTTTGGCGGACAAAGCTGGGATGATCCACATGCTTCGCAGAGGCCGCGAGTTTTGATTTATCCTCCTGGGATAACTCCGGCGCAAATCGGGAGGAACGCAACGATGAAGACGACACGACGGCGGTATTGGGTCTTTTTCCTGTTGTTTCTCTTTAATCTCATTGCCTACGTCGACCGCGTCAATATGTCAGTTGCCGGCAAGCCGATCGCACAGGAATTCGGACTGTCGCCGGTCGCGCTCGGCTATCTGTTCTCCTCCTTCTTGTGGGCTTACGTACTTATGATGCTGCCCGGCGGCCGGCTGATCGACCGCTGGGGCGCGCATGTAATGGCGTCTATCGCGACCGCCGTATGGTCGGCAGCGCAGATGGCGACGGGTGCGGCTTCGAGCTTTGCCACGATGCTAGTGACGAGGCTTGGCCTCGGGATCGGCGAGGCTCCGTTCGCGCCGATCACTTACCGCAGCGTCCGAGCCTGGGCGCCCTATACCGAGCGGGGTACGGCAATCGGCGCCATCTCAGCTGGCTCCAGCCTGGGGTTGGCGCTCGGCGCGCCGCTTGTGGCGTGGCTGATCGAAGTGGCTTCATGGCGCTGGTCGTTCATCATCACCGGCGCAGTCGGGTTCGTGTGGGTCGTGGTGTGGCTGGCGCTGGTATCGACACCGGAGAAGACGGGCTGGCTTCCGGAGGCGGAGCGGCAGCGGATTTTCGCCGAGCGCGACGCTGGTGTCGAGCCGCCGAGCCATGGCGGGGTCGGCTATCTCGGGCTGATCCGCTGCCCGGCGATGTGGGGCCTGTTCGTGTCGCAGGGCTGCCTCGTCTATTCGGTTTACCTCTATATGACCTGGCTGCCCAATTATCTGCAGACCGCACGCGGCCTGTCGCTGATCGGGTCCGGCATTTTCACGTCGATCCCGTTCTTCGCAGCTTCGGTCGTTAACATCATCGCCAATTGGTCGGGCGACAGGCTGCTGTCCGCCGAGGGCGTGCGCAGCGGCAAGCGCCGCTACCTGGTCGCGCTGTGCCTGTTGTTGACAGCCACCGGCCTAGCGATCCCGTTTGCCCAGTCATTGACCGCGGTCGTCGTTCTCGTCTCGATCGCGGCCTCGTTTGGCAATGTCGGCCCAGCCGCCAACGGTGCCCTCGTCGGCGATCTGTTGCGCTCGCCGGCCGATGCCGGCCGGGCTTTCGCGTTCCTGGTGCTGGGCGGCAACAGTTTCGGCCTCCTCGCCCCGATCGTGACCGGTTACCTCGTCGAGGCCACCGGCAGCTTCAACTCCGCCTTCGTCCTGGCCGGCGCCTTGGCGCTGGTCGGCGCGAGCGTGACTTTGGTGCTCGCCCGCACCCCGATCGGCGAGGTGCGCGCGCCGTCCATCGCCGAGGCAAGAACTCGCTGACTAAGTTCGAGCATAGCGAGATCGCGCGTTGATTCACTTCGCGGCCGGCCGCGACGGTCAAATGCAGGCGCTCGTGGCCGAGCCCGGCGGCATGCGGAAAGATCTTGTCGAGATAATCGAAGGCGGTGTCGACGCCGGCCCAGCGCGGCTTGCGCAGCATTGGGCTCGATCAGGTACTCCTGGACGAACCTTCAACGTCGCAGCCGGGTTTGCGGCGGGCCCTTGTGAGGCATCTCCCGTCGGGACCGCATAGCCCGGGTAGGGAGGAGGGCTGGCAATTCGCCGGAGCCCGAGAAACCACGTGGAGTGGACGCAGAATCGCCTTCCGTACCTATCTCTGCCCGTGCAGCGGAGGCGAGTGAACCATGACCCTGCACCCGCGCCGTTTTGGCGCTGTAGCCGGCCCGCAGCGCGGCTTGCGCAACATTGGGCTCGATCAGGTACTCCTGGACCTTGTGAGGCATCTCCCGTCGGGACCGCATAGCCCGGGTAGGGAGGAGGGCGGGCAATTCGCCGGAGCCCGAGAAACCACGTGGAGTGGACGCAGAATCGCCTTCCGTACCTATCTCTGCCCGTGCAGCGGAGGCGAGTGAACCATGACCCTGAAATCAGCGCGTGTCGCCGCACTCGCCAGAGCTGCGAGCGGGATTATCCCGCAAAACGGGCCGGGTCCGTCGATCGGTAGCATCGTCCGGGCCGCCGTCCGCGTCGAGCCGTCAGGCGCCAACACCCTCTGCCGAGGCGATCGTCTTCTTGCGGGCACTGTCAGGCGCATCAATCGGGTCGGATCGGCCTGGCCTTCGATGTCCCGCACCGCCGCGATCAACCCGGTAGCGTCGACAAAAGGGGCGCCGTAGGCAGCCAGCTCTCGGACCTTGCTGTCGAGTTCGGCATCGCTCATCGGCCGGCCCGGTGTGCCGCGGCCGTGCCGGATATGCTCGCTTTGTTCCGTCCCGTCGGCGAGGTGCAGCGTCACGGTCGCCGACTCGACCGCTGCGCCCGGATCTTCTTCGAAGACAACCCTTGCGCGCAGCGCGCGCACGGCCGGGTCGGCGACGCAATCGTCCTCGTATTGGGCAAGCCCGGCGGCGCCATAGACGAACGCTGCGGCGACTGTGTGCTGCAGGCTGACCCTGGCGTCGCGCCCGGTCTCGACGTTCGGTCGGTCGCTACGGTCGCGCATCAGCGGGTGGCCGCGCACGACGACGCGGTCTATCGCTTCCGTCTCCGGCGCTTGACGGGCGCGCAGTTCTAGACAGGCGTCGATTACGGGGAACAGCACGACCCCGCACGGATAGGGTTTGTATGCGTTGTTCAGCACTTCCCAGCGCTGGCCGAGGCCGTCGGCGATCCGTGCGAGATCGGCCGAATCGCTCGTCACCGCCGCGAATCCATAGCGCCCTTCGATCGGGCTCTCGGGTCCGCTAAACCCGCCCTCCGCGAACAGCGCCGCGCCCAGCCCGTTCTTCGCGGCGTTGCCGACCCCGAGGCTTTTCGCCATGCTGCCAAGGCTTTCAACGAGGCTCGCGGATTGTGTTGCGGCATGGCCGAGGGCCCAGGCCGTGCGCTGCGCGTCGAGCCCGAGCAGGCGGGCGCAGGCGGCCGCCGCCCCGAAAATCCCGCAGGTCGCGGTGATGTGCCAGCCGCGCCGGTAATGCGTCGGCATCACGCCGAGCCCGACGCGGCACGAAATCTCGACGCCGAGAATAAACGCCTGCAGCAGTTCGCGGCCGGACACCGGACGCAGCCCGGCCAGTGCGAACAGTCCCGGCGCGACCGGCGCCGCCGGGTGCATCACCGTTCCGAGATGCGTGTCGTCGTATTCGAGGACATTGGCGCTGACCGCGTTTAGAAAAGCGGCATTGAGCGCGTCGGGCCGATCGCCGCGCCCGATCACGATCCCCTGAGGCGGCCCGAAACACGGCGTCAGCACCTTGACCGCGATGCCCATAGCCTCGTCCTGCGCGCCACCGAGCGCACAGCCGACAAAGTTCAGCAACCCGCGGACGCCCTCGGGCCGCACCTCGGGCGGGATCGTTTCCCATCGCGAGCCGGCGGCGAATTGCGCGAGCCGGTTCGTGACATGCGATTGATCGCCGGGCAATGGCACCACCTCAGATCGCCAGATAGCCGCCGTCCACTGTTAACCCGGGCACGAGTCCGAGCGGAAGCCCTTAGCAGCGCCATGGAACGGGCATCCACATGCACGTCGGGCACACACCGGCTCGGGCAGTAGGTTGTCGTCCGTCGCATCGAGCACGCGATCAGGCAAGTTTGAGACCCAAGCGCCAGCTTCTTTGGCAGCGAGCGTCAAGACGTGGCGGGAGTGTCTCAGCACGCCAGCCCTGGATGGGGCGACGGCGGTCAACGCCCGATTACGACCAGTCTTGAAACAGAGATGAGGCAAACCGCGTTCCGCCTATCGCGCTGCGGTTAGAACAGGGAGACGAGCCCGATGCCGATCACCATCAATGCACAGCCGAGAACCCGGCCGACGCCGGCCGGATGCTGGGACAGGCCGAGCCAGCCGAAATGATCGAAAATCACCGATAGCACCGTCGAGGCCGTGACGAACAGGCCGACATACATGGCCGCTCCCAGCCGTGGCACTGCAATCGGCTGAGACAGCAGAGACATCGCACCGCAAATCCCACCAAACCACGCACACCAGGGCGCCTGTATCGTCTTTCCACTGGCCGGGAACCCGAGTTGGCCAGAGACCGCGCCCACCGCGAGGAGTGTGCTTATTCCGATCCCGAGGCTGATGACGCCGACCATGACGGGCCGATCGATGACCTTCTCCAGCATGCCGTTGCAGGCAGACTGCACGACCATCAGCATCCCGGACAAAATCGCTACGGGGGATAGCATTGCATGTTACCAACTCATTCCGGGTGGCTGATGCAGGTCCGCTCCAGGCGGCCCGGGTCGTGGCCTAAACAGACGACGTGATCCCCGGTAAAGGGCAGTTTCGCTAGCGTTTCCCCAAATCGGCTCAGCTACGGTTGTCCGGGAACGATTTTTCTGGATATTTTGGCTTCGGCGATTGGGTTATAGCGTCCTGCGAGGGACTCGCATTCGAAAACCGCGATCGAAATCAACTGCGAGCCGCTGGCCGCGCCGGTGCTCGAGCTAATTCCGGCAAGCGTATGGCGTAGCCGTTCATTGCCCACGCGATCTCACCCGGGCGAAGGCGGAGTAAGAGCCGCTGCGCGACCGGGAGAGTCGGACCTCCTGCTTCGCTCGGGTGTCGCCTAGGGGACCAATCGCCGAACCCAAAATATCCAGAAAAATCGTTGCCGGACAACCGCAGCAGAGCCGATTTGGGGAAACGCTAGCGGAATTGCCGGCGGATGCAGGTCCGCTCCAGGCCGCCTAGTCGTGGCCTAAACAGAGCGACCTGATCCCCGAAAGCAGAATATCCGCTGTTCGGTAGACACTCTTCCGCACCGCGACTGAATGCCGCTCAAGCCGCGACATCCGAGAGGCTGCTCAGCCCGTCGGACGTCCGGTTTGATAGCCTGCAGCGTTCGTGGTGCGCGACTTTACCGAACACCCCTTAAGGGGCGATCATCGCACCGCAACCCACCCGAAACCGGGGAGTGTCGGCTCAAACACGCGGTTGGATGCCATGCCCGTTGAGATAACCGAAAAACAGGATGCGGACAAGGAGGAGGCGCGTCGGACGGAGACGCGCTCGCCCAGGGAAGCCGTTTCGGACGAGCACGGAACCAACGCGACGCAAACTCCCCGGGCGCCGGATCGTCCGTTCATGCGGCGGCGAAAGTTGCTCATAGCTGCGTTGGGTGCGGTCGGTCTGGTCGCCGTCTGCGTAGTGGGCATTCCTTGGATCCGGCTGGCTTTCACCACCGTTTCGACGGACGACGCATACGTGAACGGCCATGTGACGTTTGTGGCCCCTCGCGTCGCCGGACAGATTTTACGCGTTCTGGTCGATGACAACTACCGCGTGCGCAAGGGCGACCTTCTCGCCCAAATCGATAAGGAACCCTTCGAGATCGCCGTCTCGCAGAAAAAAGCTGCGGTCGATACCGCGAACGCGGATTTGCAAGCGGCCATCGCCAGCACGCGCGGTATCGAAGCAGAGGTCAGAAGCCGACGCTGGAAACTGCAGAGCGCCGAGGAGGAGCTCGAGAACCAAGTCGCTCTTTTGCACGATCGGGTTGCTGCTCTCGACAAAGCCAAAGCCACGTTGACCCTGGCACAGGCTGACTTCGATCGGGCAAAGCAACTGCTTGGGACGCCCGCCGAGAGCCGCCAGGTATACGATCGGTACCAGGAGGCATTTTCGACTGCCAGCGCCCAAGTCACCCAGGCACTGGCCGCCGTGCGCCAAGTCCGCGCCTCTTTGGGCTTACCGATTGAACCCGATCGCGATGAAGATTTAGGCCAGGTGCCGCCCAATCTCGATCAGACCTTTTCTTCCGTGCTCGAGGCACAGGCAGACCTGATCGAGAGCGCGGCGCAGCTGGGCGTGGTCCATTCTTACGACCAGAGCCCAAAACAGATGCTCGACGACTTCGAAAAAGAGGGCGATGTCGACCGCGTCTTCGCCAAGCTCACGGAGGAGGCTCCGGCCGTCAAGCAAGCCGAGGCCAAAATCGAGGTCGCCAAGCGGGAACTCGCGGAAGCCGAACTGAACCTTCGTTATTGCGACATCGTCGCGGAGATCGATGGCGTCGTGACGCGTCGAAACATCAACCCGGGAGATTACGTGCAAATCGGCCAGAATTTGATGGCGATCCGCTCGCTGACCGATATCTGGGTCGATGCGAATTTCAAGGAGACGGAGCTGCGCGACCTGCGCATTGGCCAGCCTGTCGATCTGTATCTCGACATGTATGGCGGCCGGCAAGTGTTCAAGGGCCGGATCTCCGGCTTTACGATGGGGACGGGTTCGACGCTCGCCCTGCTGCCGGCGGAAAACGCAACGGGCAATTTCGTCAAAGTGGTGCAGCGGTTGCCGGTCCGGATCGACCTCGAAGGCTACGACCCGGATAAGAACCCGCTGTTCATCGGCACGTCCGTCGTCCCTTATGTCTACATCGACAAGCCGCCGACCGGACCCGATGCCGGAAAGTTCTTACAGACGCGTGCGCCTGACGCGCAAACTGGCGGTTCGACCGGCAACTCGCCGGGCGCGAACAAGTGACTGTCGCGGCGCTCTCTCCTGCCGGGTCTCGTGCTGCTGCGAACCCTTGGCTGGTGGCGGCCGTCGTCGTGGTACCGACCTTCATGGAGGTGCTCGACACTACGATCGCAGTGGTCGCGCTGCGTTATATCGTGGGAGGCCTGTCCGCTACCGTCGATGACGGCGAGTGGGTTATCACCAGTTACCTCGCTGCCAATGCCGTCATCCTGCCGATTACGGGGTGGCTGAGTGCGCATCTCGGTCGCCGCAACTACTTTCTGGCCTCGATCGCGATATTCACCCTGAGCTCGCTAATGTGCGGATTGGCTGGGAGTCTCGGTCAGCTGATCCTGTTTCGCGTGATCCAGGGGCTGGCGGGCGGCGGTCTGCAGCCCAGCAGCCAGGGGGTGCTCCTGGACGCCTTCCCGGTGGAAAAGCAGGGCGTGGCGATGACATTGTTTGGCTTCGCCGCCTTGATAGCGCCGATCGTCGGCCCGACCCTGGGCGGCTGGATAACGGACTCTTATTCATGGCGCTGGGTCTTTTTGATCAACGTGCCCGTCGGCCTCCTGGCGTTTACTGGGTGTTATGCCCTACTTCGCGATCCGGATTATCTCGTCGCCCAGCGCATGGAGTTGAGAAAGCAGCCGTTTCATTTTGACTCGATCGGCCTGTCGCTGCTGGTCATCGTCATGGTCTGCTGGGAAGTGATGCTCAGCAAGGGCCAGGAATGGGACTGGCTGGGTGATCCGTTCTGGCGCGTCCAGACGCTCGCCATTTTGGCTGTGGTAGGATTGGTGGGGCTGGTCTTTTGGGAGCTCCGTCACCGCAACCCCGTGGTCAATTTCCGACCGCTGCGCGAACGCAACTTCGCGTCTTGCTGCATCATCATCTTTTGCGCTTACCTTGCGCTCTATGCGGCCACCCTGTCATTGAACGGCCTGCTGCAATCCCTGTTTGGTTACGACGCGCTGAGCGCCGGGCTGGTCATGTCGCCGGGTGGCATCTTTGCGGTCATAGTGATGCCGATTGTCGGGCGCCTGATCGGCCTGAGAATGGATGCTCGCTGGCTGATTGCGGCGGGGCTGCTGCTCATGACCGCGGGAAATTATTGGATGTCCCAACTCAACCTCGACATCAGCCCCGGCCAGGCCGTCTGGCCTCGCGTGCTCGTGGTCGCGGGACTGGCGATGTGCTTTGCCCCCGCGAATGTCGCCGCCTACCTCTATACGCCGATGGCGCTGCGTGGCGCTGCTGTCGGCTTGTTGAGTCTCCTGCGCAACGAGGGAGGCAGCGTCGGGGTGTCGTTGGGTCAAACCTTCCAAGAGCGGCGCGATCAATTCCACACCCTGCGTCTCGGCGAGTATCTAGATCCCTTCAACGCCGCCGCCAATTCCTTCCTCGCGCACACTCGGGCATTCTTCGTTCAGCAAACCGCCGATCCGGTGGCGGCACAGCAATTCGCCTGGCAGCAACTCGAAACCCTGCGTCAGCAGCAATCTTCTGCGCTCGCCTATTTCGACTGCTTTTGGATGATCGCCGTGCTGACGTTCGCGGTCGCGTTCGTGGTACTGCTGATGAAACGTTCGGTGGCTGAGAAAGGCGCTCACATCGCCTCGGAGTGAGTGTGATCCAATCCACTCCGCCGTGGCCGACCACCTTAAACCTCGCATCAATGGCGGCTACAAGGACAGCTTTGTTGGATAACTGGACTTGGGGTCTGTCGCTTTTCGCGTTGACCATAGCTATCCACGCAACAGGCGTAAAGTTCATGGTGTCTGTGCTGCATAATTTCCGGGTTCGGCTAGAGAGCCGGAGCCTTGGTTTACCGCATGTGATCGCAATCGTGATTGCCGCGTTCACTGCGATGGGACTGCTGCTGGCTGTACTACACGGGATAGAGGCGGCGTTCTGGGCGGCGGTGTATTTGTGGCTTGGCGCGCTCGATTCGCCTGGAGCTGCGATCCTCTACTCCGTCGACGCGATGGCCACCCGAGGCGCCTCGGGGTTGATGCTGCAGCCGCACTGGCAGATGATGGGCGCGCTGGAGGCTGCCGACGGCATGCTACTGTTCGGTATCAGCACGGCGTTCATTTTCACGGTGATGCAGTTCTACTACCAACACCTTGTGCTTCAGCGCCCGGGCGGTTCCGTCAAGGCCACGTTGCCGGACAACCGTAGCTGAGCCGATTTGGGGAAACGCTAGCGGAACTGCGCCTTTACCGGGGATCAGGTCGTCTGTTTAGGCCACGACCAGGCCGCCACAAGGCGACCTTCTATCGCAATGGGGATACGGATGCGGTCCCCGGGCCGCCGGTGGTTGGCGATTGAGTCGCCAGCCGCGTCGACCGCTCCCGGTCCTGGAGGAACTATGTATGGCACGTAAGAAAGGACACTGGCAGAGCGAGCGCTGCACTGTCTGCAGTCACCCGAAAATCGGAATCATCAATTTTTCGCTGGCGCGGGGAATTTCTCCGCTCGCGGTGGCGAAGCAGCACGGTCTCGGGACCTCTGCGGTTTACAATCACAACCGCGCTCATATCGAAGAGAATTACAGGAAAATCATTGGCAGCGGCGTCTATGCTGATATCGACGAATTATTAAAGAAATGCACCCAGGGCGACGCCGAGTCGCTCGACGTGCTGAACGCGATGATCAGCGGATTTTTCCATAACTGGAGCCTGGCGTTTGCCAACGGTTCGCAGGCCGGAATGGTCGCGTATTCGGCGCAGCTGCGACAATTAATTGAGTTGCGGGCGAAAATAAATCGCGAGCTGGCCCCGGCGGCAACATACGGTAGCATCACCAATAACGTGGTGATGATGGGCGACGTCACGCAGCTTCTGAAAATATTGCAGCCCTTTCCCGAAGCGCGTCAGGCGATCATCGATCACTACAGCGCGCGCTCCGCGACGAAGGCACTGGAACACCATGCAGCCACCGCAGACTGATCTCGGCCGCGCCCTCGCGTATGCACTTGATCCCGTTCTATGGGCCCAGGATGTTGTCGGTTGGACAGCCGACCCATGGCAAGTCAACCTGCTGCGCAGCCAGGATCCGCAGATCGCGCTGAATTGCGGCAGACAAGTCGGAAAAAGTTCCGTCGTCGGGGTCTTGGCGTCTCACACCGCAGTGTTTGATGCCGACTCTCTGATTCTTCTGATCGCACCATCACAGCGGCAATCCAGAGAGCTCGCCATCAAGGTCAGTTCCTTTTTGGGTAGCATCGAGCCGCACGAAGAGCTCGAAGAGGCGCAAAAGCTGAGCATCACCCTCGCCAGAACCAAGTCTCGCATAGTGGCGCTGCCCGGTCATGACCCGAAGACGATCCGCGGATTTTCTTCGCCGCGCCTGATTGTCATAGACGAAGCCGCCTTTGTGCTCGACGAGACATATGCGGCCGTTCTGCCAATGCTCGCCGCCTCACCGGGGGGCAGGATCGCGTTGCTCTCGACGCCATTCCGGCAACAGGGATTTTTTTACGAGGCCTGGCACGGCTCCGGAAATTGGGCGCGTTTTGAGGTTCCGTCCCGGGACTGTCCCCGTATCAGCGCCGCATGGCTCGAGGAGCGGCGCCGTGAGGATCCGCTGAAATTTGCTCGCGAATACGAGTGCAAATGGAGTGCTGGCGAGGACTGCCTCTTCAGTGACGCGCTATTGGATCGGATGACCCATGATTACGAGCTCTTCCCTGCCTTCTGAACGCCACGTCTGCCGTATCGGTCTATTGGAGCGGCTCCCGCTCCACACCCCTTACCCGGCCATCGCGGCGCGGGTCATCGATATCGTGCGCGGTCTGCCGGACTGGCAAACCACCGTCATCGTGGATCGGACCGGAGCGCACGCCGCCTATGACATGCTGGTCGAGAAGGGGCTAAGCCCGCTCGGCCTGACGATATCCGGCGGTGACTCGGTCCATTGGGATCGGCGCTACGTCACGGTGCCGAAAATGCGTCTCCTGACCGGGTTGCTCTCTATCAGTTACCGCGGCGAGCTGGAGATCTCCAAGGGTCTGCGCGACTACGCCGAGTTCCGCCGGCAGCTGCAGAATATCGGTACCATGGCGACCGACTCCGGTGCCGGCGAGACATGGCGCGCCAGACGAGGTCATGACGATCTTGCGATCGCGGTGTCGATGGCTGTTTGGCACCTCGAAAACCCGGGCCCCGATATGGGGATCTGGGAACTTTATCGACGCTGGGCCGGCGCGCCGCTTGACAATTATTGTGTCGCCGTCGATTTCGGCCAGAGCGTCGACAAAATATCCAGAAAAATCGTTGCCGGACAACCGTAACTGAGCCGAATTGGCGAAACGCTAGCGGAACTGCCCCTTACCGGGGATCAGCTCGTCTGTTTAGGCCGCGACCAGGTCGCCTGGAGCGGACCTGCATCAGCGAACGGGGACTAGATCGCGACCACATCGCGCTTCGTCAGCCAGCGGGCGGCGGGAATGTCAATCCCGGGCTCCCCTTCCAAATATCGTGCATGGTCGATGCCGAAGAAGCGCCCCCAGCCGGTACGAACCAACACGATGTCGCCGGCTGCGACCGCCACCCCAGCGGCATCGGCGGCGCGGGCGAGGTCGTCCGGTGTAACGACCCGTCCCGGATTGAGAAACGCGCCTCCATCCAGTCCCGAGACGTCGAGCAGCACGCCGCGGCTGATCATCGGCGGGGTATGCTCGATGCCGAGGCGCTCGAGCCCCCAATCGGTCACGACGTCGGCCGCGTTCAGACCGTTGCTGACCGGGAAGCTGCACGTCAACTTGGAAATGCAGGCGCGGATTACCAAGGAGCTGTCGCCTGGAGGTTCAGTGCACATTCAAAACAATTACCTCATGAACGACGTAACGACGCTTTTGAAGATCTTGGCCCCATACCCTGAGGCCAAACGGGCCATAGTCGATTACTATCGCGAGCGCTCGACGGCGGCCGAGGTCATCGAGCAGGCGGAACCGACCCGGTCTCGTTAGTCACCGCGGCGCTGGCCAGCGCCCTCATCGGGCATTTCGGCGCCGTGTACAAGCGCCGGTCGGATGCAGGGCGCGGGTCGCGTCGACCCCGTCGGAAAGATCAGCAGAACGGCATAGCGGTTGGACGCGTAGAGCAGCTGCTGCAGCGAGCTCAGCTGCGCAACGTGCTCTCCCAGGAGCTTGTGATAGTGCTCCTTCGACTCGTACACGGGCTCCACGGTCGTCGGCCACCTCCGGAGGTCGACCTCGTCTCCTTCCCGCACGCGAAAGTCCTTTGAACTGAATTTCATTTCCGTCCCTTCGGCGGTGCCGGCCACATGGGTCGCGGCGGTTCATCTGGGGTTCGCATCTTCCCGAATCTCCCGCTCCGCCTGGAGCCAATCCTGAACGGCGTGGCCTTCGCGGTGGCCTTGCCGCTCGTATAGTTCATAAGCGCGCTCGGCGATCTGCGGTGTCACATCGGCAGGTTCCTTGGCCAATAGGGGCGCGGCAGTCGGATCGAACACGCGATACGCCAGGAGTTTCACGGGGTCGGTCACCAGGAACCACGCCACGGCGTAGCCCCAAACGAACAGTGCCCACCCCCAGCCGAGGGGCGCCATAAACAGCCCATAAACCGCGATCAGCGTCGCCAGCATTTGCGTGCCGAGCACGGCCATCCATAAAACCCGCGCGGGGCGGATCGACCAGAACGGGCCGCGCGTGCGCGTCTGGAAAATCGTCAGATGTCCGGCCACCGACAGCATCAGATACATCATCGTCTGGAGATGCGGGCGGTCGAGGTGAAAGACGCGGTCGCCGAGGAAAAACAGGCCAAACGCGGCGATCGGGCCGACGAGGCCCAGCACCGTGGCGATCCCCAGCACCAGGCGCATGTTCCAGGCCTCGGGCTCGTCCTTGTAATGAACGTTGTCATAGGCAATCGATAGGATCGCGCCGTCGTTGAGCAACGCCAGCATCACGATCATCACCGCCGTCAATGGATAGAAGTTGAAGATCAGGATCGCCAAGGTCATGAACAGCAGCACGCGCAGCGTTTCGGCGATGCGGTAGATCGCGTAGCTGTTCATCCGCTGGAAGATTTTCCGGCTCTCCTTGATCGCGTCGATGATCACCGACAGGCCGGGCGTCATCAGCACGATGGCCGCCGCCGCGCGCGCCGCGTCCGTCGCGCCCGAAACGGCGATGCCGCAATCGGCCTTTTTCAGCGCCGGCGCGTCATTCACCCCGTCGCCGGTCATGCCGACGATGTGGCCGCGCATTTGCAGGTCATCGACGATGTGGAACTTGTGTTCAGGGAAGACCTGGGCGAAACCGTCGGCGCTCTCGATCGCCTTCGCCACCGCCGCCGTCTTCTGCTGCTTTTCGTCGCCCAGGGTACCGGCATCGAGGATATTGCCGCCCATCCCCAGTGTCTTGGCGGTCTCCCGGGCGATGGCGAGCGCATCGCCGGTCACCATCTTGACCTTGACGCCCATATGCTGCGCGGTCGCGATCGTGGACTTGGCATCGTCCCGCGGCGGATCGAACAAGGGCAGCACGCCAAGAAACTGCCATTTGCCGTCGCCCTCGGCCCGAGCCACGCCCAATGAACGAAAGCCGCGCGCCGCGAATTCGTTGACCGCCTTGTCGACGGCGGGCGTCACCTCTGCGGCATTGGCCGATAACGCCAGGATCACCTGCGGCGCGCCCTTGGTCACCTTGAATGCCTTGCCGTCCGGGCCCGTGACGGCGGCCTCGGTGCGTTTGTGCACCGCGTCGAATGGCTGGAAATGCCCCACCTTGTAGGGTTTCAAGGCCTGATCGTTCTTCAGGCCGCCCAGCACGGCCAGGTCGATCGTGTCGTCATTGTCGGCGCGCGACGCCAGCGCGGCAGCGAGGATCACCTGCTCGGCGGGAGTATCGTTCACGCCGAACGGGTCGCCCAAGCTCAGCTTGTTCTGGGTCAGGGTGCCGGTCTTGTCGGCGCACAGCACGTCGACGCCCGCCAATTCCTCGATCGCCACCAAGCGGGTGACAATCGCCTTCTTCTTGGCGAGCAGGCGCGCGCCGACCGCCATCGTCACCGATAGCACGGTCGGCATCGCCACCGGAATCGCGGCCACGGTCAGCACCAGGGCGAACTGCAACGTGGTGAGGATCGGGTCGCCGCGGAAGATCGCGACGGCAACAATCGACGCCACCATGACCACCGCCAGCATGATCAGATAATTCCCGATCTTCAGCACCGCGCGCTGGAAGTGGCTGACGGTCTTAGCCCCCTGCACCAGCTCCGCGGTCTTGCCGAAATAGGTGTTCGCACCGGTGGCATAGACCATTGCGCCGATTTCACCCTGGCGGATGATCGAGCCGGAAAATATTGCTTCGCCGGATTTGCGCGTGGCGGGCAGCAACTCTCCGGTCAGCGCGGACTGATCCACCTCAACCGGGTCGCCTTCCAGCAAGCGCGCATCCGCCGGCACGATGTCGCCCAGACGGACACGGATGACGTCGCCCGGCACCAATTCGCGCGCCGCCGGGGTGACCCACTTCCCATCACGTTTGACCCGGGCCTTGATCGCCAAGGTGGCCTTCAAGGCAGCGATGGCGTTGCCCGCCTCGTGTTCTTCCCAGAATCCGACCACCGCGTTGGCCAGAAGCAGAACCAGGATGATGCCAAAGTCCGGCCAATGCCGGGCTGCCGCCGACAGGATCACCGCCACTTCGATCATCCACGGGATGGGTCCCCAAAAATAGCTGAGGAATTTCAGGAGCTCGTTGGTCTTCTTTTCTTCAATCTCGTTGGGCCCATATTGGGCCAGCCGTTTCTCGGCCTCGGTTTGACTGAGGCCGTCCGGAGACGACCCCAATTTTTGCTCTACCTCCGGCAAGGGCAGGGATTTCAAGTCGTCCTTCGCATCGGGTTGCGATCCCGGCTTGGAGTCGGCCGCCTTGTGAGCGGTGTCGTGAGGTGCCATAGTGGGCGCTCCTTCTGTCTCCGCTACGCCCCCAGGTTTCGTGATCTGCGGGATACTTGTCGTCATGGTCATGCCCTTTCTGGCGTGCCCGTGATCCAGTCTTTTGCGGCAGGCAATTCGGCGTACCTGAACAGCCGGACTTCCCCGTGAAAGAAAGGTTTGAACATGTTGACCATTGTGCTCAGCCACGCGTGATCAGTAACCACGGCGATGTGGCTGAAATCGTGCCAGTGCTTGAGCCCGAATACGCTGTCATCCCACAGTGCCTCAAGCTCAAAGCCTGTGAAATCCTTCCCGATGACATAAAGCATCCTAATCGGACCCTTGGCCATCATTGCTTCGGCCTTAGGGATAAGCGTGTTGCGATAATCTTCGTGCGTTACTTTACCACTGGCTTCGATCGCCATCACGTCCGGCGGTAGGCCCTCGATGAATTTGAACATTATCCTCCTCTCTATGCCGTCACGCCCCCGGTCTCTATTCGGCGCGGATACAGGCGAGGGCTTGGTTCGCCTAGCGCGATGAATCGGGAATTCGCTGTGCTACCAACATGGGGCGAACGAGCGCTAGCGTGTGCTGCGCGATCATCAGTTCCTCGTTGGTGGGGATGACCCAGACCGACGTCGCGCTGTCCGCAGCGGAAATGCGCGGTCCGTTGGAAGCGTTCGCCTGCTCGTCCAGCTTCACGCCGAGCCACCCCAGCTTGCGGCACAGCGCCGCGCGCACCGGGGCGGAGGGCCTTGTCACGCTAACGAGGGTCGAGCAAGAGCGTCGGGCAGGCTAGCATTGAGGCATGGGTCCGCTCACTTATCGCCGGCATCGCTTCCCGGCTTCGGTCATCCAGCATGCGGTCTGGCTCTATCTGCGTTTCACGCTGAGCTACCGCGACGTGGAAGAGCTGCTCGCTGAGCGTGGGCTCGACATCTCTTATGAAACGGTGCGGCGCTGGGTGCTGAAGTTTGGTCCTTTGATCGCTCGGAGGCTGCGGCAGCGCCGGCCACAGCCGAGCAAGCGATGGCACCTTGACGAGATGGTGGTGCGGATCGCGAGCCGGCGAATGTATCTGTGGCGCGCCGTCGACGATGAGGGCGAGATCCTCGACATGCTAGTTCAACGCCGTCGAGAACGCGCGCCGCGCTCAGGCTGATGCGCAAGCTGCTCAAGAAGCAGGGCTTCACGCCAAAACTGCTGGTTACCGACAAGCTGCGCTCCTATACCTCGGCATTTCGGCGTCTGCGGTTGACCTGCCCGCATGAACAGGGACTGAGGAAGAACAATCGGGCCGAGAACTCGCATCAGGTGGTGAGACGACGAGAGCGCAAGATGCAACGGTTCAAATCAGCACGATCCGCTCAGCGCTTTCTCAGCATCCATGCTGCCGTCCACAATACATTCAATGTTCAGCGCCACCTCGTGTCTCGATCCACGCTGCGAAAGCTCTGGGCCGAAGCAACCGCGCAATGGCAGAGTGCCGTCGCAGCGGCCTGATACTGGCCAGTCACGGGGCACCATGTGTCCGTCATCCGTTACCGTGACAAAGCCTGCGCGCCGGCTCTCTGGCTTTCAGGATGACGACCACCTGATCCGGCTTTGCTCCCCTGAAGTAGGGGTCGACAAAGTCGTCGCGGCGGCCTTTGGCGCCTCGACAATCGGGGCGTTCCATTTGTCGGCCTGATCCTTCACCCAGCACTGAAACTGCTCGGCGGCACCACGCAGGACATCGCGGCTGACCGGATAGAGTTGCCGATAGGTAGCGAAAAACCCTACGACCCTCTCGGGCTGCTGAAATGGCTGGATGAGCCCGTTCAGCAGAATTCGGTCAAAACACCGATAGGCAAAGCGGATGCTGTCCCGGTGATGCTCGTAGAAGGCGTTCATGGCCGGCTCCCTTGATCCGAAGCCGGCAACATAGCCCGCCGTCATATCATCTTGCGCGCACCTCAAATGTCAGGGATATCAAGGGCAACGCCCTTGGCTAGTTGGCTGCCGAGTTTTTCGGCAGCGCGATCAAGGCCGCTCGGCCGACCGGCACCGGATCGGCAGGATCAAAAAGCCGAATAGGAACTATCGTTTCGGACTCTTCGGCGCGAGAATCTCGCCGTAAGCCGATGGTGTTTGCTAAATCAAATAAATCAAATGAAAAAAATACACACTCCTTTCGAGTGGATACCAATTCGCTAAAGAGGTGCCAAGAAGTTTATCTGCCAATCGCAAAAAATCGTACAAGTACGAGTTGAAATCGTCCCCATATATTATTTTGAGTTGATTCATAAAAGGATACCACCATGGCTGTCTCGACGAATAGTCCTACGAGCGGGTCCAGGAAATGGTCGGGAAAAACGCCACATGACCCAAAGATCGCCGGTGCTCGTGCCGTGAGCAATCCTGACCCAGAGGAACAGCCGCATCGTCCGTGGCGCGTGCCGGGTGCCGGTACGCCCTCGAAGCGAACTCCCACGAGAACTGGCTCGAGCAGCATCGCTACCTGAACATCGACGATCTGCGCGAGCACAAGAAGGAAGTGCTGCGCGGGCGCGCTGACCCGACCTGCCGCAGCCTATGATCGACCTCGCCCGCTCAGCGCCGTGCTCGCTCGGTCAAGGCCAAGCCGCGCCTGCGACGCGGTGGCCGCAAGCGGCCAGCCTTGACTCTCCCTGCACGCGACGCTCCCAGAAAACCCAGGTCGGGACGGAGGGATGTCCTGCCGATCGAACAAAGGGATGTTGCTATTGACCTGAAATCAACCAGCACCCGCTCACCACCAATTTGCTGAACTTGACGCACACAACTGCGAGGTCACAGGTGGTCCTCATGCTGCTCGGAGCGCACGCAAATCTGTTACAAGGGCAAATCTGTTACAAGGGCAAATCTGTTACAAGGGCAAATCTGTTACAACGACTGGGGCTCCGCGCAGCCGGTGGTCTTCAGACATCAGGGAGATCATCGAGCGGCTGTGGGCGGAGTACATAGCGTTTGCCGGCCACTACTGGCGGAATTCGCGGCCAGCCAGCCGCGCGAACCGGCGCTCGCCGCCTCAAAGATTCTGGGCGACGGCAATAGCGCGCTCACGCACTTAGTGCTTCGGAGCCGAGGAGGATACCGCGAGCTGTCAGGAGTTCTCGGGACGTGCCCCGGCGCGGTCTGTCCGACCCGGTCTTGGAAAGCCAGATAACACCTGCAAACGGACGAACCGCGCAGCTCAAAAAAGAGCTGGAAATTGACAGCTGTCAAGGCACCGATAGGCCGCTGCACCGAAAGTTAATCGTCGCGGACTGGCGGGCCCTACCTGGGTTGGGCCCAGGAGAGAGATGTTCGATCTCGCGATCCGACAGAACACAGCGAGGAGTGCGTCATGAGGTCCGATAGCGATATCAAGCGGGACGTCGAGGATGAGCTGCGGTGGGATCCGGACCTCGACGCGACCGACATTGCCGTAACGGTGAAGAGCGGGGTCGTCACGCTCGCCGGGTTTACGCGCAGCTATAGCGACAAGCTCGAGGCGGAGGCGGCGGCAAAACGGGTGGCCGGCGTGCTCGGCGTGGCGAACGACATCGAGGTGCGCTTGCCGGCCCTCGACCAGCGGCCCGATCCCGAAATCGCCCGCGATGCGATCGCGGCGATCAAGAACCGGCTGCCGGTCGTCGCCGAGCAGATCAAGGTGCTCGTTCGCAATGGCTGGATTACGCTGGAAGGCGAGGTCGAGTGGGACTACCAGCGGTCTGCGGCCGAGAGCGCTGTCCGGCGGGTGAAGGGGCTTAAGGGCGTCACCAATACGATCCTGGTCAAGCCACGCGTTCCGGCCAGCGAGATCAAGCGCAAAATCGAGGAAGCCTTCCGCCGCAGTGCGGAAATCGATGCAAATCGGATCACTGTCGAAGCCCATGAAGGCGAGGTGATCCTCAAAGGCATTGTGCGCTCCTGGGCCGAACGTCAGGAAGCCGAGCGGGTGGCCTGGTCCGCGCCTGGCGTCAAACGAGTGGAAAACCGAATCACCATCAGTGTTTAAATCTCAGCAAAGGAGAAAATCAAATGGCTAGCAGGTCGTTAATGCCGTTTTCGCGCAATATACCGATGTCGCGATGGGGCGAGGAGAACGATCCCTTCCTGGCAATGCGCCGTGAAATGAACCGCCTCTTCGATGATGCCTTTAGCGGGTTTGGATTGCCGAGCTTCTTTGGTCCCGCGCTCCGGCAGATGCCAGCGGCACCAAAAATCGACGTCAGTGAAACGGACAACGAGATCCACGTCACCGCGGAAATGCCCGGCATAGATCAGAACGATGTCGAGGTCCTGCTCGAAGACGACAGGCTGATCATTCGCGGGGAGAAGAAGGAGGAGCGCGAGGACGAGGACAAGAATCGCAATTATCACATCAGAGAGCGCGTACAGGGCGCCTTTTCACGCACCCTACCACTGCCCTTTGCACCCGATCCCAATCAGGTAAAGGCGCGAGTTCAAAAATGGGGTCATGACGATCACGATCCCCAAGCCGCAAGAGGTGAAGCAGAAGCAACACCGGATCGAGGTCCAAAAGGACACGAGCGCCCCCAGCGAGCCTTCGGTGTCGCGAAGCGGTCCGGCAGCAGGGGCCACATCCTCGACGACGTCTCAGTCGCAGGCGGAGCAGCGGGAGAAGGAAACCGCGGCCGGATAGTCGCGTTAAGTAAGAACGGGCGAGCCGCTCCGACTTGGGGCGGCTTTGCCGCGGCGCCGGAGGTGTTGAATGGCCAAAGTCATCGGGATCGATCTGGGGACGACCAATTCCTGCGTCGCCGTCATGGAAGGCGGCAACGCCAAGGTGATCGAGAACCCGGAAGGGCGCGCACGTACGCCCTCGGTGGTTGCATTCACGAGCTCTGGCGAAGTGCTGGTCGGGCAGCCGGCTCGGCGGCAGGCGATCACCAATCCCGAGAATACGATCTTCGCGATCAAGCGGCTGATCGGCCGACGCTATGACGACCCGATGGTCGAAAGGCACAAGAGCCTGGTGCCCTATAAGGTCATCCGAGGCGACAATGGCGATGCCTGGGTCGAGGTCCGCGGCAAGCGCTACAGCCCGAGCCAGATCAGCGCCTTCATTCTGACCAAAATGCGGGAGACCGCCGAGGCCTATCTCGGCGAAAAGGTGACCCAGGCGGTCATCACCGTCCCCGCTTATTTCAACGACTCGCAGCGCCAGGCGACCAAGGACGCCGGGCGGATCGCCGGGCTCGAAGTGCTGCGCATCATCAACGAGCCGACCGCCGCCGCGCTCGCCTACGGGCTCGAAAAGAAGGGCACCGGCAAGATCGCGGTCTACGATCTGGGCGGCGGCACTTTCGACATTTCGATCCTCGACATCGCCGAAGGCGTGTTCGAGGTGAAGGCGACCAACGGCGATACCTTTCTCGGCGGCGAGGATTTCGACCAGCGTGTCATCGACTGGCTGGCCGACGAGTTCAAAAAGCAGCAGGGGATCGATCTGCGCAATGATCGGCTGGCGCTGCAGCGACTGAAGGAGGCGGCCGAGAAGGCAAGATCGAGCTCTCCTCGACACTGCAGACCGAGATCAACCTGCCGTTCATCACCGCCGACCAGACGGGTCCCAAGCATCTGACGATGACCTTGACCCGCGCCAAACTCGAAGTCGCTGGTCGGCGATCTGATCGAGAAGACGGTCGGGCCGTGCCGGGCCGCGCTGAAGGACGCCGGACTGACCGCCCAAAATATCGACGAGGTGATCCTCGTCGGCGGCATGACCCGCATGCCCAAGGTCGTCGATACCGTGCGCGAGTTTTTCGGTCGCGATCCGCACAAGGGGGTCAACCCGGACGAAGTCGTGGCGGTCGGCGCGGCGATCCAGGCCGGTGTCCTGCAGGGCGACGTCAAGGACGTATTGCTGCTGGACGTGACGCCGCTGTCGCTCGGCATCGAGACCTTGGGCGGCGTGATGACCAAGCTGATCGACCGCAACACGACGATCCCGACCAAACGCAGCCAGATCTTCTCGACTGCCGAGGACAACCAGACCGCGGTCACGATCCGCGTCTTCCAAGGCGAACGCGAGCTCGCCGCCGACAACAAGTTGTTGGGCCAGTTCGACCTTGTCGGCATCCCGCCGGCGCCTCGCGGGATGCCGCAGATCGAGGTCACCTTCGACATCGACGCCAACGGCATCGTCAACGTCTCGGCCGGGACAAAGCGACAGGCAAGGAGCAGCAGATCCGCATCCAGGCCTCCGGCGGCCTCTCCGAGGCCGATATCCAACGCATGGTTCGCGAAGCCGAACAGCACGCGGCGGAAGACAGAAGGCGCCGTGAGTTGATCGAGGCTCGCAACCAAGGCGACGCACTGATCTACAGCACGGAACGGAGTCTGCAAGAGCACGGAAGTCACCTGAACGATGCCGATCGGCGCACCATCGAGGAGGCGGTCAATGCGCTGCGCGCGGCGATCGCCGGGGAAGACCCCGCCCGCATCCGGCAAGGGATGGAGACGCTGACGCGGGCTGCCATGCGGGTTGGCGAAGCCGTGAATCGAAGCCCGCCGCAGGGCGCCGGGACCGGCAGCCCCGGCGGCGAGGAAGTGGTCGATGCGGAATTCGAGGATGTGGACGAACGCAAACGCGGCGCTTCCTGAGCTTCACTTGACCCTGGATTCTGGAGAATTTCACAATGACGATGGACGACCGAGTGGGCATGACGTCCGGCTGGCCTGCCGGCGACAATGCGATGAGCAACCTGTTGGCGCAAAACTGGTGGGCAATCGCATTGCGTGGCGTTTTCGCTATCATTTTCGGAATCATTGCGCTGCTCATGCCCGGCGCGGCGCTGCTTGCATTCGTGCTGCTGTTTGCTGCTTACATGCTGGTGGATGGCGCTTCGCGATTATTGCCGGCGTCAGAGCGGCAAAGCGGCATGAGCGCTGGGGATGGCTCATCTTCGAGGGCATTCTCGACTTTATCGCGGGCGGCATTGCTGTCGTTTGGCCGCTGATAACGATCGTCGCCTTTGTTTTCCTGATGGGCGCTTGGGCGATCGTCACCGGGGAGCTGCTGTTCGGCGCAAGCTTCCGGCTCAATATTCCGCATGGCCGATGGCTGATGGTGCTCGCCGGAGCGATCTCGATTATCTGGGGGGTCCTGCTGATCATCTGGCCATTGATCGGCGCGATAGTGCTGACTTGGTGGATAGCTGCATACGCGCTGTTCTTCGGGGTCGCGCTGTTGGTGCTCGCCTTTCGGCTGCGCGGTCGGCGACACGCCGCCGTGGCGCCTTCGGGTGCAGTGCCGCGAGGCATATGAGTCGGGATAAGTCCATGACAACAACATCGGAAGACAAAGCCGACACTTCGGCTGTGAATACCACCGACGAAAGAATTTATCACTGGGGTCGACCGCAGCTCAGCCGAAAAACCTTGCTGAGGAAGCTTCAGCCGAATCCATTCCGGCAAGGGATACCCCTTCCGGATTCAGGTGACCAGCGAACAGG
>CAWBFS010000007.1:0-335875 GCA_963788085.1 uncultured Alphaproteobacteria bacterium
GCCTTTTGGAATGCCACGCTGCCGACGGTGAGGGACTGCGTTACCGATTTCGAGACCGCAAAATCGCGGCGCGGTGTCCCAGGCGTGCCCGCAACCAGATCGAACGCAAGAGGATCCAAATTATTGCAAACCATTCCAATGAGTTCTCCCCTTAGGCCCTCCGGCTAACATTCGACGCGGAGCGCGCTGACGAGCGCAAACTGGCGCGGCTGTGAAGGCGCTTTGGTTTACCGCTGTAGCGTCCGGAAAGCGCTCCGCAAGCGCCCGAGCATGGCGGACAAATTCAGCAATATCGCGCACCATCCAATTGGGGCTCAGGAATGAGCCAGGATTGGTGCGCAACTCAGCACTGGCGTCCCGTCTATCCTCAAAATAACCCCGAATTAGTGTGCCCAGACCATCGCGGGATACCCGCCAAAAATCATTACCACCCGTTCGAGATCGGCAAGTAATGAGCATTCCAGGAAATCATTTTCTCCCTGGCCGCTATTCTGATCAATTACGAAATACGGAGCGAGCCCTTGGCGATTGAATATAAAAAACATGCTCCATTCGGTATAAACCAAATCTCTGACCTCAGAATTTATTGCATTCAGTGTCCTCTCTAGAGTGCTGGGATCGAGGGTGTTTCCTTCGGTTCTCCAAATTGCATAAGTGAATTGGGAAATGTCGATTGGCGAGCAGCGGATCGGCTTGGTGAATTTCTATTTCTTGAAGGTACCTGGCGCGAGCAGCATCGTGCCACATCTTAAGCGTGTCCTCGCTCGAGGTAGAGGACGATGGTGCGGGCGGTGACTGGGCAGCGCGGTGATCGGCACGCGGTCTGGTTTCCAATGCCAGCATCTCGAAGAAAAAACTGGCAGCGGCATCGGCTGCGTGCCGCTGCCAGCCACGTGTATCCGCCTCGGCCTTTCCGGCGAGGAGAGACACTCGGGTTCTTAACATTGCCATGAAATGGCAGCCAGCGCGGGATTCCCTGATCAGGCCGATTAATTCCCTGACGGCTCGATTTAATTCCCTGCTAGGCCGAAATAATTCCGTGTTAGCGATGCGTAGGGAATTGGGTTCTAAGTCATTGACCGGGTGCGTGGATTTCCAGCGATCTGTCGCCCGCGGGGGCCCCTGCTAGCTGGGAAAATACAGGGGGATTTGGGTTCAGAAGACGGGTTCGCTCCTGCAAGGGCTCACCTCGGTTCTGACCCCGACGATAGCGCTGACATCGATGGGTGGCCGTATCTTATTGGTGCCCAATGAAAGTGATTTCGCTGCCGACATCGAAAGAGTGGTCCGGTCTATACCCGACTGCGAGCTTATCTGGATTTCGAGCCGGGACAGCGCTCTTGAGAAGCTTACTCAGCAGCATTTTGATCTCGTTATTGTCGACCGGCGAATTCCCACGGCGGACGGAGTACTTGATGACCATCAGGAACATGGTTGGAGAATATTTCAATTTGTAAGGGAGACCTTTCCAGGAACCTCTGTATGGTTCTTGACCGGGACAGAAGATGTCGATTTCGCAGCCGAGATGAATAACGACTACGGACGCGTTGGAGACATACATGGATGCAACGTACCAGAACAGATGTACCTTGTATGCTGGAAGCGCCGGATCAATGATTGCGTCCGCCGAATTCGCGAATTTGCATCGCATCGTGCCGAACTAAACAGAATTGCTGTCCGTCCTGGTCCAAATATCGGCGGATTTAGAGAAGAAGAACGTAACATCATTCGACTATTTGCGCGTGGTTACCACGGCGTGAGCATTGATGTCAGCTCATTAAAACGGTGGCCTTTCCCATTCGCGCGTACTCAAGGTGGTCGTGAGAGACGCGAATAATGCAGCGTTGATAACTGCTGCCGCTAAGGTCTCATTGCTGATAGACACGAAGGACGAGGAGCAAAGATATCGAACAGAGATCGTACGGTTGAGGCCAGGCGGGTTTTCCGCAGCTAACTGCCATGATCGACGTTGGAGCCGGAAACTAGGGCGGCTTATTTTATGGGATGGTAGGGGAAGCAGTGGACAATGTTTTCCAGCGAATTAGTGCGGGCGGAACGGTAGCCCATGTTCCTGCGAGCCTCCACCGGATAGAGGAGCCTTGGTACCAAACTCGTCGATCAGAAAAGATCCAGGTTGCGCAAATCCGCCGAAAGCTGATTGGAGATGCGGCTCTACACGAAGTACAAGGCCAGCTCCACGGCATTGACATATCAGCAATGGAAGCCCGCACAGTCGAGGTCGGGCAATGTTCCCAACATGGAGACTTGCACTGTGCGAATGTGGTGTTTGCCGAGGGCGATCAACCAATGTTGATAGATTTCGGTGAAGCCGGGTCTTCGTTCTCGGCCCTCGACCCTATCACGCTAGAGTTGAGCACAATATTCCATACGCAACACACCATATTACCGGGGGACTGGCCGACTGAGGAGATGATGACGAGATGGCCGCTCCCGAAACAATTCACGGATGAGTGTCCATTTGCTGCCTTCATTGTTGGCTGTCGAGAATGGGCTCTTCAAGCCGCCGCATCACCAGAGGAGGTGATCGCTCTCGCATACGCGTATGCGGCGCGACAGTTAAGGTATGAGGACACGGACAAAGTGCTGGCTAGGGCGCTAATAAGGGCATGTATCGAGTATCTAGTGAGGTGACAAGGGCGGAACTGCCTCACGGAGTCTCGCCAATATCCCTCCAACCCCGTCTGATCCCGACGACACCTCTAAGCGAACCGCAGTGTCCTGGCAGGCTGAGCGCGCCGAAACCGAGCCTCCTGACTGACCACAGAAAAATTAGCAGAATAGCTAAATACAGAATAGCTGCTAATGAGATACCAAATGATGCGAATTGTCGAAATCTTACTCTGGAATAATGATCCCGTCGAAGGGAGTTGTTCCAATCCCCGCCGCGACTTTTCTCCGGGTCCGTTCGATTTTGACGTGACGAACCTCGCAGGCGCTTTCACTAAAGATGGCAAGGTCAAGCGATTTTGGGATCTCAATAGATTGGCGCGTCAGCCGGGAATAGCAGCGTGGTCTGATGCCGAAGCCGATGTGGCCCAAGCGGCACCTCGGAGCCCGCTATGGCAGCCGTGCAGGCGGAGCCCATAGAGACGGAGCCCTCGGTGGATCGGTATCGGGTGGTTCCGCTTCGGCAATGCCCGCGATATGGAATTCGCTGAGCGGGCCGCGAGGGAAGCCACCATGGAAGAAGAGCGGCAAGTCGCTCGCGACGGCCGGCCTCGTCCATTAGCTAATGCCGAAGGGGTGCCGCCGCTCGTCACACCGTAACTGAGCTGGCCACCACCTCAGATTGTGATGCGGTCTATGTAGGGGCCGAGGGAGACCCGATCGTTATCATCAGGACGGGCGCGGCATCGATGAGCGCGGGAGCGACGCTGATGCGCGGAGGCGGCCGGAGACGCCAGCGAGGCGAGCCGAAGGAGCGGATTGCCGCCGCTCCACAGCGTCGATCGGTCCCTGTCGCGAGCAAGCCGGTTTATATTGCGGCAGGTGAATTGCGGGAGGATCGACGGGGCAGCCTAAAATTTTGCGGGGTACTGATGGTTCGAATCCGTCTCCCTCCTGCGGCGAGTCCGATGCGAACCTCATTAATACCCGACGCAACGGCGACCGACAGGCCGGCAGGGGCTACCGCTCGAAGGCGGCGGAATTGGCAAGGTAGGGTGGAGAGCGGGCATCCATGGCCACCTGCCCGAACACAACACCTGCGTGCCAAGAGCCGACGTTCACTGGACTCGCCCCAAACCGCCGCAGTGGACCCTGAGCCGGCACTCGGTCCGACCGACCGCGAAGCAGACCGGCATCTTCGCTTGCTGCCGCATCTACCCCGCTCCCCCCGTTGCACTCCGTTCCGGAGTGCACGCCGATTGCCTGGCCGGCTGTTGAATAATATGGTCGACTGGTGGCTCTCTGCCCCTGGGTGGGCGCCGTTTAGGGCGGGGGCGATCCGTTTGAGAGAGAGTGCGACATCGCGAAGCGTTCCCGAAAATAGGCAATTGCGCGGAGCGGTCCCAGCGGCTCCGCGCGGTGCCGTATTGGGGAGGAGAGGGCAACATGCTGCTGTTCGGCTTCAACGGTCGCGCCACCAGAAATTTCCTGATCCTTCTGGTGTCGATGCACTACATCCTGTTTATCGACCGTGTAAACTTGGCCGCCGCGGCACCGGTGATGCAGCAGGACCTCGGCCTCAGCAATTTGGCGCTCGGCCTCGCCTTCTCGGCCTTCAACTACTCCTATGCCCCGTTTCAGCTAGTCGGGGCTGGTTTGCCGACCGCTTTGGCGCGCGGCGCACGCTGACGGTCTGCGGCCTGGCGTGGTCGCTGACGACCATCGCGACCGGGGCGGTGACCGGGCTCGCTTCGCTGTTTGGCGTGCGTCTCGTGCTCGGCATGGGCGAGGGTGCGACGTTGCCGGCGGCGACCCGTGCGGTCTCGAAATGGACCCCGATCGTGAAGCGCGGCACCGCGATCGGGGCCACCCACGCCGCCGGGCGCCTCGGCGCGGGAACGGCGGCGCCGATCGTCGCCCTTCTGATCACCTGGTTCTCCTGGCGTTTTTCATTCGTCGCGGTCGGCATTCTATCGACTCTCTGGGCGGTCGTGTGGTGGTGGTATTTCTACGAGGATCCGCGCCAGCACCCGCGCATCACCAGCGCCGAGCTCGCCGCATTGCCAACTACTGATCACGCAACCTTGGCTGGTTCCGGCCCGGTGCCGTGGCGGCGCCTGATTCCCCGCGTGGCGCCGTTGATGATCGTCTATTTCTGCCAGGGCTGGACCGGCTGGTTGTTTGTGACCTGGATGCCGTCCTTGTTGCAGAAAAACTATGGTGTCGAGATCAAGAAATCGGCATTCCTTTACATGGCGCTGCTGTTCTCCGGGTTTCTCGCCGAGCTGATCGGCGGGATGACCACCGACTCCCTGCTGCGCCGCACCAGAAGCCTCCAGATTGCGCGTTCACTGATGATCGCCGGCAGCTGGGTTTTCGCCGTGGCGGGGCTGGTGCCGGTGATCCTCTTCCACGACATGGTTATCGGGGTGTCCGGCTTCATGGTCACGGTGTTCTTTCTCGGCTTTGCGATCTCGCCGCTGTGGACCGCGACGATGGACATCGCGCCCGACTACGCCGGCACTTCGAGCTCGCTGATGAATGCCTCCGGCGCCGTCGCCGGCATTCTTTCACCGGTCGCCTTCGCTTGGATCCTCGACCGCACCGGCAGTTGGACGCTGCCGTTCGCGGTCTCGGTCTGTCTGTTGCTGTTCGCCATCGTCATGACCTACTGGATCCGGCCAGACCGCCCGATCGAAGCCGTTTCCAATGTCCGCAGGTTGGCGGTGGCGGGCGAGTAGATCACTCCAACGGCTCGAAGAGGCGGTCGACGTCGGTCGCGTCGAGTGCGGCGGCAGGATCACCCCCGCTTCGTGGATACCCGCGGCCAGCGCTTCGTGCGCGGCCCTCATTCCGTGAGCTCTCGGTGCTGAGATCGATCACGGCGACGGCACACCAATGCGCCACCGTACTTGGCGCGCTCGCAGCCGAATGGCTACAGCGCCCAAAATCCTTCTAGATTTTCTTGTTGCCTCGACCCACGATTGATCATACAGCCGGTGAAGAGCGCTTGCACAACGCTTACTAAAAACGTCTGCGGACGGCGGCATTAGCCGCACCCAGGCAAACTGCGGTGGGCGGGATCCGGCCGGGTCGGCTGGAAACCGGTCGTTCCGACACCCCATAAATAATGGCACCGGTGCGGTTCGATGAACATGACAGCACACGCTGCCGGGTTGCCGCTCTCCGCAACATTCTGGAATCCGGATCATCAGCGCCGAGAAGGACAAGCTCGCGGATGAATTTATTTCAATCAGCGCAACCTCAGTAGTGGCGGCGGCAACGAGCACCGAGCCAATGATGTCGGCGGGAGCGTCGTGGGGCTAAACGTTCCTGGAAGGCTCCAGACGACAACGACCGAGTCCAAAGCGACATCTTTCGTGGGTGTTAACTGGCATAGTCATCGTCTTGCACATCGAGCGGCGCACAGTCGTTGCGCAGACCTCGATCTATCGGTACGACGGCGAGCGAGCCGCGATGGTGAGGCAGACACAGTTGGTGCTCCCGCGGGAGCCGGTGCGGCGCCGGGGGTGCGCACGCGCTCGAATCACCACGAGCTGTTGCCGATGGAAAGGACAAACAATGATCAACACGCACTTCGCCAAAGGGCAAGTCCTCTTCAGAGGGGGCGAGGCGGCGGATAGTGTTTTTCGTCTACTCAGGGGTGCCGTTGATATATTCCGAGAGCTCGATGGCGAGCCCATCCTGCTCGGCACGGTAGGCGCGGGCCAGTTCATCGGGGAGATGGGCGTGGTGGAAAACCGCCCCCGCAGTGCGACCGCCCAAGCCGCCAGCGAGGTCGAGGTAGAAATCCTCACCCCGACCGAGTTCTTCGATCAGATTGCCGGCTCACCGCCGGCCGCCCGCGAATTGATCCAGCGCCTCAGTCAGCGGCTGCGCGAGGCCGACGATCGCATCGTCAACGACGAACGACGAAACGGCCGAGCACTTGTGAGCTGGAACAACGCCGATAGTCAAACTGCTGGAGCGTCAGTTAGTAATCCGTATCTCGCTGCCAAGAATCCGTGGTTGCAGCGTCAGTTGCACTCCCCGCTCGCGCTCGGTGATCTGCCGCTCGTCGTTGGCCGGGCGCCGGTCGCAGGCGAGGAGCTGCAACCGTTGCAGCCGGACCTCAAACTCGATGACACGCCACCATTCAGGCTATCGCGCAACCACCTGATGATCGAGAAGCGCGACGGAAGTTATTATGTGCGCGATCTTCGCAGCACGCTTGGGACGATCGTCAACGGCGAGCCCATCGGCACTCATTTCCGCACCGATGATGCGCCGCTGCGAGCGGGAGAGAATGAAGTGATTGCGGGCGGCGTTGATTTACCGTTCGTCTTCTCCGTGTATTTAAGTTGATCGAACGTTGCGGCCCCGAGCGCCGATGCTAGGATCGCCTCAGCTCCTAGAAGGAGATGGCCATGCCCGCGGATACGACCGGCAAAGCCGTGCAAGTGCTAGATCTCATGCTGGATTTTTTCGCTGAAGACGACCACTGGACACGAGGGCGTTATCACGACCCCCACGGCCGCCACTGCCTTGTCGGCGCGGCGCTTCATTTCAGTGCAAGGCATGGGCTTCCACGTGCGCCGGTGATATCCCTCCTCGAAGCGGCATTGCCCCAGCGGCAGATCGGGCTTATCGGCTTCAACGATCGTCGCTGCCGCAGCCCGGCTGAATTGCGCTCGGTAATCCTCAAGGCCCGCGCGGTCGCCCTCGAAAATGCGGAACACCACCGGGCGGCCGAGGCATTCAAACAGCGGCTCCTCGCCGAACTGGATCGCGATCGGGCTGTACGCAGGGCCGCCGGCTGCAGGGCCCCCGCGGAAATGTCTATGCCTGCGCAGCGGCTTGCAGCCTAGACTTATCCGATTCCGCCGAGCTTGATCCGCCAGGCGTCCGGTGAACCGTTCCGCCGGGTGGCATTGCCCGAGCCAATCGCCACCGATTGACCGACATTGGTCAATTATCATCGCCGCGGATGAGAGCAAGCGTTCGCTCGTCGGGCCGACCATCACACCACTGATCAATTCGCCACGCGCTACGCTGGTCCGATTGTTGCGGGAGAAGCTCTGTTCTCGCTTGCAGGATCGCGAGCGAGGAAGGCGCGAACTGCGGCCTCGTCGGCGACGATGGCCGCCGTTTAGATGTTACTCGCCGTGACCTGCGGGTACTGAGCGAGGATCATCTCAGCCTCCTCGAGCGTTCCTGAGCTTATGTGCGTGACGAGGCACGTAAGCAACTTCGAGGAACGCAGTGGCGGCGGAGAGAGAGTTGGATAAAGATTTACCGGGCACGAAACTCCTTTCACTGCTTAAGAGTTCTACTGTAAATCGGCGCTGAAACCCAATCTACCAACGGAGGGAGCGGTTGAGATCGTTCCGGGCGGCCGATCCGCCGTCCGGCGCGTGATGGAGATCACTTCTGACCCCTCGTCTATCGGCTGTTGTCGATTTCGCGTATAAAGGGGCTGACGACAGCTCGTAGGGCGCCCGGATGGCTGCGAATGGCAGTTGACCGACCGATGGCTACCTCAATCAGCCGAAGGCCGCTTCGATTACTGCGGATCGCGGCGCTGTTGGCGATAGCGGCGATCGCTGCTTGCGCCCGCAATCCGCCGGTCGGCTCGGTTTCGGTCCCGCCGATCCCGCCGGGCGAGGCAAGGGTTTGGTTCTACCGGGTCTATCTTCCTTCCGACACGCTCAACATGACCAAGGTGACGATGAACGGCGTCTACGCCGGGTATGCGCAATTGGGCGGCGCCTTCTATCGCGACGTTCCGCCTGGGAATTATCACGTTGAAGTCGAGAGTTATGGTAAGGACTTCGATCAGTCGACAAATGTCGCTCTCGTTCCCGGGCAGGATGCCTATGTCAAAATCGAATCCCTGGACAGTTGGTCGACTTTAGTCGGCGCCGGATATGCGGCCGCCCGAGACACATTTTACGCCCGGCTGATGCTGCCTCAGATCGCGCGCTCCGAAATCGTCCAAAGCTTCTTCGACGGCGGCAGCTGAGCGCATCGCTCAGTGAGACGCCTAGCAACAATGATCGTACTATTTTGGTCCAGGGCGACGAGGGACCTGCTCAGCCGTTCGGCTGGGGCATCGGAGGGGCTTTGTCACGGCAACTCTATCGAGCACGCCTGGGGGGCCAAACTCGCCACGCGTCATGCCGCTGCGACGGCATCTTGCCACTGCGCGGTAGCTTCGGCTCGGAAGATCCGTAGTGTGGATCGTGAGATGAGGTGCCGTTGAAAGTTGAAGGTGTTGTGAACCGCACCGTGGACGCTGAGGAAGCGCTGGGCAGAGCGAGGCGACTTGAGCTGCAGCTTGCGCTCGCGTCGTCGCACTGCCTGATGCGAATTCTCCGCCCTATTGTTTTCGGAGCCCTTGCTCATACGGACAGGCCAGACGAAGACGGCGCAACGCCGAAGCGTAGGAGCGCAGTTTGTCGGTGACCACTAACTTCGCGGCAAACCCATGCTTCTTGAGCAGCTTGCACATCAGCCGCAGCGCTGCTCTGGTATCGCGTCGGCGCTGGACAAGAATGTCGAGAACCTCGCCCTCGTCATCGACGGCGCGCCAGAGATACATTCGCTTGCCGACGATCCGCACCACCATCTCGTCAAAATGCCAGCGGTCGCTCGGCCGAGGGCGACGCTGTCGCAGTCGTCGCGCAATCGCGGGACCGAACTTCAGCACCCAGCGCCGCACGGTTTCGTAGGAGATGTCGAGCCCGCGTTCGCCAGCAGTTCTTCGACATCGCGGTAGCTCAGTGTAAAGCGGAGACAGAGCCAGATCGCGTGCTGGATGATCTCGGGCGGGAAGCGATGACGGCGGTAGCAGAGCGGAGCCATGCTCGACATCCTACCCGATACGCCGCTCTCCAGGCCCGGTTTCTGTGACAATGCCCGCGGTCGCGCTCGACATGTTCAAGATCGAGCTGGCTCAATTTCGACGATCGCGATATTGGGAGCCTGGCGCGAAAGAATGCACGGACTGACCCGGTGCTCTTCCCCTCTCAAAACCCGCTACCAAGTATTGGGAACGGTTCTGCGGCGGAGCGGGATATACGGGCCGTACAAAAGAGTTCGATTGAATCACTGCTGGATCCAACTTCAACGATAATCGGGCCAGCGCGCGCCGCCGGTTAGCACGCCATTGACGGTTTGCATCTCAAAAGTGGGGTCTCTCGCCAAGCGGTCGACAGTCGAAGCAAGCTCGTCGTAATGACCAGCCTCGTCAAGAAGCCGTGTCTTCATAGCTCGCGTCGTAACCCCGTCCGCCATCTGGCGCCTTTCGTGTGACCGAGTTCGAGGTGACCGCATCCTCAAGAGGATACCACGCCGTTTTGCGACTGTTAACGAACAACACGCCGCTTGTGGCTGACTCGTGATCTGTCCGGTTTTTGTAGCGCGTGATCTGTCCGGTTTTAGAACCGCCCGAAAGGGGGGCGGGGAATGGGCCGGGCAGGAGTGCTGCAAGGGGTACGGCAGATGCGTTTCGAGGGGTTGCTCGAGCGGCATGAGCGGGGCGAGCTGTCGCAAGGAGAAGCGGCGGAGATGCTGGGGGTATCGGAGCGGACGTTCCGGCGTTGGCGCGACCGGTTGCGCGATGAGGGGCCGGAGGGCTTGCGCGATCGGCGGATCGGCAAGCCGTCGAGCCGACGGGCGGCAGCCGAGGAGATCCTGCGCATGCTGGGACTGTACGAGGAACGCTATGCGGGGTTCACGGTGAAGCATTTTCACGAGCAGCTGCAGAAGCGGCACCATTACAAGCTCGGCTACACGGTGACCCGGCTGGCGTTGCAAGGGGCGGGGCTGGTGCGGCCGGCGCCGCGGCGCTCGGCGCATCGCAAGAAGCGGCCGCGGCGGCCGATGGTGGGCATGATGCTGCATCAGGATGCGTCGCGCTTTGCCTGGCTGCCGGGCGATGATCGGCAATACGATCTGGTGGTCACGCTGGACGACGCGACCAGCGCGGTCTACTCGGGCTTTATCGTCGCGGAGGAGGGCACGGCATCGAGCTTTCGCGCGCTGGCCGAGGTGATCGACCGACGCGGGCTGTTCTGCGAGCTCTATACCGACCGCGGCAGCCACTATTTCCATACGCCCAAGGCCGGGGAGCCGGTGTCGAAGAGCGTGCAAACCCAGGTCGGGCGCGCGCTGGCGCAGCTCGGGATCCGCCACATCGCGGCCTATTCGCCCGAGGCGCGCGGGCGTTCCGAGCGCGCCTTCCGCACCTTGCAGGACCGGCTGCCGAAGGAGCTGGCGCTGGCCGGCATCACGACGGTCGCGGCGGCCAATCGCTGGCTCGCCGAGACTTATTGGCCGGCCCATAATGCCGCCTTCGCGGTGACGCCGGCCGAGGCCGGCAGCGCTTTCATCGCCGACCGCACCGGCCGGGTGCGCGACATCCTGTGCATCCAGGAGGAGCGACGGGTGGGCAACGACAACACCGTCAAGTGGCGCGGCCTGAGCCTGCAGATCCCGCCGAGCCCGCTGCGGGCGCATTTCGTGCGCGCCATGGTGCGCGTGCACGAGTACCCCGACGGGTGCCTGGCGATCTTCCATGGGCCGCATCGGTTGGCCGATTACGACCCCGAGGGAAAGCCGTGCGACACCACGAAACTGGCTGCGTGAGCCGCTTCGGCAGCCAGCCTGTGGATTTGTGGACAACGCTACGCGTTACCCACAACTCCACAGCCCCAACCACCACAGAAGCGGTCAATTAATGCGCTACGAAAACCGGTCAACTTGGCGCGTCAGCAACACGAACAACACGCCGCTTTTGCCGCTTTTTAGATTGTAGCCCCGAGAATCGTAGACAAAAAGAGTTCGACAATCGCGAGGCTAGGGTCAAGCGGCCAGCAGATCGACGATCTGTTGGATGGCTTTGTCGGCGCGGTGATAGGCGGCTTCGAGCCTGCTGGCGGGCTGGTGATGGGGGTTGGGGCGGTGATGGAAGCGGCTGTTGGCGAGCGGGCCGCAGAGCCGTTTGTGGAAGAGGAGAAAGAGCAGCGCAACCTGAACCCCCTTGGGGGTGAGACGGTAGGCGTAGCGGGAGCCGTCACGCTCGACCAGCGCGTGGCCCTTGAGCTTGCGCAGGTCGTAGCGGAGTTGGTTGAGGCTGTAAGCGCTGTCGGAGAGGTGGAAGGCGGTGAGAACGGCGTGGTGGATCTGCTTGGCCGTCCAGCCGCCGACGTGGCTGCCGCCATGGAGCAGCACTTCGAGCAGGCGGATGACGCGCCGGTCGTGGATCTTGATGCCGGGATAGCGGACCGCGCCAATAGTGATCGGCAGGGCGAGGCGCTGAAGCAGCGGGAAGTCGACATGGACGTTGAGCCACTGCGCCTGGAAACCGGCGAAGCGGGCGGTGATGGTTTGGAACCGCTCGCGGACGGCATGGAGATGGTCCAGTCCCTTCTTGAGACGGAAGTCGGCGAGGTTGTTGGAGACCAGTTCGTTGCGCAGAAAGGTGGCGAACTTTTCGTACTGTTTGAGGAAGGCGTTCTTGAAGTAGGCGCGGAAGACGTGATGGCCGTGCTCGATGCGATCGATGACGGTGGCGAGCTTGCCGCGCATCCGGCGGTTCAGGCGGGTGCCGAAGATCTCGGCGATCTTGTCGCCGGTCAGCCGCCACAGGCCGAGTTCGCAGCTGCGCTCGAACAGCTTATGGATGGGAAAGTTGCGCTTGAAGATGAAGTTGCGACAATACTCGATCTGGGCGATCGCATAAAAGCGTGAGAGATTGAGCTGCTTGCGTTCCTTGGTGGAGAACTTCGGGCCCAGGATCACGGTCCAGTAGTCGAGCCGTGTACGGATGATTTGCGGGCTGAGTTTGTCGGCGGCGGCTTGCAGCGCGGCAGAGCCTGCCCCGGCGAAAGCCGGGGTCGTCGACGGCGAGGAAGGCGTTGTCGGTCTTGCGGAAGCCGATCTGCGCGCGCTTCAGCTCCTGCTCGATGAAGCTGTGCCCGTTGAGGTAGTAGGTGGTCTGGAACGGAAAGAACGAGGCGACCCGCATCACCATCGGGCCCAGGGTTTCGTCGCGGAGGTAGAAGTAGTAGTGCGTGAAGCGGCTGCGTTGGCGGGCGAGGATGCGGTAATTTGGATCCTTGGTGGCGTATTTGGGGACGCTGATGCGAAAGCTCGGCCCCTGCTCCATGCTCTTGAAGATGAAGTAGACGCCGTAGGCGTCGTCCCTGGCCATGCGGCGTTGCCAGGGCAGGACATGGTCTTCCTTGCGCACGCCTTTCTCGGCCCATTCGATCGGCAGCCGATGATTGCGGGCGAAGGCTTCCACCCAGTTCTGGTAGTCGGCGGTGCGCTGGCTCAGGATCTCCTTGCCGACGACCGGTACGCCGACCACCTGACGGAAAAAATGCACGACCTGCTCGGGCCGCGAGAGCCCGCTGAGGTAACCGTAAATGACAATGCGGTCGAAGCAGTGGTAGACGAAGGCCACCAGATCGCCGAACAGCTGGGTGAACAATTCCATGGCAATCCCCTCCAGGCCCGCTCGGGGTCGAAAACCCATCAGGCGTGGACCAGGCAAGCGGATTGTGGAGGGCAAGAGTTTTCGTCTGGCCGATGAGGTGCGCTATATCCAGCGCCGGGCAGCCGATCACGACGGCCGCATCGTTACCCTCGCTCAGCTGGTCCTGTTCTCCACCGAAACCGGCGATGCCTGGCTGCTCGACCCCGCCGATCGGCTCGCGGCAAGGCTGGCTCGAGACGGGGAGAGCGAACCGATCCACATCGAAGAAAGCGATACCACGTTCGCCATCGGTTGGAAGGGCCGCTATCGCATCGACGGACCGGCGTTCGTCTACTCCGATCGCGATACCGGCCGGGTCGCCACCATCCTCGGCTACCCGACCGATAAGCTCAGCCAGATCGCTTGAGCGGAAAATTTCAAATATCTTTGGCTAGCATTAGCCGATACGGGTGGCCAGCACCGCCGCCGGCCGATGGCCGACTTCCTCGAGAGCCAACGGCGTCTGCGCGCCGCTCTGTTGGTCGATGCGGTGCGAAGCCAGACGGCCTGACGCTGTGCCTGCGGCAAACAGGAAGTGCCCTGCTGGATCAAGGCAGAACGCACTGGGCACAGGCTCGGTTGGTGAGTGCCCAGCCGCCGTCAGATGCCCAGTTTCGGGATCGACGGCGAAGACCGCGATACTGCTGCCGTTAACCGCGCGGTTGCCGACATAGAGGAACCGCCCCGAGGGCGTCAGGTGAATCTGCGAGCAGGTGGTACGCTCACTATGACCGGCGGGCAGAGTCGAGGTCGTCTGCACGGACGAGAGGGTGCCGTTTGCGCCGTCGATCCGGTACGCGGTGACGCTGCAGCCCTGCTCGTTCGAGAAGTAGACGACGTCGAGACTCGGGTGATGGATATAGTGGCGAGGTCCGATGAGATCCCCCTGTTCAACGCGATGTGGCGTATTCGGACTGAGCCGACCGGTCTGAGCGTTGAAGCGGTACTGTAAGATCACGTTGGGGCCAGGATTATTTTTCGGCGGCTCCAACACGTTGTCCTGAATGCGGGCGATATGAGGGACAAAGGCAAAGCGATTGGACGGATCAGTTGCGATCGCATGCGCTCCGACTGCGGTTTCCTGTTTGTCAATGGGAGCCGCGTCAATCGTGCCGTCCGCCGCGATCGGATATACCGCGACATAGCCGCCCTGGTAATAGGCGCAGAGCATATACCGGCCGGTGCGGTCGGGCGCCAGAAAGGTCGGCGCATCCACCTGCGCTGCAGTCCCTAACAGCGAGAGGCTCCCGGTCGCGGGCTCGATCCGGTAGCTCGCGATCGATGGCCGCGTGCGACAACCGACGTAGAGCGTGTTGCTGTCCGGACCGATAGCCATGACCGATGGTCCGCCGGTCGCCGCTGCATCCGCCCGCTTCGTCAGCTCGCCGCTGTCGCCGTCCAAAGCAAAGACCGCAATTTTGTCCTCATCCTGCAATCCGACGTACAGAATGTCCGGCATTGTTCACCCTCCCTTTCCACCCGCGGTTGGGCGAGCTCGCCCGCAACAATCATAGCCTTTGATAAACGTCTACTTTAAGGCACCGTCCGCCGTAATCCGCCCCTTCGGCGTATGCTGGTCATCAGCCAGATCTCGCAGGACGGCGAAACCAACTGGCTCTGCGGCGTGCAGATGTTGGTTCTGTACGGCCTGATCGGGGTGCTGTTCTATTTCCCCCCCGGCCCGACCTAACGAGCTTCGAACCAAGACTAGGGCGGGGGGGGGCCGCAGACTAGGCCTGTTTCAAGTTGGAAGGCGCCTTCCGCGGGACGAGCGGTCATCGCCGGAGACCGATGCGGCGCCCCCGGTCGGGCCTCTTCGGTTCCAACGATGGCCTTCCATGCATGACGCGACCCACGGCCCCTGCGGAGCGACTTCATCGCGCGTGACGATGGCGCACATGTGCCTTCACTGGACGCAACCAGCTCGGCCTCCGCAACCCTGAACCTTTCGAGGCTTGACACCTGCCGGAAGGGGAACCGATGCCTGCCGACGGTGAGGCGAAGCTTGTCGCGGCAAGAGAGGCTCAGCCCGCCTATGCCGAGCGCCTTCGCCTCCTCATTCGCCTCTTGCGTGACGGGCACACGCTACCTGTGCTCATGACCCAGCCGACGGTAGAGGGATGGCGCGGGACCCGACGACGGGTAAGGATTTGTCTCGTCTCCAAGATGGGCTGTTTTGGTATGAATCATTGGAAATTTTCAATGGTACAATGCGCGGGGTAGCACAAAGCGACCACGTTTTTCTGATCGACTTGGCGCGCTTAATGCCAAAGGACACGAAATATTACTGGGACCCTGTCCATTTCACCGACGCCGGCGCGGCTGAGGTCGGCCGGATAGCAACGGCAGGGCTGCTGCCGTATCTGGAACGTGAATTCCCGTCGTACGACAGAGGTACCTGTGAGATCGATTTCACCCACCGGGGCTAGGGGCGGGGCTGCTGCGGTTCCAACCCACCGGCTTAAGCCGGCAACGCCTGCCCCCCAACGTGTTCGTCTCCGTAAGCGGGGACATCTGTCGAACCAAGGTTTTCGGTTTATGTATGGCGTGATCACCGTTATAATGATGCGGTCCTTCGAGGCGAAATTAAGAGTGCACCAGTGACTGGCTCCGACGGCAACTGGCACGAGTTCACTCGCCACCGAGAGTTCTCCGCCCTGCTCCTCAGACCGCGCTTTCGGGCTCCTGTTTTCCGTGGTTTTCGCGATACTCGCGATATTCGCGGAATGGAAGGGAAAATCCAGCGCACTATGGTGGTCGATTGCGGCATTCGGCTGCTTTGCGGTCTCACTGTTTGCCGCCCCGCTGCTGGGACCGCTGAACCGCGGTTGGCGATGGCTGTCGTTGCAGCTCTTCAAAATCCTCAATCCCATCATGATGGGCATCATGTTTTTTGCGGTGTTGACGCCGGTCGCTATCATCATGCGATGGGCCGGCAAGGACCCGCTGCGGCTTCGGTTCGAGCCGGAGAAGCCGAGTTATTGGCTTGCCCGAACCCCGGTCGGAGAAGGGAATACTTCGATGAAAGACCAATTCTGAGGAATAGATGCTCGATCTAGCCAGAGAGTTGTGGAAATTCCTCCGTGTTCGTAAAAAATTCTGGCTCACGCCGATCATCATCGTCATCTGCGGATTGGGCGGCCTGCTGGTACTGGCCGAGGGCTCGGTGATCGCCCCATTCATCTATACGCTTTTTTGAGAAGGCCTTGAACTCGGTCACGGTCGAGGCGCGAGCTCCGGATCGGCTGTCGGCATTCCGGGATTGCGCCAATATCCTGGAGTGTCCGGTAACCGGTGAGCCGCTCATTGCCGCCGAGGATGGCTGGATCAGCCGGAGCGGGCGCCGGCAATACCCGATCGAAAACGGAATTTCTCGACTGTTCGCGCCAGTCGGTCCGGCGCGATCGGACCGTGATGTCACCGAAACCGTCAAGGCATTTTATGAGGAAACGCCCTTTCCCAACTACGACGGCAGCGATTCGCGTGAAAGCCTCATAGCCAGATCGCGGGAAAGCTTATTCGTCGCCGCGCTCGAGGAACAGCTTCCCGACCGAGCCATCGTGCTCGAAGCCGGCTGCGGCACCGGACAACTGACCAATTTCCTCGGCCTGTCGTGGAAGCGGCGCGCCTTCGGTGGCGACATTTGCCTCAACTCGCTGCGGCTGGCAAATGGCTTCCGCGAGCGGTATCGGATCGCCAATGCCGCCTTCCTGCAGATGAATCTTTTTCGCCCGCCATTTCGCGACGGCAGCATCGACGTGGTCATTTGCAACAGCGTCCTTCATCACACGCACAATGCCAGGGCCGGCTTCGAGGCATTGCTCCGCAAGGCCAAACCCGGCGGTCTGATCCTGATCGGGCTATACAACACATATGCTCGTCTTCCCACTTTGTGGCGCCGCTGGGCATTCGAACGGTTCGGCCCGACGCTCTATTTTCTCGATCGCCGCCTGACTTCCGCCCGCGTGAACGGCGACCGCTGGCAGGCATGGTTTCGCGACCAATACCGCCACCCGCATGAAACACGGCATTCGATCGACGAGGTGCTGGGCTGGTTCGATGCGTGCGGAGTGGACTTCCTGTCATCCATTCCGGCCGCCGACGGGAGCCCTTTCACGAGCGCCAGCCGGTTGTTCGAGCCGCATAGCCGAGGAACGCTGACGGTGCGTGCGGCAACCCAATTGCAAATGCTTCTGACCGGCGGCCGCGATGGCGGGCGGTTCGTCATGATAGGGCGCAAGCGTCCTTGACGCTTTTTGGAGATAGCGATGCGCATCCTTGGGATCTCAGCCTTCTACCACGACAGTGCCGCCGCGCTCGTCGAAGATGGCCGCATCACCGCCGCGGCCCAAGAGGAGCGCTTCACCCGCCAAAAGTTCGATAGCCGCTATCCGGCGAACGCCATCGCCTATTGCTTAGCAGAAGCGGGGGTCGGCTTGGCGGATGTCGACTATGTCGCGTTCTACGACAAGCCGCTTCTCAAGTTCGAACGGCTGCTCGAAACTTACCTGGCCTTTGCGCCGCGAGGGTTTGGGTCGTTTCGGGCGGCGATGCCGGTCTGGCTCAAGGACAAGCTCTTTCAAAAAAAGCAGCTCGGGGAGAGGCTGCAGGCGGCTGCCCCCGAATTCGATTGGGGTAATCGCTTATTGTTTTCGGAACATCACCTCAGCCATGCCGCCTCGGCTTTTTTCCCGTCGCCGTTCGAACATGCAGTAATTCTGACAATGGATGGAGTCGGCGAGTGGGCGACCACCTCGGCGGGGATCGGTGACCAACATCGGATACAGATGCTGAAGGAAATCCATTTTCCGCATTCGCTGGGTCTGCTTTATTCGGCCTTTACCTATTTCACGGGTTTCCGGGTCAATTCCGGCGAATACAAGGTCATGGGGCTCGCACCCTATGGCGAACCGCGTTTTACCAAGATCATTCTAGATAACCTGATAGATCTCAAAGAGGATGGCAGTTTCCGCCTCAATCAGCGGTATTTCGACTACTGCACCGGGCTCAAAATGACGAACGACGGCTTTGCCGAACTGTTCGGCGTTCCGGCGAGAAAGCCGGAGGAGCGGCTCGAGCAGGTTCATATGGATCTCGCAGCCTCGATTCAGTGGGTGACGGAAGAGGCAATATTGCGGCTCGCGCGTTCATTGGCGCGCGAGACCGGCGAGCGCAATCTCTGTCTTGCCGGCGGCGTAGCGCTCAATTGCGTCGCCAACGGCAAGCTGCTGCGTGATCGCTGCTTCGACGATGTGTGGGTGCAGCCTGCAGCCGGCGACGCCGGCGGGTCCCTCGGGGCGGCCCTTGCCGCGTATTATCTCGAACTTGACCACCCGCGCCACCTGGTGAATGAGATAGACGGTATGGCCGGGAGCTATCTGGGTCCGGCTTACGACGATGAGGAGATCGAGGAGCAGCTGACGGCTGCCGGGGCCTGCTTTGAGCGCCTCGGTGACGACGATCTACTCGATCGGACGGCCTGTGCGCTGGCTGACGAAAAGGCGGTCGGCTGGTTTCAGGGCCGAATGGAATTCGGTCCACGGGCGCTCGGAGCGCGTTCAATTCTTGCCGACGCACGCAGCCCGGCGATGCAGCGCATCCTCAATCTCAAGGTGAAGTACCGCGAGAGCTTTCGCCCGTTCGCGCCCTCCGTGCTTCGCGAGGATTGTGCCGAATGGTTCGAGCTCGACGCCGACAGTCCCTACATGCTGATGGTTGCCGACGTCACCGAGAACCGTCGTCGCGCCATGAGCGAGGCCGAGCGCGGGCTCTTCGGGATCGATAAGCTGAACGTAGTGCGCTCGGAAATCCCCGCAGTCACACATGTCGACTACTCTGCTCGGGTTCAGACCGTCCACCGCGAGACGAACCCCCGCTATCACGCGCTTTTGAGCCGGTTCAAGGCGCTGACGGGCTGTCCGGTTTTGGTCAACACCAGCTTCAACGTGCGTGGCGAGCCGATCTGTTGCACGTCGGAAGACGCATTCCGTTGCTTTATGGGCAGCGAAATCGACACGCTCGTCGTCGGCAACTTCTTCTTGCGCAAGGAAGACCAGGATCCGGCTTTGCGCCTCGATTACAGAGATCGCTTCGACCCGGACTAGCACTAAGTCACGTGAAATACGTAGAACCCGCCGGCACTAAACCGCGTTGCAGAAATCAACCCGCATGATCTCGGCTTTCGCGCAAGCCGGGTAAGATGTCCTAAAACATTCGCTCAATCACGTCACGACATCTGCTACCGGTTTCAGGACGCGTCCGGGCAAATGAGGCCACAGGTCGAGGCGATCGAACGCGAAGCGCGGTCACCGAGCATGAGGATCTGTCCTAATTCTGTGCTCTGCGAAATATGCGATCGCATAGGCCTGAGGGGGCCAGCCCGGATTTCTCAGTGCGCCCCGACGGCGCGGATCACCAGTGGAGCAGGGTTCCACCCAGACGGTAGTCGGTTTGATCTTATCGAAACTGCGTCCGGTGGGTCCGCAGGCGTCCGCAAGATCTCGGAATCGTCGCGGGCACAGCTATTCTGTCTAACGACCTCTTGAAAAGCCTGGCGCGCCCGAGAGGAGTCGAACCCCTAACCCCCAGATCCGTAGTCTGGTGCTCTATCCAATTGAGCTACGGGCGCCTGCCAAGAGCGGGCCGGCGGCGCGCGGCGGCCACAACTACTCCACCGCGGTCCGAAAAGGCAAGGCGCATCGTTGCGCCCCGCGGTGGCCCCCGGCTGTTGCCGCAACCACATAGGGCGGATGAGCCCCGATACAATAGCGCCGCACGAGACCGCCGCGGACGATCCGGCAACCCGCCCGCCGATCGCGCTGCTCGCCGGACGGCACCGGCGCGCCGAAAACGGCCACCCGTGGATCTACTCGAACGAAGTGGCCATGGACGCCGCGGCCAAAGCGCTCGCACCCGGCAGCCTCGTCACCTTGCGGCGCGCCGATTCCAGCCCACTCGGCGTCGCGATGTTCAACCCGCACACGCTGCTCGCCGCGCGCCTCCTCGACCGCGATACCGCCCGGCCGATCGGCCGGCGCTTTCTCGCCCGCCGGATCGGGCGCGCTCTGAAATTACGCGAGCGGCTGTTCGATCTGCCCTTTTCCGCGTCGTCCATGCCGAGGCCGACGGGCTGCCCGGTCTCGTTGTCGACCGGTTCGGGACGGTTCTTGTCGTGCAATCGAATGCTGCCGGGATGGCGCGGCTCGAGCCGGCCGTCCTCGACGCGCTCGGCGAATTGCTGAGCCCCGAAGCCATCGTGCTGCGTAACGACAGCCCGGCGCGGGGGCTCGAGGGACTGGCGGTGCGAAACGCGGGTGGCAAGGGGCGACCTCGACGGCCCGGTGCCGGTTTACGAAAATGGCGCGCGTCTTCCGCGCCGATCTGCTCGCCGGGCAGAAGACCGGCTGGTTCTTCGACCAGCGCGACAACCGCCGCTTCATCGCCGCGCTGGCGCATGACGCACGCGTTCTCGATCTCTATTGCTTCACCGGCGGGTTTGCGGTCCAGGCGGCCCGCGCCGGGGCCGCCGCCGTCCTCGGCATCGACCGCTCCGAGCCGGCGCTGGCGCTCGCTGTCGAGGCGGCAGAGCTCAACGGGGTCAGCGGGACCTGCTCATTCCGCCGCGGCGAAGCCTTTGCTGAAGCCGGCGGGCTCGCTGCCAAAGGCGAGCGCTTCGACATCGTCATCGCGGATCCCCCAGCCTTCGCCAAATCGCGCAAGGATGTCCCGGCGGCATTGCGCGGCTACCGCAAGCTCGCCAAGCTCGCCGCCTCGGTCACCGCGGGTGGCGGCATCCTCTTTCTGGCTTCCTGCTCGTTCCATGTCGGCGCGGCCGAGTTCGCCGAGGCGGTGCGCCGCGGCCTCGCCGATGCCGGCCGCGCCGGCCGCATCCTGCGGGCCGCCGGCGCCGATGCCGATCACCCGATACACCCGGCATTGCCGGAGACCGCCTACCTCAAGACGCTGACTTTGGCTGTCGAATGAGGAAGTCAGCCTCGCCCTAAGGAGCCTACTCGAGGCTAGGGTCGCCGCGGGTTTCGCGTTACAGTTGGTTAAATCACGTGACCGCAGGGCGCAGATGCCTTCTGTCCGCCGCCTCACCGCAATTTTCGCCGCCGATGTGGCTGGCTATTCGCGGCTGATGGGGGCGGACGAGGAAGGCACGCTCGAACGCCTCAAGGCGCTGCGCCGCGAGCTCGTCGATCCGAAAATCGCCGAGCATCACGGCCGCATCGTCAAGACCACCGGCGACGGCATGCTGGTGGAGTTTGCCAGCGTCGTCGACGCGGTGCGCTGCGCGGTCGAGGTGCAGCAGGCGATGCCCGAGCGCAACACCGGTGTCGCGGCGGACAACCGCATCGAACTGCGCATCGGCATCAATCTCGGCGACGTGATCGTCGAGGGCGACGACCTCTATGGCGACGGCGTCAACATCGCCGCGCGGATCGAAGCCTTGGCCGATGCCGGCGGGGTGTTCGTCTCCAATACGGTCCATGACCACGTGCGCGACCGGCTACCCTTTGTCTTCGAGGATCTGGGCGAGCAGCAGGTCAAGAACATTGCCCGGCCGGTGCGGGTCTACCGGGTGCGCGCAACCCTCACCCACCCCGCCGCAAGCGCGCCGGGTCCCCCTCTCCCGCAATGCGGGAGAGGGTGCCGAGCGCCGCGAGCGCGAGGCGGGTGAGGGTAGCCCGCGTTGCCGCTGCCCGACAAGCCGTCGATCGCGGTGCTGCCGTTCGCCAATATGAGCGGCGACCCGGAGCAGGAATATTTCGCCGACGGCATGGTCGAGGAGATCATCACCGCGCTGTCCCGCATCCGCTGGCTCTTCGTCATCGCCCGCAATTCGACCTTCACCTACAAGGGCCACGCCGTCGACGTGAAGCAGGTCGGGCGCGAGCTGGGGGTCCGCTATGTTCTCGAAGGCTCGGTGCGCAAGGCGGCGGCCGCGTGCGCATCACCGCGCAGCTGATCGACGCGACTGACCGGCACGCATCTCTGGGCCGACCGCTTCGACGGCTCGCTCGAAGATGTCTTCGAGCTTCAGGACAAGGTGGCGTTCAGCGTCGCCGGCGTCATCGAGCCGGCATTGCAGGCCGCCGAGACCGCGCCGCTCGGCCGGCCGCCCGACGAGCGACCTCACCGCCTACGATCTCTACCTGCGCGCCGCTTGCGACGTTCTTTCCGATCACCAAGGAGCGGGTCTCCGAGGCGCTGGATCTGCTTGAGCAGGCGATCGCGATCGATCGGCATTACGGGCCGGCGCTCTGCCTGGGCGGCGATCTGCTTACCTGCAGCTCGTGACTGACGGCTGGACCGAAGAGCCGGAGCCGACCCGCCGCAAGGGCGTCGATCTTCGCTCGGCAGGCGCTCGAAGTGGCGGCAGACGATCCCGGGCGTCCTGGCCAACGCCGCCTTCGTGCTGGCCTATTTCGGCGAGGATATCGGCGCCATGATTGGGCTGGTTGACCGTGCACTCGCGCTTAACCCGAGCTTCGCCCGCGGCTGGTTTTTCAGCGGCGTTCTCAGGCTGTGGGCCGGCCAACCCGACCTCGCGATCGAGCATGTCGAGACCTCGCTGCGCCTGAGCCCGCGCGAGCGTACGGCTGCGCCTTATCCGTGATCGGCATGGCCTATTTCTTCAAACGCCAGTTTGACGAGGCGGCGACCGAAGCTGCTCCTGGCGATCCAAGAAAATCCAGGCTTTCCAGCCCAATATCGCTCTCTCGCCGCATGCTATGCGCATATGGGGCGGCTCGACGAAGCCCGAGAGATCGTCGCAGCGGCTGCGCGCCGATCACTCCGGTCGTGGTGCCGAGTGATCTGCCCTGGCGGAACCCGAGCACCGCGAGCTTTTCCTGTCGGGCCTGCGCCTGGCGGCCGGCGAGGCGACATGAGCCAGACCCGCCGTCTCGCCGCGATCCTTGCCGCCGATGTGGCGGGGTATTCGCGGCTGATGGGGGCGGACGAGGAAGGCACGCTCGAACGCCTCAAGGCGCTGCGCCGCGAGCTCTCGATCCGAAGATCGCCGAGCACCAGGGCCGCATCGTCAAGACCACCGGCGACGGCATGCTGGTGGAGTTTGCCAGCGTCGTCGATGCGGTGCGCTGCGCGGTCGAGGTGCAGCAGGCGATGCCCGAGCGGAACACCGGCGTCGCGGCGGACAACCGCATCGAATTGCGCATCGGCATCAATCTCGGCGACGTGATCGTCGAGGGCGACGACCTCTATGGCGACGGCGTCAACATCGCCGCGCGGATCGAAGCCCTGGCCGATGCCGGCGGGGTGTTCGTCTCCAATACGGTTCAGGACCAGGTGCGCGACCGGCTGGCCTTTGTCTTCGAGGATCTGGGCGAGCAGCAGGTCAAGAACATCGCCCGGCCGGTGCGGGTCTACCGGGTGCAGCCGAAGCCACCCTAACCCTCCCCGCTTGCAACGGAGGGAGCCGCTCGAGCGCGATGGGGCTACCGAGCCACTGGCGCTCCCCGACAAGCCGTCGATCGCGGTGCTGCCGTTCCCAATATGAGCGGCGACCCGGAGCAGGAATATTTCGCCGACGGCATCGTCGAGGAGATCACCACCGCGATCTCGCGCATCCGCTGGCTCTTCGTCATCGCCCGCAATTCGAGCTTCACCTACAAGGGCAAGCGCCGTCGACGTGAAGCAGGTCGCGCGCGAACTGGGCGTGCGTTACGTCCTCGAAGGCAGCGTGCGCAAAGCCGGCAATCGGGTGCGCATCACCGGCCAGCTGATCGACACCGCGACCGGCGCCCATATCTGGGCCGACCGCTTCGACGGCGCCGCTCGACGACATCTTCGAATTGCAGGACCAGGTCGCCGGCAGTGTCGCTCGGCGCAATCGAGCCGAAGCTGCGCCAATCCGAGATCGAGCGCGCGAGCCGCAAGCCGACCGAGAGCCTCGACGCCTAGGACTTCTATCTGCGCGCCCTCGCGCTGCGCTACCAATACACCGAGGAGAGCATTCGCGAGGCGATCGTGCATGCTGAGACGGGCGTTGGCGATCGATCCGACCTATGCGCCGGCGGCGGCGATGCTCGGCACGGTGCCGGATCCACCAGAGAGCCGCACGGCTTCGGAATCGTTTCGGATACGGAGATCGCCGAGGCGTTGCGGCTGGCGAGGCGGCGCAATCGAGGCGGGCAAGGATGACCCCGACGCCCTCTGGATGGCGGGCTGGACGCTGCTCGACTTTCGCCGGTGAGCAGGCCACAGCGGCGAATGTCGATCGACCGCGCCTTGGCGCTAAATCCCAATTCCGCCCACGCCTGGATGGCACGCGGTCTCGGATGTGGTCCTGCAAAACCGGCCGGACCCAGCGATCGAAGCATTCGAGCGCGCGATGCGGCTGAGCCCGCTCGATCCCTTGGGCGAGCCGGGGTTTCACGTACGGGCTGGCAATGGCCCATTTAGTCGCCGGCCGATACGAGGAGGCCGATGGAGTGGGCAGACCGGTCGCTGCGCAGAACAGCCGGATTATCGCCCTGCGCTGCGCGTCAAGACGATCTGCTGCGCCTATCTCGGCCGCATCGACGAGGCGCACGGATGGCTGAGCCGGCTGATCGAACTCGATCCCGGTCTGACGATCGCCGGCTATAAAGCAGTCGGTCGAAGCACCTTCCGCCGGAACTGCTGGCCGATCTACGTAGACGGCCTGCGCAAGGCCGGGTTGCCGGAAGGATGACCGCGACCCGCCGTCTCGCCGCAATCCTCGCCGCCGATGTGGCGGGGTATTCGCGGCTGATGGGGGCGGACGAGGAGGGCACGCTCGAACGCCTCAAAGCGCTGCGCCGCGAGCTCCTCGATCCGAAGATCGCCGAGCACCACGGCCGCATCGTCAAGACCACCGGCGACGGCATGCTGGTGGAATTTGCCAGCGTCGTCGATGCGGTGCGCTGCGCGGTCGAGGTGCAGCAGGCGATGCCCGAGCGGAACACCGGCATCGCGGCGGACAACCGCATCGAACTGCGCATCGGCATCAATCTCGGCGATGTGATCGTCGAGGGCGACGACCTCTATGGCGACGGCGTCAACATCGCCGCGCGGCATCGAAGCCTTGGCCGATGCCGGCGGGGTGTTCGTCTCCAATACGGTTCATGACCACGTGCGCGACCGGCTGCCCTTCATCTTCGAGGATCTGGGCGAGCAGCAGGTCAAGAACATCGCCCGCCCAGTGCGGGTCTACCGGGTTCGCGACGCCGCCGCTGCCAAGAGCCCCTCGCACCGACTGCAGCCAGCGCTGCCGCTCCCCGACAAGCCGTCGATCGCGGTGCTGCCCTTCGCCAATATGAGCGGCGATCCGGAGCAGGAGTATTTCGCCGACGGCATGGTCGAGGAGATCATCACCGCGCTCTCCCGCATCCGCTGGCTCTTCGTCATCGCCCGCAATTCGAGCTTCACCTACAAGGGCCAGGCGGTCGATGTGAAGCAGGTCGGGCGCGAACTGGGCGTGCGCTACGTCCTCGAAGGCTCGGTGCGCAAAGCGGGCGGTCGCGTGCGCATCACCGCGCAGCTGATCGACGCGCGTCAGCGGCACGCATCTCTGGGCCGACCGCTTCGACGGCTCGCTGGAAGACGTCTTCGAGCTTCAGGACAAGGTGGCGTCGAGCGTCGCCGGGGTCATCGAGCCGACATTGCAGGCCGCCGAGACCGCGCGTTCGGCCGAACCGCCCGACGAACGATCTGACCGCCTACGACCTCTACCTGCGCGCCTGGCGTGTCTTTCCGTCGGCGAGGAACGAGATGCTCCGAGGCACGCGACTTGACTCGAGCAGGCGATCGCGCGCGATCCGCGTTACGGCCCCGCTCTCGCCTGGGCCGGCGTGTTGCTATTTTCGACTTTGGTCTGACGGCTGGTCAGGAAGATCCGGCGGCGAGCCGCCGCAAGAGCATCGATTTCGGCAGAGCGAGCCCTGGCCGCCGCTGAAGACGACGCTGGTGTGCTCGCCAATGCCGCCCTGTCGCTTGGCCAATTTCGGCGAAGACATCGACACATGCCATCGCCCTAGTCGACCGCGCTCTGTGCGCTAAATCCGAGCATCGCCCGCGGCTGGTTCATCAGTGGCTTTCTCACGCGTGCTAGGCCGGCCAATACGATGTCGCGATCGAGCATCTGCGAGCGCATCGTTGCGGCTGAGCCCGCGCGGCGTATCGGCCGCTCCGCGCTTAGCTTATCGGCATGCGCCCATTTCTTCAATCGGCGTTTCGATCAGGCGGCGCCGAAATGCTGGCCTGTCGATCGCAGAGAGGATCCGGCTTCCGCGGGCACCTATCGCGCTCTCGCTGTCGTGCTATGCGCATATGGGGCGGCTCGATGAGGCGCGCGCGTCGTCGAGCGGCTGCGCGCCATCACCCCTGCGGTGATGCCGCCGACCCGACTACCTGCGAAACCTGAGCAGCGCGAGCTTTTCCTGTCAGGCCTGCGGCTAGCGACGGGCGAGGACGACATGAGCCAGACCCGCCGTCTCGCCGCGATCCTCGCTGCCGATGTGGCGGGGTATTCGCGGCTGATGGGGGCGGACGAGGAAGGCACGCTCGAATGCCTCGAAGCCGCTGCGCCGCGAAGTCATCGATCCGAAAATCGCCGCAATTCCATGATAGGGATAGCTTCGAGACGGTAGTTACGGGTCTGAGTTTACGCGATGCCTCCGTCGGTCACGCCAACAACAGCGAGTAACAGCAAGGTATCAGCGAATATTTTCGCTGTTATTTCGCAGCGGCCAGACCAGGTGGTAGGGGTTCCGCGGCAGAGCCTTTCCTACTCGCTGTTTTTGGCTGCAAATAACAGCGATATCAGCGAGACTACACCGGATCGGTGCATCATCGTCACGTGGCCGAAGCACGCGCGCGCCTGGCTTCGCGGATGGCGGGGGCGGGGAGGGTCAGGCGAAAGACGGTGCCGGCGCCGGTCGACGAGGCGAGGCTCAGCTCGCCGCCATGGGCGCGCACCAGTTCGCGGGCGATCGCCAGGCCGAGACCGCTGCCGCCGGGACGCGCCGAGCCGAAGAACGGACGGAACAGGTTCTCGCGCGCCTTGGGCGGGAGGCCGGGGCCGTCATCGGCGACCTCGATCGCAATCGTCGCGGCATCGCGCGCCGCGGCAAAGCGCAGCCGGTGCGCCCCGGCTTCGACCGCATTGCGGGCGAGGTTGAGGAACACCCGGTAGAGCTGATCGCGGTCCGCTTCGACGATCAGATCGGGCGGGATCTCGTCCTCGATCGCCAGGTCGTGCTCGGATACCGCGAGACCCGGGCCGATTTCGTCGATCAGCGGCGCCAGCGCAAAGCGGCTGCGGCGCGAGCGGCGGGGTGTCCTCGCGCGAAAAGTCGAGGGTGCGGGTGCACAGCGCGACCGCGCGGTCGATCGCGTCGAGGAGGCGCGGCGCGACCCGCCGCACCTCAGGCGCGGCACTGGCAGTGAGGCCGTCGGTGACGAGGCGCGCCGTCGCCAGGATGTTGCGTAGATCATGGTTGATCTTGGTCACCGCCGTGCCGAGCGCGGCGAGCCGCGCCCGCTGACCGAGCGCCTGGCGCACCGTGCTCTTGCAGTACCGCGAGCTCGCGCGCGGCGACCCCGATCTCGTCGCGTCTGCGGCTCGCGGCAGATGACGCGCGCGGCGTCCTCGGGATCCTCGCGGAACTCGACCATGCTGGCGGTGATCCGCCGCATCGGCCGCACCAGGAGCCAATGCAGGCTGAGATAGACGAGCGCCGCCGTGACCAGCGAGAGACCAGCGAAAGTTCGAGGATGCGGACGCCGAAATCCCACAGCTCATTGCGCAACGGCGCCTCGTCGAGCAGCACTTCGGCAGTGTCCGCCCCACCCTTCCTCCCCCGCAAGCGGGGAGGGTGAGGGAGGGGGCCTGCGGGGCCGAGCACCCGCAGGATACGGTTGCCGTCGCCGAACAAGGTGCGGAACGAGCCGCGGATCGCGAGCAGAACGTTCGGGTGGGTCAAGTCGATCGTGAAATCGGGGCGCGGCGGATCGGTGCGGGCGAGCCGCAACACCGATCCGTCGGCGCGGTAGAGACACGACACCCTGCGCCCCGACGCGGTCGAGAAGCTTATCGGTGAGGCTCTGCTCGAGGCGGCCGGTTGGGCTCGCGTCCAGCGCCAATGTTGCGATGTATCCCGCGGCGAGGCGGTTCTCGAAATAGGTCATGCGATAGCGGGCGACCGAGGGCACGAAGATCAGCACCTCGCCGACCATCACGAAAAACGCGGTGAGGATCAGAAGACGCGCGGAGAGGCTCTTCAGCGGCACGACCACTCCTCAGCCGAAGCGCGCGAGAAAGCGCACAAGCCGGCGGGTGCGCGGCGAGAACAGGGTTGGCGTATAATAGCATCCCGCGGCCCGCTTGCTCGCTTCGCTGCGTGTCGGGTAGGGCACGATCAAATTGGCGAGCGCGCCGATCTTGAGCCTCTGCGAAATCGCCAGCGCCCAGGGCAGGATCAGATCGCCGGCGCCGGTGCCGAGGATCGAGGCTCCGAGAACGCGGCCATTCCGGCCCAGCACGATTTTGACCAGCCCTTCGGTGTCCCGCTCAGTCTGGGCGCGGTCGTTCTCCGAGAACGGCCACCGCAGCACGCGCGCATCCTCTCCGGCGGCGCCCTGCGTCAACCCGACCTGGGCGAGCTCGGGGTCAGTATAGGTGACCCACGGGAGCGCACGGTAATCGACCTTGGCGGGCAGCCTGAAGAGCGCGTTCCGAATGACGATCCCGGCGTGATAGAGCGCGACGTGGGTGAATTGCGGCCCGCCGGCCACATCGCCGATCGCAAAGGCGCGGCGGTTGGTCGTGCGCAGCCGCGCATCGACGGTGATCCCTTTTGCGGTCGCCTCGATGCCGGCCGGCGGCGCAGGTCGAGCGCCTCGATGCTCGGGCGGCGCCCCGCAGCGACCAGCAGATGCGACCCGCAATCCGCTCGCCGCCGGCGAGCCGGGCGACAATCCCGTTCCGTCGCGCTCGATGCCGGCGATTTCAATGCCGGGCCGGATCGCGATCCCTTCACCGGCCAGATGGCGCGGTCAAGACTGGCGACGAGCTCGGGATCATCGTGCGGCAGCACCGGCCCGACGTCGAGCACGGTGACCCGCGCGCCCAGCCGGCGATGGGCCTGCGCCATTTCGATGCCGATCGGACCGCCGCCGATGACGATCAGATGGTCCGGCCGATCGCGGTTCGCGAAAATCGTCTCGTTCGTCAGGTAGGGAACGTCCGCGAGCCCGGGGATCGCCGGGACCGCAGGATACGAGCCGGTCGCGATGACGAAGCGGCGCGGCGCGGATCTCGATCTCGCCGGCGCGGATCGTGCGGGGGCTCGGCGAAGCGCGCTTCGCGGCGCAGGACCCTGACCCCGAGCCGCTCGAACCGCTCGCGGAATCATTCGGCGCGATCGCCGCGATCACGTTTTGGACACCGTCGCGCGGCAGCGGCGAAATCGACATCGGGCGGAGCAGAGGCGATGCCGAGCGCCGTGCCGCGCCGCGCCAGGTCTGCAAGGCGCGCCGCGGCGAGCAGCGATTTCGATGGCACGCAGCCGAAGTTGAGGCAATCGCCGCCCATCAGCCCGCGCTCGACCAGCACGACCGCGGCACCCATCTGAGCCGCTCCAGCGGCGACCGCCAGGCCTGCCGAGCCGGCGCCGATGATGCAAAGATCGGGGGCGAGTGGACCGCTCATGCGAGCTTTTTACCGCGCCAGCGCTTGTAGCCGACCGGGACCAGCGCCAGGATCACGAGTTCCGACGATTGGGCCGAGCACGCTCGGCCGAAGCAAGACCGCAAGACCGGGCTCTTCGACTACGTTGGCGAGGCCGCTACCGAGACTGGCAAATACGAAAGTGGCGGGAATGATGCCGATAAAGGTGGCAAGCACATAGGTCCGCAACTTGACGCCGACCAAGGCCGGCACGAGGTTGACGAGCCAGAACGGAACGATGAACACTAGCCTCAGAACGAGCAGATAATTGAAGGCATCGGCGCGAAACCCGGCTTCGAGCTTGGCTATGAACGGTCCGGCGCGTTGCGCGAGGCCGCCCAGGCCGGCCCGTGCGGCCAGGAAAATTCCGGTCGCGCCCAGGGTGGCGCCGACGACCGCGCAGAGTGTGCCCAGCCATGGTCCGAACAAAAAACCGCCCCCCATCGTCAGCACCGCGCCGCCCGGGACCGACAGCGCGACCAGCATTGCATAGACCGTGATGTAGACGATCGCGGCAAGAATGCCCCATCGCTGAACGAGGCCGTGCAGCCAGTCGCGGTTCTGGGCGAGAGATGAGAAGGTCAGATAGCGATAGCCGCCCGCCAGCATGAAGACGATCCACGCGGCCCCGAGAAGGGCGAGGGGCAGAAGCCGTCGGGCAGAAACAAGTCGTTGCGCAGAGGTGTCGTCAGCCATCGAAATCGGTGCGCGGTCAAGAAACCCCGATGCTAACCCGTCCTGGAGGGTGGGCTAGTCACCTTCGCGTGAAATTAGCGGAACCTTTCATCTGGAATTTCGGTCACCGCAGAACGTAGCGTGCTGGGGACCCGCCAGATATATCGATCATCTCCACGGCGGCAGAACGGATCGCCATCGCTGATGCTCGCAATTTTCGACGACGGGGCCAACCGTTTGGGACCCAAGGTGATAGGGCTCTACGGCGCCCTCATCGCCGTCAATCTGCTGGTCTGGGTCTGGGCGTTCGCTGCGTTTCACAGCTATCCGCTGCTATTAGGGACCGCTCTTATCGCTTATGGCTTCGGGTTGCGGCACGCGGTCGACGCGGATCACATCGCCGCGATCGACAACATCACCCGCAAGTTGATGCAGGAGGGCAAGCGGCCGATCACGGTCGGGCTCTTCTTCTCGCTCGGCCACTCCACCGTCGTGTTTGCCGCCTCGCTGGTCATTGCTCTGACGGCGAGCAGCCTGCAGCAGCGCTTCCCCGGGTTGATCGAGGTCGGCGGCGTGGTCGGCACATTGGTCTCGGTGTTTTTCCTGATGGGCATCGCGATCATCAATTTCGTTCGTGCTGGTGGGCGTGTACCGGCTCTTCCAGCGCGTAAGGCGAGGCAAGACTTATACCGAAGAGGAACTGAACGTCTTTCTCTCGTCGCGGGGGTTATTCGGTCGCCTGCTGCGCGGGCTTTTCCGGCTGATTTCCCGCAGCTGGCATATGTATCCGCTCGGGTTCCTGTTCGGGCTCGGTTTCGATACAGCCACCGAGATCGGCGTGCTCGGGATCTCGGCCGCAGAAGCATCCAAGGGGCTGTCCGTCTGGTCGATCTTGGTGTTCCCCGCGCTGTTTACCGCAGGGATGTCGCTGGTCGACAGCAGCGACGGCGTGCTGATGGTCGGCGCGTATGGTTGGGCGTTCATGAACCCGGTGCGAAAACTGCATTACAACATGGCAATAACCGGCCTTTCGGTGGTCGTCGCCGTGTTGGTCGGCGCGATAGAGGCGTTGGGTTTGCTCGGGAACAAATTCGGCTTCGAAGGTGGCTTATGGGTCACGGCCGATACCACAGGGGCTCATTTCGCGGCGCTTGGCTACCTTGTGGTCGCCCTATTCGTAGCGAGTTGGCTCGTGGCTTTTGTGATCTACCGGGCGATGGGTTACCACAAAAACCCTACTCTCGACCATTTATAGTTAATTTCCCGGATATCGATTGCAACCTAGAAGCGCGGGTTACATAATTTCCCAGCATCGTTTCATCCCTTCGCATTCCGACGATGCTCATTGCCCCGTCACCGCAGCCAGCTGACGAGGGAGGAGCCCCGGTCGTCCCGACCGGGGTTTCGATTTTCGGCAGGCCGGATGCGCCCGTGGCTGGCGATTCGACGCCACAGTCGTCCGCTTTCGAGGAGCTGCCACGCAAGGAGCACCGGCACACCGATCGTCAGATCACGCGCTCGCTTCAGCAGGGACAGAGCGAGCGCCGTCTCCGGCGTCAGCCCGAAGCCGGCGCCAAGCAGAATATAGGCTCCCTCCTGCACCCCGACCGCGTTCGGAACGGCAAAAGCGATGCTTCGTGCCGCGTAGAGCAGACTCTCGATCACCAGTACAGTAGCGAAACCGAGAGGGGCGCCCGCGAAGCGCAACGCGACCCAGGCTTCTAGCGTACTCGCGATCCAGCAGGCGAGGTGGAGCACCAAGCTGGAAAACACTCGCCCCTGCCGGCGGTAGATGGCGGTCAGCGCGCAATGGAGGGCTGCCGCGCCGGCAGCCGTCTTATCGGCCCAACCGCGGCCAAGCACCCGGGCAAATCGGTCGAACAGGTCAAAGCCGCGACGCTGGACAATGAGAAACGCCGCCGCGAGAAGCGCCGCCGCAGCCAGACCGATCGCGACGGGAGTAACGATTGAGGCGTCCGGCTTGACATAGATGAGACATGAGAGACCGAGTGCCGTGTAGGCGAGCTGTCCGAAGAGTTCGAGGGTGACATCGACGATGGTGCTCGCCGCGGCCGTGGTCCCATCGACACCCGCCAAGGTGACGGCGCGCGCGCCCAGAACATAACCGCCGATTTGCGACAGCGGCAGCAACTCGGACCCGGAGTTGCGGACGAGACGGCCCCAAACCGGCACCCAAAGGCTCGTGCCGGGCATCAGCACGCCCCACGCGATCCCCATCACGGCCATTAGCGCGAGGTGGATCGAGCAGACCGCGGCAAAACCGGTCCAGCCGACCGCAATCAGCGTACGAGTGACGGCTTGCGGTCCGAAATGGAAGACCAGTGCCGCGATCAAGCACAGTCCGGCAACTGCCGCAAGCACCGAAAAAAGCTTCACACGCGCTCTTCCCGAACCGCACGAAACCCGCGACCCAACCGTAGGCCGGTGAGAACTATTGCCGCCAGTCTGGGCAGGAGGCTGGGCCTGAGCAGATCGGGGTGGAACTCTCTCATGCGCCTTTCGTGTTCGACGCAACACTCCTCGACAAAGCCGGGCAGCGTGAAGCCTTCGAGAAAGACGCTCGCCTGCGTTGCCGAAAAGTCCCGTCCATCATTTGCCCGGCGGCCCCGTCGCACGGTGCCGAGGAGCCGCCCGATTGCTCGGCCATAGTACCGGGCGGCAGTCGCGCCGCGCAGCCAGCCGGCGAGGCCGCCGCGCGAGGCCTGTTGCCACGCCATCCAATTGATGAAGAAAACGATGTGCCGGGTTTCCTCGCGCATCAGCATGTCGAAAATCTCGAACAGCGATTCGGGCAAGAATCCGGACCGCCGGGCGATCTTGAAAACGCCGAACCCGAGAAACGAATCGAGGCATTCGCCGTAGCCAAAATCCGCAAAGGCCTGGCGGAGATCAGGGCTGAGCGGCTCTTCGAGCGGCCGCTCTTCAGCAGCGATGCGGTAGCGTCTGATCATCTCGCGCAGCAGTTCGGCGTGGCGCGCCTCCTCAAACCCTTGGAGGGCGACCGCGTCGCGCACCAGCGGGTCGGCGATCGTTTGGGCGTAAGCGTCGACGATCGCACCCGCTCGCCGTTCGGTGTAGAGGACTTCCTCCCAAAACGGGATGGCGCGCAAACGTTCGAGCGCCAAGTCGTCGAGGTCGGGCCAGGTCAGTGTCGCGGGGTCGAAGCGACAGTGGCTGGCGATGAAGTCTCGACAGAAGCGCTCCTTGTGTTCGTCGGATCCAATCTTCATCAGCAGACTGGAATCACACTCGGCCGCCGCATGAAGCGGCGCGCGAACCGCATCAGGCGCGGCACGAAATCGGGCCGCAGGAGACGAGAATCGTAACCGGAAAGGCGTCTCTCGTTTTCTTCGAGGCAGACGTCGATCAGCCCGGCGATCGACATGTCGACGGCACCGACCGCTTTGCCGCCGGTCAAAGTGAAGTTGTTGTCCTGGACCGCGGCTCCCGATCCGGCGTCGCCGGCACCGCTAACCCCGCGGGCGATGCCGATGCGCTCCCACACCAGAAACATCCAGACCGCCAGCACCTTCGCTGCGAAGAGCGGGCGGCGCCACCATGCCAGGTTTCGTTTGTGCCACGCCACCCAATTGACAAAAAACAGGATATGCCGGCCTTCCTCCTGCATGACCGGTTCGAAGGTATCGACAAGGGGAGGACGGGAAAAAACCCGATCGTTTGGCCAGCGCGAACAGACCAAAGGCAAAGAAGCTGTCGATGCACTCGCTGAAGCCGGTCACCATGAAGGCCCATTCCGGATCGTGCGGACGGCGATATTCCGGCTCTGGCGCCAAGCGGATGCCGTACGCCTCGACGAGGTTGGAAAGGACCTCCTTGTGGCGTCCTTCCTCAAACCCGTCCAGTTCGACGGCGCGCCGCAGCAATGTGTCCTTGATCATCGCGGCATAACTCAACACGCGCTGGCGGGCCTTCCCCTCGGTCTGCACCGCGATGTCCCAGATCGGCAGGCTGACGAGGCGCTCGCGAGCCTCGGCATCGAGCACCGGCCATTCGATGATCGATGGCTTGTATGGGTTGTGCGTGTCGAGCAGCATACGACAAAAGGCTGTCTTGTGCGCCTCGCTGCCGGGATCGATCGGCCCCGTTTCGCTTGCTGCCCAAATCCGGGCGGCACGGTCGGCGGCCTCGACCGCCGCATCATCGAACATCCGCACTATCTCCTGTGTTGGACCACCCAACTCGGCGCGCCCCTTCGCCGATTGCTAAAGCCGGGTGCATGGAGAACACTTCGGCAGGGCGGTTACATCCCTCTTCTGCCGGCCCGCCGTTGACGCCCCCGGCTGGCGCCATTATATAGCCGCCTCGCGCTCGAGAGAGATGCCCTAATCGGAACAGCAGCCGTGAAGCGTACTTATCAGCCCAGCAACTTGGTTCGCAAACGCCGTCACGGGTTCCGGGCGAGGATGGCGACGGTCGCCGGCCGGCGGGTTTTGGCAGCGCGCCGGGCGAAGGGCCGCAAGCGTCTCTCCGCCTAACGCCGCGGTTTCCGGGTCAGCCTCAAGTTTTGTGGGCCGCAAACTCGAAACGCTGAAGGTCCGCGCCGAATTCCTTAGAGTAGCGGGCGCCGGGCGCCGGTCGGCCGGGCCCGGCTTGGTTGTGCAGGCCGCACCGCATCCGCACGAACCAAGTGGCGCCACCGGGATACGGGTCGGGTTCACCGCGAGCCGAAAAATTGGCAATGCCGTCGTCCGCAACCGCGCGAAGCGGCGGATGCGCGCGGTCGCCGCGACCGTCCTGCCGTCTCATGGACACCCCGGAACCGATTATGTGCTGATCGCCAGGGCGAGCACGGCTGATCGGCCTTTTGCGGAACTTGTTGCCGATCTCGAAGCGGCTCTGCGCCGCATCGGGCATGGCGGCGCCCCAAGGCGATCGGCCCTAACTGCCGAAACCTAATAGGCGCCGCGAGGGGTGCGGTCCAAACTCATCATCGCATGAAACGTCGGGTGAAGCGCATTAAGCGCGGCATCAACCGAGGCCGCAACAGCCGCGGGTCATAGCCGGCGAAGCGGCGCTCGTTCTCACTGAGACACATGTCGATCGCCGCGCCGGCGGAGATATTTCCGCTGCCGAGCGCCCGGCTGCCGGTGAACACGAAATTATTGTTCTGGGGTGTGCTTCCGGACTGCGCCTCGCCGTCACCATCGAGACCTCGGGCGAACCCGATCCTCTCCCAGACGAGGAATGCCCACACCGAAACGATCTTGGCCGCGAAAAAAACGCGACGCCACACCGGCAGGTTGCGCCGGTGCCACGCAACCCAATTCACAAAGAATATTATATGACGGCCTTCCTCCTGAATAACCGGCTCGAAGGTGTCGACGAGTTCGGGCGGAAAGAAGCCCGACCGTTTGGCCAACGCGAACAGGCCGAAAGCAAAGAAGGTGTCGACGCATTCGCAAAAGCCGGCGAGCAGGAAGCTCCACTCCGGGTGCTTGGGCGGCAGGTATTCGGGCTCCGGTGCGAGGCGGATACCGTAAGCCGCGACGAGGTTCGACAGAACCTGCTTGTGTCGTGTCTCCTCGAAACCGTCGATTTCGATTGCTTCCCGCAACAGCGGGTCGGCAACAGTGTTGGCGTAGCTCAGCACGCGCAGGCTCGCGTTGCCTTCCGTCTGCATCGCGATGTCCCAGATCGGCAGGCTAATCAGGCGATCGCGCGCCTCCGGGTCGAGAGCGGGCCAATCGACAATGGATGGTCGGTATGGATTGTGTGTGTCGAGCAGCATGCGGCAGAAGGCTCGCTTGTGAGCCTCGCTGCCGAGAGCGATCGGGCCGCACCCGCCGGCTTCCCATGTCCGGGCGGCACGGTCGGCGGCCCGGACTTCGGCAGCATTCAGATCGAGCGCGGCTCCCCCTCTTTCGATCGCCTCCGACATGATGCTCCTTACCCGATGGGACGGCTGGTCGGAAATACCCCCGATACGTCAAGCGCTCGTCAGAATAGCGTCTCACAGCGCGAGACCGGGCGTACTAAATAGTGGAACAACTCCGTCCGCAAGCGCCACCTCGGGTTCCGAGCTGATAAGGATCTGATCGGTCTCATCTTTGCTCCCCCAAAGGCGAGACAACCCGATCGTCTCGCCCGACCAGTCCCGATTTCCTCGCTTAGCGGGGTTGTAAGGCCCGGGGTCCGCTCCGATTTTCTTTCGTTATCGTGCCCGCAAGGCAGCGGGGCTCGTTATAGCGGCGCGCCCGGTGGTCGGCGCTGCCCGATACCCGATGGGCCGAGTTCACCCTGAACCGAAGTGTTGGTAAAACCTGATCGCAATCGCGCACATTCGGCTGCCCTGGCGATGCAACACCCCCGCGGTGAGCGGGCCCGGGGGTTTGGCCGCGCGGTGCTCATTGCTCGTGATATGTAGCGGCGCCGCGCAGGAGTAACGAGATGGAACGGCAAAATCGTGTGGGGGTGACGAGCACGGCGCTGAGCGCGGCGGTGCGCTGCTATCAACTGCTCGTATCGCCCCTGCTGCCGCCCGCCTGCCGCTACTTGCCAACCTGCTCGGAATACGCGGCGGAAGCAATCGGGCGGCACGGTGCCGGGCGCGGCATTATTCTCGCCTCGCGCCGGCTGGCCCGCTGCCATCCTTGGGGCGGCAGCGGCTACGATCCCGTTCCCGAGCCTGGCGGCTTGGATTGCCCGCGTGCCGGCTCCGGCCGGTAGGCCAGCCTCGCCCAGTCCTTCACTCCAAACCACCACGAAATGGAACAACGCAATCTCCTCATCGCGATTGTGCTCTCGGTCGGGATCCTGATCGCTTTTCAGTTCGCGTTCGAGCGCATGCGGCCGCCGCAGCCCTCCGCCCCGTCGGGCGGGACCGCAGTGACGGCGCCGGCGAAGACGGGTCCGGCATCCCAATCGGCTGCTCCCTCTCCCGCGGCTTCGGCCAACGCGCCGGGCGCGGCTGCTCCGGAGGGTGCTCCTGGGGCTGCATCGGCGCATGCCGTCGAAACCCGCGAAGCCGCCCTCGAGGAGCAACCGCGCGTCAAGATTGCGACGCCGCGGCTGCACGGCTCGATCGACTTGTTGGGAGCGAGGCTCGATGACCTGACGCTCGCGAATTACCACGAAACCGTCGATCCGAAGAGCCCGGAGGTCGAATTGCTGTCGCCGCCGGGCACGCAGGATCCCTATCTCGCCGAGTTCGGCTGGGTCGGCGTCAGCCCGGACGTCAAGGTGCCGGGGCCGCAGACCCGGTGGTCCGCGTCGGGCGGCCCTCTCACTCCGACCAACTCCGTGACTTTAACTTGGGACAACGGGCAGGGGGTGGTCTTCACGCGAGTCATCAGCGTCGATCCGAACTACATGTTCACGGTTCGTGATTCGGTCCGCAATACCGGCCAGACCCCGGTGAAGCTGCTGCCCTATGGGCTCATCAGCCGGACCGGCACGCCGCATGTGGCCGGCTACTACATCCTGCACGAGGGGTTGATCGGCTATCTCGGCGGCTCGTTGCGGGAGGTGAAATATTCCTCGCTCACCGCGGGAACGCCAGACGACTATTCGAGCGAGGGGGGCTGGCTCGGTTTTACCGACAAATATTGGCTGACTTCGCTGATCCCGCCGCAGAACGAGGCGATAAAAGCGCGGTTCACCCATACGGTCGACGCCGGGGTCGATCGCTACCAGGCCGATTATATCGGCCCGGAAGTCACCGTCGCACCGGACGGCACGGCGGAATCCTCGGCGCGTTTCTTTGCCGGCGCGAAGGAGGTAAATCTCCTCGACGCCTACAAGGCATCAGGAATTCCTCTGTTCGACCGCGCTATCGATTTCGGCTGGTTCTATTTCTTGACGAAGCCGATTTTTCTTGTCCTCCAATTTTTCTATCAAATCCTGGGTAATTTCGGGTTGGCCATTCTGCTGCTGACCTTGTGCGTCAAGCTGCTCTTCTTCCCGCTCGCGAATAAATCCTACAACGCGATGAGCAAGATGAAGCTCCTGCAGCCTGAAATTCAGAAGCTGCGCGAGCGCTTCCCTGACGACAAGGCGCGCCAGCAGCAGGAGATGATGGCGCTTTACAAACGCGTCGGGGCAAACCCGCTGGCGGGGTGTCTGCCCATCGTCATCCAGATCCCAGTATTCTTCTCGCTCTATAAGGTGCTGTTTGTCACGATCGAGATGCGGCACGCACCGTTCTTCGGCTGGATCCACGATCTGTCGGCGCCGGATCCGACCTCGTTCGCCAACCTCTTTCGGCCTGTTGCCGTTCGCGCCGCCGCATATCCTGATGATCGGCGCCTGGCCGCTGATCATGGGGTCTCACGATGTTTTGCAGCAAAAGCTAAACCCGCAGCCGGTCGACCCGGTGCAAGCGCGGATGTTTATGTTGCTGCCTATCGTTTTTACTTACATGCTCGCCGCCTTCCCGGCCGGGCTCGTCATATATTGGGCGTGGAACAATCTGCTCAGCATCGCCCAGCAATGGACGATCATGCACCGCGCAGGCGCCGCCTGATCGGGTGGACCCGAGGGCGATGGACCGGAGCGGCGATGGACCGGGAAGCGAACGTTTCGCCCGACGCTTCGACCGAGGAAGGCCGGCGGCTCTTCGCCGCGGAGGCTCGCTTCATCGCCGGCGCACCGAGCCCGACGGCGCTGCCCCCGGAGGGGTTGCCCGAAATCGCGTTTGTCGGCCGCTCCAATGTCGGGAAGTCGAGCCTTGTCAATGCCTTGACCGGCCGCCGCATGCTGGCGCGGATTTCCAATACCCCCGGACGGACGCGCCAGATCAACTTCTTTGACCTCGGCGGCCGGCTGATGCTCGTCGACCTCCCCGGCTATGGCTATGCCGAGGCGCCGAAATCCGCCATCGCGAGCTGGACCAGCCTGGTGCGGTATTATCTCCAGACCCGCGCCGCCCTGCGGCGGGTCTGTCTGCTGATCGATTCACGCCACGGCATCAAGGAGGTCGACCGGCCGCTGATGCGCATGCTCGACGATGCGGGGGTGTCCTATCAAATCGTTCTGACCAAGGCCGATAAGGCCGCCAAGGGCGATCTCGCGTCGGTTCCCGACAAAATCATGGCCGAGCTGGCCCCCCATGTCGCGGCGCATCCCGAGATCCATATAACGAGCGCGCTCGATCGCCGCGGCATTGCAGAATTGCGCGAGACTCTGGCCAATTTTGCGTTTCCCATCGCACAATCACGATAGAGTGCGCGGCGCGATGAGCCCCGATACCAGCCCTCCCACATTCGCCCTGGAGCCCAACCCGGACCCGGTCGTCAAGGCCGCAATCCTGGCGCAGGCGCTGCCCTATATGCGCCGCTATGCCGGCCACACCTTGGTCATCAAATATGGCGGCCATGCCATGGCCGACGGCATGTCCGAGGATTCGTTCGCGCGCGACGTCGTGCTGTTGAAGCAGGTCGGCATCAATCCGATCGTCGTGCACGGCGGCGGGCCGCAGATCGCCCATATGCTGAAGCGGCTCGGCATCGAGACCCGCATCGTCGACGGCTTGCGGGTGACCGACGGCGAGACGATGGAAGTGGTCGAGATGGTCCTGGCCGGTTCGATCAACAAACAGCTCGTCTCGGCAATCAACGCCGAGGGCGGCTGTGCGATCGGCCTCACCGGCAAGGATGGCGGGCTGATCGAGGCGAGAAAGCTGGTTCGTACCCGCAGCGAGGCCGGCGTCAGGACCGAGATCGATTTCGGTTTTGTCGGCGAGCCGCAACGCATCGCCTCCGGGGTGCTCGACACCTTCAAGCAGTCCGACATCATCCCGGTAATCGCGCCGATCGGCGTCGGCGCGCACGGGCGAGACGTACAACATCAATGCCGACACCGTGGCCGGAGCGGTTGCCGCCGCGGTCAAGGCGACGCGCCTCTTGCTGCTGACCGACGTCGCCGGGGTGCTCGACGCCGACAAGAAGCTGATCGTAGAGCTCACCGCCGCCAGAGCGCGGCAGCTGATCGCGGAAGGCGTCATCAATGGCGGCATGATCCCCAAAATCGAAACCTGTCTCGACGCGGTCGATGGCGGGGTCGAGGCGGCGGTCATCGTCGACGGCCGGGTGCGCCACGCGATTTTGCTCGAGCTGTTTACTGAAGGCGCCGGAACCTTGATCCGGGCCGGCTAGGCGAACCCGAATGATTTCCACGCGCGGCCGGCCGTTGGTCGAAATCGAGACTTGGATCTTCGATCTCGACAACACGCTCTATCCCTCCTCCTGCCGGCTCTTCGACCAGATTCACACGCGCATGACGGGCTTCATCGCCGACCGGCTGGGGTTGTCGCCGGAAGGGGCGCTGGCGGTGCAGAAAAGCTATTTTCGCGAGCACGGGACGACGATGCGCGGTCTGATGACGGTCAACCGGGTCGACCCTGAGGATTTTCTCGCCTATGTGCACGACATCGACCTCACCTGCGTGCCGCCCGACCCGGTTCTTGTCGAGGCGTTGACGAGATTGCCGGGCCGCAAGATCGTCCATACCAACGGCTCGCAGCGCCACGCCGAGCGGCTGCTCGACCATCTGGGCATCGCCGGCTCGTTCTGCGGCGTCGTCGACATTGCCGCTGCCGGCTATGATCCAAAGCCTGCGCTCGCCGGCTATCAGGAATTGCTGCGGCGGCACGAGGTGAGCCCCGGCACCGCGCTGATGGCCGAGGACATGGCACGAAACCTGGTCCCGGCCGCCGCTCTCGGCATGACCACGGCATGGGTGCGCAATTCGGCCGACTGGGCTGTCGACGGTTGCGAGGGCGATCACATCCATCACATTGTCGACCACCTCGGCACCTTCCTCACCGCCGCTGTGTGCGGCGCCGAATACCCGCCGCCCGGATGAGTACGCGATATGTCTGTTGCCGATACGATACGCCGCAAGCTGACCGAGCGGTTCGCCCCGACCCGCCTCGAGGTCGAAGACCAATCACACCGTCATGTCGGGCACGAGGGGGCTCGTCCCGGAGGCGAGACGCATTTCGCCGTCACGATTGTTTCCGCAGCCTTCACGGGTCAGAGCCGGGTCGCGCGCCAGCGCCTCGTCTATGAGACGCTGGCCCCCGAACTCGCGGCGGGCGTCCATGCGCTGTCGCTGACAACGCTCGCCCCGGACGCAGACAACCGCTAGTTCTACCGGTGCCCGCCGCCTCCGTCATGCCCGAAGCCGCCACCCATGCCATGGGCGAATTCGCCACCGCCGCCGTGGGCGAAACCTACACCGCGATTGACGCCGCCACCCATGCCATGATCGAAGCCGTGGCCGAATTCGCGGTGCCCGCCATAATCCTAAATCCGGCAGTTGGCTGGGGCTGTCCGCTGTGTGACGTGCGATGGACAACCGATGATTGCGTTTCAGGCGGGGTTGAGGCGAATGGGCGGTTCGAGCTGCCGGCCGTGTAGGTAATGTCGCAGTGCTTCGCTGAGGATGCGATACCATCTTCCGAGCGCGTCCAACTGCTCCGCACTTTGCCGCAGCCGAGCCATGAAGCCGGCGATACGCAGATAAGCCCGGCGTGCCAGATGTTGCTCGCCGTGCGCGCTGCTGACGGTCAGCGTCACTTGGCCGGCATGGTGGGTTCGCCGCGCCAGGGCGGTGAGCAATAGAGGCCGGCTGGTTATCGCCTCACGATGATGCTGCGGATCGGCGAGGCGCACGAACAGGCTCCACCAGTTGTAGATCAGCGCCACACTGCGCGCCAGCAACCGGCAGCGTTTGAGATCATGCGTGGTGAAGCCGCCCCAACCCCATTGGTTCTTCAACTCGTCGAAGGTGTTCTCGCAGTCTGCCCGATCGCGGTACAACTGACCGAGCGTCAGGATCTCGCTGTCGAGCGAGGTCACCAACGCGGCGTATTCCCAGACCTGCCGATCGGGCCCGACCTCGGCAAAGCCGAGTCGCGGCTGAGCGGGGTCGCCGTGATCGACGATCGCCAGCGGACGTTTCAGTTGACGGCGCAGCAGAATGACCCGCCGCTGCCGGCTCCAACCTTCCAACCGCAGACGGGTCTCGTTGCCTTGCCAGCCCTGGCCGGCCTCCGACCAGTCAGACTGGGCCATCGCCCGTTGCAGTGCCCGGCTGACATTCTTCGTCGTCCGCAAGCGGAACAAATAAGCCAGGTTGCGTTGCTCGGCCTGGGCCATCACCGGCTCGATGCCCCAGGCGAGGTCGCCCCGCAGCAGCCTCGGCCAACGGCTGCGGTCCCACCGGTCGAGCAACGACCACAGACCGTCCGTGGCATGCTTGACATTGTGCTGGTCGCCGGGCTGCACATCCACACTCAGCACCAGTCGCAGGTTCGACAGCATGTAGGTGTGATAGCAGTGCGACGGCCGACCGGGCTTGTGCGGATTGTAGCCGAGTTCGGCACCCTCCTGCTCGCCATACAGCGGCTTGATCGTGGTATCGACGTCCAACACCCACGGCTCGTCCAGCAGGGGCGCAACAGAGTAGTCAAGATGGCCTTGCAGCCAGGTCAGCCCCGGCTCCTCCTCGATCTTGCCGAGGTTGCGGCGCACCGCGTCCTCGCTCAGAACCTTGCGCATGCCAAGCAGCGGCGGATTCACCCGATCACAGCGCAATGCCGTGATGTGGGCGTAGCGCCGATGACCCGCCAGAACCGACAGCAACACGGTGCCAAGCAGATCGCGCTTGCGTGGGGCATTCGGGCTGCTCAGCGACAAGGGGCAGTCCGCGACCCAGCCATCGAACAACCCGCCTTGCTTCAGGTACTCGATGAAGAACGGCAGCTGGCCGAATGGCGTCACCGGCGCCGTCGCGTCCCACTCCACGTGAACCCGACCGGCATAGGTGTCGGCGACCGCCGACCATGCTTCAACCTCAGGTTGCTCACCCTCCGGGTGAACCGCCACACTCGTCGTTTCTGTCCCCATCGCGATAGTTTCCGCCAATGCAGCGCCATCGCGCAATCATCCAACTGCCGGATTTAGGATAATAGGCTCCAGAGGCGCCGTAGGGTAGATATCCGTAATAGCCATAGTCATAGGGCTCATAAGCCTCACCCGGCAGAGTACAGCCGTAGGTCGGATCGTATACGGTCCCCGCCGGACAGGTGTAATCGTCTGAAAGGATTGCGCGGCAGCCGGTTGCGATGCGGCAAATACCGCCGCGGACAACCCAATCCCTATAGCCGACAAGATTACTTTAGTCGAAAGTTTGCTGCGGGTCATCGCAGCCTCCTTGCGGGATTCACCCCGCCAGCAGTTTAAACTCATTCTAAAGTGAAGGAGTGCGGGGCATCGGCAATGGGCGGGTAGCCCGCGCGTAGCATACCAGCCCCGCGGCCTCGGACCCGTTCGAGACGTTGCAAATCGCTCGGACCAACCTAATCGCTGAAGCAGCCCGCATCGGCATGATGCCGCCGGATTTCAGGGGCTATAGCTCTTCTTCCGACCCTTCACAGCCACTCAACCCCCGCGGTGGTAATGGCTCTTTCTGCCCCTAAAGAGACCTTGCCGGCGCGATCCGGAACGGCTCAGTCGGGTGGAAAGTGGACTTGCAGAGGACAGTAAAATCTAGGGCAAATATCGGTTTCTATGGGCCACGATACGCATCCTCGCGCACCGAGCGCCTAGTTGGGGAAGCGTCGCTCGCGATCTCGTGTTCGCGCTCGGTCGGAAAGAAATGGACCGTGCGCGACAAGCCGGAAGTCCGCTGGAACGTGAAGTTCTTGTTTTGTTCGGCCGCATCCCCACATAACCCCGTTGAAGCTGGTGGGTCAAGGCAAATCCGAGAGAATGGCGGGAATCTCTTGAATAAGCTGATTACGTCGTGAAGGCGAGAGGACGCCAACCCGGTCAGGAAGGCCGATCAAATAAACTTGGCTGATAACCTTTTCAGGGATCCCGAGGTGAAGTAGCGCATTGGCTCCAAGAGAAATCTTCCGACGATCAGCGGGCAGGGAGAGACGGTGGTAGCGGTCTTCAAGATTTCTGAGCGCCTCCCACAGCGAGCTATCCGACCTCGCGGCTTCAGCGATTTGCCTTCTCCGCTCGATGACCTGAATACCCGCTGTATCCCAGCAGAGCAGTTCCAGCCTTCCCGGCTCTCGGAGGACCATGAGACACTGCGTGGCGCGTTTTGAGAGCCAGTCAACGTACTCGGCGACCCGAGGAGGAAAGTCAAGCCTGCCCCTGTCGTCGATATCCTCGATGACTTGGATGATTGGCCCGGGGAAATCGGGATCCAACCTCACCCCGGAAGGCCGGCCGGCTACCAAATTGCTCCCTTTGGGTAAAATTGCATTTCCGCTGATTCGGGAGCAACCACTATAGTGCCTAAAGCCGATAAGACGACAATCGCTTCTTAATTATATGATTTAATTTGATTATCTTGCGAAGCCGAGTATGTCGATGCGTATCGGTTTCGACCTTGCTACAAGGTGCATACCATCCGAATTGGGTAAAATTCTGGGTAGGCACGCGCCATGTGCGGGGACGGTTGCCGGCGTTTGACAGTAGCTGGTAAGCTGATGAGGAGGTGAGCATGCAGGATCTGTCGTCGTTCGCGGATATCGGCTTCCGGCATATCGTGGAAGACGCGTTGGCGATCCTGAGCGATCAACCGATTGACCCTAATCGCCGAGCCTACGTCCTCGGAGATCTCGCCCGGCTCTTCCGTGACGCTAGTCACGGCTCGAAGATCGCGAGCCATCGCACATTCTTCGTGGGTTCTGATGATAAATCGGCATATGAAGATTTCGAGCGCTTAGACCGGTACCTGCGTCATCGGTATCAGGACACGTGGGGTCAGCTCCTCGACGACGTTTCTGGAGTTCTAGATGCACTCCAAAAAGGAGTTCCGGTTTCCGCCGACGCGAAAGAGAAATCTCAACAAGTTTTGCAGGAAATACTTACGAGTATTGCACGGAAACATGCATACGAAACAGCTCCGGCGCCCCGTGAGATTCGTATGCCCTAGCATTGTTGATGGCCAAGTGTGAGTATCGAGCGCGCCCGATTATCAGTAGAATTCTACCTGAGCCGAGTCCAGGCTCAAACGATCGAGCTTCGGGCTCGCGAACACCCGAGGAACGATCCTAGTCCGATTAAATGGCTAAGCCTTGTTGGCGGCTTGATTGATACGGCCAATGACTATCTGGAACAGTCTCAAGCGGCCGGGAGCTCGCCGGCTACGATCGAGAGCCTAGTTCGCGATGCCGCTCGTCTTGCACAATTTGCGTACGATTGCCTGGCGTATCTCGGCAGCTTCGGACCCGACGATCTCCCGGTCCCTCTCGTAAGGCCGTTCCAGCGGTGGTTCGAACAGCTCAACCTTCCCAACACTACCTTGTTCCGGGCGGATCAACAGCCGAACTACGAACTCTCACCGACGCCCAGGCATCTCTTCAATTCTATCCGCGGCAAGTCCGCTTCTCTCACGGATGCGATCGCTGCCATAGACTGGCCACTTCTGCAGGTAACAGTGCCGAGCAAGGCGCTCGGTTTGATTCCTCATTTTTCCATCGTTGCCCACGAGATAGGTCACGCGGTGTTTCCCAAGATTTCCTGGGATTTGACCGCCCATGACCCAGCCTGGAATGACCTAATCCAGCGGATCGCTCTGCGCCTTGGCGCGGCGCCGGCTACCCCAAGCGCAGTCGGTTTTACCCAGAAAGTTTTCTCTAATTGGTTTGAGGAAATAGTCTCAGATGCCCTTGCGTATTTGATGACGGGGCCAGCTTTTTTCTTCGCATTGTGCGATTTTTTTCAATTATCCGGCAGCGGGCATAGAATTCCAGATACGCACCCGCCACCGGAACTGCGTCGACGGCTTGTGTTTGAGAGGACGCAACTGGGCGGGCCACCGACCTTCAAATCGGTCATTCATGCCCATACCGGAGAAGATCTAGTAGATGATTTTAATAGCGCTCTGCTGCTCCGGTTGCCCTCTGTTGACCAAATTGCTGCCGACTTGTCCGTATCATTACCGGACCAGGAGCACGCGGCCGCCCTGGCTGAGCTGATCCCATTCTGCGTGCACATCGCAGGAACGATTTATCAGCAGGTGGAGGCTTATCTCTCGGCAAACGCGCCGGCGACGATTTATTCGCCCGATCACTTGGATCAAGACCTCAAGGCGCATCTTGATGCTCTTCTGGAGGCAATTCCCCCCATAAAATCCGGGGCGGACCTAAACACCAAAGTGCCTACAGACTTCGCATCGATCTTGAATGTTGGATGGATCGTGTTGCTGGTGAAATTAGGTGATTTACGGGTTCGACCGAGCGGCGGCGGAAAATTCGGCTCCGACAGCGCGGAGAGCCTACACAGCTTTGCTATTAAAGGCTGTCGAATTATCCGAGGTACGCCGGTTATGGGATAACATCTAATGGCTGCGATGTCAGGACGAAAAATCCGAGCGCGCCTTCTGGAAAAGCGAATTGAGAGGCGTTTGGTCGTCAGTCCGCTCCTGATCCCGGAAGAGCAGTGCCGTGATGATCAAGCGTCGATCGATGTGCGCTTGGGATTCGAGTTCGCATTGGTTTCTCCGTCATCGAGCGGCCACGTAGACGAGTTCAAATCGCCCGAAAGTGAACAGGTCGAACTTAATCTTCTCTACCGAAAAATCTATGTAATACGGGTCTCCGAAAGTTTCTGGACACGAGCGAGCCTTTTACCACCAGGCCACGGTTCGAAAGCGCGGCACCTACTGAGCGGGCAAATCCGCAGCCGAGGCGACGGCGCAGAGCGAGCGGATCAGGGCGTGATCTGCGGCAAACCGGTTCCAGGCCATCTCGCAGGCGTCCATGATGTCCGCCAGACTGGGAAACACCGAATTGGCGAGCCAATGGCTGCGCAGATAGTGCCAAATCCGCTCGACCGGGTTGAGCTCCGGGCTGTAAGGCGGCAGCTCCAACAAGGTGATATTGCCGGGCACCACGAGACCTTGGCTCTGTGCCAGCCGGCACCATCGAGGATCACCACGGCATGCGCATCGGCGGCGATTGGCTGCTGATCTCGCTGAGGTGATGGTTCATCGCAACGGTATTGCAGATCGGCATGATCAGCGCCGCCGCTTTACCCTGCGACGGGCAGACCGCACCAAACACATAGGCCGAGGCAAAGCCGAGGTCCTTTGGTGCCGCCGGCCGACTGCCGGTTTGCCCCCACACCCGGGTCAAGCTGTTCTTCTGGCCGATGCGCGCCTCGTCCTGAAACCATACCTCGAACTCGCGTACCGCGTCTTGCGCTGCGCGACTCGTTCTAATTGCAATCCAAGAGTTGCGAAAACTCCGCTTGCGCCGTCGCATCGGCCTGCGGGTGGCGCGGCCGCGGCGCCAACCAAGTCAACTTCATCCGATGCAGCAGCCGGTAGGTGCTCGACAGACTGCAATCAATCTCAAACTCCTCTTTCAATATGCGTTGTGCGTCGACCCCACGAAACGCCACCACCCCGTCCCGCTCCAGCTCGGCGCCAGCGACAATCCGTTCCTTAAGCCGCGCGCTCGTCACCGCGTCGACCCGTGGCTGTCGACCCGGGCGCGGCCGGTCACGCAATCCCGCAATGCCTTCTTCTTCATAGCGGTTATGCCATTCGTAAGCCGCCGACCGGCTCAGCCCAGCCAGCCGCGCCGCTTCCTCATGCTCCATCCCTCCAGCATGTTCGCGATCATCAGAACCCGCTGGCACACACGACCGCTCTCACCTCGTGCCAAGCGCCGCAGCTCGGCCGCCCCCGGTTCGCTGCGAAAGAAGTATACCGCCATCGTCCATCCCCCAAACATGGTACGCTTGCCTAATCACTCTACCACATCTGGGATCATCGGAAGCCGGTATAAGACTTGGTGAAAGTCTCGTTATTCATCCTCATCAGTTCATCCTTGGAGCAACGCTCGAATACATACGCCTTCCCGTGGATCTGATGGCCTATGTAGTTGGTCGATCGACCTGGGGACGGCTCGGTCTTATTGTAGCTACAGCGTTAGGTGTGCATCCGGGCTTTTCGGGAGCTTTAACTTTAGAGCTGCGGAATTTGGGGGAAACCCCACTCAGGATCTACCCCGGACAAGTGGTCGCACAGCTCTTCTTTCATGATGTTGCATCGCCAGCGGGCGCTGGTGGCGGGATCGGGCAATACAGCGGTAGCGTCTCAGTCGTGCCGAAACGGCTGTCTACGGAGAAGACTCACGCCAAGCTGAAGGCGCTGCGGGAGCAATCCTAGTGTGCCGTCTCTGAGATAGCGTTAATTTGTGGCTGGCAGGCGGCGAGCGCCTGTCTGGCGCCGTTGATCTTGCGCAAGATGTCTTCGCCCTTGGCCTTCCAAACGTAGCGTCGCGGATTGTCATTGCGCGCCGCCAGGAACGCGATGATCGCGTCGGCCAGTTCTCGGGTCGAGGCAAAGCTTTTCTCGGTAATGAACTCGGTGAGGTCTCGGAAAAAGCGCTCGACCAAGTTCATCCAGGATGACGAGGTCGGCGTGTAATGCATGCGGAAGCGGGCGTGGCGCTCGAGCCATCGCGTAACCGCGGGGTGCTTATGGGTGGCGTAATTGTCGGCGATGATGTGGATGTCGAGATCGGCCGGGGTCTGCTCATCGATGGTTTTGAGAAAGGCCAGCCACTCCTGATGGCGATGGCGCGCCGCCAAACGGGTGATCAGTTTGCCCTCCAGATAATTGAGCGCGGCAAACAGGGTCAGCGTGCCATGTCGCACGTAATCGTGGGTCTTGGTGCGAATGTGGCCGATCCCCAGCGGCAAACCCGGTTGCGTGCGCTCCAATGCCTGGCATTGCGATTTCTCGTCGCAGCACAGCACCAGCGCCTTGTCCGGCGGGTTGAGATACAGCCCGATGACGTCCCAGAACTTCTCTTCAAAGCGCGTGTCGTTCGACAGTTTGAAGGTGCGCGAGAGATGCGGCTTGATGTCACTGGCCGCCCACAGGCGCTGCACGCTGGCCGGTGAGATCCCGGCGGCGCGGGCCATCGTGCGGCAGCTCCATCGCCCCAGGTGGGGCGGCGGCGTCACCGCCTGCTCCACGACCTGCTGCACCGCCGTCTGCGCCAGCCACGGCTTGCGCCCGCGCCCGGCGCGATCGGTCAACCCGTCCAGCCGGTACAGCGCAAAGCGCCCGACCCAGCGGTTCACGGCGACGCGTGAGATCCCCAGCTGCTCGGCGATGCGCTGTTGGGTGAGACCTTGCGCACTCAACACGATGATCTCAGCGCGCCGACGATCCCGCACCGATACCGTCGTCGCCCGAACCCGGCGGCTCAGCTCCTCAGCTTCTTCCGCAACTAACTCGATCCTTCGACGCGCCATAAGCAATCCCCCAATCGCGCGCCATTATACCACCGCCCCAACCTCTTGTAACTCCATTTTAGAGACGGCACACTAGGGTCCTAGGCCCAGGAGCGATGTTACTTGTCCAGGCGCGGGCGGCCGAGGCAAAGCTCCCGCACTGGGCACCTCAGCAGCAGGTAGCCTGAGCCCGATCCGAGGAAAATTATCGCTCTACTTGGCGCGCAACGCGCGGTCAAAAATCGTTCGTGCCTGATCTGGACACTCAACCTTCGTCGCCGCGATCCGCCCAGCAAGCGCCTTACGCCCGCCCGGCGCGGCCCCTACGCGGCCGACGGCGGAAGTATCAACAGGGATTGGCATCCCAAAGCAACGAACGGCGGCTCTGGGTCGAACTCCGGGCGGTTCCATCGTGGTCCCACGAAGGTGCGCTTTCGGCGCTTCTCGATCATTCGGTCTGCTCGAATTGAAATGATGGTTGCCACCCGACTGGCTCATTGCGGCCCCGGCGGTGATCGGCTGCATAACTCCAAATTTCCAGCCGTCGAGATGCTGGGCGAACGGGTCAGATCGACCGGGGCCATGGAGAAACATCGCGCTCAGCTTCGACCGGATCGTCATGCTGTGCACCGGCGCCAGCCGCATCGAGGACCTGCTCTGCAGCTGCCAGCGCTACTTCGAACGGCCGTAGCGTCCGACGATCTTCGCCGTTGCCAGCGTGTTGGCGTCGAGGCTGGGCCCGACCTGGGCGCCCGAGGCGGCTTCGTCGAGCGGCAGCGAAGAGACCTTCAGCGCGTATACGGTGATCTGGTAGTGATGCGCGTGGTCGCCGACCGGCGGGCACGGCCCGCCGTAATGCGAAAATCCGAAGTCGGTCCGCCCCTGGATTGCGCCTGCGGGTAAATCCTTCGAGCCCTCGCTGCCGGCGCCGGCCGCCAGGCGATGGACCGATGCCGGAATGTTGAACACGGTCCAATGCCACCAACCCCTGCCGTTCCGGGCGTCGGTGTCAACCATCGTCAACGCGAAGCTCCGTGTGCCGGCGGGCTCGCCCGACCAACTGAGCGCCGGCGAAACGTTCTGCCCATTACAGCTGCCGAGAACCTGCGTTAACGCCATCGGGCTGCCGCTCTTGACGTTTGTCGAGGACATTGTGAACTCCGCAAGCGCCGGCGTCGCCGCCGCCGACAATGCCGCTCCCAAAATCAGCGCGCGCATCCTGCCCTCCTTGTTTCTTGCCGACTGCGCCGGCCATCGCGCTCGGGTACGTGCTGCGGGCACAACTCTTGAAGGGAACATACCATGAACCTAGATGTTGGCCTCGTTCTCGCGGGAGCCTCGTTGATGCCGCAAATCGTTGCCGATCTACTTTCGCCGTCCTGTTACCACCTGTTTCCCGGGCCTCGAAACCAAGAAATCTCAAGGACTTGGGCCTGATCTCTTTTTTCCTCGCGCGCTAGACGCGCAGGCGGCCGTCCGAAGCGGGGCGGCCGGGCAAATTTGACGGCTGCCCGCGACAACCTCTACCTGAATTTGGCTGCTGATTCGCTGCAGATGCAGCAAACTGTAATAGGATGACTCAATTTCAGATTGCGCCGGCGCGGCGTGTCAGAGAAGCACTAAGCCGCGGCTGCGGTAAGGAAATCGCGCAACGGCTCGATCGGTGCGTTTTTCATGACGAAGGCCTCGCCGATGCGGCGCGGCAGGATCAAGGTGATGCGCCCGTCGCGAACCTTCTTGTCTTTGCTCATATGGTCGAGCAGCCGGTCGGCCGGGATGCCCGTCAGCCCGATCTCGGCCAAGCGCGTCGGCAGGCCACAGTCTTCGAGATGGCGGTGCACCCGCAGCGCATCCTCCGGAGCGACAAGGCCGAGCTTTGCAGCAAAGTCGGTCGCCAGAACCATGCCGAGCGCTACCGCTTCGCCGTGGAGCAGGCGCGAGCTGAACCCGGTCTCGGCCTCCAGGGCGTGCCCGAAGGTGTGGCCGAAATTGAGCAGCGCCCGCTCGCCCTCCTCGCGCTCGTCGCCGGCGACGATCTCGGCTTTCATCGCGCAGCTGGTCAGCACCGCGCGCCGCAGCGTCTCCGGCGCGAGCGCACAGACCTGGTGACCCTCGGCTTCGAGCCAGGCGAAGAATTCGGCATCGCGGATGAGGCCGTATTTGACGATTTCGGCATAGCCGGCGAGCAGCTCGCGACGCGGCAGGCTGGCCAGGACCGAGGTGTCGGCGAGCACCAGCCGCGGCTGGTAGAACGCGCCGATCAGGTTCTTGCCGGTACGGGTGTTGATCCCGGTCTTGCCGCCGACCGAGCTGTCGACCTGCGCCAGGAGTGTCGTCGGGATCTGCACGAAGTCGATGCCGCGCAACAAGGTCGCGGCGGCGAACCCGGTAACGTCGCCGACAACTCCGCCGCCCAGCGCGACCAGCATCGACCCCCGCTCGATGCCGATCGCCAGAATGTCCTCGGCCAGCTTGCCGAAGTGAGCCAGATTCTTGGTTTCCTCGCCGGGCGGCAGCAGCACGAAGTGATGGGCTATCCCCGCCTCGGACAGGCTGTCCCGCAGAGTGGCGAGGTAGTGTCCAGCGACGATTTCGTCGGACACGACGACGGCGTGGCGGCGCCGCATCAGAGGGAGCATCTCGCGGCCGGCGCGCGCGATCAGCTGAGGTCCCACCAGGACTTCGTAGCTTCGATCCCCGAGTTCGACGCGCAGCCGCTCGATCGTTTCCATCTTTCCTCGCTCTACACTTCACACTTCGGGCGGCAGGATCGCGCGAGGGCACGCGGCCAACGCCGTAATCGCTCGGTTCACCGTCGCTTCTGGCGATCCCTCACCGCTGTCAACGACCACGTCGGCTTCGCTGTACAGGGGATAGCGCCGCTCGATCAGCTCAGCGAGGATCGCGCGCGGATCACCTTCTTTCAATAGCGGCCGATTGCTGCGGCGCAGGACCCGTGACAGCAACACATCGAGATCGGCGCGCAGCCACAGCGACACGCCGCGGCGCGCGATGAGTTCACGGGTCGCTGGATCCATAAACGCGCCACCGCCGGTCGCCAGCACGTGAACCGGTTGGGCCAGCAATCGGGCGATGACGCGCCGCTCGCCTTCGCGGAAGACGCGCTCGCCGCGGTTGGCAAAGATCTCGTCGATAGTCTCGCCGGCGGCAGCCTCGATCTCGGGATCCGAATCGAAGAACGGCAAGCCGAGGCGTGCCGCGAGGCGACGGCCGACCTTGCTCTTCCCGGCCCCCATCAGACCGACCAGGACGATGGCGCGGCTCGGCACAAACCGGTGGGTTTCCGCCACTTTTCGGTCCAACCGCACCGCCTCGATCTGCGCCTCGCCTCTCACCACTCTTTCTCCCTGCCGACCGACGGGGTACTAGCATATCGTCCAGCCTTGTCGTCAATCCGCAGGGGACAGATTGGACATGGACATCGGGGTCGTGCAAGTTGCGAGCCGCGGGGGTATGGGGAAGATCACTGTCGCGTTCGTCATCGTGATCGCCCTGCTGCTGCTCGGCGGCATGGTTTTCCTCGCATTATGGAACCCACCGCCTCCCTCCGCGCCCGTTGAGAAGGTGATCCCCGATGCGCGCTTCCCCAAGTGACGGGCTGACCGCCAACTCTCTTGCCCCCCGCCTCTGACGTCTCGAAGCATCTCGAAGCGTTTCTCGAGATGATGGCGGCCGAGCGTGGTGCTGCGCCCTTGACTCTGGCGGCCTATCATAACGATCTGTCCAATCTTGCAGGTTTCCTGGCTCCAGACGGCCTCGCGCTGGAGGCGGCGGACCGCGAGAGGCTGCACGCCTACCTGGCGAGCCCCGCCACTGCTCGGCTAATGCCGCGTACCCTTGCCCGGCGCATCTCCGCGATGCGGCAGTTCTATAAGTTTCTACTGCTCGAAGGGGTGCGGCAGGATGACCCGACGGCGGAGCTCGATACGCCGAGGCTCGGCCGGCCGCTGCCCAAAATTTTGTCGGAAACGGAAATCAAATCCCTGATCGACGCGGCGCAAAACTGGCCCCGAGAGGACGGAATACGACTTGGTTGCGTCCTTGAGCTGCTTTATGCGACCGGTCTTAGGGTATCGGAGCTGGTAACATTGCCGCTCACGGCAGCGCGCCGCGACCCGCGATTTCTGGTGATCTCGGGCAAGGGCGGCAAGGAGCGGGTCGTGCCGCTGAGCGCGCCGGGGCAATTCGCGCTGCGCAGATACCTCGAGTGCCGCGAGAACTTTCTGCCGGATTCCCGGCCGTCGCGGTGGCTGTTCCCGTCACGCGGCCGCGCCGGACACCTGACACGACAGCGAACCGGCCAATTGTTGAAGGAGCTCGCGGCAAAGGCCGGGCTCGACCCGGATCGCCTGTCGCCGCATGTGCTGCGCCACGCTTTCGCCAGCCATCTGCTCGACCACGGCGCCGATCTGCGCAGCGTGCAGCAGATGCTCGGGCACGCCGACATCGCGACAACTCAGATCTACACGCATGTCGAGACCGAGCGGCTGAGGAAGCTGGTGGAAAGCGCCCACCCGCTGGCCCGCCGCAAATGATCCGTCACTTTCTCGATTTCGAGCGGCCGATCGCCGAGCTCGAAGGGAAGATCGAAGAATTGCGCCGGCTCTCGACGACCGGCGAGCTCAACATCGCCGACGAGGTTGGCCGCTTGCAGAGCAGCGCCGACCGGCTGCTGCGCCAGACCTATTCGCGGCTGACGCCGTGGCAGAAGGTTCAGGTTGCCCGGCACCCCGAACGGCCGCACTGCCTCGACTACATCGGCGGATTGGTAACCGATTTCGTACCCCTGGCCGGCGACCGCGCCTTCGGGGAGGATGCGGCCATCGTCGGTGGCATCGGCCGCTTTCGGGGGCGCAGCATTCTCGTTCTCGGTACCGAAAAAGGCGCGGATACCGAGGGGCGGCTCAAACACAATTTCGGCATGGGGCGGCCGGAGGGGTATCGTAAGGCACGGCGGCTGATGCGGCTGGCCGACCGCTTCGGTCTTCCGGTCCTCACTTTTGTCGACACCGCCGGCGCCTATCCCGGGATCGACGCCGAGGCGCGGGGCCAAGCCGAGGCGATCGCCCGCGCGATCGGAACCTGTCTCGACATCAAGGTGCCGCTCGTCGCCGCGATGATCGGCGAAGGGGGCTCCGGCGGGGCGATTGCGCTCGCCGCCGGCAATACCGTGCTGATGCTGGAGCACGCGATCTATTCGGTCATTTCTCCCGAAGGCTGTGCCTCGATCCTGTGGCGCAGCGCCGAGCACGCGCCGGAAGCCGCGGAGGCGCTACGCCTCACCGCCGAGGATCTGCAGCGGCTCGGGATCGTCGACCGGGTCGTGGCCGAGCCGCTCGGCGGCGCGCAGCGTGCCCCGAAAGAGGCCATCGAGCAGCTCGGCGAAGCGGTCGAGGAGGCGCTGCGTCCGCTGCTCAGCATCGATGGGGGCACCCTGCGCCTGCAGCGCCGCGAGAAATTCCTCGCGATGGGTGGCCACGGCCTCTGACGGCCCGTCATTGACCGCTGGTTAGGCCTTCCCACATCTGTTGCGGCGTGCCGGTTACGGTGGCGCTGATGTTCTTCATGGGAAGACACCGCTTTTCCAGCATCGGAAGGCATTCATGAATCCCCAGGAAAAAGAGCTTCTTACGACCTTGCTCGACCGCGTGAAAAATGCACCGAGGCAAGACAAGGATCCCGAGGCCGATGCTCTGATCCGTCAGGCAATGGCCGCCCAGCCGGATCTGCCCTACTATCTCACGCAGACCGTGCTGATCCAGGATCTGAGCCTGCACCAGGCGCAGCAGCGGATCGCCGATCTCGAGAAGCAGCTCGCTGATGCCCAACAAGCCGCGAAGCCGACGGTGGGAAGTTTCCTCGGCGGCCTGTTCGGGAGCCGGCCGCCATCCCAGGCGAGCGCTCCGGCTCAGGCCGGTCCGTGGACGCGCTCACCGCAAGTCGCTGCAGCGCCTCCGGCGCAGCCTTACGGGCAGCCCGGTTATGCGCCGCAGCCCGGCTACGGCCAACAGCCGATGGGTGGCGGGTTCATGGGCGGCGGCATGGGTGGCGCCGGCGGCGGGTTCCTGCGCTCGGCGGCGGCGACCGCGGCGGGTGTCGCCGGCGGCGCGCTGCTGTTCCAGGGGATCGAGTCGCTGTTCGGCAATCACTACGCCGGCGGCTTGATGAGCGGCGGCATGACGCCGGGCCTCGGTGAAAGCGTCGTCAACAATTACTATGGCAGCGATGCCGGCGGCGGTGGCGGCGATTGGAGCAGCGACCCCGGCGGGGCCGGTGGTGGCGGCGACTGGAGCAGCGATGCCGGCGCTGCCGGCGGCGGAGATTATTCGAGCTCCGACCCGGGCAGCCAGGATTTCAGCTCGGATCAGGACTGGGGCGGCGGCGGTGGCGACTGGAGCAGCGGCGACAGCAACACCTCCTGCTGAAAAGCGTACCGCATCCTAACCCTTCTCAATCAGCGGGGAGGGTTAGGGTGCTCTGGAAGCACCCGTTTTGGGTTTGATGTCACCCGAGTTCATCTCCGGGTGATCCGGGATTCAAGGTTCAACGTGGCGCGGTCGCCCACTGCGCTGGAGGGAGAGGAGTATTCACCAGCTCCGGCCGGTATTCGAAATGCATTGTATCGTAGTGGGACCACTTGCCGCCCCAGATGAAGCCGTGCCTTTCGAAGATGTCGATAATTTCGGCCGGTAAGGCGTGGGCCGATACGGCGCCCGGCCACAGCCAATACTCGGCATGGGCCGCATTGATGTCGATGGCTGCGCCCCAGGAGTGCATGCTCGGCTCCCCGGTATCGGCCACCGTGCGGCAATTGTAGGTACCCGACGGCGGGTAGACATAACGCTTAACCGGGCCGGGCAGCGCCTCCAACTCCGCGGAAATCTCGGCCAGCTGCGCGGCGATGCCGTTGACGGCAGTCACCCGGACCTCATGGCCCCAGCTCTGTGGAAGCCAAACCACCGGAACCAGCCGCGGGCTCACCTCGCCTCTCCAGCAATCCCCATACATCTTGTCGAAGAAGGCGCGGTTTCGGATTCGGCCGGGATCGCCTTGGGGAACGAGCGCGGCGGCACTGACGCCCGCCGGATAGGGCAAGCGCATTTGATCGAGGATCGAACCGTGCCGCAGCATCTCCTCGAAAGGCCTGTGCGGCTGCCCGTCGGACAATGGCATCCGCGTGCCGTCGCGCCAGAACAGATAGGTAGAGTCGTAGCCGGCCAGCTGCTCGGGATAAGCGCGGATGAGGGCGTCGAGCGGGGTCCCATCCGCCGCCGCTGCCGTCCCGGCAAGGCTGGAAAACGAGAGAGCCAGGACGGCTATGCCGCTCAGCCGGGCAGTTTCCAGCTTAGCCAGTCGCATACCGCGCGGCCCATGACGAGTTCGAGGTCGTGGCCTTTGAGCCACGGCATCTCCTCGGTGAACATCGTCACGCATTCCTTCCACGAACACGGCATGCGCGTGATGTCCGTGCCCCAGAAGGTGCGCTGGGGCCCAAACGCCTCGACGATCTGCTGCGTGTATTTGTGGATGTTGCGATAGGGATAGGGTTGGCTCGAATTGCCCGGCGCGCCGGTCGCCTTGACGGCGACATTCGGATATTTGGCGAGCGCCAGCAATGCCGGCTGATTGCCATGCGCGGCGTCGTCCTTGCCGTCGCGGACCCGCGCGTAGTGGTCGATGATCAGCTTCAGTCCCGGATGACGCTCAGCAATCCGCCCGACCTGCGGCAGATAGTTCGACGCCATCAGCGCGATCGGGATCCCGGCCTTCTCGGCCGCCGGCCATAGCCAATCCATTGTCCCGTCGGTCATCCAATTGGCCTGGTGCGGTTGCGTAAACGCGTAACGCAGCCCAAGCATTCCCGGGCGATGCTTCCAGGTGCCCATCAGCGAGCGATTTTCCGGCTTGTCGAGCGGGAAATTGCCGAGAATCCCGAAGCGGTTAGGGTACTTGGCCGCAGCCTCCTCGGAGATCTTGCCCGAGTTCGGGTCCCACCCCGGCGGATGCAATAGGCAGGCATCGACGCCGGCCGCGTCCATATCTCGGATGCATTCTTCGGCGGTATAAGAATTGACCTGACGATGGGCCGGGTTAGTTGGCGGCCCCGCCGACCAGATGTGAACCTGCGCGTCGACGATCAGCATGGCGTCTCACTCCGTTGTATTTGCCCAGCTTTGGTCGGGCCTATTCGGCGGCGGCGAGCAGCGGCGGCTGTTTGAGATAGCTCTCGGCGAGCTGTCGCCCGGTCGCCCGCATCAGCTGCTTGTCCAGCGCCGGTGTCTTCGCCGCCGGGACACGCACCACCGTGTCGTTGCAGTAGGTCGGGATCACTACGTCGCCGTCGCGAAAGAGACCCTCCGGATCTTGGCCGGCCTTGACCGCCCGGATGCCGCGCCGGATCTGGTTGCGGAACATTGTGATGCCGCGGTCGGTGGTGCCGAGATGTTCGAGACCGTGGACCGCGATCGGGCGCTGTGAGACCTGGGCTTCGAAATCGCCGGGATGCCGCTGGCTTTCCTCGTAGGTATCCATGCCGAGCTGGCCCGGCAGCATGATGCTCCGGTCGGCCCACCAGTCGGGCGTGACGATGCCATCGGTTTCGCTGACGTGGCGGAGCTCGATCAACATCGTGTTGGTGTTGTCGAGCGGAACGATCCAACGGCTCATCATCGGGCCGCTGAACGGGTGCTCGTGGTGGCCGGTTTCCCAGATCGGCGCGACCTGCTGCAGGTTGGGCAGCACGTTCTCGACCATCCTCGCCCAGATATTGTCGTTAACCCGTCGCGTGGCGATGTAGATGATCCCGACCGGGGTCTCGGCGAACTCCAACTCCGGCAAGACACCGAATTCATCGGTGAATACCGCGCCGCTGACGATCGTGTGGAGGAACGCGGTGTGCACCGCGTCCATCGTGTTTTCGAGGATCTGCAGCCAGTTGCAAGGGTAGAAATACTTCTGGCCGGGGATGATGCGATAGCCGGGCCGGACAAAGCTGTCGTAGGTCGGGAAAGCCGGCAGCTGCTCGGGTGGACCGAGATACGCGAACACCATGCCGTGCGCTTCATGGATCGGATAGGCGCCATGAAACAGCCTGTCCTTAAGCGTGCTGTTGGCCGGTTCGCCGGGAGTCTCGAGAATGGTCCCGTCGACATCGAAAAGCCAGCCGTGATAGCAGCAGCGTATCCCCTTGTCGCCGACGAGGCCGAATTCGAGCGATGTGCCGCGGTGGGGGCAGTGCAATTCAAGCAGGCCGGCGGCGCCGCTCCGGTCGCGAAAGGCGACCAGATCCTCGCCGAAGATCCTGAGCCGCAGAGGCAGGTCTTTGAGGTCGTCGGAATAGCAGACCGGCTGCCAGAATCGGCGCATGAATTCACCGCATGGCGTGTTCGGGCCGATATGGGTGAGTTCGCTGTCCTCGCTCGGCACGTAGCGATGATGATAGCCGCTGTAACGTGCCTTTAAGAACGGGGCCCTGGTTGCCATCGAAGCCTCCTTGAGGGTTGCTCAGAACGTTTTTTTACTTCTTTTGATCTCCTGCCAAAAACCCAACGGTGAGTAAAATGTCAAGGCAGAGTCACCGCGTCCAGATCTCCCACCGCTTACCGCTGCAGGCCCTCGGCGCCGGCCGGCACGTCGTAGAATGCCAGAGTCATCGAAACACTGGTGTAAAAGCCCATCAAGCAGATCACGTCGGTAATGCCCTCATGGCCGAGCGCCTCGACCGCTCGGTCGAAGAGGCCCTTGGAGACCCAGCGCGAATTCGCGAGGCAGGTGGCCATCTCGTAGATCACCTGTTCGCGCTTGTCGTCGAACGAGGTCGGCAGGCCGGACAACATAGCCTCGACCTTGTCGGCCGGCAGACCGGCCGCCTTGGCGGCGCGCTCATGCGCGTTGGTCGGGTAGGCCGAATGCCATTTGCTGTTGATGACGACGACGGCGATCTCGCGCTCGCGCTCGCTCAATGAGTAACCAGTGCGGAAATAGGCGCCGAGCGGCCCCATAACCTTCACCAGCTTGGGGTTGTGGACATAGATTTTGTTCGGGCCGGGCAAGCGGCCGCGCGTCTCCAGCAGAGAACGGTAGCCCTCCTGCTGCTCCGGGGTCATCTGCTCATACGGGATCTCGGCATAGCGGCCGAAGGTCGGTGTTTCGGGCATAAGGCAAGTCCTCCTTGATATCGGCGTCAAATGGCCGGGACTGAACCCGGCCATTTCTCGTCGGATATTGTGAGTCGATTAGATCGGCTATTTCTGGTCGGGCTGCAGCATCAGCCGCTCGACCCGGCCGCCGTCGATCAGATGCTTTTGCAGGATCTCGTCGACGTCTTCCGTGCTCTCGTAGTGATACCAGACGCCCTCGGGATAGATCACCATGTTAGGGCCGAGCTCACATCGGTCGAGACAGCCGGAGGTATTGACCCGGATGTTCTCGATGCCGAGCGCCTTGGCTTTCTCGCGCATATATGCACGCAACTTCTCGCTACCGCCCGCACTGCAGCAGCCGCGCGGATGTCCCTCGGGGCGCACATTCGTGCAGCAGAATATGTGACGACTGTAAAAGAGCGGCGGGTCGGCCGGCGCACTTGGCATTCCGATTCTCCATGTCGGTGTGATGGCGGAGCGAATGTCGCGAGCCGCCGTTCGGGAGTAAGGTGGGAAGCGTAGCGCCTCCGCGCGCCGGCAGCAACGCTGCTTTCACGTCACCGGGAGCCATCATGGACCGTAACCGCCTCGGCGAGGAAACGAGCCCCTATCTCCTGCAGCATAAGGACAACCCGGTTCACTGGCAGGCGTGGAGCGCAGAGACCCTCGCTGCCGCCAAGGCCGAGGACAAGCCGATCCTGCTGTCGATCGGCTATGCCGCCTGCCACTGGTGCCATGTGATGGCCCACGAGAGCTTCGAAGATCCGCAGATCGCCGCGCGGATGAACGAGCTGTTCGTCAACATCAAAGTCGATCGGGAGGAACGGCCGGACCTCGACGCGATCTACCAGCACGCACTGGCGCTGATGGGCGAGCAGGGCGGCTGGCCGCTGACGATGTTCCTGACCCCCGATGGCGAACCGTTCTGGGGCGGGACCTATTTCCCGCCGGAGCAGCGTTGGGGGCGGCCCGGTTTTCCGCAGGTCTTGGAGGCGATGAGCAACGCCTATGCGCAAGACCGCGACAAGGTCGCAAAGAACGTCGTCGCATTGCGCGAGGCCTTGCAGAGGCTCGGGCGTCCGGAGCGGGGCGGCGCTATCGGCCGGGAGCTGCTCGACCGAGGTCGCCGAACGTCTGCTGCGCGAGACCGACCAGCTGCATGGCGGGATCGGCACCGCGCCGAAATTCCCGCAGACCGGCGTTCTCGAACTGTTGTGGCGGGCCTGGAAGCGCACCGGCCAGCCGCCCTATCGTGATGCGGTCGTGAAAGCGCTCGATGCGATGTGCCAGGGCGGCATCTACGATCACCTCGGCGGCGGGTTCGCCCGCTACTCCACCGACGCGCGCTGGCTCGTTCCGCATTTCGAGAAAATGCTCTACGACAATGCTGAGCTCGTCGATCTGCTGACCTTGGTCTGGCAGGAGACAAAGAGTCCCCTTTATCGAGAGCGGGTCAACGAGACGCTCGGGTGGGTGAGCCGCGAGATGGTGACCCCGGAAGGCGGGTTTACGAGCAGCCTCGATGCCGATAGCGAGCATGAGGAAGGGAAATTCTACGTTTGGTCCGAAGCCGAAGTCGACCGCGAGCTCGGCGATCGTGCCGCCCTGTTCAAACGGTTCTACGACGTGACTACGGAAGGGAATTGGGAAGAAAAAAATATTCTCAACCGGTCGAAGTCCCCAGAACGGGACGATGAGCAGACCGAGCGGGAGTTGGCAGCTTGCCGGGCTGTCTTGTTGCGGGCACGCGAGCATCGGGTGCGGCCGGGATGGGATGACAAGGTCCTTGCCGACTGGAACGGGTTGATGATTTCGGCGATGACCACCGCCGCCGTCGTCTTCGAGCGTCCGGAGTGGATCGACACCGCTCGTCGTGCCTTCGATTTCATCCGCCGAGAGATGACCCTTGCTGACGGAAGGCTGCTGCACAGCTGGCGCGGCGGACGCGCCCGCCATCCAGCCAATGTGGACGATTATGCCAATCTCTGCCGGGCCGCGCTTGCGCTGCACGAAGCGACCGGCGCCGAGCACTTTCTTTCGCAAGCCCGCGATTGGATCGCCGTGCTTGATCGGCATTATTGGGACGAGGCGGGGGGCGCCTATTTCTTTGCTGCCAAGGACACCGAGGGACTGATCGCCCGAGCCAAAACCGCTGCAGATTCTGCCGTCCCCGCAGGCAACGGCACTCTGGTTGGGGTGCTGACCCGGCTGGCGATCCTGACCGGCGAAGAAGCCTATGTTCGCCGCGCCGAGGCGATCATCGAGACCTTCTCCGGCGAAGTCCCGCGCAACTTCTTTCCGCTCGCAACATTGCTCAACAATGTTGAACTCCTCGAAAAACCGCTCCAGATCGTCGTCGTCGGAGAGAATGACGACCCGTCATTCCAATCTCTGCTCCGCGCCGTCTACGGTGTTTCGTTACCGAACCGGATTGTTCTCGGCTTGTCGCCTAACGGCTCGCTCCCCCCGGGGCATCCCGCGGGCGGGAAGGGCTTGGTCGATGGAAGACCCGCCGCCTATGTCTGCGAGGGGCAGGTGTGCTCGCTGCCTATCACTGACGCGGAGAGTTTGCTCGAAAGTCTCGTGCGAGTGCGCTAGCGTCCCCCCTCTGCAAACTCGAAAGGCAAGTCATGGCGCACGCGATTCGTTTCGAGAAATCCGGCGGCCCCGATGTCCTGTCGTGGCAGCAGGTCGAGGTGGGCAAACCCGGTCAGGGCCAGGTCCGCCTTCGCCATACTGCGGTTGGCCTCAATTACATCGACACCTATCAGCGCAGCGGGCTCTATCCGATGCCGATGCCGAGCGGGCTCGGCTCGGAGGCGGCGGGTGTCATCGAAGAAGTCGGAGCCGGCGTCTCCGGTCTGAAGCCCGGCGACCGGGTAGCTTATTCCGGTGGACCGATCGGCGCCTATGCCGACGAGCGTGTGATGCCGGCCGACCGGCTTGTCCCGCTGCCCGACGGCATCACGGACCAGCAAGCCGCCGCAATGATGCTGAAGGGCATGACCGCCTGGTATCTCGTCCGCCGCACCCATCCGGTGAAGCGCGGCGAGACGATCCTGATCCACGCCGCAGCGGGCGGGGTCGGCCTCATCGTCTGCCAATGGGCAAAGCATCTCGGCGCCACCGTCATCGGCACGGTCGGCGACGAGGAGAAGGCGGCGCTCGCCAAACAGAATGGCTGCGACTATCCGATCCTCTACAAACACGAGGATTTCGTCGCCAAGGTCAGCGAGTTGACCCAGGGCAAGAAATTGCCCGTCGTTTACGACTCGGTCGGAAAGGACACCTTCTACAAGTCTCTCGACTGCCTGGCGCCGCTCGGGCTGATGGTGTCGTTCGGCCAATCTTCGGGGGCGATCGGACCCGTCGACATCGGCATTCTCGCGGCTAAGGGCTCACTCTTCCTGACCCGGCCGACTTTGAATACCTACACGGCGAGCCGAGAGGATTTGCTGACCGCCGCGCGAGAGCTGTTCCAGGTGGTGCAGAGCGGGGCGGTGAAGTTGGCGATCAACCAAACCTACCCGCTACGCGAAGCAGCTCGCGCCCATCGCGATCTCGAAGGCCGTAAAACCACGGGATCGACGGTGCTTACGGTTTAACGCGCGATCGGTCATTCCGGCTCAGGTACCTCGACCCGATCCGATGACCTCGGGACAGTCGAGGTCATCGGGCTGACGGGATCGCCGACTGACAACTTTGCTAAGTATTCATTGCGTCGAAGAATTCGGCGTTGCTCTTCGATTCCTTGAGCTTGTTGATCAGGAACTCGAGGCCATCGACAGTGCCCATCGGGGTCAAGACACGGCGCAATACCCACATCTTCGACAGGACACCGCGATCGACCAGCAATTCCTCTTTGCGGGTGCCGGATTTGGTGATGTCGATCGACGGGAAGGTGCGCTTGTCGGCCACCTTGCGGTCGAGAATGATTTCTGAATTGCCGGTGCCCTTGAACTCTTCGAAAATCACCTCGTCCATACGCGAGCCGGTGTCGATCAGCGCCGTCGCGATGATCGTCAATGAGCCGCCTTCCTCGATGTTCCGGGCAGCACCGAAAAACCGTTTCGGGCGCTGCAATGCGTTGGCGTCGACGCCGCCGGTGAGCACTTTTCCGGAAGAGGGGACGACGGTGTTGTAGGCGCGCGCGAGGCGGGTGATCGAATCGAGCAGGATCACGACGTCCCGCTTGTGCTCGACGAGGCGCTTGGCCTTTTCGATCACCATCTCGGCGATCTGGACGTGGCGTTGGGCGGGCTCGTCGAAGGTCGAGCTGATGACTTCGCCCCGCACCGAGCGGGCCATGTCGGTCACCTCCTCGGGCCGCTCATCGATCAGCAGCACGATCAGGTAGACCTCCGGGTGGTTGGCCATGATCGCATGCGCGATGTTCTGCAGCATCACCGTCTTGCCGGCACGCGGCGGCGACACGATCAGCGCCCGCTGCCCTTTGCCGAGCGGCGTGATCAGGTCAATCACCCGCGTCGTCAGATCCTTACGCGTCGGGTCGTCGAACTCCAGCCCGAGCTTCTCCTCGGGGTAGAGCGGCGTCAGATTGTCGAAGTTTATACGCTGCCGAAGGCGGTCGGGTTCGTCAAAGTTGATCGCGTTCACCTTGAGGAGCGCGAAGTAGCGTTCGCCGTCTCGCGGTGACCGGATCTGGCCTTCGACCGTATCGCCGGTCCGCAGGCCAAAGCGCCGGACCTGACTCGGGCTGACATAGATATCGTCCGGTCCGGGCAGGTAGTTGGCTTCGGGAGACCGCAGAAATCCGAAGCCGTCCGAGAGCACTTCGAGCACGCCGTCACCGGAAATCGGCACGTCGTTTTCGGCTAGCTGCTTGAGAATCGCGAACAGCATGTCCTGCTTGCGCAGCGAGGACGCATTCTCGATTTCCAGCTCTTCGGCAAAGGCGAGGAGCTCTGCCGGGGTTTTACGCTTTAATTCCTGTAGATTCATAGGGTTCGTGTCGAGATGAGGACCAGGGCGCCTGTCGGGGCGGACTCCCGCTGAAAGAACGCTTCGAGCAGGGTCTTGGGTTCAGGCGAAGATGAACAGGGACTGGCAGAAAGAACCGATTACCGGCTCGGCAATCCCTTTATCCCGCTTGAGATAAGCCGGTCAAATGCGATTACAAGATCTCTGCTAATCAGAGAGCGCAGCGGAAACTGGGCTAGAACGGTTTGACCACAACGAGGATAGTGATCACGATAAGCGCCAAGGTGGGCAGCTCGTTGACCAAGCGGAAAAACCATGTCGAGTGGCGATTTTGGTCCGCCGAAAACTTGCCGCGCCAGCGAGCGAGCGCGAAATGAAACACGGTCAATCCCGCAACGAGAGCAAGTTTAATCCAAATCCAACCCATCCGCCAGTCTACTACCCCCGGTATTCCTGCGAGCATGAGCCCGAAGCCCCATGTACCAAGCATTGCGGGGGTCATAATGCCGCGCAGCAGTCGGCGTTCCATGACCTTGAAGGTCTCCGATATCTCCGATTTGATCGGCGCCATCGAGTGATAGACATAGAGGCGCGGCAAATAGAGTAGGCCGGCCATCCAGGCGACCATGCTCACGATGTGGAGTGACTTGATCCAGGGATAAGCTGCGGAAAGCCACCCGATCAAGCGGCCAGTCCGGGCATGGCGCAACGAGCGAAATCGAAAGCACAGCCGCCGACCCGATCCTCGCTGCAAGCACGGCGGACAAGCGTGGCGAGCGATCGGATGAAGCCCGGCTCAGTCCCGACCGTGGGAACCCGATGATACTCCGGCGTGCCCGAGGCCTTAGCCAGATCGCGGTAATCGAGGTCCAGCTCGACCAAAGTTTCGGAATGCTCGGAAACAAAAGAGATTGGCGCCACGACGACAGGAACCCTGTCCCTACCCGCGCGGCGAATCTCGTCGTCGGTTGCCGGACCGATCCATTCCAGCGGCCCGACCCGACTTTGATAGCAGACGGTCCAATCAAGATCCGGCCGATTTAGCGCGGCGGTCACGGCCGCGGCGGTTGTCTCGACCTGGTTGGGGTAAGGATCACCAGCTTGGACGATCCTTTTCGGCAAGCCGTGGGCGGTGAGCAGCAGACGAGGCGGTTTTTCGTGACCGGCAGCCGCATCAAGCACCGGTCGGATCAGCCCGGCTATTGCTTCGACAAACCCCGGATCCGCGGGATAGCAGCACACAACCCTCGTTGGGCATTCAATCCCACGGCGTGTGGCCGAGGCACGCCAAGCGGCGAGCGACGAAGCCGTTGTCGTCGTCGAGAATTGTGGATACAGCGGCAGGCAAACGACTTCGGCCGCCGCCCAATCGGCGACCTCTCGCGCGGTCTGCTCGCTAGTGGGGTCCCAATAGCGCATAGCGACAAAACACCTGTGCTCCGGCCCCAAAACTGCTTCGAGCGCTCTTGCCTGCGCCTCAGTATTGGCGAGCAGCGGCGACCCGCCGCCGAGCTTACTATAGATCTCCTGCGCTACCCGGCCTCGACGCCACGCGATAATGCGCGCCAGCGGCAGCCGAACGAGCGCAGGCAAACGAAGGATGGCAGGGTCGCTGAACAGGTTGAATAGAAAGGGCTGCACCGCTTCCAACCGGTCCGGACCCCCAAGGTTCATCAGCACGACCGCGGTACGCGCCACGTCAGTCAACCATCGGTTCTGCCAGAAGGCGGGCGAGCGCCTGCACGTTTTCCGGCGGTGTTTCCGGCAGCACACCGTGGCCGAGATTGAAGATGTAGGGTCTCCGGCCGAGCATCTGGCGCAGTCCCCGCACTGCTTCTTCGAGAGCCGCCCCGCCGGCAATGAGCAGGACAGGATCGAGATTGCCCTGAACCGTCCCGTGCGGCTGCAGGGTTTGATGCGCATAGCCAAGCGGTACCGCTGTATCGATGCCGATCCCGTCGACTCCGGTGTCGCGAAGATAACGCTCATGCAGCATGCCGGCGCCGCGTGGAAAACCGATGACTGGATAGTTGGAAAAACGGAGTTTCAGCGCTGCTGCGATTCGTCTCGTCGGCTCGATCACCCAGCGCACGAAAGCCGGTTCGGGCAGGATCCCGGCCCAGCTGTCGAAGAGCTGCACCACCTCAACACCGGCCTCGATTTGGCCGGCCAGGTACTCTATCGTGGCTTCGGCAAGCAAGTCGATCAGTGCGTCAAAGCCCTGAGGGTCGCGATAAGCCCAGGTCTTGATCCGGCGAAAATCGCGGCTCCCGCCGCCCTCGACCATGTAGGTCGCGACCGTCCAGGGCGCACCAGCAAAACCGATCAGTGTGGTGCGAGAATCTAGCGCATCTCTGACCCGCCGAGCCGTTTCGAACACCGGGTCGAGAGAAGAACCGACACGGCCGGGGTCGAGCCTCGCCACCCCGGCAGGGTCGTCAATGCGCTCCAGTACCGGCCCTTCTCCCTCGTGATAGGCCAGCTTCTGCCCGAGAGCGTAGGGCAGCATCAGAATGTCCGAGAACAGGATGGCGCCATCCATGCCATATCGTCGGATCGGCTGTAGTGTCAGCTCGGCGGCGAGTTCCGGAGTGAGGCACAGCTCCACAAAGTCGTGTATTCGAGCCCGAACCTCTCGGTACTCGGGCAAGTAGCGTCCAGCCTGCCGCATCAGCCACCATGGTGGGAGCGAAAGTGCTTCGCCCGCTAAAGCTCGCAGCAGAGGTTTTGCTGGCCCGGGCTGCATCGATGCACCGCCTTCCTTCCCTCACAGTTAGGTATAGTTAAGATAGTGGTGGATTGAGGATCCGTGTGGATAACGAGGATTGAATGTTTTCCTCGAAGCGTTACAGGGGCTGCGAGCACCCGAACGCCGACCGTGGCGGATGTACATAACATTGTGACTTACTTTGCTCCGTGGCAGAAGCTGGTGCTGTGGTCGGAAAGAGAGTCGGGGATGACCACTACAGCCCATCTGCCCTATGCCCGATTTACCCAGCCTGGGAAAAGTCGATCGCCCGTGGCACAACAGATGGACGCACAGAGGCAAGCCGGGGAAAATCCGAAGATGGAGCGCCGTTCAACCGAGTTTTCCCACATTAGTCTCATAATGACCCACACCGTGCCGGGATAATTCGGGCAAGGCTTGCCGTGACCCGCTTTCACCTTCACCTCGTTTCCGATTCAACCGGAGAAACCGTACATTCGGTCGCTCGGGCCTGCCTTGTGCAGTTCGACGATGCTCAGGCGGTGGAGCATGTTTGGAGCATGGTGCGCACCCGCAGCCAGATTGACCGGGTGGTAGCCGGAGTTGAAGCCAATCCTGGGGTTGTTCTGTTCACGATGGTCAACGACACTTTTCGTCAATTGTTGCAGGAGGGCTGCCGCCGGTTGCAGGTGCCGGCCATCCCGGTACTCGATCCGGTCATCGGAGCGCTGGCTTCCTATCTTCATCGGAAGAGCCGTGGGGTCCCGGGCAAACAGCATCTGCTCGACAGCGAGTATTTTGCGCGCATCGACGCGATCACCTTTGCCCTCAATCACGACGATGGGCAATCGAGTTGGGGTCTCAACGATGCCGATGTCTGTCTCGTCGGCGTGTCTCGTACCTCGAAGACGCCGACTTGTCTCTATCTCGCCAACCGGGGCATCAAGGCAGCCAATGTGCCTTATGTACCGAGAGTGCCGTTACCGCCGGAGCTGACCACAGCCGAGCACCCGTTGATCGTCGGACTGACTAACGATCCCGAGCGGCTGATCCAGCTGCGCCGTAACCGTTTGGACCTGCTGCATCATGACGGCGCGACCGAGTATACGGATATCGAGGCAGTCCGAGCCGAGGTGCGTGAGGCACGGCGAATATTCGCTCAAATGCATTGGCCGGTGATCGATGTGACACGCCGCTCGATCGAGGAGACGGCAGCGTCAGTCATGAAATTGCTCGCCCGCCGTCACGGCATGAATGACTGAGGGTTTAGTCCTCGCTTCGGCCAGTACGGTGCGCGCGCGGCTACTCACCGCCGCTGGCCTGAGTTTCCGGATCAAACCGGCTGAGCTTGACGAAGGTTTCCTCAAACGGGCCTGCCGGGCAGAGGGGCGCGCTGCGGCCGACTGCACGCTCGCTCTTGCCGAGGCGAAAGCGCGCCAGGTTGCAGGGCGCTGTGGTCGAGCTATTGTCATCGGTGCAGACCAGTTTCTGGTTTGCGGCGAGGTATGGTTCGATAAGCCCGCGAATCTCGGGCAGGTCCGTACCCAACTTCAGGCTTTGCGCGGCCGCACTCACGAGCTTGTCACGGCAGTCTGCGCGGTTCAGGACGGATCGTGATTATGGCATGCCGTGAGGAGCCCGCGACTGACTATGCGGCATTTCACCGATGCCTTCCTCGATGACTATATTCCCGCCGCTGGACCAGACATTCTCGGATCGGTCGGCGCCTACCGGCTCGAGGGCAGAGGAGTACAGCTCTTTAAACATATCGAAGGAGATTATTTCACAATCCTTGGGCTGCCACTCCTGGAACTTCTCGGTTTTCTGAGAACGAAGGGCATCATCCTATCGTGAGCCTTCGCGAGAGGAGCCCTTTTAGCGTCGGGCATTGCCGATGAAAATCGCCGGGACGACCCGGCTGGCGGGTATTATGGGCTGGCCCGTTGCCCATTCCCGATCACCGCTATTGCATGGCTTCTGGCTGGACGAGACTGGGACCGATGGCGCTTATGTCCCGTTGCCGGTGAGACCGGAGCATATCGAGCAGGCGTTGCGCGCGCTGCCGATCCTAGGCTTTCGCGGTTGCAATCTGACGATACCGCACAAACAGGCTGCGCTCCGGATTGCTGACCGGGTCGAATCCTCGGCGCGTCGCATCGGTGCGGTGAATACGATTATCGTCGCGCCCGACGGAACGCTCGACGCGAGCAACACCGATGTGTTTGGATTTCGCGAGAACCTCCGAGAAGCAGTACCAGATTGGCAGCCGGCGGTGGGTCCAGCGGTAGTCCTCGGGGCGGGCGGATCGGCAAGGGCAGTGGTGGCGGCGTTGACGGATGCCGGAGCCACCGAGATCCGGATTGTCAATCGCACGCTCGCGCGCGCCAAGATCATGGCGCGCGATCTCGAGACGCCGGCGACGCGGATCACGGCCCATCCCTGGAGCGAGGCGAGCAATGTCCAGAGGCATGCCGGGCTGCTCGTTAACACAACGAGCCTCGGCATGACCGGTGAACCGCCTCTCGTTCTTGATCTGTTGTTGCCGCCGACGGCCCCGGTCGTCGATATCGTGTACGTGCCGCTCGAAACGGATCTGCTGACCGCTGCTCGTCGGCGGGGAAACCCCGTTGTCGATGGCCTCGGCATGTTGCTGCATCAGGGCCGACCCGGATTTGAAGCCTGGTTTGGCGCGTCGGTGCGGGTGACGCCGGAGTTGCGCGCGACGATCGTCGCGACCCTGGCGCCGCCTTGATTGTTCTCGGCCTTACCGGCTCGATCGGCATGGGCAAGAGCACCGCCGCGGCGATGCTGCGGCGCCTCGGAGTGCCGCTGTTCGATGCGGATCTGATGGTTCACCGACTGCTGGAGCCGTCCGGGGCTGCCGTTCCGGCCGTTTCTGCCGTGTTTCCTGGTGTCAAGACAGAGGCCGGCGGTATTGATCGGGTGCTGCTCGGGGAACGGGTTTTCACTGATCTCGCGGCGCTGAAGCAGCTCGAAGCAATACTTCACCCGATGGTGGCCGCCGAGGAGAGGCGGTTTCGCGCTCGGTCGCGTGCCCGGCGGGTACCGCTGGCCGTGCTCGACATACCCCTCCTATTTGAAACCGGCGCCGAGCGCCGGTGCGATTATGTGCTCGTCGTTTCGGCCCCCGCCCTCGTGCAGCGGCAGCGCGTCATGCGGCGGCCCGGGATGACCGAGATTCGCCTTGACGCCATTCTGCGAAAACAGGTTCCGGATCATCGGAAGCGGCAACGCGCTGATTTCGTGGTGCCGACCGGGGCGGGCCGCGGCCTGACCTTGCGGCGTTTGAAGGCGATCGTCAGACTCCTCCGGAAACGGGGGAGAGGGTAATTGCGCGAAATCGTGCTCGACACCGAAACGACCGGCCTGGATCCGGCCGAAGGTCATCGCATCGTCGAGGTCGCCTGCATCGAGCTTGTCCACCACGTCCCGACCGGCCGCAAATTTCACCGTTACGTCAATCCCGAACGCGACATGCCCGAAGAAGCTCTCGCGGTCCATGGCATCACCGCAGAGTTTCTGGCGAACCAGGCGCCCTTTGCCGCGATCGCCGACGAGTTGCTGGCCTTTATTGGTTCGGACCGGCTAGTGATTCACAACTCCGAGTTCGACCTTTCGTTTCTGAATGCCGAACTGGCTCGCTTGCAACGAGATCCGATCGGCTGCGCCTTCGTCGATACTCTCGGGCTGGCGCGGGTGCGGTTTCCCGGAGCGCCAGCGAGCCTCGACGCCCTGTGCCGGCGTTTCGAGATCGACCTGTCGGACCGGGTCGAGCATGGGGCCGAGATCGATTGCAGATTGCTCGCTGCGGTCTATCTCGAATTGCTCGGTGGCCGGCAGCCCGCTCTCGATTTCGCAATGCCCGCCGATGAGGTGGCCATATCAGAGAGGGTCATGCGCCCGCCTCGTCCGCACTCGCCCTCGATTGATGAGGTGATCGCTCACCAGGCGATGCTGCGAATGATCATCGAGCCCATTTGGCTCGTGGAGGCGTGAACTTCACACCACTGGGTTGCCGGGGGCAGCGGCGATTAGGGCATCCGCCTGCTGGCGGCGCAACAGCTCGGCAAAATCGATCGGATTGATCATCAGAGGTGGAAAACCGCCGTCACGGGTCGCATTCGCAATGATCGCACGGACAAATGGAAAGACGATCCGCGGTGTCTCGACGAGAATCAGTGGAGCCAACGTCTCCTGCGGCGCATTCTTGACCGTTACGACTGTCCCGTAAGCGAGCTCGACGAGGAAAACGGGCTCCTCCTGGATGCGGGCCGTCGCATTGATCGTCAGGACGACTTCGAAAACCTCCGGTCCAAGATTCTGTGCTTTGACATCGACGTTGATGTCGACAGAGGGCTGTGTCGTTTGCTGGATCAGGCTCTGCGGCGCACGCGGATTTTCGAACGACAAGTCCTTGATGTATTGTGCGTTGACGATCAACTGCTGCGGCCCTTCCGGCATTGCCGGAGGCATGTCGCTTTGGCCGTTGCCTCTCGCCTCTTCCGCCATTAAAGCCTCCCCGGGACCGGAGCTTGCTGGCTAACACGGATCGGGAAGGCGCATCAACGGTAGCGCCGGCCCTACCCCGCCTCCGGCACAAAAAGGAGCTCGGGCTCGCGGTCGGGTCGCGTCGGATTAATCCGCAGCACGGCACCGTTCGGCGCCTTCAGCCGGGTCAGCGCGCGGATGAAGCCTCAATGAGTGACCACTCCGATTTGCGCCCATGGCTCACCGGCGATCCGTCGACGGAAGCTCTCGGATCGATACAAGATCATATCCTTGGTTTCCTCCGTTTGGGGCCACCACGGGTCCGGTAGATGATCGAATGCCAGATCCGGCCACCCGGCACGAAGCTCGGCCAAGGGTGATCCGATATCGCAAATGAACGAGAAGCGTTCGGCAATGAACGGCTCCACCGTGATCGGCACGCCGAGACGCCAGGCTATGATCCCGGCGGTTTCGAGTGCGCGCGCATAAGGACTGGTGATGAGGCGAGCGAGATTGAAAGACAGTAAAACCTTGGCCACAGCTTGTGCTTGGCGGCGCGTGATTGGCCGAATGTGGGTCGCGGACGCCGGGATCCTGGCGGGTGACGGAGAACACCCGGTTGAATTCGGTTTGTCCATGGCGGATCAAAATCACTCGGAATTTTCCTAGATTTCCGGGGGAGCTCAGCAAAGCCCTGAGCTCTTCCGATCGGGAGCGGCGGTGCGGACAGAGAAGCCGCGTCTCCTCGCACCAACGCGCTTGCCTTGGTGCCATCCGCGCCCCATGTAGTCAATATCCAGCCGAGGCCCGGAGCCCGGTATTCTCTACGGCGGCAGGGCGCGGAAGGGAGATGGGCGAGTTTCAGCAATATTTCGATATCATCCTGTTCGCGATGGTTGCCGGTTTTTTAGTGCTGCGTCTACGCAGCGTGCTTGGCCGCCGGACCGGGAATGAGCGCCGGCGCGAATTATTTGTGCGGCGGACGCGGCCTGCTCCGGAAAAGGGTCCGATTTTGATCGAGCCCAGTCCGGGAGCCGTTGCTGCTGCGACACCCACCCCGCCGGCCGATGCGGTCGCGGAAGGATTGAACCAGATCCATCGCGCCGACCCGAGCTTCGACGCCTCTCGCTTCCTCGAGGGCGCTCGCACCGCTTTCGAGATGATCGTCACCGCGTTTGCGAATGCGGACAAGGCGGGGTTAAGGCCATTGCTGAGTGATGAGGTCTTCCAGCAATTTGTCACGGCAATCGACGAGCGTGTCGCTGCCAAGGAGACGTTGGAGACGCGAATTTTGCGCTTGGACAGCGCGGATATCGGGGAAGCGGAACTGTTGGGGCGCAACGCGCAGGTGACGGTCAAGCTGACCTCGCAGCAAATCAACGTAACGCGCGCGATGGACGGCAGCATCGTCGACGGCGACCCGGAGCACCCGACCGAGAAGACCGATTATTGGACCTTTGCGCGCGATACCCGATCCGCCGATCCCAACTGGGTTCTCGTCGCGACGAGCAGCGGCTGAGCATCGGCGGCGGGCGAGTTGCACCAGCCGTGCCGCGGCGGCCGTGCTCCTCGGTTGCCTGGTGGTTGCCCTCACGCATGACAGCGGACCAAGGCGATTTAGCCTCGAACCGGTTGACTTCGACCGGTTATCGGGCTGGGGACAAGATCATATCTCGGCGGCGGTCCCGGTTTTCCTGAGATCCTGTGCTCGGTTCTTGACCCGGGCAGATGCGATTCCGCTCGATTCAGTTGCTATGAGCGTCGATTTCGGGCGGGTCGGAAGACTGGCGGTCATCGTGTGAGGCGGCGAAGGCATTGCCGTCCGGGGACGATGCCGCGGCCCGGGAATTTTTCGAGAAGGGTTTTATTCCGTTTGCCGTAGCGGACTACGGCAAGGCGGAAGGACTTGTTCACCGGATATTACGAGATCGAGCTCAACGGTTCGCGGCAACGTCATGGCCACTTTCAAGTCCCGATTTACCGCAGGCCCCCAGATCTCGGCCCCGAGCCCCCGACGCGCGCCGAGATCGAGGATGGGGCGCTTGCCGGGCGCGGGCTGGAACTCCTCTGGGTCGATGATCCGATTGACGCATTCTTTCTGCAGATCCAGGGGTCGGGCCGCGTCCGGCTGAAGGGGGGAGGCGTCGTCCGAGTCGGATACGAGGGACAGAACGGACGCCCCTACGTGCCGGTCGGGCGACTGCTGATCGAGCGCGGCGTGATCCCGCGAGACAAACTGACGATGGCGGCGATCAGGTCGTGGATGAAGCAGAATCCGGAAGCTGGAGCCGCCCTGCGCCGCGAGGACCCGTCTTATGTCTTCTTTCGGGAAATCAAGGGCGATGGACCAATCGGGGCTGAAGGGGCCGCGTTGAGCGCAGAGCGGAGCATTGCGGTCGATCGCGCGTTCGTGGCTCTCGGTATCCCAGTCTGGCTCGAAGCGGATGAGCGGTTCGCCGAGGTAGACAGCGTGCGTCGTCTGATGGTCGCGCAGGACACCGGGGGCGCGATCAAAGGCCCTGTGCGCGGCGATGTCTTCTGGGGTACCGGAGAGGCGGCGGGCAACCGTGCCGGCCTCATGAATGCCAGCGGCAGATACTACCTGCTGTTGCCTCGCGGAGTAGCGCGCCGTCTTGCTCCCGGCCGGTTGGCGCGGCTGGATTGATTTGCCAGCGGGATCGAGCCTACGTTCGCCACGCTTGCTTTCGCCATTGACAGCGGGCCGAGTTGAATGCGTGTAGCGCTGTTCGTCACGTGTCTGGTCGATTTGTTTCGCCCGACAGTGGGCTTTGCGGCCGTCAAACTGCTCGAAGATGCGGGGTGTACGGTCGCGGTCCCGCGTCGACAGACCTGTTGCGGCCAGCCCGCTTACAACTCCGGTGACCGGGCCGATGCCAAGGCAATTGCCTTGCAGGTATTCGATACCTTTGCCGGTTATGACTACGTCGTTGTCCCCTCGGGGTCTTGTGCCGGCATGCTGCGCGCACACTACCCTGAGCTCTTCGCCGACGATTCTGAGAACCTCCCACGCGCGCGAGAACTCGCCGAACGGAGTTGGGAGCTCGTTTCTTTCCTCGTCGATATCTGCGGAATTCAGGCGGTCGCCGCGAGCTGGCAGCGTCGAATCACCTACCATGACGCCTGCTCGGGCTTGCGTGAGCTCGGCGTCAAGCTCCAGCCGCGCCAGCTTCTCGCATCCGTTAGCGGTCTGAGCATCGAGGAATTGCGGGGGGCGGAAGTGTGCTGCGGATTTGGCGGCACCTTCTGCGTCAAATACCCGGAGATTTCCGACAAGATGGTGACCGACAAGGCGGCGGACATCGCCGCAACCGGCGCGGAGGCGGTCTTGGCCGGAGATCTCGGCTGTCTGCTGAACATAGCGGGCAAACTCCATCGGCTAGGCCGGCAGATCGAAGTTCGGCACGTGGCCGAGGTTCTCGCCGGCATGAATAACCGAGTGCCGCCGATTGGCGCGCCGCAGTAACAGGGATGCTCGCGACCAGCCGCAATTTTGAGGCCGCAGCCCAGGCCGGCTTGGCTAATCAAAATTTGCAGCGCGCGCTGGGTCTGGCGCGAACCGGGTTTCCACTGCGGCGGCGCTTGGCTGTCGAGCGGCTGCCGGAATTCGAGGCACTGCGCGAAACTGGCCGCTCGATCAAGGATCACACTCTCCGGCACCTCGACTTCTACCTCGAGCTGTACGAGGGCAGGGTCGAGGCCTCCGGCGGCAAGGTGCATTGGGCGCGCACCGCGGAGGAGGCCTGTGCAGCGGTGCTGCAGATCTGCCGCTCGGCGGGCGCCAAGCTCGTCGCGAAGGGCAAATCGATGGTCGCCGAGGAGGTCGGGCTCAACGACATCCTTGAGGCGAACGGCATCACCCCGATCGAGACCGATCTCGGCGAATACATCATCCAGCTGCGGCATGAGCCGCCCAGCCATATCATCGCGCCGGCGATCCATCTGGTTAAGGAACAGGTCGCTGAGACATTCCGAGCCGAGCATCGCTCGCTCGCCGCGGACCGGTTGCTGGCCGAGCCGCGCCAGATGTGTGACGAGGCGCGTTCGGTGCTGCGCCCGCGTTTCCTCGCTGCCGATGTCGGTATTACCGGCGCCAATTTCCTCATCGCGGAGACCGGGTCGAGCATCATTGTGACCAACGAGGGCAACGGCGATCTGACGCAGACCCTGCCGCGGATCCATATCGTCATGACCAGCATCGAAAAGCTGGTCCCGACATTCGAGGATGCCGCGACGTTGCTGCGGCTGCTGGCGCGCTCGGCAACGGGTCAGGAATTCTCGAGCTATACGACGATCTCGACCGGACCGCGCCGGGCGGGGGATCTCGACGGGCCTGAGCAGTACCACGTGATTCTGCTCGACAATGGCCGCAGCGCGATGATCGGTACGGAATTCCAGGACATGCTGCGCTGCATCCGTTGTTCGGCATGCATCAATCACTGTCCGGTCTACGCCGCGATCGGCGGCCATGCCTATGGCTGGGTCTATCCCGGGCCGATGGGGGCGGTATTGACGCCGAGCCTGATCGGTATCGAGGAAGCTGGACATCTGCCGAACGCCTCGACGTTTTGCGGGCGCTGCGAGAGCGTGTGCCCGGTCAAGATCCCGTTGCCTAAGATGATGCGCCACTGGCGCGAGCGCGAATACGCCAAAAAGCTGAGCCCGCGGGCCTACCGCAGCGGGCTTGCAGTGTGGGCATGGGTGGCACGCCGCCCGGCGCTCTATCACGCGCTTACCGAAATAGCCAGCCGGGCGCTCGGCTGGGCCGGCGGCCGGCGCGGCCGGTTCCGCACTCTGCCGCTGGCCGCCGGTTGGACCGGGGTGCGCGATATGCCGGCGCCGGAGGGCCGCAGCTTTCACCAGCCTTTGGGCGCGCCGACAGAAGAGTGGAGTCGACGGGTGAGCGAGGCCCGCGAAAGGATTCTTGCCGACATTCGGAACTCGCTCGGTCGCGGCCGGCTCGATGCTAATCGGGATGCGGAATTGCGCGCCCGTTTCGCGGCGCGCCGCCGAAATCCGGTTCCCGCCCGCGCGACGGGGCTCGACGAGCGGTCGCGGGTCGATTTGTTCGTCACCATGGCCGAGGAGGCGCAGTCGACGGTAGCGAGGGTAAGTTCACTTATAGCGGTGCCGGAGGCGGTCGCGCGCTATCTCGCCGCAGAGAACCTTCCGGCTGAACTCGTCATGGCGCCCGACCCGAGCCTCGACGAGATCCCGTGGAACGCATGGCCCTTGCTGCAGATCCGCCGCGGCCGGGCCGAGGCGGAAGATCGGGTCAGTCTCACGCCTTGTCATGCCGCAGTTGCCGAAACCGGCACCTTGATGCTGATTTCCGGAGCGCAGACCCCAACGACGCTCAATTTCCTGCCGGAGACCCATATCGTGGTGGTTCGCCGCGACCAGGTGGTCGCTACCTACGAGGATGGCTGGGACTTGCGAGCCGGCAAAACAGCGGAAGTGATCCCGCGGGCCGTCAACTTCATCACTGGTCCATCGCGCACGGCGGACATCGAGCAGCACATCGAACTGGGTGCGCATGGGCCCAGGCGTCTCCATATCGTTCTCGTCGATGATGGTCAGGCGGCGACAAGTGAAGGGAACGAGTAATACAGCGGGCCCGCGAGGTGATCATGGCCTCTGGCAAGAAGCGGTTCGCGACGTTCGGCCGTTGCGCGGTGCCAGGCCGGCCAATTCGGAAGGGTCGCGGCGCGAGCCGGACGTCGCTTCGGCGCGAGTTGAGCGACCCCGTGCGACCCCCTCGCGCATGCCGTCGCTCGATCGATTTGCCGGGATCGACCGCGCCAACGCCGAACGGCTGAAGCGCGGTCTGCATAGGATCGAGGCACACCTCGATCTGCACGGAATGACTCAAGCCGAAGCGCACGCCGCTCTCTCTGCCTTCATCGCGGTGTCGCGGGCCGCAGGACGGCGTTGCGTTCTTGTGATCACCGGGCGCGGGACTCGGCCAGAGTAGGCCAGGCGTTCTGAAGGGTTCGGTTCCGCGCTGGCTAGAGGAACCGGAACTGCGGCAACAAATCCTCGCTATTGCGCCGGCGCAGCCGCACCACGGAGGCCCCGGCGCCACCTATCTGCTGCTCCGACGCCGCTGAACCAAAACGAGACGAATAGTCGCATTTCACGGGAGAACGGCAAGAATGCCGCGGCTTTTTTCTTGCAGGGATCCGTCGGTGCCGCCACAAGACCACCTAGCATCCATCTCACAATTGCCAATGACCGACAACATCGACCTCCTACCCTACCTCGACCGGCTAAAAACGGCGCGCGTGTTGTGCATCGGCGATGTAATGCTCGATCACTACGTTTATGGCCAAGTCGAGCGAGTGTCGCCCGAAGCACCGATCCCGGTGCTGTGGATCGAACGCGAAACGAAGACGTTGGGTGGCGCGGGAAACGTGCTGCGCAATCTGCGAGCGCTCGGAGGAGACGCGTCGTTCATCTCGGTTGTTGGCAACGACGAAGCCGGCCGCGAGATCGGGCGTCTGGTAGAAGCGCAGGACGGCGCCGAGGCGCATGTCCTCGTCCAGCCGCAGCGCACCACCACGGTCAAGACGCGCTACATCGCGGGCAATCAGCAGCTCCTGCGGGCCGACCGCGAAAGCGCGATCCCGCTCGATCCGTATATCCGCGAAGATATGTTGCGGCTGGCGCGCGAGCTTGTGGCCGACCATTCGGTCGTCGTCGTTTCGGATTATGCCAAGGGCGTCCTGACCGAAGGGGTGGCGCTCGAGATCATCCGGGCGGCGCGCGAGGCCGGCGCCCGTGTGATCGTCGACCCGAAAGGCGGCGATCCCATCCGATATCGCGGCGCCGATCTGGTGAAGCCGAACCGGCGCGAACTCGCCCACGCCACGGGAATGCCCGTGGCGACCGACAATGAGATCGTTGCGGCCTCCCGCTCTTTGATCGAGCGTTGCGGCTTCAACGCGGTTCTGGCATCGCTCGGCGCGGAGGGGTCGGTGCTGATTTCGGCCGACGGCGCGGTCGACATCCAACGCGCAGAAGTCCGCGAGGTCTTCGATGTCTCCGGCGCCGGCGATACGGTCGTCGCGACAGTCGCCGCGGCGCTCGCGGTTGGCATCGGCTTGACCGACGCGGCGCGCCTCGGAAATGTCGCTGCCGGCATTGTCGTGGGCAAGATCGGCACCGCAGTGGTGTACGAGAGCGAGCTCACCGCCGCTCTAAATGGCCGGGATCTGCACGCCGCGGACAAGGTCGTGCCACGCTCGCACGCGCTCGATTTGGTGGCGCGCTGGCGCCGCCACGGGCTCAAGATCGGCTTTACCAACGGCTGCTTCGATTTGCTGCACCCCGGACACGTCGCCTTGCTCGGGCAAGCCAAGGCGGCATGCGATCGGCTCGTCGTCGGGCTCAACAGTGACGCGTCGACAGCACGGCTCAAAGGTCCTCGGCGTCCGATCCAAAGCGAAACCGAGCGTGCGGCTGTACTGGCCTCGCTCGCGGCGGTCGACCTGATCGTCGTCTTCGAGGAGGATACGCCGATGGAGCTGATCCGGGACATCTGTCCGCAGCTGCTCGTCAAAGGCGACGATTATCGCCTCGATGAGGTCGTCGGAGCCGACTTCGTCAAGCATGCTGGCGGCGAGGTGCTTCTCGCTAAGGTCGTACCGGGTTACAGCACGACGGCGACGATCGCGCGCCTCGCTAGTTGAGAGGTGCTAACGGCCAGATTTATCTGCCCGAGCCATTCCCGTCAACCGCTCGGCGGGTGCGACCGCAATGGTGGTTCAATCGCCGGGGTGATTTGCCGAGCTCCGGCGTTGCTGTCGATTGAGGACGTTCGATCCCACCCCCATTGGTTCGGCAGCGATGGGCCGCCGGAAACATCAAGTTCCGTCCAATCGCCCCGCTTCGGGGTCGACAAGGCGCCGCAGCCGAGTCGCCGCGATGCGGGCAAAGCGCATCGTCAGGGCGCGGCGTCGGCTGGCATCGAGCCGCGTCGTGCTGCCGTCGCGAAGCACCGCCGCGCCGAACGAATCCGCCACCATCAGGCCACATTCATCGGGGATCAGCGGGCGCGGAAAGTCGTTTGGAACGGCGAAGTAAAGGCGATCCGAGAAGTCACGGTAGGTGCTCCACTTGCGGTCGCCGCGAAAATCGGCCACGGAGCTCTTGATCTCGACGATCACGAGTTCGCCCGTCTTGCCGAGAGCGAGAATGTCGGCGCGCCGGCCATTGGCGAGCGGGAATTCCACTAGGCTCACATAACCGAGCTGCTCCAGGGTGCGGCAGACGCCGCGCACCAGAAGCGCGGCACCGGTCGGCTCGACGGCGGATGCAGACATGACGAGCCGGGGATCATAGGGCATATCATCAGACAGGGCGAGATCGACGGAGGTGATTATGGCGGTGGTGACCAAGCGGGGGTTCCTGCGTCAGGCCTGGGCCCTTGCGTGGCCGTATTGGAATTCCGACGAGAAGTGGACGGCGCGCGGGCTGCTGCTCGCCGTCATCGCGCTGAACCTGATCACCGTCGGCCTCAATGTCCGTCTCAATGCCTGGAACAACGACTTCTATGATGCCCTTCAGCAGTACAACTGGCCCGAGTTCTGGCGCCAATTCGCAATCTTCGGGATCATCGCCTTCTTGCTGATCGTCGTTGCGGTCTATTCGCTTTACCTCAGGCAAATACTGCACATCCGCTGGCGCCGGTGGCTTACCGATCGCTTTTTGCGCAACTGGCTGGAGAACCAAGCTTATTACCGGATGCAGCTCGATCACACGACGACCGACAATCCCGATCAACGAATTTCCGATGATCTCGACCGGTTCGCGACGATAACGCTGACGTTATCGTTGGGACTTTTGAGTTCTTTTGTCACCCTCGCCTCGTTCGTCACGATTCTGTGGACTCTGTCGGGCGCGCTGACGATCCCGCTCGGCGAGGGTGCCTCGATCGAAATCCCCGGTTATATGGTTTTCGCCGCGTTGCTCTACGCGATCGCAGGCACTTGGTTGACCCGGTGGATCGGCAACCCGCTGGTCCGGCTTAGTTTCGACCAGCAGCGTTACGAGGCGGATTTCCGCTTCAGCATGGTCAGACTGCGCGAGAACGCCGAGAACGTTGCCTTCTACGGAGGCGAAGCGCGCGAGTTGGACACGTTCAAGACCCGCTTTGCGCGGATCGTGGCGAATTGGTGGGGGATCATCATCCGCCGCAAGAAACTGACCTGGTTCACCACCGGCTACTCCCAACTTGCGATCATATTTCCGTTCGTCGTCGCGGCCCCGAGATATTTCAACAAGACGATCCAGCTTGGCGGGCTGATGCAAATTTCTTCGGCCTTCAACCAAGTGCAGGAACTCGCTGTCTTTCATCATCACGTCATACACCGAAATCGCCGAATATCAGGCGGTCGTGCAGCGGCTTTCGGGGTTTCGCGAGCGGATGGAGGGGATCGCCGCCGAAACCAGCGCGCCGCACCCGATCGAACTCGAGCGCCGCGGCGCCGGTGTCGAAGTCGACATGCTCGATCTCAACCTGCCGGATGGCCAGCTATTGCGGCCGAACATTTCGCTGGCGGCCGGCCGCGGAGAATCGCTTTTGATCACCGGTGCTTCCGGGCTCGGCAAGAGTACGTTGCTGCGCGCCATCGCCGGCCTTTGGCCGTTTGGGCGGGGGCGCATCCGGGTGGGCGATGGGCGCTGCCTGTTTCTGCCGCAGCGCCCTTATCTGCCTCTCGGCACTTTGGCGGACGCTCTGGTCTATCCGCGGGCTGCCGCCGAACTGCCGCGTGACAATCTCGCCGAGGCGCTGCGCGCCGTCGGTCTGCCCGAACTTGTCGAGCGGCTGGACGAGGAGGCTAATTGGGCCCAGCGGCTCTCGATTGGCGAGCAGCAGCGGCTAGCCTTCGCCCGGGTCCTGCTGGCCCGGCCGGAGATCGTGTTTCTGGACGAGGCGACCTCGGCGCTCGACGAGGCCGCGGAGATCTCGTTATACCGGCTATTGCGGGAAGCGCCGTGGCGGCCGACGATCGTCAGCGTCGGCCATCACGGCACGTTGCGGCGTTTCCATGATGCGGTCGTCGATCTCACGCGCGGCCCAGTCTCGCGGGCGGCCGTCGGCTAATCTACCGGTATCAGCGATCCTGCGGAGTGGAGGAGCCGAGCGATGACCGATAGCGAGCGCCACCCGCGAGACGCGGAGGACCCGCTGCGCTCTGTCCGGATAGGCAAGCGCGAGAGTCTCAAGGCGCTCGGGATCGATCCCTACCCCTACAGCTTCGAGCGGACGCATGAGGCGGGCCAGCTCGAGCGGCGTTATGCCGGGCTTGCGTCAGGCGCCGAAACCGAAGATCGGGTGCGCGTCGCCGGCCGTATCAGGGCGATGCGCAACAGCGGCATGTTCATCGATCTGCACGATGCCTCGGGCAAGATCCAGATCTTTTGCCACAAGGATTTGCTCGGCCCCGAAACGCTCGGAATCGTGCGACTGCTCGACATCGGTGATCTGATCGGCGTCGAGGGCCTCGTTCGCCGCACGCCGCGCGGCGAGCTCACGATCAATGCCTCCGGTGTTACGGTTCTCGCGAAGGCGCTGCGCCCGCTACCCGAGAAATATCACGGCTTGGCCGATGTCGAGCTGCGCTATCGCCAGCGTTATCTCGACCTGATCATGAACCCGGCAGAGCCGCGACACGCTGCTCCGCCGCAGCCGGGTCGTTGCGGCGATCCGCAGCCATCTCGCAGAGCGCGGCTACGTCGAAGTCGAGACGCCGATGCTTCACACGATCCCTGGGGGTGCCTCGGCGAAGCCGTTCGTGACGCATCACAATGCGCTCGACATCAACCTCTATCTGCGGATTGCGCCCGAGCTGCATTTGAAGCGCCTGTTGGTCGGGGGCGTGGCCGACAAATTATTCGAGATCAACCGATGTTTCCGCAACGAGGGCCTCTCGCCTCGGCACAATCCGGAATTCACCACGCTCGAGCTCTATGAGGCTTATGTCGACTACACCGCGATGATGAAGTTGACCGAGGAGCTCATCACCACCGTGGCGGAGACGGTGCTCGGGACATTGCAGATCGGCTACGGCGGGACTGAGATAGATCTATCGGCCCCTTGGCCGCGGCACAGCATGGCCGAACTCGTTCAAACGGGCCACCGGAGTCGATTTCCTTGCTCTCGATAGCGCCGAGGCGGCGCGGGAGGCGTCGGCGCGCGTCGGCGCAGTGCTGGGCGGAGGCGAGAATTGGGGGCAGGCTCTGGAGGCGGCCTTTGCCGCGCGCGTCGAGGACACCCTGATCCAGCCGATCCACGTCACCGGGTTTCCTCGCGACCTCTCACCCCTGGCCAAGGCCGACCGCAACGACCCGCGGCTCGTCGAGCGTTTCGAGACCTACATCTACGGTTGGGAGATCGCGAACGCTTTCTCCGAGCTCAATGATCCGCAGGACCAGCGGGAGCGGTTCGAGGCGCAAATGCAGGCGCGCGCGGCGGGTGACGAGGAAGCGCAGCTCCTCGACGAGGATTACGTGACCGCGCTCGAATACGGGCTGCCGCCCTGCGGCGGTCTCGGCATCGGCATCGACCGGCTGGTCATGCTGCTGACCGACAGCCCATCGATTCGCGACGTTATCGCGTTCCCGACGTTGCGACCGCGCTGAAGAGATATCGGTGCGACCCGATCGCGTCGATGTACAACGGACGATCGTGATTGGAGTGTTGCATGAGGGAGAACAAGAATTCGGCAGCGTGCTGGTTGATGAGCGTAGCACAGGGCGTGTTGCTCGTCGCGATGGCAGGCTGCGCCCAGCAGGCGGTGACTGCGGCGGTCGGCATTCCGCCGATCCCGGCGGGGGAGGCTCGGATCTGGTTTTATCGCGATTACGAGCCCTATGCCGGCAAGGGCCTTCCGGCGATCGCGGCCAATGGGGGATATGTCGGGGCCGCCGAATTGGGTGGCGCGTTCTATCGCGATGTCCCCCCCGGACATTACGTCGTGACCGTGCAGACCGTTGGTATAGACACCAATCAAACGGCCAATTTCGAGCTCGCCCCGGCCCAGGAGGCCTATGTAAAAATCGTCTCGCTGCCAAGTTGGGACACGGGCGGCGACAAGAACCAATGGGAGCGGCCGACCTTTTACGCGTGGCTGATCCCGAACCAAGTCGCGCAAGCCGATGTCGCGCGTCTCTCTTTCTACGGCGGCAGCTGACCCTCGGCGATGACGCCCACTTTTTTTCGCGACGCTCAGAAGTTCTCCAGGCTCAAGACCTCGCTGTCGTAGTCGTAAGCGAAGATCTCGGCGTGCCGGCCCCAGTTGATTACGGTTTCGAGCACCCGCTCCGCCTCTTCCTCCGACAAGTGATCCTCGAGCTCGCGCAGAAACCGCGCTGCCGGCGCGCGATGGCCGGGCCGCTCGTCGAGGACGCGCCGGATATGGGCAGCCAGCGGTACATGCTTTAAGAGCGCTTCGGCAAAGATCTGCTTGCGGGCGAGCATGTCCGCCTCGGCGTACGCCCGGCCGAGCGGCGTCAGCTCGATATCACCGCTGCTCACATGGGCGAAGCCGAACAGCTGCAACGTCTCGATCAGCGGAAACAGCTCGTCCATGACGAGGTTTTCCTCGTCGGCGAGATGGGGAAGATCGGCGCGGCCATGATAGGGCGCCTCCGTCAGATTTTCGATCAGCCCGGAGAGCTGCTGGACGGACGCATCGGGCAGGCGAAAGCCGATACCGATGGGTTCGGCCTTTGCCCCACGCCGCCCGTCGCGCCCGGGCTCAGTCGTCAACAGGGTATAGACTTGGTCGACGATTTGGCGAAAACCGGCGCTCTCCGAGGAGCGCGGGCGCGGGAGCGAGATCGGGATTTGCGCGCGGATGCGGCCGGGATCGCTGCTGAAGATCACGATACGATCGGCGATTTCGACCGCCTCCTCGATGTTGTGCGAAACGATGAGGATCCCCTTAGTCGGGATGCGGTGGGCGTCCCACAAATCGAGGAGATCGCCCCGCAGAGTTTCGGCGGTCAGGACATCGAGCGAGGAGAAGGGCTCGTCGAGCAACAGGATATCCGGATCGACGACGAGCGCGCGGGCAAAGCCCACGCGCTGGCGCATGCCGCCGGACAGCTCCTTCGGATACGCATTCTCGAACCCGTCGAGCCCTATCAGATCGATCGCACTGACCGCCCGCCGCCGGCGCTCCGCACCGGAGACGCCCAGAGCCTCGAGACCGAGTTCGACATTGCCGAGCACGGTCAGCCACGGAAACAGCGCATAGCTCTGGAAAACCATCGCGATGCCGTGTACCGGCTGGGTGACAGGGATACCGCGATATTCGACAATGCCCTCGCTGGGCGGCACGAGACCCGCGAGAATGCGTAAAAAAGTCGACTTTCCGGATCCCGATTTGCCGAGGATCGCCACGATCTCGCCGTCGCGCAGGGTGAAGTCGATATGATCGAGTACGAGGCGCCCGTGGTGATCGGGGGTTTGATAGGTCTTTGAGACCGCTTCGGTGCGCAGCGGCGGGTCATTCATCGGAGCAATCCGGGAGAGAGAACGTCAATCCAGGCGCAAGCGTTCGGCGGCGAGATCGTAGAGCCGACGCCAGAACAGCCGGTTGAAGGCTAGTACATAAAGGCAGAGGACGCCTATGCCGAGCGCAATACGGGCGCTGTCGCCATCGGCTGTAGTGCGAGCGATATAGGCGCCGATGCCGGTCGCGGTCAGCGTCGTGTCCCCCCATTGGACCACCTCGGACACGATGCTCGCATTCCACGAGCCGCCGGCAGCGGTGACGGCACCGGTCACGTATGCCGGAAAAATCGCCGGCAGGATCACACGCCGCCACCACAACGAGCGTCTGACGCCGAGATTTTGTGCAGCGCGTTGCAGCTCCTGCGGCAGGGCAGCGGTGCCGACAATGACGTTGAACAGAATGTACCACTGCGTCCCGAGGATCATCAGCGGGCTTAGCCAGATCTCCGGGTTGGCTTGAAACCGCAGAATCAGCACTACCGCCACCGGGAAGAATAGATTTGCCGGGAAAGCGGCGAGAAATTGCACGATAGGCTGAATACGATCCGCCAGGTGTGGGCGCAGCCCGATCGCCACTCCCATCGGAACCCAGATCAGAGACGCCACGCCGATCAGGATCAGCACACGCGCTGCAGTTGCCAGACCGAGAACAAACACCCATCCGACCTCGCCGAGGTCAACGGTTTGACGGATAAAGGTGATGAGCCATACGGCTGCCGCCGCCGCCAGCCCCAACAAGGCGATATCGAACAGAAAGTCAAATTCGGGCCTCGGTCTTCGTTCGACCAACGGTGGGTGTCGCCGGGCAAGGGCGGTCAGAGCATCGTCGATGATGCGGTTGATCTCGAGTACTCCCGCCTGGACCAGATCGAACAGGCGAGCACGCTGCAGCACGACAAAAAACCACGGGCGAACATTTTCTTGGTCGGCCGAGGGATCGGCCTGGAACTTCCGCGACCAGGCGAGGAGCGGGCGAAACAACAGTTGATCGTACAACAGAATGACGACGAACATGACCAGTACCGCGTAGCCGATTGCGGCGAGGTCGCGTTGATTGATCGCGGTCGCGATATAGGAGCCGATGCCGGGGAGCATGATCGTTTGGCCGGCGACGGTGATTGCTTCCGAGGCGACGACAAAGAACCAGCCGCCCGAGACCGACATCATCATGTTCCAGACGAGCGAGGGTATGGCGTGCGGCACTTCGAGGTGCCAGAACCGCTTCCAGGGTGACAGATGGTACATCCGTGCCGCCTCGATCAGCTCGGCCGGCACTGTGCGCAGTGACTGGTAGACGCTGAAAGTCATGTTCCAGGCTTGCGACGTGAAGATCGCGAAGATCGCCGCGCATTCGACGCCGAGCAGCCGGCCCGGGAAAAGGGCGATGAAGCCGGTCACGGTGATCGACAGAAAGCCGAGGATCGGCACCGATTGCAGGATATCGAGGATCGGGATCAGGATCTTTTCCCCTTGTCGGCTCTTGGCCGCGACCGCCGCATAGACGAGGCTGAAGACGAGCGAGGCAACGAGCGCGCAGACCATGCGCAGGACCGTACGAAGCGCATATTCCGGCAACTGCCATGGGTCGAGGCTGATCTGCAGAACCTCGCCGATTTGGTAGCGCGCGCTCATCGCCATGCCGCCCCAAGCGACGAGCGCTATCGCCCCGAGCACGATCGGCAGCGCGACGAGATCCCAAAAATTGGGGCGCAGCCGGGACGGCCAGGCAATCAGGGGCAGACCCCAGCGCTGTTCCATGCTCCCTCTCGCCGGTGGTCGCCGTCGCGACGGCGGAGCGTACCAGTACCCCACGCCCGGTAGGCGGGCTAAACCTAAATTCGTGGAAGCGGCGAGGCCGCTTGCCGCAAATTGGCTACAATTCTTGCTTCGGGCCGCCGAACTCCTGACAATGAGCCTTGTTACCACTGTGACAGGGGTCGCTCGTGGATATCGGCGAGAGGCGCCAAGCAAACATCCTGGTACTGGCGCCGGTCGGACGCATCGACAATCTGACGAGCACCGAGTTTCAGGCGCGGCTGCTCGCCGCTGTCAGCGCCAGCTCCGCGGACGTCATCGTTGACTTTTCCGCGGTCGAATACATCTCGAGTGCTGGTCTGCGGGCGCTGATGGCCGCCACGCGGCTGAAGCCGAAGGAGCGCCGGCTTGGCGTCGCCGGTCTCCATACCGTCGTTCGCGAGATCTTCGCGATCAGCCGGTTCTCCCATGTCGTCCCGGTCTTCGCCACGGTCGAAGAAGCGAGCACTGTCTGGGAGGCCCCGCCGCGACCCGAGGGGGCGGCTCCCGATGCCGAACCTGAATCGGCTGGACCGTTGCGTGTCCGCTTTTGGGGCACCCGCGGCTCGCTGCCGGCGCCGCTGCGGGAGCGGGCGGTCCGCGCCAAGATCCGCGATGCGCTGCTCGCCGCTCGCGGGCGCGCGCTCGAGACCGAGCAGGCGATCGATGCCTTCATCGACCGCAGCCTGCCATTTTCAGTACGCGGCACTTTCGGCGGCAATACCAGCTGTGTGGAGATCATTACCGGCGGCGACGAATATGTGATTTGCGACCTCGGCACGGGCGTGCGTGAATTCGGCAACCGGATACTTCGCGAGCACGGCCCCGGCCGCAAACACACCTTCAATATATTTTTGTCGCACCCGCACTGGGACCACATCATGGGGTTCCCGTTTTTTGCCCCCGCCTACATTCCAGGCAATCGGATTTGCATATACGGCTGCCACGGCGTGCTGCGCGAGGCGCTGCGTACCCAGCACTCGGCTCCTTGGTTTCCCGTCGATTTTCACTCGCTTGGTTCGAGCATCGAGTTCATCACCTTGGAGCCCGGCCGCACTTACGAAGTAGCCGGTCTTTCGGTCACCTCGATAAAACAGTTTCACACGGGAGATTCCTACGGGTATCGCTTTTCCCAAGGCGGCAAGTCGATCGTGTACTCTACCGATTGCGAGCACAAGAGCTACCCACCTCGACGAAACCTACCCGTTCGTCGAGTTCTATAGAAACGCCGACTTGCTGATCTTTGATGCAATGTATTCGCTCGGTGACTCGGTCTCAGTCAAGGAGGATTGGGGTCATTCGAGCAATGTCGTCGCGGTCGAGCTGGCGCAGGCGGCGCGGGTCAGGCGCCTCGTGCTGTTTCACCACGAGCCGGCATATGACGACCGCATGCTCGAGGAGATTTTCGCCGATACCGTCCGCTTCGAGGCGATCAGCCGGCGTGGCCACGAGGTCGAGGTGATCTCGGCCTATGACGGGCTAGAACTGGAATTGTGACGGGCGGTCCCGCGGTGGGCCGAGGCATGGCCCTGTTGCGCGGTCCGGGCCGCGCGTCTGCGCTCGCGCTGGTCGCGGGCGCCTTGGTGCTGCGCCTCATCGACCCGGGCATCATCACCGAATTGCGCGTGCGCAGCTTCGACTTGGTGGAACGGGTGTGGCCGCGGGCTGGTGATTCGGCCCGAGTGGCCATCGTCGACATCGACGAGAAGAGTCTCGCCCGATATGGGCAGTGGCCGTGGCCGTGGCACCGGGTGGCCGAGCTCGTCCGCCGCATCGCCCAAGGGAACCCGCGCGTCCTCGGCATCGACGTCGTCTTCGCCGAACCAGATCGGCTTTCGCCGACCGAGATCGCGCGAGAACTGCCCGGCCTGCCTCCGGCTGTGACGGACGCGTTGGCGCAGCTGCCGCCGAGCGAACGCGACCTCGCCGAAGCTATGGCGGCGGTCCCGACGGTGCTCGCGCTCGCCCCCAGCCATGAGGAGGCGGCGGCAGATTCAGACCCGCTCCGCCCCGCCCCCCTCCGCCAAGCGGGGGGCGATCCGAAGCCCTTTTTGAAGAGCTACAAATCCCTGGTGCAAAGCCAGCCCGATCTCCGCGCCGTTGCGCAGGCCGCCGGGGAAATCGCGGTCGAGCCGGATTCCGACGGCGTCATACGGCGGCTCGCTCTCGCTGTGGCCTATCAACAAACGATAGTCCCGAGTTTTGCCCTGGAGGTCTTGCGCGTCGCCGGCGGCGAACGGTCGATCGTGATCGATACCGGCGCGCTCGGGATCGAAGATTTCAGGATCGGCGGCACCACGATCCCGACGGACAGGCGGGGCCGCGCGATCCTCCATTTCGCACCGTCACAGGCGCGGTCCATCTCGGCCTCGGACGTCCTCGATCCGGCGTTCGACCCAGCCGAGCTGCGGGGGCAGGTAGTATTGCTCGGGGTTGCCGGTGTCGGCATCACCGGGCTCCGGCAAACGCCCCTCGGTCTCGTCCGCGCGGTCGACCTCCATGCCGAGCTGATCGAATCGATCCTGTTCAACGCTCTGCTGCACCGCCCGCTCGTATCTCGATTGGTTCGAGCTCGCTGCGGCGCTCGCGGCCGGGCTCGCGGTCATATGGCTGCTGCGCTATGCGAGGCCGATGCGCGCGGTCGGTATCGCTATGGCGATCGCGGCGGCGCTTTTTGGCGTCGAACTCATGCTCTTCCGCTTTGCCGATCTCCTCTTCGACAGCACCTTTCCGGTGCTGACCCTGCTCGGCGCGTTGGGTGTAATGCTGGTCGGCAGCCTTCGCGCCGCGCAAGCGGAACTCGTTCGCGAACGCGAGGCGAAGCAACGGGTCGAGGGCGAGCTTGCCGCGGCGCAGGCGATCCAAATGGGCCTGCTGCCGCGGCGCTTTCCGGCGTTTCCTGATCGTCACGACATCGATGTCTACGCCCGCATCGAGCCGGCGCGAATGGTCGGGGGCGACCTCTACGACTACCTGCTGATCGGAGGAAGCAACCGCCTGTTCTTTCTGATCGCCGACGTGGCGGGCAAGGGCATTGCGGCAGCACTGTTGATGGCGGTGACCAAAGAGGTCGTCCGCGACGCCGTGCTGACATTTGGGCCGGCGCTCGACCGCATCCTCGCGGAGGCCAACCGGAAGACGGCGGCGGCGAGTGCGGAGCTGCAGAGCGAGGGCGGCGTCTTCGTGACCGCTTTCGCCGGGATTCTCGACCTCGGCTCGGGCGAGGTCGACCTATGCCAGTGCCGGTCACGACTCGCCCTTCGTCCTCGGCGGCGGCACCGGCTTGCGGCAACTCGTCACCGAAGGCGGTCCGCCGCTCGGTGCGGTCGAGGATTTCCGCTTTCCGATCGATCACGACCGGATCGAGCTTGGTGAGGTCTTGCTGCTCTTTACCGACGGGGTCACGGAAGCGGAGAACGCCGACCATAAGCTTTATTCCTCCGAGCGGCTGGCGAAGGCGCTGACGACGGCAGCAACGGTCGATGCTCAGCACGTCGTTGCGGCGGTAATCGACGACGTCAGCCGCTTTGTCGGCGGTGCCGAGCAAGCGGACGACATGACTGTGCTGGCGCTGCGGCGGGTCGGCGTCGCCGCTACCGCACCGTGATCTCGACGCGGCGATTGCGGGGCTCGGGCGTTTGGTCGGCGGTCGGCACGCGCAGGTCGTGCTTGCCACGCCCGGCGATCGAGATCGCCTGTCGATCGAGCCCGTCGCGGACGAGCGTGTCTCGGATCGCCGCCGCGCGCCGGAGGGACAGCGCTTGGTTGTAGATCAGATCGCCGAGCGTGTCGGTGAAGCCGATTACCTCGATTTCGTAAACCGGCCGTTGTTTCGTGTCATCGAACACAGCGCGATAGGCGATCTTGGAATTCGGGGGTCAGCTCGGGGCTCCCGAGGATAAAATAGAGGCGGAAGTGATGCGGCAGGGTCGGCTGCGCCGCGATCGCGCGCCGGAAGATCACGCTGATATTTCCTTGGGTCCTCTGCGGTCGGCGCAGTGCTGCCGGCGCGCAACTCTGCCGTTGCATAGGGCTGGTCGAGGATCGTGGCCGTCTTGCCGTCCTCGACCGTGATCGCCCCCACGCCGCCGCCTTCGGCATTGGGCAGCACCACGAACAGCGCTTGCCGCGGACAACCCGCGAGGAGGACTATTGAGGCGAGTGCCGGGACGGTCCGCCACATCATTGGTGGTCGCCATAGACTTGAACCGCAAAAGTCGTGCCGCGCACCCCCAGGATTGCGGTCGGCGTCTTGATCTTCATCGCTCCGGGGGTGCTGCGCGCGATGTCGCCGGAGACGACCGCCAAGGTTCCCTGCCGCATATCGGCCAGCATCGCGCCACGGAAGTCGTTCGAGTCGAACTGGAATTCGTCGAGCGCGATCTGGCTGCTCGGGCCGGTGGAGAATACCGTGTTATCGACGAAGGTTATGCCGATCCCGCCGTCCGAACCTGTTTCGATGACGTCATTGACGAACAGCATGTCCCCGACCATCGCGGGCCGATGCTCACCGGAGCGCAGAATCGCGGCCTGCCCGGTGACCTTTTTGATTTGGGCGATCGGCTTCTGGCCGATCGGCGGAGCTTCGGCCGCCGAAGGAACGACTGCCGTCGCGATCAGCAATGCCGCCGCCAACCACAGCGCCCTGCGCAAATTCTTCGTCCACGCCAATTCTTCCTCCCCGTTGATCACGGGCTCTTCAATACACGAGGCCGACAGGGTGTTGGCAGCAAGATGAGCAACCTTCGGTGAACAGAGCGTCGATAACGCTGTGTGCCGACCACGGCGAGTTCACCAGGCTCCGAGCCTTTGCCGATAAGTTCGCGCATCAGTGCGGTCTGCCGGATGACGAGCGATCGCGACTCTTGATCATTCTCGATGAGCTCTTCACCAATGCCGTAACGCATGGTTACGGACCGCATTCGGCGGGAGGAACCATCGCCGTGGCGCTCGGGTGGAGGGCGGGCCGCCTCCGGATAAGTTTCGTCGACAACGGCCAGCCTTTCGATCCCCTCGCTTTCCGCGGGCCGGATTTGGAGGAGGCGACAGAAGAGCGGGGCATTGGCGGGCTCGGCATCCATATTGTCCGCTCGCTCGTCCATCAGGCTCGTTACCGTCGCGAGGGCGACCGCAACCACCTCCATCTGATACGGCGCATTGGGCCGCCCGGCGAGTCGGACGGTTGAGGTCGGCTCATCTCGCCGATGCGGCGAGCAATATGACGATTTCTCCGACTTGCTGGAAAGCGCCGAGAACATCGCCCGTGTAGCCGCCGATCTGGCGGCGTGCGAGCTCGGCCAGGGCGAAGACGACCGCGCCGGTGAGGCAAAGCGCCGTTGCTCCACGCGCCGGCCCCAATGCCGCCAAGGCTATCGCGGCGCCGATCAGCGCCGCTGCAATCGCACCGCCCACGCGAGGTGTTCCAGCCTTCGCGCCCAGACCATCGGGGCGCGCCGGCGTCAATCCGATCATCGCCGCAGGCAAGGCGGCCCGCGAGGCGGCGTGGGCCGCGATCAGCGCGAGACTGCCGTGGATCACGTCACCGATGCCGGCGAGTGCAGCGGCCCGCAACAGCACGCTCAGAACAATCGCCAGCACACCATAGGTGCCCTGCCGGCTGTCCCGCAGGATCGCGAGCTTTTCTTCCCGATCGCGCCCCCCGAAGAACCCGTCGGCGGTATCGGCCAGCCCGTCCTCGTGCAATGCTCCCGTCAACGCGATACCCGCCAGCACCGCCAACAGCGCCGCCGGCCAACTGGGGAGGCCGATCAGCTGGGCCAGCAGTAGCGCGAGCGCCGCTGCGCCGCCGATCCCGGCGCCGACGAGCGGAAATGCCCAGGCCGAAATCGGCGAGCCGCCACTCGCCCGCTGCCTCCGGATTGACCGGCAGCCGCGTGAAGAAGGCCGTCGCCGCGAGGAAGCCTGCGAAAAAGCCCGCAGAGTAGCGCAAAGGACCCTCGGAGCGGCTCATGCCATCACGATAACCGGTTTGGCCAAAGGCTGGGCGAATGATTATATTTCAGTGCGATAGCGACGATTACCGGAGCCCGGCGTTGACGCTGCTCGATTTTGATCGCCTGCGGGGGGCGCCGCTGTGCCGCGACCCGTTCGACTTTGTCGTCGTCGAGGATTTTGTGGGCCGCGACGAGCTCGGCCCGCTCGTCGACGATTTCCCGCCCGTCCCCGGTCACGGCAGTTACCCGGTCGAAAGCCTGGCATGCGGGCCGGTCTTTTCCCGTCTCGTTGCCGCCTTGACCGGGCCGGCGCTGCGTTGCGCGGTCGAGGAAAAATTCGGTCTCGATCTCTGCAGCCGCCCGACGATGGTGACGGTGCGCGGCTGGAGCGACGGCAAGGACGGTCGCATCCACACCGATTCGGAAAGCAAGATCATAACATTGCTGCTCTATCTGAACCGCGCCTGGGACCGCCCTGAGGGCCGGTTGCGGTTGCTGCGCGGTCCCGACGACATCGATGATTATGCGCGAGAGGTCGTACCGCTCGCCGGAACCATGCTGGCCTTTCGCCGCAGCGCCCGCTCATTCCATGGGCATCGCCCTCATGTCGGCGAGCGCCGGATGGTGCAACTCAATTGGGTGACGAAACCAGCCGTCGTCCGACGCGAGCTCAACCGTCACCGCTGGTCGGCGCGCTGGAAGGCGGTCAACCCATTTGCGCCCCTACCGAGGGTGGCGCGGCGAGAAATCGATTAACTGATTGCGCGATATCGGATGGGCGGTAAACGCGGATCAGAATAACGATAATGGTGCGAATGCCTCGTTCCGTGGTTGTCGCCGCAATGCTTGTCGCCGCTGTCCCGGGTGCAGCGACAGCGCAAACCCAGCTGGTCGACGAGTTCAAGTTTGGCGTTCTCGCCCATGACATCGGGCTGTTCGACAAGCCCGTCGAATCGGGGTCGGACATCAATTTCGAAATGTTGTTCACCCCGCCGGAATTCTTTCGCGTCATCGGGTCGCCCCGGCCTCATCTCGGCGGTTCGCTCAACACGGCGGGCAATACCAACGCCGGCTATTTCGGCCTCACCTGGGGGATCACGCTGATCCAGAACCTGTTCGGGTGGGGTGGCAGTGTCTTCGCCAATGGCAGCCTCGGGGGCGCTCTGCAGGACGGCTATACCAACAGCGCCCCGCCGGACCGCAAAAAGCTCGGCTCGACGGCGCTGTTCCGAGAAAGCGTCGAACTCGGTTATCAGCTGACGCCCTCTGTCAGCGTATCGGGGTTCGTCGACCATATGTCGAACGCCAATCTCGCACCGCACAATGCCGGGATCACCGACGCCGGAGCGCGGCTCGGCTTCAAGTTCTAGCGCTCGGAGGGGGCGCAAGCCTCTCCCTCCTCCTCGCCATCGCTGTTTTTGCTGTTCTTTGCAGCGAAATATCAGCCACCGATCTCGTCTGCTCCGCAGAAATCCTGAAGCTTCGGCCCGCTACGGGCCTGAAAAACAGCCAAAACCCTCGCTGATCCTGGCTGATATCCGCTGTTTTCAAGCGGCTGTTCGCGTTGGGCACCACATCGATATTAAATTAGAATTACCATAGCACGTAAATGAGAAAATAGCAATGAAATTTTATCATTGTAACTGACCAGCCTCAAGATCGACCTAGCCATCACGGATCCCCTGGAGGGAGTTATCGCGCATCCCGCTAGCGCGATCGGGTCGATAAAAACGGACCTAAGCGACATTCGAAGTTTCAGACGGTGGCCTAAGTCATTTAATGAGCTCAATGTCTTGCATTCGTATGTGGCAGTTTCGCCACGCTGGGACGAAAAGACCACGTAGGCGGCAAAGCGTTCTTGATCGGGGTCCCCCTCTGCATATCATGGCGCGAGAGGCACGGTTTTTATCCGGCTGACTGCAACCTTTGATTTCTCGGGGGAGCAATGATCAGAAAGCGGAATATCGGCAGGGCCGCGGCGATTGGGGGTGTAGCCGCGACGGTCGCGCTGTTGACGGGCCTTCCGGCGGCGAGCGCCGACGAATTGGCGGATCTGCGCGCCAATCAGGAGCTGCTGCAGCGCCGGATCGACCAGCTGGCTCAAAACCCGCCTGGGCCCGGTATTGGCGTTCCCGGGGCCTATGGCGCCGCGCCGGTACCGGGTCAGCCGCTCGCCGGCGGCAGTTTCCCGCGCTCCTTTCTGATCCCCGGGACGGATACCTCGATCCGCGTCGGCGGGTTTATTGACGAGACCCTCGACTATTACTTCCAGGGCGGCCCGGTAAACGGCACCCAAAGCACGACGGTCGGGGTTACCGGAAATTTGGAGGCGGTCCCGCTCAATGTGCATTCCAACTCGATCGTCTCGGGCTTCCCGACGCCTGGTAACATCGTGCCGGGGCAAGTACAAAACTCGCGCGGCAACAGCGTCTTCCTGCAGAGCCCGCGGGAAACACGCCTCAACGTCGAGACGCGCACGCCGACCGCCTGGGGCAAGTCACGGACGTTCATAGAATTCGACTTTGCGGGCGGCAACAACTTCAGCACAAACAATGCGACCACTGTGTCGGATAGTTTGATCCCGCGGTTGCGATACGCCTATGGCACCCTCGGCGGCTTCCTCGCGGGGCAGGCCAACTCGAACTTTGCCGACCCCGATGCCAACGCAGAAACGCTCGATTTCGGCGGCCCTGCCGGCCAGGCCGGCGTCGTCCGCATCCCGCAGGTGCGCTACACCTATTCGGGGCCATGGAGCAGCGCCTGGTCGATCTCGGCCGAAACCCCCGAGACCGACATCGTCACGCCCGCCGGCAACGTAAAAACGGACACGAACCTCGGCCAGTTCCCGGTGACCAGCGGGACGACAACGGGCTGCGTCGCCAACGGAATCACGATCAGCGCAACCGCCGGGTGCGCCTTGGCCTTCAATCCCACCAAGTCCTCGGCGCCCGACGTCACCTTTGCATCCTATTGGTCGCAGCCCTGGGGCCATGTCGACTTCCGTGGCGTGGTGCGCCCGACACTCACAGTCAACGACGGCCATTTCATCAACAGGAGTTTCGTCGGCGGCGGCGGCGGTGTATCCGGCGACGTCAAGCCCGGCTGGTTCGGTTGGGAGAAGGACGACTTTCAGTGGCAATTCACCGTTGGCAACGGCCTCGGCCGCTATCTGAACTCTAGTAACGGTGCGGCATTGGCGACAAACTTCCTGTCGTCCCCGGCTACCGTCGCGGCAGCGGGGTCCATCCTCGTCAAGCCGGTAGGTGAGTTCGGCTATCAGCTCGGCTATCAGCACTGGTGGTTGGCGAATTTGCGGTCGACCGTTGTCTATGGTTATGAGTATTCCGATTATCCAACGCAGCTGATCGGGCCGACCCAGTCGATCAGTTCGAACAAGGTGCTGCAGACCGCCCACGCCAACCTGATCTGGAGCCCGGTCGCGTTCATCGATGCGGGCGTCGAATATATGTGGGGGCAGCGCCAGACCGTAGCCAACATCAAGGGTCAAGAGCAGGCCCTGATCGGCAAATTCAGGGTCAAATTCTAGAGCGGTTTTCGACCGAGTCGACGCACTCGGCACGCATCACCCCCACCCGACCCGCCCCCATCGAGGGGCGGGAGTACAAATAGGAATGCTGATAGAGCCCTCCCCCTTTGATGGCAGGGCTGTCCGGGAAAAGTTGGAGGGCAGTTCGTCCGAGCGTTTTGCCCCAATTTTGTGTCCAAAAGCCCGTTGCCCGGGCTCGTCCCGGGCATCCACGTCTTCAGGCAGCCGAGATCTTCGCACCGAAGACGTGGATGGCCGGACCAAGTCCGGTCACGGGATTCTCTCTGGTTGCACAGGACTGTGGCGTCGCAACCGCCCTCGATCGGAAACCGCTCCAACGCGATAAATCCAACCTTGCAGGCCCGTCGGCTGTCGGCGGGCCTTCTTCATTGGACCTGGGCCCGGGGGCTTGCGGCTTCTGCGGTGCGGTCGGGGGGTTCGCAGCCGGTGGGTCACAGACCCGCCGCGACCTCGCTGCAAGACGCCACGGAGCCAGGCTATGGCGCGATCCTCGCCATGGTCGCGGTGCCACAACGCCATGATGTCGAAGGGCGGCGACGTATAGGGAGGTTCGAAGAGCTTGAGACGATACCCGTTGGCGAAGGCGGCCGCGAGACGGCGCGGCAGCGGCGCCGCCATGTCGGACTGGCTGACCACCGCGAGCGCGGCAGGGAAATGCGGCGTCGTCAGTCCGATCACCCGGCGTAATCCACGCGCGGCCAGCGCACCTTGCAGCAACCCGACTTCGCTGCGGGTGACCAATCGTTCGAGTCCGTGGTCGCTGACATAGCCGTTGATCGCGTGCTCGTCCTCTCCGGTTCCGGAGATGATCAGATGCGACAGTGAGGCGAGACATTCGAGGGTCAATTCACCGCCCGCCGCCGGGTGGTCGGCGCTCAATACCCAGACCCGGGTCTCCTGAAACAAGGTTTCACACACAAAGGGCTCGGGCACTCGCCTGAAACTGCCGATAGCGAGATCAATGCGGCCCGCTAGCAGCGCTTCGGTCACCCCCATATTGCTCGGCCGGATGCGGAGTTCGGCGTTTGGAGCGAGGGCCCGCACCCGGGCAATAAAGCTCGGAACCAGCACCGTGCCGACATACTCGCCGCAGGCGATCGTGAAACGCCGTTCTGTCCGCGCGGGCACGAATTCGGTCGGGCCCAGAGCCAACTGCAGTTGCAGCAACCCTTCGCGGAGGCGCGGCGCGATTTCGGAAGCGCGCGGGGTCGGCCGCATGCCGTCCGCCACCCGCACAAACAGTTCATCATTGAGCACATAGCGCAACCGGTTCAGCGCGTGGCTGATCGCGGACTGGCTCAGTCCGAGCCGCTCACCGGCACGCGTGACGCTGCGTTCCTCGATCAAGGTGTCGAAGACCCGCAGCAAGTTCAAATCGAGCGAGTGAAAATGCAGATCATGCATGAGTGCAATGCACCATTACCACTTTCATGCAAGGGAACCGCGCGTACCTACCAATGTATTCCTAAAGAAGGAAGGGAATCTCCGTTATGTCGAGCTTGTTGAAATCGACCGCCCTGAGTCTGGGATTGTTAGCCGGCATCGCGGCGGTTGCGCAGGCCCAGTCGGTTTCGTCACTACCACCCGCAAGCGGCGTTACGCCGGCTCCCCCGCCGCCGGTCAACTCCTCCACCCCACTGGTTGGTCCGAAACCCGGCAGCGGCGCGACTTGGCAGGAGGATCATTACCAGCCGGCGCCGAATTACGATGCCGACAAGACGCAGCACCCGTATTCGACACCGATCGGGCCTAAGCCCGGATCTTACTCGTCGGGACCAGAAGAACACTATCAAGCGACCCAACAGGATACGTTGCCCGGGCGTCACCCCTACACAATGCCTGGCGTTGGTCCGAGGCCCGGTGGCTGATCGCCGGTCCCGAACGTCCGATTTAGCATACTGACCCGCCGGCTCTCGCCGGCGGGTCTTTCGCATTCGCCGGTCGGCGCGTCCGAGACGCGCAGCAAGTTCAGACGGGACGAGCGACAGAAATGCAAATCATTCATGCGTGCGATGCACAATTATCATTCGTATGCAAGGGCAACTTGGGGCAACCTGCGGGCGACGCAACTAAGGATCTGGAGACGCCGCTATGTCGAGCTTGCTCAAATCGACCGTTCTAAGTCTAGGGGTATTGGCCGGCACCGCGGCGGTTGCGCTGGCCCAGTCGGTCTCGGCGCTGCCGCCGAGCAGCCCTGCGACGGCTCCGACGGTTTCAACGCCCGCAACTTCCAATTATCAAGGCGATAAGTGGCAGCATCCCTATTCGACTTCGGTCGGCCCACAGCCAGGATCGCACTCCTCGGGCAAAGACGAACATTATCAGGCGACCGAGAGCGACAATGCCCCGAGCCGCCATCCATACACCGCCACTTTTGGACCTAAGCCAAACTAGCAATCGCGCGGCGCATCCGCGCCAGTATCTGCCTTTCTTCCGAGACCCGCCGGCGCAAGCCGGCGGGTCTTTTGCGTTGAATTGAAGCAGCACGCGAAGGAATTCCCGGGCCGATCCGCGATGGCGGGCTAAAAATCCCCGAGCTTGATGCGGCGGTTCGGTCGGGAGCAGATTGGATTGGGCTTATGACGCCTGCAGCGTAGGGAGGCTTCGGGTGGAGACTCAGTTCTACGACACCCTCGAGACACGCGATCCGGCCGAGCGCGAAACGGCTTTGACGTCGGCGCTGCCGCAGATCATTGCGGCGGCGAAGGAGCGCGCACCGGCCTATCGCCATCGGCTCGCCGGGGTTCATCCGGAAGATGTCGTCGACCGGCGCAGCTTGGCCGAACTGCCGCTCACCCGCAAATCCGAACTGATCGAGCTACAGCGGCAGAACCCGCCGTTTGGCGGCTTGGCGGCGTCGCCGATACCGGCCCTCCGCCGGGTCTTCGTGTCGCCCGGGCCGATCTATGAGCCGGAGGGCCGGCGACCGGATTACTGGCGCTTCGCGCGCGCCCTCTTCGCCGCCGGGTTTCGCGCCGGCGATCTCGTGCACAACACCTTCTCGTATCACCTGACCCCAGCGGGCGCGATGGTCGAGAGCGGCGCCGAGGCGCTCGGCTGCCCGGTGATCCCGGCCGGCACCGGCCAGACCGAACAGCAATTGCGAACGATCGCCGATCTGCGGCCGGTCGGCTATGTCGGGACGCCGTCCTTCCTTAAGGTCCTGCTCGACCGCGCGGCGAGCGAGGGCGGCGACATCTCCTCGCTGAAGAAGGCGCTGGTGGGGGCGGAAGCCTTGCCTTCGGCGCTGCGCGCCGAATTCGCCAGCCGCGGTCTCGGCGTGCTCCAATGCTACGGCACCGCGGATATCGGCATCATCGCTTATGAGAGCACGAACCCGCAGGGCGAGCTTTGCGACGGCATGGTGGTCGATGAGGGGATCATTCTCGAGCTGGTCATGCCGGGCACCGGAGAGCCGGTGGCTCCCGGCGAGGTCGGTGAGGTCGTCGTAACGACATTGACGCCGGAATATCCGCTGATCCGCTTTGCCACCGGCGATCTGTCGGCGATGCTGCCGGGTGCGAGCCCATGCGGCCGGACAAACCATCGGATCAAAGGGTGGCTCGGCCGCGCCGACCAGACCACCAAGGTGCGCGGCATGTTCGTGCACCCCGAGCAGGTCGCCGAGGTTCTGCGGCGCCACAAATCGATCATCCGCGCCCGCCTCGTGGTGGAGCGGCCGCGCAGCACCGACGAGATGACCTTGTTCGCCGAAATCGGGGAGCCCGCAGAGGATCTCGGAGACATCGCCGAGAGCCTGCAGGCCGTCACGAAAATGCGCGGCACGGTCAGCCGCGTCCCGGAGGGCAGCCTGCCCGCGGACGGCAAGCTGATCGAGGATCGTCGGCAATTGAAATGAATTTCATCGAATGGTCACAATTTCTTCAAACCGGCGTCCCAATCGACGCCCCATATAGTACGCGTAAGGTTCATCCTTACAGGTTTGTCCCCCAAACCTCGTACTCGGTCGAGCAATTCGACCGTGGCCACGCGGCTCCGGTTTTCCCCCACCGGAGCCGCCTTTTTCTCTGCCGAGAGTGTTGACCGACCCCGCTCTCGCCCCCGAACTGATCGCCGAGGCTCTCGGCTGCCGGCGCGGCGAGCGTCTGATCTTTGCCGAGCTCTCGTTTCGCCTGCCGGCAGGAGGCGCTCTGCTGCTCACCGGCGCCAACGGCAGCGGCAAGACGAGCCTGTTGCGTATACTCGCCACACTGATGGTGCCGGCCGGCGGCCGTCTACTCTGGGGCGCTGCGCCAGTCGGGGCCGAGAGCGCGGCCTATCGCGCGCAGCTGGACGTTATCGGCCATCAGGACGGCGTAAAACCCGGCCTGACGCCACGCGAAACGCTGGCGTTCTGGGCAGCGCTCCGGGGTACAGAGTCGAGCCGGGTGCCCCTCCTCCTCGACGCAGCGCTGGCCGCCTTCGCGCTCGACCGGGTTGCCGACTGGCCATGCCGCTGGCTGTCCGCTGGCCAGCGTCGGCGGGTCGCGCTCGCCCGTCTGATCGCGGCGCCGGCGTCGATCTGGCTTCTCGACGAACCGGCCAGCGCGCTCGACCATGAAAACCAGTCGCGGCTCGAACATGCGATCGCCGAGCATCGCGCCGCCGGCGGACGCGTCGTCGTCGCCAGCCATACGCCGATCGACATCGGCCCCGCCCCGGCCATCAACCTCGATGCCTTTGCTCCGCTATCGGATCATGCAGCCGCCGGCTGAGGATGGCGGCGTTTCTCGGCCTCTTTCGGCGCGATCTGAGCCTCGCCTTGCGCCATGGTGGCGACACGGGTCTCGTCATCGGGTTCTTTGTTCTCGCTGTCGTGTTGTTTCCGTTCGGTGTCGGTCCCGAGCCTGAGGTTCTGCAGCGCATCGGTGCAGGGATCATCTGGGTGGCGGCTTTGCTCGCGGCTCTGTTGTCGCTCGACCGGCTGTTCGAGGCGGATTATCAGGACGGCGAACTCGATCTGCTGGCCCTTTCGAGCCTCCCGCTCGAGCTTGCGGTGCTCGCAAAATGCGCGGCGCATTGGGTGGCGACCGGACTGCCGCTGGCGCTGACCAGCCCGTTTCTCGCGCTGCTGGTCGATCTCGATCCCGAGGCGATCGCGACCTTGTTCGTGAGCCTGTTGATCGGCACCCCGGCGTTGAGCCTGATCGGCAGCGTCGCTGCGGCGTTGAGCCTCGGGGCTCGGCGTCAGGGCATCGTGCTGTCGCTCCTCGTCCTGCCGCTTTATATCCCGCCGCTGATCTTTGGCGCCGGAGCGGTGGAAGCGAGCGCCGCCGGCAACGGCGCCCGCGCTTATCTGCTGATCCTCTGCGCGATCACCTTGGCCTCTCTGGCGCTCTGTCCATGGGCGAGCGCGGCGGCATTGCGCCAGGCGCTGGAGTAAGCGCGGCAACGCCGACGCTGACTTGACGCGAAATCGGCATTACATTCGAGCAGCGATGATTAACTGGCTCGCCAACCCCGCGCGGTTCATGCGGCTGAGCGCAAAGGCTGTGCCGTGGTGCGGTTGGGCGGCCGTGCTCGTCCTCGCGGTCGGCCTTTTCTGGTCCCTGGTCGTGGCCCCGCCGGATTACCAGCAGGGCGACACCGTGCGGATCATGTATGTGCATGTTCCGGCTGCCTGGATGGCGCTCAGCGTCTACCTGTTCGTCGCGGTGGCGAGCGCTGTCGCGCTCGTCTGGCGGCATCCGCTCGCCGAAGTGGCGGCCCGCGCGGCCGCTCCGATCGGCGCCGCGTTCACCTTTCGTCTGCCTCGCCACCGGCTCGCTGTGGGGCCGCCCGATGTGGGGCGCCTGGTGGGTGTGGGACGCCCGGCTGACCTCGGTGCTGATCTTGTTCTTTCTCTACCTCGGCTACATTGCGCTGGCGAACGCCTTCGACGATCCCTCGCGCGGCGGCAGGGCGGCCGCGGTGCTGGCGCTGGTCGGGGTGGTCAACCTGCCGATCATCAAGTTCTCCGTCGATTGGTGGAACACTCTGCATCAGCCGGCGAGCGTCTTGCGGATCGGCGGGCCCACGGATCGACATCTCGATGCTCGCCCCGCTGCTGATCATGGCTTTGGGATTCACGCTGCTGTTTGTCGTGCTGCTGATGCTGCGCATGAGAACGGCGCTGAACGAGCGCAAGGCAATGGCATTGCGGCTCAATGCCGGTGCTGTGCGCCCTCCGCGGCCCGCGCGCGAGCGGGCCGTTTCGGCCCACACAGCCGTGCCTTGACGGGGGTGCCTTGATGGGCGACATCGGCGCCTTTCTCGAGATGGGCGGCTATGCCGGGTTCGTGTGGTCGGCCTATGGGACCGCCTTCGTGGTTCTCGGGGGTCTCGCCTTGTTTTCGTGGCGGCGCTACCGCGAGAGCACCGTCACGCTCGAGCGGCTGCAGCGGGATCTCCGGGAGAGACGATGACCCGCAAACAGCAGAGGTTGGGGTTGCTCGCTCTCGGCATGGCGGCTCTCGGCGGAGCCACTGTGCTGGTACTCAGCGCGTTCAACGACAATCTGGTATTTTTCTACAGCCCGAGCGAGTTGAAGGCCAAGGCGGTCGCGGCGGATCGGCGGGTCCGGATCGGTGGTCTGGTCGAGGCGCAAAGCCTCTCACGTAGCGCCGACGGGCGCAGCGTCTCGTTCCGCATCACCGATGGCGCGGATGATGTCGCGGTCGTCTACCAAGGCCTGCTGCCGGATCTCTTCCGCGAGGGGCAAGGCGCCGTCGCGGAGGGAAAGCTCCGTCCCGACGGGGTCTTCGCCGCATCGAGCGTGCTGGCCAAGCACGACGAGAACTACATGCCGCGCGAGGTTGTCGACGCGCTGAAGAAGAGCGGCCATTGGCAGGAAGGCGGTGCGGCACCCGCCGGCATGGCCCAGAAGAAATGATTCATGGCACGCAAGCTCATATTCTTGCTGCCGGTGGCGTTGTTCACGGTTCTGGTGATCGCGTTTGCGGTCGGTCTGAGGCATGATCCGCACCTGCTGCCGTCAGCGCTGATCGACCGCCCGGCACCCGATTTTGCCTTGCCCGGGCTCTATGAGAGCGCCAAAGGGTTGACCCGCAACGACCTCGACGGCCGCGTGACGCTCGTTAACTTCTTCGCGTCCTGGTGCGCGCCCTGCCGCGAAGAGCACCCCGAACTGATCGCGCTCGGCCGCCTGCCGGGGGTCACGCTCGACGGCATCGCCTATAAGGACAAACCCGAAGAGTCGAGGCGTTTTCTGGACCGCCTCGGCAATCCCTTCAGCCATATCGGGGTCGACCGCAACGGCACGACCGCGATCGACTTTGGGGTTTACGGTGTGCCGGAGACTTATGTCGTGGACGGCACCGGCCACATCCGTTATCGCCACGTCGGTCCCTTGACCGCCGAGGACGTCAAACGCGAAATTTTGCCTCTGATCCAGCAAATCGGTCGGGCCGAATAGCCCGGGCTCGGGCAGTCAGGGTTCCGAGCCGCGATCTTCGCTGGAGACCTCGGCGAGAAAGCCGGGAAGGTCACGCCAACCATAGGCGATGGCCTCGATCGCCGTGCCGCCGACTGCGATCGGCTTTCGGCTCACTTGCTGGGCGCCGAGCCGCTCATAAAAGAACCGAGACGGATTTTCGCGCAGCACCCACAGGATCGCCGACCGCCGCCCTGCCGCGACGAGCCGGCGGAACAACGCGATCAACAGCCGGCGACCGATCCCTTGGTTCTGCCAATCCGGGGCGACGTAAAGGGTGAACACTTCACCGGTGAAAGAGCGGTCGCCGCGATTGGGCCCGCAGCTGCCAAAACCGAGGATAGCGCCGTTCGAACCTACCGCGACGCGCACATCCCGCGGCTCGCGCAGGATTACGCCGCGCCACCCGGCCTCGCGGCGCCGTTCCGACAGTCCGACGAGGTAGGCCGTGGAGAGCATACCAGCGTAAGTCGTGCGCCAGGTCTCGATATCGAGCCGGGCAATACCGCGCGCGTCCCCCGGCCGCGCGGGCCGGATCGTGATCTCGCTCATGACGGTCATTTTGCCCGGTTTCGCGCGCCGAGGGGAGAGCCATCAAAGCGAGGGACGCCCGACACGCGGGTCGAGGTTTCTGTGCGCTGCGCGCTGCGTTGCCGCGTAGCCTTGAAACGCCGGCCCCGTTATGGTGCCGAGATGAGGGAATGCCGGCCGCTACATTTCAGCTTTCTTGTCGGGCTGCTATTCTCGATATCTGCTGCAGGTCATGCCGAGAGTTCGAAAAAACCCGGTGATGCCACGCAGACGACCTCGGGCTCGCAGGCCGAGCAGCTGGGCACCGCCGATGCGTGGACGGCTTACGCCTACGGCGAGAAAACCGGGAAAGTGTGCTATCTGGCCGGCGAACCCAAGAAGAGTGAACCGGCCGGCGGCAAGCGCAAGCGCCCCGTGGCGATGGTCACCCATCGGCCGGGTGAAAAGGTTGCCAACGTCGTCAGTTTTGTCGAAGGCTATCCGCTGAAGGAGGGCAGCGAAGTCTCGCTCGATGTCGGCGGTGCGAAATTCGATCTGTTCACCAAGGGCGACAGCGCCTGGGCGCGGACGCCCGAGCTCGACAAGTCAATCGTCGAGGCGATGAGTAAAGGCAAATTGGCGACAGTTAAGGGGACGCCCCGGAAAGGACCGGCGACGACCGATACCTATTCGCTCGCCGGCTTTGCCCAGGCGCTCGCGCTGATCGACAAGGCCTGCGACGTGAAGCGCTAAGCCATTACCGGCCCCTTACACCCACCAAGCCCCACCCTAACCCTCCCCCGCTTGCGGGGAGGGATGGGGGGCTTTCGGGACAGTGCGCTTTCTGCCCTCTCCCGCATTGCGGGAGAGGGTGGCGAGCGCAGCGAGGCGGGTGAGGGTCTGGCGCAGCTGGTGCGTGCCATATCCGGTGAGCCATGCTGACCGAGAGCTTATCCGAACCGGCGCGCCGCAACCTTGTCGGGGTGGGCCGCGAGTCGCTCGCCGCGGAAATGGCCGAGTTCGGCGCCGAACCCTTCCGCGCGCGCCAGCTCTGGCACTGGATCTACCGTCGGGGCGCCACCGATTTCGCGGCGATGACTTCGTTATCGAAGGCATTCCGCGACAGGCTCGCGGCGCGCTACGTGCTGCGGCGGCCGGCGATATCGCGGGCGCTCGCCTCGGTCGACGGAACCCGCAAATGGCTGCTGCGCTTTGCCGATGGCGAGGAGGTCGAGACCGTTCATATCCCCGAGGATGATCGCGGGACGTTGTGCGTCTCCTCCCAGGTCGGCTGCACATTGACCTGCTCCTTCTGCCACACCGGCACACAGCGGCTGGTGCGCAATCTGGCGTCGGAGGAGATCGTCGGGCAGGTGATGATCGCGCGTGATGCGCTCGGCGAATGGCCGTCGCCGCAAGATGACCGGCAAGTGACGAACCTCGTCCTGATGGGAATGGGCGAGCCGCTCTATAATTACGAGAATATCGCCGCGGCCTTGAAGGTCGTCATGGACCCGGAGGGTCTGTCGATCTCGCGCCGCAAGATCACATTGTCGACCTCCGGGGTGGTTCCGATGATCCGCCGGTGCGGCGCGGAGCTCGCGGTCAATCTCGCCGTTTCGCTGCATGCGGTGCGCGACGACATCCGCGATCGCCTGGTGCCGCTCAACCGCAAATACCCGATTGCCGAGCTGCTCGAGGCCTGCCGGGCCTATCCGGGGGCGAGCAATGCCCGCCGCATCACCTTTGAATACGTCATGCTGAAAGGGATCAACGACAGTGTGGCCGATGCCCGCGAGCTGGTAAGGCTGGTGGCCGGGATTCCCGCGAAGGTCAATCTGATCCCGTTCAACCCGTGGCCGGGTGCGCCGTACGAGTGCTCGCCGGATTCGGCGATCAACGCGTTTTCCGACATCGTCTTTGCCGCCGGTTATTCGGCGCCGGTGCGCACGCCGCGCGGCCGCGACATCCTTGCCGCCTGCGGCCAGCTGAAATCGGCGAGCGTCAGGTTGCGCCGAAGCGCGCGGCCGGCCATGCCCGCCGCCTGACTTTTGCCGCCGTCACATTTTCGGCTACCGCGCGTGTTGTATGCGCTCCTCGGATCTGCGCTCGCCGCCTATGGGGTGCTGGTCGGCGGTCTCTATGTCTTTCAACGCCATCTCCTCTACTTTCCCGGCGCCGGGCGGCCCGAGCTCGGCGATCTCGCTGCGCTCGGCGTCCGCCAAGCTACGCTGCAGACGGCCGACGAGCTGTCACTGCTTTCCTGGTACCTGCCGCCGCGGGATGGCCACCCGGTCATTGCGTATTTTCACGGCAATGGTGGCCATATCGGATACCGCGCCGAGCGCCTGCGGTGGTTTGCCCGCAACGGGTATGGGGTGCTGATGGCCGAGTACCGGGGGTATGGCGGCAACCCCGGGACGCCGAGCGAGTGGGGCCTGGTCGCCGACGGTGCCGCGGCTCTCGATTTTCTCGGTCGCGAGGGGATCGCGTCGAACCGGCTCGTGATCTACGGCGAGTCTCTCGGATCGGGAGTTGCCGTGCGCTTGGCGGCGCAGCGGGAGGTCGCGAGCCTGATCCTCGAAGCGCCCTTCACGAGCGTCGCCGAAGTCGCCCAGTACCATTACTCGTTCATGCCGGCTTCCGCGCTCGTGCGTGACCGTTTCGAACTCGCTGACAAAGATCGGCCAAGTCAAGGCGCCGATTCTGGTCCTTCATGGCGAGCGAGACCGGGTCGTCCCGCTTCGCTTTGGCCGCGCGCTGTTCGACGCAGCACCGGAGCCAAAGGAATTGTGGCTCTCCCGCGAGGCCGGTCACGAGGATCTCGTCCGGTATGGCGCATTCGAGGCGGTCCTCGACTTTTTGCGGCGACGGGTCGGCTGACTTCATCCGCGCTGTGGACGATTTGGGGGATAGAGTCGCTATCCTGGGGGTAAGCCTGTGGGCAACGATTCCGCCGCTTGTGCCGGAAATTTCCGGCGATAAGCTGCCTCTCGTGGTTGACACGGTGAACTCGAGGCCGTGGCCGACGGGTCGGCGGGCCAATTCAGGGGGAAAATGGGAGCCCTCAGACCACGCCAGGGGCGGTCCATTCGGACCGCCCCTTTTGATTTTCCCGGCAGACCTCAGGCCCGGATCTCCTGGCGTTGAAAGACCACATAGGCGATCGCAAAAATCACGATCATTCCGGCGACGAGGCCGGTCATCTGCGGCCATACCAGGATAAAGCTCTGCGCCGCCGGCAGTGGCGCGCCGAGCAAGGCGCCCTGAACCTGGCTGTAAAAGACCGGGCCGAGCGCGCGGGTCGCCGGCTGGAGCAATGCGAGGGCGATTTCCGCGTAAAGCGTATTCGGCGAGATCCGGTCGAGGACTTGCGCCGTTTGCAGGTAGCCAAGGTTGGGACCGAAGATTCCTTCCGGCGGACCGGCGATCAGTGTCGCGGCAAGCGGGGTCACTACCGACCAGAACAGTGAGAACAAGAGCCATACGCCGAGAGCGGCGAGCGCCGCGGTGGCGGGGGCGCGGAACACCACCGAGAAGAGAAAGGCCACCGCCAGCCAAACTCCGCCATAGGCGATCGTCGCGACGAGAAACCCCAGCATGCGCACCATCTCCTCGGTGTTGGGCGGTAAACCGAGGAGCAACAGGCCGAGGCCGATCGTCAAGAGCCACAGCGAGAACAGACCGATCGTGAGCGCCACCAGCCCGGCGAGGAATTTCCCGAGCAGAAGGGCGTCGCGGTAGATTGGCTGCGCCAATACCCGGCTCAGGGTTCGGCGGTTGAATTCCCCGTTGATCGCGTCGAAGCCGATCGCAATCGCGACCAGCGGGATCAGAAATCCCAACAATGCGATAAAGGACGGCAGCGGATCCTGCGCCATCGTCAGCAGCCGCAGGAAGAGGAACGGGCTCTCGCCGATACTGGCGCGGATCGACAGGATCGCGGCATAGGCCGCGGCGATGGCGGTCAGAAACACCAGGGCTTCGAGCAGCCACATCCGGGCGCCCGAAAGATAATCCGCCGCCTCCTTCGCGAGGACGACCCCGACCCCGGTAAAGGGGGAGCCTCTACGCCGCATCGCGGACCTCGGCGAAATACCGGGTATAGACCTCGTTGAGGCTCGGCTCGGCGAAACGGATGCCGAGCAGGTCGAGTGAGGGGGCGAGGCGACGCGCGATTTCGGCGCGCAGATCGCTCTCGCAATGGACCCGGTAGAGTTCGGGTGCCAGCACCTGGACCCGGACCACACCGGGGACAGCGGTGAGCTGATTTCGAACCGAGGCGCCGCGAGCCTCGACATCGATCACATAGCCGCCGCCCAGCACCTGCTGCGCCAGCTCGGTCACGCTGCCCGCCAACGCGATGCGTCCGCGATTGAACAGCGCGACCCGGTCGCACACGCTCTGCACCTGATCGAGATGGTGCGAGGATAGGAGAACGGCGGTGCCGTCAGCCTTGAGTCCTCGGATCATGCCCAGGAATTCCTGAGTCGAGTGCGGGTCCAGTGTCGCCGTCGGCTCGTCGAGGATGGCGATGCTCGGGCGCTTCATCAGCACCTCGGCGAGCCCGAGGCGCTGGCGCATCCCGCGGGAAAACGTCCCCACCCGGTCCCGTCCCACATCGGGCAATCCGACCCGCACCAGCGCCTCGCTAAACCTCTGGTCGATCTCGCGCCGCGACAATCCGGCGAGCCGACCGGTATAGGCGAGGTTGTCGCGGGCCGAGAGCCCGTCGTAAAAGCCGACCGAATCGGGGAGATAGCCGACCCGGCGCTTCACTTCGAGCGGGTCGCGCAACGGGTCGAAACCGGCCACTTCGGCGCGTCCCTCGGTCGGTTCGGTCAGCCCGAGCAGCATCAGGATCGTCGTCGTTTTTCCCGACCCGTTGGGTCCGAGGATACCGACGATCTCGCCGGCCCGAACCTCGAGATCGATGTGGTCGACCGCGACCGTTGCGCCGTAACGCTTGGTCAGCCCCTGCGCCCTGATGACGGCTTCTTCAGCCAAATCGTCCTGCCTTACCCGAGGCCGGACCCTCACCCGCCTCGCTGCGCTCGGTACCCTCTCCCGCAGTGCGGGAGAGGGGCTGCAACTGACCCGGCTGAAAAGCTCCTCTCCCGCATTGCGGGAGAGGGGGACCAAGCCCCCTCCCATTCCCTCCCCCGCAAGCGGGGGAGGGTTAGGGTGGGGGCTTGGTGGGTGAGGGTCTAAGTGCATCCGACTCACCGCCGGCCGAAGCGGGCGACCGCGAAAACGACGACCAGCAGCGAGATCGCGATGACACCGATCCCGACGGCACCCCACAGCGTCGAGGTCAGGACCGTGATGCGGAAATTCGCCGATTCGGACTGGCCTCCGGCCGCGTTGGCGCGGATCGTCGTCTGGTAATCGCCGGCAATGGCGCGCGGCGACGGAGTGAGACTGACCTTGATCTGCTGTGATTTCCCGGCTGCCAGCTCGGGCAGCTGCTTGGGGTCGAAGCTGGTCTTCCAGCCCTCCGGCGCCGTCGCGCTGAAGTCGACGTCGCGCGCCGCTTCGCTGCCGTCATTGCGGACGACGACGGTCAGTTGGCCGTCCTGGCCGGCATAGGCCTCGCCGCTGAGGCGCCCGCCCTCGCCGGCCAACGCCAGGCGCGCCTGGCCGACGACCGTAATGGCGAGATCGAGATCGGCCGAAGCCGCCTCGCTCTTGGCATGCAGCGCCAGCTTGTAATCGCCGGCCGGCGTGTCACGGGGCAGAGCCACCGAGGCTTCGATGTCCTTTGATTTGCCCGCCTCGATCGGAATGCTGGTCAGCTGCTGACTGCCATAGGCTTCGGTGAAGGTGACCTGGAAGTTCTTCGGGGCGTCTGCACTGAAGTTGATCGTGGCGTCGCGCCCGCTGTCATTCGCGACGGTCACGCGGAATTTGAACGAAGTCGTCGCAGTGCCGCGCAGGGAGGGGAAGTTGGTGGTGAGTTTGAGCTTGGCCGGAAGCTCCTGGCCAATGGTGACGGTAATCGGCAATTTGAGATCGCTTCCTTCACCCTTGGCATCGACGAGAAAATGGTATTCGCCGGGTCCGGTACCGGCCGGCGGCTCGAGCCGCAGCTGCAATTTCTCTTCGGCATCGGGCGCCACGATCGCCAACTCGACCGGCTGCCCGCCGCCGAGGATTGTTGCCTTCCAACCCTGAGCGACATCCGGGACCGATAGAGCCAGCTGCTGCGGGGGATGATTGAAGTTGCGCAACGACAGATCGATCGTCGTGGTCTCGCCGGCGCGTACGGTCAGCGCAGGATAACGGGTCGTCAAATAGACGCCGGTGATACCATTCGAGGACTTGTCCGCGGCGTTGGCAGCTGCCGCCGTCAATAGGACAAGACAAAATGCGGCAGCGCGCAGCAACATCCTCGACACCTTCGACATGAACCGCTGACCCGCGTAGCGGGGAACGTTGGCAGCCTGGAATACGTCAGCCGGCAACGCGCGCGAAATTAACAATTTTTCATGTTGTCGGGGCAGGTCGAACCGCCAAAGCGAGTCAGAAGGCACTCCCGATGTTCCGGGCAAACCAGCTTTTGGCCGGCGTACCGGGGGTGCCGGAAGTGACGAGTGAATACGCGTCGACATACCACTCGCTGCCCGGATAATTGTGGCCGAGCACCGCGGCATTCGCTGTGGCCTCGTCGGTGAGGCCGAGCGCCAAATCGCACTCGACGAGGCGTTCCAATGCTTCGGGAACGTGCGTCGTGGTCTGAAAATTGTCGATGACCCGTTTGAAGCGGTTCATTGCCGCCAAATACTGTCCCCGTTTCAGATAATAGCGGCCGATCTCCATCTCCTTGCCGGCGAGATGATCCCGCGTGAAATCCAATTTGAGCTTGGCGTCTCGCGCGTATTTGCTGTCGGGAAAGCGCCTTACGACGTCATCGAGCGCCTTCAGAGCGAGTTCGGTCGTCTTCTGATCGCGGCCGATATCGACGATCTGCACGTAATACGAGATTGCCTTCAAGTAGTAGGCGTAAGCGATGTCACGATGGCCTGGATGAAGTTGAATAAAACGATCAGCCGCTATGATGGCCTCGCCGTAATTTCCTGCCTCATAGAGAGAATAGGCCGACATGAGCTGGCTTTTCGTGGCCCAGACGGAATAGGGGTGCTGACTTTCTACTTCCTCGAATGTCTTGGCCGCCGTAGTATAACGCTCCTCGACCAGCTCATCCATGGCCTTATTGTAGAGATCATCGACCGGCTTCTCGACATATGCCTCTTTCTTCGAGCCGCTGCAGGCAGTCAGCGCGGTGATCATTGCGGCCACGCCGAACCAGCGAAGAAAGGGCAACAATCGCATCGACCTGCTCTGGAGAGGAATTTTGATGCGCCGGTTTATAGCACAACTCGCCGGCGGGCGAGCAAGCCGGCGCGCCCGTCAATCGCCGGCGAGCTGCAGCCCGTCCTGCCATGCCGGCTCGCCGCGATGGGTCGACCGGCTCAGAGTTGTGTAGCACCACGCCTCATCGTCGGCGAACAGCGTCGCCAGCAGGTGCCGAGTATGGGCATGTCCCGAGCGCACCCCGCGGAAGGATCCCAGCAGCGGGCCGCCAGCGAGATAGAGGTCTCCGAACGCGTCGAGGAGCTTGTGGCGCACGAACTCGTCGGCATAGCGCAACCCGCCGGCGTTCAAGACGTGATCGCGACCGACGACCACGGCGTTGTCGAGCGACCCGCCGCGCGCCAAGCCCGCCGCCCGCAGCCGGTCCAGTTCGTCCAGCAGTCCGAATGTGCGCGCCCGGCTGAGTTCGGTCTTGAAGGTATCCGCATCGAACATCAGACAAATGTCCTGCCGGCGAATCAGCGGGTTGTCGAAATCTATCTCGAAGCTCATCGAAAACCCGTGGTCGGGGACCAGCGCCGCGGTCGCGCCGTCTTCGGTGACGCTGACTTCTTTCAAAACCTTGATCGCGCGTCGTGCGGCATCCTGTTCGACGACTCCCGCGCACTCGATCAGAAACAAGAAGGGCGCGGCACTCCCATCCATGATCGGCACTTCGCGGCCATCGAGCTCGATGATCGCATTGTCAATGGCAGCACCGGCCAACGCCGCCATCAGGTGCTCGACCGTGCCCACCGTGTTTCCCTCGCCGTTGGACAGCACGGTGCAGAGTGGCGCCTCGATCATATTGGGCCAGTTTGCACGGATCTCGACCGCCGAACCGGCTCGACGGAACACGATCCCCGTATCCGGGGCGGCGGGGTGCAATGTCATTGCCACCCTCTCGCCCGAATGAAGTCCAATTCCCCGGCATCCGATAGCTGTTTTCAGCGTCTGTTGAGACGCCGTCGCGATATCCCCCAACATGCGACAGACTTCTGTAAAGTGGTCCCCTGGCGAGCCCGAAACTACTTTCACCCCGACTTCGCCTCAAATCACTCTTTGTTGCCAATTGTTGCGCGTGCCGGAAGATATTTTCAGGCTTGTCAGACCCTCACCCGCCTCGCTGCGCTCGCCCCCCTCTCCCGCAATGCTGGAGAGGGGTTACAACGTCTTTGTCGCAATGCCCCACTCCCGCACCGCGGGAGAGGGGGACCGAGCCCGAAGGGCTTGGTGGGTGAGGGTAGCGTCGGCAAAGCGGCGAATTCAGTTGGCTTGGCGGCGCAGGAAGGCGGGGATATCGAGCAAATCGTCTTCCTTGCTCAAATTCGGCCGGTCGTCCGGCTCCAGCGGCGCCAGCCGGGGCTGAGCATTCGGCTGGCCGGTCTGCTTCCCGGGCTGAACGGACGGGCGCGGCGGCGGCTCTGGCGCGGTTGCACGAGCGCGGCCCACTCCGGTCACTCGCTCGATCAGGCTGGGCACCCGCCCTTTCGGCTTCGGCGCGGCCTCTTTGGCCGCAGGAGGGACGGCGGGCTGGGTCAGCGGGACCGGGCGCGCGACCCCTGCATCGGCCGGCTTCGGCGCGATGAAGGCACCGTTTCGTACTGCCGCGGTCTCGGCTTCCGCCGCCGCTTGCGGCAACGGTTCACTGTCGCTCTCCGGACGCGTCCTCGTCGATTGCGCAGCATTCTGCGTGAGCACGGGCTGGGTGTACCCGCCCGTCGTCGCTTCGCGCAGCGGGGGGACCGATTCGCGGCTGCTGACCAGACTGATGGCCGGGCGCGGCTGCGAGAGTGCTTCGGCGTCGATGCCGGTGGCGACGACGGAAATCCGCATCTTCCCTTCGAGGCTCTCATCGAAGGTCGAGCCGAAGATGATGTTGGCCTCGGGATCGACCTCCTCGCGAATGCGATTGGCGGCCTCGTCGACCTCGAACAACGTCATATCGAGACCGCCGGTGATGTTTATGAGGACGCCTCTGGCGCCCTTCATCGAGACGTCTTCGAGCAACGGGTTCGAGATCGCGGCTTCGGCGGCGTCGGTCGCGCGCTTCTCGCCTTCCGCCTCGCCGGTTCCCATCATCGCCTTGCCCATCTCGCCCATCACCGTGCGAATGTCGGCGAAATCGAGATTGATGAGGCCGGGCATGACCATGAGGTCGGTAACGCCGCGCACCCCCGAATGCAGCACGTCGTCTGCCATCTTGAAGGCATCGGCAAAGGTGGTTCGCTCGTTGGCGATGCGGAACAGGTTCTGGTTCGGAATAATGATCAGGGTGTCGACAAACTTTTGCAGCTCCTCGATGCCGGCCTCGGCGCTGCGCATCCGATGGCTGCCCTCGAAATGAAACGGCTTCGTCACCACACCGACGGTCAGGATCCCCAATTCGCGCGCGATCCGTGCGATCACCGGGGCGCCCCCGGTGCCCGTTCCCCCGCCCATTCCGGCGGTGATGAAGACCATATTGGAGCCGCCCATCGCCTCGAGGATGTCGTCGAGCGCCTCCTCGGCCGCCGCCCGCCCGACATCGGGGCGTGAGCCGGCGCCGAGCCCGCGGGTGACGCCAATTCCCATCTGGATTTTGCGCGGTGCGCTCGATTGCTGCAGCGCCTGCGCGTCCGTGTTGCAGACCACGAATTCGCAGCCGATCAAATTGGAGCGGATCATGTTGTTGACGGCGTTCCCCCCGGCGCCGCCGACCCCGACCACCGTAATGCGGGGTTTCATCTCGTGCTCGTCTCTCGGGATGCTCAAATTGATCATACGGTCCCCCTCCACTGCTGTGCCCCTAACGATACCCGGTCCGGTCCGGGCTCCCCCTCGCTCGTTCACGCTGTGGCCGGGCGAGCAACAAAGCCAACTCTGCCTTAAAAATTGTCCTTCAGCCAATGCCCCAATCGGCCGAGAACACCCCATCGGTGACCCTCCGGGCGGCGCCTTACACCCGAGACTTCGGCGCGCTCGGACAACGCGAAATGCAGTAGCCCCGCGGTCGTTGCAAAGGCCGGACCGCCGGTCGCCTCGGCGAGACCGTCGACCCGTTGCGGCCGCCCCATCCGTACCTGTTTATCGAGGATCAGTCCGGCGAATTCGCGCGCTCCGTGCAGCTGGCTGGCTCCGCCCGTCAATACGACACGCCGGCCAGCGACCTTGTCGAAGCCGCTCGCCTCCAGCCGATTGCGCACCAGCTCGAAGGTCTCCTCGACACGCGGCGCGATGATGCCGACGAGCAGCGATTTCGGCACGTGATTGACGTGGCCCTCGTCTTCCTCGCCGATTTGCGGGACGGCAATCATCTCGCGCTCGTCGGTGCTCGCTGAAATCGCGGTGCCGAACAATGTTTTCATGCGTTCGGCATGGGCGACCCCGGTCGAGAGCCCGCGGGCGATGTCGTTGGTGACGTGCATGCCGCCGACCGGGACGTAATCGGCAAAAATCAGATTCCCGTCGAAGAATACGCCGATCGTCGTCGTTCCGCCGCCCATGTCGATAACCGTGACGCCGAGACCGATCTCGTCCTCCACGAGGCAGGAGAGCCCTGACGCATAGGGGCTCACAACGAGAGCCTCGACCTCGAGATGCGAACGTCCAACCGCGGCGGTGTGGTTGCGCACGCTGGCGGCGCTTGCCGTCACCACATGCATGTTGACGCCGAGCCGCTCACCGAGCATGCCGCGCGGATCGCGGATGCCGCGGCTGTCGTCGACAGAAAATCCCACCGGGACGGAATGGATGATCTGGCGATCGCCCGGCTCGCGCATCACATACCCGTGCTCGAGGACCCGCCGCATCTCGGCATCGGTGATCTCGCGCCCGGTGATGCCGATCTCCGCCTTGATGATCCGTGAGGCGGAGAAACCGCCCGACAGGTTTGCCACGACCCGCTGTATCGTCTCGCCCGCCATCTCCTCGGCGGCGTGCACGGCATTCAGCACGGAATTACCGGTCGCTTCCAGGTCGACAATTCCCCCGTTGCGCACCCCACGCGAGATCTGATGCCCAATACCGAGGACGCGCGGCCTGTCGTCCTCGACCCGTGCGATAAAGCAGCAAATCTTTGTCGTACCGATATCGAGGGCTGTGATCAGACTGCCGCGCGGCCGGGTTCCCGGTCTGCGGGATTTCGGCTGGCCATCGGCTCGGGTCGTTGCTGCTTCTCGGGCGCGCTTGGCCCGTGGCGGCGCTTCATCCACTGTCGTCATGTGTTCTTCCCCGATGGGCGTCCCTTCTTGGTTGTCGGCGCTTCTTTCGGTACCTCCGGAGTGACCCGTAGAACGAGTCGGTCCGGCAGGCGCACATCGACGGTCTCCACGTCGCGTTTCAGGATGGCGCTCGACCGCTCGAGGCGGGCGAGCTGGGCCCAGGCGCCGGCAGGCGCGTCGGCTGGGAGGAGGACATCGATCGCGTTGTCGATGCGCAAGTTCCAGCGGCGGTCGCCAACCCGGATCGCGGCGCTGACGCGAGCGGCAAGTTCGGGCTCGGTCGCCAGCATGTCGAGGAGTTCCGCAGCATGTCTCGCGGCACCTTCGCCGACGACCAACGGCAGCTTGGCGAAGCGGTCGAGCCGGGTCAGCGGGATTACGCCGCCTTCGCGGTCGATCAGCTCGAGCTTGCCGCCGTGCTGCCAAAGGGCGAGCGGTTTGCGCTCGACGAGGCGGACATAGACCGTGTCCGGCAGGCGGCGCTCGACCACCGCGGAGCGAACCCAGGGCAATGTCTCGAGTTGTTCCTTGGCCCGTCTCGGGTTCATGGCGAGGATCGGTGTACCGGGGCCGGCGCCGAGCGCGGCGAGGATCGTGTCGCGATCCGTCGTCTCGCGTCCTTCGACTTTGATGTCGGTCACCACCAGCCCCAGCCGTGCGGTGCCGTCGAGCATTCGGTCGGCCGCATACTGCAGCGCCGTTTGGCCGAGCGGCGAGCGGCTCAGCTCAACGGCTGCGTAGAGCCCGCCCGCCATTAAAACCGGGATCCCGACCCACACCCCCAAGCGGCGCAAGAGGCCGGAGACCCTGCCGCGTCGCGGACGTCGCGGCGCCGGCCCCTTCATCCGTCGCATGACGCGTTCTCCGCCATCCAGGCGACCAGCTCGTCAAAGCCGATGCCGACATGACGGGCGATATCGGGCACGAGTGAAGTCGGCGTCATCCCGGGTTGCGTGTTCACCTCCAGGAGATAGAGACGGCCGCAACCTCCCGGCGTGTCGTCATAGCGCAAATCGGCGCGGCTCACGCCGCGGCACCCGAGCGCGCGATGCGCCCGCAACCCGATGTCGAGCGCCGCTTCATACACGCCCGGGGGAACCGGCGCCGGCGTCAGGTGATCCGACCCGCTCGCCGCGTATTTCGCGGTATAATCATAAAAGCTGCCGCGCGGGACGATCTCACAGGCGCCGAGCGCCCGATCCCCCATCACCGCCACGGTGAGCTCTCGTCCGGGAACAAAGCGCTCGACCAACAACTCGGCGCCGTAGCGCCATTCCCTGACCTCCTCGCGCCAAGAATTGTCGTTCATCCGCACGATCCGGACGCCGACGCTCGATCCCTGATTGGTTGGCTTGACAACAAAAGGAGCCGGCATCGGGTCGCTCTCGACCAGGGTTTCCCGGCTGGCGACCACGCCCTCGGCGACCGGCAGGCCGGCATCGCGGAATACCGCCTTCGCCGTCGGCTTGTGCATCGCCATGGCCGAGGCGAGGACGCCCGAATGGGTGTAAGGGATGCCCAGCATCTCGAACACGCCCTGGACGGTGCCGTCTTCCCCGCCGACGCCATGCAATGCGTTGAAGATCAAGTCGGGGCGCGGGTCCAGCGCACGCATCAGCGCCGGCAAATTGCGGCCGACATCGATAACCCGCACCTCGTAGCCGCGGTCCACCAGCGCTTTGGCGCATTCGCGCCCGCTCGACAGCGAAACCTCGCGCTCCGGCGACCACCCGCCCCTCACCACCGCTACGGTCTTGGTCACCGTCCCTCCTCGTCTCATACCGTCACCCCCGCGAAAGCGGGGGCCCAGGGACGGCCGGCCGAAACGTCGGGATCTCGGGATTCCCGCTTTCGCAGGAATGACGAAACCATGTGCTGAATGTCTGGAAGCGGGGAACCGATGCGCTCGATTTCCCACTCGAGCAAAATCCCGGAGGTGTCATGGACGCGGCGCCTGACCTCTTCGCCGAGGCCCTCGAGGTCGGCTGCTGTGGCGGTGCCAGTGTTGATCAGGAAATTGGTGTGCTGCTGTGAAACCATCGCGCCGCCGCGGACGAGACCGCGGCAGCCGGCGACATCGATCAGACGCCACGCGCTGTCACCGGGCGGATTCTTGAAGGTCGATCCGCCGGTGCGGGCGCGCACCGGCTGGGTCGCTTCCCGCGCGGCACGGATCTCGTTCAGGCGGCGCCCGATTGCAGCGTGATCCCCGGGCGCGCCGCGCAGCCGGGCTTCAACCAACACCCAGCACGGGTCGATTTCGCTATGGCGGTAGGAGAACCCCATCGCCCGGCTATCCACAACATGAGTTTTGCCGGTGTGATCGAGCGTGGTCGCCGAGACGAGCACATCGCTGATTTCACGCCCGTAGGCCCCCGCGTTCATTCGCACACTGCCGCCGATCGAGCCAGGGATGCCCGACAGGAACTCGAGCCCGCCCAACCCCGCATCCGCCGCGGCGAACGCGACGATGCGGTCGAGAGCCGCCGCGCCGGCACGGATCTCGTCTCGTTCGATCTCGATCCTGGCGAACCCGCGCCCGAGCCGGATCACGACACCGGGAATGCCGCCGTCGCGCACCAGGAGGTTCGAGCCTACCCCAATCACCGTCACCGGAACCCGCGGCGGCAGCGCTGCGAAAAACCCGGCGAGATCGGCAAGGTCGGCAGGCCGGAACAAAACCTCGGCGGGGCCCCCCACGCCAAACCAGGTCTGCTTGCCGATCGGCGCGTCCGCGGTCAATCGGCCGCGTGCCGGAGGGAGCTGCGCAATCAATGGGGTCATGCGACGCGGCTCGGCGATTGCAGCGCCGCGAGATCGGCCGGCAAACTGTTAGCCCAGCCGGTGATCGAACCCGCGCCCAGGCACACCACCATATCGCCGGGGCGCGCCAGCTCCCGGATTATCGAGGCCAGCTCGCCCGGGTCCACCAAGGGGCGGACGTTGCGGTGGCCGTGCTCGATCAACCCGGCAACCAGAGCGTCGCGGCTCACGCCGTCGATCGGCGCCTCCCCGGCGGCGTAGACGTCCGCGACAAGAACAACATCGGCATCGTTGAAGCAGGTGCAGAAGCCGTCGAAAAGATGCGACACGCGCGTATAGCGATGCGGCTGGACGACGGCGATCACCTTGCCTTCGACGATCGCGCGGGCCGCCTTGAGAACCGCTGCGATCTCGACCGGGTGGTGGCCGTAATCATCGATTACGGTCACGCTGTTCCACTCGCCAGTCCACGTAAATCTGCGCTTCACGCCTTTAAAATTGCGGAGCGCAGCCCGCAGGGCGTCGTCGCCGAGCGCCATCGCCTCGGCGACCGCCGCTGCAGCGAGCGAATTTTGCACGTTATGACGGCCGAACATCGGCAGAAAAAGGTCGGGGATCGTGCGGCCCCGATCCGACAGAGTGTCGGAGATCGCGATGTCGTACCGAGCGCCATCCCGTCCGAGCCGGACATCGACGGCACGGATGTCGGCCTGCGGGCTGAACCCGTAGGTCAGGACCCGCCGGTCCGACAGCTTGGGGATCATCTGCTGCACCACCGGATGGTCGATGCAGAGCGCGGCAAAGCCGTAAAATGGAATGTTGCCGACAAAATCCTCGAAGGCTTGGCGCAGCGCGTCGAAGCTCTTGTAGAAATCGAGATGTTCCGGGTCGATATTGGTGACGATCGCTATAGTCGCCGGCAGGCGGGTGAATGTGCCGTCGCTCTCGTCGGCCTCGACGACCATCCAGTCGCCCGCTCCCAACCGCGTGTTCGTTCCATACGCGTTTATTATCCCGCCGTTGATCACGGTGGGGTCGAGCTGCGCCGTCTCGAGCAGCGCCCCGATAATCGAGGTCGTCGTCGTCTTGCCGTGGGTTCCGGCAATTGCCAGCGACCATTTGAGCCGCATCAGCTCGCCCAGCATCTCGGCGCGGCGCACCACCGGGACGCGGCGCACCCGGGCGGCGATGACCTCGGCATTGTCCGGTTTGACGGCGGAGGAGATCACCACGACCTCGGCGGCCCCGAGGTTGTCGGCTTCGTGACCGACGGCCACCGGAATTCCGAGATCGATGAGCCGCCGAACATTGGCGCTGTCGGCCAGGTCACTGCCCTGCACCCGATAGCCGAGATTGTGCAATACCTCGGCGATGCCGCTCATCCCAATCCCGCCGATGCCGACGAAATGGATGGGCCCGATCGATCGGGGGAGGGCTCTCATGCCGCCCGTCCCTGCGGCCTCGAGCCGAGACCGAGCTCGGTGGCGAGTTGCGCAAGATCGCGCGCCGCGTCCGGCCGGCCGAAATCGCCGGCGCTCTGAGCAGCCCCGCTCAATGCCGCCGGATCCCCCAACAGATTTTCGAGATAAAGAGCGAAGGTGTCCGGGCGCAACTCCGGCTGCGCAACAACCCAACCGGCCCCCCCCTCGGCAAAGGCTCGGGCGTTCGCGGCCTGGTGATTGTCGGTGGCGTAAGGGTACGGAATCAGAACAGCGGGCCGGCCAATCGCGGCGAGCTCGGCCACTGTCGACGCACCGGCGCGGCAAATTGCCAGATGCGCCCGCGCCAACCGTTCCGGAACGTCGGTAAAGAAGCTCTGCAAATCCGCCTGAATGCGATTTTTCCGATAGATCGCCTCGGCGGCGGGAAGATCCTCCGGGCGCGCCTGATGGCTGACCCGCAACATCTCGCGCAGCCTTGCCGGCAGGGCGGCCAGCGCCGGCGGTACCGCCTCGCTCATGATCCGCGCCCCCTGGCTGCCGCCCAGGATCACTACCTCGATCGGGCCGCCGCGCTGCGGCGCCTTGTATTTGGTTCGAGCGAGGGCGAGCACCGCCGGCCGTACCGGGTTGCCGGTTTGGACGGCACGGGCGCGGTCGGCCGGGCGCAGACCCGTCGTTGCCGGAAAGCCGGTAGCGATCCGCCGCACCCGAGACGCGAGGAGCCGATTGGCGCGGCCGAGCACGGCATTTTGCTCGTGGATCGCCGTCGGCAACCCCAGAGAAACCGCCGCGAGCATCGTCGGGATCGAAGGATAACCCCCGAAACCGATGACGCAGGCCGGGGAAAGTCGGCGCAACAGGCGGCGCGCCTGCAATGTCCCGAGCGCAAGCTCACCAAGCGCGTGGGCGGTATGCGCCGCTCCACCCCCCAGCTGGGCGGCACGCACATGGTGCGTCTCGATCTCGGCAAGCCGCCCGGCGAAGGCTTCCGCTCGTGCATCGCTGAGGAGATGCACCTTGCTGCCCCCGCCGAGCAGCTCGGCGGCCAGCGCCTCGGCCGGGAACAGATGGCCGCCGGTGCCACCGGCCGCGAGCACGACGCACGCGCTCACAGCTCGCCTCCTCCGAGTCGGCGCCGCGTCAGCGCGAGCATCATCCCCATGCCGAGCCCGAGGGCCAGCAGCGAGGATCCGCCATAGGACAGGAACGGCAAGGTCATGCCTTTCGTCGGGATCAGGTGCAGGCTCGAGGCCATGTTGATCGCCGCCTGCAGCCCGAACTGGACGAGCAAGCCGGTCGCCGCGAGCAGGACGAAAAGGCTGCCCTCCTGCGACATTCGCGAAAACCCGCGCAGCACGATGAACGCGAACAGCGCGACGATGGCCAGGCAGACCACCACTCCGAACTCTTCCCCGGCGACGGCGAAGACAAAATCCGCATGCGCGTCGGGGAGGACGTCTTTCACGGTGCCTTCGCCCGGACCACGACCCCACAACCCGCCATTGGCGAAGGCCTCGATCGAGCGGTCCACTTGATAGCTGTCGCCGGTCGAGGGATCGAGGAAGTGGTCGACCCGGACCCTGACGTGCGGCAGGTAGAGATAGGCGCCGACCAGGCCACCCAGCTCCGGCGAGAGCGCCGGCCGCAACCCAGTAAAGCCGCATCCCCGCCATGAAAAATTGCGCAAACCAGACGGCAGCGACGACGGCCGCCATGCCGATGTCCGGCTGCTTTATCAACATCGCGACGACGAGGAGGAACAGCGCGATGCAAATCAAATTGCCGGGAAACCGGGGACGCAGTTTCTGCTCCGCAAATAACCAGGCGGCCACGACGGCGAAGGTCGGCTTGACGAATTCGGAGGGCTGCAGCGACAAGCCCGGGAAGTTGATCCAGCGTCGCGCACCCTTGATTTCGACGCCGATGACGAAAGTCAGCGCGAGCAGGACGAGCGAGATGCCAAAACCGATCACCGCAATGCGGCGGATGGTCCGGGGTGGCTGGAGCGAGACCGCGAACATGAGGCCCAGCGCCAACGGCAGCATCGCGAGATGGCGGCGGACAAAATGCAGCCCGTCATAACCGATCCGCTCGGCCACCGGAGGGCTCGCCGCCAAGCTCATGACGACGCCGAAGCCGATCAGCAGGCCGAGCGCGGCAAGGCTCCAACGGTCGACGGTCCACCACCAACGCGCGACCTGGCTCTGATCGATCCGCGCGAATCTCATCCGTAGCCCCAGCGGTCGGGCGCGAGAGACATGAGGGGGAAGATATAGCGTAATTTGATCGCGCCATCTAAAACGGTTGGTGCAGCCCCCCTCCCGCATTGCGGGAGAGGGGGCCGAGCGCAGCGAGGCGGGTGAGGGTCCCGCACCATGCCCTTCACCGCAGCTTCAGGGTGGCGAGGCCGGCGATCGCCAAAATCCAGGCGATGATCCAGAAGCGGATGACGATTTTCGGCTCCTCCCACCCCAGCTGCTCGAAATGGTGGTGCAGCGGCGCCATTCGGAACACCCGCCGCCCGGTCATCTTGTAGCTCGCGACCTGCACGATGACCGATATCGCCTCGAGGACGAAAAGACCGCCGATGATGGCGAGCACCAGTTCGTGCTTGGTGACGACGCTGATCGTCCCCAGCGCGGCGCCGATCGACAATGATCCGGTGTCGCCCATAAAGACCATGGCCGGCGGTGCGTTGAACCAAAGGAAACCGAGGCTCGCGCCCACCATCGCGCCGCAAAACACTGTCAGCTCGCCCGCTCCGACGACGTGATGGATCTGCAGATAATTGGCGAAGACCAGATTGCCGGCGAGGTAGGCAATAATCGCGAAGCAGCCCGCCGCGATCATCGAGGGAACGATCGCCAGCCCGTCGAGACCGTCGGTCAGGTTGACCGCGTTCGAGGCGCCGACGATGACGAACGCGCCAAACGGCACAAAGAACCAGCCGAACGCAAACAGCAGGTTCTTGAAGAACGGAACTGCCAAAGCGTTCGCCAGCCCGGCCGGCGCTACATAGGAAATGGCGGTGCAGGCAGCGGCGGCGAGCGCGAATTCGAGGACGAGCTTGGCCCGGCCGGAGAGGCCGCGATGCGAATTCCGCGTCAGCTTGCGATAATCGTCGAAGAAGCCGATCAGCCCGAATCCGGCAGTGGTAAGCAGCACGATCCACACGTAGGGATTGGTCAAATCCGCCCATAGCAAGGTCGATGTCGTCAGCGCGGTCATGATCAGGAAGCCGCCCATCGTCGGCGTTCCCTTCTTGCGCAGCAGGTGCCCGTTGGGACCGTCCGGGCGAATTGGCTGGCCGTTCGACTGCTTCCGCCGCAGCCACAGGATCAGGTGCGGGCCGAGAATAAAGCTGATCAGCAGCGCGGTGACGACCGCGCCTCCCGAGCGGAAAGTGATGTAGCGGAACAGGTTGAAGAACTGGAATTGGTCCGCAAAGGGATAAAGCAGCGGGTACAGCATCGGTTCACGTCTCTGGCCGACGTGATTCGGGCCGGCATGGTTCGGGCGGGCATGATTCGAGTCTGGCTGATTGCGCGCGCAGCAGCTCCACGACGCGGCTGACGCGCACGCCGCGGGAGCCCTTGATCGTCACGACATCGCCGGGTTCGAGAAAGCGTAGGAGCGCAGGCATAGCTTCCTCGGGCGATCGCCACAACCCGCCTCGTTTCCCCTCGGGAAGAACTTCGTGCAGCGCGGCAATAGCCTGTGCCGATCAGAAAGACGCGGTCGATCTCGGCTGCGGCGAGCGGTTCGGCGAGCTCACGGTGCAGACGCTCGGATGCGTCGCCCAGCTCGAGCATATCGCCGAGCACCGCTACGCGTCGTGCGCCGGCCCCCGGCTCGGTGGCGGCGAGCACGGCGAGGGCAGCGCGCATAGACGGTGGGCTGGCGTTGTAGCTCTCGTCGATCACCGTCAACGTGCCGCCGCGCCAAGCGAGTCTCGTCGCGGCGGCCACGGCCCGGCAGCGGTTGGAGTTCGGCCAGCGCCTCCGCGGCTCGGTCGACAGCGGCGCCGGCGGCATGCGCCGCCCCGAGCACCGCGAATGCGTTCATGACCCAATGCCGGCCCGGGAGCGGCACCCGAAACCTGATGGCGGTGCCGCAAACCGTAGCCTCGACAGTGCTGCCGCGCGAATCGAGCACGCAATCGACGAGGCGCGCGGCGGCTTCCGGATGGGCTCCAAAGCCGAGGATCTCGACGGCGCCGGCACGCTTCGCGGCCGCGGCCAATCTTGCGTAATGCGGGTTGTCGCGGTTGAGAACCGCGACGCCGCCGGGCTCCAGCCCGAGGAAGATCTCGGCCTTGGCATCGGCAATCGCCTCGACCGACGGGAAGAAACCGAGATGAACCGGCTCCACCGCCGTGATCACCGCGATATGCGGGCGCACGAGCCGCGTGAGGCTCGCGATCTCGCCGGGATGGTTCATGCCGAGCTCGAAAACACCGTAACAGGCGTCCGGCGGCAAGCGGGCGAGCGACAATGGCGCGCCCCAATGATTGTTGAGCCCGCCGGCCGAGGCATAGGTCGGGCCGGAGCTGGCGAGCGCCACGCGCAATGCCTCCTTGGTCCCGGTCTTGCCGACGCTGCCGGTGACGGCGACGATCCGAGCTCCGCTGCGGTTGCGCCCTGCCGCGCCGAGCGCGGCGAGACCGGCCAGGGTATCGGTGACGCCAAGCAGCGGAGAGGACGCCGGAAGCTGCGGGATGGTCCCGGTCCACCATTGCCGCGGCGGCACCGCGCTGCAGCGCAGTCGCGACAAAATCGTGGCCGTCATGGTTGGGGCCGCGCAGCGCGACGAACAGGTCGCCCACGGCCAGGCTGCGAGTATCGATCGAGATCCCTGTCGCGGCCCACTCCGTCACACTCGACCCGCCGGTCGCGGCCGCGGCGTCAGCGGCGGTCCACAATGCAGTCATCAGCCGGCCCGTCGACGGGATGACGTCCGGTTCTCGCCCGCGAATTGACGCGCGATTGCGGCATCGTCGAAGGGATATGTCTCGGTGCCGATGATCTGGCCGGTTTCGTGGCCCTTGCCGGCGATCACCAGGAGATCGCCCGGCTCCAGCTCGGCAATGGCCGTCGCGATCGCCTCGCGGCGGTCACCGATCTCGATCGCGTTCGGCGCCGCTTCGAGGATCGCGCGCCGGATCGCGGCCGGCGGCTCGGTTCGGGGATTGTCGTCGGTGACGTAGACGCGGTCGGCCAAGCGGGTCGCCACCTCTCCCATCAACGGACGCTTGCCGGCGTCGCGGTCCCCGCCGCAGCCGAACAGCACGGCGAGGCGGCTGCGGGCATGCGGGCGGAGCGCCGTCAGAACCGTCGCCAGCGCATCCGGAGTGTGGGCGTAATCGACGACGATCGCCCCGCCGCCCTCGTGCCCGGCGACGAATTGCAGCCGGCCGGGAACCCCGGTCAGACCCCCGAGGGCGGCGGTGGCGGCAGCCACGGGCCCGCCGGTCGCGATCACCAATCCCAGCGCCGCGAGGGCGTTCATCACTTGGAACTCGCCGGCGAGCGGCAGCACCAGCTCCTGCCTTCGACCGAAAAGATCCAGAACCAGGAATTGACTGTCGACGCGCGGCTCACGGGCAATCAGCCGCAGATCGGCCGCGGGATCGGCGCCATAGGCGATCACCGGATGACCTCTATCGCGGCAGAGCCTCTCGAGCCGCGAGAACTCGGCGCTGTCCCGGTTGAGGACTGCGGACCCGCCCGGCATCAGAAGGGCAGTGAAGAGGCGGTCCTTGGCGGCCCGGTAATGTGCCATATCGCCGTGGTAATCGAGGTGATCGCGCGTCAGGTTAGTAAACGCCGCAGCGGCGACGGACATACCATCGAGCCGGAATTGGTGTAGTCCGTGGCTCGACGCCTCGACCGCCACGTGATCGATCCCTTGCTTGGCCAGCCCGGCGAGATCGCGATGCAGCGCGACCGGATCCGGCGTCGTCAGCGCGCCGGGCCGGTGCTCGGCGGCGGTCACGATCCCGAGCGTGCCGAGGCTCGCTGCCGGGTGGCCGAGCGCCGTCCAGATCTCGCGCGTGAAATGGACCACCGAGGTCTTGCCGTTGGTGCCGGTAACGGCGGCGATCGTTCGCGGCTGCCGCCCGTGAAAGCGTGCCGCCAGCAATGCCAGCCGGCGATGCGGGTTCGGGTCGGTGACAATGCAGACCCTGTCGCGCTCCTCCGGTGGAAGCGCGAGCGCAGCGGGTTCGTCCGTCAGGATGGCGACGGCGCCGCGCGCGATCGCATCGGCGGCGAAGCTGCGCCCGTCTTGTCTCGTGCCGGGCAGGGCAGCGAACAGAAAGCCGGGTTGCACATTCCGCGAATTGGCAGTGAGGCCGACAATCTCAGGGTCGTTCAATCCCGTGGACGCCGGCACAGGGGCAATCAGCTCAGTAAGCTTCAATCCGCTTGCCCTGCAGAGTGTCGACCATCAGCGCCCGTTGGATTTCGGGCGACGACTTGTCGACCGGCTGTACCCCGACCAGTGGCGCCATGCGCTGGACTATCCGGCTGGTTGCGGGGGCGACTGTCCAGCCGGCGGTAGCATAGCCGTGGCTCTGCTTGTTGGGGTGAGGTTCGTCGACCACGGTCAAGATCAGATATTTCGGATCGTTGATCGGAAAGACCCCGACAAAGCTCGAAAGCAGCTTTTTCTCTGCATAATGCCTGCCCGAAATTTTCTCCGCCGTGCCGGTCTTGCCGCCCACCACGTAGCCGGGCGCCGCGGCCTGCGTGCCGGTCCCGTGCTCAACCACTAATCGCATAAGCTTGCGCATTTGTTCCGAGGTCTTCGGCGAAATTACCTGCTCACCCTGCGGCACCTCGTCGGGCGGTTGCTTGACAAGGGTGGCCTGGCGCAGAACCCCGCCATTGACGAGCGCCGCGGCCGCGCTGGCAAAGCTCAGCGGAGTGACCGAGATCCCATGGCCGAAGGCGATCGTCATCACGTTGACTTCCCGCCATTTCGCCGGGAAATGCGGAGCAGCCGCCTCCGACACCTCGATTTTCGGCGCCCTCAACAGCCCTACACGGGAAAGGAATTCCCGCTGTCTTTGGCCGCCGGCGGCCATCGCTATCTTGGCGGCGCCGATATTGGACGAATACATGAGAATTTCGGGGACGTTCAGGACTCGATGCTTGCCGTGATAATCACCGATCGTGAAGCGCCCAATGTGGATATCGTGGCTGGCGTCATAGGTGCTGGTCAGCGTGGACGTGCCGCCATCGAGCGCCATTGCCACGGTGAAGATCTTGAAGATCGAACCGAGCTCGTAAACGCCCAGCGTGTTGCGGTTGAACATTCGGTCCGCGATGGACAGCTCGGGATGGTCCGGGTCCGCGGCGCCCGGGTGGTTCGGGTCGAAATCGGGCAGCGACACCATCGAGAGGATCTCGCCGGTGTTGACGTCCATGATCAACCCGGCGGCGCCTTTCGCGGTGAAGTCGTCGATGACCCGCTGCAACTCCTCGCGGAGGATGTATTGAAGGCGCAGGTCGAGAGACAGCTGCAAGGGCTCCCGCCGGTCCTTCAGCGTCGCGTCGAGGCCACGCTCGATCCCCGCTAAGCCCGAATTGTCGATGCCGGTGTAGCCGACGACATGCGCCGTCAGCGTCCCATCCGGATAGATGCGGCGCTCTTCGTGCTGAAACTGAACGCCCGGAATACCGAGCTGATTGACCTCATACTGCTCATGAGGCGTCAAATGGCGCTTCAGGTAGACGAAACTCTTGCCTGAGGTGAGCTTGGCGTACACTTCGAGGGTCTTGAGGCTCGGGAAGGCCTTCACCAATTTGCGGGTCGCGTCGGCCGGGTCGAGGATCTGCTTCGGATTGGCGTAGACCGAGGGGCTGTCGAGCGTCGTGGCGAGCAGCCTGCCGTTGCGGTCGACAATGTCGGCGCGGGCGGGCGCAGGCGGTGCGGGAATTCGGAACCGGGGCATATGCGATTGGGCCGCGCCGCCTTCGAACAGCACGACTTCGACGACCCGCAATGCGACAATGCCAAAGACGCAGGCGAACAAAACGCCGGTAAAAAACAGCCGGGCGCGGCAGGCCTCCAGCGCCTTTCTCGCCGGCCCCTCGGGGATGACGGGGGCGCAGGGCGGCGGCTTGAAATGCCGGGGTCGGCACGGGTTGTCGTCATAGGCTTGAAAGGGTTGGGCTGCGATCATCACCGGCTCGTCATGATCTGGGCAATCAGGTCGTCGAGCGATTTTGCGCGCCGTGGCGGGCTGGCGGGTGGACCGGGCTTCGCGGCCGCCTTCAGCGGAACTGCCTTGGTGAGCTGGGGCGCCGCCGCCGGCTTCTCCAACAGGGCGGGCATGGCGCGCAGCGCGCTTTGCGTCACCGGGGGCTCTGCCGCAGCTTGCGCGGTCGCCGGTTCCGGAGCGCGCACCGGAACTCCTTCCGGTGCACTCGGTGGCGCGTTTGCCGCCGGAGCCGGTTCGGCAGCGGCGACAACTGCAGCGGGTTCGGCCGGAGGCGGTTCGGCCGCAGGCGGGGGCGGAGGCCGCAGCGGGATGTCGGCGGCCGTCGTGTGAAGCTGCTTTGTCGCGATCGGGCCGAGTGACAGGAATTGCCGGTTCATGGCCTCGAGGGTCTCGGGCCGGGTCAGGTAAGCCCATTCGGCTTCGAGGACCCGCAATTCGTGCTCTTCCGCCGCGGTCGCCCGATTGGTTCGCGCCAGCTCGTCCTCGAGCGCCTGAACCTGGTATTTGACCCCGAACATCGCAAAGCCGGTCGCCGAAACGAGGACGAGCCAGAACAGGGTGCCGAGCCTGATCATGCGCCCTGTCCCCTGTGCCGGCCGCCGAGGCGCCGCTCACCATTCCGCGGCCAGGGCGGCGCCGCAGTCCGTGCCGCGGCTCGCAGACGTGCCGCGCGAGCGCGCGGGTTGTGGGCGATTTCTGCCGCGCTGGGCTTGACCGCCCGGCGCGTGAGCAAGGTGAAGCTCGGCGGCGGCGATTCTGCCCCGACGGGCCGGTGCCGCGAGGCTCGCGGCGCCATGCCGCTGCGCCGGCGCAGAAATTCCTTGACCCGGCGATCCTCGAGCGAGTGGAACGACACCACGGCGAGCCTGCCGCCGGGCTCAAGCAGCTGCTCGGCCGCGGCGAGACCGCGATCGAGTTCGCCCAATTCGTCGTTCACGGCGATCCGCAAGGCCTGGAATGTCCGGGTCGCCGGATCCTGTCCGGGCTCGGATTGCGGTATCACCGCGCGAACGATATCCGCGAGCTCGGTGGTGCGCCGGATGGGCCGGCGCTGTCGCGCCGCGTTGATCGCGCGGGCGATCCGGCGGGCAAACCGCTCTTCGCCAAGCGCACGGATCACCTCGGCAAGGTCGGATTCCGACAAGCTAGCGACCAGATCCGCGGCGCTCTGGCCGGCGCCGCTCATCCGCATGTCGAGCGGGCCGTCGAGACGGAACGAGAAGCCGCGCTCCGGCGTGTCGAGCTGGGTCGAGGAGACGCCGAGATCGAGGGCAATTCCAGCGATCGGATCGGAATTCACCGGGGCCAGCAATTGCGGCATGTCGCCGAACCGGCCTTCTAGAAGCTGCAGTCGTCCAGCATGACGCGCGGCCAGGCCTTGGCCGCGCCGCACCGCCTCGGGGTCGCGATCGATGCCAAAGACCCGGCAGCGCGCCGCGTTGAGCAGCGCCTCGCTGTAGCCGCCGCCGCCAAAGGTGCCGTCGACATAGACGGCGTCGTCACGCGGGGCCAGCGCCTCGATGACGGCGTCAAGCAGGACGGGAATGTGCTCAGCCGAATGTCCCGCCGCGGCCGCGCCGGCCGGTGTCGCTGCTGCAGGCAGGCCGGACCGAGGGCCGGTCATTCCCGACGAGGCTCGGTACGGCCGCCGAGCGGCGGCAATCTGGTTCCCTGCTGGCGGGCGCGCTCGCGCAGCGTTGCCTGATGGTCGGCAAAGCGGTTGGGCTCCCAAATCTGAAAGCTCTTCCCCAACCCGACAAATGCTGCACTCTCGGTGATATGCGCATATTCGACGAGGCTTTCCGGCAGGACGATTCGCCCTTCCGTATCGAACGGCAGCGGCTGCGCGGCGGCAAAGAGCATCGCCAAATTCTCGTGCTCGTCAGAGAATTCGTCGAGAGTATTCAGCCGCTCGCTCATCTCCTCCATCCGTCTGATACCACTGGCGTCTAGCGCGGTATACTTGAACGAGGGGAAGACGACGATGCCGGAAAAGCTCTGGTCTGCGACAGCAGCGCGAAAGGTCGCCGGCACTGAAACTCGCCCCTTGCGGTCGACCTTGTTCACGAAAGTGGAGAAAAACAATTCCACTTCTTCCCCCAACGCTCACCCGTGGACGCTCGGCAAGGGGCGCCCGATAGGCACTGCCGGGTTTCCCCCCATCGGCAATGCCCGTCCATGGGTAGGTATGGGATATCATGGGAAAATATGGGCGTCAATGGGTTTTCTAAATAAAACCATCAATTTCTTTTTGCTGCCGCCATGAGTTCTTGAAATGTTCGTAAAAAGAGCGCCAGACGGCGTGTAAGCCGGGTTCTGTCCCGCCTAAGGAGGTTGGTCCTCGGGCGGGGATGGCCATTCCTCTGGGGCGCCCGTTGCCGAGCGCCTCGTGCGACCGACCCGAGCGGCGGCGCGAAGGTCCGCCCGGCATTCCCGCGAGCGGGATGCCTGCCGCTCCTACTTGGTCTTGCTCCCGGTGGGGTTTTCCCTGCCGCCGCCGTTGCCGGCGGCGCGGTGCGCCCTTACCGCACCGTTTCACCCTTGCCGCCCGCCCGGTGTCCCGAGACGGACCGGCGGTGTACTTTCTGTGGCACTTTCCCTGGGGTCGCCCCCGCCGGGCGTTACCCGGCACCGTACCTCCGTGGAGCCCGGACTTTCCTCCCTCCGCCGAAAGCGGCGAGCGGCCATCCGGCCGTCTGGCACTACGAAATTTGGGAGTTCGCGCCGCGCCTGTCAAAGCCAGAAGGGACCCGCACGAAACAGCCGCATGGGATTTTATGGGCTATACCACCTCAGCCGCGCGAGGCCGGATCGGGATTGTGCTGCGAGAGTGCGCTTCTATAATCGCCGCCAAACCATCCCAGGACCGTAGAGAAGGGGGAACGCCATGCCGGTAATACTCGGAACGGACGGCTATCGGTACGAGGTCAGCGACAATTGGGCTAAACTACCGCCAGGCATGGAATTCAACGCCGACGTCGCCGCGGTCGGCGTCGACAAGAACGACAACGTCTATGCCTTCAACCGCGGCAAGCATCCGATGTGCGTGTTCGACCGCCACGGCAATTTCCTGCGCTCATGGGGCGAGGGCATCTTTGTGCGTCCGCATGGGGTGCACATGGCGCCGGACGATACGATCTGGCTGACCGACGACGGCGACCACACGGTTCGCCATTGCACCCTCGACGGCAAGGTGCTGCTGACCATCGGAATCCCCGGCAAGCCCGCGCCTTATATGAGTGGCGAGCCGTTCCACCGCTGCACTCACACCGCACTGTCGCCGCAAGGCGACTACCTCTACATTTCCGACGGCTACGGCAATTCCCGCGTCCACAAATACACGCCGGACGGCAAGCGGGTGACCTCGTGGGGCGAGCCCGGCACCGATCCCGGCCAATTCAACATCGCCCACAATATCTGCTGCGACCCCGACGGCTGGGTCTATGTCGCGGACCGCGAGAACCACCGCGTCCAAGTGTTCGACGGCAACGGCAAGTATGAGGCGCAGTGGAACAACATGCACCGCCCCTCCGGCCTCTACATGGAAAGCGGCACAAGGACGCCGCGCTTCTTCATCGGCGAGATCGGCCCGGACATGGCGGTCAATATCGATCTGCCGAATTGCGGCCCGCGGGTAAGCATTTATACAAGCAAAGGCGAGCTCCTGGCGCGGCTAGGTCACGCCCATGCCGGGCTCGAACCCGGCCAGTTCATCTCGCCGCACGGGCTCGCCGTCGACTCGCGCGGCGACATCTATGTCGGCGAAGTCTCGTTCACCAATTGGGGCCGCCGCGTCCGCGCCAAGGGCGAGCAATTGCCGCCGGGCCTCCGCAGCCTGCAGAAGCTGGTCAAGGTGGATTAGGTAAAATCTCCACCGGGTCGGTCATCCCGAAAGTGTGAGATGTATTCCCCTGCGCCCCATTCACTCGTCTCCCCGGCGGAAAGCCGGGGTCCATGTTGCCGTCGCATGAGCCCCGCACGTGTTGCCGAGGAGGGGACAACAGCGGGAAAAGTCCGCAGCAGCTGAACGATGGATCCCGGCTTTCCGCCGGACGACAAAGATAGGGACGACAAAGATAGGTCTGACGTCGACTCCAGATCCGGATTCCTTCGCAAGCTCTTAGGATGACGAAGATTGACGATAACAAAAGGAGCAGGATGCCCGAGAACCCGCGCTGGAAGCGCCGCCCGCCAGGGTCGACATGGGGCGATTGGGGCCCCGACGATCAGCTCGGCCGGCTCAACCTGTTGACGCCGGAGAAGGTGCTTAAAGGGCGTCGCCGAGGTGAAGGAAGGCAGGACCTTCTGCCTCAGCCTGCCGCTCGATTATCCGGGCGGCACGGTCGTCAATCCGCGCCGCCATCCGCCGCGCCTGATCGCCAACAAGCGCAACGGCATGCCCTACATCGCCTACCCGCTCGCCCGCGAGGATCCGAAATTGATCGACGTCGTCTGCGACGACATCGTCGAGATGACATTGCAGTACTCGACGCAGTGGGACAGCCTCGCCCATGTCGGGCAATTGTTCGATGCCGACGGCGACGGCAAGCCCGAGATCGTCTTCTATAACGGCTATCGCGCGGGCGAGGACATCATCGGGCCAATGGATTACCGCGACGGCGGCGCGGTTGAGCGCGGCGAGCATGTCGGCGCGCTCAAGCTGTCGATCGACCACATGGCGGCGCACGGCATGCAGGGCCGCGGCGTCATGATCGACCTCGAGCACCATTGCGGCCGCGGCGAGAGCTTTGTCGGCTACGACCAGCTGATGCGGATCATGGAGGCGGACAAGGTCGAGGTCGAGGAGGGCGACCTCGTCTGCTTCCGCACCGGCTACGACCGGGTCATCCTCGGCATGAACAAGAGCCCCGACGCAGCAGTGCTCGCCGCCAATCCCGGAGCCGGCCTCGACGGGCGCGACGAGCGGCTCCTCAACTGGGTCACCCGATCAGGCGTCGTCGCGCTGATTTCCGACAACCGGGCGGTCGAGCAGATGCCCTCGCGCCCTTGCGAGGGCGAAGACCACTGCGCCTCATTGCCGCTGCACGCCCATTGCCTCTTCAAGCTCGGCGTCTATCTCGGCGAGATCTGGCATCTCTCCGAACTCGCCGATTGGCTGCGCGCAAAAAACCGTTCGCGCTTCCTGTTGACCGCCCCGCCCCTGCGCCTGCCCGGCGCCGTCGGCTCGCCTGCCAACGCCATCGCGACCGTTTAACCAGCGCCGAGCGCGATGGCGGCGTGATAGGTGACGAACGCTGCGAGGTAGGCGAGCGCCAGCATGTAGCTGAAGAGGAAGGCGGTCCATTTCCAGCTGGCGGTTTCGCGGCGCACGACGCCCAAGGTCGACGCGCATTGCGGTGCGAAAACATACCAGGCTAGCAGCGCCAGGGCGGTGGCGAGGCTCCAATGTGCGGTCAGGACGTGGCCGAGCTCACCGGGATTGTCGTCGGCGCCCGCGATCGAATAGACCGTTCCGAGCGCGGCGACGGCGACTTCGCGGGCCGCGATCCCCGGCACCAACGCGACGTCGATTTGCCAATTGAAGCCGACCGGGCGCAATACCGGCTCCATCACCTGGCCGATGCGCGCCGCCAGACTGTAATTGATCGCCGGCTCGGCAGCGCCGGGTGGGGCTGGCGGGACCGAGCACAAAAACCAGATCACGACCATCATCGCAAAGATCGTCGTGCCGGCCCGCTTCAGGAAAATCTGGCCGCGCTGCACGAGACCGAGCGCGATGTTCCGCAAAACCGGCCGCTTGTAATCCGGTAGCTCGAGCATGAAGGGTTCGCTCGGCTCCCGCCGCCACAGAAAGCGGTTGAACACCCAGGACATGCCGAGCGCGCTGGCAATGCCGGCCGTGTAAAGGCCGAACATTACGAGGCCCTGCAGGCTGAGCCAGCCCAATACGGTGCGCGCGGGAATAAAGGCCGCGATGATCAAGGTGTAGACCGGGATGCGCGCCGAGCAGGTCATCAGCGGCGCGACCAGGATCGTCGCGAGACGCCCGCGGCGGCTGGAGATGACCCGCGTCGCCATGATGCCGGGGATCGCGCAGGCAAAGCTCGACAAGCAGCGGGATGAACGCGCGGCCATGCAGCCCGGCGCCGCCCATGATGCGGTCCATCAGGAATGCCGCCCGGGCCATGTAGCCGAAATCTTCGAGCAGCAGAATGAAGAAGAACAGAGTGAGGATCTGCGGCAGGAAAACCAATACGCTGCCGACCCCCGAGATGACCCCGTCGCGGACGAAGCTCAACAGCCAACCCGGTGGCAGCACCTCTCCGGCCCGCACAGCGAGCCCGTCGAATCCGCTCTTGATCAAGTCCATCGGGGCCTGCGCCCAGGTAAAAACCGCCTGGAACATCAAAAATAGGATCGCGAGCAGGATGACGAGGCCGAGGACCGGGTGCAGCACCACCCGGTCGAGACGCCGCGTGAAGCCGTCGGGCCGCCCGGGATTCACTGCGGCCGTATCGAGGATGCGGTCGGCTTCGCGCTGCGTCGCGCGCAACTGCGCCGCATTGGGCTCTGACCAGTCCGGGGCTCGCGGCAGCCCGCGCTCGCGGATCACCGCGTCGATGCGGGCAAGGAGATCGTTTGTGCCACCCCGGCGGACTGCGACCGACGCTACAACCGGAATGCCGAGCTCTGTGGAGAGCCGATCGAGGTCGATTTCGAACCCGCGATGGCGCGCAATGTCGAACATGTTGAGCGCGAGGATCATCGGCCGGCCGACCCGCTTCAGCTCGAGCGCCAGGCGCAGCGCCACCCGCAGATTGGTCGAGTTGGCGACGCAGACGAGAAGGTTTGGAGTGGCTTCGCTTTCGAGCCGCCCCAACACGATATCGCGGGTCACGATCTCGTCGAGGCTGCGGGCGCGCAGTGAATAGGTGCCCGGCAAATCGATCAGCCGCACCGCGAGCCCGGCGGGCGTTACGACCAGCCCCTCCTTTCGCTCGACCGTGACCCCGGGATAGTTCGCGACCTTCTGGCGGCTGCCGGTCAGCGCATTGAAAAGAGCGGTCTTGCCGCTGTTCGGGTTGCCGACGAGCGCAACACGCGCCGGCGCTGCGATTTCACTCATCAGCGATCCGGCTCAACCAGTATGGAGGCCGCCTCCCGACGCCGCAGCGCGACCGTCGCTTCATTCACCCGCACGGCGATCGGGTCGCGGCCGAACAACCCCTCGTGCAAATCTGGACCCGCGCGCCTTCGACAAAACCCAGCTCAATCAGCCGCCGCTCAAGCTCCGCGGCCGGCAGCCCGTCATCTTGGGCCACCACGCGGATCGTGTGAATTCGGCCGGCAAACCCCACTGGTGCGGCACCGAGCGCCACGGCGCCGTTCGAAATGTCTTTTGCGGCGGGCATACGTCCAACTCGAGCTTTGACCCGAAAAGTTATTGCGACTCGCTTTCAGTTGCAAGTGATCTCGTGGCGGGCATACGGCGTTGCCCGCCGCGAACTACAATTTCAGATTGCGTCGGTGATTTACTTGTTGCTGCTCCTGCAGCAAATCTACAGCAAAACCTCCCCTAAAAGTTGAAGCGCATCCCCGGCCCGGCGCTCGCCTCCGCTTTTGCCCGGCTGGCGAAATCGTCCTCCATGAGCTGCAGCCGCCGGTCGAAATCGCTCGTCTCTCTGCTGCCCGCGCTTTCGCGCCCGGTTGTGGCCGGCTTTGCGGGTGTAGATCGCGCCCATCCGCCAGCCGCCGAGCACGGCATTCATCAGCCGTCCGGTGCTGGTGCCGGTGTCGGCCCAGGGTTCCGCGAGCGACCGGAATTGCGCCTTGGCGTCCACGATCTGCTGACGCGGCGAACGCACACCTTTGTTGCATGAAATCCGCGCCGAGGGCATTGACTTGTGAAGCCGGAATTGTGCAGCCGGAAACTGCCCGGTCGTTGCGGGGCGCGTCGTGCGCTTCGGCTCGCGCGCGCGAGCCGAAGCGCGGGAGGATTCCGGCCGCGATGTCCCGTGTTTCACAAGTGAATGCCCTCGGCGCGGATTTCATGCATCAAAGGTGTGCGTTCGTCGCGTCAAGCAGATCGTGGACGCCAAGGCGCAATTCCGGTCGCTCGCGGAACCCTGGGCCGACACCGGCACCAGCACCGGACGGCTGATGAATGCCGTGCTCGGCGGCTTGGCGGACGTGGAGCGCGATCTTATCCACACCCGCACCGCCGAGGGCCACAGCCGGGCGCAAAAGCGCGGGCAGCAGATGGGGCGATCTCTGGCACTCACCCCGGCACAGCAGAAAGAGGCCAGCCGACGCCGTGCGGAGGGCGCTACGCTCGACGAGCTCGCCCGCAGCTTACAACGTCGGCATATCCACCATTCGCCGAGCGACACGCGCCGAATGAGCAGCTCGACCCTTGCCGGACTTGCGCGCAGCTACGACTTGAGCACCGAGCACAGTTTCCCGACTCGGGTCGCAATGCGATGAGTGAAGAATTGGAAGATATCACCAACTGGGCCGCTATTGTCGGTGTATGGGATTTCTCCAATGGCCGTCGTGTTTATAAGTCTCCAGAAGACCCGCAATGGCCGTATGGATTCTGCGTCTCGAACGTTCGGTTTTCGGAAGGAACCGCACGCGCGACAATCCGGTTTCCGGAGGTTGATCCTAACGGTGTAGAGGTTGCGGGCCGCCTCTTATTTGGATATCGGTCGCTGGCTGATCCATACCTCGGCATCGGGCTTGGCGGCGCTGGTCGTGCGTATGGTATTTATCAATACGATCCTGCAATGGGATGGCGTGGTGTTGCTTTTGCAGGAAGCCGGCAAAATTTAATTGCTGATCATCCGTATAACGTTTGTGTCCGTGTGCAGGGTCAGAGGGTATTGTTGGAAGTGGATTTCCGTTCAGGTCTTGGAGCATGTCCTTGAAACCCCATTGCCACAAGGGCAGTTCGGGTTATTTGCGTGGGGAACAACTAGCGTCGAGTTCACAAGCACATCGGTAAGCGAGGAGCCGGGGACTGTATTTGTCGTAATGCAGTTCTCTGATCCCTACCAAGACCTTTATACCGATGTGATTAAGAGAGTAGTAAACGACCCAAAATATAACCTTCGTTCTTATCATGCCGGAGAGGTATTTGGCCCGGGAGTCATTCTCGAAGATGTTATAAGAGGTATTATCGACGCCAAGATAGTCGTTGCCGAAATTACGCCTCCAAATCAGAATGTCTTTTATGAATTGGGTTACGCTCACGCACTAAACAAGCCTACTATTCTTTTTGCCGACAGAAATAAAGAACTGCCCTTTGACGTTAGTGGGTATCGCTGCCTTTTTTACGATAATACAATAGGGGGAAAGGGTAGAGTTGAGGAAGGACTACGAAAGCACCTTGACGCGATCCTCGGTGTTATCTGATGACGCGCGATTTCCAGAAAACCAGTTTTGCCACTCTTTACCGAGGCCCGCGCGCCGTGCCGCAGGTCGCCTTGCACGGCCTCCCACACCTTCGCGGTAGTCGGCAGATTGCGAACCGGTAACGGGCCCCGGCTGCGATGCGCTAATCCGATCCCGGGATCGTGCCTTTCGGCAGGCTCTCGCAATAGCGTGCGATCTCGCGGGGCGTGATGAGCCAATCGCGGTGGCGGACGATATGGCGGACGGCGTCGCGGAAAGCGCGCAGGCGGAACGGCTGGCCGATGATGAAGGGGTGCACGGAGACCGCGAAGACCAGCGGGTATTTTCGCGACTGCTCCAGCATCTCTCGTCGAACTGGTCGATCACCATCTCGGCGAATTGCCGTCCGGTGTGGCGCCGGTAAACCAGCGCCGGCGAGTCGTTGATTTCGAGCGGATAGGGCACCGACAGGATCGGTCCGGCGCGGGTCCGCATCCAGATCGGCTGATCGTCCATCGCCCAATCCATCACATAGCGGTAGCCAGCCTCCTCCAACAGATCCAACGTGACGCCGCTCTGCGCGATATAGGGGCCGAGCCAGCCTTCCGGCCGCCTGCCGGAGAGCCGCATCAGCACTTCGGTGCATTTGGCGAGCAGCCGGCGACGTGCATGATCCGGACTAGCTTCTGTCGGAGCAAGATTTCGCGTATGGGCGATGTCGCCTATTTTACTATCATTTACCGAGTTTTACGCAGGTTTAATTAGGTCTCGATCGCAAGCCGCCCTAGTTGTCGGAATACCGGACAGCTCGTTGCGCGAGGCGATCATGAAGGATGTGAAGGAAATCCAAAATCAATTGCCTCTGCGCGCGTCCGGCGCGCCAAAACGGGCGTGTGCGGGCATCGTCCCACGTTGAATGTAGAGTGAATAGGACCATGGCGACATCGCCGCCCTGCTTCCGGCCCGAAGACGTGATGTCCCTGCTATTGTGAGCGAGGGGAGAACGGCAGTGACGCTATGGACATGCTGCTGATCATCATCAACGCGTTGGCGCCCGTCGCGTTTGTCATCCTGTTAGGATGGCTGGCCGGCCGTTACGGCGTTATCGCGGCGGCGGCAAGCAGCGCACTGGCGGTGCTGGTCCTGGATTTCTGCCTGCCGGCCGATTTGTTGATCGGCACTGCCAGCGCGTCGCCCAGCCAGCTCGAGGACTGGCGCTTTTTTGTCGCGATTGCTGCCGGCCTCCTGACGATTTACCTGGCCGGCTTGGTGATTGCACTGGTCGTCTTCCGGCTGCGTGTCGATGCCGGCGCGCTGCAGGCGTTGAACGGCTCTTTCCCGAACATGGCGTTCATGGGCATCCCGGTGCTGACCGCGGTGGTCGGGCCGTCTGCCGTGTTGTCGGTGGTGGTCGGCAATCTGGTATCCAGCCTGGTGCTGCTGCCGGTGACCCTTGCTTTGCTGGAAGCGGGCAAGAGCGGCAATAGCGGCGGCCATCAGGGATTGACGGTGGTCTGGCACGCCGTGTTAGGCTCGATCCGCCAGCCCTTGGTGATCGCACCGGTTATCGGCGTCGTTGTGGCGTTGCTCGGTTGGCGCCTGCCGGAGGCGATACACAACTCCTTTGCATTGATCGGCAACGCCACCTCGGGTGTGGCGCTGTTCGCGCTCGGCCTGCTGCTGACCGGCGAAAGGCTCAAGCTGAGCCGCGCCGCGATCCTGAACGTCGTCATGAAGAACCTGGCGCAGCCGGCTGTAATATGGGCGCTCGTGCTGCTGTTCAACATAGCCGGCGAGTATCGGCGCGAGCTGATACTTCTCGGCGCGTTGCCGACCGCGACGATTACCTCGATGTTCGCGCTGCGTTACAAGGTCTACTCGAGCGAATCGAACGCCACGGTGCTGCTCAGCACGGTATTGTCGATCATGACGCTCGGCGCGGCAATCGCGATGACACAATGAAGATGGTGCCTTAACTTTCGGCCGGGGCCCCGGCTGCCATGCGCTACTCCGATCCCCGGATTGTGCCTTTCGGCACGCTCTCGCAATAGTGCGCGATCTCGGTGCACCCCTTCATCATCGGCCAGCCATTCCGCCTGCGCGCTTTCCGCGACGCCATCCGCCACATCGTGCGCCACTGCGATCGGCTGTGGATCACCACCCCCGGCGAGACCGAGAAGACGCGGGTATTTTCGCGACTGCTCCAGCATCTCGTCGAACTGGTCAGTTACCATCTCGGCGAATTGCCGTCCGGTGTGGCGCCGGTAAAACAGAGCCGGCAAGTCGTTGATTTCGAGGGGATAAGGCACCGGCCGGCCCGGCGCGGATGCGCATCCAGATCGGCTGATCCTCCGAAATTTGTCGTGGCGTTGTCGATGACGAATAACTATCCAAGCGGCTTCAGGGAAGATTACAGTTACGAGTGGTTCAGCGGCTCCTGAGGGGCTCTGCGATCCGGAGGGGCCGCTTTGCCTGAAGAATGCTGCGCGGTTGCGATCATGGCCAAGGCGTCCGTTGCCGGGACCGTCAAGACCCGCCTCGTGCCGCCCTTGACCCATGAGGAGGCCGCCGAGCTCAACACTTGCTGTCTGATGGACGTCGCGGCAAACATCGTGGCTGCGGCAAGGCAAGTGCCGGTACAGGGTTTTGCCGCATATTATCCGCTGGGCTCCGAGCCCTTCTTCGATGACCTGCTGCCCGCCGGCTTCAAACTGCTGCCGCCCAGGGAGCCGACAATCGGGCGCAGTCTGTTCCACGCGGCGCGGGACCTTTTTGACGCAGGCTACACCTCGGTTTGTCTCGTTAACGCCGACAGCCCGAGCTTGCCGACCGAATTCCTCGTGGAGACGGTTCTGCGGCTGCGGGAAGCGGGCGACCGCGTCGTCCTCGGGCCCGCCGCGGATGGCGGCTATTACTTGATCGGGTTGAAACAGTTTCACCGGCGGCTGTTCGAGGAGATCGACTGGAGCACCGAACGGGTGTTCCGGCAGACGCTCGCCCGAGCCGGCGAGATCGGGCTCACCGTCGCGCCGCTGCCCGAATGGTATGATGTCGATGACGCGGCGACATTGGCCATGCTCGGCCGCGAGCTTCTGCTCGGCGCCGGGGCGGCGAGGCGCTACTCGGCTCCGCATACTGCGGCCTTTCTCGAAAAGCTCGTCGGTGAGAAACGGCGGCATCAGGCGCCTGCTCCGGCAGACTGAGAATGCCGGGGAGGGCTCGGGTTAGGTGAGGGCGCGCTCTGCGCGTTTCTGGTTTTCATTGCTCGCCGGCCTGTCGCTGGCTTGCACGGTCGCCGGGCGGGCCGCCCAGTTCAACCGGAATATGCACGTTTTTGTGGTCGTCGTATTGCTACAAGCCGGGGTCATAGGTGGTGCTGGACCAGCTGGCTCCCCATGACGCTATATCGGTTGTCACAATGTTTTGAGACAACCGAACTGCCGGAGGTCCTCACTGCACAGTCCGGTGTCTTATCACTCAACTATGCATTTGGCGATGGATCGTGAAGCTTTGCCAAAAATGCATAGTGGAGCTTGCAGAACCGCGGCTAAATTACGCGCGGCCCAGGAGCGGCTCGGGTTGACCTGTAGGTTGTCTGACGCGACACTCCGGATGCGGACCAGGCCGGCTCGGAGTTCCTCTGGTCCAAGGGGAGACTGGCTATGACCAACCTTGCCGAGCAGCGGACACTTCCGCATGCCGCGACGCGGCGTTCGCGGCGGATATCCATCATTTGGATCGTGCCGCTCGTCGCGGTCGCGATCGGGGGCTGGCTCGCCTGGGATACGCTGTCGAAAGAAGGCCCGACGATCAAGATCTCCTTCGAGGGCGGGGAAGGGCTGCAGGCCGGCCAATCGCAGCTGAAGTACAAGGATATCGTGTTCGGCACGGTAAAAAGCCTGACATTGGCCCCTGATAAGACGCATGTCATCGTGACGGTCGCCACGACCCACCAGGCCGAGCCGCTGCTGACCGAGGGAACCTTGTTCTGGGTCGTCAAGCCGCGGCTCTTCGCCGGCAATATTTCCGGCATCGAGACGCTGCTCTCGGGCTCCTATGTCGGCATGTTGCCGGCTGACAAGGCGGGCAAGGACCAGCGGGAATTCGTCGGACGCGAGGATCCCCCGGTTCTCGGAGCGCATGTGCCGGGCCGCACGTTCCTGCTGAAATCCAAGCGGATCGGCGCGGTCTCCGTCGGCTCGCCGATCTTTTTCCGCGACCTCAATGTCGGTGAGGTGCTCGGCTGGGACATCGCGGACATGGCGGAATACGTGACGATCTACGCCTTCGTCCGGGCGCCCTATGACAGTTATGTGCACGACGAGACCCGTTTCTGGAACGCGTCGGGTGTCTCGATCAAGCTCGGCGGAACCGGGGTCGAAGTGCAGATGGAGTCGTTGAAGGCGCTGCTGCTCGGCGGCGTCGCGTTCGAGACGCGAGTGGCGGATATCCATACGGCGGAGACACCCGAAAACCACGTCTTTCCCTTGTTTGCCGATCGCGAGACGGCAAACGCCGCCTCTTACACGCGAAAGATCGAAGCGATTTCTTACTTCCCGGGCTCCGTCAGCGGGCTCGCGCCCGGTTCCGAAGTCACGATGCATGGTCTCAAGGTCGGCGAGGTGACCGACGTGCGTCTCAGCTACGACGCCGCCAAGGACGCCATCGTGGCGCCCGTTCGCTACGAGGTGCAGCCGGAACGGGTCATCGGGGTCGGCAAGCGGGTGTTCGATACCGATGAGGAGGCAGTCGATGCGCTCCTCAAAAAAGGCCTGCACGCGAGCTTGCAGAGCGCCAGCCTGATAACCGGACAGCAGAATGTGGCGCTCGAATTCGTCACAGATGAGCCGCCGGCGGAGGTCGCGATGGACGGGCCGGATTACGTCATACCGGCGACCGAAGGCGGCGGGTTTGCCGGCCTCACCGCCTCCGCGACCGAATTGCTCAACAAGGTCAACACGATGCCGTTCGACCAGATCGGCAAAAACCTCGACGGCATCCTAAAATCGGTCAACGACGTGGCGCAAGGCCCGCAAATGAAAAAGGCGCTGACCGAGCTCGCCGGGATGATCGCCTCGGCCCAGACCATGGTGCAGAGCCTCAACAGCGGCCTCAGCCCCGCGGCAAAGCAATTGCCGGAGGTCGCGGCCGGGCTGCAGAAGACCCTGGCCAACGCCAACAAGCTGGTCCTCTCGCTCGACAACGGCTATGGCGACAACACCAAGTTCAACCGGGATATGGATCGGTTGCTGGCGCAGGCCAATGACGCGCTTCGCTCGATCCGCGCGCTCGCCGATCTGTTGGCCCGCCATCCCGAGGCGCTGCTCAAGGGCCGGCCCGAGGGGCCGCTGGAATGAGAGTGGCGAGGCTCGTCGCTTTGATACTGGCGGCGGCGTTGGCCGCCTGCTCTTCCCCGAGCCCGGTACTCTATACGATCGCGGCCGTGCAGGGTCCGGCCCAGACCAGCGGACCCAAGGTGATTGCCCTTCAGCAGATCTCGATGGCGCGATACCTCGAACGCTCGCAAATCGTCCGCTCGTCGGAAAACTACCGGCTCGACGTGATGTCGAACGACTGGTGGGGCGAGCCGCTGGGCGCAATGCTGAGCCGGGTGCTGATCGAAGAATTGAGCCAACGCCTGCCGCACAGCACCGTAATCGGCGAGAGCGGCGCTGTGACGGCCTCGCCCGACGCGACGATCGAACTCAACGTGCAGCGGCTCGACGAGGACGCCTCGGGCAACCTCGTGCTGCAGGCGCAGGCCAGCGTCGACTTAAAGGGGCGGACCGGGCCGGCATTGCGCAATTTCCGCTTTGTCGTGTCACCGCCGACAGCGAGCATTCAGGGCGAGGTCACCGCGATCAGCACCGCGGTCGGCCAGCTCGCCGACGGCCTCACCTCGATGCTGGTCACAGGCCACTGATGCAGCACGTTGCCGACCGGCCAATGACGGAGCCCCAGCTGCGGGAGTGCCCGGGCTGCGGGCTGTTCCAAACCGTCCCTGCTTTGGCGACGGGCACGTCCGCGCAGTGCGCGCGTTGCCCGACGATCCTGCGGCGGACCAGTGTGCACCAAATCCAACACATCATTGCGCTGACCCTGGCTGCGTTCGTCTTGCTCGCCGTCATGTGCTCGACGACATTGATGACCGTTGAAACCTCCGGCATCAGGCGCGCGGCGGATCTGTTCTCGGGACCCGAGGAGCTGGTTCGGCAGAATATGGGTGAGCTCGCCGCTGTAATAATATTCGTGACCGTGCTGGCGCCACTGTTGAGGCTGGTCGGCATACTCTATGTGCTGATCCGATTGCACGAAAGGACGCCGCCCCGCCATCTGCGCACGATTTTCGCTTGGACCGAGCGCCTGCGCCCGTGGTCGATGCTCGAGGTCTTTGTTTTTGGTGTATTCGTCGCCTATGTGAAGCTCGGCGACCTGGTCACGATCGGGCTCGCGACCGGCGTCTATGCCCTGCTGGCGTTGACCTTCGTCCTCATCTGGATGGACTCCGCGCTCGACCGCGAGGCGGTATGGGAGAGGCTGTACCGGGGCAACCGTCGCGACGGCTCGCCGGGCCTCGCTGGCGAGATCGGCTGCGAAACCTGCGGCCTCGTCAGCGTGCCCCGCCCGGAAGACCCGCGCTGCCCCCGCTGCGAAAGCGTGCTGCACGAGCGCAAGCCGAACAGCGTGGCGCGGACCTGGGCCTTGGTCATCGCCGCCGCGGTCCTCTACATCCCGGCGAACTATTACCCCGTGCTGTCGGTGGTGCAGCTTGGCGCCGGCCAGCCCAGCACGATCCTCGGCGGCGTCGAAGAACTGTTGACCGCGCGCCAGTATCCGCTCGCGGCGTTGGTGTTTTTCGCCAGCATCGCGGTGCCGATGCTGAAGCTCATCGGGCTCTCGTTCATGCTCGTCACGATCCAAACCGGCCGTTTGGGATGGTTGCGCGACCGCACGCGGCTCTACCACATCGTCCGCTTTATCGGCCGGTGGTCGATGATCGACATTTTCATGGAGTTGCTGCTCGGCGCGCTCGTCGCATTCGGTTCGGTGATCACGATCGAGCCCGGCGCCGGCGCCCTCGCCTTTTGCGCCGTCGTGATCCTAACGATGTTCGCGGCCGAAACTTTCGACCCGCGCCTCATGTGGGACGCCGCCGCCGCGCGCGAGCCGAGTGCGGTGCCGGCCGATCCCGGGCTCGCGCCCGGAAACTGAGGCTCTTTCCTTTTGCCGAAATTGAATAGCCGCCGCTCGCTTTCTTCGCCGAAGCTGCGAGCCGTAGACAGCATTTTGGCTGGAGAGGCCGGCGGCAAAGTGAACAAAAATGCCCGGTAGCCGCGCGTCGGTATTCTGGGAGCCGGAGGAATTTGAGGACGCCTTGCGCGCCGACGGCGTTGCCGCCTTGCTCGTTACCGGCCCCGGGCAGTTTCGGGCGCGCCTGACGCAGATCTCGCTCGACCGCTTGCGCCTGGCAAGCGCCGAAGAGGAAGTGGCGCGCGTCGCGCTAGTCGCGGTGCCTGCAGATTCGATCCTCGTCTCGTGGCTGGTCGGCGGCAAACCGGGGCCGGTCTGGGGCGGGATCGAGATGCAGGCCGGCGAAATGCTGACCCTTGGTCCGGGGAGCCGGGTACATGCGAGAACCAGCGGGCCCTGCCGCTGGGACATCATCCGACTGCCGGAAAAGGAGCTCCTCTGTTATGGCCGCGCCATGTGCGGTCCCGGGCTTGACGTTCCGCCCGCACCAGCGGTCTGGCGGCCCACTCCCGCGGCGGCTCGGCATTTGGCCCAACTCCAGCGAGCCGTCACCCGAATGGCCGAAGCTCGGTCGGGAGCGCTCACCGATGCCGAAGCCGCGCACGGCATGGAGCAGCAATTGATCCATGGGCTGATCGAATGTCTCTCAGGCGGGCCGGCGCAGAACGAAACATCGGCCGCCCGTCGGCATCGCGGGATAGTTGCCGGATTTGAGGATCTGCTCCAGGCTGACCCGTTCCCGAGCATGACCGAAATCTCCTCGGCGCTCGGCGTCTCGGAGCGGACGCTGCGCGAGTGCTGCAAGAAGCATTTGGACATGGGCCCGAGCCGCTACCGTCACCTCCGCCGCATGCAACAGGCGCACCGCGCCCTGCGAACCGAAAATCCTGATACGGGAAGCGTCTCCGAGGTCGCCGAGCGATATGGCATCCGCGATCTCGGTCGGTTCGCCGGCGATTATTGCGCCCTCTATGGCGAATTGCCATCAGCTACTTTGCAGCGACATCACGGCGTAGCAGACCTTTCTCTGGGCCGGCCACGTGTGAAATTTTCGTGACTGATTTGACCTAATTCGACCGAGGGGCGATGGTACGCATCCGTTGACTCCCGGCCACCGAGGTCCAGCGGATGCCTTCGAGTGCTGTGCGAACCTTCACGGACCCCGACGATTACGCTACGACCATCCGAGCGGGAACAGTCGAGCTGACCGTCACGGGGCGGGGGGATTTCAACGCCAGACTGGCTCGCATTGATCTGCATCGGCTGCGGATGCAGCGGTTCTCCGACAATCTGCCGCGAATTTCCCACGCGGGCAATCTTATAAGCAGCCGGACTTACATTACGTTTCGCACCCGGCCCGGGCCAAGCCTGCTCCAGAGCGGGTTGGAGATAGATCCGTCCACCGTCTTACGGCATGGCCCCGCCCTCGATTATTATCAGCGTTCATCCGGCTCCGCTTCCTTCGGCACAATGTCGCTGCCGGTCGAGGATATTGCATCGGTCGGGGGGGCGATGGTCGGGATCGATCTGACGCCGTCGCACGACGCAATCCTGATCAGTCCGTCACCGGCCGCAATGTCAAACCTCCAGCGGCTCCACGCGGCGGCCGGGCAACTGGCGGACGAGGCCCCGGAAATTATCGCCAATCCGGATGCAGCACGTGGGCTGGAGCAGGCATTGGTCGAAGCCAAGGTCGGCTGCCTTGGCGATCAAAAGGGGCACGAGAACACCCTGGCGCAGGGGCAGCACGCGATCGTGATGCGCCGGTTTCGCAGGCTGGTGGAGGAAAATCCCGAGCAACCACTTTACATCCCAGAGATATGCAAGGCGATCCGGGTGGCGAGCCGGACGTTGCGGATGTGCTGCCAGGAGCATTTGGGGATGGGGCCAAAGCGCTACCTGCTGCTGCGCCGCTTGCATCTGACGCGGCGGGCATTGCGCGAGGCGGCGCCTGATGCAACGACAGTAACCGACACCGCGACGCGGTATGGCTTTTGGCAACTCGGGCGCTTCGCCGTCGAATACCAGTCCCTGTTCGGCGAGTCTCCGTCCGCCACACTTCGCCGAAAATCCGAGTAGCAGCGGCGTCTTTCTGCCGAAATTGCATAGTCGGCCGGAAGATCGGACGCCTAAGGTTGACGCTCGGGCAAGGTTTGCCCGGCCACCCTGAACCCCATTCGGAGACTGTGCCATGATCATGAACCTGACAGTCGCGTCGCGGGTTATTCCCCTCTCCGCGCTGATGTTGGGTGCTTGCGTATCGCAGAGCGCCTACGAAAAGCAGGGAGCAGAGCTTCAGCAAGCTCGCGCCCAAGCGACGGCGGAGCAGTCACAGATCGCCAAGATGCAGCAAGAGCAGAAATGGGTCGTCGCCGGCGACATGCTGTTTCCGGAGGGCGGTTATCAGCTCAGCGCCAACGGCAAGCAAGCGCTCAACCAGTACGTTCCCAAGCTGCAGGGCCTGCAGAACGCCAAAGTGGTCGTCTACGGCTATACCGATAACCTGCCGGTCGGACCGGCGCTGCAACGGGTCGGCGTTGCCAACAACATCGATCTGTCCTCACGCCGCGCCGACAAGGTCGTCGCGTATCTCGAGGCGCAGGGCGTCAACCCCAACGTCATCTCAGCCAAGGGGTTTGGCAACTCGCATCCAGTCGCCGCGAACGAGACGCCTGACGGCCGCGCGAAGAACAGGCGCATCGAGATCGTGCTCGAAGGCCCCGGCGCCTGAACCCCCCTAAGGGGAATGAATGATAGCAGCTGGGAAATCGCCGAACTGTTCGAGACATGGAGGTTAAAGGTGAAATTTCTACATCCCACGTGGCCAAGGCTCGGCGCGTTTGCCGCCGGGTCGTTGCTGGCCGCAGCCGCGGTTATAAACCCGGCGCAAGCGCAGGAGAAGCGGCCCAACGTTGTCATGCTGATGAGCGACGACACGGGATGGGCCGATCTCGGTGCCTACCTCGGTGGCGGCGCGCTCGGCCATCCGACGCCGAACCTCGACCGGATCGCCAAGGAAGGCGCGATATTCACCAATTGGTATGGCCAGGCCAGCTGCACGGCGGGCCGCGCATCGTTCATGACCGGGCGCATCCCGATCCGTTCGGCCCTGTCGGTCGTCGTCGTTCCCGGCGACCCGAACGGCCTCGGGAAAGAGACGCCGACGATCGCCGAGTTCTACCAGAAGAACGGCTATTCCACCTACTTCTCCGGCAAATGGCATCTGGGCGACGTGGAAAAGTTCTACCCGATCAATCACGGCTTCGACAAAATGAAAGAGTTCGCTGCCTACTATCCGGGCGTCTACGGTTACAGCGACATGGCTCCCAACGCGCACCCGTGGTTCCCGAAAGGTAATGCTGAATATTGGAAGATGTATACGAGCGTCGTGAACCTCTACGAATGGGAAGGCACGGCGGGCAAGCCGGCGGTCAAGGGTGATAACGGCGCAGGTGATCACGCTGGAAAACCTGGCGGATTTCGACATGCGGCAGACCGATTCGGCGCTCGAATACATCAATAAGCACGCAAAGGACAGCAAGCCGTTCTTCATGGACGTCAATTTCATGAAGATGCACCAGCCTACCAGCCCGAACAAGATGTTCGCGGGCAAATCGCACCTCGGCAACTACTCGGATTCGATGCTGGAGCTCGACTACAACGTCGGCCGGATCATGGACGCCATCCGCGCGGAAGCACCCGACACGATTGTCATCTTCACCGCCGACAATGGCGCGTGGCAGGATGCCTGGCCCGACGCCGGGACACATCCGTTCCGCGGCGAAAAGGGTTCAGCCTTCGAGGCCGGCTGGCGGGTTCCGGGCATCATGTGGGCGCCGGGACAGGATTCCGGCGGGCCAGGTCCTGCACGAGATGATGTCGCATATGGACGTGTGGCCGACGACCGCCACGATGGCCGGCCTCAAGGCGCCGCCCAAGGGCGAGATGATGGACAACAACGGCAAGCCGATCTACTTCGACGGCATCGACAACTCGCGCCTACGTGACGGGCAAGGCCAAGCATTCGGCTCGCAACGGCTGGATCTATATCGACGGCGAGAACTTCTCTGGCGTCCGCGCTGACGTCACTCTCGACCCGGATGCGCCCGACATAAAGATAGCGTGGAAGGCGCTCTATTCTTCGAAAGACACCTGGATGGGCCCGACGTTGAATATGGGTGCCGTCCCTTCGATCTACAACCTGACCATGGACCCCTACGAGAAATACGACATGATGTTCAATGGCGCGGTCGCGACCCGCAACCCGCCTCCTCGCCGGGCCGCTACGCGGGCATGGACAATGGTTGGGCCCTTTCGCTGATCGACATTCCCCTCTCGGAGTTCAACCAGTCGATCGTCAAGTATCCGAACATCGAGCGCTTCCCGGGCGGCGCCTCGAACGACATGATCCCGAATCTGCAAAACCCGAAAAACCCACTGCCCTACGATCCGATTAAGACTGTCGAAGACCGTCGGAGCGGGCGGGGGCTGACCGCGGCTGGATAAAAAAACCGACCGAATACCGCGCTGTCAGCCATGCCAGGCAGCGCGGGTTCTGACGAGCATCGGGGTAATCTTCGCCTTCGCAACCCTCTGGAGCGACCAGTGCGCGGCGCAGTCAGGCGCGACATCCATCACGCAGCCTCCTCAATGCGGGCTCGTGCCCAGACGACTGTTCGGTTTCATCGGGTGCCGGCCGGCGCCACACGCTCCCTCACGGCCTCGAAGGCCAGGACACATTCGGGTTGCCGGCCGAGCTCGGTCAGCCAGCGTAGCTCAACAAACCAGGCAATGCCGAGATAGTAGGCAGCATTTTTGCCGAATTCTGCATAGCGTGCTGTTCAGCTCGCGAGCATGATCACCTCGGGAGTCTTTGCCAGCACGTCCAACATCGGAGGACAAAGATGCAAACAAGGCATCTCTTGGACGGCGTCGCGGTGATCGCCGCGCTTGCGTTCTCCGCGCCAGCGTTGGCGCAACCAGCCAGTCCATCAGGCGGAAACGCGATGGGAATGCCCGGCCCGAACCCCGGCGGCAGCGGTCTGACGCCGTACAGCACCGGTGCACCCACCTCTGCCCCGGCGGCGGCGGCGTCGCCGGCATCGAGCTCGGCGACGCCGCCGATGCACCATCGCCACCACCACGCTACTCACGCGGCTGCCCACCGCAAAATGGCGCCCTTGACTGGAAATTCGGCTGCTCAGCTAAACCAGCAAGAGCTCGCCCGAGTTCAGACAGGCAGCTCGATGCCGCCATCGGCAGCCCCAGTCGGCGCGCCGCCGCCACCGGCCCGGATGCCGAGCTCGTCAGGGGGGAACAGTATGGGAACGCCCTATAGCAGCGGCTTCCCGCATGAGAGCGAGCACGGCACCGTGCAACATTGATCCGGCTTGGGAACTCAATCGAGTGTCTGAGCATACGGTAACGGGGGATTGGAGCCCCCTTTACTGGAAATATCTCATACTTGCCCCAGTCATTGGGTTGGCTCAGTTGCTGATCCAGCTCTTCGTCAACTACAACCTGCGCGAGGGATGAAAGCCCGTGGGTGTTCGGCGCGGTCGCCAACAACATCTGGTCCTTCGGCGGCCCGCCAGGCAGCAGCGACCGGACCAACCAGTTTCTGCTCAATCCCTTCTGAGCTTCCATTTTGGCGACGGATGGTCCCTGGATGATCCCTGGCATCGTCACCAAACATCACGACGAATTGGATCGCGAGTGGGGCAAGTGGACCGTCCCGGTCGGCGGCTTTCGGGAAAGCGCCGTCCGTCACGCTCCACCACCCGCGGAGTAGCGACGGAGCGTCGCATTCCCGCTTTCGGGATTTCCGCCGAAAGTGAATAGAACTCACGGTTTAGCGCTCGCGATAATCGCACATGGGGCGCCCACAGGGGAAATTGCAAGCGCGCACACATCAGCAAGGGGAGAAAGAAATGATGACGATCGGTCTGTCTCGCGTTGCCGCGTCCGCGGCGATTATGATTTCCTTGATCGGACTGCTTCTTTCGGCTTGCGTGCCGGCGCAGCAATACAACGCACTCGAAAACGATTACAACCAGCTAAACCAGCAACTCTCGGGTCAGATCGCGTCACAACAAGTCCACATTACGCGACTTCAGGGAGCGATCAAGGTGGCCGTGAACAGCGACCTGCTGTTCCCCTCCGGGGGCTGGCAGATGCCCCCTGCGGCGGCCCAGACGATATCCGAGATGGCCCCGATCCTGGCGCCGTTCCAGCAGACCACGATTATCGTGACCGGGTACACGGACAATGTTCCGATCGGCCCCGAACTGCAGCAGCAAGGGATCGGCAGCAACCAGGATCTTTCGCTTAAGCGGGCGCAGACCGTCGCGAACTTCTTGATCTCGCAAGGAGTGAAACCGAACCTGGTCCAAACGCGCGGTCTTGGCGATGCCGACCCGGTCGCTCCCAATGACACGCCGCAGGGGCGGGCCCAGAACCGCCGCGTCGAGCTTACTCTTGCCGGCTCCGGCACGTGATGCGAGAGGGGCAAGGGCAGAAATGACCAGCGCACATATTGGGCAGTTCGCTTTTACGGTGGGAAGCGCGATTGCCCTTCTCGCCGGATGCGCTCAACCCAATCCGGACACCGCAGCGGGACGCTCGGAGATAGCCGGGCAGCAATGTACCCTCTGCATTGCAGAGAACCCCGGGGATTACGATGCGTGCCACGCCATCTGTGTTCGGCGCGTGGAGGATGAATCCGCTTATTTGAAGGCGATTGGGCGATGAGCCGGCTCATTCTCGCAATCTCCATCGGGGCGTCGCTTTGGATGCCGGAGATGGCAGGCGCCCAAACGCCGACCCCAGCCGCCCCGAGCGCGTCCGCTCCGGGCAAATCGTCGGTGAAGGTCGACATGGTGCCGTCGCTGTTCGTCATGAATGCGCATGGTGCCAGCCTGCAAGGTCAGACTTTGACCTTGGCCGGCGTAAGCCCAACCTCGATCGTGTTTGCCGATCGGCCGGTGAGAGCGGCAGGGCACCTGCCGACCGAGGCGCTGCTCGAGGAATGGACTACCGGCGACTTTGCCAAAGATGCCCCGAATGCTACCGTATCTGTGCTCAGCAAGGATGGCGTTTCGGCCCGCGACGTCGTTGTCGAGCTGAAGAGCCCACATCTCGAAGGCGACCGGCTGACCTTCGATACACGCGTGCTGGAGGGTGACTTAGCGGGCGCCGACGGCCCGGCCGCGGTTTTCATCGATATCATCGGCATGCCCCTCACGCCGCTGTCGTTTGCCGGCGTGGCCCGGCGCGCGGCGCGACGAGCCTATTGGTATGGCGCCGCTGCCGCGCCGTACTACCGACCCTACGGCTACCCCGGTTACTACCCGCCGCCCTATGGTCCCTATCCTTACCCATACTGATCGGGACCCATACTGATCGGGAACGTCGTGCGCGAATTTTACGCTTATGTCTGGCGGCCATCGGCGTCAAAACAGATTGTCCTAATCATCTTGGCGGTTATGGCTGCCCTGCTGGCGATGGCACCGCTGGAACTGCAACGCCACATTATAAATACCCTCGCGGGGCGCGAGAAAGCTGAGAGACTAGCTTTGTTGTGCGGGGCTTACCTGATTGCGGCGCTCAGCATCGGAGGCCTCAAATTTATGATAAATATCAAAAGCGCGGGCCTGGGAGAGTCGATGATCCTGTCCCTGCGCAACGACATCTCCAGAAGCAGCTTGCCTCTTAAATCGGGTGAGGCGCTCGACGAAACGGCCAAAGATAGGGCGGGCACGTTTGTTGCGATGATCGCCAGCGAGGCGGAAGCGGTCGGCAAGTTTGTCGGAGACTGCATTTCAACTCCGACGGTGCAGGCGGGGACTCTGATTAGCGTGCTAGGTTACATGCTGTATACCGAGCCTCTCCTCGGACTGGTCGTTTTGTTCATCGCCGTTCCGCAGGTCGTCGCCGTTCCAATCACCCAGCGCCGCATAAACACACTGGTTAGAGAGCGTGTCCGCACAGTGCGTCGGGCCGGTGACCTGGTCGTCGACGACATGCAACGTGGTGGCGGATCACCCGTCAGTTCTCTTGCAAGCGAGATTGGCAAAGCATTTGAAGCGATCTATAGGGCACGTCTTCGCGTGTTCAAGCTCAAGTTTGGGCTGAAATTCCTTGTCAGCGGACTGCAATCGGTCGGCGTCTTCACGCTACTGTTTGTCGGCGGGATCATAGTGCTCAATGGGAAAACCGAGATCGGCATCGTGGTGGCCTTCATCAGCGGGCTCGATCGCGTCATCGATCCGTGGCGCGAGCCGATTGCTTTCGTGCGATCAACCTCCGCTGCGAAGGTCCAATTCGACCTGATCGAGGGCACCTTGGGAAGGACACTTTAAATCGCCGAGACCGGCGAGTGATCTGGGTTACAGATTGATGATGGAGAAGCGTTCCCCCGGCAGGGGGCCTTACAACGTTCTTTCGGCGTTTGTGCCGAATCGAATAGCGCGCCCCTTCGGTGGGCCAGCACAATTCCTCCAGGCGAGTTAAATGGCACTGATCGACGCAATCAGATCACACGTCCTGGGGCTGCCGGATCTGGCAAAGTTCGCGGTCGTCATCGCGGTTATCGTTGGGGTACCGCGGCTGGCGGCCCTCATCAGGGTTCCGCCGATGGTCGGATTGCTGATCTTCGGGGTTGCGCTGGGGCCGCACGTCCTCGGTTTCTTCGGCGAGCACCGGCCGATTGCGGACTTCTTCGAGCCGAGCTGCATAGACCTGCCCGGTGATTGTCGGCGCGTTCTTGGCGCGACTGGCGGTCAACGGCCCGGTACAGGACGATCCGGCAAGGGCCAAGCTGGACGTTCTTTGGGAAAGCCCTGTTCATCCCGAGCTTCTTTCATTGTCATCGGTCTATTGATCGATCCCGTCGCCTTTGCCGGAAGCTATCGTCGACCATTTCCGCATCGGCTCTGGCGGATCATTGTCGCTCTCCTGGCGGGGAAATGGATGGCCGCGGCGGGTGTGGGGCGCGCCTTCGGCTACTCGCCGGCAGCAAGATCGACGATGTGGGCGCTCACCCTGCCGCAGGTGGCTGCCACGCTCGCGGCTGCGCTCGTCGCGTATGATACGCGGAACGCGGCGGGACAGCGCATGCTGGATGGCACGATGCTCAATGCGGTGCTCGTCTTGATGCTGGCTACCTCCATCCTCGGGCCGGTCCTGACCGAACGCTTCACTCCGCGCATCCTCGATGCCGCGCCGCGTGATACGCGGCAGGCCAGCGCATGAGCAGCGCGCCGTTGTGGTTCTGATGATTTGAGGGCGGCTAGAAGATGGTCCGGATTAAGTGAGGTACAAACTCCTTATCATTGCTGGTGCGCTTATCGTCATAGGCGCTGCCGCAGCAGCCGCGCTCTACTCTGCTTACCCGGTCCAGATGGCTACGTATGCGGGTCTGACGCGCAACTATTTTATTTCGCTGGTTGCCCCGGCAGGCACAGTAACTACGGAATCGAATCCGGCTTACAAAGGCGCCGGGGCTGTTACGCCGTCGCCTCCCGCGGAGGCGGCATCGGCGGGCGCCAATGCCGGAGACTGGCCGAGCTACAACAGAACTCTGACTTCGGAGCGTTACTCGCCGCTCAGCCAGATAAATACGAAGAATGTCGGGAAGCTAAAGGTTTTGTGCACTTACGACGTCAATCAGTTCGCCGCCTTCGAGTCCGGTCTGATCATGGTGGACAACGTTCTGATCGGCACCACCGAATTCGATATTTTCTCCCTCAACCCGGCTACTTGCGCCGAGAATTGGCGAACGCACGAGGACTACTCCCCCGCCCTTCTGCCCGCAAACCGAGGCGCCGCCTACTTGGACGGCATGCTGTTTCGCGGCACACAGGACGGGCGAGTGCTGGCCTATGACTTCAAGACCGGCAAGCGAATTTGGGAAACGACGATCGCGGACCCGAAACACGGGGAGTCGGTGCCGTCGGCGCCGATTGCCGCGGACGGCCTCGTCTTCGTCGGCAACGCGGGCGGCGACTTCAAGGGTGGGAAAGGGCACATGTTCGCGCTCGACGCGAAGACCGGCAGGATTGTCTGGGAGTTCTTTCTGGTTCCCAAAGCCGAGGGCGACGTGGTCCGCGGACCGCTGGGCGCGACGCCGCTCAACATGTCGACTTGGCAAAACGCGCCCGGCATACCCATCAGCGGCGGCGGGGTCTGGACGTCCTACACCCTCGATCCGAAGACCGGGCTGCTATACGTTCCCGGCGGCAATCCCGCACCCAACTTCGCAATTGCCGCACGCGAGGGAGAGAATCTCTATACCGGCTCGGTCGTCGTGCTCGACGCCAAGACCGGGGACTACAAGTACCATTTCAAGCTCGTGCCGAAAGATTGGCACGACTGGGACGTCTCCAATCCGCCCGTCCTGCTTCGAACGATGGGCGGCAAGCAGCTCATGGCGGACGCTCCTAAAGATGGATACCTCTACGGCTTCGATCTCGCCGACAACAAGGCGCTCTATCGCGTGCCGGTGACCCAAGTCGAGAACGTCGCGGCACCTTTCTCGCCGGGCAAGGACGTCCATTTCTGTCCTGGCGCGGTCGGGGGCGCGGAATGGAACAGCCCGGCCTACGATCCGCAGACGAACCTTATCCTTGTCGGTGAGGTCGATTGGTGCGACACGGTAACGCCGGAGGATGTCAATGAACTGCGGTCTGTGACGCTCGGGCAGCCATGGGCCGGGATGGCGACATGGAACCCGTTCTGGATGTTCGGCCGCACGGAGGCACACTGGGCTGGGTGGGTCTACGCCGTCGACGCCGACACCGCTGTGTGGAAGTGGCGCCTGAAGTCTAACTACCCGATCGTCGGCGCAGTGACTCCAACGGCCGGCGGTGTCGTGTTCTTCGGCGATCTGGGCGGCAACTTCTATGCGCTCGATGCCGCCAGCGGCGAGAAACTTTGGGGCCGGGAGCTCGGCGGCGCGATCGCTGGCGGTGTGATTACCTATACCGCGAACGGTGCGCAAAAAATTGCGGTGGCGAGCGGCTTTACGATGGCCGCTTGGCCAACCAAGATCGTGACCGCCAAGATCGAAGTGCTGGGCCTCGACAGCGCCTCCGCGGGCCAATAACCCGCTGTTGCGCGGTGAGACCCGATCAGAGGAGATGGAACTGGTGAGTTCTCGAGTACGGACTGAACGGCCTGCCGATGATCCGATTCGGGCGGCGCCTTTGTATCGGGACATGGTGTGGATCGATGGCGGCGAATTCCGGATGGGGTCGGACAAGCATTATACGGAAGAGGCGCCGGTCCACCGCGTGACTGTCGATCCGTTCTGGATCGATCGCACTCCGGTGACCAACCGCGAATTCCGCGAGTTTGTCCGGGCCACCGGCCATGTCACCTTCGCCGAGATCGCGCCGAATCCGAACGGACTATCCCGGCGCTTTGCCGAACATGCTCAAGGGCAGGCTCCCTAGTTTTCAGTCCGCCAAAGCATCCAATCGAGGATATGGGCAATTGGAGCCAGTGGTGGGCGTTCAAGTTTGGCGCCAACTGGCGGCGGCCCTACGGACCGCGCAGCTCGCTCGGCGGGCTCAACGAACATCCGGTCGTTCACGTCGCCTACAGCGACGCGTTGGCTTACGCGAAATGGGCGTGCAAGGACTTGCCGACCGAAGCGGAATGGGAGTTTGCGGCTCGCGGCGGGCTCGACGGCGCCGAGTTCGCCTGGGGCGATGAACTCACGCCCGGCGGCAAGCAAATGGCAAACATCTGGCAGGGTGCGTTTCCGCACGAGAATCTCAAGCTCGACGGGTACGAGCGCACCTCGCCGGTGGCAGCATTCCCGCCGAACGGTTATGGCGTCTACGACATGATCGGCAATGTGTGGGAATGGACCAGCGACTGGTACTCACCCAGACACGAGGCCGATGCTCAGAAGGCCTGCTGCATCCCGATCAATCCGCGGGGCGGTCGTGAGAACGCCAGCTACGACCCCTGCCAGCCCGAAATCAGGATTCCGCGTAAGGTGCTGAAGGGGGGCTCGCACCTGTGCGCTCCGAATTACTGCCGCCGTTACCGCCCGGCGGCGCGTCATGCCGAGCCGGTGGACACCTCGACGAGCCATGTCGGTTTCCGGTGCGTCGTGCGTCAGGCGGGAGCATCGATGTAATGGCATTGAATCATCGACGCCGACTGACAGCCGGGAACTGGAATCGAGGAGTCTGATAATGTCTTTGAAGGGCAAGGTTGCCATTGTTACCGGCGGCAATAGCGGGATCGGCCAGGCGATCGTTCTCGAACTGGCGCGGCTGCAGGCCAATATCGTCATCGATTATGTGGCGCATCCGGAGGCGACCGACGCGCTCGAACGCGAGATCTGCAAACTCGGCGATCAGTCGATCGGCGTCAAAGCCGATGTCAGCAAGCTCGCCGACCTGCAGATGCTGGTCGACCAGGCGGTCGGCAAATTCGGCCGGCTCGACATCATGGTCAATAATGCCGGCGTGGAGACCCGCACCTCGATCCTCGACACGACCGAGGACCAGTACGAACGGGTCATGGCGATCAACCTCAAAAGCGCTTTTTTTGGCACGCAAATCGCCGCCAAGCAGATGATCAAGCAGGGCGGTGGCGGCCGGATCATCAACATCAGCTCGGTCCACGAAGACTGGCCGATGCCCGGCAATACCGCTTATTGCCTGTCAAAAGGCGGCATGCGCATGCTGACGCGCACGGCCGGGGTCGAACTCGCGCCGCAAAACATTCTCGTTGTCGGGGTGGGGCCGGGTGCGGTCGCAACGCCGATCAATGTTGCGACGATGGACGACCCGGCAAAGCTGGCGCTGCTCGACAAGGCGATCCCGCTGCAGCGGATGGCGCGCCCGGAGGAGATCGCGCGCGTCGTCGGCTTTCTCGCCGGCGAGGCGGCGAGCTATCTGACCGCGACGACGATTTTCGCCGACGGCGGTCTCATGCACGCGAGCGTCGGTCTCTGAGCGCCGGGTCCGTGCGGGTCGGCGCCCGCGCAGTCACTGATACCCGCCACCACGCGAAAGGACGATCAGACGATGAGCGGCGAAGACAAGAAGCATCGTTCGCATCTCCCGATCCCCACGCCCGAGCGAACCGGGCCGATCACGTATGACGCGAAGGACCCCGACACCAAATTTCCGCCAATCGAGCAGTTGCGCCCGCCCAAGGGTGCGCCCAACGTGCTTATCATCCTGATTGACGACGCCGGGTTCGGTTCCAACAGCGCTTTTGGCGGCCCCTGCCAGACGCCGAACTTAGAAAAGCTTGCGGCGGGTGGGCTGAAGTACAACCGCTTCCACACCACCGCCCTCTGCTCCCCGACGCGCGCCGCGCTGCTGACCGGGCGCAACCATCACTCCGCGGGCATGGGCGGCATCACCGAAATCGCGACCGGCGCACCGGGCTACAGCTCGGTACTGCCGAACACGATTTCGCCGCTCGCCCGGACCCTGAAGCTCAACGGCTACTCGACCGCGCAGTTCGGCAAATGCCACGAAGTGCCGGTGTGGGAAACGAGCCCGGTCGGACCGTTCGACGCATGGCCCACCGGCGGCGGCGGGTTCGAGTACTTCTACGGCTTTATCGGCGGCGAAGCGAACCAGTGGTACCCGACGCTGTACGAGGGGACCACGCCGGTCGAGCCGAAAAAGACGCCCGAAGAGGGCTACCACTTGATGGCGGACATGACCGACAAGGCTATGGCCTGGGTCTCTCAGCAGAAGGCGCTGGCGCCCGACAAACCCTTCTTCGTCTACTTCGCGCCCGGCGCCACCCACGCGCCTCACCATGTGCCCAAGGAGTGGGCCGACAAGTACAAGGGCAAGTTTGACCAGGGATGGGACAAGCTGCGCGAAGAGACTGTCGCTCGGCAGAAGGCGCTAAACGTCGTCCCGGCGGACTGCCAGCTCACGGCACGCCACGCGGAGATTCCAGCATGGGACGACATGCCGGAGGCGCTAAAGCCGATCCTGCGCCGCCAGATGGAGGTCTATGCGGGATTCCTGGAGTACACCGACCACCATGTCGGTCGCCTGATCGACGGGTTGAAGAGGCTCAACATCCTCGACGACACGCTCATAGTCTACATTACCGGCGACAACGGCGCCTCGGCCGAGGGGACGTTGAATGGGGCCTACAACGAGATGGCCAACTTCAACGGCTTGGCGGCCCTCGAGACACCGGAATTCCTGATGGAGCGATATGAAAAGCTCGGCGGGCCCGAGTTGTACAACCACTACGCCGTGGGCTGGGCGCATGCGATGAACACTCCTTACCAGTGGACCAAGCAGGTCGCCTCGCACTGGGGTGGGACCCGCAATGGCACCGTCGTGCACTGGCCCAACGGCATCAAGGCCAAAGGGGAAATCCGCTCGCAGTTCCACCATGTCATCGACGTGGCGCCGACGATCCTCGAGGCGGCGGGATTGCCCGAGCCGGTCTCGGTCAACGGCGTCCAGCAGCGGCCCATCGAGGGCGTCAGCATGCTGTACTCGTTCGACGACGCCAAGGCCGCGGAGCGGCACGAGACGCAGTACTTCGAAATGTTCGGCAACCGCGGCATCTACCACAAGGGCTGGACTGCGGTGACAAAGCACGGCACACCCTGGGTGCTCGTGGGCCGCAAGACCGTGCCCCTCGACGATGATGTCTGGGAGCTCTACGACACCAGCAAGGACTGGAGCCAGGCCAACGACCTCGCCAAACAAATGCCGGAGAAGCTCCACGAGCTGCAGCGACTGTGGCTGATCGAGGCGACGCGCTACAACGTGTTGCCGATCGACGACCGGGTTGTCGAGAAGATGAACCCGGACACCGCCGGCCGGCCGGTGCTGATCAAGGGGAAGACCCAGCTGCTGTTCGGCGGCATGGGGCGCCTGTCGGAGAACTGCGTCCTGAACATCAAAAACAAGTCCCACTCCGTTACTGCCGAGATCGTGGTCCCAGAGGCGGGGGCCGAGGGCGTGATAATCGCCCAGGGTGCGAATATCGGCGGGTGGAGCCTCTACGCGAAGAACGGCAAGCTCAAATACTGCTATAACGTGGCGGGGGTGAATTACTTCTACGTGGAAGCCTCGCGATCACTGCCCGCTGGCGAGCACCAAGTGCGCATGGAGTTTGCCTACGCCGGCGGCGGCCTCGGCAAGGGCGGACAGGTGACGCTCTATGTCGACGGCGAGAAGGTCGGAGAAGGAACCATCCCAATGACGCAGGCGATGGTCTTCTCCGCCGACGACGGCTGCGACGTCGGCGAGGACAGTGGGGCCCCGGTCTCCCAGGACTACGGCTCGCGCGGCAATGCGTTCACCGGAACGGTCAAGGGGGTGCAGCTCGCCATCGGCGATGCGGCCGAGAGCTCGGATCACCTCGTCTCGCCGGAGGACGCCATCCGCATCGCTATGGCACGGCAGTAAATGCGCTCAGCACGCTGACTGTAAACAGCTTATAGCCGCAAGGACGCGGCAGGAGATTATCGTGATCGCTGAGACAACCGCGAAACCCCCGCTGCACCAGCGCGCAATGCACGAGCTCAAGGAGCTCATGTTCATTACTCTTTATCTCTATGTCACCCTCGGAGCCGTGATCCTGATGAAGACCGCGGTGCTGCATACCCAGGGCGTCCAATTCACCCCTTGGGGCATCGCCATCGTCAAGGCCGTAGTGCTGGCGAAATTCATGTTGATCGGCGAGGCCGTGAAGATCGGCGGACGCACCACCACTGGCCCGCTGATCTGGCCGACGCTACAGAAGGCGTTCGGCTTGCTGGTACTGCTGATCATCATGACGATCATCGAGGAAGCCGTCGTCGGCCTCTTCCACCACCGATCGATCGCTTCCTCGCTCGGCGACCTCTTCGGTCCTCGCCTCGAGGAAACGCTCGCCGGCTACCTGATCATGCTTATGGTCCTGCTCCCGTATTGCGCCTTCCGCGTGCTCGAGGAGGCGCTCGGTGAAGGCCGGCTGACGCGGATGTTCTTTGTCGAGCGGGAGCCAATTGAGCGAAGCTAAGGGGAGGCTGGGGTGCGCGCTAGACCCTGCTAGTGCTCAGATGCACGGATGATTCACCTCTCTTTATTCGTCATGCCCGGCCTTGAGCCGGGCATCCACGGAAGCCTGCGCGGTCCACTCCTACCGTTCGTGGATGGCCGGATCAAGTCCGGCCATCGACGAGGGTGAATCTCGTGTCTGTATCTGAGCACTAGAGTTAGTCAGCAAAGAGGCACCGGGCATGGCAGATGGAACCGCCGCCCATGCGGGCAGGTTCGAAGTACGGGTCACCGCAGACAGCCACTTTGCCTGGCTGCGCACCCGTCTTGCCCTCGAACGCACGATGATGTCGTGGCAGCGCACGGCCGTGGCGCTGATCGGGTTCGGGTTCGCAATCGTCCAGTACTTCAACCGCTTGCAACAGATCCCGGGAGCCCGCCCCGCCTATCTTCCAACCGCGCCGGAATTTTTGGGGCTCGCGCTGATTTCGTGCGGCGTCCTGGCACTTGTCGTTTCGCTTTGGCAGTACTTTTGGACGGTTCGCTACCTGTGGGGCGGATCGTTCGCGCCGATCGCCGGCGTAACAAAGGAGGGAATGCGATCGCCGGTCATGGCGGTGGCCATCCTCCTCATCTTCATCGGCCTGTTCGCCTTCTTTGCGGTGCTGTTCCGCCTCACGTAGCCAGACGGGCCGAGCAACCGAGACCAACAAGCGCTTTCGACACCACCCGACCAACGAAGGAGATTGAGATGGCCAGATCCAGAGCAGCAACGAAACCCAATATCGTCGTCATCTGGGGCGATGATATCGGCATTACCAATTTGAGTTGCTACAGCGACGGGTTGATGGGCTACCGCACGCCCAATATCGACCGCATCGCCCAGGAAGGCATGCGTTTCACCGACTGCTACGGCGAGCAGAGCTGCACGGCCGGACGATCGTCGTTCATCACCGGTCAGCACGGATTGCGCACCGGGTTGACCAAAGTCGGTCTGCCGGCCGCCCCCGTTGGTCTGCACAAGGAAGACCCGACGATCGCCGAGCTGCTCAAGCCATTGGGCTACGCGACCGCGCAGATCGGCAAGAACCACCTCGGCGACCGCAACGAATATCTGCCGACCGTGCACGGCTTCGACGAGTTCTACGGCAATCTGTACCACCTGAACGCGGAGGAAGAGCCGGAACTGCCCGATTACCCGAAGGGGTCGGATTTTCCTCACTTTCGCGAGAGGTTCGGTCCGCGCGGCGTCTTGGACTGCAAGGCGACCGACAGGGACGACGCGACGGTCGATCCGCGGTTCGGCAGGATCGGCAAGCAGACGGTCCACGACACCGGCCCGCTGACGAAGAAGCGCATGGAAACGATCGATGACGACATCGCCGACCGTGCCGTCGACTACATCAAGCGGCAGGCTCAGGCCGGCCAACCCTTCTTTCTCTGGGTGAACTTCACGCACATGCATTTCCGCACGCATGTGAAGCCGGAGAGCCGGGGTCAGTCGGGCCGCTGGCAGAGCGAATACCACGATGTCGATGATCGATCACGACAAGAACGTCGGCGAAGTGCTGAAGGCGCTCGACGATGCCGGCATCGCCGACAATACCTTTGTCATGTACAGCACCGATAACGGTCCAAATATGTTTTCATGGCCCGATGGGGCGATGACCCCGTTCCGGAACGAGAAGAACACCAACTGGGAGGGTGCCTATCGGGTGCCGTGCGTGGTCCGCTGGCCCGGCAAGATCAAACCGGGCAGCGTGTCGAACGAGATCGTGGCCCATCACGACTGGCTGCCGACATTCCTCGCCATGGCCGGCGACCCGGACGTCACCGACAAGCTCCTGAAGGGCTACACGATCGGGGACATGACCTACAAGGTCCACCTCGACGGCTATAATTTGCTGCCGTACTTGACCGGCCAGGCGGAGAAGAGCCCGCGGGTCTCGTTCATCTACTGCAACGACGACCAGCAGCTCGTGGCGCTGCGCTACGACAATTGGAAGCTGGTATTCGCGGAACAGCGGCAGCCCGGCACGATGCGCGTCTGGTCCGAGCCGTTTGTCACCCTTCGCGTGCCAAAGATGTTCAATCTCCGCACGGACCCCTTCGAGCGCGCCGACATCACGTCGATCACCTACTACGATTGGCTTGTCGATCACGCCTTCTTGATGGTGCCGGCGCAGGCCTATGTCGGGGAATTCCTGCAGACCTTCAGGGAGTATCCGCAGCGCCAGAAGGCCGCCAGCTTCAACCTCGACGACGTGCTTCGGCAGGCTGCAGGAGAGTCACCCACACGTAACCCAGCCGAACCGGATTGGAGGGCGCCGGCCGTGTTCTCCGGCCGGCGCCCAGAGGAAGGCGCGAACAGACATGGTTCGGCAAGAGACGAAAAGACCAGCGCCCGCCGATCCGGCCGACGAGGTGCGCGCCTTCTACGAAAGCCACCCATATCCGGCGCCGATCGGCGACCTGGATCGGCACCGCGACCTCTATCGGAACCCCGATCGGCGTCGGGCATTGTCCCTTCTGCTGTGGCCAACGGAGAAGCCGCGGACAAATCGAGAGATCCTGGTCGCCGGCTGCGGGACGTCGCAGGCTGCCATTCATGCGCTGCGCGAACCCGATGCTCGCGTGACGGCGATCGACATCAGCAAGACCAGCCTGCGCTACACGCGCGATCTTCAGCGAAAATATCGCTTGCGAAACCTCGATCTGTATCGGCTCGCGATCGAGCAGGTCGGGGAGCTCGGCCAGATATTCGACCAGATCGTCTGCACCGGTGTGCTCCACCACCTACCCGACCCGGATATCGGCTTACGGGCGCTGCGCAATGTCCTTGCGCCCAACGGCGCGATGCACTTGATGGTCTATGCAGCATATGGGCGTGCCGGCATCTACATGATGCAGGAGTATTGCCGCCTCCTCGGCATCGGCGCCACGGAGGCGGAGCTGCGAGACCTCGGCGCCACGATCGGTGCGCTGTCTTCCGACCACCCGATCGCCGGCGTGGCGAGGCGGGCGAAGGACTTCAGAAATCCGGATGCGCTCGCCGACGCGCTGTTGCACCCGCAGGACCGCGCCTACACCGTGCCGCAGCTCTATGCCTGGTTGGAGCGGTGCGGCCTGTCGTTCGGGCGCTGGTTCGAGCAGGCTCCCTATCTCCCGCAATGTGGGGCAATCACGAGGACGCCACATGCCGCGCGTCTCGTCTTGCTTTCGCCTCCATTGCAGCACGCTGCGGTCGAGTTGCTGCGCGGGACCATGGCCAAGCACAACTTCGTCGCCTATCGCGCCGATCACCCCGGCGACAGCCAGCCGATCACCTTCGACGGCGATGCCTGGCGGGAATACGTTCCTTTGCGTCTGCCGTGGACCCTGTGCATCCGCGACCGGGCGCCCCCCGGTTTCGCGGCCGTCCTGATCAATCGAGCGCACACCTACCCCGACCTCGCTCTCACCATCGACGCCGCACAAGAGCGAGTCTTCGCCGCAATCGACGGCAACCGTTCGATAGATGAGATCCTGCGCGACGCTGCAGGAGCGGGTGGTGATGAGCGGTCCCGCAGGTTTATCGAGCAGCTCTGGGAATACGATCAGATCGTGTTCGATGCGACCGGGCCGCACTGACCTCTGTGTCCAGGGAGCGGATCGCGGTCAACAAATGACCCCAGTAGTCAAGCGAGAGGAGAAGCGATCGATGCAGCGAATCTGCAAACTGATTGCCGTCATCTTCACATTTATTGCCGGAACCGCGTCCGGTCTGGAGGAGGCCTCCGCGCAGAACGCGACCACCCCGGGCGGATACCAGTTCTTCGTGACGCCCTATCTGTGGCTCGCGAGCGTTCACGCAACCACGATGACGCCGCTGACCCGTGTGCCCGAAGTGAATTCCAACGTGAGCACAATCGACCTCCTGTCCCATCTCGAGGGGGCCCCATTCATGGGATCGTTCGAAGCTCGCTACGGCAATTTGGGCTTTCTTGCGGACGCAATCCACCTGCCGGTGAGCACGAAGATTACGACGCACGACATCTTGTTTCAGGGCGGCAACGCCGCGCTGGAGGCGGATACCGGCACTGGCATCGCCCTCTACCGCTTTTTCCAGGACCCGGTGCAGTTTGCGGATGCCGGGCTCGGATTTCGCGCCTGGGGGTTCTCCGCGAACCTGAGCCTGAACCCGGGGCTGCTTCAGGGGGTCGCGGTGAACCGCTCCGCCGGCTGGGCCGACCCACTTATCGGCGGGCGCTATCACCGCGAGCTTGGCAATGGCTTCGGGCTCACTGCCTATGGCGATGTCGGCGGTTTCGGGGTCGGCGCGCATAGCGATTGGCAGGTGCTCGGCACCATCGACTATACCCTCAGCCCATCGTGGAGCCTGCACCTCGGCTACCGCAGCCTCAATTTCGATATTACGGGAAGCGAAGGCAGGTTTGGCTTCAACGTCCATATGAGGGGGCCGATCTTCGCAGGCACTTTCCGGTTCTGACCCTTACTCGGGAATGCCGAAAGGAAAGGGAGGGAGCAAATGACGAAAACTATGGCGGAAAATCAACCGCTCACCCGTCGAATTCCGATCTCTGCAATGCGCTTCGAAAGGTTGCCAGATGGTGACCTCGCCTTCTCAGGACACGGAGCGCATGCGCTTTGGGCTCGTCGACGCCAAGATCCCCAACGGGAGCGGGTACAGCACTGGCTTGGACGACAACCGGAGGACAATCGCGCAATTAGCGAGTGAGTCGCGACGGAGTTCTCCTCCACCCTCTCGATCAAGCCGCGGATTGGGCAAATCAGGATCGCCGATCGGGCCGAGGCGCTTGCGAGATTCACGCTACTGACTACCGATAGCTCTATCGCCATTCCAGTGTCGCGATTGGACTTGGACGTTCTCGCCGCTTTCGCCGGTCTGCCACGCGTCACATCGGAGGACCTTGCTTCCGGCTGGAAAGCCGCCGCCATCCAATTGCAATAGTTTGTTCACTTTCCCGTAACATGGCTCAGCTAGGCTTTTATGACGAAATCGAGACGTGGGTGCGGTAGGGCTTGGTGACGAATGCAGTTGGGAAGAAATCGCCGGCAGAACTCGACAAGATCACTCTGCAGAAGGCGTATGCGCGCTGGGCTCCCGTTTACGATCTGGTCTTTGGCGCCGTATTCGATCGCGGGCGGCGGGCGGCGATCGCCGCGGCGGAGCAGGTGGGGGGCCGGATTCTCGAAGTCGGCGTCGGCACGGGCATCTCGCTCCCCGGCTATTCCTCCCAGAATCGCATAATCGGGATAGATCTTTCCGCGGCGATGCTACGCAAAGCGCAGCGGCGGGTGGCGGACCTGTCCCTGACCAATGTCGAGAAGCTGGAGGTGATGGATGCAGAGCATCTGTCATTCCCCGATGCTTCGTTCGACGTCGTCGTGGCGAACCACGTAATTTCGACTGTGCCAAACCCGGAGGCAGCGCTCGACGAGTGCGCCCGAATGCTCCGACCGGGCGGCGAGATGATCCTCCTCAGCCGCATCGGCGCGGATCGCGGCTTTCGGCACATGGTCGAACGGTTGTTGCAACCGATCGTTTGCCGGCTCGGATGGCGGGCCGAGTTTCCTTGGGACCAATTCGCTCTGTGGACCGAGCGGCGAACCGACGTGCGCCTGATCGAGCGCCGGCCGATGCCGCCGCTCGGTCATTTCTCGCTCCTCAGGTTTGTGAAATGCGAACAAGCGGCGGGAGCATGAGCATCGCAGACTGGCCGATTCGCGGCTGACTGCCAGTAGTCGTCAAAGGGGGATCTCCAGATGAGTGGCTTTATGCAGACGCTGAAAGTTCAGCGTTGGGACGATCACCGCTACTATCACCATAGCCTGGTCAACCAATCGCTTCATCTTTTGAGCGCGATCAGCTTCATTTTCATGTAGTTCTTGCTGTTCTGGGACCCGGCGATCGCGGCCTTGATCGGATGGACGGTGTCGATGACCAGCCGCCAGATTGGCCATTTCTTCTTTGAACCGAAGGGTTACGATTCGGTAAACGACGCCACCCACGAGTACAAAGAAGAGGTCAAGGTCGGCTACAACCTCCGCCGCAAAGTCGTGTTGCTGTCGATTTGGGCCTTATCTCCGCTGCCCTTGTATTTCAAGCCGACGTTCTTCGGAATGATCAGTCCGTGGGAAAGCGCGCTCGGAGTTTGTCCATCAGATCGGGATGTGCTGGCTGTTTATTGGAGTTGCCGGGGTAATTCTGCGATCCATTCAATTGTTCTTTATCAGGGACCTGCAGACCGGATTGGTTTGGGCGGTCAAAATCCTGACTGACCCGTTCCACGACATCAAACTCTATTACAAGGCGCCGTACCATCTGCTGCGCGGCGATATCGAGGACGACGAATTGGCGCTGGGCCACAGCCACTGAGGGACCAGAGGCGCGTCGTTTAGCTGGGCGCGCGCCTAGCCCGCTGCGGCGACAATCGATGAGCGACCATCTCGCGCAAAATCCGGCGCTTGATCTTTCGGTTGCTGGCGAGCGGGTCCTCCCACCACCAGCCGCCCTGCTGCATCGCTTCGGCGGCGGTGACAAAGCGGTCGGCGACTGCCTGGTAATCGGCTTCCGTGTAATTCAGGCTGAAAATGAGCCTGCCGGTGCCGACCCAGCTCAGCGCCAGGCCTTCCGCCCGCAGATAGTATTGGAACATCCAGTTATAGGCGGAGGGCCGCGTATAGCAGATCGTCCAGATCGACGACAGGTTTGCCACCTGCACCGGCAACCCGGCATCGCGCAGACGCCGATTGAGCGCCGCGGCGCGGCGATCCCAAATCTCGTCGAGGTCGCGGTAGAGCGCGCAAATCGCCGGTTCTTCGATGCGTCGCAAGAATTCGTTCATCGCCGCCATGACGTAGGGATGCGAGTTGAACGTGCCGCGCGCAAAACAGATATCGGCCGGCCGATCCTCGCGGAAACGTTTCATCAGATGCTTGCGCCCGCACACGGCGCCGATCGGCAGACCGCCGCCGAGAGTCTTGCCGTAGGTCACGAGGTCGGCCCGCACGCCGAAATATTCCTGCGCGCCGCCGGGTGCGAGGCGGAAGCCGACAAAGACCTCGTCGAAGATCAATACGATGCCGCGCTCTGTGCACACCGCGCGGAGTTGCCTCAGCCAATCGGTATAGGCCGCGCGGTCGAGTTGCGCCTGCCTGGTGCTGTCGACCAAGGTCGAATCGGCCGGCGCACCGCTGTTCGGGTGCATGATCTGCACCGGGTTGACGAGGACGCAGGCGATGTCGCGTCGGCTGCGCAGCACGCGCAGCGAGGCCTCGGACATGTCCTTCAAGGTGTATGTTTCGTGCGTCGGCACCGGATTGCCGACGCCCGGCTGCACATCGCCCCACCAGCCGTGATACGCGCCGCAAAAGCGCACCAGGTGGGAACGCCTCGTATGGTAGCGCGCGAGCCTGACCGCCTGCATGACGGCCTCTGTTCCGGACATGTGAAACGAAACCTCGTCCATGCCCGACAGGCGCACGAGGCGCGCGGCATTGTCGGCGACCAGCGGATGGTAGGAGCCCAATACCGGGCCGAGCGCATGCACGCGCTCGATGCCTCGATCGATGCATTCCTTGTAGAAATCGTAGCCGAACAGATTGACGCCGTAAGAGCCGGTAAGATCGTAAAAGGTGTTTCCGTCGAGATCGGTCGTCGTGACCCCGGACGAGGATTGCAGAAACGCGCCGACCGGCAAGTGCCGGCGCACATATCGGCTGAACTGAAACGGGACGCGATACGCCTCGGTGAATTGCAGATCCGAGATCAATTCGGTGGCCTCGGCCGTCAGCTCCAATGTACGGGCATACCGGTTGCGGTAGAGATCCGCCAGCCGCGCAAAATCGGCGCGGCGGTGCGCGACAATGACCTCGGGTGCTGCGTCGGTCTTGAAGATCTGCGTCTTCGTCATATTGGTAGAACGGCACCAACGACGCTACAAACCGGGCGATTCGCGCATGCCCGGCGAGCGATCTGTGCTTTGCCTTCGACAGCTCCAGCCGCGCCTTCAGGCCGACCGCCGACACAGCCAAACCCATGGCGCCCAGGCTGTAAGCGGCGGCGGTGGTGATTGCCGCCTCCATGGACGCAGTCATTATTCGATGATTTTTACAAAAATATGACAATGCGAGCGGCATCCGCCAAAACCCCGCTTCGGGAGGACATCAGTTTTCTGCTGATCGAACCGCATCCCGCATCAGCTGGCGAATCGGTTTTTCGGCTGGTTCAGCCAGATCGAGGCGCCGCTGCTGGCGCGAGCCTCGATCGCGATCTGGCGGCGGTTCGCCGATCTCGACCTGAGCGAATCGCAAACGCAGCGCTTCACGAGCTTGCACGCCTGCTTCACACGAGAGCTGAAACCCGGCGCGCGTCCGGTCGACCCCGACCCGCATATTTTAACCAGCCCCTGTGATGCCATTGTCGGCGCCTGCGGACGGATCGACCGCAACGAGCTGATCCAAGCCAAGGGATCTCCTTACACGTTGCAGGATCTGCTGATCGACCCGCAGCTCGTCCAACTCTATCGCGATGGCCAATACGTTACGTTGCGGCTGACGCCCAGCATGTACCACCGCTTCCATGCGCCGCACGACTGCACCGTCGACAAGGTCGCCTACGTTTCCGGCGACACGTGGAACGTCAATCCGATCGCGCTCGACCGCATTGCCAAGTTGTTTTGCAAGAATGAGCGCGCAGTCATTCGCACGATACTCCGCCCCTCCGGCGATCGTGATTACCCTGGTGCCGGTGGCCGCGATTCTGGTCGCCAGCATCCGCCTGCATTTTCTGGACGTCCTGTTGAACATGCAGTACCGCGGGGAAGCCGAAATTTCCTGCCGGGCCTCCTTCAGCAAAGGGCAGGAAATGGGATGGTTCCAACACGGGTCGACCATCATCGTTTTTGCACCGAAGGGCGTCGCCCTTTGCGAATCGGTACAGGAGCGTGCGGTCATCCGTATGGGAAGGCCGCTGATGCGGCTGCCGTTCTGAGCGGCACGAGCGCGATGCGAATCCTGATCGCTACCGACGCATGGTCACCGCAGGTCAACGGAGTCGTCAGGAGCCTGCAATCGCTCGCCGCCAATGCGCGGAAGCTGGGTGCCGAGATCGAGTTTCTGACGCCGGAAGGCTTTCCGACCTTTCCGTTGCCGACCTACCCGAGCATTCGCTGCGGCATCCCGACCTGGCGAGAAATCGCGCGCCGGATCGAGCTTGCAACACCCGATTGCCTGCATATCGCCACCGAGGGACCGATCGGGCAACTGGTGCGGCGCTATTGCCTCGCGCGAAAAATATCCTTCACGACCAGCTACATGACGCGTTTTCCGGAGTACGTTTCGGCGCGCCTCCCGGTCCCTCTGTCGTGGACCTACGCGGTATTGCGCCGCTTTCATGCGGCGGCCGCGGTGACAATGGTGTCCACCCGCTCATTGCTCGAGGAACTCGGCAATCGCGGCTTTGCGCACCTGGCGATGTGGACGCGCGGCGTCGATACCGACCTCTTCCGCCCCGAGCGCGCCGCGGCAATCGATCTGCCCCGCCCGATTTTCATCAGCGTCGGCCGCCTCGCGGTGGAAAAGAACCTGGCCGCATTTCTGGCGCTCGATCTGCCCGGCTCGAAGGTCGTCATCGGCGACGGGCCACAGGCGGGCGAACTGCAGCGCCGTTTTCCGGACGCTCACTTTCTCGGTCAGCTGGAAGGGGAAACCTTGGCCGCCCATCTTGCGGCGGCAGACGTCTTCGTGTTTCCCAGCCAAACCGACACATTCGGAATCGTTCAGCTCGAGGCATTGGCCTGCGGCGTGCCGGTTGCCGCGTACCCCGTTCCGGGACCACAGGACGTGATTGGGAGCAATCCGGTCGGCGTGCTGGACGAGGATCTCAAATTTGCCTGCCTCGAGGCCCTGACGATTTCGCGCGCGGCCTGTCGCGCATTTGCACTCACCCAATCCTGGGAACGCAGCGCGCTGCAGTTCATTTCGCATTGTCGGCCATGCCGGCACTTCGCGGCGGCATGAACATATCGCCCGAGACAACGGTTCAAAGCCGCGCGCCTGCCGAACTGACCGCCCCCCCGCATGCCGCAGCCCGGTTCGCTGAAGCTCCGCGGGGCCGCCCACCAGGAAATCGGAATGGGCCGCCAGCGAAGGGGTCGCCGGTCGAAGCATTCAATGATCTCGAGCCGATCTGGAGATCGCTTGATGGCGACCGCCGAGTTTCCCGCAGGCGGCCGCTTGATAGTGGCACGAAGGTGTGCCACGGTCCCACACCTTTGTCGCATCACTGGCACATCGGCCGTGCGCGGTCGATGCGGTATTTGGTGGCGAGGACCGTCATGTGCCGTAACATCAAGACGCTGCATAACTTCAAGCCACCCGCCACGGATGACGAGATCCGAGCCTCTTCCCTGCAATTCGTTCGGAAGCTGAGCGGCTTTACGCGGCCCTCCAAAGCGAACCAGCTCGCTTTCGACCGGGCCGTGGACCGGGTGGCCGATGCGGCGCACGAGCTGCTCGCCTCTCTCGTCACCAACGCTCCGCCCCGCGATCGCCAAGTCGAGGCGTCAAAGGCCCAGGCCAGGGCGGCTGACCGGTTCCGCGCGCCTGACGCAACAGGCGCGACCTAGCCGGCCAAAAGCGTAGCGCATTCCGCCTGGGCCGCGGTAAGGGTACCGGTCGGGCGCTTGGCGGATAGGAGGTAATATGGACGGCACCACGCAGCTGCTCGAAAGCGACCGGCGCTATCTCGTTCACCCGCTGCATCACCCTGATGACCACCGACAGCCGCTGGTCGTTGTCGAGGGGAAGGGCGCGATATTGCGCGATGCCGAGGGCCGCGAATACATCGACGGGCTGTCCGGGCTGTGGAACGTCAACGTCGGCCACGGCCGTGGCGAGCTTGCCGATGCGGCGGCAGCCCAGATGCGGCGCATCGCTTTCGCTTCGGCCTATATTGGCGCGACCAACGAGCCGGCGGTGCGTCTCGCCGAGAAGATCGTCGGCCACGCCTATCCGAGCTCCGCCGCCGTCTATTTCACGACCGCGGGCGCCGAGTCGAACGAATCCTCGTTCAAATTCGCGCGCTATTACTGGAAGGTCAAAGACCAGCCGCAGAAGACGAAGATCATTTCGCGCATCCACGCCTATCACGGCGTGACGATGGCGGCGATGAGCGCCACCGGCATGGCGGCCTATCACAAGATGTTCGGGCCGCTCGTCCCCGGTTTCATCCAGGTCGCGCCGCCTTACGCCTATCGCTGGACCGGCAACGAGGAGCCGGGGGTCGGTGCCGCCGATGCGGTCGAAAAGCGCGATCCTCGCCGAGGGCCCCGACACCGTGGCGGCGGTCATCGCCGAGCCGGTGATGGGGGCGGGCGGCGTTATCGTGCCGCCGCCGTCTTATTTCCCGCGGCTGCGCGAAATCTGCGACCGCCACGATGTACTGCTGATCGCCGACGAGGTGATCACCGGTTTTGGCCGCACCGGCAGATGGTTCGCGCTCGGGCATTGGGGCGTCGAGCCGGATCTCGTCTCCTTCGCCAAGGGGGTGACCAGCGGCTATCTGCCGTTGGGCGGCGTGATCGCGTCGAAGCGCGTGCACGAGGCGATCGAGAGCGCGCCGGCCGACCGCAAATTCATGCATGCCGCGACCTATTCCGGCCATCCGGTCTGCTGTGCGGTCGGCTTGCGCAATGTCGAGATCATCGAAAGCGAGGGGCTCGTCGAGCGCGCGGCGGTAATGGGCCGCAGGCTGCTCGCCGGGCTCGAGGAGCTTGCGCGACCTGCCGGTCGTCGGCGATGTCCGCGGGCTCGGCATGATGTGCGGCGTCGAGCTGGTGACCGACCGCAACACCAAGGCGCCGGCGGTCGGGCTCGGCGGGCGCTTCACGCGCGAGGCGTTGGCGCGCGGGCTGCTACCGCGCATTCGCGCCGGCAGCGCCGATCCGCCGATCGGCGACACGATCTGCCTCGCCCCGCCGCTGATGACCCCACCCGAGGTGCTCGACCGCATCCCGCAGATCCTGCGCGAGGCAATTACCGCAGCGACGCGTTGAGTCCGGTTTTGGCAGAGTGAACCTTCGCGATTAAGCCACCCGGTCGCCTTGTTTGATCTCGACGGTACGGTTGTCGACCGCGGGCAGCATGCGGGCGGGGTCGCGGGTCACGACGACGTCGAGCACGGTCGGGCGGGTGCGCTCGGCGAGGCCGGTCCGCAGCGCCTCGCCGAGCCGATCCGGATCCTCGATCCGGATGCCGTTGCAGCCCATCGCGCGGGCGATCGCGGCATAATCCATCTCGACGAGGTCGGAGGATTGATAGCGCCCGCGAAAGATGGCGTGCTGCAATGCCTTGACGTAACCCGAGGCGGCATTGTTGACGACGACGATCGTCAATCCGATGCCGGCACGCCGGGCGGTTTCGAGCTCGCCGAGCATCATGTTGAACCCGCCGTCGCCGGTGATCGCGACGGCCGGGGTGGACGGAGCGGCCAGAGCCGCCCCGATCCCGCCGGGCAGCCCGTAGCCGATCGACGCCAGACCGCGATCCGGGATGAAGTGGCGCCCCGGCGATTTCGTATCATAGAGCAGCCCGGTCCAGTGACCGGCAAATCCGCCGTCGGCGACGAGGGTGCTGTCCGCCGGCAATGCCTTGTTGAGCTCGGTGCACAGCCGGGCCATGTGGATCGGCCGCTCCTCCGAGTCGAGGCGCGCGGCTGCCTCGTCGCGCCATGACGCCATCCGGGAGGGGATCTCGTCGACATAATCGGCGCGCGCCGCCCGCGCTCGCTTCTCCTCGTCGGCAAGCGCCTCGCCGAGATCCTCGAGCCCGGCCCTGGCGTCACCCCACAACGCCACATCCGCTGCGCGGCAGCGGCCGATCTCCTCCGCGACAATGTCGAGATGGATCAGCGGGATCGTTTCCGGCGGCAACGCATAGCGCTTGGTCGCAATCTCGCCGAGCTTGCAGCCGACGACGACGAGGCAGTCCGAGGTCTCGATCAGCTCGTTGGCGATGCGCGAATAACGGCCGAAAAGCCCGACCGAAAGCGGATGGGTGCAGGCGATGCCGCCCTTGCCGCTCATCGTATGCGCGACCGGGATCGACTGGGCCTCGGCAAAACCGAGCAATGCGTCGTATCCCGCCGAGAGGTGAATGCCGCCACCCACCAGGAGCAGCGGGCGCTTGGCACGCGCGATCAGCGCGGCAGCGCGGGCAACCTCCGCCCGATCCGGCCGGATGCGCCGGGCGGGCACGCTCAATGTCGACGGATCGATCGCAAAATCTTCGGCAGTAAAGTCGTGCTCGCCGTGGCAGACATCCTCGGGAACGTCGAGCAATACCGGCCCCGGCCGGCCGGAGGTCGCCACCGCAAAGGCACGGCGCAACAACTCGGGGACGCGGCTTGTCATCTCGACCCGGATCAGCTCCTTGACCGCCGGCCGCAAGATCTCGGTCTGCCGGCATTCCTGCGTCATGTTCTTCCAGGAATGCGCGCGGTTGGTGTCGCCAGCCAGCGCGATGATCGGCACGCCGGCGTTGAGGCTCTCGATAAGGCCGGTCACGAGGTTGGTGGCGCCGGGGCCGAGCGTACCGTCGCACACACCAGGGCGGTTAGTGACGCGCGCATAGGCGTCCGCAGCGAAGGCGCCGCAACGCTCGTCGTTGATCAGAAAATGCCGCATGCCGAGCTGCGCCAGCGCGTCGTAAAACGGCAGAAGCTGAAACCCGCCCATCCCGAACATCGGCCCGACCTCGGCGAGCCGCAGCATCTCGGCGAGCGCGCGGCCGCCGTTCATACGGCCCGACGGCCGATTGCTGGCATGCGCTGGGTCACTCATGCGTTCCTCCCTGGTTCTACCGCGGTGCGGCGGACAATTTCGACAAACTCTCGGGCGGTCATGCCAGGCGCGATACCCAGCGCCGCGGCACGCTGGTTTACCCGCGTCAGAATACCGTCTTCATAGGTCGAACGGGCATCGCCGATCCGGGCGCTCGTTGCGGCCACCGTCCCCGCGGCGATGCCGCGACCGTCGAGCGCCGGCAGCCTTGTGACGCCGGCCTCGTCTATCCCGATCCCGGCGTCGTTGAATAGCGCGGCGAGCGCGTCGGCCTTGAGCGCGGTGTCCGGCCGGCCGCCGAGCAGCCCGCCATGCGAGCCGGTCACGACAATCGCCCCGACCTGCTGCGCGTCGACCAGCGAGGCCGAGTCGAGCGCCCATACGGCGGGCGCCCCGGCAATCAGCAGAAAGGCGGCTTCGAGTGCCGGGGGTGGCTCCCCCGTGCCGGGTGAGGCTTGTTGCAAGACCGCCGCGGCATCTCGACAGGCAAAGCCGGATCGGCAGCCGAGCGCGGCTGCCTGAGAGTTTGCATGGGTGATGATGCCGCGAGCCACCATGTCGGATCCGTCTCCGATGCGCGCGGTGTCGTGCCCGACGGCGGCAGCGGGAATGCCGAGCCCAGCCAGGTAATCGAGCCCGGCGACGCCCGCGCCGTCCCGTCCCACTCCGGCATCGTTGAAGACAGCTGCCGCAACGCGCAGCTCTGCCGCGACATAGGCGGCATAAATGCCGCCGTGGGAACCGTTGACGACAACCGCTCCCGCCGCGTTAGTTCCGACACGCGTGATGCTGTCGGCGGTGAGCACCGGCGCAAGCTGTGTGACTGGCAAAGCTCTCTCCCCAACGACTGACTTCAGATCATGCCGCGAGGACGAGGCGAAGAACAGCCATCACGGAGGGCCGCTCAGTTGGGATGTCGATCTTCGCATCGGGGTCTGCGAGCTGTGGCGATGCGTCGCCATTCGCCGTCGCCGCGCGTTAGCTTGCGGAAATATTCTCTCCCGGGAGATTGAGATGACGGATGGGTCTGCACGCGTCCCGGCGGGTCACGGCGACCGGCCGCGCGTCGTGGTCGTCGGGGCCGGCTTTGGCGGGCTCGCAGCGGCGCGCAAGCTGGCGCGCTCACCGGTCGATGTGATGGTGATCGACCGCCGCAATTACCATCTGTTCCAGCCGCTGCTCTACCAGGTAGCGACCGCGGCACTGTCTCCGGCCGATATCGCGCAGCCGATCCGGGCGGTTCTGCGCGATCAGCCGAACGCAACGGTATTGCTCGACGAGGTGAGCGGCGTGGACGTTGTGGCGCGGCGGGTCGAGACTCGCTTTGGAGTGGACCAGAGCTACGATTACCTGGTCCTGGCGACCGGGTCGCAATACGCCTATTTCGGCCATGATGACTGGCCGGGACTGGCCCCGGGCCTTAAATCGATCGACGACGCCACATTGATCCGCCGCCGTGTGCTGTTCGCCTTCGAAGCGGCCGAAAGTGTAACGGATCCCGAGATGCGCCGGCGCTTGTTGACCTTTGTCCTGGTCGGCGCTGGGCCGACCGGGGTCGAGATGGCTGGAGCGCTCGCCGAACTCGCCCATGCGACATTGTCCCGCGATTTTCGCCACATCAATCCCCACACCGCGCACATCCTGCTGGTCGAGGCGGGCCCCCGGGTGCTGTCGGGATTCCCTGATAGGCTCGCCGATTTCGCCCGGCACTCGCTCGATCAGATGGGGGTCGAAGTGCTGCTCGACACGCCAATCGAAGCGATCGACAGAAATGGCGTCTTAGCGAAAGGCAAGCGCATCGAAGCGGCGAACGTCATCTGGTGTGCCGGTGTCGAGGCCTCACCGGTGGCGCGATGGCTTGGCGTACCCGCCGGCAAAGGCGGCCGGGTCAACGTCGCCGCCGACCTGACAGTGCCGGGCCACGCGGAGATCTTCGTCGTCGGCGATTCCGCCTTCGTGACCGGACCAACGGGCGAGCCGCTGCCCGGTCTCGCGCCGGTCGCCAAACAGCAGGGTCAATATGTCGGAGAGGTGATCGCCCGGCGCGTGCGCGGCGATCCGGCGATGCCGCCATTCCGTTACCGCGACGAGGGCGCGCTTGCCACGATTGGCCGCCATTCGGCGATCGCCGACCTTGGCTGGATCAGGCTGACCGGCTGGGTCGCCTGGATCCTCTGGGGAATCGTGCACATCTTTTTCCTGATCGGCTTCCGCAACCGAATGGCGGTCTTCGTCAACTGGATATGGGCTTGGCTGACCTACGGCCGCGGCGCCCGGCTGATCACCGGCGACACAACCCCGCTCGCTGCGGCAGCAAAACCGACCCCGCGCGCAATGCCCGATAAGCCGGAGCCGAACGCGAGGCCGCACCCAGCCCGGATTGCCGCTCAAACCATCGCGCCGCCAGAGCAGGACATATCATTGCGTGGCTAGCCTGCTTATCCGTGACTTGGTGCGCTCAGCTAAATCGGCGCGTCGAACTGCCGCACTGTCTGCGTTGCGGCCGACGATCATGAATATGTCCAAATCCAACTTTAGACGAAGGTTCCAGGAAAAACCCTGGTGCCGACACAGTGTACGCTTCGAAGACCATCCTTTTGGGCTTTACCTTCCCGGCCGGCGACCCTCGGACACCGCAGCGCGGTTTCACGCTGCTCGAGCTCTTGGTCGTGCTCGCCATCTTGGGGCTGCTGATCGGTCTCGTCGCGCCCGCCGCCCTGCGACAGCTCGGCTCTGCCAAGGAAAAGATCGCGCACCAATCGATCGAGCGCCTCGCCGGGGTGCTCGACATCTACAAGCTGGACGTTGGCACCTATCCTTCGACGGACCAGGGTCTGCAGGCGCTGATTACTCGGCCATCGGGGGTCACCCGCTGGAACGGGCCTTACCTGAAAGGCGAGAAGCTCCCCGAGGACCCCTGGGGCCGGCCATTCGTCTACCGCAGCCCGAGCCAGCGGCCCGGGCACGAATACGACCTGCTGTCGCTCGGCCCGACGGGCCAGCCCGGCGGCTCGGGCGCAGCTGCGGCCATCGTCAACGAGTGACCGACGGCTGAGGCGAGCCGAAGGGCGCATCCGAATTGAGGCTGCTGCCCCAGGCGAGAACAGCGTATCCCTGCGGCAGCGTCGCCCCGGTGCGAACCACCGCGGTCCGGGTTACGCGAGCGTTGCCTGGCCCGGATGCGAGCGCGGTGATCCGCACCGTCAACGCATCCGGCGTCGTCTGGCTGGCTTGAACCGCCGGCTGGCCGGTCGGCGACGACCCAACCGTCGATGTTAGGGCGAGCGCCGCCGCTACGACCGGATCCGTGGTGGCCGGGGTCGGCTCGGGCGGCCCGAACAATGTCAAATGCGGGCGGATCGCCATCAGCACGGCGGGAGTCATGCCGAGGACCCGACCGAGTTCGCCGAGCGTCTCGAACGGTCCGCTCGGCGGACCATAATCGAGCCCGGCCGCGCGATATTCCGCGAGGAGCGCGCCTTGCTGCGCCGGGACTGGTGCGGATCCCACCCATTCGCTTATCGCGGTTGCGATGCTACGAGCGGTGCCGGGGTCACTGCCGGTCACCCGCAGCAAGGCTTCGAGGAGGGCAGGCGAAGCTGTGCTCGGGTTGATCCAAGATGCCTCGTCCTCCACCTTCAAGATGACCCGGCTACTGCCCACCGAGACTTGACGCGGCGTGCCGTCGACCGGCCAGCGCTGTTCCTGCTGCGGATCCGAAAGATTGAAAATAGCTTCGAAGACGGCGCCGTCGGCGGCGGCTTGCGAGGCCGAGTTCGCCACGAGATTGCCGGCTATGCGGATCTCCGTTCGCCCGCTCGCCGTCAGATGCGCGACGATAAAGCCGATCAGCACCAACGTCCACAACACGACGATCAGCGCGAACCCGCCGTTCCGACGGCATTCCGCCGATCCTGGCGGAAATCGGCGCCGCACCGACTAAAGTCCGTTGGGGTTCGCCAACCCGGGAGAGCCCTTACGCTGAAGCTGCTGCGGGACGAGCCCGGCATTGATCAGCTGATTGCGCAGATCCTCGGTCAGCGCGCGGGCATCGCGCTGATCGTGCACGACGTGCGGGGTAATCAGCACGAGCAGTTCCGTCCGCATGCGCTGATTGCTTTGGGTTGAAACCAGCGCTCCGAGAATCGGGATGTCCTTGAGGAAGGGTATGCCGGTGTTATTATTCCCGGTGTTGTCTCGGATCAGACCGGCCATCCCGACGGTCTGGCCATCCTGCACAGCCACCCGCGTTCGGAATATCTGATCGTTGAAGGTTGGCGAGCCTTGGACCGTGTTCGTCGCCGCCGCCGCGACATCGCTGACTTCTTGGGCGATGTCGAGGGAAACGAGCCCGCCGGAATTGACGCGGGGCGTGACCTGCATGATGACGCCCGTCGAATGATAGTCGACGCTGTTGACGACCGGCGCCCCGGCCGCGATCGTGCTCGTCGCGGTCCCGGTCAGCACCGGCACCTGCTGGCCAACCTGAAGGCGTGCCGGCTCGTTGTCGAGCACCATTACCTGAGGCGCCGAGAGGACCCTGACCTTGCTGACGCTGGCCAGCTGCGCGAGCGCGACGTTCGGGGCTTTACTCAGGATGAAATAGGGCGAAGTGGAAGGGTAGGTCAGGTCGCCGAGATTAGGGATCGGGGGAGCGGTCGTCCCCGAGGGCCCCAAAGTAAAAGCGACGTGGTCGGCCTTGAAGTAGAATTGCGTGCCGTATTGCAGCGAATCATTGAGGTCCACCTCGGCGATCGTCGCCTCGATTAGCACCTGGAGCGGGATTATATCGATCTTGCGCAGCATCCCCTCGACCACCGCGTATTCGCTCGGCGTCGCATAAATCAACAGTGCGTTGTTGCGCCGGTTGGCGATAATACGCATGCGGTTCTCGGGCCCCGCGCCGCCTGGCCCGGTCTCGGTCGACAATGGCTCGGTGGCGGGAGGCGCTGCCTCGGCCGTTGCCGTCGGCTGGGGAATCCCGGCACCCAGGCCACCCGCGGCCCCGGCACCTCCAGCCGCGCCCGGCAGACCCGTAGTGACGCCGGCCCCTCCGCCGGCCCCCCCAAGGCCTGCCGTGGAGCCTTGCCCACCGAAACCCGTGGTGCCGCCCCCTGGTGAGCGTCCGCCTCCAATAGTCAGCTGCTCGGCGCCGGGCGCAGTGGTCCCCGGTGGGCCGGGGGTCGGAGCGACATTGCGCGGCGTGAACGCACGCTGGAGGAGGTTCTCGAGATCGGCACTCTGGCCGTTCTGTACGTAATAGACATGCCAGGCCCGCGCGGTCGCGTCCTCGAGCTCGTTCGTGAGCCTGAAGAATCGTCTTGCGGCATCGATGTAGCGGGGCTGCGACGACACGACGAGAACAGCATTGACCCGATCCATCGGAACGACGCGCACGATGCCGCCGAGAGCGCCTTCGGCCTGAGCCTGCAGCACCCGCTCGAACTCGCTGGCCCGCTTTGCGGGATCGCTGTCGCCGACCGGAAAGAGGGCATAGGACTGACCGGCCAGGATGTCGATGTCGAAAGCTCGGATGAGACCGACCAGGGTCTGGCGGACCGCGGCGTCCCCGGAAACGATTATCGCGTTGGGCGCTGGGTCGGCGGCAATTTTCCCGCCCTCTGCAACATAAGGTTCGAGCACCTTGGCAAGATCCTTGGCCGAGGCGTAGCGCAGCGGCACGACCTGGGTACCGGCGCCGATTGCATTCGCGCCGGGTACAAGGTTACGGGTCGCGCCGGCGGGCAACGGGACCACGGCGTAAACTCCATTCCGTTCGACCAGCGTCGCACCGTTCGCGTTGAGCAAGGTTTCGAGCGTCGGTAGCAAGGCCGAACGCTGCATCGGGGTGCCGGTCTCGATCGATCCGGTGCCGTGCACGTTAGGGTCGATCGTGTAGTTCAGGTTTAGCGTGGTCCCGAGTATGGTGCGTGCGATTTCCCGGATGTCGGTGTCGACAAAATTTAGGGTCACATCGCCGGCCTGAGTGGCGGTCGCGCCCGGACCCGGCGGTGGTACCACGGGTACCGCTGCAGCGCCGGAGGCGACAAAGGGACGTTGCCGGCTGCGATCGGTAGGGATCGCACTGTTTACTCTAGGTTCCGCAGCTTGCAAGCTGCTCGGCTGCTCCAGCGGCTCCAAACCCGGCTGCGCCGGCAGCTGCTGACAGTCGGCCAGCATGACGGCCGCGGCGACCAGGGCGAGCGGTCGAATGGAACGTCCAGGGGCCGACATTACCGCTGCTGGCGCAGCCGCGCTGGCCGCGGCAGCGCGCCGGGAGTATTGACAGGGAGACCTTGAGGCGGCAGCGCGACCGCCGGGCCCGCGCCCGGCACTGGAACGCGCGGCCTGCCGGCAGCCGGCGGGATTGGCACTCGCCCGCCGGGTTGACCGGTCGGCGGTTGCACAGTCGGCGCGGCTAAATTTGGATCGAGCTTTGGCTGCAAGGTCTTGCTTCCGCCCGGGCCGCTCAACGAGACTTCACGGGGCGTGATGCTCTCGATCCGCCAGCCGCTTACAGCGTCGCCTTCGGCGACCTTCAGCGGCTTGTCGCCGCTGACCGCGAAGATTGCGAGGCGGCGGCCCGGCGTCGTAACGATCCCTGTCAGCCTCGCATCGGTGAGATCGGAATCGCCTGCAGCTCCACCGGGAGCGTCTTGAGGAGGCCGCCGCGTGCTGCTGAAGAGTGGTCGAGCGAGAGCGGTCGCAACCAGCTCCTCAGGTCTCGGGTTCTGCCGCCGAGTTATTGGGCTCGCCGCGTCGGACCGCGCCGCCTGGGCGACCACCTCATCCTCCGCCCCGGCGGGAGCAAACTCCATTATTAGGATCGCGCCGAACAGCAGGCATCCCCCAGCCAGCAACAATAGCACGAGGCGATCGATCATTGCTTGACCGCCACCGATTTTTCGCCGTCACGGTAAGCGTAAACATCCAGACCGGCATCGAGCCCCGCAGCCGCCGGCGTGCCGGGTCGCCGCAGCACTCCGTGAATATGCAGATTGTCGATCACCAGAGGCGGTGTGGCAGACTCGAGTTTGGCGAGGAATTTGACCAGCGTCTCGTAGGATCCGCTGAGGACGTAGCGCAGTGCGATGCGGCGATATCCCGAGCGCGCTTCGGCCGGAAGGCTTTCGGTGCTGCCGATCGTCGCGCCGGCGGAGGCGGCGAGTTCCTCTATGCGGCTTTGCAGAGTGGCCGCAGCTATCGCATCGCTGGCACCCTCCAAAGTGATCTTGCGTGTGCCGGCAGCCGCACGCAGTTGCTCGACTCGGGCGCGTAGCGTCGGCAGCTCGTCCGCAGCGGCGCGCAGCCGCGGCACCAGCATCCGCCGATTCTCCAGCACGACAGCCCGCTCCGCGTAGAGTCCGAGCAACGGCGAGACGACCAGGAGATAAACGCCGCCCAGCGCGACGATCAGCAAGCTCAGCGCCAAAAACTGGCCCCGCCGGCCGGTCGGCATAGTGGTAAACGAGGCTACGGCCTGACCTCCGCGTTGATCGTGAAAAGCTCGGCCCGCAGGGCCTCGAGCCGGGTCACGGGTGCGGAAAATCCGGGATTTCGGAACTCGGGATCGGCGGCAAGCGCTCCGATCAACCGGGCGGCCCCGGCAGAACGGCCGCTCAGCGTCAGTTTCCGTTGTCGCAGCTCCATCTCGGTCAGGTAGGTATCGTCTGGCAGAACGCGGGTCGTGGCCGCCAATACGACTAATGGCCGCCCGGCCTTGTCGCGCTCGCTTTCGATAAAACCGGCATTGCCCGACAGGCGATCGATATCCTGGCGCAGGTTGTCGGCCTCCGCGGCCGCGTCTCGGGCGGCCGCGACTTGAGAATTGAGAGACGACAAGGTCAGCTCCTGGCGTGCGAAGGGTGTTACCACGGCGGCGATTCCGAGATGCCGCGCAGCATGCGGCTGCCGGCCAGAGCAGGCGATGCGAGGTGTGATGCTTACGAGTTCCGTCCCCGTTGAGCGGCAGGTAACCCCCTTTGTCCGGACCGCCGGCAATCTCCACCCGTCTCGGCCGAATTCCGACCGCAGCAAGATCGGTGAGCAGCGGGTCGAGGCTCGCTTTCGGGACCAGCCAGAGGCGCACCGACAACCGCCCGTTCTGTCGGTCGGCCTCGATAATTCGATGGTTCCAGTAGAGTTCTTCCGCCGTGAACGGGGTCTCGCGGTCCATCTCGAAAGCGAGCGCTTGGTCGAGCTCTCGTTCGGCAGCAAGCGGAAGGCTGACGGTCTTGCCCAGCACATCGGCCTCGCCGAGGCGAAGCACCGTGGTCTTGCTCGCCATGCGAGGCAAGTCGGCCATACCGATCGCTCCGAGAGCAAAATGGCCGAGCGGGCTCTCCTTGCCGTTATGGCGCTGATCCACGGCAACAGCTTCGACCCCCTGCCCCAAGGGGCCGATCGGAGTAACCACCAGCGCATCGCCGGTGCCCAGCGCGGATCGGCGCAATTCCTGCGGCAGTAAGTCCGCAAGCTGTGCGCACCACCAGGCAAAGAACTCGCGTAACATGATCCGAGACCGTAGCCGATCGAAATCCCGCCCGCACCGCCGCCGCTCGCAATCCTGCAGGACAGCAGCGGTACAGAGGCTCTCCATCCCTCCGTTTGCTGCCCCACAGAAGATTTTCTGAATATGGCTCGATCAAGGCGAGTTCGCCGGGGAATGCCGGATGAGCCGCAGCAAATAAGGGGCGAGGCGCAGCAACGCCGGCGCGCGCCGGGTAGTATAACGCGAATCGGCCGCAGATCTTACGACTGAGGAGCGGCTATCAAATCTGGAAAGCGGCGTCGGTCGTTTTCGCCGAAGACCAGCCGGATCCGGATGAGTTCTGGAATCGCCGCGCCGTCCCACTGTGTTTGCCACCCCGTTTCCTGCCCGGAAGGAGAGGTACCCCAATAAGCGAGATCGAGCCGCTCGACATTGCCCACTAATTCGGTTTCGGTGGGTGGGGTGGCCGCGGCGGTCGACAGCTCGTGGCGATGCGGGGTCCAACGCAAGACGAGCCGGCCGCGGCTCAGCTCGAGCGTAATATCGGCGCGCTGGGTGGTTCCGAGCCCGGTGGGCAGATCGCCGACGAAGGACAGGCTGGTTGCGCCGCCTTTCAGCTCCTCGCCACCCGCGCCCCCGGCGGCCGGGCCGAAAGAAGGTGGTGGCGCGATCCCGCTCAGCAGGGCTCGGAGAATGCGCGCGGCGGCATCGAGCTCGGCGGTTTCGCCCACCCGCCGAGATTGCGCCTCCCAGAGTGTGAGCCCGGTGCGCACGCCTTGCGCCAAGCCGATTGTCAGGAAGCCGAGCACCGTCACGACGACGACCATTTCGAGCAGAGTGAACCCACCCTGCCGGGCGAAGGTGAGGTCGTTCGCCGGCGGCCTCACCGGCTCGTTCCTGCGGTGCCGAGACGCAATGTTCTCAGCACCACCGATCGGTCGCCCTCATGTCCGCGCCACGAGATTGCGACCTCGACATTGAACAAGGTGGTGGTAGCCGTCGATACGCCGTCTTGCGCCAGGGACTGCCGTGAGGTCAGCGGCGAGACGCGAAGCGCCCAGCGATAGCCGCCGCCATCATCTCCGGTAAATTCGCCCTCGACCAACGCGGCGTCGCGCCCGACCGCCGCGAGATGCGACTGCGCGCGCTGAACAGCCTCCTCGGCCCGCGCCGCGGTGTCCACAGCAAAGAGCCCGCCGCTTCCCGCCCGAAACAGCCCCACCAAGGCCAACCCGGCGATTGCCAAAGCGACGACGACCTCGAGCAGCGTGAAGCCGTTGTTCCGCATCGCGCAGTCAGCGCACATCGGCAACGCTCACCCTCCCGGTCAGCCAGTCGACGCCGACGGCCATGCGCTGCTGGCCGTCGGCAAGCGCAATCCTGCCCCCAGTGGAACTGCCGTCCGGGTTGAAACGGATGTCGCCCACACTGGCTCCGCGGTTTTCGCCGATGATTGTCAGAAGCTCGATCGAGAGATTGGCTGGCAAGCGGCGCTCCGCCCCCGCGCCGACACGATAGACGTGGCCGGTCACGTCGAGATCGAAGGGGACTTGACGATTGCTCGCTATCGCCTCCGACCGCGCCAGCCGCAGCCCCGAGGCGAGCTCGGAGGCCACCCCCCTGAGCCCGAGTCCACTGCTCCACGGAGGTTTGTAACCGGTAACGAGAACCAGCGCCAAACCGAGAATGGCAAGAGTGACGATGACCTCGATCAGAGTAAAGCCGCTACGGCGATTCAGATCGGGCCGGGAGCCTCTACACCGCCAAATCATTGAGGCTCAGCATTGCTGTCAGCAGGGCGCTGACAATCCCAGCGACGGCGAGACCCATCGCAATCGTGATCATCGGGACCGCAAGCGCGACGAGGCGCTGCATCATCAAGCGCGCTTGCTCGTCGTGGATATCGGCAGCCTTGAGCGCCATCGACGATAGCTGCGCGGCCTCCTCACCGAGTTGCAGCAGGTGGATGGTCCGCGCCGGGAATACGCCGGCGGCGGCGAGCGGCCGGGCGAGGCCGCCGCCGCCCTTTGCGCCAAGTGCTGCCGCTTCGACAGCGGCCGCGGCGGCGAGATTGCCGAGCGCATCCTTAGCGATGCCGAGGGCCGAAATCAACGGGACGCCATTCTGCAACAGGCTGCCGAGCGTGCGGGTGAGCCGCGCCGCGAGAGTCTCACGCAATAACCCGCCAGCCACCGGCAAACGCAGCAGCACGCGATCGACCTTCAGACGGTAGGCAGGCCGCATCAATAGCTGCCGCGCGATCAACCCGCCGGCCAAAAGCGCCAGGAACAGCCAGGGCGCCAAGGCGCCGACGACCGTCCCAACGGTCATCAGCACCCGGGTCGCAGCGGGCAGTTCGGCGCCGGCCTGCTCAAAAATCGGCGTAAATTGCGGCAGCACGTAATCGAGCAGCAGCACGATCGAGCCGATCGCTGCGACTATCAGCAGCGCCGGATAGATCAGCGCCGAACGCAGATTGGCGCTGAGGCTGCGCTCGCGCTCGAGGAGGGTCGCCAGGCGGTCGAGCGTCGCCGGTAAGGTGCCGCCCGCCTCTCCGGCTCGCACCAGGCCGACATAGAGCTTGGAGAAGCTTCGCGGTTCGGCGGCGAGGGCGGCGGCGAGCGAGCTGCCGGAACGCACCTTGTCGCGCACATTGCCGAGAATTCCCCGGGCCCGGGCATTGCGGGTGTTTTCCACGACGAAACGCAGCGCGCGATCGAGATCCTGCCCCGCCCCCAGCATGATCGACAGCTCGCGGGTGACCTCGCCGAGCGAGGCCTTGTCGAGACCGCGGCTGCGGCCGAGTTCGATCTGCAAGAAGTCGGCCCAGCCGCCGCGCCCCGCGGCCAAATCGGCACGCAGTACGATCTGCCCTTGACGCTGCAGCCGCTCGACGACTGCCGCTCGATCCGGCGCCTCCATCACGCCGCGGGCGACATCACCGCCGGGATTTACCGCCGACCAGCGAAAGGACGGCATCCTAGGCCTCACTCCGGATGCAGCGCACGACCTCCTCGATCGTGGTATCGCCTTCGATCACCGCGAGCAGGCCGTTGTCGAAGATCGGACGCATGCCTTGTTCGACCGCGGCGCGCTCGATCGCGGCGTCGTCGGCGCCCTCGAAGATCAGACGGTCGATCGCCCTGTTCGGTACGAGGAGCTCGGCGATGGCCCGCCGGCCGCGATAGCCGGTGCCGCGGCAGGCGGGGCAGCCTTTTGGATGAAAAAGGGTGATCGCCTCGGCCGGACGCGAGGCGTTCGAGGCCGAGCCGTTCGATCAGAGCCGACGGCGCCTGATCGGGTGTTTTGCATACCGGACAGAGCCGGCGGACAAGCCGCTGCGCCAGGACCGCCTTCAGTGTCGCGGTCATCAGATAATCCTCGAGCCCCATGTCGCGCAGGCGCGTCATCGTCGCCGCCGCCGAGTTCGTATGGATGGTCGACAGCACGAGATGGCCGGTCAGCGCTGCCTGCACTGCGATCTGCACGGTTTCGAGATCGCGGATCTCGCCGATCATGATGACGTCGGGATCCTGCCGCAGGATCGAGCGCAACAGGTTCGCGAAATTGAGCCCGATCTGCGGCTTTACTTGGATCTGGTTGATGCCGGTCAGCTGATACTCGATCGGGTCTTCGACGGTTACGACATTGCGCGCCACCGTGTTCAGCTTGAGGAGGCCGGTGTAGAGCGTCGTCGTCTTGCCGCTGCCCGTCGGTCCCGTTACCAGCACCATGCCATTCGGCAGATCGAGCGCGCGTTCAATTCCTTGCCTGATGTCGGCAGGCAGACCGAGCTTGGCATAGTCGAACTCGACGGCGGTGCGGTCGAGGATCCGCAATACGACCTTTTCGCCGTGCAGCGAGGGGACCGTCGATACCCGAAAATCGATCTCGTGGCCGCGCACCGTCAGCTTGATACGGCCATCCTGCGGCAGCCGGCGTTCGGCAATGTCGAGCCGCGCCATGATCTTGATGCGCGAAATCACGGCGGCTTGCAGCCGCGCCGGCGGCGGCTCGACCTCGTGCAGCACGCCGTCATAGCGATAGCGTATCCGTAGCCGGTCCGGAAACGGCTCGAGATGAACGTCCGAGGCGTGCGTTTCGACGGCCCGCGCGATCAGCTGATTGACGAGCCGGATGACCGGCGCCTCGCTGGCGAGGTCCTTGAGCCGCTCTGCATCCTCTTCCGCCGGCTCGGCGTCGGCGACCATGTCGTCGAGCATCTCCTCGGCATCGCTGCCCTCGCCGAGTTCGGCATAGAGCCGATCGAGCGCGGCTTCGAGCTCGATCGGCACGGCGACCGCAACCGCGACCGATCGGCCAAGCGCCGCCGCTATGGCGTTACGGGTAAAGACGTCGAGCGGATCGGCCATGGCAAGGGTCGCCCGATCATCGCTCGCCGCGATCGGCATTGCGCGAACCCGGCGGAGGAATTTCGGCTTTAACCGATCATGAAACAGCGGCGCGTCGGGATAATCCGCAACCGCGACCACCGGCGCCGCAATCAGCTGCGCCAAAGCTTCGGCGAGCCCGCGGTCGCTGACCAGGCCAAGTTGGGTCAGCACTTGATCGAGCCGTGCCCCCGTCTCCGCTGCGACGCGGCGTGCGCGGTCGAGAGTGCGCCGGTCGACTGCTCCGCTATCGACAAGATGCACGCCTAACTTGGCGACCAATTCTCCGGCGTCCTGATTGCTTGGAGAAGCGATAGGCTCGAAAGTCATGCCGGCGTTATATCACGAGCGGGCGCTACTGCGCGCCGACAGAATAGCTCAAGGACGGGTTGCGGGCGAGTGCAAGCGTACTGGACGGAGTTGCTCGACCGACTGACCGAAGCCGGCGCGACGGAATGGAGCCTCGTGCTGGTTGCGCCCTTCATCGGCAGCTTTCTCGGTCTCCTGATCCGGCGTCTGCCGGAGGGCTCGCCGATCGCTCGGGGCCGGTCGCGGTGCGACGCGTGCGGTGCCACGCTGCGCGTGCGCGACCTCGTGCCGATCCTCAGCTGGCTCGTCGCCGGTGGACGATGCCGTTATTGCCGGCAACCTCTCGGCTGGTTCTACCCGGGGGTAGAGCTGGCTGCCGTTGCCGTTGCCGTTGCCGCTGTGCTGATCGATGGCGGTCAGCGCGCCTGGCTCGATTGTCTTCTCGGCTGGTGGCTTCTCGCTCTCGGGTGGATCGACCTGCGCTGCTGGCTATTGCTCGACGCCCTGACCTTGCCGCTGATCATCGCCGGCCTTGCCGCCGCCCTCCTGTTCGATCCCGATCAGCTGACCGACCGCGCTCTGGGCGCGGCGCTCGGGTACTTGAGTTTGACGGCGATCGCAACGCTGTACCGAGCATTGCGCGGTCGCGAGGGGCTAGGCGGGGGCGATGCCAAGCTGCTGGCGGCCTCAGGCGCTTGGCTCGGCGCTGCCGCCTTGCCACAGGTGATCCTGCTCGCAGCCCTGTCGGCGCTCGCCGCTGCCGGCTGCATGCGCCTTACCGGGGTCCGGCTCGGCATCCACTCGGCATTGCCCTTCGGCCCGTTCCTTGCCCTCGCGACCTGGGTCTTGTGGCTATTGGGCCCCCTCGATTGATCGCGAAAGCCGTTTCCGCGCGGAAGCCCTGGGAAACCGGCTTAACGCGCCTGAAGCGAGTAAATGATGAACAACTCGATCAGGAGGGAGCGCTCGGCGGCGAGCAGCGCCTGAAAACGCGCTCTGGTTATCAGGGCACTAAAGAGATCGAGGTCGGAATCCGACGAGAGAAGGATATACACGCGCCCTCCCGGAGCGAGCCGCTCGCGCGCCTGGTCGAACAGCAAGGCGATATCGCGGTAATTCGGCCCGGCGTGCCAGGCGCGGTCGGCCAAGTCGCGCGGTTCACCGGGAAAGGACGGCGGGCTCGTTATGATGACATCGAAACGGGTGCTGGGTGCCAATGCGGAAAGAAGGTCCGAGCACACCGCCGTGACACGGTTCTCAAAGCCGTTGGCGCGCGCGTTTTCGGCCGCGGAAAGCGCAGCGTTGGGGTTTATGTCGATGGCAGTGACCTTGGCGGCGCCGGCCCGGGCCGCGGCAAGCGCGAGAATTCCCGATCCCGTGCCTACGTCTGCCACGCGCTTGCCGGTCAGATCGAGCCGCCCGATGAACGAGGCGAAAAACTCGCTGGTGAGAAAATAGCGGGGATGGAACACGGTGGGCCGTACCACCATCCGAAACCCGGCCGCGTACGTGCGCCGCGTGGCGCGCCGCTTCAGGATGAAATGATAAGAAAGGAAATGGATGGTGCTGCGGAGCCCGCGCCGCCACTGCCCATGAGGGACATTGTGGCGGTCGAGGCCGTAAGTGCCTTCGAGTGTCTGGACGATGTCGTGCATAGCCCTCCTCGCACTATGCACCTAACAGGCAACACGCCAGTTGGTTCATTTGATCCCAACATAGGAACCGGTTACGTCATGACGCCCGGCGCATGTGCCCCGGGTGGGATTCCCATAGACAATCACGAGGGGCGACATGCGGAAATTCGGTCTGATTGTCGGGGCTGGCGTCTTGGCGATCGTTCTCCTCTTCGGGCTATGGATATTCAGCCGGCCCGAGCGCGGCACGACCGGGTCGGTCAGCACCCGCTTCCACCTGCTCGGGCCAAACGACAAGATCGTCGTCGACGGCTTCGACGACCCGAAGGTCGAGGGGGTCGCCTGCCACATCAGCCGGGCGCAAACCGGGTGGGCTGAAAGGGGGGCTCGGCGTCGCGGAGGACACCAGCGACGCCAGCATAGCCTGTCGCCAGGTCGGGCCGATCAAAATCGCCGGCGAATTGAAGGACGGGGAGCGGGTTTTCGACGAGCGCCGCAGTCTCCTGTTCAAGACACTGCAGGTCGTTCGTTTCTTCGACCGCGAGCGCAACGTGCTGGTATACGTGGCCTATAGCGACCGCGTCATCGAAGGCAGCCCAAAAAACAGCATAAGCAGCGTCCCGATCATGAATTGGCCGGGCGCCCAGACCTCGGCCATTCCTCACGAACGGTGAGCGCAGCCGCCGGAACTCTGCGGCGACAGCCATGGTTCTATTTGCAGTCGGGCGGATGACCCGCTCCGGCGACAAATTGAGAAACGAACTGCTCGGTCGACCCGCCGATTAAAACGAGCCACCTCTCGCATGGACCAGGCCCATGAGCAGCACTGATATGCGTACAGATGTCCCGATCGACCGGGCGGAGCACGCGCCCCTTTGGGCGGTCGCGTTTGCCGCGCTGTTGCTCGCCGTGAGTTTCGGCCAGCGCCGGACCGAGCGGGGAGACGGACACGCGGACCGAAGATCGCGTGGCGCCGGAAGCCGGCCGCGGCCGATCCGCCGACACACCCTCGGAAATTCCGGCCCAGGGGTGGAAGGACATTCTTCTGCGGGTCTACCACGGTATTTCGGAAGACCGCATCCTGTTGGTCGCAGCCGGGGTGACCTTCTACCTCCTGCTGTCGATTTTCCCCGGGATAGCGGCTCTGTTTTCGATATACGGGCTCTTCGCCAATCCCGCAGACATTGCCGGTCACCTCGACGCGCTGGCTAACGTCGCGCCGGGTGGTGCCATCGACTTGCTTCGTGACGACATGACCCGGCTCGCCTCAAACGGGGGGACGACGCTCGGCATCGGCTTTCTGGTGAGCCTTGCCGTCTCGTTGTGGACCACCAATTCGGGCGTCAGCGCGATTTTCGATGCTTTGAACATCGTTTACGAAGAAAAGGAGAAGCGTGGGTTGGTGAGATTTTATTTGACCACACTCACCTTTACGGCGGCCTCTATTGTTTTTATTCTTTTGACAATTGCCGTAGTCGTGCTTTTACCGGTGGTGTTGAACTTTATCCCACTGCCGGGCGGAACGGACCTGCTCGTCAAGTTCGCGCGGTGGCCAATACTTTTCGTACTCACCGCGTTGGCGCTGGCGGCGCTCTACAGGTACGGCCCGAGCCGAGCCGAGGCGCGCTGGCGTTGGATTACGTGGGGCAGCGCCTTTGCGACGGTAGTGTGGGTTGCCGCTTCGGTTCTGTTCTCGTGGTACGTCGCGAATTTCGGCAGCTACAACAAGACCTATGGGTCGCTCGGCGCGATCATCGGCTTCATGACATGGATCTGGATCTCGATCATCGTCGTTCTGGTCGGCGCCAAGCTCGATGCCGAGATGGAGCATCAGACCGCGCGCGAAACGACCACCGGTCAGCCCAAGCCGCTCGGAATGCGCGGCGCGCGGATGGCCGACACGGTCGGACCGGCCCAAGGATAATATCCCAAAACGGCCTGATCTCAATCCCAGCACGCGAGGATCGTCTCGCTGCTGGCGGTCTCGATCTGCTGACTGAAACGGTTGTGGTAAAGGGTTAGCAACGCATCGTGCGTGGCGTCCGATGAACTGCACAGCGCATCGGTCGCGAGCACGACTCGGTAGCCGAGGTCGACGGCATCGAGAACGGCGGCGAGCACGCAGACGTCGGTTTCGGCTCCGGTCATGACGAGGCTGTCGATCCTACGCCGGCGCAAAAGGTCGCTCAATTCCGGCTCGGAAAATGGCGAATACAGCCTCTTGTCGATCACCTCGGCAGGGGGCGCGAGCGCCGCCAATGGCGGGACCAGCTCGATCAGCCGCGGGTCGATCCGCTCCAAAGTCAGCTCTCTCCAGCGCTCGTAATAGCGCTGCCAGCTGCCCGGCATCCGGTCGGGCCGCCGTGGCGGGATGAAGCGGGTAAAGACCGTCTGCGACGGGTGACGCTCGGCGATGCGCGTCACGACCGGAAGCACCCGCGCCATCCAGGGCGTATGCCAGGGTGTCTCCTCGGCAAATACATTCTGCATGTCGACGCAGAGATGGGCGGTGCGGTCCGTCAGGGGACCGAAGGGCAGCGCGTCCAACCGGTCCGCCTCTCAGCTGTGCTGGCCTAGCACGGTTTTGACAATATTGGTGACCGCCGCCAGCTTGAATGGTTTGCGCAGGAACGCGGCATACATGCCGCGCGCGGCTTCGGCGACGGCGCTTTCGGGGAGTGAACTCATGACCACCGCGGGGACGTTGCGGTAGGCCGGATCTTCCTTCATCGCCTTGAGCATGGCCGGCCCGTCCATTATCGGCATCATGAAGTCGAGCAGGACGAAGTCGGGCCGCCTTTTGCCGAGGAGCTCCAACCCTTGCCGGCCGTTGACTGCCGTCACCACTTCGTGGCCGGCGTCGGCCAATACGGATTGGAGGACCTCGGCAACGCTGAATTCGTCGTCGACCACCAGGATGAGCGCCACCCTAATCCTCACTGTGATGCCCGGTGGCTGGCGCCCTGACCGGGCCCTGATACCCGCCTTGCCGCATTACCTGCGCCAGAATCTCCTCTGCCGCCGTGGAATCCGGCTCGATGACGATGCCGTTCCCGGAGATGCTGAACCTGTGCAATGCACAGTTGATGTCGGCGTCACGAACCTTCAGCACCGAAATCATCCGGTGCAGCTGCGAGCGCAGCTCGACATAGCGCATCACCAGGATGATTTCCGCGATGCACGAGACCCCCCGAAGCGATAGGCCGCTAAAGGGCAGACCCAGCACGGGGCCGATCAAATCGGCCTCCGAGGTAAAGAGAGTACTGATGCCACGCCCGCGGAATTCGCTGCTAAAGGCGGAGAAAATATGGCCGAGGCGCTCCGGCTCGGGAGCCAGCCTTTCAAACCCCTGGAGGCCGTCGATGAACAGCCGGCGCATGCGGCGGCGTTCGATCTCCGCAACGAGCCGATCGCAGGTTTCATCGAGCAACCCTTCGGTCGTGGGCTGCCAGACGATTTCGACATGACCCTCGGCGACCAGATGATCGAGCGGCAGCCCCAGTGCTTTCGCCTTGTCGCAAATTGCTGCCGGGGTCTCATAGAAACCCGAAGAAGAGGCCCGGATTATCGTTATTGCATTCGCTGAGAAAATGCAGGCCGAGCGTGGTCTTGCCGATGCCCGGCGGGCCAACCAGCAGAGCGGTCGAGTGCTGCGGGAAACCCCCGCCCATTATCCGGTCGAGTTGAGCAACACCCGTCGAAATCGGCGGCCCGGTCACCTTATCCGGGACCGAAGGGTGCGCCAGCAATGCCTCGGTACGCGGATAGACGACAATCCCCTCATCGGTGATGCGGAACGAATGCTCGCCTCGCAGATACCCGCTGCCCCGCAGCTTATGAACCTGCAGGACGACGTTCCGCGTGTCTGCCGTAAAGTTTGGTATGGAGCTCGATGACCCCGTCCACCAGCGTGTGCTCGGCCGAGCTTTGGCCTACGCCGGTCAGGAGCAGCATCGCGCAATCCGCTAGTGCAGCTTGAGCTTGCAATTCATGGATGAATTTCTTGAACTCTCGGCTGGAGACCGCGGTCTCTTCGATGGCCGACAATCCGTCGAGGACGAGGATGCTCGCCCCGCGCGCCTGGACTTCGCGGCGTAGCAGGTTCAAGACCGCCGGGAGGCCCTCCTGTTCGAGAACACGAAAGGCGCTGATGTAGTAGAGGCGGTCCGGGATAATCGCTTCTTCGAAAAACCCGAGCTGCCCGATATGAAGCAGCATCCGCGCATGATTCTCGGCCAGCAGCGTTACATAGAGCGCACGGCCACCCGTGGCGACATGGTGGAAGCAGATCTGGTTGCCGAGGATGGTCTTTCCTGCCCCAGGTGAGCCTTGGACGATAAAGATGCCGCCGCGCAAAAAGCCGCCGCGCAGAACCGCGTCCAGTCCCGGCACTCCGCTCGGGATGCGTTTGAGCAGCGGTGGCCGGATTCGTCAGTCGGGCATGTTCTGTGCTACCCGGCCGCAGCGGCAATCTGACGGTGAATGCCGATCCGATACCCCGGCGGCTCGAAACGCTGATCTCGCCCTGCATAGCGCGCACGAGCTGGCGCGTTACCCACAAGCCGACGCCAAACCCGCCATTGGGCTTCGCTCGACGGGAGCGATGAAAACGCTCGAAAATCAGCGCTTGGTCGCAATCCGATATTCCGACACCCTCGTCGCGAACCGACAACCGAGCCAGCTCGCCATCGCTCGTCAACGAGACCTCGACGGGCCGCCCGATCCGAATCGAATGGCATTGGACAGCAGATTTTCCAAGATCTGCTCGACCGCCGTTGGATCGCACAGTGCGCTCACCCCGTCCTCGACGGTGATTCGAACTCGGCAGCCGGCACTCTCGGCCAAAGGCAGCATGTTCGCGGTGACCTCCCGGATCAGCGCCGATAGGTCCACCTCGGCGGTTTGCAGGTTCAGTTTTCCGGAACTGGCGCGCGCCACCTCGAGTAGGGTCGTCGCCCGCCTCAGATATGCATTGACTAGCCCTTCGAGTGCCTCCAGGCCGTGCACCAATCCCGCTGGCACGCCTCCCGACATCTGACGCGCCCTCGCCAGCAGAAGCTCCAGGCGCGCGCTGATCGGTGTCATCGGGTTGCGCAATTCGTGTGCGGCGATCGCCAGGAAATCGTCGCGCGCCCGCAGCTCGGCCTCCAGCTCGCCGACGCGCGCCGCCAGCGTCGTTTCCCGGACCGTGGGGCCCTTCGCGGGGGGCGTTCTCCCAACTGCTCTTCGATCTTGTCGTTTTCGCCGAATTTTCATCAAAATCCTCTGGCGAGGCCGGCCGCGCTCTCCAGCCCGAACCCCTGCCCTCCTCCCGCGGCAGCGCCGGCAGTTCTTGAAACAAGGGCGAGCCAGCTCGCGTTCCGCCGCTTCGGCTGACGGCGTTAGCTGTTCTCGGTTTTCTTGGAGACCGCTGGTGGCGTGTTGCGCCGATCGCGCAGCGCCTGGTCGTTCGAGGTCGACGTTCGGCCTTGGGTCGAGACCGCGCTGGAACACCCGTCAGCGGCGGGCCGCTCTTGCGATGAGTTCCGAGAGCTCAACCTCCGGGCGGGCCCCGAAATGGCTGATGATTTCGGCAGCGCACAAACTGCCGATCTCGCCGCAGACGGCTAGCGGCAGGGCGCGGGTCACGCCGTAGAGGAAGCCGCTGGCGTAGAGGTCGCCTGCGCCGGTGGTGTCGACGACGCGCGCGACCGGCGCCGCCGCGATAGCGATGCTCGGCTCCTCCTGCTAGAATGACGCTGCCAGCCGCGCTGCGGGTCAGCGCGGCGATCGCGACGTGCCGGCGCACTGCAGCCGCAGCTGCGCCGAAATCCTCCGTCTCGTAAAGCGAGCAGATTTCGGCCTCATTGGCGAAGAGAATGTCGACATGCCCGTCGACCAGGTCGCGGAACGCTGGCCGGTGCCGCCCCACGCAAAACGGGTCGGATAGGCTGAGCGCCACCCGGCGGCCCGCCGAATGGGCGATCGCCGCGGCTTTGCGGAACGCTTCCTGCGCCTGTGGCGGGTCGAACAAATACCCTTCGAGATAGGTGATCTGCGCCGCGGCGATCACGTCGGGGTCGATGTCGGCGGGCCCGAGCTCGACACAGGCTCCGAGGTAGGTGTTCATCGTCCGCTGCCCGTCGGGGGTGACGAGGATCAGGCAGCGTGCGGTCCCCGGGCCGCTTGTCGCGGCCGGCGTCTCGAAGCGCACCCCAGCCGCGGTGATGTCGTGGCGGTACACCTGTCCGAGAAAGTCGTCCCGCACTTTGCCGATATAAGCGCCGGCACCGCCGAGCGAGGCGATCCCGGCCATCGTGTTGCCGGCCGATCCGCCCGACGCCTCGATCGCCGGACCCATCATCCGGTAGAGCGCGTCCGCGCGGTCGGCGTCGATCAGGGTCATGGTTCCTTTGACGAGCCCCTCTCGAGCGAGAAACGCCTCCTCGCTATGGGCGATCACATCGACAATGGCATTGCCGATGCCGACGACATCGATGCTGGCCTGTGTCATTTGGCTGGCGAAGACCCCGCAAGGAAACCGCGGCGACTATAGCCGCGTCGAGCGTCCCAACAAGGCAGAAACGAGAGCCGCCGGCCGACCTGGAAATCGTAGCAAGAGCCCCTCTCCGCCCTTCAGGAGGGGAGAGCGAGGGGCCCGCGAAGCGGGAGGGTGAGGTGGGCGGCGCCGCAAACCGGCCCGTCCGCCCCCCTCCCCTGCCCTCTCCCCTCGGCCGGCGGGGGGAGAGGGTAGAAAGCGCGGTGTTGCTCGAAAAGCGAGGATTTCTGCCGCTAATTCCGGCCTTTCCGCTGTTCCTTCGCTGTACTTATCCGGCGATATCAGCCAACCGCGCCCGCGAGAGAGTCCGATTCGAGCGCGAAGAGAAGCAAGGACCGGCCAGTGACGCCATAGACCTCGCCGGTCGCGAAAGTGCCCATCTCGGCGTCCTCGGGAAGGTTGGTGTCGATCAGCAATTGCCAATGCCAGCCGCCGACCGTTTCCGGCAAGGTGAACTCGACGAGGTCGTGGTAGCCGTTCAGCACCATCAAGAGGGTGGCGTCTTCGCCGCGTCGGCGGATGCCGGTCGGCTGGGCGCGGCCGTCCATCAGCATGCCGAAACATTCCATGCTCATGTCGCCCCATTCCTCGGGTTTCATCTCGGCGCCCGAGGCGTTGATCCAGGTCACGTCCTTTACGCCCAGCTCCTCGTTATAGACGCCGGTTAGAAACCGGGTGCGCCGCAAGATCGGATATTTGTGGCGCAATGCCGTCAGCTGCTGAACAAAGCGGATCAGCGCCTCACCCTCTTCCCCGATTTCCCAGTCGACCCAGCTGATCTTGTTGTCCTGGCAATAGGCGTTGTTGTTGCCTTGCTGGGTTCGTGCAAACTCGTCGCCGGCGAGCAGCATCGGTGTGCCTTGCGACAGCAACAGAGTACCAAGAAAGTTGCGCCTCTGACGGGCACGCAGCGCATTGACTTCTTCGTCGTCGGTCGGTCCCTCCGCGCCGCAATTCCACGAGCGGTTGTCGGAATGGCCGTCCTTGTTGTCCTCGCCGTTCGCCTCGTTGTGCCGGTCGTTGTAGGAGACGAGATCATTGAGCGTGAACCCGTCATGGGCGGTGATGAAGTTGACGCTGGCCCAGGGCTTGCGGCCTCGGTGATTGAAAATGTCGCCCGAGGCGCATAGGCGCGGAGCGAGCGCGCTCGCCGGGGCCTCGCCGCGCCAGAAGTCGCGCACCGTATCGCGGAATTTATCGTTCCACTCGGCCCAACCCGGCGGGAAGCCGCCCACTTGGTAGCCGCCCGGGCCGCAATCCCAGGGCTCGGCGACCAGCTTGACCGTGCGCAGCTCCGGGTCCTGGCAGCAGGCCTTGAGGAACCCGCTCTGATTATCGAACCCGCTGGCCTCGCGGGCGAGAATCGTGCCGAGGTCGAAGCGGAAGCCGTCGACATGCGTCTCGCCTGCCCAATAACGCAAACTGTCGGTCACCATCTCGATCACCCGCATGTGGTCGAGGTTGAGCGTGTTCCCGGTTCCGGTGTCGTTGATGTAATAGCGCGGCTCGTCGGGCAGCAGGCGGTAATAGGAGGCGTTGTCGATGCCCTTGAACGACAAGGTCGGGCCGAGCTGGTTGCCTTCGGCGGTATGGTTGTACACCACGTCGAGAATGACTTCGAGACCGGCTTCGTGTAGTCGCGCCACCATTTCCTTGAATTCGCGCAGGGTCTGCTCGCGCTCGTGAGCATAACGCGGATCAGGCGCGAAGAACCCGATTGAATTGTATCCCCAATAGTTGGTCAGCCCCTTGTCGAGCAGCATGCTGTCGTTGATAAAGGTGTGAATCGGCAGCAGCTCGATCGATGTCACGCCGAGCGAGCTAATGTATTCTATGACTTCATTGGAGAGCCCTTTGTAGGTACCGCGCCATTCTCTCGGCAAATTGGGGTGGAGTTTGGTAAAGCCGCGGAGATGTAGCTCGTATACAATTGTGCGCTCCCACGGGATGCTGCGGCGCCCGGCCTCGCCGTGCCAATCGAAATTCGGGTCGACGACAACGCATTTCGGCATGAAAGGCGCGCTGTCGCGCTTGTCGAAGTTCGTATCGTCGCCCGATTCGAGCTGATATCCGAAGACCGCGGCATGCCATTCCAGATCACCGAAATGTCCGCGGGCGTAAGGGTCGAGCACCAGCTTGTTGGGATTGAAGCGGTGCCCGGCAACGGGCTCGTAGGGGCCGTGCACGCGATAGCCATAGATCGATCCGGGATGCACATCCGGCACATAGCCGTGCCAGATCTCGTCGGTGTATTCGGGCAGCTCGATGCGCGCCGTCTCGCGCTCGCCGGTGTCGTCGAAAAGGCAGAGCTCGACCCGCGTCGCATTGGCCGAGAACAGCGCGAAATTGACCCCCTCGCCGTCCCAGGTGGCCCCGAGCGGGTGCGGCAGGCCTTCCCGGATCGGGCTCTTGGAGATGGCGACCATCGTATTCCCTTATGGTTGGATAAGCCGGCCTAGCCGAACGCGTTGGGTAAACAGCACCGGGGCCGGCAAGATCCAACCCATTACGATGTCGCAGGCACCCAGGCCGATCAGGCGGCGGCGAAGACGATCGTGACCGGGGTTCCGACCTTAACGACCTGACCGGTCGACGTGAGTTTGCCGGTCGTTTTGTTGACGTGGAACGTCACGATCGTGTCGGAATCCTGGTTGGCGGCATAGAGGAAATTCGCCGCCGGATCGAGCCCGAAGAAGCGCGGCGTCTTGCCCTGCGTCGGTTCCCAGCCGACCGGGGTCAGGATGCCCCCGGCGCGATCGACGGCAAAGATGACGATGCTGTCGTGCCCGCGGTTCGAGCCATAGACAAAACGCCCCGACGGGGCGACGGCAACCTCCGCCCCGGTATTGTTGCCCGTGAAGCTCGGCGGGGTCGTGGGGACCACTTGAACGGGTTGCAGCGCGCCGCGCGCCGGATCGTAGCGATAGGTCGTCATCGTCGAGTTCGAGCTCGTCGATGACGTAGGCATAAGGCATTGTCGGGTGGAAGGCGATATGGCGGGGCCCCGCGCCTTCCCGCGTTGCTACGAAAGGCGGATCGTTTGGCGTCAATTTGCCGGAGGCTGCATCGAGGTGAAACCCGAAGACGCGATCGAGCCCCTTGTCGGGCACTAGGATGAACCGGCCGGCGGGGTCGAACGGGCAGTCATGGGGTTGCGAGCTCGCCTGTTCCTTGCGGTTCGGGCCCGGCTCGCCCGGCAACATGGCAAGATCGGTCCGCGCCCCGAGCGTACCGTCCTTCTCGATCGGCACGACGCCCACCGACCCGGCGCCGTAATTAGCCGTGATGATGAACCGATTCGCCGGGTCGATCGCCAGATAAACAGGGTTTTTGCCGCCGCAGGATTGGCGGTTGAGCGGCGTCAGCTGACCGGTTTGCTTGTCGATCGCATAGGCGCTGACCTCGTCCAAATCGGCGTGGACCGAGTAGAGAAACCGCTGCCCGCGGTCCAAGGCGAGGAATGAAGGGTTGACGATGTTCGGGACCAGCTGCAGATGCGTCCAAGCCCCGGAACTCGGGTCCATCCGGTAGACGTTGATGCCGTCCCCTTTCCCTTTCCGTTCGGGCGTGGTGAAGGCACCGACATAGACGACGAGCGCCTTGCCTTGCGACGCATTCATCCGCGGCTGCGCGCCGGCTTTGCCGGCGCCGAGAACGGCCGGTCCGCCGACGGCGAGCGCAGCGGCGCTCTGCAGGATGATTTGCCGGCGGATGTCGCGGCCGTAAGGCCTCGATGATTTATCCATTTCCTCCCCCTCTGATTGATTAACCGATTCGTTGGGAAACAGAACTGTACACCAGATGCGGCTGATCGCGGCAAGGGCGCTCGTCTCGCCGAGGTTGTCGGTTGGCCGTCGCGTGCGGCTGGGCTAGAACCCTTATCGAATGGTTGTCGCGTTTTTTCGCGCCGTCGGCGCGCTCTCCGAACCGCCGATGCGGCGGGTCGTCGCGCTGAGCCTCGCGCTCGCGATCCTGACCTTCGCGGTGCTGTGGCTCGCCATTGCCGCCATTCTCTACCACACGGCCTTCTTCGATTGGCGGCCATTGAACTGGCTCGTCGACCTGTTGGGCGGGCTCGCCGTGCTGGGGCTGACCTGGCTGCTCTTTCCGGCCGCCGTCACCTTGATCATGAGCTTCTATCTCGAACGCGTAGCTGCCGCAGTCGAGGCCGCCGACTACCCCGGGCGTGGTCCGCCGCGCCCACAGTCCGTCGGCGAGATTGTCTCGATAACGCTACGGTTGATGCTGCTGACGCTTTTGTTCAACCTTTTGGCGCTTCCGGTTTATCTGCTGGTGCCCGGGATAAATCTCTTTCTCTTTCTCGCCCTGAACGGATATCTTTTCGGGCGGGGGTATTTCGAAGTGGTCGCGCTCAGACGGCTCGATATGGGGGCAGCCAGGCGAGTGCGCAGCCGGTTCGCCGGCCGCATTTTCCTGGGTGGGGTCGTGATTGCAGGGCTGTTCGCCCTGCCGCTCGTCAATCTCGTCGCGCCGGTGATCGCCACCGCCTTTATGTTGCACCTCTTCGAGGCGCTGCCGCGCCCCGTGGAACATCCCTTTGGGGAGCACCCTGTGGAGCATCCCTTTGGCCGCACCCCCTGACCCGGTCTGCGGCGTAGCCATCCTTTCAACAATGTCGATCGGGTGTCCCATCCATGTTTGGCAGAAAGAAAACCGAGACAGAGGACCGCAAAATGGCAGATGCGTCTGACGATTTGGGCATCCCGATGAAGCCCGCGCGCCCGGTGGTACCAGGGGTGGGCCCTGGGGCGGGACCCGCAAATCCGGGCCCCAATGGCCCGGCCAAACCTCCGACTATGCCGCCGCGCTCACCCGATCTGGCGCGCGCCGGCGAGACGATGTCGATTCGCCCGGCGGAGCCGATTCGCCGCCCCGGCGACCCGGCGGCCCAGTCGCGGCGCAGCGACGGCGAGGTCCGCAAGCTGACCGTCGGCCGCGAGATCACCCTTTCGGGCGAGATCACGTCCTGCGACAAGCTGATCATCGAAGGCAGCGTCGAGGCCAACCTCAACAACTGCCGCGACGTCGAGATCGCCGAATCGGGGCTGTTCAAAGGGACCGCCTCGATCGAGGAAGCCGAGATCCAGGGCCGCTTCGAAGGCAATCTGGTGGTCCGCAAGCGGCTCCTGATCAAGGCGAGCGGGCGGGTGTCGGGCACGATTCGCTACGGCCAGATCGAAATCGAGTGCGGCGGCCAGATCTCCGGCGACGTCCAGGCGCAACCGTCCTCCGAGCACGGCGAGGTCGTCGCCGACATGGCGAGCGTGCGCGTCGCAAGCTGACCGGGATCTTGGCGCGCCCCCCGCTTGGGCGGAAGGCGAGCCAAAGTAATCGGCTTTCCGGTCGTGACCGACCGCGAGAAGCGGCTCGGGGCGCTTGCTTGTGATCTCGCCGGTGGCTTTCCGTTAAGCGCCGCCGATATCAGGCGCTTCGCGGGGATTATCGAGCTGAAGCCGCCGTGATGCGCGCTTGAACCTTATGATGAGGTTCAAGCGCGCGTGGCATCGAAGGGCAGATCGACCGTAAATTCGCCTCCTTCGTACTGCACAGTCTTTCCCGTAGACCGGGTCCGAGGACGGGCTGCCGGCAGCAGCGCGGGGGCGCTGGCCGATGGGCCACTTCCTGAAGAGATATTCAACCTTTAGGCAATATCCCGCTGCTGATTCGCTGCAGGTGCAGCGAGAGCAAATTGCTCATTCAATTGTTAGTTGGAGAAACCCAAATCCGCAGCCGCTTCGAGGGCAATCTGATGGTCGCAAGCGGGCCCTGACGAGCGGATGGGACGGGCGAATTCTCTGCCGCGGCCGGCCTCAGCTCTCGGCCGCGGCCCGCGCGGCCTGCCAGTGAACGGCGGTGACGAACGGCTCGAGGCTTATCCGGCCGATGATCTGTTCGAGGGCGCCGTCGTTGCGGTCCGCCGAGACGAGGAGGGCGCTGACCGTGACTTGCGGGGAGTCTTCGAGATTTTCGCTGGTCAGCCGGCGCAGGCCGAGGCCGGCGGCCGAGGCAGCCTGCAGCAGCAGCGCGCGGATGTGCGCCTCCTGGTCGCCCTGACAACGCAGCTCGACGGAGTAATGGGTCTCGATTTCGGCGGCGCCGCGCGGCTGCCGGTTGATGAGCCGCACCAGCGGGCGCAGGAACAGGTTCGTCAGGACGACGAACCCGGCGGCGATCCCGCTGGCGGCGAGCTGTCCGCCGCCGGCGAAGGTTCCGACCATCGCCGAGCACCAAAGCGTCGCGGCGGTGTTGAGGCCGGTCACATTGATCCCCTCACGCAGGATCACGCCTGCTCCGAGAAAGCCGACGCCCGATACGACCTGAGCAGCCATCCGAGTTGGACTGTTGTCGCCCGAGACCATCGTCGAGAAAACGACGAAGCCGGCCGCGCCGACCGCGACGAGGGAGTTGGTCCGCAATCCCGCCATCCGCTGCAGCCATTGCCGCTCGAAACCGATCAGGCTGCCGAACAGCACGGCCACTCCGAGGCGAACGGCAATTTCCTGCGCCTCCATTGCCTCAGCTCGGCTCGCTCGAAGCCTCGGGCTTTCCGCTGCCGGCGCGCGCCGCAATCAGCTCGGCGGGCCCGGTCTTGGCCGGGTAGCGGCAGAGGTCGGCGACGACGCAATTGGGGCAGTCGGGCTTGCGCGCCTGACACACGTAACGGCCGTGCAGGATCAGCCAGTGATGCGCGTAGCGCTTGTATTGCGCCGGCGTGATCGCCTCGAGCCCGGTCTCGACCGCGAGCGGCGTCTTCCCCGGGGCGATGCCGGTGCGGTTGGCCACCCGGAAGATGTGCGTGTCGACGGCGATCGTCGGCTCGCCAAAGGCGACGTTGAGCACGACGTTGGCGGTTTTGCGTCCGACCCCGGGCAGCGCCTCCAGCGCGGCGCGGTCGCGCGGCACCTCGCCGCCATGCTGCTCGACGAGGATCCGGCTCAGCGCGATCAGGTTCTTCGCCTTGGTGCGAAAGAGGCCGATCGTGCGGATCAGCTCGACTATCCGCTCCTCGCCAAGGGCCAGCATCTTCTCGGGGGTATCGGCAAGGGCGAAGAGCGCCGGGGTCGCCTTGTTGACGCCGGCATCGGTCGCCTGCGCCGACAGCACGACGGCGACCAGCAGCGTGAACGGGTTGATGAATTCGAGCTCGGTCTGCGGGATCGGGCGCGTCTCGGCCAGACGCCGATAGAATTCCCGGGCCTCACGTTTCGAAAAGGCGCGCATCGCGCGGAGTGTAGAGGGGCTTGCCGTCGACGACAAACGGCGACGCAATCTCGCGACCGCTTTACGGATCGGCGGCTACGCCTTTATGTTTTCGGTACATGACGCTGAGCCCCATCTGCGCCGAGCCCCTTGCCTCGCCCGGCCGCCCGTTTTTCGAGCGCAGTGCTGTTGCCGCATCGCAGCCTGCCGATTTGCGCAAGTTTCATCTGCTGATGGGGATGCTCGGCCTGGTCAGCCTTGCCGCCGGGGTCGGGTTTGTGGCGATTGGCGCATGGCCGGTGATCGGGTTTTTCGGGCTCGACGTCGGGCTCGTTTATCTCGCCTTCCGGCTCAACTATCGCACTGCGCGCCAGAGCGAGACGATCCGGCTCGCCGACGACGTCTTCTTGGTCGAGCGGGTCAGCGTGCGCGGCGAGCGCCGCAACTGGCGTTTTCAGCCCTTCTGGGTCAAGGTCATTCTAGAGGAGCGGCCGGATACATCGAACCGCCTGCTCGTCGCTTCGCATGGCCGGAGCCTGGTGATCGGCGACTTTGTGCCGCCCGCCACGCGGCGCGAACTCGCGGCGAGCCTGCGCGATGCGCTCACCCGCTGGCGCAATTCGCTGAACCCGGCCCGGCAGTAAGTGCGAGGCGGCTCAAAGCCCGAGGACCTCCTTCAGGCCGTAAACTCCCGGTGGCCGCCCGACTACCCAGCGGGCGGCGCGTATGGCGCCTTTCGCATAGATTACGCGGCTGGTCGCCCGGTGGACCAGTTCGAGACGTTCGGCGGCACCGGCGAAGATCACATGGTGGTCGCCGACGGCGTCGCCGCCGCGCAACGCGGCGAAACCGATATCGCCGGCGCGGCGCGGGCCGGTTATGCCGTCGCGGGCGCGCTGCTCGACCTGTTCGAGCTCCACCCCGCGGCCGGCCGCCACGGCTCGGCCGAGCGCGAGCGCGGTGCCCGAGGGGGCATCGACCTTGCCGCGATGGTGCATCTCCATGATCTCGACGTCCCAGTCGGGACCGAGCCGGCGCGCGACTTCCTCGACCACGCTCAACAGGACGTTGACCCCGAGGCTCATATTCGGCGCCCACACGATTGGAATGCGGCGCGCCGCCTCTCGGACCCTGTCGCCTTGCTCCATTCCGAGACCGGTCGTGCCGATCACCATCGCGGTGCCGAGAGAAGCGGCGAGTTCGGCATGCTCGGCGGTCGCTTGGGGCGAGGTAAATTCGAGCACGACGTCGCTGTCGCGGATCAGCTTCTCGACGGTCTCACCGATCGGGATGCCGATCCGGCCGATGCCGGCCAACTCGCCGATGTCCTGGTTGACATACCCGCTGCCCGGCGCCTCGCTGCCGCCGGCAACGGAGCAACCCTCGGTATGCGCGATTTCGGCGATCAGCATCCTGCCCATCCGGCCACCGCACCCGACGACGCCCATCTTGGTCCCGGTCATGACGCGCCTCCCGCTTCGTGAGGCTGGAACGGTTACCGATTGCCCGGTAAAACACAAGCTGCGGCGGAAACGCGCGGTTGCGATGGAGGATCCCCATGGCGGATCACCGAGATGATCATAATCACCAGGAGCTGCCGTCGGATCCGGCGCTGCGCGTGATGGCGCTCGAATCGCTGCTGGTCGAGAAGGGACTGGTCGACCCGGCGGCGCTCGACGCGCTGATCGACACTTACGAGCACAAGATCGGACCGCGCAACGGGGCGCGAGTGGTGGCGCGGGCGTGGGTCGATCCCGAATTCAAGAAACGGCTGCTCGCCGATGCGACTGCCGCGATCGCCGAGCTCGGTTATGTCAGCCAGGGTCACGAGCACCTGGTCGTGCTCGAGAACACCCCCGAGCTACATAACCTCGTGGTTTGCACGCTGTGCTCGTGCTATCCGTGGCCGGTGCTCGGCCTCCCGCCAGTCTGGTACAAATCTGCCCCCTACCGGTCGCGTGCTGTCATCGATCCGCGCGGCGTGCTGCGCGAGTTCGGGCTTGAGTTCGACGAGGATGTCGAGATCCGGGTGTGGGATTCGACTTCCGAGATGCGCTACCTGGTGCTCCCGGAGCGTCCCGCCGGGACGGAAGGCATGAGCGAGGATGAGGTCGCGGCGTTGGTTACCCGCGATGCGATGGTGGGCACCGCCAAAGTGAAGGCCCCCGGAGGCCCGACATGAACGGCGTCCACGACCTGGGCGGGATGCACGGCATGGGGCCGATTGCGCCTGAAGCGAACGAACCGGTGTTCCATCACCCGTGGGAAGCACGGGTCGCCGCCCTCAGCGCTGCCACATCGGCTTGCGGCAAATGGAACATCGACGCCCGTCGACACTCCTATGAGCGCATACCGCCCGCCGATTATCTGAGGATGAGCTACTATGAAAAGTGGCTCGCCGGGCTGATGACGCTGTTGCAGGAAACGGGCCTCGTCGCCCGCGGTGAACTCGAAAGCGGCAAGCCGACGCCGGGTTCCGCCAGGGCCGTACCTGCATTGACCGCTGAACAGGTCGCGCCGATGTTCGCCAGAGGCCGACAGTTCGAGCGCCCCGTCAACACACCGCCGCGTTTTTCGGTTGGCCAGCCCGTGCGCACGAAAAAGCTCAATCCGACCGGCCATACCCGGCTGCCGCGCTACGCCCGGGGCAATGTCGGTGTCATTGACCGTCACCACGGCGCCCATGTCTTTCCCGATACGAACGCGCATTTCAAGGGCGAGACCCCGCAGCACCTTTACTCGGTGCGGTTTTCGGCACGCGAGTTGTGGGGCGAGGCGGCGCCGGCGCGGGACGCCGTCTATATCGACCTTTGGGAGGACTATCTCGAACCCGCGTAATCCGATGCCCACCGCGGAGCCGGTTTTTGCCGAACCGTGGGAAGCGCATGCGTTCGCGCTGGCGGTCAAACTGTCGGAAGCCGGTCTCTTCACCTGGTCCGAATGGTCAACCGCGCTCACAGAAGAGCTCGCGGCGGTGAGCCGGCGCGGCGAACCCGATGACGGCTCCCGCTATTACCACTATTGGCTTGCTGCGCTCGAACGCCTCGTCGCAGCAAAAAATCTCGTCGCGGCTCGATCGCTTCTCGCGCGAAAAGAGGAGTGGGTAGAGGCGTACCGTCGGACGCCACACGGAACCCCTGTAACGCTGGAAGCAGCCCCTCACCCCCTCCCTATCCCCGCGAGCGGGGAGAGGAAGGGAGCCGAATCACCGGGAGTGTGAGGGGCAGCAGGCCGACGAAAACTCGCTCTTTATGACCTTGCTGCGTTCCGTCGCGACAGTCGGCTCCTACACGCTGTTGAGCCGGATTTTCGGCTTTGTTCGAGATGTCCTGACGGCTGCAATCCTTGGTGCGGGGCCGGTGGCGGACGCCTTCTTCGTGGCGCAGCGTCTGCCCAACCTGTTCCGCAGTCTGTTCGCCGAGGGCGCGTTCAGCGCCGCCTTTGTCCCGCTTTTTGCGGGTACCATGGCCGAGCACGGCAGAGCGGCTGCTCGGGTTTTCGCCGAGGACGCGCTCGCGGTGCTATTGGCAGCGCTACTCGGCTTTGTTCTGCTGGGCGAAATATTTATGCCCACGGTGATGTCGGTAATCGCGCCGGGGTTCGGCGAGGATCCGGCCAAGTTCGGCCTTGCCGTCGATCTCGCGCGGATCACCTTTCCTTATCTGCTGTTCATCGCGCTGGTGGCGCTGCAGGGGGGCGTGCTGAATTCGGTCGACCGCTTCGCGGCCGCCGCTGCGACACCGGTCCTGCTCAATCTGTTCCTGATCGCTGCGCTCCTGATGATGGACCGGTTCGGCTGGCATGACGGCCGCGCCTTGGCTTGGGCGGTCACCGGAGCGGGGCTCGCACAGTTCCTTTGGCTGCTGTCGTCTTGCGCCCGAGCCGGTCTGGCGCTGCGGCTGCCGGTGCCGCGGCTAACGCCGGGGGTGCGGCGCACCCTCGCGGTGATGGCGCCGGGCACGATCGGCGCCGGTGTCACGCAGCTCAACCTCTTGATCTCGACTGCCCTCGCCTCGCTATTGCCGGGCGGCTCGGTCTCGTACCTCTACTATGCCGACCGGCTGAACCAGCTGCCGCTCGGCGTCGTTGGCATTGCGGTCGGTACTGCCATCCTCCCGCCACTCTCGCGCCAGCTGAGGCTCGGGCTTGCCGCTGACGCCCTTGATACCCAGAACCGCGGGGTCGAACTGGCGCTGTTGCTGACCTTGCCGGCAGCAATGGCCTTGGCTGTGCTCGCTACGCCGATACTCGCAGTGCTGTTCCAGCGCGGCGCTTTCGGCCCAGCCGATACGGCGGCCACCGCCGCCGCTCTCGCCGCCTACGCCGCGGGCCTGCCAGCCTTTGTCCTCGTCAAGGTGGTGGCGCCGGCCTTCTTCGCGCGCCACGACACCGCCACGCCGGTCAAAGTGGCGGTCGCCGCGATGACAGCCAATCTCTGCCTGACCCTCGTCCTGATGCAGTTTTTGGCGCATGTCGGGATCGCGCTGGCGACGACGGTCGCGGGCTGGGTCAATGCGTTGACGCTACTCGGGCTGTTGCTCCGGCGGGGGTATTTCTGGTTCGATAGCCGCGCCCGACGTAACCTGCCGCGGATCGGCATTGCCGCCTTAGGCATGGGGGTGGTGTTGGTGCTTTTGCGGTTCGTCCTCGGCCCGGCGTTGGCCGGCCCGTCTCTCGTTCGCGTAGGCGCGCTGACGGCTCTAATTGCTGCGGGTCTGGCCGCTTTTGCGCTTCTGGCGCTCGGCTTCGGGGTCGCCGATTGGCGCGCCGTCCTGGGGCGGCTGCGTCGGCAACCGGCTTGACCGGCGCGCGCGCCGCGGCATAACTGGCGCCCGCAAGATCACTTATATGAGATCAAATGAACCGTATTTTTTCCGGCATCCAGCCTACCGGCAATCTGCATCTCGGCAATTATCTCGGAGCCATTCGCAATTGGGTTGAGTTGCAGCACGACTTCGAGTGCATTTTCTGCATCGTCGACCTGCACGCGCTCACTCAGCCGCAGGATCCCGCCGAGCTGCGCGCTTCGACGCGCGAGGTGACGGCTGCCTACATCGCCGCCGGTATCGACCCGGAGCGCTGCACGATCTTCAACCAGAGCATGGTTTCCGCTCACACCGAGCTGGCTTGGCTTCTCGGTTGCCTGACGCCGCTCGGCTGGCTCAACCGGATGACGCAATTCAAGGAGAAGGCCGGGAAACATCGCGACATGGCCGGCCTCGGTCTTTATGCCTACCCGGTGCTGATGGCGGCGGACATTCTCGTCTACAAGGCGACCCACGTGCCGGTCGGCGAAGACCAGAAGCAGCATCTGGAGCTGGCACGCGATATCGCCGGCGCGTTCAACCGCCGCTACGAACGCGACTTCTTCCCGTTGCCCGAGCCGCAGATTTTCGGCGCGGCAACGCGCGTGATGAGTTTGCGCGACGGCACGAAGAAAATGTCGAAATCGGACACTTCGGATTATTCGCGGATCAATATGATGGACGACGCCGATTCGATCGCGCTGAAGATCCGCAGGGCAAAAACAGATCCCGAGCCCCTCCCTGAAGATATCGCCGACCTCGAATACCGGCCCGAGGCCGACAATCTGATCGGCATATACGCCGCCCTGTCGGGGCTTACGCGTGAAGCTGCACTCATCCGCTTTGCCAGTCGGAACTTCTCGGAATTCAAGGAGTCCTTGTCCGAGTTGGCGATCGACGTGTTGGGGCGCATCGGCGGCGAGATGCGCCGATTGATGGCGGACCCCGGATACATCGACATGATCTTGGGCTGCGGCGCCGAGCGCGCACGGGCAATCGCCGGCCCCGTCTTGCGTGAGGCTCAGGAAATCAGCGGTCTACTACGCCCCTGAATTACCTCTAAGGCTCTCGCCGAACTGGGCGAGAGGTCCGCCGCTGCGGAACGGTACTCGCTTTTCCCACCCTAGGGCAGGTTGTAAGTTGACGATGGTAACGCGTTGAGCCGCAAAACGGCGCGCAACGACAGCACGTAGCCTGCGCTTCGAGCACCATGGACATCTACCTGCCGATCGCCGAGGTATCGCTCGACATCTTCGTTCTGCTCGGCCTCGGTGCGGCGGTTGGATTTCTCTCCGGTGTGTTCGGCGTCGGCGGCGGCTTTTTATTGACGCCGCTGCTGATCTTCATCGGCGTACCGCCCACCGTCGCCGTCGCCTCCTCGGCCAACCAGCTGGTCGGTGCCTCCGTTTCCGGTGTGCTCGCCCACTGGCGGCGCGGCAATGTCGATTTCAAGATGGGTTACGTCTTGTTGGTCGGCGGGTTGGCGGGCTCGGTTCTCGGGGTATGGATCTTCACCTTGCTGAAACGCTTGGGCCAGATCGAGCTGACAATCTCGATCTGCTATGTGCTGCTGCTCGGGACGCTTGGCGGGCTGATGATGATCGAAAGCATCCGCGCGCTCTTCCGGATGCATCGACCTGGAGCCTCGCGACGCCGACTGCATCAGCACACCTGGATGCATGGGCTGCCGCTCAAGGCGCGCTTCCGCCGATCGAGGCTCTACATCAGCACGCTGTTGCCGGTCGGAATCGGGTTTGTGATCGGCATTTTCAGCGCAATCCTCGGCATCGGCGGAGGGTTCATCATGGTCCCGGCTATGATCTATATGCTGGGGATGCCGACCGCCGTGGTGCCGGGTACTTCGCTGCTGCAGATCATCTTTGTCGCCGCGAACGTCACGGTGCTGCAAGCCTATACCAACCATACCGTCGATGCCGTCCTCGCCCTCGTCCTGCTCGTCGGCGGAGTTGTTGGCGCGCGGATCGGCACCCGGTTCGGCATGCGTCTGCGCGGCGAGCAGCTGCGTTTCCTGTTGGCCCTGATGGTGCTCGCGGTTGCCGCGAAGCTTGCATTCGACATGACGGTGCGCCCGGCCGACCTCTATTCGATCGCTTCGGAGAGAGGATGAAGCGAGGGCTCGGCTCCCTCGGCGCCCTGCTGGTCCTTTCGCTGTTGTGTTGGGGATCGACGGCGCGGGCCGAGGGGCTCGTCGCAGACCTCACCAGTCACCTGATCGCGATCACGACCGGGTTCACCGGCGCCTCCGTGGTGCTGTTCGGCGCGACAGACGGTCCCGGGGATGTCATCGTCGCCGTGCGCGGCCCCGAGCGCGAGATGACAGTCCGCCGCAAGAGCCGCGTCGCCGGCATCTGGGTCAATACCCAGCAAGTGACCTTCGCTAATCTGCCAAGCTTCTACGCCGTCGCCGCGAGCCGGCCGATGGCCGACATCCTCTCACCGGCTGCTGCGGCGTTTTACCGTCTCGGGATAGCCAATCTGAAGCTGGTAGCCACAACCCCAGCGCCATCCGTTGTGGTTGACGCGTTCCGCACCGCGCTCGAACGCACCCAGCAAGAGGCGGGGCTGTTTGTGGAGCGGATGGGTAAAGTCGATTTCCTCGGCGAAAGGTTGTTTCGCACGACGATCATATTTCCCTCGAATGTCCCGACGGGGACCTATCTTGTCGAGGTCTTCCTGGTCCGCGACAAAGACATCGTCAGCGGGCAGACGACCCCGCTCGTTGTCTCGAAGGTCGGGGTCGATGCGGCGGTGTTCGAATTCTCCACGCGTCAGCCTGGGTTCTACGGCGCGATTGCGGTACTGACCGCCGTAATGGCAGGATGGCTTGCAAGTCTGCCGTTTAGAGGCGGCTGATCCTATCAGACTCGGGAACCTGGCATAGGATCTACAGATGGCAGAGATTGCACATCAGCGCGTTTTCCTCGTCGTGGTCGACGAGACGGAGGAGCTTCAGATCGCCGTCCATTATGCTGCGCGCCGCGCTGCTCATACAGGCGGACGGGTTGCATTGCTCTACGTGATCGAGCCTTCGGAGCTGCAGCATTGGCGCGCGATCGAGGATTTGGCGCGAGAAGAACGGCGAGAAGAAGCGGAGCAACTGATGCACCGGCTATGCGAAGAAATCTCACCGATCGCCGGCTCGATGCCGATCGTCTATATCCGCGAGGGGGTGCGCCGTGACGAATTATTGGCGTTGATCAACGAGGAGCCAAGCATCTCTATCTTGGTACTGGCCGCCGGAACCGGTCCCGAGGGACCAGGACCGCTGATCTCGTATCTGACCGGCAAGCCGGCGGCCCGGCTGCGCGTTCCGATCACCATCGTCCCTGGCGGTGCCAGCATGGAACAGCTCGACTCGGTAAGTTGAGAGGCAAGGCCGAGCCGCGGCGAAGGGTTGATTTGGTGAGCCGACGCCCCATGGTAAGAGCCCATCTTCCGTCCCTTTGCCATCGGAGCCCCTAATGTTCATCCAGACCGAGCAAACCCCGAACCCGGCGACGCTGAAATTCCTGCCAGGGTGTCCGGTAATGACGTCGGGCACCGCCAATTTCACAAGCGAGGAGGCAGCCCGCATCTCGCCCCTCGCCGAACGGCTCTTCTCATTGCCGGAAGTAACCGGCGTGTTTCTTGGCGCCGACTTCGTCACGGTGATGAAAAGCGAGGAGGGGGACTGGTACCGGCTAAAGCCAGCGATACTTGCCGTCATCATGGAGCACTTTACCGCCGGCCGGCCCGTCTTGCTCGGGGATCCAGAGAACGGCGCGGCAGTGGCAGCGACCGAGGAAGACGAAGACGAAGTCGTGGCTCAGATTAAGGAGCTGCTAGAGACTCGCGTACGCCCGGCGGTGGCGCAGGATGGGGGTGACATAATCTTTCATGATTTCGAGGACGGGGTCGTCTATCTACATATGCAAGGCTCCTGCTCCGGTTGCCCGAGCTCAACTGCGACGTTGAAGGCGGGCATCGAGAACATGCTACGACATTACATTCCCGAGGTGGTCGAGGTGCGCGCCGTCTGAGCGCCTGGATGGTGCTCTGTTATAGTAGCGCGGCTGACGAGGAGAGATCGGATCGACAGCCCTAGCGCTGCTGCGATGACAAAGGCGGGCTCGCCGCGGGTTGCCCTGGCCCTTGACTCGGCGGGTTTGACCTGCTCGGTGGCCGTCAGTGTCGGCGAAGAAGTGGTCGCCAAGGCGCGTATCGATACGATGCACGGCCAAGCCGAAGCGCTGCTGCCATTGGTGGACAAGGCAATGCGCGAGGTCGGGCAGGTGCCCGCCGCACTCGACCTTGTTGTAGCGACCGTCGGCCCCGGCAGCTTTACCGGGATCCGCGCCGGGCTCGCGGCGGCGCGCGGAATAGCGCTGGCGACTGGCGCACGGCTAATCGGCGTCACCAGCTTTGACGCAGTTGCAGTCCGAGCCGCCCGGAGCGACTGCTCGGAAACGCGGTTTTTGCTCATCGCTCTCGAAAGCCGTCGCGAAGACCTCTACATCCAATTCTTCGACTCGCATGGCGATGCGCTCCGCGACCCAGCGGCGATCATGCCGTCTCTGTTTCACGAAGCTGTGGCCGCGACCACCGGCGCGAACCCGTTGCTGGTTGCCGGCGACGCGGCGCAGCGTGCCGCCGCGGCGCTAGCGCAGCGCCGGGACACCGCTGTCCTCGAAGATTCGGCGCCCGACGCGGTCGGGACTCTGCTAGCCGGGCTTCGCCTGCTGCAGCTCGGCAGGGCGGTAGATTCTCCGCGCCCGCTCTATCTTCGTCTCCCCGACGTCACACTAGCTGAGATTCCGAAAAAGCCGAGCCGCGGCAGAACATGACCTCGCGCATCGAGCCGCTGCCGCGCGGCGCGGCTGGTCCGATATCCTTGCTCCACGGCGCGTGCTTTCCGGAGGACCCGTGGGACGCCGGAGCGATCAAGCAGATAATGGAAATCCCAGGTTTTTTTGGCCGAGTTGGGTGGGCGGAAACTGCCCCGGTCGGGTTCGCGTTGGCTCTTGCGCTTGGTGAGGAAGCTGAAATCGTGTCGCTTGGCGTACTACCGGACCATCGGCGGTGTGGGATCGGTTCGGCTATTCTCGAGGCCGTGTGCGGCGAGGCCCGATCGCGGGGCGCCGAACGCGTCGTGCTCGAAACGGCATCGGACAACGCAGCGGCGCGCGCATTATACGCGGGGCGAGGTTTTACTGTCGTCGGACGTCGTCGAAATTACTACCGCCGAGCAGAACGGTTGGTGGATGCGCTCATATTGCGAGTGCAGCTTTCAACAGCCTCGCTGCCAACCTGAGCTTGGCTTGGTCCTGACTTGCCCCTCAGTTTCTTTGGTTTCACCACGGATGTTCTTGAAGGCGCGGGAGTTTGAAGAAATCGTTCATTGAACCGATTGCTTCGCTGCCGATTGTTAATTATATTCGAAATCAAACTCACGGCGGGATCATTGTGATGAACAACTCGGATCAGGGCAACGACTTGCTGACGTTAACGACGGAGATCGTGGCCGCCCACGTTTCCAACAATACCGTCGCGGTTGGTGATCTGCCCCAGCTGATCAACCAAGTATACAATTCCCTAGCCAACATCGGCAGTGTCCCGGCAATGCCGGCAGAACGTCCCCAGCCTGCCGTTCCGGTCAAGAAATCTGTCAACCCGGATTACATCGTCTGCCTTGAAGACGGTAAGAAGCTCAAGATGCTGAAGCGGCATCTCAAGACCGCTTACAACATGACGCCCGAAGCCTATCGTGAGCGGTGGGGATTGAGTGCTGATTACCCGATGGTAGCGCCCAACTACGCTCGGCAGCGCTCGCGACTCGCCAAGGAAATCGGTCTGGGAACCCGTGCAAGGCGGTCTCGGGCCTGAAAATCGCGCGTGTGGTCTACGTCCAATGCGGCCTCATCGGGTAAGTAGGCGCATCCGATGCTTTCGGATATAATATCGGTCGATGAGCCTCGCGATCACGGAGACGCGATGACCTCACGGTTGGAGCAACTCTGTCTCGAGAAGGGTCTAAAGATGACCGAGCAGAGACGGGTGATTGCGCGGGTGCTGTCGGAATCCGCCGATCACCCCGATGTCGAACAGGTCTACCGACGCGCAACCGCGATTGATTCGCACATCAGCATTGCCACGGTTTACCGGACGGTGCGGTTGTTCGAAGAAGCGAGCATCATTGCCCGGCACGATTTTGGCGATGGCCGATCCCGCTATGAGGAAATGCCGAGCGCGCATCACGACCATCTCATCGACCTCCAGTCTGGTCGCGTGATCGAGTTTCGCAACGAGGATATCGAACGTCTACAGCAGATCGTCGCCGATGAACTTGGTTATGAGCTGGTCGGACATCGCCTCGAATTGTATGCGGTTCCACGTGGCGGCACGCCGAGATCCGATACGGAATGACCGTTTCGCTGTCGTCTGAACGGTTGTCCATTCGGGCCGCCTCTGGCCAAGTTGCCGGCAACCGGCCATTACCCCAAACTGGACAAAGCCGGGTGATCACCGGCAACATGGTCCAGCACCAGCAGCAATCCATCCCGCCGGTTGAGACAGCACTGCCGGCCGCAACGCGATTGCATCCGACGATCGTCGATATCCGGACCGGCCCGTTGCAGGTGCGCCTGGCGGAAACGCCGGCGGATATCGAAGCTGCGCAGGCGCTGCGGTATCGCATCTTTTATGAGCGGCTCGGTGCCCAGCCGCTGCCGGAAATGGCATCCCGACGCCGCGACGTCGACCAATTTGATAGTCATTGCGATCACCTCCTGGTTCTCGACCACAGCCGCGGCACCGGCAGGGTAGTCGGAACCTATCGGTTGATTCGGCGGGATACGGCAGCCCGCCTGGGTGGTTTCTATTCGGCCAAGGAATTCGACATTTCTTCTGTCGTGCTCCATGCCGGAGAGGTTCTCGAATTGGGCCGCTCGTGCGTCGATCCCGCTTATCGCAATCGGTCGGCCATGCAGCTATTGTGGAGCGGCATTGCTGCCTATGTCTTTCATTACGACGTCGTCCTGATGTTCGGCTGTGCGAGCCTGCCGGGTACCAATGTCGATGCTCTATCTATGCCGCTTTCATATCTGCATCGATATCATCTCGCACCTCCGGCGCTGCGGCCGCGCGCGCTCGCCGAGCGCTATGTCGAGATGTGCCGGCTCAGACCGTGCGCTATCGATGCAACTCAGGCAATGGCAGCCCTGCCTCCGTTGATCAAAGGATACCTGCGACTGGGCGGCTTTGTCGGTGATGGCGCCGTCGTCGACGAGCAGTTCAACACCACCGATGTCTGCATCGTGGTCAAAACCGATCTCGTGACCGAGAAGTATTCCCGCCACTACGAACGGCAGTCCAAAAATACATGGACCGCTTGAGGACATGGGTTCGCCGACGCTGAGGCTTGTTCGCCTCGCGCTCTATTTCGCTTGGACCGCCGGGCTGATGCCGGTTCAGTTGGTCGGTTTGGCCTTGCGGCGCCATTGGACGAGCACTCTGCCAGTCTTCTATCACCGCTGGTGCTGTCGGATCCTCGGATTTCGAATTCGAGTGATCGGCACACCGACAAGCGAGCGCCCGGTTTTATACGCGGCGAATCACATCTCCTACACCGACATTACGGTTCTCGGCTCGGTTATCCCCGGCTCCTTCATTGCCAAATCCGAGGTGGCTCGGTGGCCGTTCTTCGGCTGGCTCGCCAAGTTGCAGCGCAGTGTTTTTGTCGACCGCCGAGTGCGCAGCACCGTTGCCCAGCGGGAAGTGATCGGCAAGAGGCTGGCGGACGGTGATGCTCTGATCCTGTTTCCCGAAGGCACGAGCGGAGACGGCAATCGTGTGCGCCCGTTCAAGAGCGCATTGTTCGGCGCGGCTCAGCAGGGCGAGGGCATCCGCCCGGTGATCGTTCAGCCGGTTTCCCTCGCCTACACGCGCCTCGACGGAATACCGATCGGGCGGCTTTACCGGCCGTTGTTCGCGTGGTACGGCGCGCTCGACCTAGCGCCCCATCTCTGGAGCATGGTGGGTCTCGGGACCGTCGAGGTCGTAATCGAATTTCATCCGCCGACCTTTCTTCGTGATTGCGGATCACGAAAGGCGCTGGCGGAATATTGTCATGCGCGGATTGCCGGAGGCGTTGCTGGGGCCCTTTTCGATCGGCCGCAGCCGATGCCGGAACCGCCGGATCCCGGCGTCCGCTCTTCATTTCGGGGGAAGCTTCCTGGGGCGATTCCCCACGCGGTGACAGGGTGACGCAAACCGGCATTACCACAAGGACGGCACCGGACGTGGCAAAGAGCGTGTACATCAAGACTTATGGTTGTCAGATGAACGTCTATAACTCGGCGCGCATGGCCGAGCTTCTGGCGCCGCTCGGTTTTACGGTGACGCAGACAGCAAAGGACGCGGATCTGGTAATCCTCAACACTTGCCACATTCGGGAAAAGGCCGCTGAAAAGGTCTATTCGGAACTCGGTAAAATTCGTCGCCTGAAAGGAGCGAAAGCCGAGCTCGGCGGCCGAATGATCGTGGCTGTCGCCGGCTGCGTGGCGCAAGCGGAAGGTGTTGAAATGATGAGGCGCGCGCCCTGCGTCGATCTCGTTTTCGGCCCGCAGAGCTATCATCGGCTGCCCGAATTGATTGCCCGCGTCCTGGGGGCGAGCGACACAGACGTACTCGATACGAGCTTTCCCGCGGAACCGAAGTTCGATTTTCTGCCCGAGACCACGGGCCCACGGAGTGTTACGGCTTTTCTCACGGTGCAAGAGGGCTGCGATAAGTTTTGCAGCTTTTGCGTGGTCCCCTATACCCGCGGCGCGGAATACTCTCGTCCGGTGATGCAAGTGGTGGCCGAGGCGCGCCGTTTCGTGCGTGGCGGAGCGCGCGAGATCACCTTGCTGGGGCAAAACGTCAATGCTTACCACGGCGAAGGTCCCGACGGCAGAGAATGGCGACTGGGCGGACTGATCCGACGGCTGGCGGACCTGCCGGGTCTCGATCGGATCCGGTATACGACCTCGCACCCGCGGGATATCGATGATGAGTTGATCGCGGCCCACCACGACGTGCCTCAGCTGATGCCGTTTCTGCATCTCCCGGTTCAGAGCGGCTCGGACCGCATCCTTGCCGCAATGAACCGTCGGCATACCGTTGCGGAATATCGTCGGATTGTCGAACGGCTTCGCTCGGCCCGCTCCGATCTTGCCCTTTCCACAGATCTGATCGTCGGCCATCCAGGCGAGAGCGATTTGGATCATCGGGCCACACTCGACCTTGTCGACGAGGTGCGCTTTGCTCAGGCCTTTTCGTTCAAATACTCGCCGCGGCCGGGCACGCCCGCGGCATCAGCGGCATACCAAATCCCTGACGACGTGAAGTCTCAGCGGCTCGCCGAGTTACAGCTGGTGTTGGCTGCCCAACAACGCGAGTTCAATGCAGCATGCATCGGCCGCACCTTGCCTGTGCTGTTGGAAAAGCCGGGCCGACACGAAGGACAGCTCGTTGGACGCAGCCCTTATCTGCAGAGCGTGCATGTCGCGGCGGCAGCGGAACGGACCGGCGACATCGTTTCGGCGCTGATCACGGCGGCGAGCGCCAACAGTCTTTCGGGCACGCTTGCAGAGGTGGCTAAGGCATGACTGAGCTGTCGCCCGCCACCGGTGAGTTTGCCGAGGGGCGCACCCAGCTCGAGTTCGACGACAACTTGCTCCTGCCCTTACTCTATGGCGAGCGCGATCAGCATCTCGACCGCATCGAGAGGCAGCTCGGCGTCTCGGTCGTCACGCGCGGCAACCGCCTGGCAATCTCGGGCCCAGCATCGGCCACCGAGGCGGCTCATCTCGCCCTATCTCAACTGTATGAGCGTCTGAAGCGGGGACAGGAGGTAAATCTGCCGGCGGTCGAGGCCGCTATCCGGCTGGCGGAGGCCGAGCTCGGCGACAGGAGCCTAGACCTTTGGCGGGAAGACGCGGCGTTCCGCACCCGCAAGCGTCGCATCTCGGCGCGCTCGCCCGGCCAGGCGGCTTACATTAAGGCGATGCGTGACAACGAGTTGGTCTTCGGTTTGGGACCAGCCGGCACCGGCAAGACCTATCTTGCGGTTGCTGCAGCAGTCGATCTGCTGATGACCGGCCGAGTCGAGCGGATCATTCTATCTCGCCCCGCCGTTGAGGCTGGCGAACGGCTCGGTTTCTTGCCGGGCGACTTGCGCGAGAAGGTCGACCCTTATTTGCGGCCGATTTTCGACGCGCTCAACGACATGTTGCCGACGGACCAACTGGCGAGGCGCCTCGGCACCGGCGAGATCGAGGTGGCGCCGATCGCCTTTATGCGCGGGCGCACGTTATCGCACGCCTTTGTCATCCTCGACGAGGCGCAAAATACGTCCCCCGTGCAGATGAAGATGTTCCTGACACGGCTTGGAGAGGGATCGCGCATGGTTGTGACCGGCGATCCAACTCAGGTGGATCTGCCCGCGGGAGCGCGCTCGGGTCTGGCCGAGGCCCTCGAAACCCTGAGCGGCGTCAACGGGATTGGCACGGTGCGGCTGACTGACCGGGATGTCGTGCGGCACGAACTCGTCACCCGCATCGTCCGCGCCTACGAAGCGCGCGAGAACGAGGCGGGGCCGGGCAAGTCCTGATGGACCCGGCCTGCACGATCGACGTCGCTGTCGCCTGCACCAGCTGGACCCGGCTATGTCCTCGCGCCGAAAGTCTCGCGCGCGGCGCTGCCGAACTTGCTCTGGCGCGTGGCACGATCACCTTGGGACTGGCATGGCAGGGCCCGGTCGAGCTCGGCATCACCCTCGGCGACGCTGCCAACCAGCAGCAGCTCAACCGCGAGTATTGCGGGCTGGATAAACCGACCAATGTGCTGGCGTTTCCGGTCTGGGAGCCAGGAACCCGGCTCCCTCCAGGCGCGCCGGTTCTGCTCGGCGATGTCGTGCTCGCCTTTGAAACGGCGGCGCAGGAAGCAGCCGAGCAGAAGAAGCCGATTGCCGACCATCTCGTCCATCTTACCGTGCATGGCGTGCTTCATCTCCTCGGCTACGATCACCTGTCGCAGGCCGACGCGGCGATCATGGAATCGCTCGAGAGGTCAATTTTGGCCGAGCTGGGAGTTCCGGATCCCTATCGAGAGACGATGTCGTCAATCGAACACGCGGCTGTTCAGCCATGAGCGCCTCTGAGCCCCCAGGAAGTAACAGCCAGCCCGGGCACGATCGGTCCTTTCCCCGTCTTCGCAATCTTCTCCGCCTGATCCGCCGCCCGCGCAATGGCGAGAGTCTGCGCGAAACCCTCGATGAGATGATCGAGGAGCCGGCCGCCGACGACGCCCATTCTCTGAGCGGCCACGAACGGCTGCTGATCGGTAATGTCCTCAAAGTCCATGACCAGACGGCCGCCGACGTGATGGTGCCGCGCGTCGACATCGTGGCGCTCGATGCCGAGACGCCGTTCCCGGAAGTCGTAAAATGCATGGTCGAGCAGGGTCATTCGCGGGTTCCGGTGTATCGCGAGACCCTCGACGACGCGATCGGCTTCGTGCACGTGAAGGATGTGCTCGGCCCGGTCGCGGAGCGCCGCGAGACGAAGTTGGCTCCACTGCTGCGCAAAGTGCTGTTCGTTGCGCCGTCGGCGCCGATCCTCGATCTCCTCGTCCAGATGCGCCAGGCGCGAACCCATATTGCGATGGTGGTCGATGAGTTCGGCGGGATTGATGGACTGGTCACGATCGAGGACCTGATCGAGGAAATTGTCGGTGAGATCGAGGACGAGCACGATGTCGCCGGCGGCCCGAGCCTCGTCGAGCGCAGCGACGGGAGCTTGATCGCCGATGCCCGCACCCCGATAGAGGTGCTCGAGGAGCATGAAGGCGCTCGGTTGCGCCCCGACGGCGACCAGGAAGAGGTGGACACCCTGGGCGGGCTGGTCTCGAGTCTCGCCGGGCGTGTGCCCAAGCGCGGCGAAGTCATTGCTCACCCATTGGGCATCGAATTCGAGGTGCTCGATGCGGATCCGCGGAGGATCAAGCGCTTGCGCGTCCGTCGACCGCCAAGAGCGACCGGGGGAGGAGACGCTGCCGGTGCCTGAGGCATCGGTGTTGCGGATCCGGCCCGGCTCCCGGGTCGATAGTCCACTCTGCCGCCTGGCGCATCGGCTCGCCGTCACATCCGGCTGGCGCCGTTACGGGCTCGCCTTTTTGCTCGGTATCTGCGCTACCGCGACGCTGCCGCCGGTCGATTTGACGCCGCTGCTGCTGGTGGCTTTTGCCGGCCTCTTGTGGCTCGACGACGGAAGCACCGGTCCGTGGGCGTCCTTCCGCTTGGGTTACGCTTTTGGTTTCGGGTTCTTTGTCAGCGGCCTCTATTGGATCGCTGCCGCGCTGTTTGTCGATATAGCCAGTTTCTGGTGGCTGGTGCCGATCGCCGCTGCCGGGCTCCCGGCAGCGTTCGCGCTCTATGTCGGATCGGCACTGTTGGCAACCAATCTCGCGGTCAGGCATCTGCGGTTGCGGGGCGCGGCTCGCATATTCGCCTTTGCCGTTGCATGGTCTGTAGCCGAATGGGTGCGCGGGCACGCCTTCACGGGACTTCCATGGAATCTGATCGGCTATGCCTGGTCGGGCGGATTTCCCGGGGCGATTCTGATGCTGCAGAGCGTCGCCGCGATCGGCATTTACGGGTTGAGCTTCCTGACGGTACTCGCCGCCTCGCTGCCCGCCCTCCTCGGAACAACTTCGCTGAACCCGCTTTCGCGTAGCCGGCGCCTCGCCCCGACGATTGCAGCGGCCCTCTTGATTGTTGTACCGAGCCTGCTGGGCACGCTTCGGCTGGCGACCACACCTACTGTTGAGACCGGATATATTCTGCGCATCGTCCAGCCGTCGATCCCGCAAACGATGAAGTGGGAGCCGGCCGCCGCGCAACGCAATTTCCGCCTCCTCCTCGACCTCAGCAGCGCCCCGGGGACGCGGAAGCTCGCCGCCGTGGTGTGGCCGGAGGCGGCCACCCCGTTTCTGCTTGAGCGCGATGCGTACCATCGGCAGGAGATCGCCGCCGTCGCCTCGGGTCGCGGCTATGTCATTACCGGCGCGGTGCGGACAAACCCTCCGCCGAGCCCCGTCGCGCAGGTCTGGAACAGCATGGCGGCGGTGGACGGCAATGGTGAGATCGTCGCTCACTATGACAAAGCGCACCTGGTTCCGTTCGGCGAGTACGTACCGCTCCGCGAGATATTGCCTCTGCAGAAGATTACGCCCGGAAACCTCGACTACACCGCCGGGCCCGGGCCGAGAACGGTAGACTTGCCAGGGCTTCCCCCCTTCGCCCCGCTGATTTGCTATGAGATCATATTTCCGGGAGCAATCGTCGACGAACACGACCGCCCGGCGTGGATACTGAATATCACGAACGACGCCTGGTACGGACGTACCTCCGGTCCTTATCAGCATTTTGCGATCGCCCGGACCCGCGCGGTGGAAGAAGGACTGCCGCTGGTAAGGGTCGCGAACAACGGCGTTAGCGGGATCGTCGACGAGGCGGGCCGTGTCGTCGCGCGGATCGATTTGGATACCGTTGGTTATGCCGATCTCCCGCTGCCCGCGGCCACGTCGGCGCCGACGCTCTATGCCCGCGGCGGAGATTGGATATTGCTCGCGCTGTTGTGCCTCGGCCTTCTTCCGGTTGCTTTTCGGCTGCGTTGACGGCTTCCCGGAAGCGCAACTCTTAGTCTCCCGTTAACACTCCTTGTTGACCGCCATCGATCGGGTGCCTTATCAAATCACTTCCGCTGCTTTGCGCTAGTGCTCCACCGATGGCGATGCAACAACAGGCCCGGCGCCCGGGTCGCCGAAAAGGCGACAAGCCGAACCCGATCGATATCCATGTCGGCTCCCGCGTGCGGCTCCGCCGAAACATGCTCGGCCTCAGCCAAGAAAAGCTTGGAGAGGCGATCGGATTGACCTTTCAACAGGTCCAGAAATACGAGCGAGGCGCCAACCGGATCGGCGCCAGCCGGTTGCATGATCTCAGCCGCGTGCTGGACGTTCCGGTCTCGTTCTTCTTCGACGACATGGACCCGGTGCGCGCGCCGGCGATCCCGGCAGGGTTTGCCGAGCCTGCAGCCGAAGCGTTCGACTCCGACCCGTTGCGCCGGCGTGAGACGGTCGAACTGGTCAGCGCCTACTACCGGATCGACGACCCGGCTCTACGCCGCCGCCTGTTCGATCTCGCCAGGGCTCTGGCCGGCGGCGCCGAACGCGTCTCGGCGAATTAACGCTTCTGCCCGGCCCGGTGGGCCGAGCCGAAAATCGGGCTTGACGCCCAACAAGCAAGATTGCATCAACGCCAAAGTGCTACCCTCCATTTTTGATGCTTTTGGGAAAGGCAGTCCTTTGGCCAACCGGGATTACGTGTTTACGAGCGAATCGGTGTCGGAGGGGCATCCCGACAAAATTTGCGACCGCATTTCCGACGCGATCGTCGATACTTATCTGGCGGCCGAACCGGAGGCTCGCTGTGGTGTCGAGACCCTGGTCACGACCAATCGCGTGGTGCTCGCCGGAGAAGTCCGCGGTCCGGCCGCGATCACCGACGAGAAGCTGATCGAGGTGGCGCGGGATGCGATACGCGAGATCGGCTACGAGCAGGAGAATTTTCATTGGCGATCGGCGGCGATCAAATGTCTGATCCACGGCCAGTCGTCGGACATAGCGCAAGGGGTCGACGCATCGGGCAACAAGGACGAGGGCGCCGGCGATCAAGGCATGATGTTTGGCTATGCTTGCAGCGAGACGCCGGAATTCATGCCCGCGCCAATCTTTTACGCGCATTCGATCCTATACTCCCTGTCCGAGGCGCGGCATGCAGGGGAAACGCCGCTTCTCGGCCCCGATGCAAAAAGCCAAGTGACGTTGCAATACGTCGAAGGCAAGCCGGTACGGGCGGCGAAAATCGTCGTGTCGATTCAACATTCCGAGCGGATCGACACGGACGAAGTGCGCGAGATCGTCCGCCCTTACGTCGTCACGACCCTGCCCCAGGGCTGGATGTGCGAGGAAGAGAATTTTCTCGTCAACCCGACCGGCCGCTTTGTGATCGGCGGCCCGGATGGAGATGCCGGGGTTACCGGCCGTAAGATCATCGTCGACACCTATGGCGGCGCCGCGCCGCACGGGGGCGGCGCATTCTCCGGCAAGGACCCGACCAAGGTCGACCGCTCGGCTGCATACGCCGCACGCTATCTCGCCAAGAACGTCGTCGCAGCGGGATTGGCCGAACGTTGCACGATCCAGATCGCCTATGCGATCGGCGTCGCCAAGCCGCTGTCGTTCTATGTCGACAGCGCGGGTACGGCCGACGAGCAACGACTTGCCGCCGTGCTCCAGGAGATGGTGGATCTGTCACCGCGGGGTATCCGCACGCATCTCGGTCTGAACAAGCCGATTTACCGGCGCACCGCCGCCTACGGCCATTTCGGCCGCCGGCCCGACCCCGATGGCGGTTTTTCGTGGGAGAGGCTGGACCTGGTGGACGAGCTGCGGCGCGCCTTCTGAGCATACCGGGCTGCGAGCCGGAGCGGCGTCCTCAGGTCTTCGGCCGCCGTCGCGGGCGGCCACTGCGTCCCGGACAAAAGGCCCTCTTCGACGACTTGCTGCCGCGGCTCGCGATAAATCTTCCGGCATCGGGTCATCTCGACATCGCAGCGCTCTTCGGTAATGCACGGTCCTCGGTTTGGCTCGAGATCGGTTTCGGCGGTGGCGAGCATCTCGCGCAACTGGCCGAGCAGCATCCGCAAACCGGGTTTATCGGCTGCGAAGTATTCGAGAACGGGATAGTCAAGCTGCTTGCGCAGATCGAGCGGCGGCGGCTCGATAATATTCGGATCTTTACCGATGACGCGCGATTGATGATCGCGGCGCTTGCGCCGGCCTCGGTCGGTCGCGTGTTCATCCTGTTTCCGGATCCTTGGCCAAAACGCCGGCAGCACAAACGCCGGATCGTGTCGCGCGCAACCCTCGACGCCATGGCCGAAATCATGACCGACGATGGCGAGTTGCGCATTGCGACCGACGATGCCGACTATCTCTGCTGGATTCTCGAATGCATTACCGCTCACCCCGCCTTCGAATGGCTCGCTCGCCGTCCCGGCGACTGGCGCGAGCGCCCGCCCGATTGGCCGCCGACCCGATACGAGGCGAAGGCGCGTGCCGCCGGCCGCTCCCCTGCCTTTCTTCGAATAGCACGCCGGCCACGGGCTACAATCGCAAATTGAGTCAATCGTTACGCATCGCTGTATCTGCAGCAAATCTACAGCCAAATCTCTCCTAAAAGCTGAAATCGCGGTGTGCACAAGGATCTTCTATCCACTGCGGTTTCGGATCAGCTTGGGTACCATGCCAATATGGCTAATTTCAGGTCATTGAGACTGTAAGCTCAGCGCGACCTTGCGGAAGCGGTCGAGCGCGGCTTCCAGGTTCTCGACGATCTCGGCGGCGATCTCGTCGGGCGGCGGCAGCAAGTCGGGATCATCGAGCGTGTCCTCCTTAAGTCATCGCGAACGATCCGGTAGCTCTGCTTTTTTGCCGAAGGGTGGGTTGGTCAGCACCACATCGTACGTCCTCCCACCGCGGCCGAGCAGCGCGTCGCGCGCCTCGACCGGGCTCTCGCGGCCGGCAATGTCATGCAGGTAGAGGTTCATCGCGCACAGCCGCACAACCTCGGGCACGATGTCGACACCCGAGAACCGCAACCGCATAGCGGTATAGACTTCGGCATTGCGCGCCAGCGGTTTCTTGCGCTCGTGCTCCCAAGCCCCGAGGAGGAAGCCGCCGGTGCCGCAAGCAGGGTCGTGGATCGTCTCCCGTGGCTCGGGATCAACCACGGTCACCATCGCGTCGATCAGGGCGCGCGGCGTAAAGTATTGTCCCGCACCCGATTTGACCTCCTGCGCATTGCGTTCGAGCAGGCCCTCATAGATCAAGCCTTTGACCTCGACGCCGCGCCCGAGCCAGATCTCGCCGCCGATCAGGCCGACGAGACGCGCAGCTTGGCCGGATCTTGGATCTCGTTCTGGGCCTTCAGAAAGATCGTGCCGACAATGCCGGAAAGGCGCGACAGCTTGTCGAGGATCCCCGAATACCACCGCGTCAGCTCCTCACCCTGCAGGTCGCGCAAGACCGGCCAGCGGCACTCCTCGGGGATCGCCGAGTCCTCGCCCTTGATGAGGCCCGAGGCGACCAGCCCTGCCCGCTCCTCGTCCATCTTGAGGAACAAGAGGTAGGAGATCTGCGAGATATAGGCCTGATATGGCACGCCCTGATCCCGCAAGACGTGAGCGTAGTTCCAGACCTTTTGCACGAGAGCGGTTTCGTCCATGCCGTGATCCTAGGTACGAAAGTTTCGTCGTCCCCGCGAAAGCGGGGACCAGGGGCGGCGCTAGCTACCTCTGTGAGCTCAACCATGTCGCTGCTGCGGCCGGTACAGCGCCGCGACGCGACGCGCAAAGAAAAACCTCATGATCCAGACGCGGCGGGCGCAGCGCACCTTTGGTGAACGGTTGATTGCCGAGGAGGTCAAGGATCTGCACGAAGAGTGGATGAAGCACGCCGATCAGGTGCTGGGCGACAAGGAGATCGTGGCGGCGATCTACGAGGCCCTGGCCAAACGGCATCGCAGAGCCGCACCCGCGGCCGCCGGGCACCCCGGCCGAGGTGGTGCTGCGTTTGCTGGTGCTCAAGCACATGCGCACTGGAGTTACGGCGTGCTGGAACGGGAAGTGAGAGCCAATCTGGTGTATCGCGACTTCACCGGGGTGGGCGGCACCAAGATGCCCGACGCCAAGACCATGGGTCGGTGGGGCGTCGCCGTAGGGCCGGTGGTCGTCATACAGATCCATGAACGGATCGTGCAGATTGCGCGCGACCATCGGGTGGCGCCAGGCCGGCGGATGCGCGTCGACACCACGGTGGTCGAGACCAACATTCACTACCCCACCGACAGCAGCCTGTTGGGCGACGGGGTGCGGGTGCTGACCCGCACGATGAAGAAGATCACCGGGATCGCTGGGGCGGCCGGCACTCAACTGCGCGATCGCAGCCGCAGCGTCAAATGGCGGGTGTTGGAGATCGCGCGGGCGGCCCGCGCCAAAGGTCGACAAAGCGGCGAGAAGCTGGCGCAGGTTTACCGCAGATTACTGGAGGCAACCGGCCGGGTGGTGGGACAGGCAAAACGCTTCGCCACGGAGATCGGCGACGGCGTCAAGCGGGCGGCTGACACCCGGCGGCAGGTCATGCTGGAGGGGCTGCGTCGAGAGCTGGAAAGCATGGTGCCGCGCGTGCGGCAGGTGATGCGCCAGACCAATGCGCGCGTCTTCGCCGGCGACACCCATGCCGAGAGACAAGATTGTCAGCCTGTTCGAGCCGTCCACTGAAGTTATTCGTAAGGCAAGGCCGGCAAGCTCACTGAATTCGGCAAAATGGTCAAATTGCAGGAGGCGGAGAACCAGATCGTCGTCGCCTACGAAGTCTACGATCGGCGGCCCAGCGATCGGACCTGCTGCTTGCCGCGATCGAAACGCATCAAGCAACGCTGGGCTGCACGCCGCACCTGGTGGCGGCGGATGCCGGCTTCTACTGGGCCAAGAACGAGGCGGCCGCGAAAGCCAAGGGCGTCAAGCGCGTCTGCATCCCCAACCGCTCCACGAAGAGCCCTGAGCGCAAACGCGAGCAAAAGAAGCGTTGGTTCCGCAACGGCCAGAAATGGCGGACGGCTGCGAGGGTCGCATCAGCGTGGTCAAACGACGGCATGGACTTCATCGCAGCCGGTACAAGGGGGATGCCGGAATCAAGCGCTGGGTCGGCCTCGGGGTGATTGCCGACAACCTGGTCAACATCAGCCGCGCCATGGCCAATCAGCCCAGCGGGTAATCCCAATCCCAATCCCGACTCACTTCACACCTTGCCGGCGGCGACCTGCCGGCGGGTCCGCGCGCCTAGCTCTATCGCACGGTCGTCCGAAAACGGCTTTTTGCGCCGGAAAGTAGCTAGAGCCAAACTCGACAGGAAATGCACGCAATCACTCACCGCCAACCCTCGCGAAAGCGGGGGTCCAGGGACAACCGCTGCGGCCTGTGGCCTGAATTCCCACCTTCGCGGGAATGACGAGGATAGTCGATTCATTCTCGGTCAGCCTCTTATAGGGTCTCCAAAGTTTCTGGACACGAGCGAGCCTTTTACCACCAGGCCACGGTTCGAAAGCGCGGCACCTACTGAGCGGGCGAATCGCAGCCCAGGCGACGGCGCAGAGCGAGCGGATCAGGGCGTGATCTGCGGCAAACCGGTTCCAGGCCATCTCGCAGGCATCCATGATGTCCGCCAGGCTGGGAAACACCGAATTGGCCAGCCAATGGCTGCGCAGATAGTGCCAAATCCGCTCGACCGGGTTGAGCTCCGGGCTGTAAGGCGGCAGCTCCAACAAGGTGATATTGCCGGGCACCGCGAGACCTTGGCTCCTGTGCCAGCCGGCACCATCCAGGATCACCACGGCATGCGCATCGGCGGCGACTTGGCTGCTGATCTCGCTGAGGTGATGGTTCATCGCAACGGTGTTGCAGATCGGCATGATCAGCGCCGCCGCTTTACCCTGCGACGGGCAGACCGCACCAAACACATAGGCCGAGGCAAAGCCGAGGTCCTTTGGTGCCGCCGGCCGACTGCCGGTTTGCCCCCACACCCGGGTCAAGCTGTTCTTCTGGCCGATGCGCGCCTCGTCCTGAAACGATACCTCGACTTGCGTACCGCGTGCTTGCGCTGCGCGGACTGGTTCTAATTGCAATCCAAGAGTTGCGAAAACTCCGCTTGCGCCGTCGCATCGGCCTGCGGGTGGCGCGGCCGCGGCGCCAACCAACTCAACTTCATCCGATGCAGCAGCCGGTAGGTGCTCGACAGACTGCAATCAATCTCAAACTCCTCTCTCAATATGCGTTGTGCGTCGACCCCACGAAACGCCACCACCCCGTCCCGCTCCAGCTCGGCGCCAGCGACAATCCGTTCCTTGAGCCGCGCGCTCGTCACCGCGTCGACCCGTGGCTGTCGACCCGGGCGCGGCCGGTCACGCAATCCCGCAATGCCTTCTTCTTCATAGCGGTTATGCCATTCGTAAGCCGCCGACCGGCTCAGCCCAGCCAGCCGCGCCGCTTCCTCATGCTCCATCCCCTCCAGCATGTTCGCGATCATCAGAACCCGCTGGCACACACGACCGCTCTGACCTCGTGCCAAGCGCCGCAGCTCGGCCGCCCCCGGTTCGCTGCGAAAGAAGTATACCGCCATCGTCCATCCCCCAAACATGGTACGCTTGCCTAATCACTCTACCACATCTTGGGATCATCGGAAGCCGGTATTGATTTTAGCCCCGAGAATCGTAGACAAAAAGAGTTCGACAATCGCGAGGCTAGGGTCAAGCGGCCAGCAGATCGACGATCTGTTGGATGGCTTTGTCGGCGCGGTGATAGGCGGCTTCGAGCCTGCTGGCGGGCTGGTGATGGGGGTTGGGGCGGTGATGGAAGCGGCTGTTGGCGAGCGGGCCGCAGAGCCGTTTGTGGAAGAGGAGAAAGAGCAGCGCAACCTGAACCCCCTTGGGGGTGAGACGGTAGGCGTAGCGGGAGCCGTCACGCTCGACCAGCGCGTGGCCCTTGAGCTTGCGCAGGTCGTAGCGGAGTTGGTTGAGGCTGTAAGCGCTGTCGGAGAGGTGGAAGGCGGTGAGAACGGCGTGGTGGATCTGCTTGGCCGTCCAGCCGCCGACGTGGCTGCCGCCATGGAGCAGCACTTCGAGCAGGCGGATGACGCGCCGGTCGTGGATCTTGATGCCGGGATAGCGGACCGCGCCAATAGTGATCGGCAGGGCGAGGCGCTGAAGCAGCGGGAAGTCGACATGGACGTTGAGCCACTGCGCCTGGAAACCGGCGAAGCGGGCGGTGATGGTTTGGAACCGCTCGCGGACGGCATGGAGATGGTCCAGTCCCTTCTTGAGACGGAAGTCGGCGAGGTTGTTGGAGACCAGTTCGTTGCGCAGAAAGGTGGCGAACTTTTCGTACTGTTTGAGGAAGGCGTTCTTGAAGTAGGCGCGGAAGACGTGATGGCCGTGCTCGATGCGATCGATGACGGTGGCGAGCTTGCCGCGCATCCGGCGGTTCAGGCGGGTGCCGAAGATCTCGGCGATCTTGTCGCCGGTCAGCCGCCACAGGCCGAGTTCGCAGCTGCGCTCGAACAGCTTATGGATGGGAAAGTTGCGCTTGAAGATGAAGTTGCGACAATACTCGATCTGGGCGATCGCATAAAAGCGTGAGAGATTGAGCTGCTTGCGTTCCTTGGTGGAGAACTTCGGGCCCAGGATCACGGTCCAGTAGTCGAGCCGTGTACGGATGATTTGCGGGCTGAGTTTGTCGGCGGCGGCTTGCAGCGTCGGCGACGTCGTCGACGGCGAGGAAGGCGTTGTCGGTCTTGCGGAAGCCGATCTGCGCGCGCTTCAGCTCCTGCTCGATGAAGCTGTGCCCGTTGAGGTAGTAGGTGGTCTGGAACGGAAAGAACGAGGCGACCCGCATCACCATCGGGCCCAGGGTTTCGTCGCGGAGGTAGAAGTAGTAGTGCGTGAAGCGGCTGCCGTTGGCGGGCGAGAATGCGGTAATTTGGATCCTTGGTGGCGTATTTGGGGACGCTGATGCGAAAGCTCGGCCCCTGCTCCATGCTCTTGAAGATGAAGTAGACGCCGTAGGCGTCGTCCCTGGCCATGCGGCGTTGCCAGGGCAGGACATGGTCTTCCTTGCGCACGCCTTTCTCGGCCCATTCGATCGGCAGCCGATGATTGCGGGCGAAGGCTTCCACCCAGTTCTGGTAGTCGGCGGTGCGCTGGCTCAGGATCTCCTTGCCGACGACCGGTACGCCGACCACCTGACGGAAAAAATGCACGACCTGCTCGGGCCGCGAGAGCCCGCTGAGGTAACCGTAAATGACAATGCGGTCGAAGCAGTGGTAGACGAAGGCCACCAGATCGCCGAACAGCTGGGTGAACAATTCCATGGCAATCCCCTCCAGGCCCGCTCGGGGTCGAAAACCCATCAGGCGTGGACCAGGCAAGCGGATTGTGGAGGGCAAGAGTTTTCGTCTGGCCGATGAGGTGCGCTATATCCAGCGCCGGGCAGCCGATCACGACGGCCGCATCGTTACCCTCGCTCAGCTGGTCCTGTTCTCCACCGAAACCGGCGATGCCTGGCTGCTCGACCCCGCCGATCGGCTCGCGGCAAGGCTGGCTCGAGACGGGGAGAGCGAACCGATCCACATCGAAGAAAGCGATACCACGTTCGCCATCGGTTGGAAGGGCCGCTATCGCATCGACGGACCGGCGTTCGTCTACTCCGATCGCGATACCGGCCGGGTCGCCACCATCCCCGGCTACCCGACCGATAAGCTCAGCCAGATCGCTTGAGCGGAAAATTTCAAATATCTTTGGCTAGAATTACTGCGTCAGTAATCAGGAATTCTTTGCGTCTTGCGGATGGGCGCATTGCAACAAGGGCACCTCGGGAGGGTTCTGGCGAGCGCGACGATGAGCCGTCTGCGCACCGTCGCGATCGAGTTGGGGATGTGCCGTTCGGGTCGGATCGGCGGCGCCTCTGGGTCGGTAACCCTGGGGAATGGCAGATCGCGAGAGCGGCGCGGAGAAGGCTGGTCCTGAGGGGGGAAGGGCGCCGCGTTCGGCGATCAGAAAGCCGTAGGCGGCGATACAGAGCGAGGCATGGTGGTGGAAGCCGCGCCACCCGCGCCCTTCATAGTCACCAAGGCCGAGTTCCTGCTTGAGCTCCTGATAATCGCGCTCGATCCGCCAGCGCAATTTGGCCCGGTCGACCAGCCGATCCAAGGCAATATCCTCGGACAAGGTGGCCAACCAATACTTGGTCGGCTCGGCTTCCTCCTCTGGCCATTCGATCAGCAGCCACTCTTCGGCGCGCGGCTGGCTCAGGTTCGTATCCCGATGCGCGGGGCGCACCCGCTGACGGGCAAAACGCGAGGCGAGCCACTCCGCACTTCCCTCACGCCAGGTGACTGTTTGCCACGCCTCTTTCGCCAGGTTGCAAGCAAGCGCCTTGACGCCGATCGGCTGATGCTCGCCGTCGCGTTGGAGCCGGGTCTGTGGTCGTCCGCGCCCCGCTCGGGTCGGTGGCAGCAAAGGTGCCGCGCCCGCTGGCCAGACCGTGGTTGTGACCGCGATCCCGGCCACATAGCTCATGCCCAGCGCGGTGATCGCCGTTCGCCGCTCGCTGTCGTTGCCGTAACCGGCATCCATCAGCACGACCCCCTCAGGCAACCCCGCCGCGCGCGCTGCCTTGATCTGCTCCAGAGCGATCTCCGGCTTGGTTTGGAAGGCGATCGCCTCCGGCACCTTGGCCTTGCGCCGGAGGTCCTGATCCTTCGCCCAATCCTCACGAAGATAGAGCCGATAGGCCACTGGCAGGCTGGCATCGCGGTTGGCCAGCGACAGCGTCACCGCCACCTGACAGTTATCCGGCTTGCGGAGTTGGCCGCAATATTGGCGGGTCACCCCGACCGAGTGCCGTCCTTTCTTGGGAAAGCCGGTGTAGGACCCATCGGTTAAGGCGACGTCAACGCATCGTCTGAACGCTCCGCACTGATCTCGGCAGAACTCTTGCACAGTGAGGGCGCTTCACTATATCGTAAAAGTCCATAGGGTCCGTCTTGCGGGCCGCATTGCGGGGTGGGCCGACGGCCCACTTTTTGTTATGGCCGGCGGTTTCGGGGGAGGCGCCGAACTCCTCCTCCGGCTGGGCTGCGTCACTCCGCCGGGGAATTTTTGGGTCAGGAGAGGTCGGGGTTCTTGGTCGACACCACCCGTATCGCGCAGGCGGTCGAGCCCTCGCTCGGGGCGATGGGCTATCGCCTCGTTCGGGTGGTCATCACCAGCGGCCGCCGGCCGACGCTCCAGGTGATGGCCGAGCGGCTCGATGACCAGCCGATGACAGTCGAGGATTGCGCGCAGATCAGCCACTCGGTCTCGGCCATTCTCGACGTCGCCGATCCGATCGCCGGCGCCTATATGCTCGAGATCAGCTCGCCGGGCATCGATCGTCCGCTGGTTCGCGCCGAAGACTACGATCGGTTCAGCGGGTTCGAAGCGCGGATCGAGCTCGCCCGGCCGATGGAGGGACGCAAGCGCTTCCGCGGCCGGCTGCTCGGCACCGCGGCCGAGAGCGTGCGTCTGGCCACCGAGACGGGCGAGGTGAAATTGCCGCTCGCCGAAGTTGCGCGAGCAAAACTAATCCTCACCGATGACCTGATCGATGCGGCGCGGCGCGCCCCGCCGCGCCAAACCCACTGACACCCAGATTCGAGAACACGATGGAAAGCACCGTCACCTATGCCCGCCCGGAACTGCTGCAGGTCGCCGATACCGTCGCGCGCGACAAGGGGATCGACCGCGACGAAGTCTTGGAGGCGATGGAGCAGGCGATTCAGAAGGCGGGCCGCTCCAAATACGGCCAGGATTACGATATCCGCGCCGAAATCGACCGCAACAGCGGCGAGATCCGGCTGCTGCGCTTTCGTGAGGTGGCCGATGTCGTCGAAAACGAGGCGACGCAGATTCCGCTGGCGGATGCTCAGCGCTTGAACCCCGAGGCCGAGATCGGCGATTTCATCACCGACCCGCTGCCGCCGATCGATTTTGGCCGCATCGCCGCGCAGACGGCAAAACAGGTGATCGTGCAAAAGGTCCGCGACGCCGAGCGCCAGCGGCAATTCCTCGAATTCAAGGACCGGGTCGGCGAGATCGTCAACGGGCTTGTGAAGCGCGTCGAATTCGGCAACGTCGTCGTCGATCTCGGGCGCGCCGAGGCAATGCTGCGCCGCGACGAGCTCTTGCCGCGCGAAAGTTTCCGCCAGGGCGAGCGGGTGCGCTCCTTTGTCTACGATGTCCGCCAGGAGCCGCGCGGCCCGCAGATCTTTCTGTCGCGCACCCACCCGCAATTCATGGCAAAGCTGTTCGCGCAGGAAGTCCCGGAGATCTACGACGGGATAATCGAGATCAAGGCAGTGGCCCGCGACCCCGGCAGCCGCGCCAAGATTGCGGTCATTTCGCGCGACAGCGGCATCGATCCGGTCGGCGCTTGCGTCGGGATGCGCGGCAGCCGGGTCCAGGCTGTCGTCGGCGAGTTGCAAGGAGAAAAGATCGACATCATTCCCTGGTCGTCCGATCCGGCGACTTTCGTGGTCAATGCGCTGGCCCCGGCCGAGGTCGCCAAAGTGGTGATGGACGAGGAGCAGCGCCGCGTCGAAGTCGTGGTGCCCGACGATCAGCTGAGCCTGGCTATCGGACGGCGCGGACAGAATGTCCGCCTCGGCTCGCAGCTCACCGGATGGGACATCGACATTTTGACCGAGGCCGAGGAGTCGGAGCGGCGGACGGAAGAGTTCCGTAGCCGCAGCCAGATGTTCATCGATGCCCTCGACATCGATGACGTGATCGCCCATCTGCTGGTTACCGAAGGGTTTACCTCGCTCGAAGAAGTGGCTTACGTGGCGTTGGAGGACCTTGCAGATATCGAAGGGTTCGACGCCGATGTGGCCGCGGAACTGCAGGAGCGCGCTCGAGTATCGCTCGAACGCCGCGACCGGGAGTACGAGGAGCGGCGCCGCGAACTCGGGGTCAGCGACGAGCTCGTCGAATTCGAGCAATTGACCCCGGGCATGCTCGTCGCTCTCGGTGAAAGCGGGATAAAGACCCTCGATGATTTCGCCGATCTTGCCGGCGACGAGCTCGTCGAACTCCTCGAAAAATCCGACAAGGGCGGCTGCCAAGCTCGATCTCGACGTGGCAAACGACCTGATCATGCGGGCCAGGGCACACTGGTACGCGGACGAAGCAACGCCGGCCAAAACAGGCGCGCAGGAGTAGGCGCGACGGGCAATATCGAAAACGCCGCGGCCGTTCGGGGCGATGCCGTTCGGGGTGATGCCGTTCGGGTCGATGAGGGCCCCGCGAAGACCGGCCCACACCGCCGCTGCATCGCAACCGGTGAAATCGCCGATCGTGCGCGGTTATTGCGCTTTGTCCTGGGCCCGGGCGGAGAGATCGTGCCTGACGTGGCCGCCAATCTGCCGGGCAGAGGTCTGTGGTTGACGCCGCGCCGCGATGTACTCGAACGGGCTGTCGCGAAGCGGCTTTTTGCACGCGCTGCGCGCCGGCCGGTCACCCTGCCGCCGGGGCTTGCAGATCGCGTCGAAGCCCTGCTTGCACAGCGCTGCTGCGATGCCATCGGGCTCGCCCGCCGCTCCGGTCTCGCGTTTGCCGGTTTCGAGAAGGTCGGCGAGGCCGTCCGCGCCGGCAAGGTTGGCCTGCTGCTGTCGGCGCTGGACGGAGCCGCGGGCGGACGGAATAAAATTCGCGCGCTCGGGCGCGACCTGCCGCTTGCAGCCGTGCTGACCGCGGAAGAGATGGGCGGAGTATTCGGGCGCGATCATGTGGTACACGTGGCGCTCGGCGGTGGCCGGCTGAGCAGCCGGTTGCTCGCCGATGCGGAAAAGATCGCCGGCTTCCGCCCTGGAGCGCTAGTCGATCGAGGGGCGGAACCCGCCGCATCGCGGCGGGTGCAGCACGATGACGGTATTGGAACGAGATGAGCGACGCGAACGAGCAAGAGCAGAACACGACGGAACAAGAGCAGAAACGGCCGCTGACGCTCGGCCGTAGCAGCGGCCGGCTGGAGCTTCGCAAACCCGCCGAGACGGCGCAGGTGCGCCAGAGTTTCTCGCACGGACGCTCGAAGACCGTCACCGTCGAGGTGCGCAAGAAACGCGTGATCAGCCCGGGGTTGGCCGACGCCGGCCGGACCGAGGCGTCGCCGGCGGTCGCGCGCGAGCAATCGGCGCCGCATCCGGCAGCGGCAGAGCCGGCGCGCCGCCCTGTCGTCATTGCCCGCTCGCTTACTGCGGAGGAGCGGGCAGGACGCACCCGCGCCGTGCAGGATGCCCGCAAGGCGGACGAGGAAGCGCGCCGCCTGGCCGCTCTCGCCGAGGCGGATCGGCGCCGACAGGAGGAAGAGCGGGCGGTTCATGAGGCGCGCCAGCGGGCCGAGCAAGAAGCGCGCAGAAAAGTGGAAGAGGAAGAGGCGCGTCGCCGGACTGAAGAGGAGGCTCGCAAGCGGTCCGAAGAGGAGGCGCAACGGCGCAAAGAGGAAGACTCGCGGCGTGAGGTGGCCGAGCGCGCCGGAAAGGCAGCGGCTGCGAAGGTGGCGGCATTGGCCGCGGCAGGCAAGGTCGCGGTTCCGGTTGAGGAGGAAGAAGAGTCGGCAATGGCGCCGCGCCGCGGCGCCCGTTCCGAGGTCAAGAAGCCCGTGGCGCCGGTCCGCCGCGAGGACGCGCGCCGCCGGACCGGAAAAATGACGGTCACGCGCGCCCTCTCTGGCGACGAAGGCGAGCGAATGCGCAGCCTGGCTTCGGTGCGCCGGGCGAGAGAACGCGAGCGCCTGCGGCTGCATCACGGCGAGCAGGAACAGATCAAGGTCGTCCGCGAAGTCGTCATCCCGGAGACGATAACCGTCCAGGAATTGGCCAACCGCATGGCCGAACGAGCCGCCGATGTGATCAAAGCGCTGATGCGCATGGGGGTGATGGCGACAATAAACCAGGTCATCGACGCCGACACCGCCGAGCTGATCGTTACCGAGTTCGGACACCGTCTGCGGCGCGTGTCGGAGGCCGATGTCGAGATCGGCCTACGCGGCGAGGAGGACGAGCCGGAGGCGCTCGAGCCGCGCGCGCCGGTGGTTACCGTGATGGGTCATGTCGATCACGGCAAAACCTCTCTGCTCGACGCGCTGCGCGAGACCGATGTCGCCGGCGGCGAAGCCGGCGGCATCACGCAGCATATCGGCGCCTATCTGGTCAGCCTGCGGGGCGGCAAGCAGATCACCTTTATCGATACGCCCGGCCACCAGGCATTCACCGCGATGCGCGCTCGCGGCGCCAATGTGACCGATATCGTGGTGCTCGTCGTAGCCGCCGATGACGGCATCATGGAGCAGACTGTCGAAGCAATCCGTCACGCCAAGGCGGCCCGGGTGCCGATCATCGTCGCCATCAACAAGATGGACAAGCCGGATGCGCGACCCGAACGCGTGCGGCAGGAGCTGCTGCAGCACGAGCTGGTCGTCGAGCAGCTCGGCGGCGAGGTGCTCGACGTCGAGGTCTCGGCGCTCAAAAAGACCAACCTCGACAAGCTCGAGGAGGCAATTCTGCTGCAATCCGAGCTGCTCGATCTCAGGGCCAACCCGAGCCGCTCCGCCGAGGGGGTCGTGCTCGAGGCCAAACTCGAGCGCGGGCGCGGTGCCGTTGCAACCGTGCTCATCCAGCGCGGCTCGCTGCACGTCGGCGACATCTTTGTCGCAGGCAGCGAATGGGGACGGGTGCGTGCACTGCTCGATGATCGTGGGCAAAACATCCTCGAGGCGGGTCCCTCGACGCCGGTCGAGGTGCTGGGGCTCAACGGAACGCCTCTCGCGGGCGACGATTTCGTAGTTGCAGAGAACGAGAGCCGCGCGCGTGACATCGCCGACTTCCGTCAACGCCGCCGGCGCGATGCAAGTGCTGCAACCGGCTCGCGCGGGACTCTCGAGCAGATGTTCTCGCAAATCGCGGCCGGTGTGGCGAAAGAATTGCCGGTCGTGGTCAAGTCGGATGTCCAAGGTTCTCTCGAGGCGATCGTCGGCTCGCTCGAAAAATTATCGACGAGCGAAGTCGCGGTGCGCGTGCTGCACTCGGCCGTCGGCGGCATCAACGAAAGTGACGTGATCCTCGCCAAAGCCTCGAATGCGGTGATTATCGGGTTCAATGTCCGCGCCAATCCGCAGGCGCGCGAGCTGGCGCGGCGCGACGGTGTCGAGATCCGGTATTACTCGATCATCTACGATCTGATCGACGACATGCGCAAGGCGCTGTCCGGATTGCTCGCTCCGACATTGCGCGAGCGGCTGCTCGGCAATGCCTCGATCCGCGAAGTGTTCAACATCACCAGGGTCGGAAAAGTCGCCGGCTGCATGGTTACCGAAGGCAGCGTCCGACGCGGCGCCAAGGTCCGGCTGTTGCGCGATAACGTCGTCATTCACGAAGGCTCGCTGAAGACTTTGAAACGTTTCAAGGACGAAGTCCGCGAGGTCAATCAAGGTTACGAGTGCGGCATGGCTTTCGAGAACTATCACGATATCCAGGCGGGGGATGTCATCGAGTGTTTTGAAATAGAGGAAGTGGCGCGTGCTCTGTAACGGCATTCGGGCAGCGCGTGTAAGGCGTGACGCCGTATCAGTGTAATGGCCAAGAAGCGGCACGGCCGGCAGCAATCGCCTCTCGGCGCCGGGGTCGAGGGAAAAACGAGCCAGCGCCAGCTTCGCGTCGGGGAAGAGCTCCGGCATGCGCTGGCGAGAATTCTGCGCGACGGCGAATGCCGCGACCCGGTTCTCGACAACGCGAGCATAACCGTCACGGAAGTCAGGATGAGCCCTGATTTGCGCAACGCGACCGCGTTCGTCATGCCGCTCGCCGGAACGAACGCAACCGAGGTGGTCGCGGGCCTGGAGCGGAGCGCCACTTTCCTCAAAGGGCTCGTCGCGCGGGAAGTTCAATTCGCAACACGCCGAACCTTGTATTCGCGCTCGACGATACCTTCGATCGGGCCGACCGGATCTCCGCCTTGCTGACGCGGCCGGAGGTGGCGCGTGACCTGAGGCCGCAGGCCGCCGAGGACGGAGGCGATGACGAGTAATGGCGGTCTCGACGGCTGGCTCGTCGTCGACAAGCCGCTCGGTCTCAGCTCGAACCGTGTCGTCGAGCTGGTTCGCCGCCGGACCGGCGGGAAGGTCGGACACGCGGGCACTCTCGACCCGCTCGCGACGGGGGTGTTGCCGATCGCCCTCGGCGAAGCGACCAAAACGACCGCTTATGCGATGTCCGGCCGCAAACGCTACCGCTTTCGCATCCGCTGGGGTATCGCCCGCGCAACCGACGACCGAGAGGGCGAGATCACCGGCAAATCCCCGAGGAGGCCGAGCCGCGAGGCGATCGAGGCGATCCTCCCCACTTTTACCGGTACCGTTCTGCAACGGCCGCCGCCCTATTCGGCGATCAAGATCAATGGGCGACGCGCTTATGAACTCGCCAGGATCGGCGAACTGCCCACGCCACCGGCGCGGCCGGTGGAAATTGCCGAGTTGCGCCTCACCGCAATCCCCGATCGGGACCATGCCGATTGCGAGGCGCTCGTCGGCAAGGGAACTTATATTCGCGCACTGGCGCGCGATCTCGGCGCAGGCCTCGGGACGCTTGCTCACATCGCCGAACTGCGCCGCCTTTCGGTGGGCCGCTTCACGGAAAGCCAAGCGATACCACTGGATTCCATCGCCGAGCGTGGGCATATAGCAACGGATTGCGGATTTCTGCTTCCGATCGAGACTGGGCTGGACGACATCCCGGCTTTTGTCTTGACCGGAGCCGAGGCTGCTCGACTGAGTAGCGGGCAGAGGGTGACGCCGGGCGAACCCGGTGCGGTGGCGCGTCTCGACCGGCTCGGGGACAGCAGCGGTCATCGGCGCTTGGCACAGTCAGGCTCTGGTTGCGCTGGCCCGGATCGAAGACGGCGGCCTTCGCCCGATACGGGTCATCAATCGCTGAAGGGAAACGGAACCGATGTCGATCACTGCCGACCGTAAACAAGCGCTCATCACCGAATACGGCGCAAAGGAGGGCGACACCGGGTCACCCGAGGTCCAGGTTGCCATCCTCAGCGAGCGAATTCGCAATCTCACCGGCCACCTGTCGACCCATAAGAAGGATTTCCATTCACGGCGTGGCCTTCTCGTCATGGTCGGCCAGCGGCGCCGGTTATTGGATTATCTCAAGCGATCGAGCGTGGGACGTTACGAAACCTTGATCGGGCGTCTCGGGTTGCGCCGCTGAGCCGACGAAAGGAAGCCGAGATCACGCCGGTGAACGAAGTGTCTGCCGCGTGCGCTGCGGCGCGCCAATGAATTGCCCCGTTTTTGTTTATCGAGAGCTCCGCATCGCTGTGCGGGAGCTGGTCTTACGGCTGACGGTCCGGGCGCTCGGGGCGCCGAACCAAACCGTCGCCCAAATTTTCCGAAAAGGATGATACCGAATGTTCCATGTTTATCGTAAGGAGCTGAATTGGGGTGGCCGCCGCCTCGTGCTGGAGACGGGTCAAAGTCGCTCGTCAGGCAGATGGCGCCGTGCTCGCCACCTATGGCGAGACCACTGTCCTATGCACCGCGGTCGCGCTCAAGAGCGCAAGACCCGGTCAGGACTTCTTTCCGCTGACCGTGAACTACCAAGAAAAGACGTTCGCGGCCGGGAAGATCCCCGGCGGCTTCTTTAAGCGCGAGGGCCGGCCCTCCGAGAAGGAGACGCTCGTTTCCCGGCTGATCGATCGACCGTTGCGGCCACTCTTTGCCTCGGGGTTCGTCAACGAAACCCAGGTGGTGTGCACGGTTCTGAGCCATGATTTGGAAAACGACCCCGACATCGTCTCGATGATCGGCGCCTCCGCGGCCTTGACGATCTCGGGGATCCCGTTTCTCGGACCAATCGCCGGCGCGCGGGTGGGTTACATCGACGGCAACTATGTCTTGAACCCGACATTGAGCGAGCTGTCGCGCTCCGATCTCGATCTCGTCGTCGCCGGCACAGGCGAGGGCGTCCTGATGGTCGAATCCGAAGCCAAGGAACTTTCCGAGCACGTAATGCTCGGCGCCGTGACCTTTGGCCATCGTGAGTTTCAACCAGTGATCCAGGCGATCATCGACCTCGCCGAGACCTGCGCCCGCGAGCCATGGAGCCTGCCGCCTACGCCGCCGGAACTCGACGAAATCGGCGCGCGGCTGCGGGATGCGGTCGGCCCGTTGATCGAGGCCGCCTACGCGACGCAAGGCAAGCAGGACCGCAGCAACAGGCTCGATGCGGCGAAGGCCAAATTGGCCGAGTTGTTTCCCGACGAAGCGCAATGCGCGATCGCGCTGAAGCTCTTCAAAGACATCGAGAAGGACATCGTACGCGGCGCCATTTTGCGCGACGGCCACCGGATCGACGGCCGAGACACGCGCAGCGTTCGGCCGATATCCTGCGATGTCGGAATTCTGCCCCGCGCCCACGGCTCGGCGCTGTTCACCCGCGGTGAGACGCAGGCGCTGGTCGTCGCGACATTAGGGACGGGCCAGGACGAGCAGGTGATCGACGCGCTCGAGGGCGAATATCGAGAAAACTTCATGCTCCACTACAACTTCCCGCCATATGCGACGGGCGAAGCCGGTCGAATGGGCTCGCCGGGAAGACGGGAGGTCGGGCACGGCAAACTGGCCTGGCGGGCAATCCATCCATTGCTCCCCAGCAAGGAAAGCTTTCCGTACACGATCCGCGTCGTTTCGGAGATCACCGAATCGAACGGTTCGTCGTCGATGGCGTCGGTGTGCGGCGCCTCGCTCGCATTGATGGACGCCGGGGTGCCGCTGCCGCGGTCGGTCGCGGGGATTGCTATGGGTCTGATCAAAGAGCCGGAAGGATTTGCCGTACTCTCGGACATCCTCGGTGACGAGGATCATCTCGGCGACATGGACTTCAAGGTCGCCGGCACCGAGCAGGGCATAACCGCGCTGCAGATGGACATCAAGATCACCTCGATCACCGAGGAGATCATGCGGATTGCGCTGGATCAAGCGCGGGACGGCCGCAATCACATCCTCGGGGAGATGGCAAAGGCTTTGACCGGCGCCCGCGACACCGTTAGCAACAATGCACCGCGGATCACCAGCTTCAGCATTCCGAAGGAGAAGATCCGCGAGGTCATTGGTTCGGGCGGCAAGGTCATCCGCGAGATCACCGAGACGACCGGGGCCAAGATCGATATAGACGACGACGGTACCGTCAAGGTCGCCGCGGTAGACGGAGATGCCGCGCAGGCCGCGATCGACTGGATTCGCGGCATTGTGGCCGAACCCGAACTCGGCGTCATCTACAACGGCAAGGTCGTAAAAGTCGTCGATTTCGGCGCATTCGTGAATTTTCTCGGATCGCGCGACGGGCTGGTTCACATCAGCGAGCTCGCCCCGCAGCGGGTCGGCAAGGTCGCCGATGTCGTCAAGCTCGGCGATAACGTCAAAGTCAAGGTGCTAGGCTTCGACGATCGGGGAAAGGTCAAGCTCAGCATGCGCCAGGTCGACCAGGAGACCGGCGAGGACCTCGGCTCACGTCGGCCGGAGCGCCAGGAACAGCCGGTGAAGGCTGCAACCTGACGACATCCGATGCCGGGCGGGACGGCTGCGAACTTCCCGCGGATGTCGTATCTACGACGCGGCATTTGCTGGCCGCCTCGTCTGGAATTTCTCCGGAGAGCGCGAGGATCGAGACTGTCCTGCCGCCAGTCATCGGCCATCGCGGCGCCGCTGCATATGCGCCGGAAAACACTCTCGCCGGATTGCGCAAAGCAAAGGCGCTCGGTTGCCGTTGGGTCGAGTTCGATGTCCAGCTGACCGCCGACAGCCAAGCGGTTCTGCTTCACGACAACCGGCTGGAGCGCACGACCAACGGGCGCGGCAGGGTGAGCGCGCTGTCGCTCGCCGCGATCCGACGCTATGACGCGGGACAATGGTTTCACCCGGCCTTCGCCGGGGAGCGCGTGCCAATCGCTGGAAGAGGCTTTGATGCTCCTCGCCGAACTCGGTCTCGGCGCGAATGTCGAACTGAAGGCCGCACGGGGAAGAGAAGCGGCGACGGGAGCGCTGGTGGCTGAGTTGCTCGCTCGGACGTGGCCCGCCGATCCGGCGTACCTGCTGATCTCGAGCTTTCAGCACGGCGCCCTCGCCGCCGCGCGGGATCGGGCGCCGCACGTTGCGCGCGGCATCCTGTTCCGCCGCATTCCAAAGAACTGGCGTAATGTTGCCGCGGGGTTGGGCTGCGTGACAATACATGCAGACCAGCAGCGGCTTCGCCCGGCCGTGCTATCCGAGATCCGCCGGGCGGGCTATCCGTTGCTGGCTTATACCGTGAACGATCCGGAACGTGCGAAGATATTGTTCGATTTCGGGGTGAAGTCCGTGTTTTCCGATGTCCCGGATCGCCTTCATGGCGCCGCCGTAACTGGCGGCTTTCATCGAGAAATCGTGGCCGATTCCGCTTCGGCCGCTATTCCGCGGTAGGGATCAGTCTAGTGAATCCGCTCAATCCACTGGTGATTTCCGGGTGTGAAGTCCTGCCCCTGGTCGAGGGCGGCAAGGGCATCTCAGTGTCAAATGGCGAAAGCTCGGGAGCATGGGCCGCCGCCGGCGGTGTCGGGACATTCTCGGGGGTCAACGCCGACAGCTACACCGAAACCGGAGAGCCGATCCCGCAAATCTATCGCGGCCGGACGCGGGTGGAACGGCACGAGGAACTCGTCGCCTACGCAGTCGCCGGCGGTATTCAGCAGGCGCGGGTGGCCCATGAGCGCTCCAACGGCGAGGGCCGCATCCACATGAACGTATTGTGGGAAATGGCGGCGGCAGAACGCGTGCTCCACGGCGTCCTGGAAGGGGCCAAGGGTCTCATCCACGGCGTCACTTGCGGTGCCGGCATGCCCTACAGGATCGCCGAGATTTGTGCGAGTTACGGGGTGCACTATTACCCGATCGTGTCTTCGGGCCGGGCTTTCCGGGCATTGTGGAAAAGGGCCTATCACAAATTCCGCGACTGGCTCGGTGGGGTCGTTTATGAAGACCCTTGGCTCGCCGGTGGCCATAACGGGATCACCAACAGCGAGGACCCGCAGAGTCCCGAGCCCCCTTATCCGCGCGTTTCCGAGCTGCGCAGCCTGATGGTCGATTTCGGGCTTGCCGAGACGCCGATCTTTATGGCGGGCGGGGTCTGGTATCTGCGTGAATGGACCGATTGGATCGGCAATCCCGAACTCGGTCCGGTTGCTTTTCAATTCGGGACGCGGCCACTCCTGACGCAGGAAAGCCCGATTTCCGACGCATGGAAGCGTAAGTTGCTGACGTTGGGCGAGGGGGATATCTCGCTCAATCATTTCAGTCCGACGGGCTTCTATTCCTCGGCCGTGCGCAACCGGTTTCTGAACGAACTGCAAGAGCGTTCGGAACACCAGGTAGCCTACACTATCGAACCGGTGGGCGAGCACGTCGCATCCTTCAGCGTCGGTCCAAGAGGCCGTACCGTCTATTTGACGGCGCAAGATAGGGTATCGGCCGAGCGGTGGGTCGCCGAGGGGTTCACCGAAGCGTTGCGCACGCCGGATGCGACGCTGATTTTTGTGACCCCGGAAAAGGCCCTCGAGATCCGCACCGACCAGATCGGCTGCATGGGTTGCCTCAGCGCTTGCCAGTTCTCCAACTGGGCGCAAAACGAGGCACGCTCGACGGGGAGGAAAGCCGATCCGCGCAGCTACTGCATCCAAAAGACCTTGCAGGCGATCAGACACTCCGACGATGTCGAGTGTCAGCTGATGTTCGCCGGACATAATGCCTATCGCTTCGCCTCCGATCCGTTCTACACAAACGGCTACGTGCCGTCGGTGCGGGAGCTGGTCGAGCGATTGCAGACCGGCGACTGAATCTCGAAACCGACCCTTTCGCCCGCGTCCACGGAGGGACAGCCGTGGCCCCAATATGCGCGGCCGAACCTGCCCGCGCGCGGGGTTTCCGGGGGCCGAGTTATCTGTCTAGTTTGGTATGCTTCTAAGGAGTTGAACTCGGTCCGCCAGTGGGTCAATGATTGGGCATCGCATCGGCTCGGCCGCACTTTCTGCGACCGCCCGTCCAAGGACATCGAGGGACGGATGGCGTATTTTCAGCTCGAAGAGCAGAAGAGGTCTTCTGTAGTTTCCTCGCTGGGAAAACCCATCGGGCCCATCGTCCTGCCCAGCCGAACGATGCCTTTGATTCCAGAGTGATTCACCAACACAAGGAGGAGACCTAAAGATGGCATACCAAGACGACATCGCTTTGATGGCCCACCTGATGCGACGGGCGGGTTTCGGAGCAGGCCGCGACGAACTCGAAGAGCGCGTCAAGAAGGGGTATGAGGCGACCGTCGAGGAGTTGTTGCATCCCGAAACGCAGCCACCGGTCGATCCCTATGCGTTGCTGCGCTACCAGCCGGCATCGTTGTTGCCCGGTGGTCAGCCCCCGATGGGCAACGTCAATTGGACGTACTATTTGGTGAACACGAAGCGGCCTCTTGAAGAAAAGATGGCCCTGTTCTGGCACCATGTCTTTGCTACCGGCAATTCAAAGGTCGACAATTACGACCAGCTTCTGGAACAGATAAACCTGTTCCGCGAGAAGGGACTGGGCAACTACCGTGACCTGCTGCTCACGGTGGCCAGAAATCCGACGATGATTTTCTGGCTGGATAATCAGCAGAACCACGGGACGGCGGTCAACGAGAATTGGGGCCGCGAATTGCTCGAGCTGTTCAGCCTCGGCGCCGGCAATTATACCGAGAAGGATGTCCGTGAATGTTCGCGGGCTTTCACCGGATGGACCTTCGAGACCAAGATCCCGCGCGCGCCCTATGGCCGGTTCCCCTGGAAGTTCGAGTACCGCCCCGAAGATCACGACGACGGCGAGAAAGAATTCCTCGGTTATAAGGGCCATTTCAACGGCGAAGACATCATCGACATCATCGTGCAGCAGCCGGCCTGCGGCAAATTCATCTGCCGGCATCTGTACAACTTCTTCGTCGCCGACGAGCCGCAGGTGCCGGCCTGGCCGATCGAACCGCCCCGCGACCAGAAGGCGATCGACACCCTGGTGGAGGCGTTCCGCGACTCGAAATTCGACATGCGCTCGGTGCTGCGGGTGCTGTTCAATTCGGACTTTTTCAAGAACGCCCGCTACCAGCACATGAAATCCCCCGCCGAGGTAGTGGTCGGCACACTGCGCCTGGTCGGCGGCCACGAGATCCCCAAGCCGGGATATGGCGAGCTGTCGATGAACCCCTCCTACATGGGCCAAGATCTGCTCAACCCGCCCTCTGTCGAGGGATGGCACACGGGCAAGGAGTGGATCAACAGCGGTTCGTTGATGGCACGCATCAACTTCGTGGCGGAAAAAGTCGGTGATCCGTCGCTGCCAGGTGTCCGCGCGATCATCAACCGGATCAAGGCCAAGGGGTCGGTGAGCCCCGAGCAATTGGTGGACGATTGCCTAGATCTGCTCGGTCCGGTGGAAATCCGCGCCGATACGAAGCAGGAGCTCACCTCGCAGGCCAAAGAGTGGGGCCAGATCAGCTGGGACAATGGTAATGCCCAAATCGCCGATCAGCGGGTTGGCGAAATGCTGCAGCTGATCGCAGCGACGAGAGAGTATCAATTCGCCTAAGACCGACCAAACACAGTACGTAAGGAGGAACTACGCATGCCAGCAACACAAACTGCACAGAAGGACCCCGTAATAGTTGTTCTTCAGCTAACGGGTGGAAATGATTATCTGAACACGGTGATCCCCTATAACAACCCGCTATACCGGGACAACCGGAAAGCGGTCGGGATTCCCGACAATCAGATCATGCACCTCGACAAGGACTACGGCATCCCGCACTACATGGCGCCGCTGAAGCAGTTCTGGGATGACAACAAGCTCGCCATCCTCCACGGCGTCGGCTGGAAGGAGTCGCCGCGGTCCCACTTCCGCGCCATGGACATCTGGCACACTTGCGAGCCGATCAAGGTCGGGACCGAGGGATGGCTCGGGCGCGTCGCGCGCGAGTTCGACCCCAACAAAGAGAACGTGGTCACCACAGTAAGTTTCGGGCCGAGCCTGCCGCGGTCTCTCGTGGTCCAAGGTGTGCCGGTCGCGTGCGTCGCCGGCCCGCTGGAAAGGTACGGCTTCCTGCCGACCATCCAGGGAGAGCAGCGCAAGCAGGTTCTCGACCGCTTCGCCCACATGTATAAGCCCGCCATCGGGGTTGGGCCGGTCATGGACTATATGAGCAGCACCGGCTTGGATTCCTTGAAGGGCGAGGACATCCTGAAGGTGGCGCCGCAGAAGTATTCCTCGACGGTGCAGTATCCCAACACGCCGATCGCCCGCAAACTCAAGGGCATCGCGCAGGTCCATCTGGCCGATTTGGGCAGCCGGATCTTCTACTGCGATCACAGCACCTTCGACACCCATGCCGGCCAGAACCCCGGCCACGGCAATCTGTGGAGCGCGGTGACCGAGGGCGTCGACGCCTTCATGAAGGACCTTCGCGAGCACGACCACGCCGATAACGTGATCCTGCTGATGTTCTCCGAATTCGGCCGCCGCGTCCGCGACAACGGCTCCGGGACCGACCACGGCGCCGGTGGCGTGGCCTTCGTCCTTGGTGAGAAGGTGAAGGGCGGACATTACGGCGAGATGCCCTCGCTCAAGGCGGAACACCTGGTTCAGGGCGATTTGGACCCGAACATGGACTTCCGCAGCGTCTACTCGACGATCCTCGACAAGTGGCTCAAGCTCAATCCGGCACCAATCGTCAACGGGACCTTCGAGCAACCGGCGTTCCTGCACTAACCAGTTGTTGTTACACAAGGCCTCCTTCCCGCGGCTGCAAGCCGTGGGGAGGAGGAAGCGTGCAGAGCGAGTGAAATCCCTTCCGGCTTCCGGAAGGGAAACGGGTGGATTAGAGAGGAGGAGCGCTATGCCGCTCACAACGGTTTCGGAAGGACGAGTGTACGATTGGAGCCATGCCGTCGGGCGCAACGCCGCTCGCGGCCCGGGGTTCAACTACGTTCAAACGATGTGCCTCGGTAAAAACGGCGTGATCTACGCCGCTAATCGAGGGAACGAAAATAATTTCGGAATGCACGTCAACAAAGTGCAGCTGGGCGGTCCCGGCGAAGAAGAACACATCGCCGATTTCTGTGAATACGGCGACGGCGACGGACAGGCGATTTGGCCGTTTGGCGTCGCCGTCGACGACAATGACCACGTCTACGTCTCGGACGAATGGAAGAACACGATCTCGGTGTTCGACAGCAGCGGCAAGTTCCTGCGGAAATGGGGAACGACCGGCAGCGGCGACGGCGAGCTGTTCCGCCCGGCGGGTTTGGCCGTCGAGAAAAACGGCAACATCATCGTCGTCGACAGCGGGAACAACCGCCTGCAGGTCTTTACCCCGGACGGCAAGTTCGTCGGCAAGTGCGGCTCGGCCGGCAGCGGCGATGGCCAGTTCAACCAGCCCTGGGGCGTCACCGTCGACAAGGACGGCAACATCTACGTCGCGGACTGGAAGAACCACCGCGTCCAGAAGCTGTCCCCCGAGGGCAAGTTCCTGATGAAGTTCGGCCAGTATGGGAAAGTCGAAGAGCCCGAGGGCGCGTATGCCGTGACCATGTTCGGGCCGTACGTCTCGCCAACCTCGGAGACCGCCGGTTATCCGAAGCCGGGCACGCTCAATCACCCGACCGACGTTGCCGTGGATACCGATGGCGATATCTACGTCACCGATTGGGGCAACCATCGGGTTTGCGTCTTCGATTCCGAGGGAAGGCCGATCTGCAATCTGATCGGCGATGCCCAGGTCCTGTCCAAGTGGGGCCAGCAGACCGTCGATGCCAACCCCGACATGGCGAAGGCGCGGCGCAGGGTAAAGAGCCTCGAACCGCAGTATCGGTTCTGCTTCCCGACGGCGGTGGAATTCGATCCGGCCACCGACAGCGTAATCGTCGCGGACAGCCAGCGGAACCGGCTGCAGATCTACAAGAAGGTTCGCGACTACAGCGACTTCCAAGCAAACCTGTAGGCGGCTGCCGGACAGCGGGCGGGGCGGACACGACGCCGCGCCCGCTGTCGAAGCCACGCGGTGCCAGGAAACGGTATAGTACCTGGCGAATCCGCTATGACCGCAGTCGAACGGCAGCAGGTCGCAATAAAGTTGTTTGGTTTCGCCATGACTCTGCCTATATTTGTTGCATGACGATGACGCCCGCCACATCACTTGCCTTGCGCCGCCTGCGCGCGGCAAATCTGCGGCCGACACGCCAACGTGTTGCCTTGGCACGGCTTCTCCTCGAAAACGGCGAACGCCACGTCACCGCCGAGCAATTGCACGGCGAGGCGCTGGCGGCCGGCATCCAGGTGTCGCTCGCGACCGTCTACAACACGCTTCACCAGTTCACGGATTCGGGGCTTTTGCACGAAGTCGTCGTCGAGCCCGGCCGGTCTTATTTCGACACCAACATTTCCGACCACCACCACTTTTTCTGCGAAGTGACCGGCAAGCTGCAGGACATACCCGGCGAGGAACTGACCGTGACAAGCCTGCCGATGCCTCCCGCCGGCACCGAAATCAGCCGCGTGGACGTGATTATTCGCGTCCGTCCCGGGGGCGCCTGAAACGCGGCTTGCGGCTCGCCCGCCCCTCCAGTGCATCCGGATTCTATCTGTCGTTCTTCTGGCCCTAGCTCCCGTTCGGGCCAAAACGGGCGCCATTTGTGCGACATAAAGGCATTTGTTTAAAATCATTCTAAACTATTGAAGCCGGTCTCCACCGCTCTATATCCGGTGCACGGGGTTTGCCGCGCTACGCGGCCCCATCACGAAGACGATGGAGAGACGGATGGCGACACTGAAGAATTCCAAGACCGAGGAGAACCTCAAAGCGGCGTTCGCCGGCGAGAGCCAGGCCAATCGCCGCTATCTGTATTTCGCCCAGAAGGCGGATATCGAGGGCTACAACGACGTATCGGCGGTCTTCCGCTCGACCGCCGAAGGCGAGACCGGGCATGCTCACGGTCATCTCGAATATCTCGAGGAAGTCGGCGACCCGGCGACCGGCAGGCCGATCGGAGCGACTGCGGATAATTTGCGCGCCGCGATTGCCGGCGAAACGCACGAATACACCGATATGTATCCGGGAATGGCCAGGACGGCTCGCGAGGAAGGCTTCGAAGAAATTTCCGAGTGGTTTGAGACGCTCGCAAAGGCGGAGAAGTCCCACGCCGGCCGCTTCCAAAAGGCGCTCGACGCCCTCTGATCCGGCGGCGCCGACACCCGTTGGAGTAAGGGCGCAGGAGCGATAGGTTTCTGCGCCCTTTTGTGAGCGGACGAGAGAGCAATCAATGAGAGAGGGCAGTCTCGAAGCCCCTACCCGGCATCGCATTGCCTGGGAAGATCCGGACTTCACCGACCGGAAGAAGACCGAAGCCGAGATGCACCGCATCTTCGACATCTGTCACACCTGTCGGCGCTGCTTCAATTTGTGCGATGCCTTCCCGCGGCTGTTTGATCTGATCGACAATTCGGAAAGCGGCGAACTCGATACGGTCGCGCCGGCCGACTACCAGAAAGTCGCCGACGCCTGCACGCTCTGCGACATGTGCTTCATGACGAAGTGTCCCTACGTGCCGCCGCACGAGTTCAATGTCGATTTCCCGCATGTTATGCTGCGCTATCGGGCGGTCGAGCAGCGCGAGGGAAGGATTCCGCTGCCGCAGCGAGAGCTGGTCAAGACCGACCGTAACGGCCGGCTGGCCAGCATGGTCGCGCCGCTCGCCAATTGGGCCAGTGACCGCAATAACACTTTGACCCGCCCGCTGCTCGAAACCGCGGCGGGCATCGACCGTAACGCCGCATTGCCGAAATATCACGGGCCGACCTTCGTGATGCGGTCGAAGCGCTCGGCGCCGCCTGTCGACAGCACGGCTCCGGCCTGCGGCCGCAAGGCGGTCCTCTACGCGACCTGTTTCGTCAACTACAACAATCCGAGCATCGGCGAAGCGACCCGCGCCGTTCTTGCCCGCAACGGGGTGGAGACCGCGATCGTCTATCCGCGGTGCTGCGGCATGCCGCAACTCGAGCAGGGCGACCTTGCCGCTGTCGCGGCATCGGCAAAGCAAGTCGCCGCGTCTCTCGGTCCCTGGATCGACAAAGGCTACGACATCATAGCGCTGGTGCCGTCCTGCGCCCTGATGCTCAAATTCGAGTGGCCGTTGATCGTCTCGCAGGACGCGGCGGTCGCGAAGCTGGCAAAAGCGACCTTCGATGTCAGCGAATACATCGTCGACATCGCCCGCAAGGAGGGTCTTGCTGGCGGCCTGTCGGCGCTCGAAGGCGGCGTGACGGTGCAGATCGCCTGCCACGCGCGGGCGCAGAACATGGGGCAAAAAGCGGCCGAGATGCTGCGCTTGCTGCCGCAGGCCGATATTGCCGTAATCGAGCGATGCTCGGGCCATGGCGGATCTTGGGGCGTGCTCAAGGGCAATTTCGAAACCGCCCTAAAGGTCGGGCGGCCGGTCGCGCGCCAGGCGCTCAAGAACGCCAAACCGTTCCTGGCCTCGGAATGTCCGTTGGCCGGGATGCATATCGTGCAAGAAATGGGGATGCTGGCGGACGGCCAACCGGTCCCGCCTCGCTCCCTGCATCCGATCGAACTCGTCGCCCGCGCTTACGGCATCCCGGGCGCATGGGCTGACACAGAAGCGAGAGCATCATGACTGATACCCTGGTTCGCAATAAACGCCAATTGACGCGTGCGGATATTCTGCCGCCCGCCGATTACGCCGCAATACGAAGTGATCAACGGAGGCGGATTACCGAGATCAAGCGGCACCGTCGCGTCGGGGTCGGCCCCTACGCGACCTTCTACTTCGAGAATTACGAGACGATGCGGCATCAGGTGCAGGAGATGCTGCATATCGAGCAAGGCGGTGATGCGCAGATCGAGGACGAACTGGCGGCTTACAATCCACTGGTCCCGCAAGGGAAGGAGCTGGTCGCCACAGTGATGTTCGAGATCGACGATCCGGCCCGCCGCGCCTCGGTGCTCGCGACCTTAGGCGGGATCGAACACCGGGTGTTTCTCGACATTGCCGGAGAACGGATCCGGGGTGAGCCCGATCCGACACGCGAAAACACCAGCCCCGAGGGCAAAGCCTCGTCGGTCCAGTTCCTCAGGTTTCCGTTCACCGAGGACCAGATCGCCCGGTTCAAGCCACCTGGCGCTCGGGTGATTGCCGGCTTCGATCACCCGAATTATGAGCACATGGCGGTTCTGCCGGAGCCGGTACGCGCCGCTTTGGCCGAAGATTTCGATTGAGGTCACCTCGTGAATGAGTGACAGCAGCGGCGAAGCGCAAGAGAGCTTAGTAGCCGAGAAGCGGCGGCTCTTCGGAGAAGATCACCCCGAAACGCTCACCGCCATGCTCGACCTTGCCGACTGCCTGTGGGCGCAAGGGCGGCTGATCGCGGCCCGGAAGCTCGAGGAACAAGTCGTCGAAGGGCGGCGCCGGCTGCTCGGCGAGCAGCACCCGGACACCTTGAAGGCGATCGGCAAATTGGCCGTGACGCTGGGAGCGCAGGGTAATCTGGAACAGGCGCGCCAGCTGCAGGAGCAAATAGTCAGCGGGCGCCGCGCGCTCTTCGGCGACGCCGATCTCGAAACACTGCGTGCCGTGAACAATCTCGCCGGCACGGTCGCATCGCAAGGCGATTTCACCCGGGCGCGGGAGCTGCTGGGATCGGTGCTCGCCACCACCTGCCGCGAATTCGGCGGGCACCACCCCGATACTCTGACGACAATGAGCAATCTCGCCGCGGTCCTGTGGCAGGAAGGAGAGAGAGGCGAGGCCTATGCGCTGCAGCAGCAGGTGGTCGAAATGCGGCGCCGTAGCCAGGGCGAAGATGATCCGGCGACGCGCGCGGCGGCGGCGGTGCTGGAGATGATGGAGCGTGACGCCGGATATTAAGCGTTGCCTAACAGCGCGGTGCGAAAGCGGTTGCGGCAGGCGGACGGATCCATGTTGCGTTTGAAGGCGGGCGGGTCGGTCGGCTTGACACGCAACAGGACAAACGCGGCGCCGTTGCCCTCGCGCAGCAGACGGGCACCCTCGGCAAGTTCCTCCCCGGAAGTAATCGTGCGGGTCGCCTTGATTCCCGAACCCGCAGCGATCTTTTCGAGGTCGACCCCGAGACTCGTATGGCTCTTCTGATACCCTGTCTCGCCGTAATGCCCGTTATCGACGCAGACGATCGCAAGGTTGGGCGGGTTCATCACCGCAACCGTGGCGAGCGCGCCGACATTCATCAGCAGCTCGCCGTCTCCGGTGACGACGAGCACTCGCTGGTCGGGACGGGCGAGCGCGAGGCCCAGGCCTATCGAGCAAGCCCCGCCCATCGCGCCCGCCATCGTGTAGGTGTGCGCCCCGTCACCGGTCAAAGCCGCGACGTCGCGGCTCGTGCCTGCGAGCCCGCTGACGATCAGAAAATCTTCGTGCCGGCCGATCAAGGCCGGTACCGCATCGCGCCGGTCGAGGATGAACTGCGGGGCGAATGTGTCGTGGGCGGCTGACATCCAGCTCTCCTCAAAATTGCTTGGCGCCGAGCAGTTTCTGGGTCAGCAGCACCGCTACCGCCTGACCGCTCTGAAACACCATCGTCAAGGCGGCGCCGACGGTCGGCACAACCTCCTCGGGCTGCTCGACCCGCAGGCAAATGACGCCCATCGCCTCGAGGACCGGTCGCACCGCCTGCCCCATCGGGAACTGCCACGGATTTCCTTCGCCGAAATCGCCCCGCATGCTGACCAGTGTCAGAAACGAAAACCGGCCGCCCTTGATAAGGGACAGCATGTTGACGCAATTGCCGGTGCCGCTGCTCTGCATCAGAAGAACGCCGCGGGCACCGCCGAGATCGGCGCCTGCGAGCATCGCCACTCCCTCTTCCTCGCTGGTCAGCGCCACAGAATGGACCTCCGGATCGGCGAGCGACCGGTCGATCAGGATGCGGTGGCCGGCATCGGGCACATAGGCGAATTGAGAGACATTGTTGCGGCGCAACAGATCGTAGAGATCGTCCTGCCACCGGCTCGGCCCGACACCTTCGTCCATCCCGGATGCTCCTCAAAGCGCGGTTAGGGATTATTGTGACGGACGGGTGAAGCCAAGCGCAACAACCACCCGCGAGCCGTAGGCTGCGATGGCCGAGCTGACCCAATCGAGTGTGATGCATTTCTCCCGAGCCGAGATCGTCTCGATCCTGTTCGGGCTCATTCTCGCGATGTTCCTTGCCAGTCTCGACCAGACGATCGTCGCGACGTCGTTGTCGACAATGGCGCGCGATCTGAACGGCTGGACGCTGATGTCCTGGGTCGTCTCGGCCTATCTGGTCGCCTCGACAGTCACGACGCCGATTTACGGCAGGCTCAGCGATCTCTATGGCCGGCGGCCGATCTTGTCGGTGGCAATCACGATGTTCCTCGGTGCCTCGGTGCTGTGCGCGCTGTCGCAGAATATGCCGCAACTGATCGGCGCGCGCGTTCTGCAGGGCATCGGCGGCGGAGGTTTGCGCTCAGTGGCGCTGGCCGCCGTTGCCGACATCATCCCGCCGCGCGAGCGCGGTCGTTATCAGGGCTATTTTTCCAGCGTCATGGCGATCTCGAACGTGCTCGGCCCGGTGCTCGGCGGCTTCTTCTCCGAATATCTGACCTGGCATTGGATCTTCTGGATCAACTTGCCGTTCGGGTTGCTCGCGCTGCTCTTGTGCTGGCGCAACCTGCGGCGGCTTCCAAAGCCGCGGCGAAGGCCGATCATCGACTGGCTCGGAGCGGCCCTGATCCTCGCATCGACAACACCGATCCTGATCGGCCTCGGGGAAGCCGAAGCGGCAGCCGGCTGGGGGAGGGGCGAGGTTCTCGTACCGCTAGCGATCGGCGCCGCCTTTTTGGCGGTGTTGGTTTATCGCGAGAGCGAGGCAACCGAGCCGATCATTCCGCTCCGGCTGTTCGCCAACCGGATCTTCGCAGTGGCCAGCCTGATCAGCCTTTCGATGTCGATGGTGATGATTGCGATGATCATCCTCGTACCGCTCGATTTCGAGCTCGGTGCAGGGCTGGCGCCGAACGATGCCGGGGTGCGTCTGATCCCGATGACCGGCGGCACGGTTCTGGGCTCGTTCATCGTCGGACGTCTGGTCAGCCGCACTGGGCATTACCGGATTTTTCCGATCCTCGGGGCCGGCGCCATGACGCTTCTTTGCGGCGCGATTGCCGCGGTGGGTCTCGGCCGCTCGTGGCCGCTCGACACGTTCCTGACCGCACTGCTCGGCTTTTCCTTCGGCGCTCAGCTCCCATCGGTGATGGTTCCGGTGCAGAACGCGCTCGATCTGCCCGACACCGGCGTCGGCCTCTCCGTGGTCATGTTCTTTCGACTTATCGGCGGCGCATTTGGGGTCGCTCTGTTGACGGCGCTACTGGTCAGCGATCTGAACGCCGGCGCCCTTTTGCTCCCGGGTCACGATGTGCTGGGCCCCCACCCCGGTATCGCACTTCTCCATCTCGATCAGCAAGAGTCGGTCAATCCGGCGCTGTTGACCGGCTTGCAGCACGCAGTCCGAACCGCGTTTTCTCGGGTCTATTTATGGGCTGCGGGGATTTCGGCGCTAACCCTGATAGCCTCGTTCGGACTGAAGGAAATCCCGTTGCGCAGCGCTTGACCGAGCCCGAGCTATTTTTTGCCTGGACCGCGGCTCTGCTCGCGCCACCGGCGGATTCCTTCTTTCAGAAAGTCGAGCCCGGCGGTATCCGCTCGCCAGGCTTTCGAGAAATCGGCGCTTTCGCTGCGGGGGCGGCGATCGGGCGGCAGATCGTCAAAGCGAATGTGCATCGGGAGTGACACGCCTTCTCCGAATGCGATCGCCTCCTGGGTTCGCATGCTCGGCAGCGCGGCGATCATTCCGCGCGCCGCATCCGGCAACGCCGTCTCCATGAAGCGCTGATCGAGGTAATGCCCCAGACGCAAGGCGAAGATCGTGCCGCATTGCGACAGCGCCTGAGACGACAGCTCCGAAGGGAGCTGCGTGATCAGGGCAAGAGAAATTCCGTATTTGCGTCCTTCCCGAGCGAGCCGGGTGATCGCCCGGCTGGCCGCCGCGAACCCGACGCCGGGAGAGGCCGGGACATAGCGGTGGGCCTCCTCGCATACCAGCAAGATTGGCGGCATCTGCTCTCTCTCGGCCCACAAAGCGAGGTCAAAGGTCAGCCGGCACAGCATAGAAACCACGATATCGGCGACCTCTCTCGGGATGCCTGACAAATCGATGATGGTCAGCGGCTTATCCTCCACCGGGATGCGCAGCAGCCGCCCGACGATCTGAGCCAGCGTATCTCGAGTGACGAGCCAGTCGGAGAACATGAAGGCAAAGCGCCGGTCGTGGCGCAGCGACTGAAGTCGCGTCATGAGGCGCAGGTACGGCACCGAGCTGTCCGGGTTGTCCAGCTTTCCCATCGCTTCATCGATCAAACGGAGGAGATCTGAGGCCTTGTACGGCACCGGCGTATCGACCGTGAGCGATGCCGCTGTAATGTCCTCGGCCGCGAAGCGGCGGCGAGCGGCGGTGATCGCGTCCTTTAGAATTATCGCCTGAGCTTCCTGCTCCTGCGCGGTTCCGCCGCGAACCAGAACCCCCACCGCCTCCTCGAAGTCGAGTAGCCAGAACGGCAGCTGGAGGTTGTCTACATTGACGATTTCGGCGAGGTCACCCAGCGCTTTTCCATATTCGTTGTGCGGATCCAATAACACGATATGCGCATATTTGTGCTCGGTCAGTATCGCCAACATCAACAATGTCACTGCGCATGACTTCCCGGAGCCGGTGGCCCCGAGCACCGCGAAATTCTTCGCCAACAGCTCGTCGACCACGACAAAGGCCGAGCGCCTCGGGTCATGGTAGAGGGTGCCGATACTGACGTTGGTCACCGACGGCCGGGTGTACACGACAGTCAGGTCGATCTCCGCGGCAGCTCGAACCGGCGTTCCGGCAACCGGGTAGTGCGTGACACCCCGGCTGAACTGCGGCCGACCTTCGGGCGTGGGAACGATTTCGCCCAGCAGATCGACGACCATGAGACTGCGCGGCGGAGAACCGCCTCCTTCGGCGTTAATCGCGCCGATCGTTCCGATCACGTCGAGGTGAGCGCTTCTCACCTTGACCATTGCGCCGATACGGACCGGGTCCTCGGTGAGGGCGTCGACTTCGAGGGTCGCGGTCATTTGCGATCCCGCCACCGCCACGACACGTCCGACAGTGTTATCCATGCGCGAAGTCCTATGCGATGTGTGGCGATTTCTCGCCGTCGTCTTTGCCAGTCAATCTCAATCTCAGCTCTCGAAGGTTTCCATTTCGTCATCGAGCTCGGCGATCTCGCCCTGCCGCGAGAGACTGCGCCGGTCGATCGCGACCGTTTTGATCACGGCAAAGACCTCGCGTCCGACGGCAAGGCCCAGCGCTTCGCCCGAAAGTCTGGTCACTCGCGCCAGCAGGCGTCCGGCGCCGAGGCGGAGCTGAACTTCCAGCGCCCCCTCCTCGATCGGAACCAGCCGCTCGACTTCGGCCGTCAACACGTTGAGTGCACTGATGCCGGCTGGGCGAGTGAGCGCGAGGATCACGTCGCGAGCGCGAATCCGCACGCGCAAGGCGGTGCCGACAGGCGCATCCAGGCGGGGCACCGTTAGCCTGCCGAAATCCCCGGTGAGCTGGGTCAAACTCCACCCCGGGTCGTGGGCCGTGATGCGCACCCCAAGGACCGCCCCTGCTTCGAACCGGCCGGCCAGCGGATAGAGCTCGGCACGGCCCATTACCTCCTGGACCGGACCGACGGCGTGGACCCGGCCAGCCGAAATCAGCACGATCGTCGTCGCGAGGCGAGTGACCTCTGCGATGGAATGGCTGACATAGACAATCGGTATCCTCGCCTCGTCGCGCAGCCGTTCGAGGTAGGGCAGGATCTCATCCTTTCGCCGGGCATCGAGGGATGCCAACGGCTCATCCATCAACAACAACCGCGGGCTCGCCAACAATGCGCGGCCGATCGCGACGCGCTGCTTTTCGCCGCCTGAAAGCCGGCCCGGCCTACGGTCGAGCAGCGGAGCGATGCCGAGCAGATCGACGACATCGTCCAGGTTGGTGGCGCGCCTTTCCCGAGCCGGGGCGAACCAGCGGCCAAAGAGCAGGTTCTGCCTGACGGTAAGATGCGGAAAAAGCCGGCCCTCCTGGAAAACATATCCGACCCGGCGCCGGTGGGTCGGGACACAGGTGTCGCGCTCAGTATCGAGCAGCACCGCGCCATCTATGGCGATGCGTCCCCGGCGCGGACGCAGCAGACCGGCGATCGCGTTTACGACGGAAGTCTTTCCGGCGCCCGAGCGGCCGAACAGCGCGGTCAGACCGCGCCCGGCGTGAAAGTGAATGTCGAGCGCGAAATCGGCGAGGCGGTGCTCGATATCGACTTCAAGCATGAGCTTCAGTCGCCGGAAAGGCGCCGGCCCAGGCGCTTTGACAGGAGATCGGCAGCGAGCAGCGCGACAAATGACAGCGCTATCGAGACGAGGGTCAGCCTCAGAGCGCCGATGTCGCCACCTGGGGTTTGGGTCAGGGTGTATATCGCCGAAGCGATCGTCCGGGTCTCGCCCGGAATGTTGGAAACGAACGTAATCGTAGCACCGAATTCGCCGAGACTGCGGGCAAACGACAACACCATACCCGCAACTATCCCCGGGGCGATCAACGGCAACGTCACAAGCGCAAACACAAATATTCTCCTGGCGCCGAGTGTGCCTGCAGCCTCTTCAAGCTTTCGGTCCACCGCCTCCAGCGACAGCCGGATTGCGCGTACCATTAGCGGGAACCCCATTATTGCGCAGGCGAGTGCCGCCCCGGTCCAGCGAAACGCGAAAACGATGCCGAAAGATTCGTCGAGGAATCGGCCGAGCGGCCCGTGAGGACCGAACAGGAGCAACAGCAGGTAGCCAGTCACGACAGGCGGCGTCACGAGCGGCAGGTGAACCACGCCGTCGAGCAGGCTCTTGCCGTAAAATCGGCCGCGCGCCAGAACCATTGCCGTTGCCAACCCAAAGGGCAAGCTGCCGACCATTGCCCAGAACGCGATGCGCAGGCTCAGCCGCACCGCCTCTATTTCGGCCGCGCTGAAATCCAGCATCAGGCTCACCCGTCGGTCACGGACTCGCTGTATAGCTCGGAATCGGCCGAGCGGGTGAGACAGGACCATGGCCCCGTCCGCGCGAGCAGTGGTAGAGTGCGAGCGGTTCGTCGCTGAACGAGGTGGCTCTAATGAAGGTCAGGATCGAATACTGCGTGCCTTGAAACTATGAACCTCGGGCCCTCCGTGCGAAGGCCAGACTCATGGAGCGCGGTGCAGAAGAAGTCGAGCTCGTCAAAGGCGTGTCGGGCGTTTTCGAGATCACCATCGACGGAAAGCTCGTTTTTTCAAAGAAACAGCTGGGCCGGTTTCCGGAAGACGCGGAGATCGACGCTTTGGCAGGCTCATAGCGCCACTGCCTAACCCTCCCCCGCGACCGGGGGAGGGTGATGCGCCTCGAGCTCGTCGAGCATCGCGGCAATGCGGTCGATATAGGCGTCCTTGTCGTAGAGGCCGTAAAGCGTGCCAGCAAGCCGCACCGGGTCGCCGGAATAGTAGCGCTCATAGAGCTGCTGGCGGCCTGAAAAGGACGACACTGCGGCGTCGAAGGCGAGGCGAAACAACTTGATCCGCGTCGCGGCATCGGCGTTCGCCGCCTGGAAATAGGTGGCGACGCCGGCCACCGCCGGGCCGTCCAGCTCCGCATAAGAGGGGACAGCGACGAGACCGCCGGCGCCCAAGATCTGAATAATCTCGCACATCCGCACGAACATTTTCGGAAACATCATCCGCACGGTCCACAGCGGCATCGCCCCCGGGTTCATTACGGCGCCAGGTCCCCTCGTCGCATCGGCCTCGCTCGCCCGGAGGCAAGCGCGGCAGAACTCGGCGTACTGGATCAGCTCGGCCAGCATGCCCTGAACGTGCAGATGCTGGTCGATGTTGGTCGACTTGGCGATGGCGAAAGCCAAACCCATCATGAACTCGGCTTTGGCCAGGTTCTTGGTCGAGAACTGGTGCATGATCTGCGGCATGATGCCGGTACGGTTGTAGAGGCCGTTGCACAGCTCGGGATCGCGGTGGATGAAGACCCGCTCCCACGGCACCAGCACATCATCGAAAATGACCATCGCGTCGGTCTCGTCGAAACGCGCCGAGAGCGGATAGTCCATCGCCGAGGCGGCGTTCTGGTGGATCACCGAGGGGCGGCAGATGAAGCGCAGACCGGGGGCGTTGACCTTGCCACGCTAAAGCCGAACGCGTAAGGCTCGGCTTCCTTGCTGTTGGCGATGTAGGTCGACGGCAGGACGAGAAGGTCGTCGGAATAGGCGCACAAGGTCGACACCATGCGGGCGCCGCGAATGACGATCCCGGCATCGGTCTCCTTGACGATCTTCGCCGCCAGATCCTTGTCCTGCTTTTCGATCGGCCGCAAGCGGTCGACCTGCGGGTTGATCAAGGTATGGGTCATGCAAACGTCGTTCTCGCGGATATGCTCGTAGTAGCCGCGGATGTTCTCGGCAAAGCTTTTGTCTTTCTTGCCGAATTCTTCGGCCGCCGACGCGAACCCGGTGATGAATATGTTCATGTAATCGGGGCTGCGCCCAAACATTCCGCAGGTCGCATCCGCCCAAATCTTCACCATGTCCCGGCGCCGGATCAGATCGCCAACCGAGCGCGGCTCGATAAACGAGAGTCCGACGCGCTCACCACTGGTCGGAGAGCGAAACGTCATCCGGTCGATCAGCGCCGGATCGTGCTGCATGTCATAGAGCTGAGCGAGGCTCCGCGCCGCGGCGGCAAAGCGCGGATCGGTCGTGACGTCCCCTACCCGGTCGCCGTCAATGAACAGCTGGCGGGCGTCCCGCAGCGATTGCAGAAACTGCTCGCCCCTACGAAATCCCCATCGCCCGTTTCCTTTCGGCTATGCCGCGCTGTCGAGCTCGGGGTAGTGCCGAAAGATGCCGTGCTCGTTGAAGGGGATCCGACGGTCCGAGGCGAGATAGGCGGCAACGCGAGGCAGGGCAGCGACCCGGTCGTGCAGTGCAACGACCAGCGGGTATTTCGGCTCGAGCCGAGCCATGGCACGCGGAAAGGCGTAGCGCATGCCCGCAACTATTTGGAAGAGTGACAGATCCGGATACGTCAGCTCCGCACCGACCAGATGAGCCGGGCCGGCCGGGTTGCGCTCCAGCACCCGTTCGAAATAGCCGAGATATTTCGGCGCTCGCGATTTCAGAAAATCAGCGGCGCGGGCCCGCGCTTCCTGGCGTTGGTCTTCATAATAAAGGCTGCTGGCTATCGGATGATGGGTATCGTGAGCCTCGTCCACAAAATCGGCGGTCGTCAATTGCAGCTGATGGGCCCACAGCCGGCCCGCCTCGTCCGCCGGCGCCAGGCCGTGCCGAGCGCCGAGGTAGAACAGGATGTTGGCGGTCTGCCCGATGATCAATTCCCCCGCCTTCAGGAACGGCGGCGCGAACGGGAGATGCCCGGTGCCCGCACCACCGAGCAGGCGCATCATCGCCCCCTCGCCGCCCGCCTGCCGCGCGACATCGACATATTCGGCGCCCGCCGCCTCGAGCGCCAATCGGACAAACTCGCCGCGCCCTTGTATGCCGGCCCAATAATAGAGGTCATATCGCATGCCGCCGCTCCTCCTGCCGGGCTGAAGTATACCGGCCGTGGTGCATGAATAAAGGAAACACGGTCCTCATCTCCGGCGCCGGCATCGCCGGCCCGACGCTTGCCTATTGGCTTTCCCGCTACGGCTTCAATCCGACCCTGATCGAGCGCGCGCCTGCGCTGCGCACGGGCGGCTATATCATGGATTTTTGGGGGGTAGGTTTCGACGTCGCGGAGCGGATGGGGCTCGTTCCGGAGCTTCGCCAGGTGGGCTACCGAGTGCGCGAAATCCGGATCGTCAACAATGAAGCCAGGCGAATTGGGGGTTTTGGCACCGATAAATTCCGCCACGTGTTGGACGATCGCTTCGTCAGTATCCTTCGCGGCGATCTGGCCGCGCAGCTCTACGCGACTTTAGACGATCGGGTGGAGACCGTCTTCGGCGACGAAATACATTCATTGAGCGAGGACGCGGAGGGCCTCACGCTGGAGTTCGATCGTTCGCCGCGCCGTCGCTTCGATCTGGTCATTGGGGCAGACGGCCTGCATTCGCGCGTCCGCAGCGTGGCATTCGGGCCCGAGTCCAGTGCGGAACGTTACCTGGGATATTGCGTCGCCGCTTTCGCCGCAGATGGCTACCTGCATCGCGACGATGACGTCTACGTCACCCACTGCGTGCCGGGAAAGCAAGTCGCGCGCTTTGCCCTCCGCAACGGGCGGACGGTTTTTTTCCTGATCTTCGACGCACCGGTCAAGCCGGCGGTCGGACATTCCGATGTCGCTGCGCAGAAGGCGATCCTTCGCCGAGCTTTCGGCGGCGCCGGCTGGGAATGTCCAGAAATCCTAAAGGCGCTCGATCAAACAGACTCTCTCTATTTCGATGCGGTGAGCCAAATACGCTTGGACCGATGGCATCGCGGCCGTGTCGCCCTGGTTGGCGATGCTGCCTTCTGTCCCTCATTGGTGGCCGGCGAAGGCGCCGGCTTGGCGATGACCGGCGCCTATCTCCTCGCGGGCGAATTGAAGAAGGCGGGCGGCGATTTTCGGACGGGCTATCCGGCCTATCAAGACCGCTTCAAGCCGTTCATCGAGCGCAAGCAGCGCCAAGCCGTCAGGTTCGCCCGCCAGTTCGCTCCAAAGACGCGTGCCGGGCTTCTGGTCCGCAACGTGGTGAGCCGAATGCTTGACATTCCGTTCATCGGCGAACTGATGGTGAAGTGGATGTTTGCCGACGCGTTTGCCCTCCCCGATTACGCCTGACTGATCGTCCGTTCTACGTCCCCCGGCGGTATTTGCGGCAAACGAGGCGCAGACGGTCGCGGATCTGTGGCCTGATGTCCTCAGGCATCGGCGTCGACTCGCTTGCCTGCTTCCATTCCGGGCCGGTGATCACCTCCGGGGAGGCGAGGTGATAGAGGGCGACGTATTGCGGACCGCTGCTGTAACCGGCGCGGAAGCGGCGCGCGCTGAGCACCCCCGGAACACGGGAAAGCGCAGGAACGTGCTCGGTGTCATACCAGGCGTTGAAAGCGGTCTCGACCTCGGCTGCGGGCGTCATCCCGACCAGCAACAGTCCACCGGCGTTTTCCGGCGCAGTCTTATCGCCGGGCAGAATCTGATCGCCTTCGAAGCGCAGAAGGCGCTGACAACGGGCCGTGAGGCGCTTCGACCATGGCGACAAATTCTCGCCCCCAATCGCCCGATATGCTTCGCTCTTCAACACTGCGAGGCTGTCCAGATCATAGGTGGCGACCGAGTGCTTGGGGTTATCGGCGCCGATCCAGCGTTGGCAACTGAGAAAACCGGGGACCCGTTGCCGCTCCGGGATGTGCTCCAGATCGTACCAATCGTTGAACTCGTCTTCGGCGACGTTGGAAAAATCGAATGCCGCGATCAGTTCACCCTGTGCCATGGCCTTTCCCTCCGGTTATCGCAACGCGCCGATGCTACGCTGCGATAGCTGCGCGGTCCAACTCTCAGCCCGCGGCGCGCGCGATTGCGGCGGCGATGAGAGCGGCGGCCTCCTCGGTATCCGCCCAGCGCGCGATGTTGACCCATTTTCCGGCTTCCAGGTCTTTGTAGTGACGGAAGAAATGGGCAATCTGCTCGCAGAGGATCGGTGGCAGATCCTGGTATGAGCGCACTCCGGTGTAGAACGGATGGAGCTCATCGACCGGGACGGCAAGGATCTTCTCGTCGGGCCCTTGCTCATCCTCCATCATCAATGCACCGATCGGCCGGCAACGAACGACGGCTCCCGGCACCACCGAGGCGGGGCCCACGATCAACACATCGATCGGATCGCCGTCTAGCGCCAAGGTATGCGGCACAAAGCCGTAATTGCCGGGATAAAACATCGCAGTATGGAGAAAGCGGTCGACGAACACCGCCCCCGATGTTTTATCGAGCTCGTATTTGACGGGGTGCCGCCCTGCGGGATCTCGACGACGACATTGATGTCGTGCGGCGGCGCGCGGCCGACCGGGATCTTGGCGACATCCATCTCGGCGCCCGCCGCTTAGGGCGCCATGCCCTTGTCAGCCAGTTCGCGCATAGCCTTCTCGGTCTTGTCGAGATCGAAGCCCATCGCGCTCAGCACATGCGGCGCCTTGGTAAATTGGATATTGCCGTACTCCACGACCTCGACCCGATTGCCCCAGGGATCGAGAAAATCGAGAAACGGCCCCGGCAAGTAGACGCCCGCCTGCCTCTTCGACCCGCGCCCGCACGCTCGAACGGTCATCGACGACAAGGCCGAAATGGCGGCGGCGATCCTCATGCGGGGTCGGGGCTTCCATCAGGTTGATGAACTGATCTCCGAGCTCGATGAACGCGTTGCCAGGCCGTTTGCCGCGGAGCGTGAAATCGAAGATCTTGCCGTAGAAATCGAGAGCCTGGTCGATATCGCCGACTTCAAGGGCGATGTGGTTGATGCCGACAAGCCGGGGTTTCTTGGCATCGGTTTGGCTGGTCTCGCTCATCTGCGTCCGTCCTGCTGGTTCGTGCCCTGCGCACTCCCTATATATGTTAACGCACGCCCAATTTTTCCGGGTGCTGCAAACTGCGTTTCACACGCATCGACGGGCGTCGTGTTCTCAGGGGCGGGGGACCACTCGCCAGGAGAAACGGAATGGACTTGCTCACCAAACTGCCGGAGATGTCTGACGACGCCCTGGCCAATCTCCGGACCAATGCAAAGCGACTCCAGCACAGCGGCACCCCGGCGCAGCGGACCGATGCTGCTGCTTTGCTGCCGGCTGTCGAGGCCGAAATCGGTGCCCGGCGGTTGGCAAAGGTGAAGGCGACACGAAGTGCTCCGCGCAAGGAACGTGCGCCGGTGTCGCGGTCCGCCAAACGGACCAAGCCCGAGGCTGTTGCCGAGCCCGATTGAGGCTGCTCTCGAATGCCGGTTGATCTGACGATTGAAGGCGCGGTCGCGAAGGTGGTGCTGAACCGCCCCGACAAGCTCAACGCGCTGACCGTCGATATGCGTCAGAGCCTGTGCGATTACTTCGCGCAATTGCGGTTCGACGACAAGGTGCGCGCCGTCATCGTGACCGGTGCCGGCAGAGGGTTCTGCTCCGGCGCCGATGTCGACCGGATGGCCGGGCAGCCGCACGATCTGCGCGCCGACCGCGAGCGCCTGCAGCGCGGCGGCCATACCTTTATCCGTGCCCTCCATTCGATCGAAAAGCCGACAATCGCTGCGGTGCGCGGGCCGGCGGTCGGCATCGGCTGGAGCATCGCGCTCGCCTGCGACCTCGTGGTCGCCTCGAAAACCGCGCGGTTCTCGCAAATCTTCCGGCGTATCGGCCTGGCGCCCGATGGCGGCGCGATCTGGTTTCTGACCCGCCGGCTCGGCATGCCGAAGGCTAAGGAATTGGTGTTCTCTGCGCGCTTTGTCGAGGCGGAGGAGGCCTTGGCGCTCGGCCTCATCAACTATGTCGTCGAGGATGACGAGCTGATGAGCAAGGCCGAGGAGCTCGCCGCGGAGCTAGCCGAAGCTCCCACTTTCGCCCTCGGGCTGGCAAAGAAGCTGTTTCACGCCGCCGTCGGCCCCAGCCTCGAAGACTATCTCGAAATCGAGAGCATGGTGCAGCCGCAGCTGCACATGACCGCGGACAACGCCGAAGGCGTCGCGGCGTTCAGGGAAAAGAGAAAGCCAAAATTTACCGGCAGGTGACGCGCTGCGGTCTATTCCGCGGCGAGTGCTTTCACCGGCTGAGAGCCGGTACCGGCTAGTTCGTCCCGGTGCTCGTCGAACAGGCAACGAATCCAATCGATCACCGCTCGCACGCACGCAGCGCGGCGCAAATCGTGGTGCACGATGACCCAATATTCGGCTCCGAGTTCCGTCACCGGCGGGGTGATCCGCTCGAGCAGCGGGTCGGCGTCGCCCGAGTAGCACGGTAGCAGCCCCACCCCGATCCCCGCCCGTACCGCGGCCGCCCGCAGGGGGAGGGTGGAGGCACGGAGCGCCACTCGTCCCTCGGTCGCGCGCATTTGCTCGTCTACCCAGCGGGCGCTTAGGACGTGGCTCTGCTCCTCGGGATAAGTCACCCAGGCCGCGCCTCGGAGCGGGTCGCGATCCTCGCCGTCCTTTCGGCGGTAGACGGCGCAGGCGATCACGCCAACCTTGGACACGTATAGATTTCCGCCTTCGGGGATGCCGTGGCGCAGTGCCAGGTCGGCGTCCCGGCGCGCCAGATTAGCCGTTTCCCACGATTCGACGATTTCGAGCGTGAGGGTCGGTGGCAGCCCGGTTTCGCCCGATTGGTCGAGATAGCGGGCCAGGAAGCTACCGCCCCATTCGCCGACTGAAACGCGGACGGTGCCGCTGAGCGCCGGCGAAGCTGCAGCGCGCCGTCTCTCGAGCGCCAACGCGGCGCTCTCCAGTTCTTCCGCCACTGAGATCAACGCGTCACCGGCAGCGTTGAGACGCAGCCCCTCGGGCAGCCGGTCAAACAGGGTCGGCCCCCCGAAGGTCGCCTCGAAAGCCGCCAAGCGACGACCGATCGTCGGCTGGCTCAAACCGAGCGCGCGACCGGCGGCGCGCAACGAACCGTGGCGTGCGACCGCGAGAAATACACGGACGTCGTCCCAATCCATCGACGCAGAGCCATTCGAAGCAGCCATGATACGGATGTGTATCGGAGCTTAACGATTTTGTCGATCCCTGATTTTAGGACGTATCACCAAATTGAGTGAACAGCGGATTGCGCAAGGAGATGCCACATGTTGACCCTCGTTGAACGCCAGCCCCGAATAACCCCGGTCTCATGGAATAAGATGATGCGCCTCGGCCGGCGGGTCCACGCGCTGGTGGCGAGGTGGCGCTCGCATGCCCGCCAGCGCCAGGCGCTGGCACGGCTCGACGACCGCCTGCTCGCCGATATCGGGCTCACACGCGATGCGCAAATGGTGGAATGCTCGAAGCTCTTCTGGTGGTGCCCGTGATCGAGATTTTTGCGTCGATTGCACGCGCCTCGACTATGCTCAATTTTTGGGACGGAGCCGCCGATGTACTTTGACCGACGCCTTTGGCAGCTGACGCGCGGGCTTCGTGGCTGGATCGCCTTGGCGATCCTGCTGGGGCTCGTAGCTTCGGTCGTCGGGATCGCCCGATTCGCGATCCTCGGCGTGCTGCTGTCGCGCGTGTTCGATAGTGCCGGTTTCGTCGCTGTCGCAATTCCGGCGGTTGGCGTCGCGATCGCGGTGCTCCTGCGCGGGGTCGTCGATCACCATCGCGCGATGATCTCCCACCGCACCGCGACCCGGGTGCAGGAGGATTTGCGCGGCCGGCTCTACGACAAGATCGCCGCGCTGGGCCCGGCTTGGTTCGCCGGCGAGCGCACCGGCGGGGTGATGCTCTCGATCGTCGATGGGGTCGAGCAGCTGCAGACTTTTTTCGGCCAGTATGTTCCGCAGGTCTGCATCGCGGTGCTGACGCCGCTCGCGATCTTCGTCTTCATCGCCTTCTGGGACGTGCCGGTCGCGGCGGTGATGTTGGTTTTCGCTCTCGTGACCCTGATCGCGCCGGGCGCCTTCGCCCAGCGCGAGCGGCGCTCCAGCCAGGGCCGCCAGGGCGCCCTGAAGTCCTTCGGCTCGGAGTTTCTCGACGGCGTCCAGGGCCTGCCGACCTTGAAGGCATTCGGCCAGAGCGCCGCCTATGGACGCCGGCTTGCCGCCAGGGCGCGGGAATTGTGCGACAGCTCGCTGCGGGTCTTGTCGATGGGCGTGATGACCCGCGGCATCACCGATTGCGGGGTGGCGATCGGCGCGGCGTCGGCCTTGGCCCTCGCGGTCTGGCGGGTCTCTCACGGCCTGATGAGCATCGAGGCGCTGCTGATCGTGCTGATGGCCGGAACCGAGGTCTTCCGCCCGCTGCGCGATTTGCGCACCGTGCTGCATCAGGGGATGCTCGGCCAATCGGCCGCTGCTGGCATCAATGCGCTGCTCGCCGCCGAACCCTTCGTCCCCGAGCAGCCGCCCGGCAAATCGGCGATCAGCCGGCCGCTCCTCCCCACCATCGCTTTCGAGGAGGTCTGGTTCTCTTATCCTGGCGGACGCGGCGCCGCACATGACGGGTTGTCCTTCACCGTCGCCGCCGGCGAAACGATCGGCATCGTCGGGCCGAGCGGCTCCGGCAAGTCCTCGGTTGCGCGGCTCCTGCTGCGCCTATTCGACCCGCAGCGCGGCACGGTCAAGATCGGCGGTCACGACATCAAGTCGCTCGATCCCGAAGCGCTCCGCCGGATGATCGCCGTCGTCCACCAGGACACCTACCTGTTCTACGGCACCGTCGAAGAGAATTTGCGGCTCGGCAAGCCCGACGCCACGCGCGATGAGATCGAGGCGGCGGCGCGCGACGCCAATGCGCACGAGTTCATCTCGCTGTTGCCGCAAGGTTACGACACGATGATCGGCGAGCGCGGGGTCCTGCTGTCCGGCGGACAGCGCCAGAGACTGGCGATCGCCCGGGCGTTGCTGCGCGATGCGCCGATCCTCATTCTCGACGAAGCGCTCTCCTCGGTGGACGCCGAGAACGAGGCGGTGATCCAGCAGGCGATTGACCGCCTCTCGGCGGGACGCACGACCCTGATCCTCGCGCACCGGCTGTCGAGCGTCATCGGCGCCGACCGAATCCTCGTCCTCGACAAGGGCCATATCGTCGAAAGCGGCCGGCATGCCGAGCTGATCCGACGCGACGGCCCCTATCGCCGATTGATGGGCGCCCAAGCCGCAGAGCGAGCGGACGATGGCGATCTCGTTGAAGCCGACCCCGCCGCGCGCGTGATCGGCGACCGCGACGAAATCGAAGTCGAGGCGCCAACGGCGACCGACGCGATAGCCGAGGCCGCAGGATCGATCGGCTGGGGTGCGACGCTCGGCACCCTGATGCAGATCATCAAGCCGTGGCGGCGCCGCTTCGCGATCGTCGTGACATCCGGGATAGCGCGGGTCGCTGCGTTCATCGGCGTGGGTATATTCGGCGCCCTCGCCGTCGCGGCGGTCAAGATGGGCGCCCCCTACGGATATCTGTTGATCCTGCTCGGACTGGCGGCGCCGCTCGCCGGGCTTCTCCACTGGCTCGAAATCCTGGCTGGCGCACGATATCGCCTATCGCCTGCTGGCGGAGATGCGGATCGATCTGTTCCGCAAGCTCGATACCCTGGCGCCGGCTTATCTGGTGCGGCGGCGCTCCGGCGATCTGATCGCGCTCGCCAACCAGGACATCGAGACGATCGAATATTTCTTCGCGCATACGGTGGCGCCGGCTCTCGTCGCCGTCATGGTGCCGACGGCGGTGGTGCTGACGCTCGCATTCATGGCGTGGCCGATTGCCTTCGCATTGCTGCCCTTCGTCCTCTATGCCGGTCTCGCTCCGGTCGTGACCCGGACGCGGATTGACCATCTCGGCGCGCAAGCGCGCGACGCCCTCGGGCTCCTCAGTGCCTATGTTACCGAGACGATCCAAGGCCTATCCGATCTCGTGGCCTTCCAGGCGGTTGGCCGGTCGTCGGCGCGGCTTTATGGATCTGGTGCGCGGGTACCAGCAAATCCGCCTGGAACTGTTGCGCGATCTCTCCTCGCAGACGGCTCAGCTCGAAATCGTGACGGGGCTCGGCGGGCTCGCCGTCGCGGTGGTCGGGGCCCGTCTTGCCGCCGAGCATCAGCTGATGGCCACCACCCTGCCCTTGCTGATCCTTTTGGCATTGGCCTCGTTCCTGCCGATCTCGGAGATCGCCCAGGTCGGCCGCCAGCTCGCCGATACGATCGCCTCGAACTCGGCGCTATTACGCCGTGCAGCGCGAACAGCCGCCGGTCGTCGACGGCCCGCTGCGTCCGCCGGCCCCGGTCGGCGGCTCGGCGATGCGTTTCGAGCGTGTCGCGTTCACCTATCCGGGCGCCCGCCGGTCGGCGCTGAGCGATATCGATCTCGTCGTCCCGGCCGGAACGACGATGGCGTTGGTCGGTCCGTCGGGCGCCGGTAAGACGACGATCGCCAATTTGTTGCTGCGGTTCTGGGACCCGAGCGCCGGCCGGATCCTGATCGACGGCGTCGATCTGCGCGACTTCGAGCTCGACCATCTGCGGGCACGGATCTCGCTCGTCTCGCAGGACACGTATCTCTTCAACGACACCCTGCGGGCCAATGTCGCGCTAGCCCGGCCGGAAGCCGACGAAGCCGCGATCCATCGCGCGCTCGAACAGGCGGCGCTCGCCGATTTTGTCGCAAGCCTGCCCGAAGGCCTCGACACGATGGTCGGCGAGCGCGGCGTACAGCTTTCCGGGGGCCAGCGCCAGCGCGTCGCAATCGCACGCGCTTTTCTCAAGAACGCGCCGACCCTGATCCTCGACGAAGCGACCTCGCATCTCGACGCGGTCAGCGAAGCGCAGGTGCGCGACGCTCTCGATGCATTGATGCGCGACCGCACGACGATCGTCATAGCCCATCGCCTGTCGACGGTGCACAACGCCGATCTCCTCGCAGTGCTCGATGGTGGCCGGCTCGCCGAGACCGGCAGCCACGCTGAGCTCCTCGCCCAGGGTGGCCTCTATGCCCGCCTGATCCGCCGCCAGATCTACGGCGCCCGGCAGCCGCTACGCGCCGCAGGGAATTAGCCCGGATCGCTGGGCCCGCGCTCTGTACTGGAGAGAAGTGTGCGCTAGAAAGTTGGAACGATGGCCAAATCGTTCCAACACAAGTCAGAGCGTTGCCGTAGCTCTGGTTTTATGGTGGGTGCAGTAGGACTCGAACCTACGGCCCGCTGATTAAGAGTCAGCTGCTCTACCAACTGAGCTATGCACCCGCGGCGGGATGCGCTCTATAGCAAGGGGCGCCTGGCTTGTCGATACTCGACACCCCAAGTCCTTCAGATGATGGAAGGCAGCCGGCGGCGATCCGCCGGCTTCGCTAGCATCGCAACGGTGTCCGGTTTTTTGTAGCACGTTATGTGTCCACTTCTGTTGGTGATGATGTGTCCCTCTGGGTTGTGGGTAACGCCAAGCAATGTCGCCGAGAGCTGAGCGCAAGTTCGATGCGGTCCTGTTCGACCTGCTGACGGCGCTGCTCAATTCCTGGGCCCTGTGGAACCTCGTCGCCGGGAGCCCGGAGGATGGGCGCAAGTGGCGCGCCGCACCTACGAGACTGGTGCCTACCGTCCCTACGAGACGCTCGTCGCCGAGGCCGCGGCCGAGGTCGGACACTCACCGATACTGGCGGAACAGCTCGCCGCTCGCTACGGCGAGCTCAAACCCTGGCCGGAGGTTCGCGAAGTACTGGGCGCTCTGCGCCGCGAAGGGGTGGCGCTGGTGTCATCACGGCGCAGCTCGTCGCCTCGGCCCACGCGCTGGCAAATGCGCCGATCTGGGTCGTCGGTCCCGGGCCGGTCATCGACGCCGCTCTGGGCGCGCCGCAGCTTGGGCGCGGCGAGGTATCGGGTGTCGTGATGACCTCAGTCGCCTCGGGTGCGGGCAGCTGCAGCGAGAGTTTCTTCTATTCGGACCCCGGCACCGGCGCGCCGCCCAAAGTCGAGGTTAAACGGTCCGGAGACTGCGGCACGGGCGCGCCAGCCATTAGCGGGCGGCAACCGTCGATGCTCCCGGCGCCCCCGGCGGCCCGGCCAAGTCAGCCGCGCCTTATCGAGGCATCGGCGGTGGGGAAGAATCCGCCGCCGGCCGCAAAGGTGCGCCATCTCGCGGAGCTGATCAAATCAGGGCCTCCCGGGTGACGGGGACGGCCCCGCCTCGCTGCAAGCGCCGGACCCGTTGTCGCCGAACCTGGTCTAGTATGACGGGTAAGTAGGCGGCGGTGCAGCCGGGTAGCCATAGCCGCTCGGAGGGGGCGCGGCTGGATAGCCATAGCCGCTCTGCGCGGGGGGAGTCGGATAGCCGTAGCCCTGATTATAGGCGCCCGGCGGTGGCGGTGTCGTAGCCGCGCCGGTTACAGCGCCCGTGGCGCCCCCGATTGCTGCGCCAAGAGCGGCGCCGTGTCCGCCGCCGACCGCACCGCCGATGGCTGCTCCCGCACCGGCGCCGAGCAGGCCGCCGCCGACCGCGCGCTGGCCAGGGTCGTAAGGGTTCGTGCAACCAGCCAACCCCAAGACGAGCGCCGCCGCAACAATGCCGGGAGCGATCAGTCGATGCATCATGATTTCCTTTCGCAAATCTCGGCGCAACAATGTGTTGAACGCAAAAACAGTTCCTGTTGACATTTGTACCCTTCTTATGCGGTCGAATCTTTTGATTGAGTATCGCCTTTTCAGCTAGCGGGGAATGTCATGGAACAGCGCGTCGCAATCGTCACCGGCGGCTTGCGCGGGCTCGGCCGCGCGATGGCGTTTGGTCTCGCGCGGGCGGGGCACAATATCGTCGCGGTCGGCCACATTGACGCCGATATCGCGACGATCGAGGCGGAGACGGCCACCGCCAATTCAAAGGGGCAGATCCTGCCGCTCGTGGCGGATCTGCGCCGGCCCGCCGATTGCGACCGCGTCGTGGCCATCGCGGTGGCGCGGTTTGGCAGAGTGGAGATCCTCGTCAACAACGCAGGCCTGACCTTCACGACGATTGACCCGGCCCGCTTTCGCCGTCCCGAGCCGCAGAAGTTCTGGCAGGTGCCGGACGACATCGTGCGCGCGGTCATCGAGACCAACTACATCGCCGCCGACCAGATGGCCCGCCGCGTGGCGCCCCTCATGGTCGAGCGGGGCTGGGGTCGCATCGTCAATGTGACGACCAAGCTCGACACGATGAACCGGCCGCACACCTCGCCTTATGGCGCCTCGAAGGCGGCGCTCGAAATGGCGACCGAGGTGTGGGCGAAGGAGGTCGAGGGCACCGGGCTCACCGTCAACATCGTCAACCCCGGAGCCGGCGCCAACACCCCGGGCATGGCCGAGGAAATGCGCGCAATGAGCCGCGAAGGCCGCGCCCCGCGCCTCGTCGAGCCTGACGAGATGGTGCCGCCGCTCCTCTACGTCGTCTCGCGCGAGGCCGATACCGTCAACGGCTGGCGCTTCGACGCCAACCTGTGGGATTCGTCATTGCCACCCGCCGAGGCGTCGCGTCGCGCCGGCCGCCCCGCCGGCTTCGAACTGCACGCGCAGCCGGCTTGACCAAAGGCGCGGTCAGACGGGGCATATTTTCAGCGACCTTCGTGCCTGCAGCAATCGGTCGCGAGACCGTGGACCCTCTGATAAGCCGGCCTCCAGCCTTGGCTTTTTCTCTCCTCTTACCGCCGGTTCTGGAGTTCGTCTGCCTCGCGCGCCCGGCGCGGCGTTCTGCTGTGGAGCTCGTCTGAAGTGATAGCCGCAGGAACTGCAATGGCATTTGGCCCTGATTCCAGGACCATTATGGACAATTCTGGGCTTTGAAAACGGTATTTCGCGGCCGAATTCGGCCGAAAGCGTACCCAGAATTCGCTGGGCTGCCAGCCGCGGCACCGACTGTGAGGCTGCACAATCCGTTTGTTTGCCGGGATTTTCGGCCTCGAGGGCCGGTGAATTTACCGTCTATGAAGAGGCGGCTCACCCGGTCTAGCCCCAAGTCAGAAGCAAAATGTCAGCTGGAGCAAAGACTTGCGGGCAAAGCCGGCGGCGCCCAATTTACCGTGACGCTGGCGCACTCGGTTTGGGGTTCCGCGCGTCGCATCCGCTGTGCCGCCCCGTTGCACTTCAGTACCTCCTGTGCACAGTTTTAAGCTTTGCGCAATTCCTGGAAAGACATAGTGGCTTTGCAGCCATCGTTTTTAGCAATTTGACTCTGATGCGAAATAAGGCGGTGGTCAGATCGGAACTGGGGGTTTCCTGAACCGTAAGCGCACTTTAGCCTGTAGTGATGCGCTGTTGGGGGGAGCCGAAAGAGACGCTTCGTCCCTAATTGCCAAAGACAGCTTTTGGTGAACTCTATTTTATTGGAACCCTCGATGTTCAATACAGAGCTATCGTCGGCGGGTGACGGAACTAAACGGGCGTGGCCCGCGGACCAATGGAGCGCTGGCCGATCGAGCGCTTGATCCTTTGCGCGAACAATGCCCGGCCTTATTAGCGCGGCCGATCTCGAAAAAATCGCCACTTCCCGCAAATGGGGGATAGCCTCGTTCTTCATCTTCGGTCGAGCCGATCGTGTTGATCAACGGGATAGCTCTCAGCCCCACCTTTGCGGTCGCGCCAACTCGCTCAATCCTGAGATACGCACGCTGGCACCCCGAGCAACTCAGCGAAGAACTAGGTGACCCGAAGTTGGGCGAGTTCGACCTCGGCCTGACCGCCTTCGAGCCGGATCAGGTCGAAAAATTCCCAGGTGATCTGGGATTGAATGGTCGGACCGATCCCGGCGGCGTTCCGGAAGTCCCCAATCAGCCGGCTGGCTCGAGCCCGGGTGCTCAATGACGATCGCGCCAGCTGGCGTGAAACCCCCGCCTATACCTGGTGTATGGAGCTCTGCGGGGCGAAGTCTGGGCCGGTCTCGCGGCCTGCGGGTTTTAGCTGCGCGCCCAGATCGTCTGGGTCACTCGTTGCTGATAAACGGGTTGGGGCATTGGTAAGTCTCGAGTTCGCTGCTGGGGCATTGCGCTCACCAGGTTCGGACCGTTCAGTTCGCATTGCCGCGCCGGCAATGTGAAGGTCCGGCGCGGCTCCTGGAACGAGGAATTGTTCCGCGTTCTCGAAGGCTTCCCCGATCTCGCCCATGACGACGAGGTCGACGCCTGCAGTGGAGCCTTGGAAATGTTAAGTCTCAATGTGAAGTATTGGCGTTATATCGGGTGGTTGCGCGAGCAGGCAGAAAAAAGACCAGGAAAAACCGCAACCTTCCAAAACCAATTGGGCTGCTGGCTCTGTGGAGTGGGCACGCGAAAATGGCGTTGACTTAAAGGATTTGTGGCAATGTTTCACTTTGCGTCAAACGTCAAGTGAAACATTGCCGGAATTTTCAACAGAGCAAGAGCGGCAACGACTACGTATTAGGTCATTAGCGCAAGACATCAGAGAGCGCAGGAGATACGCGATCTATGCCTATCGTATAACGAGATCCTGGGTTTTCCTTCCTAATTACCATCAGCTTCGTCCAATTGCTTGCCAAATGTTTCAAGGTCGGGCTCGATACGGCAGAGTTTGTCGCAATCGTGACGACCACAACGGCATCGATTTTTGGATTTTGGTGGCTGGTAGGTCGATATCTTTTCGCTACCGGAGCCTCATTGCCTGAACGGATTAATGGGCCTCGCTAACCGACCCCTTCCTGCGGAATTTAGCATGCCAGCCGAAAATATAGTGCAGACGCTAATGCCGACGCAGTTGACGACGTGCGCCTGATACGGGCAAAGGTATGTGACGGCCTCGCGCGGCGACATCCGCATGACAGAGTGCCCCGACAAAAGGAGTATTAAATGTCTTTAGTGCTCAAGATCCAAAGTGTAATGGTGGAACGTCACTCCGCTCAGTCCGAAGTCGAATGCACATGCGCCGCTTTTACAGACGACAATGGGAATACATTCGTTCAGCTGAACACCTATGCCGCTGGCGCGACGGCGGCAAACGGACATCCCAAACAAGTTGTTCGGTTTGGTGCCGAAGCTACGGAACAGTTGGTGAAGATTTTAAAGGCTGAGTTTGGGCCGACAGCAGCGGCCTGGTAATTTTGGTCCCATTTGCGCCCGAATACCGAAATTCCCTGTTTTTTTCCTTTTGGCAGGGAAACGCACAACCTCGACTTGATCGGGGCGGTCGTCGGAGTGCAGGCCCATCGCGGCGAGGAGCGTCTGGCAGCGAACCCAGATCCGGCCGCTCCTCACATCAGGGCGGCTGGTGCGCCAGCGTTTCCAGGTAACGGCCGTACTCGCCCTTGCCGAACTGCTTCGTCAAGGCCAGCAGCCGCTCGCGGTCGATATAGCCCATGTGATAGGCGACCTCCTCGACGCAGGCGATCTTGAGGCCCTGGCGCATCTCGATCGTGCGCACGAACTCGGCCGCCTCGAGGAGCGATTCGTGGGTGCCGGTGTCAAACCAGGCGCAACCGCGGCCGAGCTTCTCCACCGTCAGCAACTCGCGTTCGAGATAGACGTTGTTGAGGTCGGTGATCTCGAGTTCGCCTCTTGCTGACGGCTTGAGACCGGCGGCAATCTCGGCAACCGTAGTGTCGTAAAAATAAAGCCCTGTCACGGCCCAGGCGGAGCGCGGCTGCGCCGGTTTTTCCTCGATGCCGATCGCCCTGCCGCGGGCGTCGAATTCGACGACCCCATAGGCTTCCGGGTTGCGCACCTGATAGCCGAAGACGGTGGCGCCCGGATGCGGCGCCGCCGCCCGCTGCAGGGTCTCCGACAAGCCGCCGCCATAAAAGATGTTGTCGCCGAGCACCAGCGCCACATGGTCATCGCCGATAAAATCCCGGCCGATCAGGAAAGCTTGCGCAAGCCCATCGGGCCGCGGCTGCTCGGCATAAGAGAGCGAGACGCCCCATTGCCGGCCGTCCGCGAGCAGTGCCTTGAAGCGGCCGCGTTCAGCCGGCGTGGTAATCACGAGGATGTCGCGGATGCCCGCCAACATCAACGTCGACAGCGGATAGTAGATCATCGGCTTGTCATAGACCGGCAGCAATTGCTTGCTGACCGCCAACGTTACCGGGTAGAGCCGAGTGCCGGAACCGCCGGCGAGTATGATCCCCCTCATTCCTTCCGCTCCGGTTACCCGCTCGAACCGACCACCTGTAGGGCAGTCGGTTGATGATGAAAATAGTGAGGGAGGTTGGCCAGTACCGGGTGCCTTCGATCCTTGTCCGACAATATCGCGTCGCCGGACTCTACTGGCCAAGCAATGCCGAGGGACGGATCATTCCAAAGCAGGCCTCGATCATGCTCGGCGGAATAATAGCTATTGACCTTATAGACGACCTCGGTGGCGGGTTCGAGAGTGCAATAACCATGGGCGAACCCCTCCGGTATGAAGATCTGGTTCCACTCGGCGGCGCTGAGCACGACTGCGACATGCCGCCCAAAGGTCGGAGAGCCCCAGCGTATGTCGACAGCGACATCAAACACCGAACCTGCCGTTACACGCAGCAACTTTGCTTGCGCAAATGGCGGGATCTGGAAATGAAGCCCGCGAACGACCCCTTTGCTTGCCGACAAGGAATGATTGTCCTGAACAAAATGAACGTCAATTCCATGCTGCAGAAATACGCTTTCCTTGAAAACTTCGGAGAAGAAGCCACGCTCATCATCGTGACGCACAGGCCTTGTTATCTTTACTTCTGCAATGTCGGTTTCCGCAACTTGCATAGCCGGCTAGGTCCCCCGCAGCCTTGGAATAACAACTCCGTTTACACCGGGTCGTCAAAAAAGGAAAGCGCACCGAACTGCGCGGTTAGAAGGCTACGCCGTTTATCGCGAGCGGAAATCCCCATCCCCGGACACCAAGGATTGGCGGCGGCGCAGCGCTCTATGTGAGCCCAAAGCGGGGCTTGCGATGGAGCAGACACGAGCCGAAACGGCTGCGTCGCCATATGCCACATGGGATTGAGAACTCGGGTCCGCATCCAATGCCGCTCCCCAGCGCGTCTTCAACACGGCGCGTTCGGCCGCGCTACGAGCGCGTTTTTCCGGATCCAGGCGATCGAGCCTGCGCGTCTTGGATTCATGATGGTACAGCGTGATTTCCGGTGTCCACAGGATTTTCAGTCCCGAGGCGCGCAGCTTCAACGCATAGTCGGTATCGCTGCACGCCACCGGCAGGCCGATCTCGTCGGATGCACATCGCTGCCCCAGACGAGCTGCCCGAAGCCGTCGAGGAAAAAGGCGAGGCCGATCGGTCGCCATGAACAGAGATGATCGGCTCCTGATTGACGAGCCGGCGCAGCATCAATCGTTCGATAGCGACGGCGAGCCAGTACCATAACCGCGGCGGCGATGACAAAGGCGCCCCAAATCGGCACGCCGCGTTCGATCATTCCGACAAACGTCAAGGCCGCGAACAGCACCACCGTGCCCAGGGCGAAGTTGAACACGCCGGACGCCTTGAAGATCAGCACGAAGCCGAGCGCGACGATCCGGTCGGCCGTCAGGATCGGCTCGCCAATCTCCTTTACCCTCGTCATCTTGCAGGCCTGTTCGCGACCCGTCCTTTTCCCTCTCCCCCCGCCGGCCGGGGGAGAGGGTAGGGTGAGGGGGGCCGATCGACGGTCTGCGGCGCCGCCCACCTCACCCTCCCGTCGCTTCGCGACGGGCCCCTCCCTCTCCCCCCTGAAGGGCGGAGAGGGGCAAATCAGCAGCCTCCGCTCGCAGCCTTACCGCAACGTCGCGGATCGCCAGCTCGGCGCGCATCTGGCCCTTGCGGCCGTCCTCGAAAGTGATCTCGGTCTCGATGCGGCCCGTCGCATTGCCGGAATAGAGCGCCTCCGACCAGCGGCTGGTATCGCTCGGCGATGATCCGCCGGCGCACCTTGCGGGTGCGGGTCAGTTCGCCGTCATCGGCGTCGAGCTCCTTGTGCAGGATCAGAAACCGGCGGATCTGCGAAGGCGCCAGGGCGGGCTCGGCCGCGAGGTCGCGGTTGACCCGCTCGATGCAGCCCTGCACCAGATCGTGGACCAGCTCATCGGCGGCCAATTCCTGGTACGAGGCGTAGGCAAGATTGCGCCGCTCCGCCCAGTCGCCGACCGCATCGAGATCGATGTTGACAAAGGCGGCGACAAACGGCCGGCCGTCGCCGAACACCACCGCCTCCTTGATCCACGGAAAAAATTTGAGCTTGTTCTCGATGAATTTCGGGGCAAACAGCGCGCCGCCCCGCAGCCGTCCGACATCCCCGGCGCGGTCGAGGATCTTGAGCTGCCCGTCGGCGTCGAAAAACCCGGAATCGCCGGTATGGACCCAGCCGTCCGGTCGCTTTGCGGCGGCGGTCGCCTCGGGGTTCTTGTAATAGCATTGGAAGGCGCCCGGGCTCTTGAAGAACACCTCGCCATCCTCGGCGATGCGGATTTCGACGTCCCCGATCGGCGCGCCGGCGGTATCGGGCTTTACCGCCCCATCGCGCTGGATGCACAGAAACACCGAGCTCTCGGTCATGCCGTAGAGCTGCTTCAAATTGATCCCGAGCGAGCGGTAGAAGGTGAAGAGGTCGGGTCCGATCGCCTCGCCCGCAGTATAGGCGAGGCGGATGCGGCTGAAACCGAGGGTATTCTTGAGCGGCCCGTACATCAGCGCTTCACCGAGCCGATAGAGCATCCGTCGGGCCAAAGGCACGCGGTGCCGGTCGAGTATTGCCGGCCCAACTCCCTTGGCGAAGTCGAGAAAAAAATGAAAGAGCCGGCGCTTCACCCAGCCGGCATCCTCCATGCGGATCATGACCTGGGTCAGGATGCTCTCGAAAATCCGCGGCGGCGCAAAGAAATAAGTCGGCCCGAGCTCGCGCAGATCGAGCATGACCGTCGCCTGCGATTCCGGGCAGGAAGCGCAAAAGCCGGCGCAATAAGCCTGCGCGTAAGAGAAGATGTGCTCGCCGATCCACGCCATCGGCAGATAGGCCAGCACCTCCTCGCGCTCGGTCAAGCCTTCGAACGCGATCGCGTTTCGTGCGGTGGTGATGATGTTGTCGAAGCTGAGGACGACGCCCTTGGGCTGCCCGTCGTCCCCGAGGTGTAGAGGATGATCGCGGTGTCGCTGCCCCGCCCCTTGGCGATTTCACCGCGGAAAAACCCCGGCTCCTGGCGGGCGAATTCGCGGCCGCGCTCCTGCACCTTCGCGTAATCGTCGAGCCAGGGCTGGCCGTAGTGCCGCATGCCGCGCGGGTCGGAGAAGATCACCTTTTCGAGCAGCGGGCAGCGCTCCTTGATCTCGGCCAATTTGTCGACTTGCTCCTGGTCTTCGGCCACGGCGAACGCACCTCGGCGTGGTCCAGCACAAAGGCCATCTCGTCGGCGATCGAATCCTGGTAGATCGGCACCGGCACGCCGCCCAGGGCCTGCGTCGCGGCGATTGCCCAATAGAGCCGCGGCCGGTTGTCGCCGATGATCGCGAGCTTGTCGCCGCGCCGGAAGCCGCATGGCCGCGAGACCGCAGGCCAGCGCCTCGACCTCGGCGGCGACCTCGGCCCAGCTCCAGCTCTGCCAGATCCCGTAATCCTTCTCGCGATTGGCCGGCCGCCCCGGCCGCACCCGCGCATGTCCACTACCGTCACGTCAATGTCTGGCCGCGGCCGTGGCAACAGCGCACCCGCCGGTCTGGATGCCGGTCGGCAGCACTGGGAGCGCGATGGAGGCCGCCGAGCGCGGCATGACGATCGGCGTGCTCAATACCGGCTGGGTACGAACGCCCCGATCTTCGAAGCCTACCGCAAGAAAGCGGTCGAGGCCGGCCGCCCGATGATGCCAGAGCGCTTGGCCTATATGGCGCTGATCGGCGTCGGCGATACCCGCGAGGAGGGCTGGCGCCGCGCCGACCAGATCCTCGGCTATAGCCGAACCTCGGGCATCGTCGCGCCGCAATTCATAAATCCGCCGGGCTACGCCTCGCCGGCGCAGAGCGCACAAGCCCTCAAGGCGAGCGGCGCCGGGTTTCGCGCCGGCCGCATCCAGTCGCGCAACGGCCGGAACATCGACCCGCGCACAATGACCGTGGAGGATGCGATCGATGCCGGCCTCGTCTTCGCCGGCGCGCCCGACGACGTCTTCGGGCAGCTGCGCGCGTTCTATGACCATGTCGGCGGCTTTGGGCACCTGTTGATGATGGGCCAGGGCGGTTTGCTGGACCACGACGAGACCGTTGCCAACCTCAAGCTCTTCAGCAAGGAGGTATCGCCCCGGATTGTAGATCTCGGGGACAGGTAGGTAGCTAGCCACGAAAACTCGGCCTCATCTGCGCCCGAGCGGTAGGAAGAAATTGCCGAAATCCGTCGCAGCCGGTCGACGCGTTGACAGAAACCGGCCGGGCCCGCCGGTCGAGCGAAAGCGATATTTCTCAAATGGACAAAATGCCATTTTATGATACTATAAGTTGATGTGGATCCTCTCAAACGCGGTACCGAAGCCCGGTTTTAACAGTCCTGCCATCGTTGGCAGGCCTTGGTGCTCGTTCACGACACAGCGGGAAACAGCCAGAAACAGCGAGCCGTTTCGCTGTTATTCGGGGTTGCCGAACCGGTGGCGGTCCAGGATTTCCGCCGCGAACGAGACGTCGCTCGCTGATAATTTGCCGCGAAACAGCGAGAACGGCAAAAAGGGGCCGGGCGCCGTGTGACACCGCCGGCGCTGCGCAGGTGAGCGGCTCGGCCCACTACCCCGCATTTCTCAGACCGGATGGGATTTGAGGGGGGATCGCGCGATGGGCACGCTCCCCAGGGCCGAGGATCTCGGAGCCATGTAACCAGCCGTGAGAACTTGGCCAAATCTCTGCCCAACGGCCACCTAGAAATCGCCGAAATGGGGGACAAATTTTCGCATGGAAAAACCGACTATCAGAGGAGAAATGCCCATGTGGAAAGCACCCGCCTCTGTTCTCTGTGGCTGCTTGGCCGCGCTGCCGCTGATCGGTTGCGCAGGGGGCGTCGCCACCCCGCAAGCAACGGCAGTGACGCCGGCGGCGATCGCAGAACCCGCGGATTATTATACCCCGGCTGCGCGGGTTTATGCGGTCGGCCCGGCAGCGCCGGCTGCGGTCCTAGTATTGTGGCCAGGCGATGACAGCCTGGCGCGCGATCCCGGTCTGTGGACCGCTCAGGGGTTTGATGTCGTGATGCCCCAGCCGGCGGACATCTACCGGCTGGTCGCCGACCAGCAGGCAGCCCTGGCGCAGCTCGTCGCTTCTGCGCACGCGCTGGCAGACGCGCCGATCTGGGTCGTTGGTCCCGGCCCGGTGATCGATGCCGCTCTGGGCGCGCCGCAGCTCGGGCGCGGCGAGGTATCGGGTGTTGTCATGACCTCCGTCGCCTCGGATAGCGGCAGCTGCAGCGAGAGTTTCTTCTACTCCGACCCCGGCACCGGGGCGCCGCCAAAGGTCGAGTTCAAGCGCTCCGGGAACTGCGAGACCGGTATGCCCGCTTTTACCGGACGGCAGCCCTCAGTGCGTCCGGCGCCCGCGCCCCGCCCAAACCAACCGCGCATCATCGAGGCTTCCGCGGTTGGGAAGAATCTGCCGCCAGCCGCAAAGGTGCGCCATCTCGCAGAGCTGATCAAGTCGGCGCCCGCCGGTTGAAATCGCGGCGGCCGGTGGCTGGGACGCTAAATGGCCGGGGACGCTAATATGAGGGGTAGGCAGGTGGCGGAGCAGGCGGGTAGCCGTAGCCGCCCGGAGCAGGCGGCGGCGGATAGCCATAGCCCTGGCCATGAGCGCCCGGCGGCCCAATCAGGACAGCTCGCTTCGACTGCGCTTTCGGAGACAATCGCTCAACCGAGGCCGGCAATATCTATCGAGCATCAGTTCCGCGATCACCATAATGCGGCAGCCGGTAAAGTCGAAATGGGTCATCGGTTCGCCGGAAACAAAACGCCCCCTACAGGTTTCGTGGAACCCGCACCGACCGCGACGGCGACTATTAGAAGGTCGCGGTGACGCTGTCGCTGGCCAACCATGAGGCCAGCCTTCCCGTCGCTTATCGGCTCTATCTCCCTGAGGATTGGGCGAAGACCAGGCGCGCCGGGACAAGGCGAAGATCCCGGAAACGATCGCTTTCCAAACCAAGCCTGAGATCGCTCTTGAGCAGATCAAAGCGGCCGAACCGCCGGATTGCCTCAGGGTGTGGTGCTGATGGATGCCGGTTACGGCAACGACACGAGGCTGCGAACGGAGATTACCGCGCTCGGCCTGAGCTATGTGGCCGGGATCGGTCCCAATACCTCGGTCTGGCCACCGGGCGCTGGGCCTTTGCCAGCGCAGCCTGGCAAGGGTATCGGGCGACCACCGAAGTTGCTTCGACGCGACTTGCAGCATCAGCCGATCGCGGCGAAGGCGCTCGCGCTCCGCCTGCCGGCTGAAGCGTGGCAAACAATCACGTGGCGCGAGGGCGCTGCAGACTGGCTCTCTTCGCGCTTTGCGCGGCAGAGGGTGCGGCCGGCACATCGCGATACCTTGCTGACCGAAGGCCGGTTCGATATCGATCCGCAGATCATAGGCAGCGAAGCTTTCGTTCATAATGGCCGTACATATGCCTATTTCGGAATTTTTCCCGCTTTGCTCCGGCTACCGCTCGTTCCTTTCCATGCGCTCGGAACAGTGCCGTTCGGCCAAGTATCCTGCCTAGCGGCGATCTTAATCGGCGGAACGGCGCAAGCCGCGGCTTTCGCGATCGCTCTGCGTGGAGCGGCAAATGGACCGGTGCCGCGTCTAATCTTCGTTGCACTGGTGGTCGTCGGTTTATACAGCGGTCCCGGGCTAATGCTCGGGTATTCATCGATGATTTACCATGAGCCCATGTTGTGGGGCTGGGCATTGGCCGCCGTCTTTGTCGCCATCGCGATGCATGGATTGCTGCGGCTACGTCGGTTTTCAACCGGTCTTTTGACGTCAATGGCGGCCCTCGCTGGTTGTTGCCTGCTGAACTCGGCCCTCGACCGGCATGGGCCTGGCTGCGATCGGGTTTTTGCTGCTGTCGCTGTGGCTCCGCTCCGGGGCGGAACCTCGACCTATAATCCACGAACTGACGCAACGGTTGCGGCAGCCTCGCTTTTGGGCTCCGTACTTGTGCTCGTAGTTTTCGCCGGAGTCGTTGGGCTCATAAATAAACGCCGCTGGGGCAATCCGCTTCCTTTTGGAGATTTACACGAGCAGCTCTATATAATGGCGATGTACCCAGACCGTCCGTCCCGTATGGACCATTACGGTCTTTTCAATATCGGACACCATCCTGGAGTAAGTCCGGCGTTGCTAAATATGTAATTTGATTTAGGCAGAACGTTATGCTATAATGATCGCTCCTTGTATCGAGTAAGTCCTCGGTACGGGAGGCGGAACAGCGCGGAACAGCCAGCGGAACAGCGATCGAGCAGCCAGCCCGTGGCTGATCTTTTGCTGATCGCTCCAGACAAAACGACGGGTTTCTGCCACTTACACGAGCGGCATCGGCGAAAACTGGTGCGGAAAACAGCGAAAACAGCCAACACCGAGAATTCGGCGAGCCCGCAACCGTGGCTCCGCGTCTTACATGTCACCGCGGAACTCTACCCCTGGGTCAAGTCCGGGGGGCTCGGCGATGTTGCCGCCGCGCTGCCGCCGGCGCTTGCCGAGTTCGGCGTCGATGTTCGGCTGTTGCTGCCCGGCTTCGCCGGATTTCTCGATGCCTTTCCCGGCATCACCGATGTCGCCCGGCTGCACACGCCATTTTCGTCGGAGCGCGTGCGAGTCAGTATTGCCCCGGTGCCCGGGTCGAAATGCGCGGCCTATCTGGTCGACCAACCCGCGTTTTACGATCGGCCGGGCAATCCCTACGCCGGTCCGGACGGGCGGGATTGGCCCGACAACCATCGCCGCTTCGGGCTTTTCGCTTGGATCGCTGCGGCGCTCGCGCGCGGCGCCGATCCCGGCTGGACCCCCGACATCCTTCACGTCCACGATTGGCATGCCGGTCTCGCGCCGGCTTATCTGGCCGCTCGCGCGTTGCCCGGCTCTGTCCGGACGGTCTTCACCATTCACAACCTGGCCTATCAAGGTTTGTTTCCCGCCGGCCTCTTTCCCGAGCTCGCACTGCCGGCAGAGTTTTTCTCGATCGACGGGGTCGAATTCAACGGCCAGGTCTCGTTTCATCAAGGCCGGGTTGTTCTATGCGGACCGCCTGACCACGGTAAGCCCGACCTATGCCCGCGAGATCCAGACCGCGGGTTTCGGCTGCGGTCTCGATGGGCTATTGCGCACCCGCGCCGGCTCGTTGACGGGGATACTGAATGGGGTAGACCCGCGCGTCTGGGATCCTCGGCGTGATCCGATTTTGCCCCGGTGCTATGGCGTCGAGGATGCCGCATCGGGAAGGCCCGTCGCGAAAGCAGCGCTGCAGCGGCGCCTCGGGCTCGGCGATCGCCAGGACGCGCCATTGTTCGGCGTGGTCAGCCGGCTGACGCCCCAGAAGGGCCTCGATCTGCTCCTCGCGTGTTTGCCGGAATTCGTCACCGACGGCAGCCGGCTCGCCATCCTCGGCTCCGGAGATAGCGATTTGGAGCACGGCTTTTCCGCGGCAGCCGCTGCCCACCCGGGGGAGATCGCCGTCGAGATCGGCTATGACGAAGCGCTGTCACATCTGATCATCGCGGGTGCCGACATCGTCCTCGTGCCGTCGCGCTTCGAGCCCTGCGGCCTGACCCAGCTCTACGCCTTGCGCTATGGCGACGTTGCCGCTGGTGCGCCGAGTCGGCGGCCTCGCCGACACCGTGGTCGATGCGACCGCGATCAGTCTGGCGGACGGCAGCGCCGACGGCTTTGCATTTGAGGGCGATAGCCCACCGGCGCTGATGGCGGCGGTCCAGCGCGCCAACACCTTATTTCGCGAGCGCGCGATTTGGCTGCGGATGATGCGGCGGGCAATGACCCGCGATTTCAGCTGGACGGCTGCGGCGCGCCGGTATGTCGCGGTCTATCGCGAGCTGCGGCCGGACCTCGTCCTTTCAGCCGGCGCAGAGCTGCCAGCCTAGGCGCTAATCCTTGGCCCGCTCGAGATAGCTTCCGTCGGCGGTGCTGACGACGATGCGCGTGCCCGGGCCGATATGCGGCGGGATCATTACGCGGCGCCCGTTTGCGAGCTTGCCCGGCTTGTACGAGGACGACGCCGTCTGGCCCCGCACGACGGGATCGGCTTCGACGACTTCCATGACCACGCTGGCGGCAGCTCGACCGAGAATGCGGAGCCCTCGTGCAGCATCACCTGGCAGACCATCCCTTCGCTCAGAAAATCGGCCGGGTCGCCGATCGTCTCGCGCGGGATCGAAATCTGCTCGAAGGTATCGTTGTCCATAAACGTCGCCAGACCGCCGTCCATGAACAGAAATTGCATTTCCTTCTCGTCGAGGCGCACCCGCTCGACCGTTTCCTGGGTTCGGAAACGCTCGTTCAGTTTAGACCCGCCGCGCAGATCGCGCAGCTCGACTTGGGCGAAGGCGCCGCCCTTGCCGGGCTGAACCAGTTCGCGCTTGAGCACGAGCCAGAGCTTGTTCTGGTGCTCGAGAACATTGCCCGGCTTGATGTCGATGGCATTGATTTTCATTGGCAGGGATCTCGGGAGGGCGCTGGGTATATCGAAGACCCTAACATAGGTCGGCGCACCGGCAAGAACGAGGTCAGGACGATGCAGGAATGGTGGCGACCCGATCGCTTCGCATTGCGCCGCGCGATGCTCGATAAGCGGGGACGAATCCTCGCGGCCGTTCGCGGCTTCTTCGCCGATCGCGGCTTCGTCGAGGTCGACACGCCGGCTTTGCAGGTGAGCCCGGGGCTCGAACCGCATCTGCGGGCGTTCGCCACCGAGCTTCACGACCCGCAACAGGGGCAGGCCGCGCTGCGCTATCTCCACACCTCGCCGGAATTCGCGATGAAGAAGCTGCTCGTCGCCGGAATGCCGCGGATTTGGCAGCTCGCCCATGTGTTCCGCGACGGTGAGCGGAGCGCAATGCACCACCCGGAATTCTCGATGCTCGAGTGGTACCGCATCGGGGCCTCCTATCGCGACCTGATGGACGAGTGCGCAGCGCTGGTCCGCGCCTGCCAGCGTGCAGCGGGGGCTCAGGCGCTGAGCTGGCGCGGCCATAGCGCCGACGCGATCGGCGAATGGCAGCGGATCAGCGTGGCGGAAGCCTTCCAGGAGCACTGCGGGCTGGATCTGCTTGGCGACGGCTCCCGACCCGTTGCACCCCGATACGGATCGCCTGGCCGCCGCCGCGAGCGGCATCGGGATCGCGCCTCATCCCGGGGACGATTGGGAGACGTTGTTTTTCCGCATTTTTCTCGACCGCATCGAGCCCCAGCTCGGCCTCGGAGTGCCGACAATTCTTTACGATTACCCGCTCTCGATGGCCGCACTGTCACGCCGCTGTCCGGATGACCCTCGTCTTGCCGAGCGCTTCGAGGTCTATATCTGCGGGCTGGAACTCGCCAACGCCTTCGGCGAGCTGACGGATGCCGCCGAGCAGCGGACCCGCTTTCTCGCCGGCCAGGCCCGCAAACGGCAACTCTATGGCCGAACCTACCCGATCGACGAGGATTTTCTCAGCGCTCTCGAGCATGGCCTGCCCGATTGCGCCGGCATCGCGCTCGGCTTCGACCGGCTCGTCATGCTTGCCACCGGCGCCGAGGACATCGAAGAGGTGATGTGGGCGCCGGTCCGGTGATTTTTCAAGGATGAATGACGGTCTCTGCGCGACTCACGACGAAGGCTTCGTGGCGTTCCAGAAAATCGACGGTGACCTCGGTAAATGCCTCGGGCCGTTCGGTGCTGATCGCGTGGCCCGCGTCATAGACGAATACCAGGTGGCAATTTGGCAACAGCTCCTTGTAAAAGCGGCCCATTTCAGGCGGGATGACACGGTCGAGAGTGCCGAACAGCACCAAGGTCGGTGTCGGCAAGCGGCGCATCTGGGTTTCGAGATCGGCGTCGCGATCGGGCCCACGCAGACGCGCGACCAGCGCCCGCGTCTTCGCCTGGATCGCCGGGTCCGGGACGGGCAGGAGGGCGAGCCGTTCCGGGTGCGCATAAAGCCGCCGCGCCATTTCCTCGGGACGAGCCGGAAGGCGGCTCGGACCCGATGGGGCGGATGGCAGCCGGCGCTTCCAGGACCAGGCCCTCGACCCGCTCCGGCTGCCGCACCGCCAGCCACAAGGCGACCTTGGCGCCGAACGACGTTCCCATCAGATTGAATTTATCGATGCCGAGATTGCTGATCGCAGCGGCCATGGTCTCAGCCAGTTCGGCCATCGTTCGCGTTCGGGTGTTCTCGGGCGACGAGCCAAAACCCGGCATTTCAAAGGCGACCACCCGGTAATGCCGGCACAGCAGATCATGCCCGGGCGTCAGGCGCATGCCGCCGGCGCCGTGGAGATGCACCAGCGGCGTGCCCTGCCCCGCCTCCATGTAGCGGATGCGGAACCCGTCCGCCTCGACAAAAGCTTCGCGGAACGCCGCGCCGGCTGCTCCATTTTTCAATCCGTCCTGGGTCTGCGCCACAACCGGATCCTTCTTGCTCATATCTCGCGGATCCGCGGCAGGACCTTCCTCCCGAACAGTTCGAGGGCGCGCATCATGCCGTCGAGATTGCCGGTGCCGGGATCTTGCAGCGAGATGTCGACCACCCCGGCGCCGACCTCCTCACGGCACCGCTGGAGTTGTTCGACGACCCGGTCGGGACCGCCGCAGAAGCTGATCGGCAACACGCCGCCGACGTTGGCGGGCCGCCTCTCGCCGGCAATGTTGCGCGTCGTGTCCGACTGCAGCAGCGCATCGCGCAATCCGGCGCGCACCGGGAACGGCGCTTGCTTATCGCGCCGGCGCAGAGCCTCCTCGGCCGCGTCATCCGTTTCGGCGAGGATCATATTGGCGCGGTAGATGATGTCGTCCGGACCCGGCTCCCAGCCATAGCGGGCGCATTGCTCGCGATAGTAATGCGCCGATTTCGCCATCAGCTCGAATGTCCCGTAGGAGAGGCCGATACCGAGCCGGTGGCGTGCGGCGAATTCGCCCGCTTCCGCGCTGGTGCCGAGCGCATAAGTCGGCGGGTGCGGCTGAGATTGCGGGCGCGGCCAGACCGACACTGTGCGGTACTGGAAATACCGCCCCTGCCAGCCGAAGGGTTGCGGCTCGGTCCACGCCTTGAGGATCAGCTCCATTCCCTCGTCGGTGCGCTCGCGCGATTCCTTCGGGTTGAGGTCGTAGCTCAGATATTCATTGGTCGTGCCGCGCAACAGCCCGACGACAATGCGCCCCGGCGCCATGGTGTCGAGCATCGCGAGTTCCTCGGCGACGCGGATCGGGTTGCTGACCGGCACGATCGGACCGAGCAGGGCGATTTTTATCTTGTCGACCCGCGCCGCGAGATAGGCGGCGGAAACGACCGGTGACGGCGTCAGGATGCGGGGCGAATAATGGTGCTCGGAGACGCTGACCCAGTCGAAGCCGAGCTCCTCGACAAATCGCGCTCGCTCGACCATGCCGCGATAGGCTTCGGCCCCGGTTTCGGGATCGTAGGAACCGGCCGGCACCGGCCATTCGCGCGGCAGGTCCGGCGGCGGCGACATAACGGCCCGTTTCGAAATAGGAGACTTTCATGGATCGAGCCCGTGAAGTCGCAGTTCGGCCAAATTACCCGCAGGGCTCGTCGCCGTCCATGTGTTCGGAGGGGCGCCCTGCTCGGGCTAGCTGGTGATGCGCGCGTCGCGGGTCTATCGTCCATGTTTGAGAAGGTCTTGCCGACACGATGGGGGCGAAAGCCCAAAGCCATTTGCGGGCGGTTTTCCTCGCCAAGGTTGACATGGAGGGCGTCTTATACGACTAAAATCCAGCGGTTCGATCAACGGCCGCCGCCGGGTGGTTTCGGGAAGGCTCCGATGGTTAGGGGGACGGGGGTAGATAGCCACGCGCCTGCCGCAGTCTTTTCAGTTGGTTTGCGGGCAGTTAGTTGGCAGGCCTGCGACATCTGGGATCAATGGCGTATCTAACGTTTGACTCTTCCGCGCAGGTAAAGAAGGTTAGGCTGCAAGGGGTCACCGAAGTTTTCCCTGGGGTTGCAAATTTTGTTCTTACGCTATGACTGACGAATCCATAGCGATCGTCGGAGCGTCCTGCCAATTCCCCGGGGCCGAAAACCTCGACGAGTTCTGGCAGCTGCTCGCATCGGGGGGCGATGCGGTCTCCGAGGTCGACGACCGGCGGTGGTCGAACTCGCTTCTATTACCATCCCGATCGCAGTGAGCCGGGCAAGAGCTATACTTGGTCTGCCGGGCTAATCTCCGGCGTCGACCTGTTCGAGCCTTCGTTCTTCGGCATCTCACCGCGCGAAGCCGCGCAGATGGATCCTCAGCAGCGGCTCCTGCTGGAACTCGCGTGGCACGCATTCGAAGACGCCGGCATTCCGCCCAGCAAGATGTCGGGCAGCGCTATGGGCGTCTATATTGGCGCCTCTACCACCGATTATTCCGATCTTAGAATAGGGGACCCGGCGGGTGCCAATTCCTATTTTATGACCGGAAGCACCCTCAGCATCCTGGCAAACCGAGTATCCTACGTTTTCGATCTGCGCGGGCCGAGCCTCGCCGTCGATACGGCGTGCTCGTCCTCCCTCGTCGCCCTTCACCATGCTTGCGAGGCAATTCGCAACAAAAGAATCGCCGCCGCCGTCGTTGGCGGAGTCAACCTTCTGCTCGCGCCTTACCCTTTTATCGGGTTCTCGCGCGCTTCGATGCTCTCCCGGCGCGGCCGCTGTTTTGCCTTTGACGAAAGGGCAGACGGCTACGTTCGCGGCGAGGGCGGCGCCGTCATAATCCTGAAACCGCTGGCGGACGCGGTCGCCGCAAAGGATCGGATCCACGCCGTGATACGGGCATCCGGGGTCAATTCCGACGGCCGCACTATGGGCCTGTCGCTCCCGAGCCAATCGGCACAGGCGTCTCTGCTGCGCGCGGTTTACCGGACCGCCGGGATTGCTCCGGACGACCTCGCATTTTTCGAGATGCACGGCACAGGCACAGCGGCGGGCGACCCGATCGAGGCCGCCGCGGTCGGACATTCTTTGGGACAGAGCCGGTCTATTCCGCTGCCCATCGGATCGGTGAAAACCAATATCGGCCACCTGGAGCCGGCTTCAGGTATGGCCGGGCTGCTCAAGACCGCGCTCGCCCTCGATCGGGAAATGATCCCGCCCACCATCCACTGCGAGAAGCCCAACCCGAAAATCCCGTTCGAGGCGCTGAACCTGCGGCTGGTTCGCAACATCGAACCGGTGAAGGCGCCCGAGCGGCCTTACGCCGGCGTCAACTCTTTCGGGTTTGGTGGGACCAATGCCCACGTCGTGCTGACCCGAGCGACCCGGTCCGAGGAGCCGCCCGCAACGGGGCCGCTGCCTCCACTGGTCATCTCGGCTCAGACCGAGGCATCGCTGCGATCCCTCGTTCAGAACTGGCGCAAGGCGGTTGCCGAGGTCTCGCCCGAGCGGGCGCCGATGTTGCTGCGGGCGGCTGCCCGCGGGCGCGACCATCATCCGCACCGACTGGTAGCGCTCGCGCAGGATCCGGCGGCCACCGCGCAGACGCTCGCCGGATATCTCAACGACCAGCCGTCGCCTTTCCTCATCTCGGGTACCGGGGTTCGGGAAGGCAAGCTGGCCTTTGTGTTTTCGGGCAACGGGGCGCAATTCACCGGCATGGGGCGCAATGCATTGCGCAGCAACGCAGTCTTCCGTGGTGCGATCGAAGATCTTGATCGGATGCTTCGGCCGGAGCTCGGCTGGTCGGTCATCGCGTGTCTCGAAGGCGGCGCCGATGCCGGAGCGATGGCACGCGCCGACATTGCACAACCGCTCCTCTTCGCAGTACAGGTCGGCATCGTCGAGGCATTGCGGCGCGGTCGGTGTCAGCGCCTCAGGATATCTCGGCCACAGTGTCGGCGAGATTGCAGCGGCTTGGGCAGCAGGTGCGCTATCCCTCGGAGAAGCCGGGCGGGTTGTTATAGCGCGCAGCCGGTACCAGCAGCGCACACAGGGAAGAGGCCGCATGGCGGCGCTGGCGCTCGCTCCGGAGGCGGCACGCGACTTTCTCGACGGACTCGATAGTCCGGCGGAGATCGCCGCCCTCAACGCGACGCATTCGGTGACCGTCTCTGGACCCAGCGCGGAAATCGAGCGTTTGGAAGCCGAGGCGAAACGCCGCGGCTTATGGTTTCGCTCGCTCGATCTCGATTTTGCGTTTCACTCGAGACAGATGGACCCGATCCGCAAGGATCTGCTCGAGAGCCTGAGGGGCCTTTCATCCAGACCTCCGGCGGCGAGGCTGGTATCGACCGTGACCGGGGAGGCGGTTGAGGACGACTCGCTCGACGCCGGCTACTGGTGGCGCAATATCCGCAGCCCGGTGCGCTTCGCGGAGGCCACCGCATTCCTGACGGCCGAAGGCTACCGCATTTTCCTCGAGATCGGCCCGACGGCAATTCTGCAGTCCTATCTGACCGATGCTCTGCGTGCGGCGAAAGTGGATGGGCGCGTGCTCGCCACCCTTTCTCGCAAGCCGTTCGATGGCGACCCATTTCCCGCAATTGCCGCCAATTGCCATGTCGCCGGATCCGAATTCACGCAATCCCCTCTCTTCGACGGGATGGCCGATCCGCGTGGGCTGCCGCTATATCCTTGGGATCGTCAGAGCTTCTGGTTCGGCCTCACGGCCGAGGGCGCCGATCCGGTAAATACGCCTTTCGAGCACCCGCTTCTCGGTTTTCGTCAGCGCGGTCCGGTACCGTGCTGGATCAACCACCTCGACGAGCAGGTGCTGCCGTGGATCGGCGACCATGCGATCGAGGGCGTGCCGGTCCTTCCGGCGGCTGGAGTTCTGGAGATGGCTTGCGCCGCTGCGCGAGCGCAGTGGCCGGACGCGCCCGTACTCGAACTGCGCGATCTCGAAGTGCGCCGCCCGCTGCCATTCGACAAGGGTCGAATGCGCGAGGTGCGCGCCGTGATCGGCTCCGAGGAAGGCGATTGGGAGCTGGCGAGCCGCGCGCGCCTGTCGAACGAACCGTTCACGGTTCATGCTGTTGGGCGTCTCGGCGCGGAAACCGATATCCGCCGGACGCTGCGCTTTTCGGCTCGCGCACCGACTCGCCGTCGGATCGACAAGCAGACCCTCTATGACTTGGCGCGGCTCGCGGGGCTCGATTACGGCGCTCGCTTTCGAACCGTGAGCCTGATCGAAATCACTGGACCGGACGCTGCGGTCGCACATCTCGATCCCTTGCCCGTCGCCGCGGATGTCGGGCCTTATCTGGTTCACCCTGCCTTGCTCGACGGCGCCTTGCAGGCGCTGATCGGGCTCTTGGCCGACGGCCGGAATCAGGCTCGCGGTAGAAGCTTTCTCCCTTGGCGTTTCGGTCGCGTGCGGTTTTTGGCGCCGTTCGGACGACTTCCCCGGTGCGCGGAATTGCGACTCACCCGGATCGGCATCCGGTCGGTATCCGCCGATATTGCGCTCTACGACGGCGACGGCGATCTCGTGGCGGAACTCGCGGAGTGCTGGTTCCGTAGGGTCGAGCTGGCACGCGGGGGGTCGATCGACGAGCGCGCCCTGCGCGTCGATCTCGTTCCCGCGCCGCTCTCCGAGTTGGCCACAGCCTCGGTAATGGAACGTGTCGGCGCTCTAATTTTGCGTCTTGCCGATGCTCGCGAGCCCGATCCCGCGCGGCGCGAACAGGCTCTGCTGCTCGATGCGCTGATCGGCTCGATCGCCCTTCGGTCGATGGCGCACATCGTCGATGCCGGCCTTCCTTTCAGGATCGAAGAGCTTGTCGAGACCGGCCTGCTCGCGCCAGCCTCCTACGAAATTGCCGAATGGGCGCTGCGCCTGCTCGAACGGTTCGGTGCCGCATCCGAGGCCGGATCGGAATGGCGGATAGCGGCGACAACCGACCTCCCTGATGCCGAGGAAGTCTGGCGCCTGCTGCTCGCGGATGCGCCTGATCTGGTTGCCGAACTCGCGCTCGCAGCCGCCGCGGTCGACAGCCTCCCGAATATTCTTGGCAGCGGGCCGCGGCCGCCGGACGCCCTACTCGCTCCGATGACGGAGCATCTGCTCCACTCTTCGCCGGCGAGCGCCGCCATTGTCGGCCTGCTGTGCGATGCGTTACAGGAGATCGCGGCAAATTGGCCCCGCGGCCGACCGCTGCGCATTCTTGAGCTTGGCGCGATCGGAGGGGGGGCGACCCGCCGAATGCTCGACCGGCTGGCGCAATCCGGCGCTGCTCTCAACTATATCGCGACCAGTGGTGATGCCGAACAAAGTGCGCGGCTCTCGTTCCTGGCAGAGTCGTTCAACGGGGTCTCCGCCCACCGGTGGTTGCCGCAGGATGGGACGGAAGCGCTGGATCAGACTGGCTTCGACATAATCCTGGCGGTAAACGCTTGTACGCGCTTGCAGCTCGACGCCAACGGTTTCGCGGATTTGCGGAAGCTTCTCGCCCCCAACGGCGTTTTTGTTGCGGTCGAGCCCGAGCCGAACCCGCTCTGGGACATGGTATTTGGCCAGGGCCCCGGATGGTGGCGAGCGAGCGATGGATCGCCTCTCCGTTCTGCCGAAGAATGGTGTACTGAACTCGCTGCGGCGGGGTTCCAGTCTGCCGATACGGCATCGAGCCCCTGGACGCCGTGGCCCTGCGCAATATTCTGGGGCACCGCCCCGGCCCGCGACGAGGTTTCCTACTGGGATCCGGGCGAACCCCGTTCTGCCTTGCTCGTTGCCGGCAACACGGGCCTAGCGGCCACGGTGCGGGATCGCCTTTGCGAAGCTGGCCACCGCGTCATGCTCGCCGATTACGCGGATTCGTTTGCCGACGAATTGCAGGATCAAAGCGGTAGCGATGAGCTGGCGCCGACTATTCTCTTCATGGCTGACGGATTCTGCCCCGGCGACTCGATCGAACTCGCCTCGCAGCAAATTGCTGCATTGGCGCGAGTGGCGACGCAGGCCGCAGACCGCCGCCGGAAGCTTTGGGTCATCACCTGCGATGCCCAGCAGTCATCAGAGATGGGCGAAACATCAGGTCTCGTTGGTGGCGCTATATGGGGTTTTGCGCGCGTGCTCGCCAACGAGATGCCACGGCTCTCGCTGCGCCTGCTCGATTTGCCGGCAACCCTGGCTGCGAATGATCGCGCCCGCCAAATCGCTGCCGAACTGTCGGCCTCCAGCACTGAAGAGGAGATTGTCTGGACACCCGAAGGACGGCACGTGCTGCGGGTGCGCCATGGTCTTCCGCCGCGATTGGCCGATCCCTCCGACGTCCTGACGCTGGGGAGCCGCCATCCCGGAGGTCTCGACTCTCTCGGATGGGAGGTCGGGACGTCCCGACCCGTCGAAGCCGGCCAGGTCGAGGTCGAGGTGCATGCGGCGGGACTCAATTTCCGGGACGTTATGTGGGCAATGGGGCTGCTGCCCGAGGAAGCGCTGATCGACGGGTTTGCCGGCCCCACCTTCGGGCTGGAATGCGCCGGGATCATCCGCTCGATCGGCTCGGATGTCGAAGGTTGGGCGGTCGGCGACCGGGTCATGGGGTTTGCTCCCGCCTCGCTCGGCACGCGCGTCGTGACGATGGCGGACGCGCTGGCGCCAATCCCGTCGGGAATGAGTTTTGCCGCGGCCGCAACCATTCCGGTAACATTCGTAACCGTGACATACGCGCTCGGGCATCTGGCAAAGCTCGCACCCGGGGAATACGTCCTCATCCATGCCGCCAGTGGCGGCGTAGGGCTCGCTGCGATCCAGTACGCCAAGCATTGCGGCGCGGTTGTGATCGCCACGGCCGGATCGGAGGTGAAACGAGCGTTCCTGCGCCTGGCCGGCGCCGATCATGTTCTCGACTCGCGCGATCTGGGCTTCTGCAATGAGGTGCGCGAGATCACCGGGGGGCAGGGCGTCGATGTCGTGCTCAACTCGCTGAGCGGCGAGGCAATGGAGCGCAGCCTGGAGGTTCTCAGACCGTTTGGCCGATTCCTCGAACTCGGAAAGCGGGATCTTTACCTCAATCGGCGAATTCACTTGCGACCGCTCCGCCAGAACATCTCCTATTTCGCGATCGATATCGACCAGCTGCCCACGCGTCGCGCGGACTTGGCCCGTGACCTGTTACGCGAGGTGTCCGCGGCCCTTGCCGAAGGGGCTATCCGGCCGCTAGCTCACCGGATTTTCTCGTTTGGCGAACTCGACGATGCGATTCGACTGATGCAGTCGTCGGGGCATATCGGCAAACTCGTGCTCGAACCCCGCGCCAATGCCGGTGTGCGGCTTCGCGAACCGCCGGCGATAACCCTACGGCGCGATGGAACCTATCTGGTCACCGGGGGTGTCGAGGGGTTCGGTTTCGAGGCGGCGCGGTGGCTGGTTGCGCGCGGCGCCGGCTCGATCGCACTGATCGGCCGCCGCGGGTCGGCCACTCCGGATTGCGACGCGAGAATTGGAGAGCTCGAAGCCGCCGGTGCCGAGGTCCGCGTGTATGGCGGAGATGTAGCCGACCGCGCTTCCTTGGCCGGGGTCCTCGAGGCGATCCGGGCGGTCCAGCCGCCGCTCCGCGGCATCGTGCACGCCGCGTCGACTATCGACGACGGTCTCGCCTCGGAGGTCGAGATTGTGCGGCTGCAGGCGGTGCTTCGGCCAAAACTCGGCGGGGCCTTGGCTCTCGACGCCTTGACCCGGGACGATCCCATCGAATTGTTCCTGCTGTTCTCCTCAGCGACGACTTTGATCGGCGCGCCTGCGCAAGGCGCCTATGTGGCAGCGAATATGACACTCGAGGCCTTGGCGCGGCGGCGCAAGGCCGAGGGTCGGTCCGCACTCGCCGTCGCCTGGGGTCCGATCGCAGATGTCGGCTATCTGGCCGAAAGGCCGGAGACACGCGATGCGCTCGCGCGGCGCCTCGGCGCGAAACCAAGCTCAGCGGCCGAAGCGCTGGCGGGACTGCCCGCGATGATCTCAAGCGGATTGCCCGTTGTGGCCTTCGCCGAAACCAATTGGAACGAAGCCCGCCGTTTTCTGCCGATCCTCGCCAGACGGATGTTTTCGGAAGCCCGCGCCAGCGGCTTGACGTCAACCTCAGACGAGTTCATTCAGTGAGCGCCTCGCTGGTCTCGAGCCGGATGCCGCGCTTGCCCTGCTCAAGTCCGTGATTGCCGAGGAAGCGGCGACGATTTTGCGGCTGCCGGCGAGCGGGATCGACCCGCTTCGTCCGCTTTCGGAAATGGGAATGGACTCGTTGATGGCAGTCGAGCTTCGCCTCGCTCTCGAAACTCGGCTACGGGTCGATCTGCCGCTGGTTTCACTCGTCGAGGGAACGAGCGTGGCATCAATTGCAGGGCGGCTGGCCACGGCGATCTCGACAGAACCGAAGGACGGTGACCTGATCGCCCTGGTTGCACGGCACGAGGGTATCTATCAGCAGCCCTTTTCTGCGGATGATGCGCAAACGACCGCCGCGGTTGTCGAACCGAAATCGGTGGCGGCGGAATAGCCGATGGAACCGCGCCGGAACCTGTTCGGCCTGTCGGCTCAGGCCAAGACGCTGCTGATCGAGAAGCTTTCTTCGAGCCCACCAGTGCGATCGCCGCGTGTGGTGCGCCGCTCCGACTCGGAGAATGACGACAGCGCCGCCCGCCTAGACGTGTCAAAGCTGGAAGGGTTTCGAGAAATCCGGATGATCCGCGAAGCCGCGGAGTTTCTCGGCATATCCGATCCGTTCTTTCGCGAGCACGAAGGGATTGCCGGGGCAGAGACGGTGATCGGCGGTCGCTCCTTCGTCAATTTCGCATCCTATAACTACATCGGTTTGAACGGGCATCCGGATATCGTGAGCGCCGCAAGGGCGGCGATCGACCGATATGGGACTTCGGTCTCGGCGAGCCGCCCGGTCTCCGGCGAGCGCCCGGTTCATCGGGATCTGGAGCACGCCCTTGCTCGCGTTCACGGAACCGAGGACTGCGTTGTCCTGGTTGGCGGCCATTCGACAAACGTCACGGTGATCGGGCACCTGCTCGGGCGCGACGACGTAATCGTGCACGACGCCCTTATCCACAACAGCATTGTGCAGGGCGCGATGCTCTCCGGGGCCCGGCGGGTGCCATTTCCACATCTCGACCACGAAGCCGCCGATCGTTTGCTTCGCGAAACGCGCCCGCGCGGCGGGCATGCGCTCCTCGTCATCGAGGGGCACTACAGCATGGATGGCGATGTCCCCGATCTGCCGGCCTTCATCGCTGCCGCCCGCCGCAATCGGGCCTGGCTGATGGTCGATGAAGCGCACGCTCTGGGTGTTCTCGGACCGCGTGGTTTCGGCACCGCCGACCGGTTTGGCGTCGATCCCGGGGAAGTCGACATATGGATGGGCACTCTCAGCAAGAGCCTCGTGTCGTGCGGCGGCTACATTGCGGGCAGCAAGGACCTCGTGGATTTTTTGAAAGTGGCTGCGCCCGGTTTCGTCTTTTCGGTCGGGATGGCGCCGCCGGCGGCTGCCGCTGCGCTCGCTGCGCTCGAACTTCTCGAGCGCGAGCCGGAGCGCGTGCGCCGGCTCAATGATCGGGCCGCGCTGTTCCTGAGGCTGGCGCGGGAAGGCGGTCTCGATGTCGGCGGCTCAATCGGGGCTTCGATCGTGCCGATCATTACCGGCAGCTCGATCCGCGCCGGGCGCCTCGCGCAGGCGCTGTTCGACCGAGGAGTGAACGTCCAGCCGATTCTCTACCCGGCGGTGCCGGAACGAGCCGCCCGGCTACGCTTTTTCGCGACTGCCTCACACACCGAGAAACAGATCAGGGACACCGTCGATATATTGCTGGAGGAGAGTCGCCGCGTGGGGTCGGAGCCGAGCGATTTGGCGGCGGTCGCGCGCCATCTCGGGAAACGGAATTTGTTCTCACGATAGCTTGCCGCGGTGCCTATCGCCGCAGCCGGAGATAATGAACGCTGAACAGTTCTGCGGGGTCGGTCCAGGTGTCGACCGGACGAAAGCCGGCGCGCGCTGCCAAGGCGCGGAATTCGTTCACCGAATATTTGTATGAGTATTCGGTGTGGATCAGTTCGTTCTTCGCGAAACGGAAGCGTTTTCCCGCAATCCGGGCCGTCTGGTCGGCGAGGCTGCGGAGATAAATTTCGACCCGGCCATCGGCACCGCTGTAGAACGCCACGTGCTCGAAACGATCAATGTCGAGGTGGCCGTCGAGCTCGCGATTGACGCGTTCGAGGAGGTTGAGGTTGAACGCGGCGGTCACCCCGGCTCGGTCGTTGTAGGCGGCCTCAAGGATGTCCGTCTCCTTTTTTAGATCGACGCCGATCAGCATTTCGCCTCCCGGCCCGAGGATGTGCGCGTAGTTTACGAGAAAAGCGACAGCGGCATCAGGCTCGAAATTGCCTATCGTCGAACCGGGAAAAAATCCGACCCGCTTTCCTCCAGCGCCGGGCAACGGCGGCAACGGAAAGGGGCGGCTGTAGTCGGCGCAAACGGCAATGACAGGCACCGACGGAAAATCCTCGGCCAAACTGATGGCCGCATCGCGCAAATGTTCGCGCGAGATGTCGACCGGGACGTAAGCCGCAGGTTGCTCGAGCGTTTGAAGCAGTATGCGGACCTTTTGACTGGCGCCGCTACCAAACTCGATCACGCGACAATGCGGCCCCATCTGAGCCGCGATATCACTCGAATTCTCTTCGAGGATCGCGGTCTCGGTACGGGTCGGATAGTATTCGGGCAGACGGCAGATTTCCTCGAACAGCGCCGAGCCGCGCGCGTCATAAAAGAACTTGCACGGAATTCGCTTGTGGGCGCGCTCAAGGCCCGCCAGTACCGCATCCCGAAAGCTTTCTTCGCCGGGTGCCAGATCGTGGAAGGCAAGGCGCGCGCCATTTTTCATCCAAGGTCCCCCGCCAGCCGCAGCCCGGCGAAGGCCCAACGCGCCGACGGCGGAAAAAAGTTGCGATAAGTGGCCCTGATATGCCCGGTGGGAGTGATTGCTGATCCCCCCCGCAGTACTATCTGATTGCACATGAACTTTCCGTTATACTCGCCGATCGCGCCACACGCCGGACGAAAGCGGGGATACGAGGTATAGGGACTCGCCGTCCATTCCCACACGTCGCCGTACATTTGCCGCAGCCGGGGGATGGCGTCCGGCGAGGTGTCCGCGCAAGGGTGAAAATAACCGCGATCGGCGAAGTTGCCCGAGATGGTCACATCTTCAGCCGCGGTCTCCCATTCCGCTTCGGTCGGCAATCGTTTCCCCGCCCATCTGGCGAAGGCATCGGCTTCGTAAAAGCTAAGGTGGCATACCGGCTCCGTCGGATTGAGCCGGCGGCGGCCGGATAACGTAAAGATCGACCACTCCTCACATTCGCGAAGCCAATAGAGCGGCGCTTCCCAGCACTGCTCGCGAACCGTCGCCCACCCGTCGGACAACCAGAATTCCGGTCTTCTGTAACCAGCTTCCTCGATAAAGCCGAGATATTCGCCGCAGGTCACCGGGTGCGCAGCGAGGCGAAACGGTTCGAGCCAGATCTTGTGTCGGGGGCTCTCGTTGTCGAAAGCGAACCCAGATCCCGAGTGTCCGATCGCCTTCAGCCCGCCGTCAAAGTCCACCCAAGACAGAGGGTGCACCGCAGCCTGCACCTGCAACTGCGGCGCCTGATAGGCGGGTAGCAGAGGATTGAGCGAGAAAACGTGCTTGATGTCCATCAAGATCAGCTCCTGATGTTGCTGCTCGTGGTGAATGCCAAGTTCGAGCAAGGTCGCAACCTCGCTCCATTCCGGTTCGGCGACCCGCTCGATCAGCCGAGCCATTGCCGAACCCACGTGATCGCGATAGGCCATGACGATATCGACGGTCGGGCGCGACAAGAGGCCGCGCTCGGGCCGCGGGTGACGCGGGCCGACCGCCTCGTAATAAGAGTTGAAGAGATAGCCGAAGGCGGGATCGAAGACCCGGTAATCGGGATTGAACCGGACCAACAGAAATGTCTCGAAAAACCACGTGGTATGCCCGAGGTGCCATTTTGTCGGACTGACATCCGGCATCGACTGGATCGACTGATCCTCTGACGTCAAGTTGGCGGTCAGCGAATCGGTCTCGTGCCTTACCGCTTCGAACCGCTCGAAGGCGGCATGGCGATCGGCGCGGTAAGCTTCTTCTTGCACGGCAACTTCAAGCACGTTGTCCCCCACGCCCGATTGCATTGCCCCCGCTAACACCCCTGTCGCCGAGTCGTTCGCTCAGCTCAGATAGCGATCTCGCAGATGGCGCTCGAAACTAGCCGTCCCGAGCGGCCGTCCGGTAGCGGTCTCGACCAGCTCCGCCGTCGACAGCAGCGATCCCAGGGAATGCACCCGCTCGCGGGCCCAGCCGAGCAGTGGCGCAAATTCGCCCTCCGCAATCGTCTGCATCAAGCCCGGGATATCGCGGCGCGCCGCTTCGAACAGCTGAGCCGCGATCAGCGCGCCAAGTGTATAGGTCGGGAAATACCCCCAATTGCCGTCATACCAATGAATGTCCTGGAGACAGCCCTCCCGGTCATTCTCCGGCGCGACCCCGAGCATTTCGCGCATCGCTGCCGCCCAGGCATCGGGAAGATCCGCCGGCTTGAGGTCGCCGTCGAGCATCGCGCGTTCGAGTTGGTAACGCAGGATCACGTGAGCGGGATAGGTCACCTCATCGGCATCGACCCGGATGAAACCGCGCCGAACCCGGATTTGACGCCGGTATAGCGCGTCGGCTTCCCACTCCGGCCCGTCGCCGTCAAAAGCCTCGCGGATGATCGGGGCCGCATAGGTCAGAAAAGCACGGCTGCGGCACACCTGCATTTCGAGCAGCAGCGATTGGCTCTCGTGCATCGCCATGCCACGAGCGCGGCCGACCGGCTGAAGCCGCCATTCGGCCGGGAGCCCTCGCTGATAGAGGGCGTGCCCGGTCTCGTGCAGCACCCCCATCAAGGCCCGCGCAAAATCATTTTCGTTGTAGCGCGTCGTGATCCGCACATCATCGGGGGTGCCGCCACAAAACGGATGGGCGCTGATGTCCAGCCTGCCATGCGCAAAGTCGAAGCCGATCCGTTCCATCAGCCGCATGGCGAGGCGGCGCTGCGTTTCGATCGGGAAAGGGCCGCAGACGGGTGCCGAGGACAGAGCCGCTTGGCGGTCCAGCGCGCTCTCGATCAAATCAGGCAAGAAACCCGCGATTTCATCGAACAGGCGATCGATTTCGGCGACCGAAGCGCCTGGCTCGTATTGGTCGAGGAGCGCCTGGTAAGGGCTCGTTCCGAGCCGCTCGGCCTTGACGGCGGCGATTTCGCGTTCGATCAGGAGGATTTGCTCGAGCCCAGGAAGGACGGCGTTGAAATCGTTCTCCAAACGGCTTCTGCGCCAGACGGCTTCGCATTCGGAGCAGGCGCGCGACTCGGCCTCGACAAGCGCGCTCGGCAGCGCTGTGGCGTGCAGCCAGCGTCGGCGCATCTCGCGTAAATTGGCCTGCTGCCACTCTCCGAGCCTATCAGCCGCGGCCTGGGCTTCGGCCAGCAACCCCTCGATCTCGGTCGCGACCAAATGCTGATGCGCGATCAGGCGCAAGGTCGCAAGCTGCTCGGCGCGCGGCCCCGCTCCGCCGCTGGGCATGATTGCGGCAGTATCCCAGTGGAGAACCGAGATTGCTTGCTCGATCGCGCCCAGCCGTCGGAACCTCTGTTCCAGCTCATGATAGGCGGTCATCCAACCCCCGCGTCACGGCGATGGTAGAGGACATAGATGACGATTAACGCAACCGCCAGTGAAAACCATGTTATCGCATATTGCAGGTGGTTGTTCGGCAGCGTAAGGCGGGTGACGCCACCCTTCGGCCAGCCACCGGGGTTTGGGGTCGCGTCGGCGTCTATGTAGAACGGTGCAACCCGGTCGAGCTTGTCCGCCGCGCTCATTGCCGGGAGGTCCACCCAGAACCAGTAATTCAGGTCGGGGCGGTTGTCGGGCAGAAACCAGTTCGGTCTTCCGGGCGGCGGAAGCCGCAGCAAGCCTTGCACGCGAACCGTGCCGGCGATCTGGCCCGCGGCGCGCTTTGCCGGATCCTTCAGCTCGGCCGGAATGTACCCGCGATCGACAAAGACGACCCGGCCCCCCGGCTCCAAGAGCGGGGTCAGAACCTGATAGCCTTGGCCTCCCCCCTCCGACGTCGCACCGAGATAGATTTCTTTGTCGTTTAGGAACACGCCTTCGTCGGTGACGTGGCGGAACTCCATGCCGCGCGCCTCGGCAAGGGTTTTCGGCACGGCAGCCGGGGCGGCTGAGACCGCGGCCTTCCGTTGCGCTATCAGATCCTGCTTCCAGAAAAGCCGCTCGACCTGCCACGCCCCGAGAGCGAGGCAGATCAGCAGCATCGGGACAGAGAACACCGTTGGCCACAGCAGCGGCCGAAAATTCGTCATCTAAGGCGGAGCGAGCGCACGGAGAACTTCAGGTGGAAGGCGGCGCGACCAGAAGATGGTGACGGTACTGCAGTGCAATCAGGCCGGCTTTCAGCGGTCGCAACATGGCAATCGCGCCGACGATGATAAACGGCGTCCACAGCATGAGATGTATCCAGAGGGGGGGCGAGAATTTTATCTCAACCAAAGCCGCGAGCGCTACGACGATCAACCCCAGGAAAAGAATGACGAAAACGGCGGGGCCGTCCCCGGCGTCCTGTGCGGAGAGATCAAGACCACAGACCTCGCACGCACCGCGCACCTTCAGGAGCCCGGAAAATAATCTGCCCCTGCCACAACGCGGGCACCGACAGCCGAGCGCGGCGCGGATCGGCGAGATTGCCGGAACATCGTTCATCCGGCCACGCCGGCGCCGCCGCTGCCCTCGCCCCACCAATAGACGCAAACAAACAGGAAAAGCCACACGACATCGACGAAATGCCAATACCATGCGGCTGCTTCAAACCCGAAGTGATGGTCGGGTTTGAAGTGTCCAGCCCACGCCCGACAGAGACAAACGATCAGGAACGTCGTGCCGATGATGACGTGGAAACCGTGAAACCCGGTGGCCATGAAAAAAGTCGATGGATAAATGCCGTCGGTGAAATGGAAGGGGGCGTGGCTATACTCCCAAGCCTGAACCGAGGTGAAACAAATGCCGAGAAAGATGGTCAGCGCCAGTCCGCGCAGCAAGCCGTTACGGTCGCCTTCGATCAGGGAATGATGCGCCCAGGTTACCGTCGTCCCCGATAACAGCAAGATCAACGTATTCAGAAACGGGAACTCGAAAGGATCGAACGGGTGGATGGTCTTGGGTGGCCAAGTGCCGCCGACCGGGAATAGGCTCGATGCGAAAAAGGCCCAGAAAAACGCGGCGAAAAACATCACCTCGGAGGCGATGAACAGCGCCATGCCGTAGCGCAGCCCGAGCTGCACGACGGGGGTGTGATACCCCTGAAATGTCGCCTCGCGAATGACGTCGCGCCACCACACGGCCATGGTCGCAAGCACCGCGAGGCATCCGATGATCAAAAGGGTCCAGCCGTAGCCGTGCATGTAGAGGACGCCGCCAGTAGTGATCAGACCGGCGGCAACTGCTCCGAACAGCGGCCAGATGCTCGGGGCGACGAGATGATAGGGATGCTTCGGCGGGGCGTGTGCTTCGCTCATGGATTGGGGCTCGGATCGGTCAATTTACGGAAGCTGGGCGCGACCGAGGTGCCGCGGACGCGGTCGGAGATGCAGCCTCGGGCGCGCGAAACATCGTATAGGACAATGTGATCGAGCGTACCTCGCTGGTGCCGGGATCGGTCAAGATGTCGGGGTCGACAAAGAAGACGACCCCCATATCCACGCTTTGACCCGGCGCGAGGGTCTGACTGTTGAAGCAGAAGCACTGCAGCTTGTCGAAATAGATCCCGGCCTTGGTCGGGGTGACGTTGTAGACCGCCTGGGCGGTAACCGGTGCCGCAGCGCGGTTGACGGCGCGAAAAAAGACCTGGTTCTGAGCGCCGGGATGGACCGATATCGCCTTCTTCAAGGGGCGAAATTCCCAATCGAGACCGGGGGCGACCTGGGCATCGAACCGCACCGTAATCAGCCCGGCGGTGATTTGAGTTGGCGCCGTTTCCGCACGCTGGGTGGTGCCGCCAAAGCCGGTAGCAGCGCAGAAGAGGCGGTAGAGCGGGACCGAGGCAAAGGACAGCCCGATCATGCCGGCGACTACGGATAGCAGCAGCACGACAGTCGCTCCGTTGGGTCTGCTCTGTGATCGGCCGGCCGCAGCCATGCCGACTATCCTCCCATCCGGACGATGGCGAGGGCGTAGAACAGCGCGACAAGTGCGACAAGCACGGCCACCAGCGCGCGGTTGCGGGCACGGATGGTCTTTTCGCGGTCGCGATCCGCGGCAATCAAAGCCAAGCCCCGCTCGCGTGGTCGACCAGCAACAGGCTGAAGATCAGAAACAAATAGAGCAGTGAGAAGGCGAACATCCGGCGCGCACTGCGATCGGTCGGATCGCGCCAGACAAGGATGGCCGAGCCTGTGAAGATGCCGCTTAACAACAAAGCACCGGCGCCATATAGCGCCCCTGCCACCCCGAGCAGGTACGGCGCGACGGCGACGGGCCACAGCACGACCGTGTAGAGCAGCATCTGTCGCTTGGTTTCGCGTGCCCCGGCGACGACCGGCAACATCGGCACGCCCGCGGCGGCGTAGTCGCCGGCACGGTACAGCGACAAGGCCCAGAAGTGCGGCGGCGTCCAGAAAAAGATCACCGCAAACAGCGCGATCGCCCCCCAGCCGATGTCGCCGGTCACCGCCGCCCAGCCGATCATCGGCGGAAAGGCGCCGGCGGCGCCACCGATCACGATGTTCTGCGGGGTCCGGCGCTTGAGCCAGATCGTGTAGACAAAGACATAGAACGCGATCGTCAGGGCGAGGAGCTCGGCAGCCACAGTGTTGACCGCCAATCCCATCATCAGCACCGCCCCAATACCGAGCGCGACCCCGAAGCCGAGCGCCTCGCCGGGCATCATCCGTCCCGCCGGCAATGGCCGGCCCGCGGTCCGGCGCATCACTGCGTCGATATCGCGGTCGTACCACATATTGATCGCGCCGGCCGCGCCGGCCCCGATTGCGATGCACAAGACCGCGATCGCCGCAAGCAAGGGATGCAAATGCCCCGGGGCTAGCACGAGCCCTACCAGTCCCGTGAATACGACCAGCGACATGACCCTCGGTTTGAGGATCTCGACATAATCCGCAACCCCCGGCGTCAGCGTCGCAGCAAGGCGCAGCCGAACGGCCGACGGGGTCTCGGACAAGTCGCTCATAAGCAGTCTGCTCGGCTAAACGACGACCGGTAGCTCTTCGTAGCTATGGAACGGCGGCGGCGAAGAGACCTTCCATTCGAGGGTGGTCGCGCCCTCGCCCCAGTAATTGGCACCGACCCGCCGACCCGCCGTCAGGGTGTGCAGCACAATGAACACGAAAAACAAGGTCGAACCGAAAGAGATGAACGATCCGATCGAGGCGATAAAGTTCCAAGGGGCGAACGCATCGGGGTAGTCGGCAATCCGCCGCGGCATGCCGGCGAGCCCAAGAAAATGCATCGGAAAGAAGGTCAGGTTCACGCCGATGAAGGTGGTCCAGAAATGGATCTGGCCCCAGGTTTCGTTGTACTGGCGGCCGGACATCTTGCCGATCCAATAGTAGAAACCGGCGAAAATGGAGAACACTGCGCCAAGAGACAGGACATAGTGGAAGTGCGCCACTACGTAATAGGTATTGTGGAGCGCGAAATCGACACCGGCATTGGCCAGCACGACGCCGGTTACGCCACCAATCGTAAACAGAAAGATGAAGCCTATCGCCCATAACATCGGTGTCTTGAACTCGATGGAGCCGCCCCACATCGTCGCGATCCAGGAGAAGATCTTAATGCCGGTGGGCACCGCGATGACCATCGTCGCCGCGGTGAAATAGGCGCGCGTATCGACCGAGATCCCGGTCGTGAACATGTGATGCGCCCAGACGACAAAGCCGATCACGCCGATCGCGATCATCGCATAGGCCATGCCGAGATAGCCGAAGACCGGCTTTTTCGAGAAGGTCGAGACCACCTGCGAGATCATCCCGAACCCCGGCAGGATCAGAATGTAGACTTCGGGATGACCGAAGAACCAGAACAGGTTCAAGAACAGCAGCGGGTCGCCGCCGCCCGCCGGATCGAAAAAGTCGTCCCGAAATTGCGGTCTGTCAGCAGCATCGTGATCGCGCCGGCAAGCACCGGCAGCGACAGCAACAACAGAAATGCGGTGACCAGGATCGCCCACACGAAGAGCGGCATCTTGTGCATCGTCATGCCCGGGGCGCGCATGTTGAGGATCGTCGTGATGAAGTTGATGGCCCCCATGATCGACGACGCGCCCGCGAGGTGCAGGGAGAAGATTACCATATCGACCGCCGGTCCGGGGTGCCCGACCGGCCCTGAGAGCGGCGGATAGACCGTCCAGCCGACACCGGCGCCCTGACCCACCATCGTCGAGCCGACCAGGAGGCAGAATGCCGGCACCAGGAGCCAGAAGCTGACGTTGTTCATGCGCGGAAAGGCCATATCTGGCGAGCCGATCATCAGCGGCACCATCCAGTTGCCGAATCCGCCGATCATCGCCGGCATGATTACGAAGAACACCATGATCAGCCCATGGGCCGTAACGATAACGTTATACAACTGATGGTCCGAGATGAACTCATTGGCTGGATGTATCAGCTGCATCCGCATAATGACGGACAGCAGCCCGCCGATCACCCCGGCAACGATCGCAAACAGCAGGTAAAGGGTGCCGATGTCCTTGTGGTTGGTCGAGCAAAACCACCGGACGAAAAACCCCGGTGCATGGCCGTGGCCATAAACGTCATGGCCGTGCAGGTCAGCGACGTCGACACCGCGCTCGTAAGCCATTTCTCGCTCCCTCGAACTCAGTTTCCGGCCGGCGCCGGCTGCGCGGCGTCGGTCGTACCCGAAGCAGAAGCGGCGGCGACGCGGACCGCATCGCCGCCTCCGTCTTTATGGGCGAACTTCTTTTTGGCGTCGCCGAGCCAACGCTCGAAATCGCCCTTCGACACCGCCTCGATCTTGATCGGCATGAAGGCGTGGTTGATGCCGCAGATCTGATTGCACTCGCCGTAATAAACACCAGGCCGCTCAACCTTCATCCAGCTCTCGTTGAGCCGGCCGACGATCGCGTACTCCTGGACCCCAAACGATGGAACGAACCAGCTGTGGATCACATCGGTGCCGGTTATGTAAACGCGGATCACCGTGTCGACCGGGACGACCAGCGGATTGTCGACATCCAGCAGCCGCTTCTGGCCGGGCTTCAGATCGGCCTCCGGGATGATGTTGCTGTCAAATGAGAGCCCGCTTTGGTCGGGGTATTCGTACGTCCAGTACCACTGATGTCCGGTGACTTTGATCGTCATATCCGGGTTCGGCACCCGGTCCATGTAATACATCAGCTTGAAGGACGGTATCGCGATAATCACCAGGATCAGAACCGGCACCACGGTCCAGAGCATCTCGATGACGGTATTGTGCGAGGTTCGCGTCGGCACCGGGTTGCGTTCGTGACGGAAGCGAACGATGACGTAGAGCAGCAGACCCAAGACGAAGAGAGTTATCAAAAAGATGATGACCAAGAGCTCGTCATGGAATGCGGTCAGCCGGTCTTTGACCGGCGTGGCCGGCGGCTGCATGCCGATTTCCCAGCGCCACGGCCCCTCTGCCCAAGCGAATGCAGCGAACGCGGTACTGCCGATCAACACGAGCGCCAGCATAAGCCATGCGCGGGCTGCGACCTTCCTCGTGAACAACCTTGTCATCTCACCTTGAGCCTGCAGCCTCACCGCGGCGGTGTCTCCGAGAGGGCTCCCGAGCGGGAAGGAGCTGTCCTCACCCGCTCCACTACAACCGCACCGCAGATCTGTTCGAGTCCCGATGCAAAGGGAAGCTATACCATAGCTCGCCGGGACAACAACCGGCGCAAACCCGGCCGCGCCCGTTTGCGTCAAGCCGCCGCACGCGCAAGCAGTCGATGCGAACTCTTGGTCCCGGAACTTCCGCCTTTGTCTAAAGGGCAGCTGCGACCATATTGAGGCGGACCCGCAATGGAGTTTCGAATGACCGATCTCCCCGTCACCGACGCGCTGTTTTTCGAGCGGACGGGCATGGACCCGGGCCGCATCGAAGCGCTCGTCGACCAGTCCCTGGCCGGAATGGACGATGGCGAGCTCTACCTTGAATACAGTCAATCCGAGAGCCTTGCGCTCGACGACGGCCGGATCAAAAGCGCGAGTTTCGATACGACGCAGGGGTTCGGACTGCGCGCGGTTGCCGGTGAAGCTGCCGGTTATGCCCACGCGTCCGAGCTGTCGGAAGCCGCGATCCGCCGCGCGGCCGACACCGTTCAAGCAGTGGCGAGCGGCCATTCCGGGGTCTTCGCGGCGCCCCCTCCCGGGACAAACCGGAGCCTCTACACCGACCAGAATCCGCTCGGCCTGGTCGACCTCGGCGCAAAAACGCGGCTCCTGGCGGAAATAGACGCTTATACGCGCAGCCGTGACAGCAGGGTGAAGCAAGTCATGGCCTCGCTCAGCGGCGTTTGGCAAGCCGTGCAGATCATTCGCCCCGACGGCCGTCGGGTCGCGGATATCCGCCCGCTGGTGCGGCTCAGCGTGGCGATCGTCGTCGGCGACGGTGACCGCATGGAGACCGGCTCCTCCGGCGCGGGAGGCCGCGTCGGCTACGATCTTTACCTCGATCCGCAGCAATGGAAGGCACAGGTCGACGAAGCCCTGCGTCAAGCGCTCGTCAACCTCGGCTCGGTGCCCGCGCCGGCAGGCGAGATGACCGTCGTGCTCGGGCCGGGGTGGCCGGGGGTCATGCTGCACGAGGCGGTCGGCCACGGGCTCGAGGGCGATTTCAACCGCAAGAAGACGTCGGCTTTTTCCGGCATGATCGGGCAGCGCGTCGCGAGCGAGGGTGTGACAGTCGTCGACGACGGGACAATGCCCGACCGCCGTGGCTCGCTGACCGTCGACGATGAGGGCACGCCGGCGAATTATACCGTTCTGATCGAGGACGGGATTCTCAAAGGCTATATGCAGGATCGTATGAATGCGCGGCTCCTCGGTGCCGCCCCAACCGGGAACGGCCGGCGACAGAGTTTTGCACATGCCCCGATGCCGCGGATGACCAACACCTACATGTTGGCTGGCCGCCATGACCCGGCGGAAATCATGGCTTCGGTCAAGCGGGGTGTTTATGCCGTCAATTTTGGCGGCGGGCAGGTCGACATCACATCCGGCAAGTTCGTATTTTCTGCCTCCGAAGCGTATCTGATCGAGGACGGCAAGGTCGGACCCGCGGTCAAAGGCGCGACACTGATCGGCAACGGGCCGGATGCTCTGACCAAAGTCACGATGATCGGCAATGATCTTCGCCTCGACGATGGCATCGGCACCTGCGGGAAGGATGGTCAGAGCGTTCCGGTCGGCGTCGGTCAGCCGACTTTGAGGATGGACGGGCTGACGGTCGGCGGCACCAGCGCTTAAAGCCTCACTCCAGACATACCCGAGCCTGTGAAGTCCGCGCGCGGCTCTCCTCGCGGCTGCGGTAGTTGTCGCCGCAGCGTCCCAAGCGGATAAGGCCTGGGCTTGCGCGGATTTCGCGACGGCGCCGTCGAGCCGCTGGTCCCTGACTGCCAAGGGCGGCGTCTCGTGGCTGGCGACACCCTGCGGTGAGCGCTTTTTCAGCCTCGGGGTCAATGTCCTGGACGGCGGCTACCCCGAGCGCGAGGCGGCCGGCAAGGTTTGGTACAGCTGGAAGGCCTTTGCCCCGAGTTTGGCGGATTGGGCGGCCGAAACTCGCCACCGCCTGTTCACCTGGGGCTTCAACAGCGCAGGCGGCTGGGCGCTGCCGCCTGAGACGCTCAAACTTCCAACTATCGTCAATCTCGAGCTCGGTCGCCTCGCCCGGTTTCACTGGTTCGATCCGTTCGACCCGGAAACCGAGAAGCGAATGAATGCGCTGGCCCGCGAGCTTGTCGCGCCCTATCGCGGTTCGCCCTACCGGATCGGCTATTTCTCGGACAATGAAGTTGGCTGGTGGGCCGGAGCGCTCTTCATTTTCTATTCGGCCAAGCCCGCGACCTCTTTCACCAAGCAGCGCTGGGTCGAAATGCTGCGCCGGCATTATGCCGGTGACTGGTGGCGTTTCACCGCCGATTTCCTGCCCCCCGCCGGGGTCGCTTCGTGGGAGGCGCTCCTCGCCACCACAGAGAGGACCCGGATGAGGCCGGGTGGCGCGGGAGTTCATGCCGTGCGCGAGTGGACCGGCATCGTCGCCGAGCACTACTACACGCTCGCCGAGCGGGCGATCCGCGCCGCCGACCCCGATGCCCTGTACTTTGGCGACCGGCTGCCGATCTATTACGACCCGGCGGCGGTGCGGGCGATGGCGCCGCATGTCGACGCAATTGCCGCGAACTATAACGTCGACAGCGCCGATGGCTGGATCGCAGATTATTTTTTCGACGGGCTCAGGAGACTATCGGGCGGCAAGCCGGTCCTGATATCGGAGTGGTTCTTTGCGGCCCGCGAGAACCGCACGGGGAACCGCAACAACGGCCACCTGATGACGGTTGCGACGCAAAATGAGCGGGGCATAGGCGCGGCCGCCGCCACGCTCAATTTCGCGGCGATACCGGAAATTGTCGGGGAGCATTGGTTCCAGTACTACGATCACCCGAAGGGCGGGCGTCGCGACGGCGAGGATTACGATTTCGGGCTGGTCGATATCAACAACGAGCCGTATCGGCGGCTGACCTCGGACCTCGCGATCGCCAACCGGCGCGTCCGCCAGGTTCACTCCGGTGCGGCGATTTCGACGGCGCCTTCAGCGTCGCCAAGGGTCATCGCGCTGCCTCACGCGGCCATATCCGTCGACGATCGTTCGCTCGCCGATTGGCCTAAGCCGTCCAGCCTGTTGCCGCGGCTCAGGCCCTCGCCGGGTGCGGTCGAGTTCGCGGAGGCGTACCTCTCATGGAGCGAGCAAGGCCTCGCGCTGGCGACAATCGGACAGGATTACTTCGATATCGACCTTTTCGCCTATGAGGGCGACTTCCCGCTGATCGACGCCTACCGCCTCGAGCTGGGCATCGATGCAGGCGCGGGGCCGCGGCGCTTCACGCTGTTTTTCATCCCGCCGCGGACCAAGCTGCACGACCACCCGGAAATGGCGGCGCGGCTGTGCGCCGGGCCGGCGCAACAGGCGATCAGCCGGGGTTGTACAGAGGTCAGCGGCGCCAAAGCCGTCTATTTCGGCGCCGACCAACCCCGGATCACCGCGGAAATGGTTATTCCATGGTCGGCGCTCGGCATCGATGCGCCGACTCCGGGAACTCAGCTGCGCGCCGAAATCGCCGTTACCTCATGGCATCGCGAACGCTGGATGTCGCTGTCCGGCCGCCCGCCATCGGCAGCGATGAAGGACCCGGAGGGCTGGCGCGCGATGCGGCTCGGCAACGGCCCGCAAATGATCGAGACCTCCCCGGCACACCCGGCGCTGGCCCCAGGGTGAGCGTTCCTCAACAGGATGAGCGCTCCTCAATAGGAGTAATCGGTGAACACCGGATCGATCTTGCCGCCCCAGCGCGTACCGAAGTCTTCGAGCAGTTCTTCGGCCGGCGTTCGGCCGGAGCCAGCAATTGCAAAGAGCGGGTCGAGAAAATGCGTCTCGTCCTCGCCCGCGATGTTGCGGCGCGCGCGCCGATGCAGGCCTTCCCGGGAAATTTCAAGCATTTCGAGTGCGATGTCGCGGAATGTGCGGGAGCGCAGCGGCGTCGCAAGCCCGAGCCGCGGCACATCGCGACGCATCGCCTCGCGCTCCTCCGCGGTCCAATCCGCGATCAGGTCATAAGCCGCATTGAGTGCAGCCGAGTCATAAAAAAGGCCAACCCACAGGGCCGGCAACGCGCATAGCCGGCGCCATGGACCGCCGTCCGCGCCTCGCATTTCGAGAAACGTCTTTAGCCGCACTTCGGGAAAGGCGGTCGTCAAATGGTCGGCCCAGTCGCCGATGCGCGGAACGTCGTTCGTCAGCGCCGGGAGTTTGCCGGCCATGAAATCTCGGAACGACTGTCCGCTGGCATCGATGTATCTTCCCTCCCGGTACACGAAATACATCGGCACATCGAGCATGTAGTCGACGTAGCGCTCGAACCCGAAGCCCGGCTCGAAGACAAAGGGCAAGGTACCGCAGCGGTCCGGGTCGGTATCGGTCCAGATGTAGCTGCGGTAGCTAAGGAGGCCCGAGCGCTGCCCTTCGACAAAGGGCGAATTGGCAAACAGCGCCACGGCAACGGGCTGCAGCGCTAGGCCCACACGGAACTTCTTCACCATGTCAGTCTCGGACTGATAGTCGAGGTTGGTCTGCACGGTGCAGGTGCGCAGCATCATATCGAGGCCGAGGCGGCCCTTTTTCGGCATGTAGTCGCGCATGATCCGGTAACGCGCTTTCGGCATGAACGGTATGTCTTCGCGGCGCCATTTCGGGTCAAAGCCGAGCCCCAGCATTCCGAGCCCCAGCTCGTCACAAACTTCGCGCACCTGCCGCAGGTGCTCGTGCACCTCGTCACAGGTCTGATGCACGGTTTCGAGCGGCGCCCCGCTCAACTCGAACTGACCGCCGGGCTCGAGCGTAATCGAACATCGAGCGTCGTTGGCGAGCGCTATCGTGTTGCCATTTTCGGTGATCGGCTTCCACCCCAAGCGGGTCATCTCGCGAAGGATCGCCGCAATCCCGTCCGGTCCCTCATAAGGGACGCGGCGCAGGTCCGAGCGCCGGAACACGAACTTTTCGTGCTCGGTGCCGACCCGCCACGCCGCAGGCGGTTTGCACCCGGATTCGAGGTATTCGATGAGCTGCCGCTTGTCGGTGATCGGCGCTCCTGGCGAACTCGGCGTCGTCGTCATGCTCGGCGGAACTCCAACGGTAACATGGCGGCAGCCCGACTAAGCAACCGTTAAATGAACAACAGGCAAAAGCGGTCAACGGATGCGGGAGCAGCGCCAGTCGCCGGCAATCGCCTGGAACACCGCCACCGCTGCGACCGCGGCAGTTTCGGCGCGCAACACTCTTGGGCCGAGCCCGACGCGCGTAACAAAGGAGAGTTTGCCGAAAGCGTCAAGCTCTGTTTCATCGAAGCCTCCTTCGGGACCGACGAGGAGCGCCACCGGCCCCGGCGCAAGGCGTGCCGCCGCAGCGCCGATCGGCTCACCGGTACCGCTTTCATCACATACGATCAGCCGCCGCTCGCCGGGCCAGGCGGCCAAGAGCCGGTCGAGCCGTTCCGGTGCTCGCAGCTCGGGTATCGAGAGCCGTTCGCTCTGTTCGGCCGCCTCGACAGCGTGCGCCCGCAGCCGATCGAGATTGACGCGCTCGACCTGGGTTCGCGCTGTCCATACCGGCAACAGCGCCGAGGTACCGAGTTCGGTTGCTTTCTCGACGAGCCAGTCGAGCCGGCTGCGCTTGACCGGGGCAAACAGCAGCCACAGCTCGGTTACGGCTTCTGGCTCGGCTTCGCGCAGTTGACGTTCCACCGTGAGTGCGGTGCCCTTGCCGATTGCGAAGACGCGGCAGAGCCATTCCCCGTCGGTGGCGTTGAAAACCGCAACCGCCGCCCCCGCATCGAGACGCAACACCGACCGCAAATAGTGGCCCTGCGCCCGATTCAGCTCGATTTCCGCGCCGGTAGCGAGTGCCGCCGTAACGTAGAGACGGGGCGATACGGCGCTCGATCATCTTGCGGTCTCGAACTGTTTCGTTTTCACGGCTAAGTTAGGTTTTTGCCACAGCCAAAATGATCTCTCATTCATCAAATTCCGGCGGGGCTGCCGCTCAACCCGGGTCTCCCCCCGCCCCCTCCCTAACCCTCCCGCGCAAGCGGGGGCAGGAAGCGTGCGGGCAGAGCAGTGAGAGAGAGGGGCCCGCTCAGCGGGAGGGTGAAGGGGGGCTGGCCGCTCGCGCGGACTCCTAGCGACATCCAGCAAGGCGACTGGGTCGAGCGCCGTCTCCCGGCGCGTTTGCGGCCATATGCCCGCCTTGCCCGGCTCGATCGGCCGATCGGAACCTGGCTCTTGCTGTTCCCTGGTTGGTGGGGGATCGCGCTCGGCTCGCAGAGCTGGCCCGACCCGATACTGCTGCTGCTCTTTGGGATAGGCGCCATTGCGATGCGCGGCGCAGGTTGCACTCTCAACGACATCGCCGACCGGGGCTATGATGGACAGGTCGCTCGCACCCGGTTCCGGCCGTTGCCGAGCGGCGCCGTTTCGGTGCGCCAGGCTGTCCTCTTTTTGCTGCTGCAGCTGACGATCGGGGCAGCGGTTCTGTTCAGCCTCAACCGCATTACGGTCGTGCTTGGGGCTGCCGTTCTCGGGCTGATCGGCACCTACCCGTTCATGAAACGCATCACCTACTGGCCGCAGGTGTTTCTCGGCCTCAATTTCAACTGGGGAGCGCTGATCGGTTGGACCGCGGTAACTGGCGCGCTCGCCTGGCCGCCGCTTCTGCTGTACGTCGGTGGCGTTTTTTGGACCGTCGGCTATGACACGATCTACGCGCATCAGGACAAGGAGGACGATATCCGAATTGGAGTCAAATCCTCGGCAATCGCTCTTGGCAGGCATACACGGCCGTGGCTGCTCGCGTTCTACGGGGCCGCCTTGCTCCTCTGGGGGGCAGCGGGATGCGCCGCCGGGCTTGGTGCCATGTTCTGGGCTGGACTGGTCACTGCAGCCGTGCAGCTGGGCTGGCAGGCAGCCGTTGTGGCTACCGATGATCCCGCCGATTGCCTCCGCAAATTCCGTTCGAACCGCTATGTCGGTTGGCTCATGCTTGCCGGGATCGTTGCCGGCCACCTTGCGTGAGCCGTGTTGGATCCGGCCGCTTTCGTCCGCTGCAACACCAGGGTCACGACGTCGCCGCTCGTGCCGGAAATCCGTCTTCATCTAGCGACCGAGGTCACCCCGATCTGGCAGGCGACCGAGGAGAGCTTGGCGCGCAGCGCCCTGCCGCCGCCCTTCTGGGCTTTCGCGTGGGCCGGCGGTCAGGCGCTCGCCCGATACCTCCTCGACCATCCCGCAGAGGTTGCGGGCCGCTTCGTACTCGATTTCGGCGCCGGGTCGGGAATTCTGGCGATCGCCGTGGCAAAGGCCGGTGCCGCCCGAGTGCTCGCCGCCGACATCGACGCCTTCGCCGCTGCGGCGATCGCCGCCAATGCGGCGCTGAACGGCGCCGACATCGAGATTACAACGGCAGATGTGGTCGGCACCGTCGATCCGCGCTGGCAACTCATTACCGCCGGCGACGTCTGCTACGAACAGCCAATGGCTGGCCGCGTCACGGCCTGGCTGCGTAGGTTGGCTCACAGCGGCCGGGCTGTGATGCTCGGCGATCCCGGGCGAACCTACCTGCCGGCTGATGGGCTCTGCGAGCGAACCCGCTACGTCGTGCCGACGAGCCGCGAGCTGGAAGGTTGCGATAGCCGCGAAGGCGTCGTCTGGAGGGTGGTGGGCTAGCGAGCAGGGAACGGGAGACGCGAGGCGACGTTGGCCGATCGTCACCTTGTGATTACGGGAGGTCGCTTCAAATGAGAGCATTACTTGCAGCAGCATCGGCCTGCGCTTTGCTGGCCGCCGTACCGGCATGGGCGCAGAATGCGTCGTCGACCGGGTCTCAGACCATGAGCCAACAAGATAAGACATTCGTTCACGAGGCCGGTGCAGGCGGCCTTGCCGAGGTCGAACTGGGCCAGCTCGCCGAACAGAAGGCCGCTGACCCAGCCGTGCGCGAGTTTGGCCGGTGGATGGCCACCGATCATGGGTTTGCGAACAAGTGGCTGGAGGCCATTCTGCGTGAAGAGCACGAAAGCGCTCAGCCGACGCTCACCGCCGAGCAAAGGCAGGAAAAGCAGCGGCTGGAAGGCCTTAGCGGCGCCCAGTTCGATCAGCAGTATATCCAACACATGGTGCGGGACCACGAGAAGACGGTCCCGCTGTTCCAGAAAGAGGCGAAAGAAGGGCACAACACTGCGATCAAATCTTTTGCAGAAAATCTGACGCCGGTGTTGGAACAGCACCTCGCCGAAGCGAAAGAACTCGCCGGCAATAGCGGCATGGCGGCCGGGCAGGGAACCAACGCGACGCAGCGGTCGGGGAGTTCTTCACCCCAGCGCTGAGTTGCATATAAGGGTGCAGCATCGGTGCCGCGACAGTTCTGCGGCGGCACCGAGGCCTTCGATGCCCGAGGTGCGGCTCGCAGTGCTCGCTAGCCGATCGGGCCGCACCCATATAGCCCTCCATGCCGTATGCGAGCCTGCGCGACTTCATGGATCGGCTCGACACCGCCGGGCGGCTGGTGCGGGTCGCCGCACCGGTCTCCCCCTATCTGGAGATGACCGAGATCCAGACGCGCCTCCTCGCCGAAAGCGGGCCTGCGGCGTTGTTTGAGAATGTTACCCGCGATAACCGCGGAAGCTATCCGATGCCGGTGCTGGTCAATTTATTCGGCACCGTCGAGCGCGTCGCTTGGGGCATGGACCGCGAGCCGCACCAATTGCGCGAGATAGGCGAGACATTAGCCTTTCTGAAGCAGCCGGAGCCGCCTGGCGGTTGGCGCGAGGCGCTCGAAATGCTCCCATTGCTGCGCACCGTAATGGCGATGCGCCCGCGTACCGTGGCTGCCGCGCCGTGTCAGGAGATCGTGCTGCGCGACGGCGAGATCGACCTTTCCGCTCTGCCGGTCCAGACCTGCTGGCCCGGCGAACCGGCCCCGCTGATCACCTGGCCGCTGGTAGTGACCCGCGGCCCCGCTGATCGGCGCGAGGACCGTTTCAATCTCGGCATTTACCGAATGCAAGTGACCGGGCGCGACACGACCCTGATGCGCTGGCTCAAGCATCGCGGCGGCGCGCAGCACCATCAGCGCTGGCGCGCCGAGCGGGCCGAGCCGTTGCCGGCAGCGGCGGTGATCGGCGCCGATCCCGGGACCATCCTCGCCGCGGTGACGCCGGTCCCGGACACCTTGTCGGAATATCGGTTCGCCGGATTGCTGCGCGGCCGCAAGGTCGAGCTCGTCGACTGCAAGACCGTGCCATTGAAGGTGCCGGCCGAGGCAGAAATCGTCCTCGAGGGCCATGTTTCGCTCGACGAGTACGGCGATGAAGGCCCTTACGGCGACCACACCGGATACTACAACGCGGTCGAGCGTTTCCCGGTCTTCCGCCTCTCGGCGATCACGATGCGGGCTAACCCGATTTACCTGTCGACCTTTACGGGCCGGCCTCCCGATGAACCATCGATCCTCGGTGAAGCGCTGAACGAGGTCTTCATCCCGCTCTTGCAGCAGCAATTCCCTGAGATCGTGGATTTCTGGCTGCCGTCCGAGGGATGCTCATACCGCATTGCGGTGGTGGCGATCCGCAAAGCATATCCCGGTCACGCCAAGCGCGTGATGATGGGGATCTGGTCGTTTCTGCGGCAGTTCATGTACACGAAATTCGTCATCGTTGTGGATGACGACATCGACGCGCGCGACTGGAAGGAGGTCATGTGGGCGATCTCGACCCGTATGGATCCGGTACGCGATATCACGCTTATCGACAATACGCCGATCGACTATCTCGACTTTGCGTCGCCCGAATCGGGCCTCGGCGGCAAGATCGGCCTCGATGCGACCGGTAAATTCCCGCCAGAGACCCGGCGCGAGTGGGGCCGCCCGATCCGCATGGCGGACCGGATCGTCGCAGAGGTGACTACCAAATGGGCGAACTATGGGCTGCCCGGATCGGGCAAGCCGATCTGGAAATGAGTATTGGTTCACAATGAGGCAGTGAGGCACAGGTTCCCAAGAGAAGTTGGATCTCTGCGTCTCACCGTCTCATTGTCGAGTTGTCTAATCCCCGGGATGAGAGATGAGTGACCAAAAAGTTGACCAGGAGGCGGGATCGGCGCTGGACCTACTGCAGGACCTGATTGGGCGCGCGCGCCGCGCCGGAGCGGACGCTGCCGACGCCGTGCTGTTCGAAGGGACGTCGCTGTCCCATGCCCGGCGGCTTGGCAAAACCGAGAAACTCGAGCGCTCGGAAGGCCAAGATCTAGGGCTCAGGGTATTTATTGGGCGCCAGCAGGCTGTCGTGTCGTCCAGCGACCGCTCGCCGCAGGCGCTCGACGAACTCGTCGAGCGGGCGGTCGCAATGGCCCGCACGGTCCCCGAGGACCCCTATTGCGGCATCGCCGACCCCTTCGAAATCGCCCGCGACTGGCCGAGCCTCGACATGTTCGACGTCGAGGAGCCCGGCCCCGAGGTCTTGATCGAACGGGCGCGCGCCGCCGAGGAGGCGGCGCTTGCCGTCACGGGCATCACCAATTCCGAAGGCGCCGAGGCCGGCTGGGGCCGCTCGAGCATCGCCCTTGCCGCCTCCAACGGCTTTGCCGGCTTCTATTCCGGGTCGAGCCAGGGGATCAGCGCCAGCGTCATCGCCGGCTCGGGCACCGGCATGGAGCGCGATTACGATTTTGCCAGCGCGATCCACGCCGCCGATCTACGCGACCCAGCCGAGATTGGGAAAAGCGCCGGTGAGCGGGCGGTCAAGCGGCTGGGCGCGAAAAAAATGCCGACCTGCCGTTGCCCAGTCGTGTTCGATCCGCGCGTCGCGCGCAGCTTCATGTCGCACCTGTTGGGGGCGATCTCGGGACCGTCGATCGCGCGCGGCACGAGCTTTCTGAAGGACCGGCTCGGCGATCGGATCTTCCCCGAAACGATCACGATCATCGACGACCCGCACCGGCACCGTGGCCTTCGCTCGAAACCATTTGACGCTGAGGGCATCGCCAACCGGCGCCGCGCGATCATCGACAAGGGCGTCCTGACGACCTGGCTGTTGGATCTGCGCTCGGCACGACAGCTCGGCCTGAAGACGACCGGCCATGCCGCGCGCGGCACCGCTTCGCCTCCCTCGCCTGCTGCGACCAATGTGTGGATCGAGAAGGGGACGCTGAGCCCGAAGGAGCTGATCGCCGATATCGCGAGCGGCTTCTACGTGACCGAGATGATGGGCATGGGGGTAAACGGCGTCACCGGGGATTACAGCCGCGGCGCCGCCGGCTTCTGGATCGAGAAGGGCGAGATCGCCTTCCCGGTCAGCGAGATGACGGTCGCCGGCAATTTGAAGGAGATCTTCGCCCGCCTGGTCGCGGCTGACGACCTCGAATTCAAAACCGGCGCCGATTCCCCCACGCTCAGGGTCGACGATCTCACCGTTGCGGGAGCCTAGTAGGCTAGGGAGAGTTCGCCGCGCTAGTCCGCGGCGGCCACGCGGCGCCGTAATCTCACTCGGCCCGCAGCAAAGCGATCCAGAAGTCGCGCCGCCACGCGCGGGCTGACGAAATGCGAGACGTCGCCGCCGAGGGTCCCGATTTCCTTGACGAAACGCGACGAGATGAACTGGAAGCGGTCGGAGGCCATGAGAAAGACGGTCTCTATCTCCGGGTTCAGCCGGGCGTTCATGCCGGCCATCTGGAACTCGTATTCGAAATCGGAAACCGCGCGCAGCCCGCGGATAACAACCTTGGCCCCAACCGATTGGGCAAAACCCATCAGCAATGTGTCGAACGCGCGCACCTCGATCCGATCGGCATCGCCGTTTTCGAGATGCGCGACTTCGTCGCGAACGATTTCGACCCGCTCGTCGGTGGCGAACAGCGGGCCCTTGCCGTCGTTGCGCGCAACGCCGATGACCAGCCGGTCGACGATCCGGGCGGCTCTGCGGATAATATCCGTATGGCCGTTGGTGATCGGGTCGAAGGTGCCGGGATAGATCCCAACGCGTGGCTCGGTCATGCGTCCCCCTGAGTGGCTTGCCCATCATCCGGCGGGTCATCGGGCTCCTCGGCACCGCCGTTCTCGTCGGATTCGTCGGGAAGCCGCGCCGCCGAGACGACCCGCTCGCCGTCGGCGACCTTGAAGATCACCACACCCTGGCTGCGCCGGCGGGCGATGCGGATGTCGTGCACTGGACAGCGGATCACCATACCGCCATCGGTTACCAGCATGATCTGGTCGTTGTGCCCGACCGGGAAGACCGCGACGATTGCGTCGCTGCGGCGGGTCAGATCCATGTTGTCGATCCCCTGCCCGCCGCGCCCGGTGATCCGGTAATCATAGGCCGAGGTTCTGACGCCGTAACCCTTTTCCGTCACGCTCAGCACGAATTCTTCACGCTGCGCGAGATCGGCATAGATTTCCTCGGAGATCGTGCTCTCGTCCCCGCTGTTTTCGCCACTCGGATCGTCGGGTTCGAGCGGCGTTTCGGCGACCGCCTCGCTCTCCTCCCCCATCTGCCGGCGGCGCCTTGCGGCGAGGCTCAGATAGGCGTTGCGCACATCTGGGGCGATCTCCTCGTGGCGCAGGATCGACATCGAGATTACCTGATCGTCACCGAGCAGCCGGATGCCGCGGACGCCGACCGAGCTGCGGCCGGAGAAGACACGTACATCACCCACCGGAAAGCGGATCGATTTGCCGTTACGGGTGGCGAGCAGCACGTCATTTGCATCGGTGCAGGTCGCGACGGCGATTAGCCGGTCGTCGATATCCTCGCCCTCGAATTTCATCGCGATCTTGCCGTTCGCGCGGACATCTCCGAAATCGCTCAGGGCGTTGCGCCGAACGTAGCCGTTGCGCGGTCGCGAACATCACGGTGAGATCGCTCCAGCTCTCCTCGTCCTCGGGCAACGGCATGATTGTCGAGATCGTCTCGCCCGGCGCCAGGTTGGGCAGCAGGTTGACCATCGGCCGGCCGCGCGACTGCGGGGTGCCGAGCGGCAGACGATAGACCTTGAGCTTGTAGACCCGGCCCGAGGAGGTGAAGAACAGCACCGGCGCAAGGGTCGAGGCGACAAAGACCTCGCTGAGGAAATCCTCCTCGCGGATCGCCATGCCGGCGCGGCCGCGCCCGCCGCGGCGCTGCGCCCGATAGGTCGACAGCGGCACCCGCTTGATGTAGCCGGCGTGGCTCACGGTCACGACCATCGCCTCGCGCTGGATCAGCGCCTCGATATCGGCCTCGAATTCGACATCCTCGATCGCGGTCCGCCGCGGCGTCGCGAAGCGCTCCTTGATATCGAGCAGTTCGCCGCGCAACACCTCGAAAAGCCGCACGCGCGAGCGCAGGATCTCGAGATAACCGGCGATCTCGGTGATCAGCCCGCGCAGTTCCTCGGCAATCTTTTCGCGCTCCAGCCCGGTCAGCCGTTGCAGCCGCAAATCGAGGATCGCGCGCGCCTGCTCTTCCGAGAGCCGGTAGGTGCCGTCCGCGGCGACCTCCGCGCCCGGGTTCGCCGACCAGCGCGACCAGCGGCGCGACATCGGCAGCCGGCCAGGCGCGGCCCACGAGACCGGCCCGGGCGGTCGCCGGATCGGGCGCGTTGCGGATCAGCGCAATCATCTCGTCGAGATTGGCGACCGCGACCGAAAGCCCCAGCAGGACATGCGCCCGCTCCCGCGCCTTGCCGAGCAGGTGGCTCGTGCGCCGAGTGATCACCTCTTCGCGGAAGGCGATGAAGGCGGCAATGATCTCGCGCAGGGTCAACAGCTCGGGCCGGCCGCCGTTCAGCGCCAGCATGTTGACGCCGAAGCTCGTCTGCAGCGCGCGTGTGGCGGTAGAGCTGGTTGAGCACGATGTCGGGCTCGGCGTCGCGCTTCAGTTCGATGACGACGCGCAGGCCCTCGCGGTCGCTCTCGTCGCGCAGATCGGAGATGCCGTCGATCAGCTTCTCGCGAACGGTCTCGGCGATGCGCTCGACCAGCTTCGCCTTGTTGACCTGGTACGGCAGCTCGGTGAAGACGATCGCCTCGCGATCCTTGCGGATCTCCTCGACATGGGTTTTCGCCGCGCATGACGACGGCGCCGCGCCCGGTGCGGTAGGCGGCGTGCGTGCCGGCGCGCCCCATGATGATCCCGCCGGTCGGGAAATCCGGCGCCGGGCACGAACTGCATCAGCTCGTCGATGGTGATCGCCGGGTTGTCGAGATAGGCGCAGCAGGCGTCGATCACCTCGCCGAGATTGTGCGGCGGGATGTTGGTCGCCATGCCGACCGCGATGCCGCTGCCGCCATTGACCAGGATGTTCGGAAAGCCGCGCCGGCAGGACCTTGGGCTCCTGCTCGGTGTCGTCGTAATTCGGCTGGAACTCGACGGTGTCCTTGTCGAGATCGTCGAGCAGCGTGTCGGCGACGCGGGCGAGCCGCGCTTCGGTGTAACGGTAGGCCGCCGGCGGATCGCCGTCCATCGAGCCGAAATTGCCTTGGCCGTCGATCAGCGGCAGGCGCATCGCAAAGTCCTGCGCCATCCGCACCATCGCGTCGTAGATCGCCAGCTCGCCATGCGGGTGGTATTTGCCGATCACGTCGCCGACGATGCGCGCCGATTTGCGGTAGCCGCGGTTCCACTCGTTGCCGTTGACCTTCATCGAGTAAAGGATGCGGCGATGGACCGGTTTGAGCCCGTCGCGGACGTCGGGCAAGCGCGCGCGCCACGATCACGCTCATCGCGTAATCGAGGTAGGAGCGCTTCATCTCCTCTTCGATCGTGACGGGAGTGATATCGGGCGCGGAGGGTGGTGCGGAGCTGACGGCCAAGGGTGTTCTGCGCGGTGGCTAAAGACAAAACAGCGACTGCGCCTCGGCGGTGCAGCCGCTGCCATTTATATAGTCATTCGCGTGAAACATTACCGTATTTCGCAGGTGCGAACAAAACGGTTGATTGTGGGAGCGAAGGTCAGGGCGGCGCGCCGACAACAGCCCGATAGACTGCCAGAATCAGCACTGCTCCGACGATCGCGCCAATAAAACCGGCGCGTTGGCCCGGCCCATACCAGCCGATCTGCTGACCGAGCCAGCTCGCGAAGATTGCGCCGACAATGCCGAGAAGCGTAGTGACGATGAATCCGCCAGGCCCGGCGATGAACAGCTTGGCAATGGCGCCCGCGAGAAACCCGATGATGATGACCCACAGCCAATGCATCCCGCCCTCCGAATTCCTATCCTCGAACAAGCGATAAAGCGGTGGGCTCGACCGGTGCAGTTTCGCTAGGCGGAGCCGCCATCGCCTGTTCGGCGAGCCGCGCGACAGCGGCATAATCGGTTTTGCCGGTGCCGAGAAGAGGCATGTGATCTATTTCGATCACCTCGCGCGGCACGGCGATCTCGGGCAGGCCCAGCCGGTGCGCCGCTTCGAGCAGCCGACTGCGGTCGAAGCCGTGCGCTTCGGTCACCAGAACCAGCTTTTCGCCGCGGCGCGGATCGGGAAGGGCGACGACCGCATGCCGGATATCGGGCACCGCCATCTCGGCGATGCGCTCGGCAGCGGCCAGCGAGACCATCTCGCCGCCGAGCTTGGCAAAGCGCTTGACACGCCCGACGATCGCCACGAACCCGTCTACGTCGACCGTGACGATGTCGCCGGTGTCGTGCCATCCGCCGGGCGGCTCTTCGATATCGCCGTCGCGCAGGTAACCGGCCATCACATTCGGGCCGCGCACAAAAAGGCGCCCGCCGGCGTCGATCCCGGCAACCGGCTCGAGCCGATGCTCCATCAACGGGAGAAACCGGCCGACCGTGCCGGCGCGGTAATGCATCGGCGTGTTGACCGCGATCACCGGCGAGCATTCGGTAACGCCGTAGCCTTCGAGAATGCGTTTGCCAAAACGCTCGGACCATAGCCTGCGGGTTTCCTCGCGTACCGGCTCGGCCCCCGCAAAAACATAGCGCAATGCGTAGAAATCGTACGGGTTGGCGCGGCGCGCATAACCGGCGAGAAAGGTGTCGGTGCCGAACAGGATCGTCGCACCGGTCGCATACGCGATCTCGGGCACGATGCGGTAATGCAGCGGCGACGGATAGAGAAACGCTCGAACTCCGGACAGCAGCGGCAGCAGAAATCCTCCGGTCAGCCCGAAGCTGTGAAACATCGGCAAGGCGTTGAGCGCGAGGTCGGCCGGACTGAAATCGACCCGCGCCGCGATCTGGCGCCGGTTGGCGAGCAGGTTGGCGTGGCTGAGCACCACCGCTTTCGGGACGCCTTCCGAGCCGGAGGTGAACAGCACCGCGGCAGGATCATTTGGCGAAATGCCGAGACGGCGATGCAAGGGAGCGGCGAAACGTAGCGCGATTGCGCCATAGAGCTTGTCGAGTAGCGCCGAGTTTTTCACGGACATCCTCGAGCCAGACGAGCTCCACCTCATCCGCCAGACGCTCGGCGAGAGCAGCGAGTTTGGCGAGTTCGACAAAGCGGCGGGAGGTAACGATCCGGCGCAGTCCGGCGGTCCGGCAGGCCGAGAGCACGCCGTCGGCGCCGGCGGTGTGATTGAGCATCGCCGGCGTCCGCCCGGTCGCCTGCAACGCAAGGAAGGCGAGCGCCGCGCCGACCGAATTCGGCAGCATCAGTCCCACCGTATCGCCGGGCGCGGTGCCACGGCAGAGCCGGCGGCCGAGTACTAGACTGGCCGCGATGGCGCGATCGTAGGTGAGCGGCGCCGTCGCTGGGTCCTCGATGATGCGATGACCGCCGCCATGTGCCGCCCGCGCCTCGAGCACAGCGGCGAAAAGGCTCGGGGGGTTGGGCCGCCGCGCCATCATCTCGGACATGATGTCGTAGAGGGCCGCACCGGCTTGGTGGCGGCGCGCGCGGCCGCGTAACTCAGCGGGGACCTGGAGCTTGCGCGGCGAGAGGATCGTGATCGTGACTTTGGGGAACCAACGCCGTCGCAGCCGCCCGGCGAGCCGTGAAAACGGGGTGAACTCGACCCCGTCGAGGCGCACCGGCAACACCGCCGCCTCCGACTTGTCGGCGATCAGCGCCGGACCGTCATAGACTTTCATCAAGGCGCCGCCGGTGACATTGAGGCGGCCTTCAGGGAAGATCACGCAACGCGCCCCTTCCCTGATCGACTTGATCAGCGACTTTGCTGCCATCGGCCGGGACGGCTCCATCGGAAAGACATCGACCGCAGAGAGAAACGGGCGGACCCACCAGCGCTGCATCTGCGCCGGATCGATCGCGAAGACCGGCAATCCCGGCAAGAAGGCGGCGACGAGCGGCGCGTCGAGAAAGGACACGTGATTGGGCACGATGATCGCCCGATCCCCCGCTGCCGCGACATTCTCCAGGCCGTTCACCTCGACCCGGTAGACGAGGCGGAACAGCATGCGTGCCAGCATTCGTAAGACGTCTTGCGGCAACAGCTTGCAGATCCACACCGTCACCATGGCATTGCCGACGCCGAGGATCAGGAAAAGCGCTGGCGTATCGAGCCCGGCCGCGATCAACCCGGCGGTGACGGCTGCCGCACCGGCCATGAACAGCGCATTGACGACGTTGTTGGCGGCGATGATCCGCGCGCGCGACGCCTCCTCGCTGCGGTTCTGGATGATCGCGTAGAGCGGCACGACGAAGAAGCCGCCACTGACCGCGAGGCCCAGGAGATCGCCGAAGATGCGCAATCCGCCGAGCTGCGACAGGAAATCGACGACGCCGATCAAGACCGGCTGCGCCGGCGCCGCGGCTTGGGCGGCGAGCCCGAGGTCGAACGAGAAGAAATGTCATTCCGAGCGCCGCCAGCGGGACATAGCGGGCGCTGACCTCGCCGTGCATCAGGCGCCCGCACAGGGTCGAGCCGACGCCGACGCCGATCGAGAAGGCGGCGAGGAACAGGACGACGACGCTGCTGTCTGCGCCGAGCGTCATTTTCGCGAAGGACGGCAGCTGCGACAGCGATACTGCACCGACCAGCCAGAACCAGGATGCTCCGAGGATCGACAACCGCACCTCTCGGCGCTCCCATGCGTGGCGCAGGATCCCAGCCGTTGCCGTCGCCAGGTTCCAGCTGAGCCGCAGGCTAGGTGTCGGAGCCGGGGCCGACCGGCACCCGCAGGCTCGCGGCAAAGCCGAAACCCGCGCAGACGAGCAGCAGAAGGCAGCAGGCGGCCGGTCCCCAAGCGATTGCGACCGCGACACCGCCGGCGATCGTGCCGGCGAGAATCGACAAAAACGTGCCCGCCTCCATCAGGGCATTGCCATCGACCAGTTCGTTGGTCGCGAGATGCTGCGGCAGCAGCGAATATTTTATCGGGCTCGTAAAAGCCGCCTGCGTTCCGAGCACGAACAACAGGACGAGCGAGAACAGCAGATTGCCGGTCAGCAAGGCGGCCGCGGCGCCGAACACGGCGACCAGCTCAGCGCCCTTGAGGATTTGGAGGAGCCGCGAGCGTTCGAACCGATCGGCCAGCTCTCCCGCGGTCGCCGAGAACAGAAAAAACGGCGCGATCAGCGTGCCGCCGGCGGCGGCCGCCACAACGCCGGGGTCTGGACCGGCCGCGGCGCCATAGGTGATCAGCATGATAAAGGCGCTCTTGAACAAATTGTCGTTGAACGCGCCCAGTGGTCTGCGTCAGCAGCAGCGGCAAGAAGCGCCGCGCGCGCAGCAATTCGATCTGCTTGCTCATTCCTCAGTCTCGCTGTTTGCGATCGCCGCCCAGACGCCCTGCCCGAGCTCGTCGGCGGCGTCGGAGAGGGGGCCGGTAATCCGCCCATAGGTGCGGAAAGTGGCAGCCTGTATCACCGGTCCCATGACGAGCGCAGTCGCTATCATGCTGTCGAGCTGCCGGATCTCGCCGCGGCGGATGCCCTCGGCGAGCACGTCATGGACAATGTCGACCGGGTTCGCCGCCCCGCTGTAGCTCTTGAGCCGCAAATGCTGCTCGAGCAGCAGAAAGCGGGCGAGATCCCATTTTCGGTCGAAGAACCTGCAGATGAAGCGGACCATCGCCGCGATTTTGCCGCGAGTGGTGTCGGCGTGCGACGCGACTTGCTTCAGCTCTTCAGCCAGCCGGACGTAATTTTCGGCGTAGAGCCGCGCCACCAGCTCGTCCTTATTGGCGTAGTACCGATAAAGGGAGCCCACCGCGACGCCGGCACATTCGGCGATCATCGGCATCGGCGTCGCGTCGGCGCCCCGCTCAGCGAAGAGTTGAAGGGCGGCGGCATCGATCCTCTGCTTCAGCTCGCCTTCGATCCGCGCCATCGGCTTCATCCGACGAATGAATATTCGTTCACATATCGGGATTGCGACGGCTTTGTCAACGCCTCTTTGCTAGATTAAAGGCCTAGCCCCAGATTTCGCGGGCGGTTTCGACCACCAGACGCAGCTTGGCGATCTGCTCGCCGCGGGTCAGCGCGTTGCCCTCGACGGTGGAGGAGAACCCGCATTGCGGGCTCAGGCAGAGCTGCTCGAGCGGCACGTATTTCGCGGCTTCGTCGATGCGGCGCTTCAGCTCATCCTTGCTTTCGAGCGCTGCGCGCTTGCTGGTCACGAGACCCAGCACTACCCGCTTGTTCCCCCGGGGGACAAAGCGGAGCGGTTCGAACCCGCCGGAACGGGTGTCGTCGTATTCGAGAAAGAAGCCATCGACGGCGAGCTCGCCGAACAGCGCCTCGGCGACATGGTCGTAGCCGCCCTCGGCAACCCAGGACGAGCGGAAATTGCCGCGGCACATATGCGTGCACACGGTCATACCCTCGGGCTTGCCGGCGAGTGCCTGATTGATGAGCCGGATGTTGGTCAGGTGCTGATGCTCGCCGTCGCCGCCGATGCTGTTCACATAAGCGCGCTGCGCCGGGTCGTTCAGATAGGCAAGGCTGGTGTCGTCGAGCTGCAGATAGGTGCAGCCGAGTGCCGCGAGGCCGGCGATCTCCTTCCGGTAGACTTCGGCGAGGTCGTGCCAGAAGGCATCGATCTCGGGATAAGCGGCTGGGTCGATTACCGCCCTTCCGCCGCGGTAATGCAGCATCGACGGCGATGGAATCGTCAAGTTTCGCCACCGTTCCGGCGGGCGCCACCGATTTCAGATAGGCGAAATCTTCGGCAAAGATCGTCTTGTCGAAGCCTCAGCTTGCCGGCGATGCGAAAGGCTCCCAGCGCGGCCTCGACCGGCCCTGCCTCGTTCCGGAATTGGATGCGCAGCTTCTGATCGGTCTTCGCGACGCCGCCGATCTGATAGAGAAAATCCATGTGCCAGGAGCCGCGGCGGAACTCGCCGTCGGTCACCCCTTGGAGGCCGATCTCCTCCTGCATACGCACGACATCGCGGATTGCCTCGTCTTCGATGCGGCGCAGTCCCTCGGCCGATAGGCGGCCGGCCTGATGGTCGGCGCGCGCCCGCAACAGCTCCGGCGGACGCAACAAACTCCCGACATGATCCGCCCGAAACGGTAGATGCATCGTCTCCTCCCTGCCCGGATCGCTTTAGCGGGCCCCCTGTTTCACCTGTTTTATCAGGCCGAGATCAGGTATCCGCAACCCCCTCAACGACAATCCCGCACCCGCTCCTGGACTCCGATGCCGCGAGAATACAATGCGAGTATGGCAATTGCGTGATTGTCCGCATCGCCCGCATCCCTCGCGGGGCGGCCCCCTCTCCCGCGGTGCGGTAGAGGGGCTCCGAGTGCGCACCTGGCAGCCCCTCGCCCGCATCGCCGGAGAGGGTGCCGAGCGCAGCGAGGCGGGTGAGGGCGGCTGGGTGCTTGCGACCCCTATTTTCATGGCAGGGTAGCGGCGCGGCCTTTTCAGACATCAGAATGGGATATCGTCGTCGAGGTCGTTGACCGGGGTGCGCCCACGGGCGGGCGTCGCCGCGCCGGAGGTGCGCGGCTCGTCGCCGAAGCCGCCGCTGGCGTAACCTTCCTCGTAGCCGCCTTCGATCGGCGGGCCGCTGGCGCCGGGGGCGCTGTCGAGCATCGTCAATTCGCCGCGAAAGCGCGTCAGCACAATTTCGGTCGTGTAGCGCTCCTGGCCTGCATTATCGGTCCATTTACGAGTTTGCAGCGCGCCCTCGACATAAACCTTCCGGCCTTTCTTCAAATACTTCTCGGCGAACTCGGCGAGCCGCTCGTTGAAGATCACGACGCGGTGCCATTCGGTGCGCTCCTTGCGCTCGCCCGACATCTTGTCGCGCCAGGTCTCCGAGGTGGCGACCGCCAGATTGGCGATCCGCATCCCGTCCTGCGTTGAACGGATTTCGGGGTCGCGGCCGAGATTGCCGACCAGGATTACCTTGTTGACGCTACCAGCCATCGGATCACCGCCCTGTCGTGTTCATCGGAGCCCCATCTTATCAAGCCGCGCAGATGTTCCTACTTTATTCTTGCCATGGATACCTATTTCTCCCCCGTTTACGATCGCATCAGCGACGCCGAGCCCAGTGCTCCAGCGTCGGCGAATTCGGCCACGGCCGAGGACCTTGCGCTGCTCGACGCCTATTCGCGGGCCGTCATCGGCGCGGTCGACCGGGTCGGCCCCGCGGTCCTTCACCTGCAGGTCACCGGCGCGAACGAACGCGCCAACGGTGCCGGTTCGGGTGTCGTGTTTACACCCGACGCCTATGTCCTGACCAACAGCCATGTGGTTAGCGGCTCCCGCAAGATCCAGGCGACCTTTCCCGACGGGCGCACTCTCGCGGCGAGTCTGGTCGGCGACGACCCGGACACCGACCTTGCCGTATTGCGGCTCGAAGGTGAGGCGCCCGCCTTCGCGCGGCTCGGCGATTCGCGCCGGCTGCGGGTCGGCCAGCTGGTCGTCGCGATCGGCAATCCGTTCGGCTTCCAATGCACGGTCACCGCAGGCGTCGTCAGCGCGCTCGGCCGTTCGCTGCGCACCCGCTCCGGGCGGCTGATCGACAGCGTGATCCAGACCGACGCCGCGCTCAATCCGGGTAATTCCGGCGGGCCGCTCGTTACCGCGGCGGGCGAGGTCGTCGGCATCAACACGGCGATCATCGGGATGGCGCAGGGCATCTGCTTCTCGATCTCGGCGGCGACCGTCGAGTTCGTCGCGGCACGGCTGATCCGCGAGGGCAAGGTGCGGCGCTGCTACATCGGGGTCGGCGGGCAGAACGTGCCGCTGTCCCGCCGCGTTGCGCGGTTTCACGAGCTGACCCGCGAGACTGGCGTGCGGATCCAATCGACGGCTCCGACGGCGCCGCTCGCGCCGGCGGGCTGCTGAGCGGCGACATCATCGTCGCGGTCGACGGCATTCCGGTCGGCGATGTCGACGAATTGCACCGGCTGATGACCGAGGAGCGGGTCGGCAAGCCCGTGCCGATCACCGTGCTGCGCCTGTCGCAGAAGCTCGATGTCGTCGTCATCCCGCGCGAATCGCCGCCCCGCGTCGCGGCATAAAAAAGACTTTCACCACGGAGACACGGAGAGCACGGAGGAGGCCAGGCCGCATTCTTCCCTCCGTGGCCTCCGTGTCTCCGTGGTGCCTTTTGCTCACAGCAGTCCCGCGCTAAGGTCATAGGCATGCAGCAGCAGATCCGGATCCGCGGCGCGCGGGAACACAATCTCAAGAACATCGATGTCGAACTGCCGCGCGACAGCCTGGTGGTGATCACCGGGCTGTCGGGGTCGGGCAAGTCGTCGCTCGCCTTCGACACGATCTATGCCGAGGGCCAGCGCCGATATGTCGAGAGCCTGTCGGCCTATGCCCGGCAGTTCCTCGAACTGATGCAGAAGCCCGAGGTCGAATTCGATCGAGGGCCTGTCGCCGGCGATCTCGATCGAGCAGAAGACGACCTCGCGCAACCCGCGCTCGACGGTCGGCACAGTGACCGAGATCTACGATTATATGCGCCTCCTATGGGCGCGGGTCGGCATGCCCTACTCGCCCGCGACCGGATTGCCGATCGTCAGCCAGACCGTGTCGCAAATGGTCGACCGCGTGCTGGCGATGCCGCAGGGCACCCGGCTCTACCTGCTCGCCCCGATCGTGCGCGGGCGCAAGGGCGAGTACCGCAAGGAGCTTGCGGAACTGCAGCGGCGCGGCTTTCAGCGGGTCAAGATCGACGGCAAGATGCTCGAGCTAGACGAGGTCCGCGGGCTCAACAAGAATTTGAAGCACGACATCGAGATCGTCGTCGACCGGATTATCGTCGACGGCGAGCTCGGCAACCGCCTCGCCAATTCGTTCGAGACCGCTCTCGAACTGGCCGACGGCATCGCGATCACCGAAAACGCCGACAGCGGCGAGCAGACGGTCTTCTCGGCGAAATTCGCCTGCCCTGTCTCCGGATTTACCATTCCGGAGATCGAGCCGCGGCTGTTCTCGTTCAACAACCCGTTCGGCGCGTGCCCGGCCTGCGACGGGCTCGGCACCAAGCTCTATTTCGATCCCGATCTGGTCGTGCATGACCCCCGCCGCAGCCTCGCCGAGGGCGCGGTCAGCCCGTGGTCGCATTCGAGCTCGCAATATTATACGCAGACCTTGGAAAGCATCGCCCGGCACTTCCGCAAGAGCATGCGCACGCCGTGGCAGGATTTGCCGGAGAAGATGCGGCGCGCGATCCTCTACGGGTCGGATGGCGAGCCGATCAAGATGACCTATGACGACGGATTGCGAAAATACACGACTGACCGGCCGTTCGAGGGCGTCTTGCCGAACATGGAGCGGCGCTTTCGCGAGACCGACAGCGCCTGGGTCAAGGAGGAGCTCGGGCGCTATCAGAGCGCCAAGACCTGCGAGGTGTGCCGCGGCGACCGGCTCAAGCCGGAGGCGCTCGCCGTCAAGATCGCCGGCAAGCACATCAGCGAAGTCGCGGCTATGTCGATCGCCGAGGCCGGCACCTGGTTCTCCGGCATCGGCGACGAGCTGACCTCGAGCCAGCGCGAGATCGCCCAGCGCATCTTGAAGGAGATCAACGAGCGTCTCGGCTTTTTGAAGAATGTCGGGCTCGAATACCTGACCTTGTCCCGGGCTTCGGGCACGTTGTCCGGCGGCGAGAGCCAGCGCATCCGGCTGGCCTCGCAGATCGGCTCGGGGCTGACCGGGGTGCTTTATGTGCTGGACGAGCCGTCGATCGGGTTGCACCAGCGCGACAACGGCCGGCTGCTCGCGACGCTGCAGCGGCTGCGCGACCTCGGCAACACGGTCATCGTCGTCGAGCACGACGAGGAGGCGATCCGCACCGCCGATTGGGTCGTCGATATGGGGCCGGGCGCTGGCGTACACGGCGGGCACGTCGTCGCCGAGGGCACGCCCGAGGCGATCATGGCCAACCCGGACAGCATCACCGGCCAATATCTGACCGGCAAGCGCGAGATCCCGGTGCCGCAAATCCGCCGCATCGGTCATCCCGGGCAGATCCTCCGCATTCTCGAAGCGACCGGGAACAATCTGAAGGGGATCACCGCCGAGTTTCCGCTCGGCACCTTTTGCTGCGTGACCGGCGTGTCGGGCGGCGGCAAATCGACGCTTGATCGTCGAGACCTTGTATAAGGCGCTCGCGAAGCGGCTCAACAATGCGCGCGAGCAGCCCGCCCCGCTCGGCGGGCTGGAGGGAGTCGAGTTTCTCGACAAGATCGTCGACATCGACCAGTCGCCGATCGGCCGCACGCCGCGCTCGAATCCGGCGACCTATACCGGCTGCTTCACGCCGATCCGCGACTGGTTTACCGGGCTGCCCGAGGCCAAGTCGCGCGGCTATCTGCCCGGCCGCTTCTCGTTCAATGTCAAGGGCGGGCGCTGCGAGGCCTGCCAGGGCGACGGCGTCATCAAGATCGAGATGCACTTCCTGCCGGACGTCTATGTGCAGTGCGACGTCTGCAAGGGCCGGCGCTACAACCGCGAGACACTGGAGGTACTGTTCCGCGGCAAGAGCATTGCCGACGTGCTCGACATGACGGTCGACGAGGGCGCCGATTTCTTCCGCGCGGTGCCGGCGATCCGCGACAAGCTGCTTGACCCTGCAGCGGGTCGGGCTCGGCTACATCCATATCGGCCAGCCGGCGACGACGCTGTCGGGCGGCGAGGCGCAGCGCGTCAAGCTGGCCAAGGAGCTGTCGCGGCGCGCCACCGGCCGCACCCTCTACATCCTCGACGAGCCGACGACCGGGCTGCATTTCGACGATGTGCGCAAGCTCCTCGACGTATTGCACGCGCTGGTCGAGACCGGCAACACGGTGCTCGTCATCGAGCACAATCTCGAAGTCATCAAGACCGCCGACTGGATCATCGATCTCGGCCCCGAAGGCGGCGACGCCGGCGGCCATATCGTCGCCACCGGCACCCCCGAAGACATCGCGTCATGCGAGGCGAGCTACACCGGCCAGTATCTGCGCCCCTACCTCGCGCGACGGCCCCTGCCGCGCCGCCGTGCGGGGTAGCGAGCCTGGAACCCTGCGCCCCGGTGAAGACCGTCGGCCATAATGATTTGAGATCAGATCTGGCCACCATGCACTGGGGGCCCATTAATAAATGATCAGCAGCCTTTGGCACCCGATACAGCAATATATTAACAACATTAACGGCTCGATGCCTGCTGTCCACCATTACACGAACTTGAGGGGTGCTCTGGGAATTTTGGAGAGCGGGCGGATTTGGTTTACCGAACGCGCACATCTGAACGATCCGACCGAGATCCGCCACGGAAATCGCGAATGGGATTTCGGGAGCAGGGCAGGACACAGGATGCGGAATGTCTACGAGCCAGTGCCGACCGCGTATTCGCCAATTTCCGGTTTTTTAGCGCGAGCTTCAGCCTGGCGTACGATGACACCGGTCATGACGAATTACGCGGATAATGGCAGAGGCGTGCTTCTGTCATTCAAAGCCGCCGTGTTTGATCGTCCAAACGAGTGGATTGGTCGGTTCATAGCAGGTAACTCGACCACAGTCGTCTGCCCAATGTCGTACGAGTCCGAGCGGCTCCGATCAGTGATAACTTCAATTATTACATGTTGGAATGGTCGTGTCATTGAAGAACTTGTGGATTATATTTTTATGATTTCGAGTATGTTCAAAGATGTTTCGTGGAAATCGGAGAAAGAATATCGCTATTTTGTGCATCGCTCATATCCCGAAATTTTGAAGAGCCCCTACTACAAAACGCACCAACGAGGTGGCGACGTGATCCCGTACCTCGATCTACCCATTCGATCTTGGCACTCTGTAGAGGGTTTGCCGATCTATCGGATATGCCTTGGCCCGGCGGCACCTCCGGAGGTCGAGGGCCGGGTTGCGGCCTCCTTGCGGAAATTGAAGATTTGGCCGCGAGAGGGTATCTTGAGGTCGGGTATTTCTTGAGGCAATCGTTGTGAACCCCACCCGCAGCCGGGCCATCGGAGAGTTGCGCCGGATGGTCCTGACTGCCCTGAGCGAGCACGACGCGGAGGTGTGGTTGTTCGGGTCATGTGCCCGAGGTGAGGTTTTTCAACACAGCGATATCGATATCGCGATACTGCCGCGGGACGAATTGCCCGCCGGCTTCTTATCCGATCTCGCTGAGAGCGTCGAGGAAAGCTCCATCCCCTACAACGTGGATATTGTTGACCTGAGTAATGCCGCCCCGACCCTGATCGAAGAGGTTCGTCGGGAGGGCGTGAGATGGAAAGGCTAGACCGGCGGCTCGCCGAGGCAGCGGCGGCGCTTGCCACGCTCGACGAGCTTGCCGGGAAAAGCGAGCGCACGCTGGTTGAGCGCGACAGCGCAGTCCTGCGGCTGATCTACACCTACGAAGCGGTTTGGAAAGCCTGTCAGAAGATGCTCGCGGCACTGGAGAATGTTAGCGCTGCATCGCCGAACGCGACCATTCGGGCCGCCCGCGCTCTCGGCTGGCTTTCGGATGAGGACGCGGAGGCGGCCATCAAGCTGGGCGAGGAACGCAATCTCGCGGTCCATATGTATCGAGACCAGGTTGGGCAGCAGATCGAGGCGCACCTCGCTGCGCACGCCGCCTTGCTGAGGCGCTGGCTTGCGGCGTTGCGGCTGCGAGCAGCGGAGGGAGGCTGAGAAGTCAGCTTAAGGCAGGAGGTTGAACGGATGCCTGTATCGATCCGCCCACTCCATCCCGTTTTTGCCGGTGAGGTTTCGGGTGCTCGATTGCCGGAAGCCGCTCATCTCCGGGCGAGATCGATGCGGTCGAGGCGGGCATGAACGAGTATGCCGTGCTGGTCTTTCGCGACCAGAACCTCACGGACGAAGAGCAGATCGCGTTCACCCGCCATTTCGGAGAGCTCGAAAATTACAACACGCCGGGGCATGTCAGAAAACGCGAGGACCAGCGCCTCGGCCCGGGCATCGCGGATTTTTCCAATCTCGACAAGCACGGCAACATCATGTCCGACGAGGATCGGGTGTGGTTCTTCAAGCTGGGCGACCGGCTGTGGCACTCCGACA
>CAWBFS010000008.1:0-27380 GCA_963788085.1 uncultured Alphaproteobacteria bacterium
GTTTATAGCCCTATCCGCGGTTAAACCTGGGTGCCCAAATTAGACCGTGGCGAACGCAGGCCCAGCAACGGTTATTAGAGATCAAATTGCCGGCATTCGCGACGTGCGATCTCAACGTACTCTGCTGCCCGCTTTGGCCATTTCGCTGGATCGCGTACAGGCGTCTCCTGAAGGTGCAGTATCGCGATGCGGGCGCGTATCAATGCACCGATGGCCTTGTAAAAAGCGATCAATACCGGTGGCGGGCAGTCGCCGGTGCGCCGGCAATAGTGCCAGAACAACACGCGCCCGATGCCGCCGGCGCCCAGCCTCGCGCACTCCATCCCCAGAAACGCGAGCTCGTCCACCGGGTCGAGACAGCGCAAATCGAGACGGAATTCGAGGCAATCGATAATCCGCGGCGCGGATCCCAGACAGATGTGCTCGGGGCGGAGATCGCCATGCCCCTCCACGATACGGCGATCCTCGAGGCGTCGCAATAACAGGTCACTATGGCGGCCCATAAAGGCCTCGATGTAGCGCACAACGCAATCGACAGCATGCTGCAGCGGCGGACTGCCGCTGGCGCGAAAAGCATGGCGGCTCAGCCGGCATTCGGCGCGGAAGCGGTCGAGATAGGCAATCGGCTGGACCGGCACGCGCCGGGCCGTCCCGAAGAACTTGGCGAGCCAATCGGCAAGCGTATGGATATCGGCATAGTGCCAGTTCCCGCAGACGAGGCGGCGGTCCAGCATCCGCTCCGCAGGGAGGCGGACCATCTTGACCAGCCAGTCGACGACGACGCCCTGGCCACCAATCGCCAAGCGGTGGCTGCCGGACAGGGTCAATCGCACGACCCCGAGATAGATGCCGGGGGCCAGTCGGCGATTGAGCCGCACCTCTGTTTCGGCATTGCGCCGTCGGGCTTGGGCACTCGAGAGATCAAACCCGTCGCCGCGCAGAGGCTTCTTCAATTTAAAGACGTGGCGTTCGGTCAGAAACACCCAGGACAAATGGGTCTGGATTATTTCGACCCGCGCCGGTCGCTCGGCATAGGCTTTCGATGATGCGAGGAACGCCACCTTGCGGCTGATATCGATCTCTCGCGTTGCCGATGCGCGGCAGCGGGACCTGCTATCTTTTCCGAAGCTCATCCAGAGATCACGCGGACGGTCGGTCGATCTCGGCGCGGCGGTCGAGCTCCGCCGCCAATTCGCGCAACGACGCGCTGATTTCGACCGGGTAGGCATAAGGTTCGAGCCGGGCGAGCCGGGCGGGCAGCCGCGATAGTTGATCTTTTGCGTGGTTGCGCGCGGAAGCCAGGTCCGGTATCTCGGGCAGGCGGCGCCCACTACGCATTACTGGGCGGAGGAGCGGCTCGCCGTTCTGCTGCTCATTGGCAGGCGAGACTAGGTCGCCCACTAGCCTGCCGCCCTCGTCGTAACGTCGCCAAACCTGCTTGCGGCCGGGCCAGGTCGCCTTGCCTTCCGAGCGCTTGCGCCGGGCTGTACCGGCAAATTCCTGCAGCTTATAGGCGCAATCGAGCGCAGGGGCGTCCGACGCAGTCGTCAGGCTCGTGCCGATACCGTAAGAGTTCTATTGGTGCACCGGCGCGCGACAGAGCCAGCAGCGCGTCTTCGTCGAGCCCGCCGCTAGCGACAATCTTGACGGTCCGGAGACCGCCATCGTCAAGGATCCGGCGAACCCGTCGCGCATGCTCGCCGAGGTCGCCGCTGTCGATACGCACACCCGCGATGGTGAAGCCCTGTGCCGCCAGGCGCGGCCCCAGCGCCACCACCCGTCTCGCGGCACGTTCGGTATCGTAGGTATCGATCAAGAGGACGAGGCCTTGCGGATGCGAGTGGGCGAAGTGTTCGAAGGCGAGGGCCTCGTCATCATGCGCCTGGATGAAGGAATGGGCCATCGTGCCGTAAACAGGGATGCCGAATTCGAGCCCGGCCGCTACTGTTGCCGTGCCGGTGAACCCGGCGATGTAGCTGGCGCGCGCCGCGAGCAGCCCGGCCTCAGCGCCGTGCGCGCGCCTCAGACCGTAATCGATGAGCGGCTTTCCAGGCGCAGCCAGCACCATGCGCGCTGCTTTTGAGGCGACGACGGTCTGAAAATGCAGCAGGTTGACGAGACGTGTTTCGACGAACTGCGCCTCGGGCAGAGGTGCGGTCACCCGCAGGATCGGCTCGTCGGGAAAGAAGACCGTTCCCTCCGGCATCGCATCGGCGTCTCCGGTAAAGCGGAACGATCGGAGATAGGCGAGGAAGTCCTCAGGAAACTGTCCCAAGGCACGGATATTGTCGATGTCCTCCCGTGAGAAGGAGACGGTTTCGAGAAATTGCAGAGCTTGCTCGAGCCCCGCGGCCATCAGGAAGCCGCGGCGCGATGGAAGCTTGCGCACGAAGAGCTCGAACACCGCGGTCCCGGTGATGCCGTGCTCGAGATAAGCCGCCATCATGTTCAGTTGATAAAGATCGGTGAGCAGCGCGCGCTGCCTAATCGCCATGATTAACCCCGTATAGTCGTATCGAAAAAACGGGCATCGGCTTCCCATTCGCACCCCTCATGCCACGCCTTCGGGGGCGGGATCGGACGCGGACTTTATCTTTGACTGGAACACCACCACCGCAATTGACCTGGATCAAGGTCAGCACCGCGGGTGACCGGAATATTGCTCGCACTCGCAGATCCGAGGGATCGCCATGCAAAAGCGAATGGCTCTGACGTATTTATAGGCCGTTTCGACAGTTGGAGGAGCGGCATGGTAATCGCAGACAGCGAGCGGCGGCGCCGTCACATCCGCCATCATTCGGCCTTGCTGCTGATCGCGATGGCGGCGCTTCTTTCCTATTGTGGGTGGATCGTCGCCGAGTGGAACGGAATTCTGTGGAGCCTCGTTGGCGGCGCTCTAATGCTTGTGCTGGTTCGGCGGGTGCCGCCGGGGCTCATTCTCCAGGCGATCGGCGCACGCCCGGTGGCGCGCTGGGAGGCGCCCGTGCTCTACGAGATTCTTGATGCGCTCTGCCGCCGCGCCGGTCTCGGTCGCGTCCCGCAGCTTTGCTGGGTCGGTGAGCGGTTCCCGGTCGCCTTCACGATTGGAGGCGGCGAGGCAACCACGATTGCGTTGTCGGAGGGGCTGGTCCGCGGAATGACCCCCCGCGAGATCCGCGGGATTCTCGCACACGAGATCGTCCATGTGCGCAATGGTGACCTCGCCTTGATGCAGCTTGCGATGGTCGTAGGGCAGCTCACGCGCACGGTATCGCAGATTGCGTTTCTGCTCGTGTTCTTCAGCCTCTTTTTGCGCACCGTTTCAGCATCCAGCTTCCCAATCATGCCGTTGCTGGTGTTGGCATTTGCACCACTCGGTGTAGGCCTGCTGCAGCTTGCGCTGTCGCGCACCCGCGAAGGCGAGGCCGATCTCGAAGCGGCCGAGCTGACCGGCGACCCGCATGGCCTGGCATCGGCTCTCGTCAAGCTGCGGCGCCAGGAGCAGATGCTGCTGCGCGGTCGGTTTCCGGCCGCGGCCATGCTGCGAGTGCCGCCGCTGTTTCGCGATCACCCGGCAACCGAGGAGCGCATTCAAGCCCTGCTGTCCATGTCGCAGCCGCGCGACGGAGAGGCTCCGGACGATGATCTAATGGACCACTCCTACCAGTCCCACGCCTTACGGCCCTGGGGCTAAGGCAGGCAATCCCGCGAGCCGAGAACTCGATGACTGACAACTCCGCTCAGAGACACTCGAAGAGCTATCGGCTGCCGGTCGAGGACGTCGAGTTTTTGCTGCGCGACGAAATGCGCTCGGTGCGCTTTGCACTGGAATACGCCAAGGCCGAGTTGTCGCTGCGTGATTGGGGAGTGCGCTCGACAATTATCGTTTTCGGCAGCGCGCAAATCCCCTCGCCTGAAGAGGCCCAGAGCTTGCTGGGGGCGGCACAGGGCGCGCCGGCATTCGAGCGCGCCAGGCGCCGCATCCGCCAAACGCGATGGTACGAGCTGGCGCGCGCTTTTGGGCGGCTTGTCTCCGAGCGCGGCGGCGCGCTCGCCCCCGAGGGTCGGCTGCGTGACAATGTCATCGCCACGGGCGGCGGACCCGGCATCATGGAAGCCGCGAATCGCGGCGCTTCCGATGCCGGAGCACCGAGCATCGGCTTCAATATCAGTCTGCCGGCCGAGCAGGAACCGAACCCCTATTCGACGCCGGAGCTGACCTTCCGCTTTCACTATTTTGCGATGCGCAAGATGCATCTGGCGATGCGGGCCAATGCGCTTGCCGTCTTCCCGGGTGGTTTTGGCACGATGGACGAGCTCTTCGAGATCCTGACATTGCAGCAGACCCGTAAGGCGCCTCCCATGCCGATTGTATTGTTCGGCCGCGACTACTGGCATCGCATCGTCGATTTCGACGCGCTCGTCGAGGACGGCATGATCGCTGCCGAAGATCTCGCTCTGTTCTCCTTTGCTGACAGCCCTGAAGAGGGTTGGGAGGCGATGCTACGGCACGGGCTGAAGGCGCACACGCCGCCTGCTGCAGCGATTTAAATTCTATGGAGGGTGCGATGCAGGTCAATTGCGAGCTCAGCTTGTTTGCCGTCGGGGGCACGCGGGATTACGGCTCGCGCGTCGCTCAGCATCTCGATCTGGTCCTCGGCGAGCACGAGGAACGCGGCTTTGAGGATGGCGAGCACAAGATCCGCCCGCTCATCGATGTGCGGCGACACGACGTATTCGTGATCCATTCGCTTTATGGCGATGCCGAGCAGAGCCCGAACGATAAGCTCTGTCGCCTGCTGTTCTTTATCGGGGCGCTGAAGGACGCGGGTGCCGAGCGGGTCACGGCCGTGGTTCCTTATCTTTGCTACGCCCGCAAGGATCGGCGCACGCAGCCGCGTGACCCGATCACGACAAAATACGTGGCGCAGCTGTTCGAGGCTTGCTGGACGGATGCGGTGATGACCCTCGATGTCCATAACCTAGCCGCTTTCGAGAACGCCTTTCGCTGCCAATCGACAAATCTCGAGGCGATACCGCTGTTTGTCGACCACTTCGCCCGGCTGCTGCGACATGAAAAAATCGCCGTCGTTTCGCCCGACATCGGCGGTGCCAAGCGGGCCGAGCAGTTTCGCCGCGCTCTCGTGGCTGAACTGCATGACGAGCCGTCGGCCGCCTTCGTCGAAAAGCGGCGCAGCGGTGGGGTCGTCACTGGTGAGCTGCTCGTCGGCGAGGTACGCGATCGCGCCGTGATCATCTTCGACGATCTGATCAGCACCGGCACCACGTTGCAGCGCGCCGCGCAGAGCTGCCGCCAGGCTGGGGCAACACGGATTTTCGCCGCGGCGACGCACGGCCTCTTTATGGGACAGGCACCCACCGTCCTCGCCGATCCGGTGTTTGAGGGTATCGCAGTCACCGACACGGTCCGTTCGGTCGCCGCAGCAGAAGGCCGGCTGCCGCAGAGCATTGTACACCTCGACTCGTCCGGGCTTGTCGCCGATGCCATTATCGCGGCGCATTCCGGCCGATGATGCGGAGCGGGAGCGGCAGGCTTGCTCGAGCAGCTGCTGCACTGCCTGCTCTTCGCCACACTTGGTGCAGATTTGTCGTGCCGTCAAGTCCGCAAGCTCGCGAAGGCTTGGCTTCAGTAGATAAATTCCGAGGCCGGTCTGCAGTTGATCTGGATCAAGGCAGGTCTGGGCGGGATGCGAAAACCTCCAAGCGCACTGGAAACGGAGGTTGTTATGATCAGCGATTTACAGCTTCGCCAAGATGTTCTCGATGAGCTCGAATTCGAGCCCAGCGTCAATGCCGCCCATATTGGCGTCGCCGCGGACAGAGGGGTCGTCACTCTTACCGGCTTTGTGACGAATTACGCCGAGAAAGCGGCCGTGGAGCGCGCCGCCCGTCGGGTCAAAGGCGTCAAGGCGATTGCCGAGGAGATCGAGGTACGCTTGCCTTCGGACACCAAGCGTTCGGATGACGAGATCGCCGCGCGCGCCCTCGACATCCTCAAATGGCAAGTCGGGGTTCCGGCCGATCGCATCAAAATCAAAGTGGAAAGGGGGACCGTCACACTGACCGGCGATGTCGATTGGCAATTTCAGAAAACGGACGCCGAGCACGTCGTGCACAAACTCACCGGCGTCGCCAACGTCGTGAACCAGATCCGGGTCGCTTCTGCGGTCCGCGCCTCTGAGGTCAAGGAGAAAATCCAAAAAGCATTGGAGCGGAGTGCCGACGTGGAAGCATCCCGGATCACCGTGCAGACCGAAGGCGGCAGGGTCGTCCTTAGCGGCAAGGTCCGGGCCTGGTATGAGCGCGATATTGCCGAACGGGCCGCATGGTCGGCGCCGGGCGTCACCGAGGTTCAGGATCACTTGACGATCGACTATTAGCCGCGAGCATCAGTTGCGGAGACGGGGAGAATTCGGGTCGGTGTCCTCCCCGCCCGCAACCCACAATGCGCCAGCAAAGCAACGCCGAAGGTTTGTTTGCCGGCTACGGAGGTTGCTTGATTCGAGGCGTTAGTAGCTATGCGCTGGCGGTTTGGTCGAACGCGTTTCGCGACAAAACTGAGCGCGGCTTCGGCCTTCGGAAACGCTCTCAGCCTCATTGGCACTCGTCTGCCGCGTCGGCGAGCCGCATCAGTGCTTCGAGTACATCCGTACGGCTGACAATGCCGACGAGCTTACCGTTCCGCAGCACGGGCACACGTTTCACCTTGCGACGGCGCATCAGTGTGGCGAGGACGTCGACCGGCGTCTGATCCACCACGGTAACGACAGGTTTGGTCATGACATCGCGTGCCTTCAGATGGCGGGCTGTCGCGATCTCCTCCAGGCAGACTGTATCGTCGTTAAAGAGCCGTAGCCACCACGCCCGCGGGCTACCGGAAGGAGGATGGCCCAGCAGATCTCCTTCACTGACAATGCCCACGACGTGACGGTCATCATCGATCACCGGAACCGCGGTGATTTTGTGGTTGAGCAGGAGATCGGCGATTTCGGCGATGCTCGTATCGGGTCTCACCGTTACGACCTCTTTTGTCATGATTTCCGCTGCGTTCATCGGCCTCTCCCCTCGAGATTGTCAGCGCTCGCCCGGCTCCGGTTCTTCGCGCTTGAGGATTTCATAGACACGGGCGACGGCGCCGCGCGGCCTGTGTTCCAGTTCGGTGCCGATCTGATCGTCAGCGGCATCCCAGGTGAATGCTTCGAGCACCTCGGGCGGCGTCGCTTCGGTCTCCACAATCCTCATCAGCACGGAATCGTCGAGCGGCCCAACGATTTCGATGATCTCTGCGGCGGTTGCAGGTCGCGAAATCTGGCTCATCAAACTGTTCCTCCGATATTGCGCGGATCAGACGCGCACCGTTTGGGCTGGGGGGAGATGATGTTTACCGAGCGGGACGACCGTGCTCGCCTGCGGACCTTCAGCACTCTCAGAGGGTTGCGCGACAAAACGGACCTCATCGCCAATCGCGAGCTTGTCGAAGGCGCCATTCGTGACGCTGTTGCGATGGAAGTAGATTTCGTCGCCGTCTGCACTTGCAATAAAGCCGCAATCCCGATCGGGCAGGAGTCGGGCGATTCGTCCGTGATCGGGCACCGCGTGCAGCTTGACGTCACCGCGTCCCTGGCGAACGTAATCTTCGAGCAGCCGGCGCGTTGCGTCGAACGCGTCGCGGATAGCGACATAGACATCTTCATGCGCATGGTGCGCCTCGGGGTCGCGCCCGACCACGATCTCGTCCCCAGGAACTTTGAGATCAACCCGCACCCGAAACGAGTTGCCCTGTTGGCGGCGGGGGTGCTGGCATTCGACCACGACGCGGCACGATACGATCCGGTCAAAGAAGCGTTCGAGCGCCTCGGCGCGCTCACGTATTCGCGCCGCGACAGCATCAGACGAGTCCATATGGCGGAAAGTAATCTGAAGTGGCAGTTGCATCGAATTCTCCATTCTGTATCGATCAATCTAGGCGATGGCGGCCGGCTCGGGATTGATCCACCGCAATCCTGCGAAGGCATCCTCTCAAAGACGCCGCAGCGCTGCCTTTAGGCCGTCGAGGCTGCGGGTATTGAGAATGTCCGACGGCTCCAGCCAGCCGCGTCGCGCCTGCTCGACCGCATAGCGCATGAAGCCGAGTTCACGGTTATCGGCACCTTGCCTGTAGGCACCCGATTAAAGTCTCATCCCTCTGGATTTCGACCTCGGGACCGCCGCCGCCAACCTGAAGAGGGTCAACCCGAAGGCGCCGGTGCTTCAGCTTTCGGCCCGTACCGGGGAAGGGATCGGCGACTGGTACGACTGGCTGCGCCGGCAATCGGCCGCCGCGCGCGAAGCGGCATTCACGTAAGCCCGATTTTTTACCGCCTCGCGCGCGTGCGCGCGTGAGGCGGTATTGTTTGCTGCCGCCGACGCTCATGCCGCAGGCTCCTCCCGCAGCATGGCGACCGGCTCCACGGGCGCGACGGTGGCGCGGCGCCGAGTATCGGCCCAGCGCTGATTGGCAGCCGCGGGTGCCGGATCGGCAGTATCAGCCGGGCGCGGATATTTACGCGGGCGGCCTCGGCGTCTCGGCGCTGGCGATGCTTGGGCGGGCGGTGGATCGGCGGGCTCAGATGGTGGTGACTGCCGGCTGGCCGGATGTCGGCCGGGCATGAAAGTCCGCTGTTCCTCGAGCAGCCGCTCGAGATAATCGTACCAGCTCTGAATAAGAACCAGCCGGCGCCGTCCGACCAAAACGGATTTGACGTCGCGCGAATTTAGAAACTCGTAGCCTCTGCTATGCCCAACATGTGCGATTTCGCAAAATTCCTCAAATGGTACGACTTTGAAGCGATCTTCTACAGCAATACTGGTTTTGCGGCTCTCCACTGCGGCCTCTGATGAAAATGGTTATCAGGGCGTCACCGCGCGTCCGCGGATCTGCGCGCATAGATATCGTTCTGGATCGTAGCGGCGCAAAATAATAATTGTTACAATACTATCGGTGTCTGCAAATAGGTAATTTTCGGAATCGCATCTATCCCGGCTGGGATAGGTCGTAGCCAAATCGCGGGTCTGCCCGCACTACGATAGCCGCCGCGATATCGCTCGGCGCGGTGAGCCGCTATAAAGGCGCGGAATAGATACGCGAATTCAGGCGGACACCGAGCGCGAGCGAATCCCGCCAGCGGGACAAAAGCGCGATGAAAATCTTGTAAGCCTTTGAGGTTACATAGCGTTTTTATCAACTATTTTGCTGATATGCTGCAGATGCAGCAGCGGTTAATCCTTGGCTCAATTCCAGGTTGTTACATGGCACAGCTGGCACGAGCCTTGCCACTGTCGAAGGACAATATCGAACAGAGGCCGATATGACCCGTGAAGAGGTGACGCGCAAAATCCTCGCTGCGAAGCGCTCAAAAGACATGAGCTGGAAGACGATCGTCGCCGAGATTGGCGGCGGCTCGGCACTTTATCTGACTGCCGCGCTGATGGGCCAGATGAAGCTCCGCCCCGAGCAGGCTGCGCGCGCCGCCAAATTGTTGGATCTGGGCGAAGAGGAAACGATCCTGCTGCAGGAGATCCCCTATCGCGGCTCATTGCCGGCCGCTGTGCCGACCGATCCCTTGATCTATCGCTTCTACGAGCTCGTCCAGGTCTACGGCACGACCTGGAAGGAATTGATCCAGGAGGAATTCGGCGACGGCATCATGAGCGCCATCGATTTCGACATGGCGATCGAACGCCAGCCCGACCCGAAAGGAGACCGCGTCAAGCTGACCCTCAGCGGCAAATTTCTCCCATATAAGGAGTACTGAACCACCCGAGGAAGCTCTGATGGACGTGATCGACCTCAATTGCGACATGGGCGAGAGCTTTGGCGCCTGGACGATGGGCAGCGACGCCGAGATGCTGAAGATCGTGTCCTCGGCGAATGTCGCCTGCGGCTTTCACGGCGGCGATCCGCTCGTCATGTTCGAGACCGTGACCCGGGCCAAGGAAAACCGCGTCGGGATCGGCGCGCATCCGAGCTTTTTCGACGTCTGGGGGTTTGGCCGGCGCCAGATCCAGGGCGAGAAGCCCGAGGACATCGAAAAGATGGTGGTCTACCAGATCGGTGCATTGCAGGGTGTGGCGCGGGCAGTCGGCCACCGCGTCGGTCACGTCAAGGCGCACGGCACATTGGCCAACCTCGCCGCCGTCGACCGTCCGACGGCGCTCGCGATCGGCCGGGCCATCGCCGCGGTCGACCGCGAACTGATCTATGTCGTGATGGCCGGCACCGAGCTCGAACGCGCGGCGCACGAGCTGGGCCTCAGAATGGCGCGCGAGATTTATGCCGACCGCGCCTATGACGACACCGGCAACCTGGTCTCGCGCAAGCTTCCCGGGGCGGTATTGCACGATCCCGAGGAGGCCGCCGCCCGTGTCTCGGCGATGGTGCTCGAAGGGGCGACCATCAGCAATTCGGGCAAGCGTATCCCGGTCTCGATCGACACGGTCTGCGTCCACGGCGACAACCCGGCGGCGGTGGCGATGGCGGCGCTCGTCAGGGAGCGGCTCGAAGGCGCGGGAATCGCGGTGCGGCCGATGGCCGAGACGATCAGCTAGGCTCGTCGCTCGTCGTCGCCCGTGTCGAGATCGGCGAGGGCGCCGACGGTGATCGGCTTGAATGGGGCGCGGGGGCGGTAGGTGCCGATTTCCGCGATGGGTTTGCCGAGCGCGTCGGCGATGACGGCCGAGACGATGGGGCCGCAGATCCGGCCTTGGCAGGGTCCCATGCCGCAACGGGTGAACGCCTTGAGCTGGTTTGGACCTTGCGCGCCGAGCCGCGCGGCGCTGCGGATCCGGCCGACCGACACCTCCTCGCAGCGGCACGCGACGGTTTCGTCCTCCGCCGGGACCAGCACCGAAGGTGCCGGGCGGTAGAGGCGATCGAGAAACGGCCGCAACGCCCGTTCGCGATCGAGCGCCGCCCGGATCGGCACGGCACGGCGGTCGCGCTCGGGTTCGCCGATATGACCGAGCCGGGCCGCTGCGTCGAGCGCGGCCAGGCGCCCCGACAGTGCGGCCGCCTCGGCCCCGGCGATGCCGCCGCCATCACCGGCGATTGCGATGTTCGGCATGCTCGTCTGCCCCCACGGGTCGAGCGCCGGCCGCCAGCACAGTTGGCTCTCGTCCCACTCGTGCCGCAGCGGTAAGGCGAGGCTCACTTGAACGTTCGGGATGACGCCTTCGTGCAGAAACAGATGATCGGCAGCGAGTTCGCCGCCGTCCCAGGCGACACGCTCGAGGCTGCGCTGCCCGATCGCGCGCAGCCCGCGCACCCTGCGCCGGACCGGAATGCCGGCACGTCTCGCCGCGAAAATCAGACCCAACCCTTTCGCCAACATCCGACGGCCCGGCCAGACCTTGTCGAGCTGCCGCGCCGCGGCGAGGTAATTCTCCAAGGGAGTCGTCTCGAGCAGCGCAATGGGCGGGGCGCCGGCGCGCGCGAGCTGCGCGGCGATGAGATAAAGAAGCGGTCCCTGCCCCGCCAGCACGGCGCGGCCTTCCGGGACAAGATCGGCCGACTTCAGCAGGATCTGCGCCGCGCCGGCCCCCATGACCCCGGGGAGGGTCCATCCCGGGATCGGGACGGGCCGCTCGAAGGCGCCGGTGGCGAGCAGGATCCTCTGCGCCGTCAGCGCCTCGCTGCGGCCGTTGCTTTGGACGTACAGAGTCCCGTCGGGATCGATATGCCATAGCGTCGTATTCGGCCGGTACTCGACGCGGCTGGCGCGCAGCGCCGCGACCAAATCGCGGCCGGCGAGGTAATCGGGCCCGAGCGGCGAGTTCGGCTGCGAGCGGTTGATGCCGCGATAAATCTGCCCGCCCGGCGAGTGTTGTTCGTCGATCAACGCGGTCTCGACCCCGAGCTCGGCGGCGAGCGCCGCCGCCGCCATGCCGGCGGGACCCGCGCCGATGATCGCCAGCCCGGTCGTCATGGTGGGCCCGGATCGATGTCCCGCGCCCGGATCTGACGGCGGATGCGCATGCCCGGACGCGCCTCGACCATGCAGCTCTGGCGGTTCGGAACGCCGTCGATCTCGGCGAGGCAGTCGAAGCAGATTCCCATCATGCAATAGGGGCCGCGCTCGCGGCCCTCGACCGGCGTCTCGCGGATGCTGCGAAACCCGGCGACGAGCACGGCCGCCGCAGCTGACGCGCCGGATGGCACCAGAACAGTGTGTCCCTCGACGATGACGGCGATCGTCGCCGGATCGGTGTCAGGCCGCCGCCGGAACATCGAAACGTCGCGCCGAAAAAAGCTCGAGGGCGGGATCGAGCGTACCCGCTGCGACCATCGGCGCAAACAGATTGGCATGCGCCGCGGCGAGCGTCACCCCGCTGTGGCAATTAGCGGTGAAGGCCCCGGGAAAGCGTTCGGACTGGTCGTAGATGGGCAGACCGTCGGGCGGCATAACGCGCAATGCCGCCCAGGCGCGCACGATCTGAAGATCGCGCAGCCACGGGAACGAGAGCACCGCACGCCGGGCAATAGTCTGCATCACGGCAGGCTTTTGGCTGGTGTCGAAACCGACATCCTCCTGGCTGTCGCCCAGCATGATCCCGCCCTCGACGGTCTGGCGGATCGTCGTCGTCGGCATCGGCAGCACGCGCTGCGCCCGCTCGGTGACGAGGATCTGGCCTCTTTGCGGCTCGACCGGCGCGCTCAGCCCGAACAGCGGGGCTAAACCCGCGTTGCCGAGGCCGGCAGCAAGAACCACCTTCGGCGCGCCGATCTCGCCGTCGCCGACCTTAATGCAGAAAGCCTCGGACGCGGCCTTGACGTCGCTGATCGTAGTATTCGGAACGTAGCGCCCGCCTTTCTCGACAAACCCTTTGTGCAACGCGTGCAGCAGATTGAGCGGGTTCGCATGCCCGTCATAGGCCGTCCACGAGGCGCCGGTTACGGATGGTCCGAGACCGGGCAGCATGTCGGCGAGCTCGCGGCGGTCGAGCATGCGGTATTCGAAGCCGAAATTGCCGGATTGAATTCGCATCCGCTCCATGCGTGTCCGGCGCTCCTCGAGCTCGGCCTCGCCGAGGCAGAGATGGACGCCGCCCGGCCGCTCGTGCCCGACCGAGATCCCGGTGCACGCCAGCAGCTCGGCAGCGAGCGCCGGCCATTGATCGGCCGAGCGCCGGGTCCAGCGCTGGTAATGGGGTGCGCCGTCGCCCTTGCTCTGGACCCAGACCAACCCGAAATTCCCGCGCGAGGCGCGGTACGCGACATCGCCTTCGTCGACAAGCGCGAGGTGGAGCCCCTCGCGGGCGAGACCATAGGCGACCGCCGAGCCTACCAACCCGCCGCCGATCACGATCGCGTCATACCGTTTCATCGGGCGCTCCCGCCTGCTGCAACGCGCAATGATAAAGCCTGCCGCCAGGGATCAGAAGCGTTGCCGCGTCCCGCGCAACGAACCCGAAAATCGCCATTATCGCGTGATAGGTCAGCATCCATGAAGATGAGCCGCCGCGATCGGATGGAGCTCGGACCCGGCGATGCCGCTGCGGCGCATCACCTTCCGTCCGTTTACAGCGGCGATCAGCGGGACCGGTTCGCTGTTTGTCGCTGTTATTCCGCTGCCGCTGCTTCAAACATGCCAGGATATCCGCCGCGGTGGGCGGTCTTCTCGCTGTTACTTGGCTGTAATAACAGCCAGCTCAGCGATTATTGCGGCGCGCCCTCGAGCGGTTCGGCACTCTCGTGACCTCACGTCGGCCGGGGGGCCGCGGCAAACTCGGGCACTGGCGCGACCAGTTGCCGCGACCGCAACGGCCGCAGCACGAAGAGAGCGAGCGCGACCACCAGGAAATTCATCGCGGCAGTGATGACGAACACCATGTGCCAGCTGCCGGTCCATGCCTTGATCAGGTTCGCCACCGGGACGAGAAAGGCCGAGGCGCCCTTGGCCGTATAAAGAAGGCTCAGGTTCGTGGTCGCGTATTTGGGCCCAAAGCTGTCCGTGCAGGTAGAGGGGAACAGGCTGAAAATCTCGCCCCAGGTCAGGAAGATCAACCCCGCGAAGATCACGAACGCCCAGGGCGCGGTGCCGAGCGAGCCGAGCAGCCAATAGCTGATCCCGCCGAGCCCGAATGCGATCGCCATCGTGTATTCACGGCCGATGTGGTCGGAGACCCAGCCGAAGAGCGGACGCGCTGCGCCGTTGGCGACGCTGTCGACCATCAATGCAATGGTCAAAGTCGTGCCGCCCCACAACAACACGATGTTGGCGACGTTGTAATCGCGGGCGATCAGCGCAATCTGAGCCGTCGCCATGAGCCCGCTCGCGGAAACCAGCACGAACATTACATAGAGGACCCAGAACACCGGCGAGACGAGCACCTCCCGCGGCGTATAGCTTCGCGATGTCTGGATGACCCTGACCGGCGCTGTGGTCGGGGTCTCGCCTGGGGCTGGAGCGCGCAACAGCCATCCCAAAACGAAGACGATCGCGCCCTGGATCAGCCCGAACCAGAAAAACGCCGCCGCATAACCATCGGCGGCGATGACCGCGCGGATCGGAATGATGGTCAGCACGGCACCCGCACCGAAGCCGGCCGCTGTGAGGCCCACCGCGAGACCGCGGCGGTCAGGAAACCATTTCACCGAATTGCCGACACACGTCGCATAGACGGCGCCGGCGCCGGTTCCGGTGATGCAGGCCCCGAGATACAGTATCCACAACTCGTCGGCGTAGGAGTTGAGGATCCAGCCGATCGCGACCAGCACGCCGCCGACAGCCACCAAGAGCTTCGGTCCGAGCCAGTCTGCCAGCCAGCCCTCGATCGGGGTGAGCCAGGTTTCCAGCGCGACAAACAGGCTGAAGGCGACCTGGATGTCCACGACCGCCCATCCATGCGTTTGTTTGATGGGGTTGACAAACAAGGTCCAGCCATATTGCAGATTGGCGATCATCACCATGCAGATGATGCCCGCTATCAGCTGCATCCAGCGGACTGAGGCGGGCCGGCTTGCAGGCGCAACGCTGGCGTATGCCATATCGGATTCCTCCCTCTAGTAGGTCTGTTCTTGGGTCCGAGATTGTACCATAGGTTGATACTGTGCTAGAAGCTATCGAACAGAGTGTTTCCGCTTCCGTTTACCAACTCCCACCGAGCGCAGCGTCGACTCTCATGAGCTTTGTTGGCCGTATCATCGCCGGCGCGCGAGACCTGTCGTTTGGCGGCCCGCTCGGCAATCTGCTCGCGGGCGCAGCGCGCCTGATCCCGAGCTGGCTGCCGCCGCACGGTCACGGCGAGGACGCGAATGGCGATCCGCGCCGCCGCATCGCGTTCACGATCGCCGTGATTGCGCTCGGCGCCAAGATGGCCAAGGCCGACGGTGCGGTGACCCGCGACGAGGTCGCTGCCTTCGGCGAGGTCTTTCAGGTGCCGCCGGGAGAAGAGGAGCATGTCCGGCTCGTCTTCGATCTTGCCCGCAAGAGCACCGCCGGGTTTGAGAGTTATGCTCGACAAGTCGGTCGGCTCTTTGCGGATGATCGGGGGGTGCTCGAGGACCTTCTCGGCGGTCTTTTTCACATCGCCCTCGCCGATGGCCGCCTTTGCTCCGCCGAGGACGATTACCTGCGCGAGGTCGCCCGGCATTTCGGCTTCGAAGCCGCGGATTACGCCCGCATTCGCGCGCTCCATGTCGGCCCGCGAGCGGATGCCGCCGAAGACCCCTACGCAATTCTCGGCGTCTTGCCCGGGACCTCCCTCGGCGCAATCCGCGAGGCCTACCATCGTCTGGTCCGAGAGTCTCATCCCGATCTCGTGATCGCCCAAGGGCTGCCACCCGAATGCGTCGCGCTGGCGACGGCCCGGATCGCGCGGATCAACGCTGCTTACGACCAAATTGCCGAGAGCGAAGCGCGCCCGCCGTGATCCCATTGCAGACAATCGACCGCTTCTCGCCGAACCACGGTTCCCGTCCCGAACCGGCGCAGGTCGACATGCTGGTACTCCATTACACCGGCATGACTACCGCAGCGGCAGCTTTAGACCGGTTGTGCGATCCCGACGCCCGCGTCAGCGCCCATTACGTCGTAGAAGAAAACGGCGTGATCTGGCGGCTTGTTCCCGAGAACCGGCGCGCTTTTCACGCCGGGGTTTCGTGTTGGGAGGGCGAGAGCGACCTCAATGCCGTTTCCCTCGGGATCGAAATCGTCAACCCCGGCCATGAATGGGGATATCGCCCGTTCCCCGAAGCGCAGATGGCATCGGTCGAGGCGTTGTGCGCCGACCTGATCTCACGCCATTCGATCCCCGCGCACCGAATTGTCGGTCACTCCGATATCGCACCCGACCGGAAAGCCGATCCGGGCGAGCTATTCGACTGGCCGAGGCTCGCCCGCGCCGGCATCGGGATATGGCCACCTGCAAAGCCAGGGTCTCGCGGGTTCGCGATCAATCCAGCCGAGGCGATCGGCAATCTCTCATCTATCGGATATTGCGCGGGTGCGGAGTTGCAAACGCCCGCGCTCCTTGCTTTTCAACGCCGCTTCCGACAAGAGTGTTGCGACGGTCGGCTCGATGCCGAGACCGCCGCCCGCCTCTCGGAAGTGAGGGATACCTTCGCGCGATCGAGAGCCGCGGCAGTCCACGCGGCTCACACGTCGAGCTTCAAGGCTTCCTGCAGCCCCTGCAAGTAAATTGAGCTGTCCCACGCTCTTGCCAAAGCAAGCGCGACGATGAGCAGTGACATGGCAATCATTGTCGTGGTCCACGCCCGGGCGAGGGCAGAAAACGCCGTTTCAGTCATTTCAGACAGATCTTGATCTCGCCTCAGCGAAGCGATAACGCGAGGAGCGGCTATTCTCGCCACTTTCTCGGCGCCCGCCTGTGAACCGGATCACACAACTGTTAAAATTTTCTGTCGTGCCGTCGCCCGAACGGCACGTCTCAAATATCCGGGTTGCGCCTCAATTCAGCCGGGAGGGTCGGTGTCTTTCGGTCTGCCGCCGGACGATCTGGCCAGCCTGGTGGTGGGCAATCCGCCACACCCCGTCTTCGCGGACAAAGAAGTTGCTCGCGGCGAGGGTGCCGCCTTCGAGCTCCTCCTCACACAGCACCAGCGCCACATCGCCATATAGAAAGGCCTGCTCGTCATAACAGGCAATGCGCGGCGCGTCGGGGTTCGAGAGGATCCCGGCCCAGCTCTCGATGATCGCGTCGCGGTCCTTGAGCGCGGTCCATCCTGGGTGAAGACAGGCGACCGGCACCCGCCGTGCCCAGAGCGCGTCCATGGCGGTGAGATCACGCGCTGCAAACGCCCGGTAAAACTCGAGATTGGCGGCAAGCACGGCATCCTGATCGGTCATCGCGATCCCCAAAGCTGTTGTCGAACGATACGACGGTGGCGCGCATGTCGCCAGTCGATCGACAGTGCTGCCCATTGTTTAGGCACTGCGGCCTGCTCATTCCCTGCCCAGGGTTACGGGCGCGCCGACGGCGATTGGCCTCAATTTTGCTCTCACACCGAGGCCGGCCCGCGGGCCGACACATGTAAATGAGGGAGGCACCAGGTGTTGAACAGAATTTGGCAGGCCGTCGTCGCGGCAGCCGTCATAGCGGGTGCGCCGATGGCAGCAACCGCCCAGAGTGGGGGCACGATCAAGATCGGCGTATTGCATTCGCTGTCTGGAACCATGGCGATCAGCGAAACGACCCTGAAGGACACCATCCTGATGATGGTGGACGATGTGAACAAGAAGGGCGGGCTGCTTGGCAAGAAGGTCGAGGCGGTCGTCGTCGATCCGGCGTCCAACTGGCCGCTCTTCGCCGAGAAGGCGCGCGACCTGCTGTCCAAAGACAAAGTCGCGGCCGTGTTTGGATGCTGGACTTCGGTGTCGCGGAAGTCGGTTCTGCCGGTATTTGAGGAGCTCAACGGTCTCCTGTTTTATCCGGTGCAATACGAAGGTGAGGAAAGTTCGAACAACGTTTTTTATACCGGCGCGGCGCCAAACCAGCAGGCGATCCCCGCGGTCGAATATCTGATGAGCCCCGAAGGCGGGTCGGTGAAGCGCTGGGTCCTGGAGGGCACCGACTACGTCTATCCCCGCACCACGAACAAGATCCTCGAGGCGTTTCTCAAATCGAAGGGGGTGGCGCCGGAGGACATCAAGATCAACTACACGCCCTTTGGGCAATCCGACTGGCAGACCGAGGTGGCCGCGATCAAGAGCTTCGCCTCGGCTGGCAAGAAGACAGCTGTGGTGTCGACGATCAACGGCGACGCCAATGTGCCCTTCTACAAAGAACTCGCCAATGCCGGCATCAAGGCGTCCGACATTCCGGTCGTCGCGTTCTCGGTCGGTGAGGAGGAATTGGCTGGCATCGACACGAAAAACCTCGTCGGCCATCTAGCGGCCTGGAACTACTTCGAGTCGGTCAAAAACCCGACGAACGAGGCCTTCATCAAGCACTGGCACGACTTCATCAAGAACCCGAAGCGCGTGACGAACGACCCGATGGAAGCGCATTACATCGGGTTCAAGATGTGGAAGCAAGCCGTCGAGCAGGCGGGCACGACCGATGTCGATGCGGTACGGCAGGCGATGTATGGCCAGAAGGTGAAGGCGCCGAGCGGCTTTGTCGAGGTCATGAACACCAACCACCATCTTTCAAAGCCGGTCATGATCGGCGAGATCCAGGCGAACGGGCAGTTCGATGTCGTCTGGCAGACCAAGGACGCGATCAAGGCCGATGCCTGGAGCCCCTACCTCGCAGAGGATAAGGGCAAGGTTGCCGACTGGACTTATCCCTGGGTCTGCGGCAACTGCACGTCGCCCAAGTACACTGATTGAGGGGCAAGGGAAGTCCTGCGGTGCCGGACCCTGCCCATTTCTCCCCCTCCCCCCGTAAGTGGGCGGAGAGGGAAATAGGCCGGATGCAGGTCCATCTCGCGTGGCTCGCCGCAATCTTTATCTTGCTCGCCGCAGCATTGCCGGCGCGCGCGGACGAGTTCGCCACTCTCGTCTCCGCCCTCGGGGCTGACAGCTTTGCCGAGAAAGAGCAGGCGGTTACTGCTCTCGGTAAGTTCGGTGACGGGCGGGCCGTCGCAGTTCTTACCGCTCTGAACGACGGCCGCTTACTCAAGGCGCCGGACGGCCGCGTTCTGGTTTCCGATGCGGCGAAGCTCAACGACCCGCTGTCCGGGGCCGACGTCTCCGATCTAAAGGCGGACGCGCTCGACCGAATTCGGGTTAACAACCGGCTGCGTGGCGTTATCGAGGGAGCGCTCGGGGAGCTGACCTTGTTTAGCGCCGATCCCACTGCCCGGCTCGCGGCGGCTCGGGATGCGCTGCGATATCCGTCGGCCGACGAGGCGGCGCTTCTCGAAAAAGCCATCGCCGTTGAAAAGGATTTCGAGATCCGCGCGGCGATGGAGCAGAGCCTCTCGGCGGCGCGGCTCGTAGCGGGCACCAAGCAGGAGCGGCTCGCCGCTGCGCGCGCTCTCGGCACAACCACCGACCCGCAGATCAAGAACCTCCTCGACGAGGTCCGGGCCGCACCCGACACCGATCCGGAGGTGCGCCAAGCAGCGGACGCTGCGCTTGCCTCGATCGACAACCGCCTCTGGTTGGTTGGTCTTGCCGCCAATTTGTTTCAAGGCATCAGTCTCGGCAGCATCTTGTTGCTCGCCGCTATTGGTCTTGCGATCACTTTTGGCGTCATGGGCGTCATCAACATGGCGCACGGCGAAATGATCATGCTCGGCGCCTATGCTGCCTATGTCTGCCAGCAATTTTTTCGCGCCTTTCTGCCGCCCGAGTGGATCAACGCCTATCTCGTCGTCGCGGTGCCGGTGGCGTTTTTGTTTGCCGGCGCGGTCGGCGTGGTGCTGGAACGCAGCGTCATCCGTTTTCTCTATGGGCGCCCCCTCGAAACCTTGCTCGCCACCTGGGGGGTCAGTTTGATCCTGCAGCAAGCAGTGCGCTCGATTTTCGGCTCGCCGAACAAGGAGGTCTCCAACCCGAGCTGGATGACCGGCGGCTTCGACCTGATCGGCGGCTTCACGGTTACTTGGAACCGCGTCGTCATCATTCTTTTCTGCTTTGTCGTCTTAGGGGTGCTGGCGCTCATACTCAACCGCACCAGCTTTGGGCTGCAGATGCGCGCGGTCACGCAGAACCGCCCGATGGCTTCTGTCATGGGCATTCGCACCGCGCGGGTCGATGCGCTGACCTTTGGGCTCGGCTCGGGGATCGCCGGGATGGCCGGGGTAGCGCTTAGCCAAGTCGGCAATGTCAGCCCCAACCTCGGCACGATCTATATCGTCGACAGCTTTCTCGTCGTCGTGTTCGGCGGCGTCGGCAACTTGATGGGGACCCTGGTCGGCGCGCTATCGCTCGGCATCGTCAACAAATTTCTCGAACCGGTCGCCGGGGCGATCCTCGGCAAGATCGTCGTGCTGGTGGCGATCATCCTGTTCATCCAGCGGCGGCCTCGCGGACTTTTCGCCCTGAGAGGCCGAACCGCGGAGGCGGGGGGCTAATTGGTTTCGGCATACCATCCCCCGCGCAGGACACCGTGGAGCCCGGGCTTCTGGGCGGCTTTTCTCGGGAGTGGGCTGCTGCTCGCCGTGGCGATTCCAGCCATCAATCTTTGGATGCCGCCGAATTCGGCGGCAGCGTTGCCCGATTACCTGATCCCCTTATTGGGCAAATATCTCTGCTATGCCCTCCTGGCGCTGAGCCTCGATTTGATCTGGGGATATGCGGGGATTCTGAGCCTTGGTCAGGGCGCCTTCTTCGCACTGGGCGGGTACTGCATGGGCATGTACCTGATGCGGCAGATCGGCACCCGGGGGGTATACGGCAATCCGCTGCTGCCCGACTTCATGGTCTTCCTCAATTGGCAGAAGTTGCCATGGTTCTGGTGGGGGTTCGAGCATTTCGCTTGGGCTGCGGCGATGGTGATCCTGGTCCCCGGCCTGCTCGCGCTAGTTTTCGGTTGGCTCGCCTTCCGCTCCCGCGTCACCGGAGTCTACCTGTCGATCATTACCCAGGCGATGACCTACGCACTGATGCTCGCCTTCTTCCGCAACGACATGGGATTTGGCGGCAACAACGGGATGACCGATTACAAGGACATCCTCGGCTGGGACGTGCACCAGCCGGCGACCCGGCTCGGCCTTTACCTCGCTTCGGTCGCCGCCTTGGGGCTAGGCTATCTGCTGTGCCGTTACATCACGTCGTCCAAGCTCGGTCGCGTCTTGTTGGCTCTACGCGACGCCGAAAGCCGAGTGCGCTTTCTCGGCTATTCGGTGACCAACGCGAAACTGTTCGTCTTCACGGTCTCGGCGATTCTTGCAGGCATAGCTGGCGCGCTTTATGTCCCGCAAGTCGGCATCATCAACCCCAGCGAATTTTCTCCCGGAAATTCGATCGAGATCGCCATCTGGGTCTCGGTCGGCGGGCGGGGCACGTTAGCGGGAGCAATCGTCGGCGCGATCCTCGTCAATGCCGCGAAAACCTGGCTGACGGGCGCCGCCCCCGAAACCTGGCTTTTCATGCTCGGCGCCTTGTTCGTGCTGACGACTCTGGTGTTCCCCGCCGGGATCGTCGGACTTCTGCGGCAGGCCCGCTGGACCCGGCTGCGAGCGCCGGCTCCCGTTCCGGCGGGAGAGCAGGCGTGAACGCGGCGAGCACCACCGACGCCCTTCTCTACCTCAACGGCGTGACGGTCAGCTTCGACGGGTTCAAGGCCTTGAACGAGCTCTCGCTGATCGTCGAGCGCGGCGAATTGCGAACCATTATTGGCCCGAACGGCGCCGGCAAGACGACGATGATGGACGTCGTCACCGGTAAGACCCGGCCCGATTCCGGCGAGGTCTTCTTCCGAGGCACGGCCGATCTGACCCGTCTCGACGAGGCGGAAATCGCCAATCTCGGCATCGGCCGCAAATTTCAGCGGCCGACCGTTTTCGAAAACCTGACCGTCTTCGAAAACCTCGAACTCTCGCTGGCGGACAACCGCACCACCTGGGGGACCCTGTTTGCCCGCCTGACCCCGAACCGCCGCGATCGCATCGGCGCTACCTTGGCTCGCATCGGGCTGACCGAGCAAAGCGCTCAGCCGGCCGGCGCCTTGAGCCACGGCCAAAAGCAATGGCTCGAAATCGGCATGCTGCTGATCCACGACCGCACGCTGTTGCTCCTTGACGAGCCGGTCGCCGGTATGACGGACCGCGAGACCGAAGAGACCGCCGAATTGATCCTCGATCTCGCCAAGGACCGTACGATCGTTGTCGTCGAGCACGATATGGCCTTTGTCCGCAGCCTCGGCGCGCGGGTGACCGTGCTGCACGAGGGGTCTGTCCTGGCCGAAGGTTCGATCGACCATGTTCAGGCCGACCCGCGTGTGATCGAAGTGTATCTCGGCCGCTGAGCGATGCTGTCGGTCGAAGCCGTCGATCTCTATTACGGCGCGAGCCACACGCTGCGCCGCGTCAGCCTGACGGCGCGGAAGGGCGAAGTGACCTGCATTCTCGGCCGCAACGGCGTCGGCAAGACCAGCCTGCTGCGGGCGATCTGCGGGCTTCAGCCGATCCGCTCCGGCCGCATCTGTTGGGAGGACCGGCTGCTCAACGGACTTCCGCCCCATGAACGCGCGCGCACTGGCCTCGCGCTGGTGCCGCAAGGCCGCGAGATTTTCCCGCGGCTCACGGTGCTGGAGAACCTGACGACCGGATTCGCGCCGCTAGCGCGCGGCCTGCGCACTATTCCGGACGAGATCTTCGCCCTCTTTCCGGTGCTGAAGGATATGCTGCACCGCCGCGGGGGCGACCTGTCCGGCGGTCAGCAGCAGCAATTGGCCATCGCACGAGCCCTCGTCACCCGTCCGCGATTATTGATCCTCGACGAGCCGACCGAAGGCATTCAACCCTCGATTATCAAGCAAATCGAGCGGGTGATCCGCGCCCTTGCCGAACGTGGCGATATGGCGATCTTGTTGGTCGAGCAATATTTCGACTTCGCCCGGGACCTCGCCGCTTCATACCTGGTGATGCAGCGCGGCGAGGTAGTGCTGTCGGGCCGCCGCGAAGAGATGGACGAGGCGGGCGTGCGAAGCTATCTGACCGTCTGATCAGCTAGCTCACTTCGACAGGCGGCGTAAAGATGTAACCGGTGCCGCGCACCGTCTTTATCATCATCGGCCTTTGCGGGTCGTCCTCCAGCTTGCGCCGCAGGCGACCGACCTGGACGTCGATCGTTCGGTCGAAAGGTCCGGCCTCACGATTGCGCGCAAGGTCCAAAAGCCGATCCCGGGTCAGCACTTGATTGGCATTGTTGACAAACGCTGCGAGCAGATCGAACTCTCCGGTGGTAAGCCTGACCTCCTTGCCCGAGGGCGAGTAGAGCTCGCGGCTCGATAAATCGAGGTTCCAGCCGGCAAATCGCGCCTTTGAGCGCGCGGGAGCCGTCTGCCTGTCGCTATTGCGCGACGAAGCACGGCGGAGCACGCTTTTCACCCGTGCCAGGAGTTCGCGCAGGTGGAACGGCTTTGGTAAATAGTCGTCTGCACCCATCTCGAGACCGATGATGCGGTCGACGATCTCGCCCCGCCCGGTCAAGATGATGATCCCGACACTCGATTCCTGACGCAGCGAGCGGGCCAAAGTCAGTCCGTCCTCACCGGGCAGCATCAGATCCAGAATGACGAGATCGACCGGGGATTGCGCCATTACCCGACGCATCTCGGCGCCGTCCTGAGCGGTTGAAACCCGGTAACCCTCGCCGGACAGATACTCCTGGACGAGGTCGCAGATTTCACGCTGATCGTCGACAATTAGGATGTGACCGTTGTCAGTCATGCCGGCGAGCTTCCACTACCTCTCGACGTGGTGCGACCCCACCGACAATAGCGCGGTCGGGAGAACCGGGGTCACGCTTTTTGAGCAGCATACATGCATACATATAGTTACAAAATCTTACAGAAAATCGGCTCCCGTGACATCATCGGATTACGCCCCGCCTCCTACACTCGGTTGCGTTCGGATCGGCTGTCCGGCCGATCGTGAAAGCCGGAGGAGCACCTGTGGCCGACATTCACCATAACATCGAAGCCGAAATTCCGCGGCTGCGACGTTACGCGCGGGCACTAACGCGCGATGTTGTCAGCGCCGATGATCTCGTACAGGACTGCCTGACCCGGGCTCTTGGCAAGTTGCATCTTTGGCAGCAGGGATCCGATCTTCGCGCCTGGCTGTTTACAATCTTACATAACCAATATGTCAATCATATCAGGCGTGCCGTGAGGGAAGGCGCAGCGGTGACGTTGAATGAAACCGGGCCGATGCTGAGCCGGGCGCCGCAACAAGGCAAACGGCTTGAGCTGCGTGATCTGGAGCGCGCGATCGCGCAGCTCCCCGAGGAGCAGCGTTCAGTCGTCTTGCTGGTCGGTTTGGAAGGGATGCGCTACGAGGAGGTTGCCGCGGTTCTGGATGTGCCGGTAGGGACGATCCGCTCGCGATTGTCGCGCGGCAGGGAAGCCTTGCGAAGGCTCACCGGGGCCATGGCGGACGATGAGGCCGAAGCTGCCCGGAGCAAATCGAAGCCTGCGCGCAGCGCCCGGAATTCGCACGGACCCGCTCCGCGTTCGCAAGTCTCGATCAACGATGCGAGTTTGCGGCGACGGCCGCCCCACAGCATCGCGAAGGGGGCGCATATGGCTGGTTCAGCGTAGTCTGGAAAGTCTCGCTCCGGACGAAACAATTTATCTTCATGAACTGGAACCTTTTTCTGGAGAGCGAGTTAGCGCGCTAGGCGAGGCGCCGGACACTCGCCTAATATTCCCAGTCCGGCTTGGCAAAGTCTCCCTGTCGCGGGTTTGCCACCCGCAACCCACCGGTGTCGGCTAACGTCGACGCCGGTTTTTTTACTCGGGCAATTTGCTCATTCCGGCCGCGGGAACACGCCGGGGAGACCGGTTGTTCGCGGGTCAACTCGGCGCAACCGCGAGGAATCGATAATGTTGGGACGCCACGTTTACCGGGTTCATCCGACCGAGCAGGATTGGACGGTGACAAAGGAAGGAGAAGATCACCCACGGAGCGCATTTCCGGGCCGCGAGGAGGCAATAGCCGAGGCCGTTCGGCTCGCCGAATCCGACGAGCCCGCCAAAGTGACCGTAGACAACGGCGACGGCACGATCGCCGAAGAATGGCTTTTCGGCAGTGACCCCGTCGCGGAACTGGGGGCCTGAGCGTCTTCTGCGCTCGCCGTAATGAAATTAGCGACTATTCCCAACGCGCGACTTCGTCAAAAGCGAGACGCGGCAGTCTAGGGTGCAACCGGTCGCGATCGCCGTACCCGATATTTAACAGAAAATTGGTGCGCCACCGTCCATCGGGAAAGAACGCGGCATCGACCTTGGGGGCGTCGAACCCGGACATCGGCCCGCAATCCAGCCCCTGGGGCGCGTAACGCCAATATGAAATAAGCGCCCTGCAGCGAAGAGTTGCGCAGAGCGGTTTCCTGGCGAGCGCCGAATCCGTGGTGAACCATACCCGCGCGTCAGTATGCGGGTAGAGCCGCGGGAGCATTTCGAAGAAATCACGGTCATAGGCGACGATCGCGGTAATCGGCGCCGTGCGAACCTTCTCGTAATTGCCCGACGAGACGCAGGACAGCAGTCGTTCCCTGGCCTGTGGGCTGCGCACCAGGACCAGCCGCAACGGCTCGCAATTGACGCTGGTCGGGCCGAGCGAGGCCAGCTCGAACGCGGCCTCGACCAGCGCTTCCGACACCGGCTGCTCCTGCCAGTACGAGAAAGTTCGCGCCCCATTGAACAGCTGCGCCAGAATACCGCTCACCGTTGATCCCATACGCCGTGTACCTTGCGCGCATACTGCCGCGCACCGCCTCCCGGACCAAGCTCCGAACGGTGTATGCTCCGCTCGAGCCGAAGCGATGTGAAACGGACGTGAAACGACAGTAGGAGAGAGCGCGCGATGCCCGCGTTCGAGAAGCGAAGGATTGGACGGACTTCGGTTGAAGTGACCGCGCTGGGTCTCGGCTGCGCGACCCTCGGTGGCAGTCGCATCGCGGTCTCGCGGCAAGAGGCCGAAGCGATCGTCGGCGCCGCCTGGGCGGCCGGAGTGTCCTACATCGACACGGCACCATATTACGGCGTCGGCCAGGCCGAGCGTTGCGTCGGCGATGCGATGCGCTGGGTCCCGCGCGACGAATGGGTGCTGTCGACAAAGGTCGGACGCCTGCTTCGTCCTCGCCGGACCGCTGCCGAAGACACCGGACGCCGCCATCCGCTGCCGTTCGACCCGGTCTACGACTACTCCTATGACGGGGTCATGCGCTCGTTCGAGGACAGCTTGCAGCGGCTCGGGCTGGCGAGGATCGACATTCTCTACATGCACGACATCGGCGCGATGCAGCACGGCGAGGAAGCCCATCCCCGGCTGATGCGCACCTTGCGCGACGGCGGCTATCGCGCGCTGGAAAAACTGCGCGCCGACGGCATCGATCCGGGCGATCGGCATCGGCGTCAACGAGCGGGAGGTTTTGCTCGAGGCAATGGAGTGGGGGGACTGGGACGCATTCCTGCTCGCCGGGCGCTACACCCTCCTCGAGGAGGCGCCGCTCGAGGATCTGCTGCCGAAATGCGAGAAGGCCGGCATCTCAATTGTGGTCGGCGGCCCGTTGAATTCCGGAATCCTCGCCGGCCGGGACACCTGGAACTACAAGGCGGCGCCGCCAGAGATTGTCGCCCGGGTCAATGCCATCGAGGCGGTCTGTGACAGCCATCGGGTGCCGCTGGCGGCAGCGGCGTTGCAGTTCCCGCTCGCGCATCCGGCGGTGGCCGCGGTCATTCCGGGTCCGCGGAACGTCGAAGAGTTGCAAGCCAATATGAGGCTCCTACGCCATCCGATACCGGCCGCGCTGTGGGCCGATCTTCGCGACGCCGGGCTGCTCCACCCGCACGCGCCGACACCGGCCGCTGATCGGGGAGTCTCTGACACTCATCGAGTTCCTTATCTCGGGCGGGTCCAAGGCGGAAACAGCTCGTCGGGGTCGTTGACCCACACAAACGGGATGCCGTGCTGATCGGCGCAATCCACGGCGAACCGAAATCCGCCTCGATCGTGTTGCCGAGCCTGCTCTCGTCGATTGCTCTTCCGCTTTCGGGAAAGCGCCAGCTCCCGAGCGCACGATCGGGATCGGCCGGGCTCCGGCAGACTTTGAACTCGATATACCGGGCGCCGCCCGCCTCTTCCTTCCCGTCGATGACGCACCACAGCCACTCCTCCGTACCGATGCTGTGGGATCTGGCGGGGGAAAATGCTGGTCGGAGTGAGAGGATTTGAACCTCCGGCCCCTGCCTCCCGAAAGCAG
>CAWBFS010000009.1:0-300325 GCA_963788085.1 uncultured Alphaproteobacteria bacterium
GCCGGCAACAACGTCAGCTGGGACGAGCTGGTCGCGCACAGCGCGCTCGTGCTTGCGTTTGGCGGCATGGCGCTGAAGAACAACGATGTCGGCGGCGGCGGCACCAGCGAGCACATCGCGCTCGCCCGGCTGCGCGCCGCCCGCGGCCGAGGCGCGGAATTTCACCTGATCGGGCCGCTGCGCGACGACCTGCCGGCCGAGATCGAGGCGGTCTGGCATCCGATCCGCCCCGGCACGGATGTGGCGCTGATGCTCGGCATCGCGCACACGCTGGTGACGGCAGGCCTGCACGACCGCGTGTTCGTCGACCGATACTGCGCCGGCTACGAGATCTTCGAGGGCTACCTCCTCGGTCGCGATGACGGTCAGCCGAAGGATGCCGACTGGGCGTCCGCAATTTGCGGCATGCCGGCCGATGAGATTATTGGGCTGGCGCGGCATGCCGCCGGCCGGCGCACTCTGATCACCTGCTCCCAATCATTGCAGCGCGCCGAGCATGGCGAGCAGCCGGTCTGGATGGGTGTCGTGCTGGCGGCGATGCTCGGCCAGATCGGATTGCCGGGGGGCGGGTTCGCCTATGCGCTGGGATCGACCTCCAATACCGGAAAGCCGCCATTGGCCGTGCCGCTTCCGACCTTGCCGATCGAGCGCAACAGCATCTGCCGATTTTATTCCGGTGGCGCGCATCGCCGACATGCTGCTCCATCCGGAGGAGGCGTTCGACTTCAACGGCCAGCGGCTCACCTACCCGGACATCAAGCTGGTCTATTGGGCGGGCGGTAATCCCTTCCACCACCATCAGGATCTGAACCGGCTGCGCGACGCTTTTGCGCGGCCGGATACCGTCATCGTGCATGAGTTCGGCATGGACCGCGACCGCGCGGCACGCCGATATCGTATTGCCGGCGACCATCACCTTGGAGCGCGAAGACATCGGCGGCTCGCCGGGCGATCCGCTGCTGGTCGCGATGCACCGGGCGGTGGCGCGCCTATGCCGAGGCGCGCGACGATTACGACATCTTTTCTGCGTTGGCCGAGCGCCTCGGCATTGCCCAGCGATTTACCGAGGGCCGCTCGGCACGCCAGTGGCTGCGGCATCTTTACGAGCCGACCCGCCGTGCTCTGCTGGAGCGTGGGGCGGAGGCTCCCGATTTCGACGAGTTCTGGGAAACGGGCGAGCTGGCATTGCCGACCCTGGCCTGGGACGGCGGGATCGTGCGGGCATTCCGCCGCGATCCCATCGCGGTACCCCTACCGACGCCGAGCGGCAGGATCGAGATCGCGTCCGCGAGGATTGCGGGGTTCGGTTACACGGACTGCCCCGGACATCCGACTTGGCTGCCGCCCGCGGAGGGCCCGAATTCGCGTTTTTCGCTGCAGCTCGTCGCCAACCAGCCCGCCACCCGCCTGCACAGTCAATTGGATTTCGGCGCGACCAGCCTCAAATCGAAGATCAAGGGCCGCGAGCCGGTCCGCATCCATCCGCAGGACGCCGCGGCGCGAGGGATCGGCGCCGGCGACATCGTGCGCCTCTACAACGAACGCGGGTCATGCCTCGCCGGCGCGGTGCTGAGCGAGGCCTTGCGTCCCGGCGTCGTCCAGCTCTCGACCGGCGCCTGGTACGACCCCGAGGACCCGGCCGCCGACAACCCGATCTGCGTGCACGGCAACCCGAATGTCGCTGACGCGCGACGCCGGCACATCGAAACTGGCGCAAGGCTGCGCCGGACAGCTCACCGTGATCGAAATCGAGCGCTTCGACGGCCCATTGCCGCCGATAAAGGCATTCGATCCGCCTCAGGGGTGCTCACACGAAAAGCTCGGAGGTAAAAGGTACTAAGGCGCTGTTTGCAAAGTTGCACAGCGTAGGCTTCTGCGGATCGCACCAGTATTGGTTCTCGGCCCGAGCGCCCTCTTCACAGCAGCGGCATCTCGTAGTCCGCAACGCGCAGGGCGATTCCAGGTGGGAGGCGCCTGCTTGCGGCCTTGACGTCCCGGACACTTGACTTACATATATCTCGGCGGCTATATGACAATCAATAACCAGCAGGTTATCGACCGCATATGCCGAACCCTCACGATGTCCTCTTCAAAACGCTCGCCGATCCGACTCGGCGGGCTATCTTCGAGCGATTGTGCCGCGAAGGAGAGCAGACGGTCGGGGCGCTGACCGCTCGGGCCGGGGTCTCGCAACCGGCGGTCTCTAAGCATCTCGGCGTTCTGAAGCAGGCCGGGCTGGTACGCGACCGCCATGAAGGACGACAGGCCCATTATAGCGCCCAGCTCGGCGCGCTTGCCCCCCTGATCGACTGGACAAGCCAGATGGCCGGGTTCTGGGAGAGCCGGTTCGACGACCTCGAAGACCTACTGAAGAGGATGGACCAATGACCAATAGTGCGACCGAAACGCTCTCCGTCGTTGTCGAACGGGAGGTCCCTTTTCCGCCGCAAAAGATCTGGCGCGCGCTCACGCAGCCACACCTGATCGAGGAGTGGCTGATGAAGAACGACTTCAAGCCTGTCGTGGACCACCGTTTCAATCTTCGCGCAGACTGGGGCGCTGTCGACTGTCAGGTCCTGGCAGTCGAGCCGAACAAAACGCTGTCTTACACGTGGGCGGCCTATGGTCTCGTGAGTGTCGTCACTTGGACTCTCACCCCTACGAGCACGGGGACCCACCTGCGCATGGAGCAGTCGGGCTTCCGGCCGGATCAGCAGCAGGCCTACCAGGGCGCCAAGGGCGGATGGCAGCGGTTCTTTGCGGCCCTGGAGCAGGTATTAGCCCGGATAGATTGAGGTCTGCCGGCACAAGGCGGGGTTGCTTCCTGCGCGCCCAACCGATCTCCGTGCAATAAAAATTTTCCCGGACAGGCCTGCCTCGCTTGGGGGGAGAGGGCTGGGGTGAGGGGCGTCAGGTCAGCGCGCTATCCGGTCAAAGCTGTAATCTCGGCCAGCAGCTCATCGGCGGTGCGCTGCCGGCAATAGCCGCGAATACCGAGGAGCGACTGTTCGTGGCGCTCGGCGCTGGTGGTCGTGCAGGCATCGGTGACGAGGGTCACCAGGTAGCCGAGATCGCAGGCGTCGCGGACGGCGCTCTCGACGCACTGGTCGGTCATGATGCCGGTAATGATGAGCGAGCGAGCGCCGAGATTGCGCAAGACGTAATCGATATTCGTGGAGATGAAGACGTTGCTCGACGTCTTGCGGAAGATCATCTCGTCATCGGCCGGCGCGATCTCGTCGAGCACCTGCGCGTCCCACGAGCCGCGGCGGCGCGTCGATGCCGGAGATCTTGTAGTCGAGGCTGCGGTCGCGGCCGTCTCGGGTCATGTTCTCGATCACCGAATACATGACTTCGATGCCGCCGCTCCGGCAGGCGGACTGCAGACGCCGGAGATTGGGCAGCAAGGTGTCACGCAGGCTCCGACGGAAATACTCGGTTTTCCCGGCTCCGTCCCGGCGCAGTAGTTCTGGACGTCGATGATCAGCAATGCGGCGCGGGCCGGATCGATCGGCACCTCGCGGCTCGGTGCACTCATCTGCGCAGGAATTCGGCATAGGCGGCGGGCAGCAGCCGCGCCAGGCGCTCGGCCCATTCCCTCTGGCCCGCGAGCTCGGTGATGAGGTCCTGGCGGATCTCGATCTCGACATGTGGCAGGCCGCGGCGCTCGCCATGCACCGGGACGGTATAGTCGGTCAGGTCGCTGACCTGGTACGGCTCGTTCTCGCCGACCATCAGGTCGCCTTCGGCACGCAACAGTTCTGCCAGAGCATGCGCCAGCCGCGGATCGCGGTTGAACAGCACCGCCACATGCCACGGCCGCGCGACGCCTTTGAAGACCGGAGTGAAGCTGTGCAGCGCCACCAGTGCCGAGGCGCGGCCCGCCGCCGCCCGGCGGTCCAGGGCCGCCGCTATCGCATTGTGATAGGGGCGGAAGATCGCGTCCTCCCGGGCGGCCCGCTCAGCTTCGTCGAGGCCGCGATTGCCGGGAATTTCCGTGTCTTCGCTGATCTCCGGGATCGAGCTCGGGACATTGGGGTCGCGGTTGCAGTCGATCACCAGCCGCGAATAGGTTTGCAGGATCACCGCCGCATCCAACAGGCGCGAAAGCTCACGCCCGACGGCGCCGATGCCGATATCCCAGGCAATGTGTCGCACGGTCTCGGCCTCCGGCAGGCCGAGCCTGCCGAGCCGGCGGGGAAAGGCGCGCCCCGCATGCTCGCAGGTGAGGAAGAAAACCGAATCTCCCGGACTCGTTCTCGAGCGTGACCGGGTCGGATTCGTCGGGGTCGAGCAGCGCTGCCTCGGACATCAATAGACTTCGGCGTAGCGGGCGCAGAGCTCGGCCGGCGACAGCCCCGCCATTTTTTCCGCCTCGACGCGCTTGAACCGCATATAGGCGTCGAAATGGGTCGGGCCGAACCAGCCGGCCACCGTCTCGCTGGCGGCGAGCCGGTCGAGCGCCTCGGGAAGGGAGTGGGGCAGGTGCTCCGGCGGGCCGGATGTCGGGATATCCAGTCCGCGGCGGATGCCGTCGACCCCGGCGAAGATCACCGCCCCGAGGGCGAGGTAGGGGCTCGCCGCGGCGTCGGTGGCGCGGAACTCGACATGGAACTGGCGCGTCACCTCGCCGGGCGTCGCGGCAGCGAAGGTCGGGCAAATTCGCAGAGTGGCGCCGCGGTCCTGGCGCACCAGGTCGATCACGGTCGGCGCCCAGGCGTTCGGCGTCAGCCGCAGATAGGAAACCGGCGAGGGCGCGGTTATCGCGCAGATCGCGGGCATATGGTGCAACACGCCGGCGCAGAAGTGCTTAGCCGGCTTGCTGAGCTCCATCGGCTCGCCGGGCGCGTGGGTCGCCGGCCGGCCCGCGGCGTCGACGAGGCTCATATGAATGTGCACGCCGTTGCCGACGAGCTCGGGGTCGGGCTTTGGCGAGAAGATCACGCGGTGCCCCAGCCGATGCGCCGTGGCGCGCGCCATCTCGCGCGTGATGACCGCATGGTCGGCGGCGGTCAGCGCCGGCTGCGGCATCACCGTCACCTCGAACTGGCGCGGGCCGTATTCGGCGAGAAACGTGTCGGGAACCACCCCGGCGGCGCGCAACGCGGCGGTGAAGGTCTCGCCGAAACCGTCCTGCCGCCGGAACGCGCCCAGCGCATAGGCGTCGCCCGGGCGGTCGGAAACGCCGGTGTAGAGGAATTCCTGCTCGAAAGCCGCCACGAGCCTCAAGCTCGCCACCTCGTCGAGTTCGCTTGACGGCGCGGCGCAGGAAATCCCGCGGGCAGCATTCCCACGGGCTGCCGTCGGTATTGCAGATGTCGCCCAGGAAGAAATGCTCGATCGCCGACCCGTCGGCGAAATCGACGCGGACCTCGACCGCGGGGTCGGGCACGATCATGAAATCCCCGGCGGTGCCGAAGGGCGTGTCCCAGATCGGCCCGAACGGCGACATCATCAGATTGCTGCCGGTCCAGCCGACGCCCTTCTTCAGCCGTGCCGGCAATTCGCGCGCCGGAAAGCCCTTGCCGCGCGCCAGCCCCGAGATGTCGCAAGTCGCGACAAAGACGAGCTCTTCCCGGATCATGCCGCCGCCATCGGCGCCCGCTTAATCGGTCGAGGAGATGCAGGAACACGCAGCGGCGCATGATTCCTCTCCGCGATCCGGTGGATGTCGGCTAGGATGACATAGTTGCGAAAATTCGACCATGGAGGAGAGCCATGCCGGTCGCGACCGTCCGCGGTGTCGAGATCAATTACGAAGTGCTGGGCGAGCGCGGGCCATGGGTGGCGCTGCAGCCCGGCGGCAGGCGCGCCCTCGCAGGGGTCAAATCGCTCGGCGAGAAGCTCGCCGAGGCCGGCTGCCGGGTGCTCGTCTATGACCGGCGCAATTGCGGCGCCTCCGGCGTCTCGTTCGACGGCGGAAATTCCGAGAACGAGATCTGGGCCGAGGATCTCCGCGCTCTGTTGTCACAGCTCGACGCGCTTCCGGCTTATATCGGCGGCAGCTCGTCGGGCTGCCGCCTGGCATTGTTGATGGCGCTGCGCCATCCCGCCGATGTGCGCGGCCTGTTGCTGTGGCGGGTGACCGGCGGCGCCTACGCGGCCCAGCGCCTGGTCGAGAATTATTACACGCAGTTCATCAATGCGGCGCAGCAAGGCGGCATGGAAGCGGTGTGCCGCACCGAGCATTTCGCCGAAGTGATCGCGAGCAACCCGGCCAACCGCGCGCGTCTGACGGCGCTCGACCCGCAGCGTTTCATCGGCATCATGGAAGAGTGGCGGCGCGCCTTCAACGAGGGGGCGCATCATCCCGTGATCGGGCTGAGCCCCGCCGAGCTGCGCTCGCTGACGATGCCGGCCTGCATCGTCCCCGGCAACGACCGGGTGCACCCGCGCGGGCCGGGTCAGGCGGCGCATCGGCTGATGCCGAACAGCGAATATCACGAGGTCCTGACCGAGGACCGCCCCGATCTCGATGTCGCGCTCGAGGAGTGGAACGCCAAGGAGGGCCTCTTGGCGGCGATCTTCATCGATTTCCTGCGGCGAGCCGAGCGCCGCGGCTGAATGGCAACGGTGTGAGATGGGACCGCTCGCTGGCATCAAGGTCGTGGAACTCACCGGCATCGGGCCCGGGCCGATGTGCGCGATGCTGCTCGCGGATCTGGGTGCAACGGTGTTGCGCATCGACCGGCCGGAGCCGAGCGACCTCGGGCTGCAGCGCGAGCTGCGCTACGACCTTTTATTGCGCGGCCGCCGAGCGTTGGCGCTCGACCTGAAGAGCCCCGGCGGGAAGGCTCTCGCGTTGCGCCTCGTCGAGGAGGCCGACGCACTGATCGAAGGGTTTCGCCCCGGCGTCACCGAGCGGCTGGGCCTCGGCCCCGATGACTGCCTCGCGCGCAATCCGCGCCTCGTCTACGGCCGGGTGACCGGCTGGGGGCAGGACGGGCCGCTGGCGCACGCGGCGGGGCACGACATCAACTACATCTCGCTCGTCGGCGCGTTGCACGCCTTTGGGCGCCGCGCGGCAGCCGCCCACCCCGCCGTTGAACCTGATCGGCGATTTCGCCGGGGGCGCGCTTTATCTGGCATTCGGGATCGTCTGCGGCATTCTCGAGGCGCGGCGCTCGGGCCAGGGACAGGTCGTCGATGCCGCGATGGTCGACGGCGCCGCCTCGCTGATGACGGCCTTTCACGGCATGCTCGCCGCCGGTCTCGCGACACACGAGCGCGGCACCAACCACCTCGATACCGGCGCGCATTTCTACAATGTCTACGAATGCGCCGACGGGCGGTGGATCTCGATCGCGCCGATCGAGGGCAAGTTCTACGCCGAACTATTGCGCCGCCTCGACATCGATCCGGCGACGATGCCGCAGCAAATGGACCGCGCGCATTGGCCCGAGGCGCAAGCCAGGTTGGCGGCGCTGTTCAAGAGCCGGACGCGTGACGAATGGTGCGACTTGCTCGAAGGCACCGACGCCTGCTTCGCGCCGGTGCTGACGACCGACGAGGCACCGCAGCATCCGCACAACGCGGCGCGCGACACGCTATGTCGAAATCGACGGCATCGTGCAGCCGGCGCCGGCGCCGCGCTTCAGCCGCACGGTTCCCGATCTGCCGATCCCGCCCCAGCCGCCGAGCCGCGGCGACGAGGCCGAGGCGGCGCTCGCCGCCTGGCTCGAACCGGCCGAAATCGCGGGGTTGCGCGCGGCGGGGACCCTCGGCTGAACCGCCTCCGTCAGGTGGTCGCAGGCTCCATCTTGTAATCGCCGTCGCTGACGTGCTCGGCCCAACTCGTGCCCTGGCCCTGCTCGCCGTTTTCCGACATCGCCAGATGGGCGAACAGGCGGTCCGGCGCGGCCCCGTGCCAGTGCATCGTATCGGGCGGGATCATCACGGTGTCACCGGGATAGATTGCCTGAGGGCGCGAGCCTTTGCCGATACAGATGCGGCCGACACCGGAGAGGCAATAGAGCGTCTGTCCGACAGGATGGGAATGCCAGCCGGTACGGGAACCCGGAGTGAACGAGACGACTGTCGCCCGCATGCGCGACGGCGCCTGGCCGACGAGTACCTCGTCCTGAAACACCTCGCCCGTGAAGTTCTCGGCCGCACCCCGCCTGGTGGCCCGTGCCCCTGCCCGCACAACCGTCATCGCTTCCTCCGTTCGCCTGGTAATCCGGTCGAAGAATAGGCACGGCCCACATCGCGTTGCAAAGCCAGAATTCCCGCCCTAGGATCGGCTCGACAATGCCGAGAGGGCGAGGGATGAACGAACCGATCAAGGTGTTCTGGCAGCCCCATTGAACGAGCTGTCTCAGGGTCAAGGAATACCTCTCGGTCCGTGGGATCGAGTTCCAATCGATCAATGTATTGGCGGATGAGGGCGGCCTTGCGGAGCTGCGGCGGCTCGGAGCGCGTTCTGTACCTGTCGTGTCGCGCGGCGACCGTTTCGTGTTTGCGCAGGTCATCAGCGACGTTGTGAAATTTTTGGAGCTTGACGAGAAGACAGGCCCGGCGCTCTCGCCGGCCGAGCTGCATGCCCGCTACGAGCACGTGCTAGAGACGGCGATCCGGCTGGTGCGCCAGATGCCGGACGACAAGCTCGAGGCGCAGCTGCCGAACCGACCGCGATCGTTTCGCACACTGATGCACCACGTCTTCCAGATCCCGGTCGCGTTCCTCGATATGGAAGACACCGGCGTAACCCTGACATATGAGAGCCTCGTCGTTCCGCCGCCTGCGGAGATGCGGACGAGCGCCGCGATCGCCGATTTCGGCGACAGCGTCCGACATCGCCTGAATGCTTGGTGGCAGCGCGTCGCCGACGAGGATTTCGCGCGTCCGGTGCCGACTTATTTCGGGGAGACCTCGCGGCACGAGATGTTCGAGCGCACGGTCTGGCACTCCACACAGCATACCAGGCAGATGGCCTCGCTCCTGGAACAGGCCGGCATCATTCCCGATCGTCCGCTCGGCCGCGACGATATCCGCGGCCTGCCGCTGACCGATAAGATCTGGGACTAGGTATAGCTCACCACACCCCAGCGCGGAGATCCGTACATGCAATGCGCCGGCAAGGTAGTCCTGGTCACGGGGGCGCAGCAGGAGATCGGCCGCGCGATGGCGATCGAATTTGCCGCTGCGGGTGCCGATATTGCGATCAACTGGCTCGATGACGAGAGCGCTGCGGAGAGCGTCGCCGATCAGAGTGCGCAGCCACGGACGGCGTGCGCTGACCGTCAAGGCCGACGTTGCGGATATCGAGCAGACGCAAGCGATGGTGACGGCCGTCGAGCAGGGGCTCGGGCCGATCGACATTCTGATCAACAATGCCGGGGTGTTCCCGCGCGTCGCGTTTCTGGAGATGACGGAAAGCGATTGGGATTACGTGCTCGACGTCAATCTGAAGGGCGCGTGCTTCTGCGCGCAGGCTGTCGCCAGAGCGATGGTTGCGGCTGGGCGACCCGGTGTCGTCGTCAATCTGACCTCGGGCGCGGCATTCCGCAGCTCGCCCCGGGGCGTGCATTACGTCGCCAGCAAGGGCGGAGTGTTGTCGATGACGCGCGCAATGGCGCTGGAGCTGGCTCTGTACCGGATCAGGGTCAATGCGATCGCGCCCGGACTGACCGACACTGCCCAGCCGCGTTACGGCAGCAGCGAGGAGGAACTCGCCGAGGCGGCGCGCGCGATTCCGCTCGGCCGCATGGCCCGGCCCGGAGGAAATCGCGCGCGCAGCGGTTTTTCTCGCGTCGGACGACGCCGGTTTCGTGACCGGTCAGACCTTGCATGTAAACGGCGGCTCCTACTTCGGTTGACTCCGGTCCGGGCGCGTCGTCCAAGAACTTCTCGGGTCGAGCCCCGTTAGCGGGTTCATGGTTTTGGCACCTCCCGATCTCGGCCTGAGGCCGCTCGAACGCTACGTCGCGGCCCCCGATCCGACCTATCAGTGGAAGGCGGTCGCGGCGTTGCCGGGCAATGGCTACACCGCTCATCTGATCGAGCTGGTGTCACAGCGCTGGCGTGATGAGAGCGAGGTGGACCGGCCGCGCTGGCAGCACCAATTGACGCTCGTCGTGCCCGACGAGGTCGCAAACGATACGGCGCTTCTCGTAATCGCCGGCGGCTCGAACGACAAGCCGGCGCCCGACCAGCCGAACCCTCTTCTGGCCATTGCGGCGGTGATGACCCGATCGGTCACTGCCGAACTGCGCATTGTGCCAAATCAGCCCTTGACCTTCGCGGGAGAGACCGATCCACGCGCCGAGGACGGCATCATTGCGTATAGCTGGGACAAGTACCTGCGAACCGGCGACGAGACCTGGCCGTTGCGGCTGCCGATGACGAAGAGCGTCGTGCGCGCAATGGACGCGATCACCGGCTACTGCCGCAGCCCTGCAGGCGGCGGGGTCGAAATCGGCAGGTTTGTCCTCGCGGGAGCCTCGAAGCGCGGCTGGACGGCCTGGACCGCCGCAGCGGTCGACAGACGGGTCGCCGCGGTTGTCCCGGTGGTCATCGATCTGCTCAACATCGAGGCCTCCTTCGAGCACCACTATCGCGCCTACGGCTTCTGGGCGCCGGCGATCGCGGCCTATCAGGCTTCCGGCATTATGCGCTGGGCGGGTACTGCCGAGCTGGCTTCGCTCCTGGAGATAGAAGACCCGTTTGCCTATCGCGACCGGCTGAGCATGCCTAAATTCGTGATCAATTCTGCGGGCGACCAATATTTCGTACCGGACTCGTCGAAGTTTTATTTCGATGCCCTGATCGGGGAGAAATATCTTCGCTACGTGCCCAATACCGATCACTCGTTGAAGGGCAGCGACGCGCGGGAAAGCATGCTGGCGTTTTACCACGCGATTATTGCGGGCCAACCCCGCCCGAAGTTCTCGTGGAGCTTCGAGCCCAACGGAGTAATCGAGGTAAAAACTGCAGCGCCGCCGCTCGCCGCGGTGCTATGGCAGGCGGCAAACCCCGAGACGCGCGACTTCCGACTGGAGGCGATCGGCCCGGCCTACCGGCGCTCGACCTTGGAAGCCGACGGCGACGGGACCTTTAGGGCAAGAGTGTCCGAGCCCCCGCGCGGTTGGGTCGCTTGTTTCGTCGAGTTGACCTTCGCGAGCCGCGGCCCCTTTCCGTTCAAATTCACCACCGAAGTGCGGGTCATGCCCGAGACGCTACCTTTCGGTCCGCCGCCCGAAATGATGTCTGCCAGGCAAAAGGCGGCCGAGATTTCCTATTAACGCCAGGGCGGTCGCACCCGGAGCGTGTTGCCCTCGGCCTGCGAACAGCTCAGCCGAGATTTTTGCTCGTGCTGACCGGCTTAACTATCTATTTCCGAGAAAGGCGCGTCAAAATTTATTAGAATTTAATGGTTCGGTGAGGAGAGGCAGTTGCGGCGGCTCTGGCGGCTTTTCGGGTGGTTCGTCGTGGTCGACGCGTTGATCACGGTATTTGGCGTGAGCACCGCGCCGCTGCTATTGTCTCTGGCGCTGGATGCTGCGGTCGGACTGCTCGTCATCCGCAGCTACATGGAGATGCGCGCTCGGTTCTCCGTCGCCTTCGCGACCGCCGCCAAACCCGGTTACCCGGAAGGCGGCGATTGATGCTGGGTCTGATGCTGTCGCAGCTGGCGTTGCGGTTACTCTCGGCAATCCTCGGTGGATACGGCATATTTTGCCTGATCATGAGTTTCGCGGTGCCGGAGGTCGGGGCCCAGGCGTTTATACTGCTCGTTACGGCTAGCGCCATCGTCTATCTGTGCCGTTCCGGGCGGACGCCCGTAACGGGGACCTCCGCTAAGCCGTGGCGCCGAGCATTTCGCGGATATCGGGCAGGTGCTCGCGGCCCCAGAACATTTCGCCGGCAAGTATGAAGGTCGGCACGCCGAATACGCCGATCGCCTCGGCGGCACGGCAGATGCCGTCCAGCTCCGCACGCCCCGGGCCCGCTGAATAATCCGGGAACCCCGCCGGATCGGCGCCGGCTTCCGCCAACACTCCGCCGATCACGCCGGCATCCTCGATGTCGAGCTCGCGCTTCCAGAAGCGTTCGAAAATCGTATCGTGATAGCGGCGCAACACCGCGTCTCCCTGGCGCTTCGCGTACAGCATGCCGCACAGGGCGAGGCGTGGAATCCCAGATCTTTTGTGTGCCGCGGATCACGAGACCCCGTTTGCGGGCTTGCCGGCGGCAGTCCATGTAGCTGTAGCGCACCCGGCGCCATTGATGGGCGTTGCGCTGTTCCTCGATGACGCGGCCATTATCGTCGAGCCTGGCGGAGCCGAGAAAGCTCGGAATGTCGAGCCTATAGGGCAGCCAATCGATCCGCACCGGAAAGTCCCGCTCCAATTCATAGACGAGGTCCTTCGCCAAATAGGCGTAGGGGCTCTTGTAGTCGGTGTAGACAGCGACGGTTTGTGGCTCGGCCATACTGGGTACGGTCCTTGTTTTCGACGAGTTTACGGGGTTTCACGGTTCTCTCGCATATTACTTTCCCCCACTGATTGGCGCAAAGCGCCTGGTGCCCGGATCTATTTGTGCTCCGTGCGGCTGCCGAAATCGCTCGTGCCGGCGGAATTTGTAAGGGATCGCGCTCCTGCACCCTTCGGCGGCATGGTGGATCCCGCCCCCACGCCGGTGTTGCCGATGAGCGCGTCCGCGGTCTGTTGATCGAGCGTGGCCGTCCGCTCGAGATCGTTGCTCTCTTGGAACCGCAAAAGCGCCTGTTTTGTCTCGGGGCCTACTACGCCGTCGAGCGAGCCATTGTAGAGCCCGATCATGTGAAGCTCTACTTGCGCCCAGCGGACGTCGTCTTTCGAGGGATTTCGCGGCATTTAGCCAATGGTGCGAAGTTCCGGGCGCCGAGGGCATGTTCCCTACCGCATTCGAAACGTCGTCGGCGTCGGCCGAAAAATCCAGAGCGGCGCCGCCGATCCCCAATGCCAATACCGAAGCCGCGCCAAGGATCAATTTTCTCATCATGGTCATCTCCCGTGCTCCGCAAGTTGGTAAATAGTTTGAGCTACTACTTAGAACGATTTGCCGCAACCTGCGGTTCCTCGTGAGCAGGTGTGTCAGATTTGGGACAAGCGGCACGGGTCTTGCGGTTGCCGGGCAAATCAAGCCGCGCACCGCGCCCTTGCCGCCGAACATCAAGCGTTAAAACGCAGTCGGAACCCGGTGCTTGATGTCGAAACCAGCGCCATGACGATGGCGGCCTAGGCGATAGCGGCACTGCCTCGGGCGATCTCGGCAGCGGTGGTGCGGGCGCGGGCGGCGGCGTCGCGGGCCATTTCGGCGCACAGGCCAGTATAGGCGGTCGGGTCGAGCAAGGCGGCGATCTGCTTTGCATCCAGATGCGCGGTGACGCGCGGGTCGGCCGCCAGCAGCTCGGCGAAGGACCGGCCTTCGACGAAGGCTGACTGCGCGGCGTCGTAGACGACGTCATGGGCGTGCTGGCGGCCGATTTGGGCGCCGAGATCGAGCATGACGGCTTCGGCCATGATCAGGCCGCCGCCGAGATCGAGGTTGCGCCGCATGCGCTCGGGGTCGAGGCGCAGTCCGCGCAGCACCTCGACGAGACGGGCGAGAGCATCGCCCAGTCGCGATCGCGGCGCGCGCTCTCGGCGGCCTCCATGATCAGGCTCGTCGTGCGGTCGGCCTCGTGCTCGGTCTGCATCGCTTCCAGCGCCAAGGGCACGCTGGCGCGAACCTCGGCCGCGGCGGCGATGATGTCCTGGCACAGCTTGGGGTTGCGCTTCTGCGGCATCGTCGAGCTGCCGACCGTGCCGGGCGGCACCGGCTCTTCGACCTCGCCGAACTCGGTCTTCATCAAGGTGTAGATCTCGCGCGCGATCTTGCTGCAGGTTGCGGCGAGGAGCCCGAAGATGCAGATGTTCTCGGCGAGATGGTCGCCGATTGTGCGCGACGGCACCCGCATCGGCTCCATGCCGAGATGCTTGCCCATCGCCGCCTGCACCGCCGGCCCCTGCGCGCCGAGCGAGGCAAAGGTGCCGGCGCCGCCGCCGAGCATCGCGACAAAGAGGCGGGGCGCGATCTGATGCAGGCGTTCGACATGGCGGAGCATCTCGTCGATCCACACCGCCGGCTTGTAGCCGAAGGTCGCCGGCAATGCGTGCTGGCCGTGCGTGCGCCCGGCAATCGGCATATCGGCGCCGCGCTCGGCGAGGTCAGCCATCGCCGAAAGCGCTTCGCCGATCAGCCCCAAAAAGATCCGGTGCGCCTGGCGCAGTACCAGCAGGTCGCCGGTCTGCGTGATGTTCTGCGTCGTGGCGCCCCAGTGCACCCATCCGCCATAGGGTTCGCCGGTGACGCGGCTCAATTCCCAAACCAAGCGGCACAATCGTATGGCCGGTGCGCGCGAACCCCTCGTCGATCCGCGCGCGGTCGAGCAATTCGAGGCGCGCCGCGCGCCCGATCGCCTCCGCCGCGCCCTTTCGGGATGATCCCCAGCTCCTCCTGCGCCTTGGCGAGCGCCGCCTCGACATCGAGCCAGGCCTGCCAGCGGTTCTCCAGCCGATAGAGCGCGCGGATACCGGGATCGGACACGCGGGCGGCAGTCGGGAGTTCGTCACTCATGGCCTCTTTCCTCCGGATTGACTCGCGCCGATCTTACCCGAACTCTCGGTTCGCAGGTCATCGGCCGATCACCAACCGAGCGTTTGGTCCGGACTTGACGCGCATTCGGCTCACGGTCAGTCTGCCGGCATCGCCGCAGCGAGGAGCCGCCGCCATGAAGCTGATGTGGTTTCACCTGATGCCCTACACCGAATTGCCGGAGGATTTCCGCGACAAGCATCCCTCGGTGTGGGTCGACATCCACTCCTCGCTGTTCGACCCGCGCCGCGCGCATCTGATGTACAACGACTTCATGGACGAACTGGAGTTCGCCGCCGAATGCGGGTTCGACGCGGTGTGCGTCAACGAGCACCATTCGAACGGCTACGGGCTGATGCCGTCGCCCAATCTGATCGCCTCGGCCTTGGCGCGGCGGACGACCGATACGGCGCTCTGCGTGATGGGCAATTCACTTGGCGCTCTACAACCCGCCGACCCGGGTCGCCGAAGAGTTCGCGATGATCGACTGTCATCTCGGGCGGGCGGCTGATCGCCGGGTTCCCGGTCGGGACGCCGATGGATACCTGTTTTGCCTACGGCCAAAACCCGAGCATGCTGCGCGAGCGCTATTACGAGGCGCATGACCTCGTATTGCGGGCGTGGACGGAGCAGGACACGTTCGCGTTCAACGGCCGCTTCAACCAGCAGCGCTATGTCAACATCTGGCCGCGGCCGGTGCAGAAGCCGCATCCGCCGATCTGGATTCCCGGCGGCGGCTCGGTCGAGACCTGGCGGTGGTGCGCCGAAACCGATCACGTCTACGCCTATCTGTCCTATTTCGGCTACCTGGCGGGCCAGGCGACGATGGACGGCTTCTGGAAAGAGATGGACCGGCTCGGCAAGGACCGGAACCCGTACCGCGCCGGCTTTCTGCAATTCGTCGGCGTCGCCGAGAGCCGCGAGGAGGCCTACCGGCTCTATCGCGAGCCGGCCGAATATTTCTACGGCCGCTGCCTGCATGTCGACCCGCGCTTCGCCGCCGCGCCCGGCTATACCAGCGAGGCGACGCAGCGGGCGGGAGTGGTTGGCCAGGTCGCCCAGGTGGCCAGAATGCGACGGTTCGACACCTTGGCGCGCGAGATGGACGCGATCGTCGAGAAGGGCTACGTCATCATCGGCTCGCCGGACGAGGTTGCCGATCGGCTGAAGCAGGTGGCGGCCGACCTCAATGTCGGCCACCTGATGCTGCTGATGCAGTTCGGCTGCATGGGCAAAGATTTGGCGAAGTACAACACCAAGTTGTTCGCCGAGAAGGTCATGCCGCAGCTGACCGACGTGTTCTCGGAATGGGAGGACCGCTGGTGGCCGCAGCCAATGACCCGCGACGCGAGAGCGCCACTGACGCCGTTCCGGCAACCCGCGATGGCGGCCGAGTGATGCACTTGGCCAGCTCTTATTCGTCGCCCCCGCGAAAGCGGGGGGCCAGTGACCCGGTGCGAGGTGCTGCTTGCCTCTGGGCCCCCGCTTTCGCGGGGGCGACGAGTGAGTAGGAGGCGGTCGTGAGCGAACCGGAGGAGCTTTCGGTCGAAATCAACGGCTTTTCGTGCCGGGTGTGGCGGAAAGGGCAGGGACCGAAGCTCGGATTTCTCGCCGGCTTTGGCGGATTGCCGCGATGGATCCCGTTTCTCGATGCATTGGCGCGCGAGCGCACGGTCGTCGTTCCGTCACTGCCGGGGTTTCCCGGCGGCGACCGCGGCCATACGGTGCTCGACAGCCATCTCGACTGGCTGCTGGCGGTGCGGCAATTGCTGCAAAAGGCCGGGCTCGACGGCGCCGATATTGCCGGCAGCTCGGTCGGCGCATCGTTTGCCGCCGAGGTCGCGGCGATCTGGCCCGCTGCGGTGCGCCGGCTGGCGCTGATCGCGCCCTGGGGCCTGTTCGACGAGAAGGACCCGATGACCGACCCTTGGGCGCAGCGGGCGCCCGACGTGCCGGGCCTGCTTTGCGCCGACCCCGAGCGCTGGAACCAGCTCAAAGCCGAGCCGGAAGGGGCCAACTCGCCGGAATGGCCGATCGTGCAGATGCGCGCCAACGAAGCGGCGGCGCGCGCCTTCTGGCCGCTCGGCAATACGCGGCTCGAAAAGCGCCTGCCGCTGATCGAGGCGCCGACCCTGCTGATCTGGGGCGAACGGGACCGCATCGTGCCGCGCAGCTACGCCGACCGCTTCGCCGCCGCGATTGCCGGCCGCACCGAAATCATCACGATCCCCGGCGCCGGTCATCTCGCGGAACTCGACAAACCCGACGAGGTCGCCGCGGCAATCCTGCGCTGGACGACCTGAGACGCCCTCACCCACCAAGCCCCTCGGGCTTGGTCCCCCCTCTCCCGCGTGCGGGAGAGGAGCTAAGCTGAGTGCGCGCTAGCCCCTCTCCCGCATTGCGGGAGACGGTGCCGAGCATAGCGAGGCGGGTGAGGGTACGGACGCGGCGGGAAGGATGGGGTACGAACAATGAAATTCGGACTCTTCTACGAGCATCAGCTGCCACAGCCCTGGGCGGAGGATTCGGAGCTGCGGCTTTACCAACAGGCGCTCGACCAGGTCGAGCTCGCCGACCGGCTCGGCATCGACTATGTCTGGGAGGTCGAGCACCATTTCCTCGAAGAATATTCGCACTCTTCGGCGCCCGAGGTGTTCCTCGCCGCCTGCTCGCAGCGCACAAGGCGCATCCGGCTCGGCCACGGCATCACCTTGATGCCGCCCAAATACAACCATCCCGCTCAGGGTCGCCGAACGCATCGCCACGCTCGATCTGGTCTCGAACGGCCGCGTCGAGTGGGGCACCGGCGAGTCGGCGACGGCGGTCGAGATGGGTGGCTTTGGGGTCGATCCGCAGGAGAAAGAGGCGATGTGGCAGGAGGCGACCGAGCAGGCCGCCAACATGCTGGCGATGCGGCCCTATCCGGGTTTTCAGGGGCGCTGGTTCGACATGCCGTGCCGCAACCTGGTGCCGAAACCGGTGCAGAAGCCGCACCCGCCGATGTGGGTGGCGTGCTCGCGGCGAGAAACGATCCACCGCGCCGCCAGGGCCGGCCTCGGAGCGCTGGCCTTCGCCTTTCTCGAACCCGAGCAGGCCGCGAGGTGGGTCGAGGAATATTACAGCATCATCAAATCGCCGGAATGCGTGCCGATCGGCCACAGCGTCAACCCGAACCTCGCGATCGTAACCGGAATGTCGTGCCACCCGGACGAGGCCGAGGCGGTCCGCCGTGGGCTCGACGGCTTTCGGTTCTTTGGCTATTCCCTCGGTTATTACGCCGTCTTTGGCGAGCACAGGCCGGGACGGGCCGACCTCTGGCAGCGATTTCTGCAAGTGAAGGACCAGCTGCCGGAAAACGCCGGGCGCGGCGGCATCGGCACCCCCGCGCAATTGCGCGAGCATCTGAGCCGCTATGAGAAGGCGGGCATCGACCAGGTCATGTTCGTCCAGCAGAGCGGCGCCAATCGCCATGAGCACATATGCGAGTCGCTCGAAATCTTCGCCTCGCAGGTGATGCCCGAATTCAAGGAACGCGACCAGACTCAGGCCGCGCAAAAACAGCGCGAGCTGGCGCCCTATATTGAGGCCGCACTGGCACGCAAGCCACGCATGCCGCCGGTCGCGGATGCCGACATCCCCCGCGTCGAAGCCTTTGGGCGCAAGGCCGCGTCGCCGATCCTCAGCTCCGACCGCGGCGGCGCAATCTCAATCCCGACCCAGGATCCGCTCGCCGTTCGCGCAGGCGAGCGGCCCTAAGCTTCGCTGATGGACGCACCCCTGCCCTCCCCGATCTACTTGTACCCGATCACTTGTAATAGCCGACACCACAGCCGATGTCGCCCACTCCCGTAACGAAGCTTACCTTCGGAGCCGGCGTCTTGTCAGGGCCCGGTTTCGGAAACATGTAGCTGACCTCGGTGATTTGACCCTCCTTCTTCCCCGCGGCGTAGATGTCCGTACCAAATGGGTTGCCGTTCGCATCTTTGAGGTTTCTGACATCCGTGCCGATAAATTGCTTTGCTTGAGTGGCTAGGATTTTGCCGTCGCTGGTCTGGAAGCAAAATGGATAGAGATCGCCGACCAGAAATCCGCCTTCCCCTTTGACGAACATGTCGATTGCCTTGGTCTTATCTGCTTTCACGGCGGCAACCGCCTTTGTGAGCATAGCTTGGGCCTCTTGGGCCGTGCCTTGCTGCGCGAACGCTTCGGCCGACAAGAAGACGGCAGAAGACAGCAGCGCGGCGATCAGCGCGATTGAAGTGCGTCGGTTCATGATGTCGCTCCTGATGTGTGTTAGCCGATGGGCTGGTCAAATCTCTGACCGGCCTCGCAGCGGATGAGACAGGCCTACTGGGGCCGCGAGGAGGCGGTGTGGGATACCAGCAGCCACGCACCGCCGCGTTTTTCGAAAACGTCCGTCTCCGAGGTAGCCCCGCCCAGCGCAGCGCCCGCCTTTGACTTGCCTACGGCGTTCACAATGCCCGTTGACCACGCCACATCGCCTTTGACTTGAACATAAGGTCCATCCGTCTGGGTGATGTTCAGTTCCGACCAGAAGTTGCCCGCTGCTTCCCAGGCCTTATTGACGGCATCCCAGCCAACGGAAATGCTCTTCTCCCGCGGATTGAGCAACATCACGTTGGCATCGTGCGCCCACAGCGGAGCCATTTTTGACATCGCGAGCGGGCCGATCGCGGCATGATATGCCGCGATAGCGGCCTTGACGGCGTCGATGTCGGAATGCTCCGCGTAGCTCTTTCCATTGCCCGCGAGCAGCACGAAAGTCGAAAGCAGCAGCGCACGAGCGACCAGCGTGAATGTAGTACGTCGATGCATAGCGTTCCTCTCAGTCAGTCTGCCATTCCGCACATCACCTCCGGTAAGGCGATGCGGTACACCCGCATCCGCGCTAACAAACCGGCAGCGAAAGGCCGACCGGCTCGAGGCTCTGATGCGGGTGACCGGGCCTGACGATTTACTTATCGGGCGGGCTTATAGGTCTTGGCAACGGCCTCCGCCTTCTTCATACCCCCCACGCCCTCCGTCCCCGTCATCAAGACGGTTGTTTTCGCCGACTTGATGGCGCCGCCTGCGGCTATAGCCAGCGCGATTGCGGACATACTTTCGTTGGTCGGCACATCGGCGACGATGACGAGATCATATTCACCGAAACAATACCAGCCGCCCACGAGTTTGCCCCCGACGGCCTCGCACGCCGCACGGCCGACGGCTTCAACTCGGTTTTGCGGGTTCTTGAGCTGAGCGGCCCAAGACTCCGGGGTGTAAGCTGCCTGGTACATAAAGAGCGGCATGTTCGACCTCCCTTTGCTTAGCTGCTCGGATTTGGCTCTGCCTCTGCAGCGGCTTGCGCCAACCGCAGCTGCGAGCCTAGCCCGCAACCTAGGAGATTCCGCCGGTGGTGAGCAAGAGGTCAAGAGTTGTTGCCGGTAGTGATCTGCCGACGATGGCGGCGGGGTTGGGGCTGCCGTCTCGAGATCAGGTGTGGATATCCGACGCATAGCTGATTTTCGAGCTTGACAGGATCAGCCTCCTGCAAGTCTGTGTCTGCGAGGAAACCGACGCAGAAGACGATTCCACCACCGCCGCACCCGTGGCGCCTCAGCTTCCTCTCTGATCTCCACCAGCTTGACGAATGCGACCTTTTCCTGCGTTAAGATTTGGTCGCCGGGGAGTTTCGATCTAGCCTCGACGTAAAACCGCAGGGTGCTGTCACGTCCAATCTCTTTAAGAAGCGGACGAATTACCAAGGAGCTTCAGGTTGCATGCCTACGGAGAGTAACGACGTGGGACGAAACTTTCCCGTCGCCTTAGTCGGGTTGGCATGTCGGTTCCCGGGTGCCGCTGACCTCGAGGAATTCTGGTCGTTGCTCAAGGCGGGCAGGGACGCCGTCGGCGAGATACCCGACGACCGCTGGGACGTCGACGCGTATTTCCATCCTGACCCCGCCAAGCCTGGCAAGATGTATACGCGCGCGGGCGGGTTCATCGCGGATATCGACAAGTTCGATGCCGGGTTTTTCGGGATTTCACCGCGCGAAGCTCGGCGGATCGACCCGCAGCAACGCCTCCTTTTGGAGCTGACCTGGGAGGCGTTGGAGAGCGCGGGCATCGTCCCGGAGACACTCGCCGGGTCGCAGTCCGGTGTTTTTGTCGGGATCTCGCTGTCCGATTACGCCGCAATGCAGCGCGACGAGCCGAACCAGGTCGATCCCTACGTCATGTCCGGCAGCGCGATCAGCAATGCGGCGAATCGAATATCGTATGTCTTCGACTTGCACGGTCCGAGCTTCGCTGTCGACACCGCCTGCTCATCGTCGCTGGTTGCGGTGCACGAAGCCTGCGTCAGCTTGTGGCGGGGCGAATCGAGCCTGGCGATCGCGGCCGGTGTCAATGCGCTGCTGTCGCCGTCAGCGGGCCATCGGTTTCTCAAAGGCCCGCATGCTGTCGCCAACCGGTCGATGCCGCCCCTTCGATGCGGCCGGTGACGGTTATGTTCGGTCCGAAGGCGGAGCGGTTGTCATTCTGCAACCGCTCGCGCAGGCGATCGCCGAGAACAATCCGGTACTTGCCGTCATCGTCGGTTCGGGCGTCAATTCCGATGGCCGCACCAAGGGATTGGCGATGCCAAACCAAGCGGCGCAGGAGGCGTTGCTGCGCCGAGTGTACCGTGACGCCGGAATCGACCCGAGCGAGATCACCTATATCGAGGCACACGGGACTGGCACGAGCGTCGGCGACCCGATCGAATGCGCTGCGTTGGGGAATGTGCTCGGTGTCTCGCGTGCACCCGGCGATCGTTGCCGGATCGGTTCCGTCAAGAGCAATATCGGCCACCTCGAACCTGCTTCGGGGATTGCCGGGCTGCTGAAGGCTGTCCTGGCGCTTCGTCACCGTGCGATCCCCCGCACGTTGCATTTCACGAACCCCAATCCGCAGATCCCGTTCGAGGAACTCAATCTCTCCGTCGTTTCGGAATACACGGAATTGGCTCCGGGTCGCTTGACGATGGGTGTCAACTCGTTCGGGTTCGGCGGTACCAACGCCCATGTCGTCCTTCGCAGAGCCGGAAGCGCCGGCTTCCATCCCGGCGCAACGGGGCGCGGCAGACAGAAAACCGAGAGATCCGGCCGCTGCTGGTCTCGGCGCATGATACGCAGAGGCCCTCGAAAGTCTGGCCCTGCGCTACGCCGAATTGCTGCGATCGCCGGCGGCGCCTCCCTTACCGGCTTTATGTCGCAGCGCCGCCACCCGACGGACCCATCACCAGCATCGGCTCGCTGCCTTTGGCCGGACCCACGGATGAATCGCCGCCCGGCTCGACGCATTTCGCAGCCGGCGAATTCGCCCCGCTCCTCGCCCAAGGGCATGTCCGGCACCCGCCGGCTCGACTGGCGCTGGTGTTTTCGGGAAATGGCTCGCAATGGCGCGGTATGGGGCAGGATCTGCTCGCCGATCCGTTCATTGCTGCAGCGTATCGAGCGGGTCGATGCCGCGCTCCGCCCGCTCGTCGGATGGTCGGTTACAGGCGTCCTTCAATCGGCGGAACCGGCAAACCTCTTCGATCGAACGGAGATTGCGCAGCCGGCGCTCTTTGCGGTGCAGGTAGCGATGCTCGAATGGCTGGAGGCGCACGGGATCGAAGCCGACGCCGTGCTCGGCCACAGTGTCGGAGAGGTGTCGGCGGCTTACGGGGCGGGCATTTTGTCGCTCGCCGAAGCTTGCCGGGTTATCGCCGAGCGCAGCCGAGCGCAAGGGCGCACCGCCGGGACCGGCCGGATGGCCGCCCTCGGGCTATCGCCCGAAGATGCCGCTTTGGCCATCGCCCCTTACGGCGAGGCGCTGACGATTGCCGCCGTCAATAGCCCCGAATTCGGTCACTATTGCCGGTGACGCGGCTGCGATCGACGCGCTCGGTGCCGAACTCGAGCCGAACCAAATCTTCTTTCGTCCCCTCGACCTCGATTATGCCTTCCACAGCCGCTGCATGGACCCGATCCGCGAGCGGACTGCTGCACCGGCTCGACGGGTTGACGCCGCGAGATGGTCGGCTGCGTTTTGTCTCTACCGTTACCGGCACAACGATCGAGGGTAGTCGGCTCGACGCGGAATATTGGTGGGACAATATCCGCAGACCTGTTCAGTTTGCGCCCGCGATCGAGTCGCTCAGGCCGAGGGCTTCAATGTCTTTCTCGAAATCGGCCCGCATCCCATACTCGACACTTATCTCCGCGAATGCCTGAAGACTGCCGGCGGCCGACGGGGTTTCGATCCCCACTCTGCGACGTCACGAGGCCGAGCGCGATGCGCTGTGGCTGGCGCTTGGGCGCTGCTATGCTGCCGGTGTCGCGATTGACTACGATGCTCTCGACCCTCGCGAGTGTGCGTTCGTGCCGCTTCCTGCCTATCCGTGGCAGCGCGAGCGCTACTGGTTTTCCGATGATGAGCGGGAGGAAGTAGAGCCTCACCGAGCCGCCGCAAACACCCGCTTTTGGGCAAGCGCCTGCCAGCCACCGAGGGGATCTGGAAGAACCGTCTCGATCCGGCCTTGCTTTGCTGGCTCGCCGATCACGTCGTCCAAGACAGCATGGTCTTGCCGGGAACAGCATATATCGAGATGGCGGTGTCGTCGGTTTTGTCGACCCACGATTGCGGTGGGGTCGAGATCGAGGCTTTCGAGATCAGGCGGCCGCTCCTGATTGCCGCCGGCGCCGAGCCATCGGTCGAGGTCGGACTGTCGAGCCGAGGATGGCGCCTTTCGTTTGCGGAGCAGGCGACACCTCGGCAACCACGCTGCCGCCCGTCGCGGTCGCCCGTGCCGTACCTTTGGCGAGCGGCCCATCGGAACGGACCACCTCCGATCGAGGCGATCCAGGGGCGAATGGGAAAGCGGGTCGATGGCGCGGAGCTCTATCGTCGATTTACTGCTCACGGCCTGATCTACGGGCCGGCCTTCCAGGGCGTCGCCGAGGTATGGGCCGGCAAGAATGAAGCGCTCGGACGCATCGTCGCGCCCGCGGCGATAGACAGCCGAGATCGGCGAGTATCACATTCACCCGGCCTTGCTCGACGCGTGCCTCCAGGTCACCCTGGCGACCATTCCCGATCAGCTGGATGAGGAGGCCCGGGTCGTCTTTGTCCCGAGCAAGGCGGAGCGGATCCGTTTCTATGGCGGCGGCGAACGGATCGCCTGGTGCCATATGACCCTGGTTCAGTCCGCGGCTCGCTCGATCGTCGGCGATTTTATGGTGCTGGGACCAAAGGGGGAAACGATCGCCGAAATCGACGGCCTGCGCCTGCGTCGTGTCGATCTGGGTGGTCCGAGTGAAATCCCAGCCTATCAGTGGCGATATCAACTGCGGCCCTCGGCGCTCGAAGCTCTTGGCGCCGAGGATTTGCCCCGGCCAGTAGACGTTAGCGGCGCCTTTTGCGGCGACAAGCGATGAGCGCGAGCGCGATAAGGAGACCCGCGTGTTGCTCGATCGCGTTGCGGCGGCCTATATCGGAGAGGCGCTGACGAGCGTTTTCGACCGGGGTCGGTTCACTGTTTCGCAGCTCGTCGCGGAGCGGCGTATCGCGCCCCAACAAGAGCATTACCTCGGGAAGGTTCTTGCGTTCGTCCATCGGGCGGGGATGGCGGAGCACGATCAGGCCGAGTGGTGCCTCACCGATTTTGGACCTACAGCGGCACCGGAATGTCTCTGGCGCCACGCGATCGCCCGCTGTCCCGCTCACCTCCCCAGCCTGCAGCTGATCGCGCGCTACGGTGCGGCGCTTCCAGGGATCCTGCGGTCAGAGACCGATCGGGTCGATCTGGTTTCTGCCGAGCGGGGCTTCGACGCGGTCGAGCAGCTCTATGATTCCGACCCGCTGTTCCGCAGGGCGAACGATGTGGCGGCCGGGGTGGTGCGACGGCTGTGCCAGATAATTCCGGGCTCCCGCCCGCTGAGCATCCTCGAGGTGGAGGGTGGGACAGGTGGGCTCACGGCGGCGTTGCTCGCGGCTCTGCCCTCCGATCGCGTCGAGTACGTCTTTACCGATCCGAGCGAGGCGGCGGTCGCGCAGGCGGAAGCGCGTTTCGCAGCTCTGTCTTGTCTTCGTTGTGCAGTACTCGATCTCGGCGAAGGACGATTGCCGAACAAGGTTTCGCAGTCGAGCGATATGATCTGATCGTCGCCGGGATGACGCCCGCCGCCTAGCGGATCTTGACCGGGATCTCGCCGCCATTCGCGATTTGCTCAAACCAGGCGGGCTTCTCCTGCTGATGGTTCCGAAGGGACGCGGTTTTCTGGATGTCTTGTCTCGGGATGCCCGCCGATCACCTGGGCGAGGGCGACTGGGAGAGGGCCGCTCCTCCACGCCCGCTTTGAGGAGGTGCTTTCGCTCGGCTATGACGACCCGATCGCGCCCAGAGCTGTGCTGATCGGACGCAAGCCATCGGCGCCGTCGCGCCTGCCGATGCGCCGCGAAATCGATCTCGGCGACTTGGCTAATACTCGCCGATGACAATGCCGTCGATCCCGCGGCGACGGTAAGCCGCGCGCTCGATCGACTGCGACAGCGCGTCGTAATCGCTCAGGCCGGTCATTCTTTCGATCGTCTCGGCCTCGACCGGTTCGATGTTCCTTGCGCAGATGCGCACTCCTATAGCCGGCTCTTTCGCATCCTCGCAGCAGACGGCGTCGGCCCGCTTCATGTTCTGCACCTGCGCGGAACCGCCGAAGGCCGCGCCGTCCGACCCGCTGACGGCCCAGCGCCATGGCAGTTTCGACCTGCTGGTCGCCGTGCAGGCGCTGATCGCAGCGGGGCTGGCGGCGTCCGCGCGGCTGACAGTCGTTACGTCGGGCGCAATGCCGATGCCGGACCGGTCCGACGGATGCGTACGCCCTTGGCAAGCTCCACTTTGGGGGCTCACCCGTACGATTGCCAACGAACGGGCCGATATCTCTTGCCGGCTGATCGATCTCGATCCCGAGGCGAGCGCGGTCGCGGCGGGTGAGGCGCTGGTCGAAGAGTTGCTCCACCGCGACGACGAGGACGAAGTCCTCTTGCGCGGTCGGGGGCGCTATGTGCCGCGCCTTACGCGGAGAATGGCGGAGCCCGTCTCGCGTGACGGCGGTGAGGAAACCGGGTTCAAATTGACATTCGCGCAAGGAGAAGCGCAGGAGGGTGTGGTCCTGCAGGAGATTGCGATCCCGCGGCCCGCAGCCGGGGAGGTTACCGCGCACGTCTGGGCGGCGGGTCTCAATTTTCGGGACGTCCTGCAGCGCATCGGGACTGCTGCCGGAGGAAGCGTTCGAGGGTGGGTTCGCGGGTGCGACGCTGGGCATGGAGTTTGCGGGCGAAGTAATTGCGGTTGGTGACGGCGTCGATCACCTTCGCCCCGGGGATGCGGTATTCGGCATCGCCCGTGATGCGTTCTCGTCCCATATCGTTGCGCCCGCGAACGGTCTGTTCAAAAAACCGGCGTCCATGAGCTTCGAGGAAGCTGCGACGCTCCCGGTCGCCGCCATGACGGTCTATTACTCGCTGCACCACCTCGCCCGATTGCAGAAGGGCGAGCGGATCCTAATTCACGGGGCCGCGGGCGGCGTTGGCTTGGCCGCCGTCCAATATGCCCTGTGGGTTGGCGCCGAAATTTTCGCTTCCGCAGGGTCGGTCGAGAAACGCGAGTTTCTCCGCCGGATTGGGGCGCACCACGTCGTCAATTCTCGGTCGCTCGCCTTCGCAGACGACATTCGCGAAATTACCCACGGCGAGGGTGTCGACGTGGTGTTGAATTCGGTGGCAGGGGATGCCATCCACAAAGGCCTTTCGATCCTGAGGCCCTATGGGCGCTTCGTGGAGCTCGGGAAGCGCGACTTCTTCGGCAATAGCAAACTAGGGCTGCAGCCTTTCCGCAATAACATCCAATTTTTCGGGGTCGATCTCGATCGGTTGCTGGTTGACCGTCCCGCTCTCTCCAAACAGCTTTTCGCCGAGCTCGACGCCGCTCCTCGATCAACGCGTTTTTGTCCCGCTGCCGCACCGGGTCTTTCCGATCGCGCGAGCCGTCGAGGCGTTCCGCTGCATGCAGCACTCGCGTCATATCGGCAAGATTGTTCTGGCGATGGAACGGGTCGATCGTGCGGCGATCGCCGCCGGTGACGACCCGAAACCGGGCTGCAACTTTCACCCGACAGCGAGCTATCTCGTCACCGGGGGCGCGGCGGGTTCGGCCTTGCAACCGCTGAGTGGCTTGTTCGGAAAGGGTGCCCGCCATCTCGCCGTCGTCGGGCGGAGCGAGACCACCCCGCCCGATGCGGCCGCGGCGCTCGAGCGCTTGCGGCAAGACGGCGCCGCGGTTCACGAATTTGCCGTCGATGTTGCCGATGCGAGACCAGGTTGCCCAGCTGCTGCGTCGCATAGCAGCGCGATATGCCGCCACTGCGCGGTGTCATACACTGCGCGGGGGTGATCCAGGATTCCAGTCTGGTCAATATGACGGAAGCGGACTTGCACGACGTCTTGCGACCGAAAATCGCGGGGGCATGGAACCTGCACCAGCACACGCTCGACCGGGAGCTGGATTTTTTCATCATGTACTCGTCGGCGACGACGCTGTTCGGCAACGAGGGACAAGCGAACTACGTCGCGGCCAACTCGTATCTGGAAGCTCTGGCCGACTATCGGCGTGGGCTCGGCCTGCCGGCGCTGGCGGTTGCCTGGGGGGCGATCGGGGATGTCGGGCACCTGGCGCGCAACGCTGCCGTGGCCCGGATGCTTGCTGAGCGGCTCGGCGTAAAGCTGCTCGCACCGGCGCGCGCGCTCGACCGGATGGAGCAAGCGATTCGTTCCGGAGCGCCGCAGGTTGCGTTGGCTGAAATGACCTGGTCGAGGCTCGCGATTTTGCCGGGCGTGGCCAAATCACCGAAATTCGCTTTGGTGCGAGAGCATTTTAACGACTCGGCGAGTGAGGGCACCGGCGGAGACTCTCGAGGAGTTCCGGGCGCACCTTGCTGGGCTTCCGCACGCTGAGGCAATTTCTACCGCCCAGCAGATGCTGACCAAGCACATCGCCGGTATCGTCGGGATGGCCCCCGCGAAGCTGGCGGCCGATAAGTCCCTGCTCGATCTGGGCATGGATTCGTTGATGCTGGTGGAGCTGCAGCTGGGTTTGGAAAAGCAGTTCGGGATCGTCATCCCGACGCTGGAGCTGATGGACGCGACGACTGTGGCGAAGCTCGCGCAGCGCATCATCGATCACTCAGGAATCGGGCTGGCAAGCGCCCCGACCCCAACGGCGACCCATACCGTCGCCGATCGGGACCAACTCGAACCATCGGCCGAGCCTGAGTTCGTCGCTGCGCTGGGGCGGCTCTTGGAAGATGATCTCGATCGAGCAAAGGAACGCGCCCTTTGACAAAAGCTGCAACGGCACTGCTCAAGTACTCTTCCTCCGACCAAAAGCGCGAGCTGGCCAATCGCATGATGCGCCAGCGCGTCGCCCGTGCGCCTCTCGAACCGGTCGCAGACCCGACCGCCATCGAGGACGCGGCAATTCCCGAATCGCATTACCGCCTCGATCAGCATCCGGCTTATCTGAACCTGCTGGCGCGCATGGCCGAACTCGAGCCGCCCGACATCGGCGGGGTTCCCTATTTCCGCTTTCACCAGGGCCTCGTGCGAGACACCACCCGGATCGGCGAGCGCGAGTACATCAGCTTCTCCAACTACAATTATCTGGGGCTGTCCGGCCACCCTGCTCTGAAGGCGGCGGTCGCCGACGCGCTCGATCGCTACGGCACGTCGGTGTCGGCGAGCCGCATCGTAGGCGGCGAACGGCCCATCCATGTCGAACTCGAAGGCGCGCTCGCCGAACTTCTCGATACCGAGGCCTGTCTCGCCTTTGTCAGTGGGCACGGAACCAACGTCACGACGATCGCGCACCTCTTCGGGCCAAAGGATCTGATCCTGCACGACAAGCTGGTGCACAACAGCATTCAAATGGGCGCCCTGCTCTCGGGCGCCCGGCGCATCGCCTTTCGGCACAATGACTGGCAGATGCTCGACGATCTGCTGCAACGTCATCGGCGCCACTACGAGCGCGTGGTGGTGATCCTCGAAGGGGTCTACAGCATGGACGGGGATTTCCCCGACCTGCCGCGCTTCGTCGAGCTGCGCGAACGCCACAAAGTCTTTCTGATGATCGACGAGGCGCACTCGCTCGGGGTATTGGGGGAAAGGGGTCGCGGCATCCGCGAGCATTTCGGGCTTTCCGGCAGCGATGTCGACATCTGGATGGGCACGCTCAGCAAGTCGCTCGCCAGTTGCGGCGGCTATATCGCCGGCTCTCGAGCGCTGATTCTAAATCTCAAATTCAACGCCCCCGGCTTTGTCTTCAGCGTCGGCCTTTCGCCGGCCAATGCCGCGGCCGCGTTCGCAGCGCTCCAGGTGATGGCGGCCGAGCCGGAACGGGTCGCGGAGCTGCGCCAGCGTGCTGGGCTTTTCTTGGAACTGGCACGCGAAAGGCAGCTGCCGACGGGCTCCAGCAAGGGCGTCTCGGTCGTGCCGCTGATCGTCGGCGATACGAAGCGGTGCGTTGCTTTGACCAACGCCCTCTTAAAGCGTGGGATCGACGTGCAGCCGATCCTCTACCCGGGGGTGAGGGAGCGCGCGGTGCGGTTGCGATTTTTCATCAACGGTACCCACTCCGAAGACCAGATCCGTTGGACGATCGGCATCGTCGATGAAGAGTGGCGCCGCTTTGGCGGCCGTCCCGGGTGAATGGCCGGACTGTCGGATCTTGGTATTGAAGAGGGTTCGGAGATGACGATCGACGCCTGCAAGGTGCTGATGATATTTCCGCGCTTCAATGCCGATTCGTTCTGGAATTACCGGGCGACATGCGAATTGACGGGCGCGCGTTATCCGGCGGCGCCGCTTGGCCTGATTACCGTCGCCGCCCTGCTCCCGCAATCCTGGGAGGTGCGGCTCGTCAATCGCAACACCGAGTCTCTCGCCGAGGCCAACCTCGAATGGGCCGATCTGGTGATGACCGGAGGAATGCTCTTCCAGCAGCCCGATACCCTTCGCATCATAGAGATGTGCCGCGCGCAGGCGAAAGCCGGTAATGGTCGGCGGCCCCGATGTGACCTCGACGCCGGATATCTATAGCAGCGCGAACTTCCGGGTTCTCGGAGAAGCCGAGGAGATCATGGAGGATTTCGTCGCTGCATGGCGGAGCGGAGCCGAGGAAGGTGTTTTTGAGGCGCCGATGGGGCAGACCGACGTCACGAGGAGCCCGACGCCGCGCTTTGATCTCTTAAAGCTGGAGCATTATCTCCACGTCGGCATCCAGTTCTCGCGCGGTTGCCCGTTCAATTGCGAGTTCTGCGACATCATCGAGCTATACGGCCGAGTGCCGCGAACCAAGACGAACGAGCAGGTTTTGGCCGAACTCGACACTTTGTACGCGCTCGGTTATCGCGGCCATGTCGATTTTGTCGACGACAATCTGATCGGCAACAAAAAGGCTCTCAAGAAGTTTCTGCCGGATTTACAGAGTTGGCAGAACGAAGAAGAGCTTCCCGTTTGAGTTTTCGACCGAAGCTTCGATAAATCTGGCCGACGATTCCGAATTGCTCAGCGCCTTGGTAGCAGCGAATTTCTTTGGAATTTTCGTCGGGATCGAGAATCCCGATACGGACACTCTGGTCTCGATGCGAAAGAAGCAGAACACCCGGCGCAGCCTGCAGGAGAGCGTTCACAAAATCTATGATGCCGGCATTTTCGTATTCGCCGGCTTCATCGTGGGTTTTGACACCGAAAAGGGCAATACCGCCGAGGGGATGATCGAGTGCATCGAGGATACGGCGATCCCGGTGTGCACGGTCGGGTTGCTGTACGCACTGCCCACAACGCAATTGGGGCGTCGGCTGCTGCGCGAGGGGCGCCTCTTTCCGGGTTCTGACGCACCCGGCCCGCAGGATACGGGCGATCAATGCACGATCGGTCTCAACTTTGAAACAAAACGCCCGCGCCGTGACGTGCTCGCGGATTACCGGGCGGTGCTGGACGCAGTCTATGATCCGGCTGCCTATTTCGGCCGCGTGCGCCGTGTCGGCCGCATGCTCAGGTGCGGGAAGCCCAGGTTCAAGGCGTCGCTGCCGCAAACGTTGCGCGACCTGCGCTTGCTGGGCCGGCTGGTTTGGCGCTTACCGGATGCGGGTCCCGGAACAGCGGGGCAATTCTGGAAGAGCGTCCTCGACACCGCAACCCACAACCCTCGGGCGTTGCGGTTTCTGGTGATGATGAGCGCCCTCTATTTGCATCATGGCCCATTCTCGCGCCAGGTGATCGCCCAAATCGATCGGCAGATCGAGGATATCGACCTTGGTCTCTGGAACGCCCCCCATCCGGCGCCAGCCGATGACAAAGCTCTTTCCGTCGCATAGGTCGCGATGCGATGTGGCGTCCTTACAGAGCCTTGGCGTAGATTCGATAGAGCTTAGCGAGCTGCGCGCCAATGGCGTGGCAGCCCTCGAGGGAGGGTTTATTATCCTCCAGGATCCATGAGAACTCGACCATCTCGATATTTGCCCGGCGCGCGGCGTCCAGGATCTCGCGCCAGCATCATCGTGACGAGAGCCATGCTCAATGCCGATCTGCGATACCGCTGGCGCACCCCGGTCAGCATCACCCGCGCCGTTCTTGGTTTGCGGAAGCGCAACCGCCACAACAATTTGAGCCAGTTGATCGGAAACAGCCTGCCACCGAGATCGGCGACGATCTCGTTTAGGTTGGGGAGGGCGACCAGCATCGCCGCCGGCTCACCATCGGCAAGCGCGAAGACGACGCTTTCCGGCGGAAGAACCGGCGCCAACTGATCGATAATTTGTTTGGCTTCGCGTTCGGTCACCGGCAGGAACCCCCAATTCTGGGTCCAGGCCTCGTTATAGATATCGAGAGCCAGCCGCATTTCCTCGGCGAAGCGGGCGGGATCGAGAGGGCGCACGGCGATCCGCCCTTCTGCACGAAGCCGAGCGGTGACGCGTTCGAGGTGGTAGAGGTGCGTTGTCACGACATCGGCAAGCGTGACCCGCAATGCGTGCAGGTCCTTTGCTTTGGCATAGCCTTCGGCGACGAGGCGTTCGGCGTAATAGGGGGGTGTGTACGGCATGCCGACCATCGGCGGGGTCTCAAAGCCGGAAACCAGAACGCCGATGTCGTCGTTCATCGACAAGCTGTATGGGCCCAGGATCCGACGCATGCCACGCTCCCGCAGCCAATCCTCGGCGGCCCGTTGCAACGCAGCGAAAACGGCCTGGTCGTCTACCGCCTCGAGCAGGCCAAAATTGCCGGTCTCGTCGCGATGGGTTTCGAGATGAAGGTGATTGATCTGCGCACTGATGCGACCGACCGGTACCCCGTCGCGCCATGCCAGCCAGAAACAGGCCTCGCCGTGATCGAAGAACGGGTTCCGGCGCCGGTCGAGCAACCGTTGCATGTCACGACGCAGCGGCGGGACCCAGTTTGGATCATTGCGATGGAGGCGATAGGGCAGGTCGACAAAGCGATTGCGGTCGCGCCGGCCGCGGAGCGCGGTCACTTCGATAGGGCTACTTGTCGCCGGTTTCCGCTCGGGCGCGGGGCCGGCGTAGGCGGTATCTGGCGCGCCGGGAGTGGGAGCGTTATTCATCAGCATCGGAGCGAAGATGCAGCGAGCCTGGAGATACGTCCGGCGCCGAACGGCGCCCAACCCTATGTTATTCGAGGCTGGACCGTATTGGAAACCGGAGATTCCAAGAAGTGGCTTGTGCCCCGGCCGCCCTAGCCCGCGAATGAGGAGATTTTGACTCCTCTACACCACACGGTGGCGGTATCTGAATCTCGAGGAACTTCCGGGGTGCCCGCCGCGTCTCCGGGTCAGCCCGAAGCAATCGAGGGAGAGCTGCCCATCAGGCATCTGCGTCGAGCGCTCGACGACTTATTGGTTCCGAGACCCGCTTGCTACTGGATCGACTTCCTCGCCTCGATAACCTGCTTCTACGCAGGGTTTGCGGCTACTGCGGTACTGCCGCTCAACAACCCGCTCAAGCTTCTCGGTGCCGTGGTTTCAGTGCTCTCCGTGTATCGGGCGGTCGTGTTCATCCACGAACTCGCGCACCTGTCGCCGGGCCGCGTTCCGGGGTTCCGTGTCGCATGGAATCTGCTCTGCGGCATCCCCTTGCTGGTGCCGAGCTTTCTCTACGGCTCGCATCGCGACCACCACGCGCGACGCGCGTACGGCACCCCGAAGGACGGGGAGTACAGGCCCTGGGGGTGCCCCGGCAATCGCATCGGTATAGTGATGTTTGCCTCCTCCAGCTTTCTCGGGCTCCCGGCGGGTGTGCTGAGATTCGGGATACTCGGGCCGCTCTCCTGGCTCAACCCAAGGATTCGGGAATGGGTTGCCAGTCAATGCCTCGTCGCTGGTTGTCGACCCGCGCTACCGTCGTGACCCGCCATCGCAGCAGGAGGCCCGCGGCTGGCGCGTCCAGGAAGGCCGCGTCTTCATTTATCTCCTCGCAATCGCCGCTGCCCTCGCTACACGGTCTGATAAACGCGGAGCTGTTGGTGCAGCTGTATCTGATCAGCGCCGCTGCCCTGTTCCTCAACAGCTTGCGCACTTTGGCGGCGCACCGCTATCGCTCGGCGGGTGATCCAATGACGACGACCCAGCAATTGCTTGATTCGTTCAATTATCCGCGGCGCTCGTGGCTGATCCCGCTATGGGCGCCGGTCGGGCTGCGGTTTCACGCCATGCATCATCTGTTTCCCGGCATTCCGTATCATAATTTGGCTGCGGCGCATGATCGGGTGACGGGGATATTGCCGCCGGGCTCGCCGTATCATCGAACGGCCGGGTACGGGTTGGCCGCCAGCCTTGGCGAGCTCTGGCGAAGCGCTCGCTAGATGGTTCGTCAGCACCGTGCACGAGATGAGGAGCAAATGTCAGCAGGGCTGCAACCGCCGACCGCCGCGGATCGCTAGCGAACATCCGCAAGCGCCATGAACATCGTATCCCGGAGCACAGCGAATCTGAGCGGCACAAATCCGATAATACTGTTGTCCGCTTGCCCCCGAAGCGGATCGAATTACCTGGAAAACCTGCTGTCGCTGCATCCACACTGTCGGAAATCCAGGGTTCCGGAAGATTTCTTTCTTGCCAACAGTGAGACACTGCTGAATTTTTGCCGATCGGTTGCCGACAGCTGGGACGATTGGTGGCTTCAGCGCCTTGGCGGGTCATCCCGCTTGGCAATGCATATCGGCACGGCGCTACTGCGCTTTGCTGACCCGGGCCTGGAAGAGGAGGAGTCTGTCAGCGATTTCCAGCTGATGCTCCGCTCTCCCACGACCGAAGGGATCGCAGCCGCTACCACCTTGTTTCCGAACGCGCGTGTGTTGGTTCTGGTACGGGACGGGCCGGCGACAGTCGAATTGGGGCGCAGGAGTTTCGGCTGGCCATATGAAGAGGCCATGCAGGCCTGGCGCCAATCCGTCCGCCGCACCTTGACTTTTCTGGCGAGTACTGATGGACCTCGCTGCCAGCTGATCCGGTTTGAAGATCTGACAGCCGATCGGGCTCGTGAGATTGCGCGGGTTATCGCTTTCCTGGGGCTCGACCCGGCGCTTTACCCCTTCAACCGGGTTGATGAGATCCCCGTTTTGGGTTCCTCGAGCTTTGGCCGGCCGGAGGGAGAGCGGGTCCATTGGCGGCCGGTGCCCAAGGATTCATCATTCGATCCCTTGGCGAGAGCGCAGTCATGGCCGGCCCATCGGCTCGCGCGGTTCGCGTGGCTCGCGGGGCCAGAGCAGCGCCAGCTCGGCTATCACGTTCACCCGTTGTCGCCGATCGGTCGCGTCTGGAATTTTGTGCTCGACGGCATCTACGGAGCTCGCCGCATCGCGATCCAAATCGCCCTGCTCCCCCTCAGAGAGCCGCGGGTGTTCAGTGACCGGCGGCGGCGGTATCTTTCGTGGCGCAAGATGAGCAGACCGGGCGACGCCGTGCAATTCGCACTGAACGACAGCTGGCGGCGATCCGCGCGCAGTATGATTTTGAACGTCAGAGCGAAATAATCAAACATAAGGACCAATGTCGACGGCAGCGCGGCGCAGGATAGGGTCGACCAACCCCGCCGGAAGCGCTCGCATCAGCTGCACGCCGAGATAGAGCGGATAGGGAAAGGCGATCTGGCGATGCCCTTTGGCCAAGCCGCGCCGAATGATCCGGGCGGCGCGTTCGGGCGATATTATTAGCGGCTTGGGTCCGACAACCGTTTGGGACAGTCGCGTTTCGACGAAACCCGGTAAGACGACCGATACGCCGATCCCCTCCGGCGCCAGCCAGCTCCTCAGCGCCTCGCCGTAGATTCTTACTGCCGCCTTGCTCGCGCAATAGCCCGGCGAGAACGGTATCCCCCGCAGGGCCGCCAGCGAGGAGATCAGCGCAATCTGGCCCCGCCGGCGCCGTCGCATTGCCGGGAGCACCGGATGCAGCGTGTTCGTAACGCCGCCGAAATTGACGTCCATTACGCGGTGCAATTCGTCGAGCGTTTCTCCGGCGCCATCTCGCCACAACCCTCCCTGAACCCCGGCATTCGCGATTACCAGCTCGAGCGGCGAGACGCGGTCGACATCGGCGATCCACGCGGCAACGGCCGCCGCCTCGGTGACATCGAGGCAAGCCTCCATCACCTCGGCGCCGCAGTCGCGGCAAAGATTGGCCACAGCGGCGAGCCGCGCGGCGTCTCGGCCACAGAGCGCCAGACGAGTTCGGGGCGCGGCATAGGCCCTTGCCAGGGCGGCGCCGATACCGCTGCTCGCACCGGTAATGAGAATGGAGCGAGGATCCCTCACCCCCGTATATGTACTGCCTGCAGTTGCGACAATATACATAAAGAAATGGTGGCAATTTGCTGGGGGGTGGCGCTACCAGCCCGTCCCCACCCATTCCCCGCTCGCGGGGGGCTGTCCAGGGAAAGTGTAAGGACCGGCTTTTCGAAGATTTGCCGCCGAAGCGTGGCTCTGACGACGCGCCCTTTACCCTCTCCCTCCGCTGGCCGCAGGGCTGTCCGGGGAAACTTCTCTTGTAATAACAATAGGTTGTTATCTCTCATATGATCCCCAAGTCGTCTTGCGCGGACTTGATCCGCGCATCCACGCCTTTGTTGCGGCTCCTCGAAGCCGTGGATGGCCGGGACGAGCCCGGCCAAGACGAAGTCATTCGGTCGATTTCCTCACCTGAAAGGATTACCTCATGCTGAGGAGGCCGCCAGGCGGCCGTCTCGAAGGACGCACCACCTCCCTGCAGCTCTGCTTTCGCTGCATTAAATCAATTGTCTGACAGGCTCATCTGCCGGAGATCGGCGACAGCTTGTTGCTGGTCGTCGAATCGCCGCAGCCGATCCGGTTGTGCGAGCACGAGCAGGTCGGCCGCCACACACCGATCGACCCGACCATGCTGGAGGTGCCGGATGTCGCCGGTTACGGCTGGCCGAAGCAGGACGAATACGAGGTGCGCCTCAAGCACGGCGGCGGGCACAGCTCGATCTTTTACCGCAACGACCCGATAAAGGTGGTGGGCTGGAAGGGCGATCTGTTCCCGTTCAAGCTCAATGTGCGCAATATCCTGCCGATCATGTCGGACCGGATTCACGTCCCGCCATCCTCCTGGGTCACTTTCGAGGCGCCCGGCTTCGTCGTGTTGAGCATCGTCCCGCAGATCGCCGTGGCGGATCTCGAAGCCGAGGAGCTGCCCAGCTATCACCGCAACATCGACATGGACGAGGTCATGCTGTCGCATGCCGACGACGATCCGGGCGGCCGCCGGCCCGGGAATTTCCGGCATACGCCGCAGGGAATCCTGCACGGCGCCAACGAGGCGTACCGCGCCGAATTTCAGGCCCGCCGCAAGCCCGGCATGCGCCGGACGAGCACCATGGTCGGCGTCGATACCTACCGCCCGCCGAGACCCGCCCCGGAGTTCTTGCGCACCGCGGGATGATGACGGGGCTCCCGCCGTTAGGACTGTCATTGCGATTTGGGGACCGGCCGGCGCAGCCAACCTACCCTGGATGAAACCGTGAGCGGCCGCTGTCCCGTGGGCCTTCAGCCCACGGACAAGTTCCGTGGGGAAAGCCGGGACCCATCTATCCCCTGCCCGTGTCGCCGAGATATGGACCCCGGCTTTCCGCCGGGGAAGCGTTCAAGCCGCTATCGACCGTGCCGGGCTTCGGCCTCGGCAGTCTCAACGGCAGGGGCGAGCGCCGGCTCGACCTGGGCGCGCAACAATACCTCTTGCCGCCGCAGCACCGCCTGCAATTCCGCGATCGGCACCGCGCGCGGCGCGCAGCGCTTGGCCGCCGCGAGCGCTGCCGCAACGCCGGCGGCCTGGCCGGTGAGCCAGCATTGCGGGATCTCGCGCAGGAAGGAGTGGCTCGACGGGTCGCAGGAGATGTGCCGGCCGGCGACCAGCAGCCCGTCGATGTCGCGCGGCACGAGACAGCCATAGGGCACCGACAGGAGCGGAAACTTCGGTGACAGCGACGGCGAGACGCCGATCTCGTCGGGCCGCGGCGCGACGTTCGACCAGTCCTCGCGCGTGACCCGGCCGATGCCGACGAGGCGTCGCGCGTGGCGCACGCCGAGCTGCGGCGCCGACAGCAGCAGATACGCGTTCGCGAAGCCCGGCGCGTGCTCTCGGTAGACCGCGAGGTGCTGCGCCATCAGCCTATGCGAGCGGATCTCGACCTCGGTCTGGTCCTCGACGTCGACTGCCGAATAGCCGGCGAGCCGCGGTCCCAGGAACAACGCAACATCGTCGCGCCACGATACGAAAGGCCGCTCGAAGAGGCCGCCGCAAGCCGCCCGGCCACGCTCCATCAAGGCCGTGAAGCGTTCCGGATCTCCGGTCTTGAAGGCGATCCAGCACGGCATGTCGACCCCGCCGAAGAGCCAGGCGGTGTTGGTGCAATGGTGGATGTCGCGCTCGTCGATGTCGCTCTCGCTGCCGGCGCCGGCGCGATGAAACAGATCGCCGTCGCCGGTGCAGTCGATCGTCACCCTGGCGCGGATCGCCAGCCGGCCTTCCTTGCTCTCGAAGACGGCGCCTGCGACCCGATCCTCCTCGATGATCGGGGCGGCCGCCAAGGCATGGAACACGAGATGGACGCCTGCGCCGAGCACCATCTCCTGGCTCAGCAGCTTCAGGTGCTCCGGGTCGATCGTCGGCGACCAGGTGACGATGCCGTGGAAGGCGGCGGTGCGCTCCTTCCAATATGCAGCAGTCGCCGCGCCGGCGCTGCCCCAGTCGGAGCGCGGCGGGCCGGCGACCGCGTCCCGAGGCAGCCGGTCGAGCAGTTCGGCGGCGATCCCCTCGATGACCCGCCTGCCCGACCAGTCGGTCATGCGGTCGATCCAGATCACGAGCCCGCCGGTCGACAGCCCGCCGAGATGATTGTACCGCTCTATCAGCACGACGTCGGCACCCGCCCGCGCCGCGGCGATTGCGGCGGCCGTACCGGCCGGCCCGCCGCCGGCGACCAGCACGTCGCAATCCCGGAACAGCGGCACCCGGCGCGCCGGGTCGGTGATCGCTCCGGCGGGCCGCGCCCGCCGCTCGCTCAACCGTCCGGCGCGGAACACCTCGGCCTGGAAGAACAGTCGCCCGTAATCGGAGGAATTTGCCGTCACGGAAATTCGCGCTCCCTGGCGACGGTCGAGAAGTAACCCGACATTCCCCGGATTGCAGGCCGCCGGGCACTATTTTCTCTCTCAGCGAGGCGCGCCGCAACGAAATTTGCTCGCAGTCGACCGGTTGAAAGCCAAAGAGCGAGTCGCTCGGTCGCACTGCGCCGGAACTCGTTTCGTTGGCGCTGGCGCAACGGATCGCGCCGCAGGGCCGCCCGTAAACTTAGCTGAAACCGAGCGTCTCCAGTTTAGCGGAGCGCGAGGGCCCGTGCGAATGGATCAGATCCGCTGGCGGCGCCGTACTCGCTGCATCACCCATCTCCGAAATTCGCCTCACGCGCCGCGCACAAGGCCGCTGATGGGCGTCTATGATTGCCGGGTAAACTGGACAAAATGCCTTCGGGCCTATCACTCAGCGGTGAAGATAGGTTCAATATTCTTGTCGCCCAGCGAAGCAATCGGGCCGGTGAATACTCGCCAGGGTCGGGATTGCCGCCTCGCGCGGGGCGCTCCTGGCAATGACATTACGCTGCGTGGTTAGCCCGCGGCTCCCGCAGCACGTGAGGCGCCTGCCGTTTTCTGTCTCGCGCTCGGGGGTGTCTCGGCGGTCACCTCGACCTCGACTGTCATTCCCAGCGAATCCGACGGAAAGCCGGTCCAGGTGCCGGAGACCGGCACCGCCTGGCGCGGATCGCGAGCCACGGCCACGCGGATCAGATCGTGGTTGCCGACGATGCCGTTCGTCGGGTCGAACTCGACCCAGCCGGCTCCCGGTAGATAAACGCGCAGCCAGGCGTGGGTCGCGCCGCCGCCCACCCGCCGGCCTTCGTGAACATAGAGATAGCCGGATACGAAATGCGCGGCGAGCCCGAGGGAGCGCACGGCTTCCATCATCAGCACCGTGAAATCGCGGCAGCTGCCGCTCCCCAGCCGCAAGGTACTGACCGGGTCCTGGACACCGCTTTCCTCACGCTTGACATATGTCAGGTTGCGCCTGATCGCGTGGGTCATGGCCGCAAGCAGTTCCGTCGTATCGGTGCGGCCGTCATGCCGCAAAAACTGCCGCGCCCACTGGTCGACTTCGTGCTCGGGATCGAGATATTGCCGCTCCATGGCACGCAACAAATCGGGCATTTCATCGGCGCCGTAGGTGAAGGGGTATCGCCTCGCATATTCCTCGATCTGAAACTCGAGGACATCGGTCGCGGACTGGTCGAGGCGAATCACGCTCTCGAAACGCAGCTCATGAGCTCGCCCGCTGAACCGGGCTACGGCAACGCAGTTGCCGAAAACGTCGTGGACCCATCGGATATCCGTGGGCTCCGGCGTAATCACCAGCTTAGCCTCGAGCAATTTCTGGTCGTAGTAGTCGCGCGGCCGCAACATCATGCGATGCTCGCCGAATGCGACGGGTTGCTTGTAGCGATAAGTGGTGAGGTGCTTAACGGTAAGGACGGGCATGGGTCTGCCTATTGCGAGCTCGCCTTCTGCGCTTGAGGCGCCTCGGGGGTGTAGCCGAAGAACGCGATCGAGAGTTCGCGGGTCACCGCCATCAGTTGCCGCTGGATCGAGTCCAGAAACTCGTGAAGCCCGCTGCGCAAGATCGCCGATATCTCGAACGTGCCCAGCACTGCCTGCAGCCGGTCGAGCTCCTCGGCCGCGTCGTTGCCGTGGCGCAGCCCATGGTGCGATTTGACCTCGCCGAGCAGCCGGCCAACCTCGCGCACGCAGTGATGGACGGAGCGCGGAAACGCGGTGTTCAGCATCATAAAGCCGGCCACTCGCCCCGGCGTCGTGCTGGCGGCATGCAATCTCCGGTAGGCGTGATATCCGGCTGCCGAGCGCAATAGCGCATTCCATTGGCTGACATCGACCGGCGAGCCGACATCGGAGGGGCTGGGGAGCAGAAGATGATATTTGATGTCGAGAAGGCGCGTCGTCTGGTCGGCCCGCTCGATGTACCGGCCGATCTGGTAGAAGTACCAGCCCTGGTCGCGGAAGAACGTCCCTTCGGTGATGCCGGTATGGGTCTGGCACGCTTCCTTTATCATCGCAAACAACGCCGCCAGATTGCCGGGTGCAAGATCTTCCGCACTCAACTCCGCCAGGCGATTGTAGAACACATTGAGCTGAACCCACATCTCGGTGGAGATCAACGGCCGCAATGTGCGAGCGTTCTCGCGCGCATAGCGGATTGTGCTGACGATCGAGGTCGGATTGTCGCCGTCGATGACATAAAAGTTCACGACGCTGTGTGCAGCGGCCGCGTCGTGACTGGCGAAAAAACGCTCCTCATCCGAGTTCAGCTGAACGATCGACCGCCAGTTCTGGCCGCCGCGGCTGTCGCGCGAGAAGGTCTCGTTGACGTCGAGAATCCGTGCCAGGTTCTCGGCGCGCTCGACGTAACGCGCCAGCCAAAAGATGCAATCCGCGTAGCGGGCGAGAAGGACGTCAGGCAACGACCCAAGTATCCTTGGAGCCGCCGCCTTGTGACGAATTTACCACCAGCGAGCCGCGGCGCAGCGCCACCCGGGTCAACCCGCCGGGCAAGATCCAAGTGCTCGATCCGGTGACCGCAAAGGGTCGCAGATCGACGTGCCGAGGCTCGACATGGCCGTCGACCAGGGTCGGCGCGACAGACAGCTTGATGCAGGGCTGGCTGATGTAATTTGCCGGGTCTGCAATGAGTTTCGCGCGGCATTCCTCGAGCTCTTCCCGGCTCGCCTTGGGACCGACTGTAATGCCGTAGCCGCCAGCCTCCCCGACCGGCTTCACCACCAGCCCGGCCAAATTATCGAGCGTGTAGCGAAGCGCCGCCGGTTCGCGGCAGATATGGGTCTCGACATTCTGCAGTATTGGTTCCTGCGCGAGGTAATAGCGGATAATGCGCGGCATATAAGCGTAGACCGCCTTGTCGTCGGCGACGCCGGTGCCGACGGCGTTGGCGAGCGCAAGGTTTCCTGCCCGGTAGGCTCGCATCAGCCCCGGCACGCCAAGCATGCTTCCGGGCAGGAAGGCCTCGGGATCGAGAAAATCGTCGTCGATCCGCCGGTAGATCACGTCGACCCGCGACAGGCCGCGGGTGGTTCGCATGAAGACGCGGTCGTCCTCGACCAAGAGGTCTCGCCCCTCGACCAATGGCACGCCCATCTCGCGCGCCAGGAAGACGTGTTCGAAATAGGCCGAATTGTAGGTTCCGGGAGACAACAGGACCACACGCGGATCGGCGATTCCGGCGGGCGCCACCTCGTGCAATGCGGAGATCAATTTCGCGCCATAGTTCTCGATCGGCCGCAAGCCGATCTCGTCGAGCAGATCGGGAAAGGCGCGCAGCATCATATGCCGGTTTTCGACGACGTAGCTTACCCCGGAGGGCGTCCGCGCATTGTCCTCGAGGACGAGGAACGTGCCGTGCTCGTCCCGCACGATATCGGTGCCGCAAATGTTGACGTAGGTCTTGTGCGGCAGGTCGATGCCGCGCATCGCCGGGCGATAGTTGCGATTGCCGAGGATCAGATCCGACGGGACGATGCCGTCCCGCAGGACGTGCTGCTTATGGTAGATGTCGTCGAGCAGCAGGTTGATCGCGGTAATCCGCTGCGTGATGCCGCTCTCGAGATGCTGCCATTCCTCGCCCGACAGGATTCGCGGGATCACATCGAACGGCAGGATCCGGTCGATCGTCTTGGCTTCCGAATAAACCGTAAAGGTGATTCCGAGATTGTAGAGCTCGGCATTGGCATTGCCCGCGCGCTGCTTTAGCGCGGCAATCGACAAGCCGGAAAGGCGCTCCCTGACCACCCGACTCGCCGCACTCTGCAGCATCTCGCAATAGAAGCCTTGCGGATCGTAACCGTCGAGGACCGAGGGGTTCATCTGCCTGCTCGAAAGACCGGTCAGCAGACGGAAGGAAGCATTTTCCGCGCCAGCGCGTTAGTACCACGGATGCCGGCAGTAGGGCCAGCCAAGTGCCCAATTTATGGGCTATCGCCGCAACTGCGACGATTTAAGGCAGGGCAGTCATGCAGCGAGCTCGAGGATTTCTTGCAGCTGCGCCGGCCCGGCGATGGGCCGGGGGTTGCGCGGGACCCAGGGTGTCTGCATCGCCCCCTCGGCGAGGCGCGCGAAGCTCTCCGGCCCGATCCGCACCGCGCCGAGGCTGCGCGGCATGCCGAGGCCGGCAATGAACACATCGAGCACATCGCCGGCATCCTCGCCGGGATGGCCCATCGCGGCGGCGACCAGCGCCTGGCGCTCGGCGTTGACCGGCTTGTTCCAGCGCATCACCGCCGGCAGCATGATGCACGAGGTGTGCCCGTGCGGGATGTCGAAGAGGGCGCCGAGCACATAGCCGATGCCGTGGCTCGCCCCCATCGGAACGCCGCTGGCGAGCGGCCCCATCGACAGCCACGAACCGATCTGGCAATCGAGGCGGGCCTCGAGATCGCTCGGATCAGACTTGACGCGGGGCAGACCGCGGGTGAGCAGCGCCAACCCGTGCAGGGCCTGAGCGTCGGCGAACGGGTTGGCCTCCCCGGAGCAGATGCCCTCGACGCAATGGTCCACTGCGCGAATGCCGGTCGACAGCCACAGCCATTCGGGCGTGTGCACGGTGACGGCCGGATCGAGCATCACGGTGCGCGGGATGATCTGGGGATGCCGAAACAGCTCCTTCACCCGCTGCCGCTCGTCGGTGACCCCGGCAATGGCGCTGAACTCGCCGGCCGACAATGTCGTCGGGACCGTGATCTGCCGCACCGCCGGCGCGTTGCAAGGCGGCGGCCCGAGGGCGCCATCCGGCCCCTCGACCGGGCGCAGGCTGTCGAGCGCCTCCGCGGTGCGGATGTCGTTCGCCAGGCACAGCTGCACCGCCTTGGCACCGTCGGTAACCGAGCCGCCGCCGATCGTGGCGATCAAATCGGCATCGGCCTCGCGCGCCGCCGCGGCGGCCTCGATCACGGCGCCTCGCGGCGTGTGTGGCGGCATTCGGTCGAAAATACCGGCGAAGCGGTTGCCAAGCGTGCGGCGCACCTTGGCGATCTCGTCCGTCGTGCGGTTGAGCGTGCCGCTCACCATCAGAAACACGCGCTCGGCGTCGAGCCGCCGTACCTCCTCGGCGATCGCCTCGGCGGCGGGCTTGCCGAACACCACCGCCTCCATCGCGCCAAAGGCGACGCGTCCCGAGTTCAGCATGGTCAGCCGGTCCCGCCTTGCGCAAGAAAGCGGTGGGCGATCGAGGCGTGCATCGCGATGCCGGCCGCCATGCAGTCCTCGTTCAACATCATGCGGTTGGAATGGCACGGCGCGACATGATCGTGCTCGCGATGGCCGTCCGGCATGACGCCGAGGAACATCAGGCAGCCGGGCATGCGCTGCAATACGTAGGAGAAATCTTCTGCCCCCATGATCGGCGCCGGCCGATCGATATAATTCTCCGGGCCAAGCAGCTCCGTGGCGACAGACCGGGCGAAATCGACAAAGGCGGGATCGTTGACCGTCACCGGATAGCCGCGTTTCACGGTGACGTCGGCTTCGCACAAATGAGCGGCGGCCACATTGGCCGCGACCCGCCGAAGACCCTCCTGCGCCTTCTCGCGTGCTCTCTCCGAGGTCGCGCGCAACGTGCCGACCATCTCGGCCTTCTCGGGTATGACGTTGTTCGTCGTGCCGGCGGTCACTTTGGCGCAAGTCAGCACGACCGGGTCGAACACGTCGATCCGGCGAGACACCATCGTCTGCAGCGCCAAGCCGATTTCGAAAGCGACCGGGATCGGATCGACAGCGTCTTGCGGCATCGAGGCGTGACCGCCGCGACCCTTCACGGTGATCGTCCAGTAATCGGCCGAAGCCATCATCGGGCCGGGCTTGCCGAGAATGGCGCCGGCCGGGACACCGGGCCAAATGTGCAAGGCGAAGGCCGCGTCCGGTTTGGGATCGGCGTCGATCAGCCCGTCCTCGATCATCAGCCGAGCGCCGCCATGACCCTCCTCCCCCGGCTGGAACATGAATTTGACGGTGCCGGCCAGCTCGTCGCGGTGCCGATGCAGCACGTGCACCGCCTGGACCAGCATCGCCGTATGCGCGTCGTGGCCGCAGGCATGCATGCGCCCGGGTATTTTGCTGGCAAACTCCAGCCCGGTCTCCTCGGGCATCGGCAAGGCGTCCATGTCGCCGCGCAACAGGATCGTGCGGCCGGTCTGCGTCCCCGGTTTTCTGCCGGCCAGCGAGACCACGAGCCCCGAGGTCGACCATCCGCGGGCAATTTCCACATCGAGACCCTGCAATCCCTCGAGCACCGCCGCGGTCGTCAGCGGCAGGTCGAGCCCCAGCTCCGGTTCGGCGTGAATGCGACGGCGCAGCGCCACGGCGGCCGGCAGCAACTCGCGCGCCTCGTCGAGAAAACGGTGCAATTCGGACATGGTCGCCTTTTCTCCGCATCGGTGCTGCTGGCTCGAAGAGCAGCTTACGGCAGAACGTGCAATATTGCGACCACCGCGGCTTGACCTATGCCGATTGGCAGGCCTGGTGGTACGACGCCAACTGCAAGCGTGCAAGGGGTGCCCATGTCCGACGACGAGCCATTCGCTCTCGAAGAGGTGACGATCGATCAGCTGCACGAGGCCATCAGAGCCGGCCGCACGACCTGCGTCGCGGTCGTACAGCATTATATCGACCGGGCGCGGGCGTATAACGGGGTCTGCAGCCGGCTCGTGACCGAAGACGGAGCTCCGGTACCGGAGGCTACCGGGCGGCCGTGCGCGCGACGGCGCCGCTGCGCTTCCCGGCCGAGACTGTGAAGGCCTCGACGATTTTCCCCGATCTCGACAAGTACAAGGGCCCGCCGCTCGAATTCGGCCGCATGGAGCCGACGGCGTCCGATCCTTCGGTGCAGCAGCAATACGGAATGATCGCCGGCATTCCCAATGCCGGGCAGCTCAATGCGCTCGCCACCTCAACATCAGGGGCGAGCGGTCGGTGACCTGCCGCGGCGAGTTCGACCGGCACCCCTCCGAGGGACCGCTTGCCGCCCGGCGCGCCGCCGATCTGCGAGCAGTTCCGCCAATTGCCCGACGCTCTCGAACGCGCCGCCGAGCTCGATGCCGCCTACGGGCGCAACCCCGATCTCGACAAGATGCCGATGTACGGCGTCGTCTTCTCGTTCAAGGACCCGTTCGACACGAAGGACATGCGCACGACCGCCGGAGGCGATGCGGCCTACGACATCGATTTTCCGGCGCGCGACCACGTCCTCGTCGAGCAATTGCGCAACAAGGGCGCGATCATCTTCGCGAAGGCGGTCTGCACCGAATACAACGGCCGCGCCGGCGATCCGGGCGGCCGGCACAAGCCCGAAAAGGTGTTGCCGTCGGTGCTGGGCTATCAGCGCAGCAGCTGGGGCGGCAATCCCGCGAACCCCTACGACACGACGCGCGCCGCCTCATTGGGGTCGAGCTCGGGCTCGGGCGTCTCGGTCAGCGCCAATCTCGTCATGGTGAGCCTCGGCGAGGAGACCCGCGCCTCGACGCGCGGGCCCGGCCAACCACAATGCCGTCGCGTTGATCCTGCCGCACAAGGCGATGCTCGAGCTTCAACGGCGGCGCGATCGGCGCCGACATCTATTGCGACCGCAGCGGCATCCTCGCGCGCACGATCGGCGACGCCGCCAAAGTGCTCGACGCATTGAAGGACCCCGCGAGGGGCTATTACGATCCGCGCGACCCTTACACGACGGTGCCGCGCTCCTCGGTCCTGACGACCCCCTATGCGAGCCATACCGAAGTCCGTCGGGCTCCCTCCGAGGCATGCGCATCGGGGTCATCCGCGAGTCGATGCTGGTCCGCCCCGGCGACAAGGCCGCCGAGCCGATCGCGACGGCCGCGGCGGCCGAGATCAAGGCGATCCTCGGCGAGAAGCTCGGCGCGACATTGGTCGAATCCTCGGACCTGCTGTGGGAGCGCGACCGCGACCTCGAGCAGATGAACCTCGATTTCCGGCAGGGCCTGGCGAGGCTCGTGCCGGTGTTCATGCCCGAACTGCTGTTCCGGCTCGGGCCCGATGGCCAGCCGCTCTTCAAGGAATTCGCCGCCGCCATCCGCCCGACCGAGTTCGCCCCCGGCAAAATTTTCGGCAACGGCACGATGGCGCCGATCGACTATTGCGTCGAGCTGGCCGAAGGGCGGATCGCGCCGCCCGCCAATCTCGACATCGCCACGATCCAGGAGCAGGAGCTGGCGATGTCTTTCCGCTTCCATGTCAACCAATACCTGTCGCGCCGCGCCGCCGACTGGCGCGAATGCGGGTTCACCGAGAGCCTCGCCGACTTCGCGGCACTCAATGCGCGCTCGAAATTCTGGGGCGACGACGGCCGCGCCGCCTTCAAGAACTGGGAAGAGGTCACCGACCCGCGCAACCCGCTGGGCGGGCGTCAGGGTGTCGACGAGCGCATCATGCTGCGCGAACTGCTGCGCCGGCTCGACATGATGGTGATGCTCGAAAACCGCCTCGATGCGCTCGTGCGCCTGCACACGCCGTTGCCGCCGGCCAAGATCGGCGGCGCCAACGACCCGCTCGGGCGGCCGCAACAATCTGCGCCCGGAATCGTTCTACGGCCCCAACGCCGGCCTGACCGAAATCCTGATCCCGGCGGGTTACGTGACGACCGTCTACGACCCGGTCTTCGCGCTCAGCCCCGACGGCACGCGCTATGTTTCGGTCCCCTCCGATACCCAGACCACCCTGCCGCCCCCGGCCTGCCGTTCTCCCTGGTCTTCCGCGCCGAGCCCGGCAAGGAAGACGTCGTGTTGCGTATCGCCGCCGCCTACGAAGCCGCCTCGAAGCGCCGCATCCCCCCACCCGCCTTCGGGTCCCCTGCCAAATTGCCGTTAAGCGGTACCCCCGCAGATGCCCCCGCAAATTCTCGGGAGTGTCATTTCTACCTTGCACGCTCGGTAACATTTCTATCTTGCGCCGACAAGGAATTGTCGCGGAACAGTGATCCTGGAAATTAACATTGCGTCAGGTTGGCAAGCGGGCGAGTAGCTGGGCAATGGCGGTGAGCGCTCCAGTCGCAATCAAGTGCCCCGTCGCGTGCTCCATTATGTGTTTCAGTGATTCCAAGCAGCGGCGCACGCGGCTTACGTCTGGCCCCGGCACAGCCGTAGCCGCCTGCAACTCCGCCAAAGCCTCACGGGTCTGTTCCTAAATCGCTACGGACAGCATTGATAACCCCCGATCAAGCTGCTCAAATAGGTTTCGGACTTCCTCGGTGAGTTGTTCCGCCGTTATCGTCTGCGTTGCGTTAATGCTCGAATTTGTCGTGCCTTGTTGCACGTTAGAACCCGTCATGCTATGGATGGTCGTGTAATAATTATGGGTTATCGCCGGAAATGCTGAGATAGATTTTGTCGGATTACTTTCTACTTCTTTAATTGCGTCGTGGCCTGCGGCACTCAGTCTTGCGGCATAGAAAACTCCAAAATTGGCATCGATTAACCCTCTACCTTTCAAATAATGAAAAGCGGCCTTTGCCTCGTCGACCGTCATTTGGAGGTCGCGGATTTGATCAAGCACCACGGGGCCGGATAAGCCTCGCGTTTCATGTTCGATTGCCTTTAAAAGCGAGAATGCGTTCCCCTGTACATCTGGATCGTGCGAACCACTCATATTCCGTCCTCCTATGAAGCCGATCTCGATATCCCGAAGTGCGCCGTCGAGCCGCTGCTGAAATACTAGTTTGTACTTTCCACGAAATCGTTGTGCTTCGGCGGGAAACCCGGCCGGCGGCACGGTGCCAAGCAACATTGTCGAGAAGTTATCGAGGCGGGGGCGCGCCGCCCCCACTAGCACTGCGGGTGATAGGGCTGCGTTGCGATTAGCAAATTCACCAATCAACCTCATCGCTCGTTCGAGGATGTCCTTGTGTATCTGATCGAAGCGTCCAATCGCAGCACCGATTACACCCGTACTCGATCCGATCCCTCTCGCAGCGAACTCCGATTTGATCCTTGCTGCTTCGGCTCTTGCCTCCTGCTCACTGCTGTGAATCAGGGTGTCAAGATTGCGTTGGAAATCGAAAATTGTTGGTAGCTGGTACATGTGCACTCGATTGCCGTGCGCCGCGCAGTTGATCGCGGGACGAGGTCACCCACCCTATATCCGTGATAATCGCGGGAAAATTTCGCAAAATCGCGATCTCAAATATTGCGTGTCCGATCCGGAACCAATGCACGCGAACAACGCGGCGTCGAAGGCGCAGAAACCAAACTCGATACTCCGCGACTCTCTGAGTGCATAATTCAGTGCCGCCCGTTCCGCCTCATCGAAGTCTATCCATTTGCGCGCAGTCGCAGAGGTCATCGGACAATCTTCCACTCCAAGCTGCATCCATCCCTCTTTTTTTACGCAATTTCAAGTATGACCCTCCCTCGGCGAGATTATGGTGCGCCCCTAAAATTCGCTCCCCGGCAGTCGATCTATGATCGAATACGAGTCGATTGCGCGCAATTTCACCACACATATGAACCCGGTCCCGGCGCGTCGAGACACGGCGTCCGCAGTTTTTGCAACAGTGCGAGGGTGTCCAGCATTTTGAGGAGTTGGCGGCGGTCGCTGTGCGTGCCGGTCACCTCCGCGCGGAAAATCTTCGTACAGCCCGCGCCGCGAGGCTGCTCAAGCTAGGCCTCGAGCGTCTGCCCGTAGGTGCTGGCGAGGGCATAGCCGAGAGGGCGGTATTGCAGGTGAGTTTCGGTCATAAGTTACGCGAAGCGTAACCCTTGATCGGGCAGGGGCAGGGGATTTTCCCATAATTCTTGAATTGTGCACAAAGACGGTTGGAGAACGCTATCTGAAATTGCCATACGCTTCATCTATCCCTTTGACGAAGGGGTCTCGGCTTCGTAGTAGATCACATGGAAGTTTTCTTGATCTGATGGCGGCGTGAAATATCGCGTGATCTCATCGAACCGGTCTTCGCCGACAAAGCCGAAATAGAGGCCCTCCGGCTTGGTCTCATTGCGCAAGCGCAGTCGCGCTTTGCACGATTTATCGGACGCGACGATATAATGCAGCACATGGTCGGCACTGGCGCTTTCGAATATCGATCGAACCCAGGCACGGTCGCTCGGCGTGTTACCGGCGAAATCGAACACGATCGGCACACCCAACTGAAGCAGCCGGACAGCAAGGGGAGCTAAGGCGGCTTTCAGGCGCTTTGAATGACGCATATGGTCGGCCAGACTGTTGATCTCCGCATCGAGACGCGTCAGCCATTCGTCCTCGCCGAAGAGGACCGCGGCGTGACGCGCCGCCAGTTCGCGCGCCAACGTCGTCTTGCCCGACGCGGCTTTTCCGCAAATGAAGTGCAACGTAGCCATCAGCCGAACCTACCATCCGTCGATCCGTTGAAAGAGTCCGCGCTCTGACGCGCAGGTGCACCAACTTCACGCCGGAGCCCGACCCGATTAATTGCAATTTCGGAGTGCGCGATCATCAAATTGCCAAATTGCTATCGTACTCTGCGGCGAGATGGCGGCCCGCGAAGGGCCGCTTTGCCACAGAGGAGATGGGCATGGCTGTAAATTCGCTGCAGAAACAGCCAGCAAGGGGGCCGGGGCGGCCGTTCGAGAAGGGCCGGTCGGGCAATCCGGCGGGGCGCCCTCGCGGCGCGCGCAACAAGGCGACGCTCGCCGCCGAAGCGCTCTTCGACAGCGAGGCCGAGGCACTGAGCCGAAAGGCCGTCGAACTCGCGCTCGGCGGCAGCGAGGGAGCGTTGCGGCTCTGTCTCGACCGCATCATCGCACCGCGCCGGGAACGGCCGATCCAGCTCGCCGTGCCGCCGATCCGCAGCGCTTCCGACATCGCAGCGGCCATGGGAGCGATCGTCAAGGCGGCGACGCAGGGCACCATCACGCCCGACGACGCGTTCAAGCTGAGCCAGATGGTCGACACCTTCGTCCGCGCGATCGATACCAGCGACTTCGACAAGCGGCTGCAAATGTTAGAAAATGCCCACGCTGAGGAGGCCGCAAACGCGGTCGGCTGGATATAGCCGCTGAGTGAAACCTAGGGGGTGAACATGTTGAGATGCCGACCGTCGGGGCCCCGGAGAGCAGTTCTGCTTCGGGTTTCTTTTGGCCGCATGGCTGGTCTTTCCATCACTCGAAGCGTCGGCGGCGCCGGGGGCGCCGACAGATGTGGTGCGGAATTTCTATGGCGTGCTGCTGGACGTAATGCAGCATGCTGCGCCGCTCGGACCAAAGGGCCGCTACCAGAAACTGGAGCCGGTCGTGCGCGGGACGTTCGACGTGCCGTTCATGGCGCGGTTGTCGGTCGGCCCGACATGGAGGAGTTTGACGCCCGAGCAGAAACGGCGCGCCGTACAGGCCTATACCCGCTACATCGCCGCGATTTACGCTACCCGGTTCGACGACTATGCAGGCGAAAAACTCGAGGTGCTCGGGCAGCAGCAGATCAAGCACGGCACGTTGATCAAAACCCAAATCATCAAGTCGAACGGTGAACCGGTCGCCATCAATTATGTCGTCCACGACAATGATATTGCCTGGCAAATTCGCGACATCTACCTCTCCGGCTCGATCAGCGAGCTGGCGACGCGAAGGTCGGATTTTGCGAACATCCTGCGCACAGGCGGCATCGACGGTCTGATCGACTCGCTCAATAAAAAGGCCGACGATTTGCAAGTGTGAGGCAGAGGTTCGCAACCGGGAGGGCGCGATGGCGGAACGGCGGCTCAAACATTTCGGCTGGGGGCGTGAAGGCGAGGGTCTGACAGCCGAGGAGGAGGCTGCCGCTCTCGACCGCTACCGCCGGCTGTTCGCCGTCGACCGGTTCGACGAGCGCAGCCCGCCGGCGCTGTCCGAGATCGCATTGCGGCCGCCGCGGATCGCGCCGCCGCCGGCCTTGGCGCCGCACTGCTCGAGCGAACCTTACGACCGGGTCGCCCACACCTACGGCAAGTCTTTTTCGGACTATGTCCGCGGGCTCGCCGGTCAGTACGACAACGCGCCCGATGTCGTCGCTTATCCGCGCAACGAAGCCGAGGTCGCCGCGGTCGCCGATTGGGCGGGCGGCGCTCAGGCCGCGCTGATCCCGTTCGGCGCCGGCAGCAGCGTTGTCGGCGGCGTCGAGCCGGCGATCGAGGGCACCGCGTGCCGCGCGGCGATCTCGCTCGATCTGCGGCATCTGGACCGCGTCGTCGAAGTCGACCGCACCTCGCGCGCCGCCCGCATCGAGGCCGGCGTCTTTGGCCCCGCGCTCGAGGCGCAGCTCAAGCCGCATGGGCTGACCCTGCGGCATTTTCCGCAGAGCTTCGAATATTCGACATTGGGGGGCTGGATCGCGACGCGGTCGGGCGGCCATTTCGCCACCCTCTACACGCACATCGACGATCTTGTCGAAAATCTGCGCGTCGTCACTCCGCGCGGCCTCGTCGAGACGCGACGCCTTCCCGGCTCCGGCGCCGGCCCCAGCCCCGACCGGCTGTTCATCGGGTCGGAAGGCATTCTCGGCGTGATCACCGAGGCGTGGATGCGGCTCCAGGACCGGCCGCGCTTCCGCGCCGGCGGCGCGGTGCAATTCGCGGACTTCTTCTCGGCTGCCCGCGCCGTCAGAGCGATCGCCCAGGCCGGGCTCTACCCTGCGAACTGCCGCATCCTCGACCCGCAGGAGGCGTACAATACCGGAGCGGGAGACGGGAGGGCGGCGATCCTGGTGTTGGCCTTCGAGTTCGGGCGACCACCCGGTCGATGCATGGATCGCTCGAGCCTTGGAATGCTGCGCCGATCATGGCGGCACGCGGGAACAGCCGGACAAGGCCGATGCGCATCGCGAAGGGGCGGCAGGGATGTGGCGCAACGCCTTCATCCGGATGCCCTATGCCCGCGAGCGCCTGGTGGGACGGGCGATCATCGCGGACACTTTTGAGACCGCGATCACCTGGGAGCGCTTCGAAGCCTTTCATGATGCCGTCAAGACCGCGACCGAATTGGCAATTCGCGAGGCCACCGGGCGGCCCGGGCAGGTGACCTGCCGGTTCACCCATGTCTACCCCGACGGGCCGGCACCGTATTTCTCCTTCCACGCCTTGGGGCGGCACGGCGATTTGTTGCCGCAGTGGCATACGATCAAGAGCGCCGCGAGCGAAGCGCTGATCGCCGCAGGCGGGACGATCACCCATCATCACGCGGTCGGGCGCGACCACCGCCCGTGGTACGACAAGCAAAGGCCCGAGCTTTTCGCGGCGGCCCTGCGCGCTGCGAAGCGCGCAGTCGATCCGCAGGGCCTGCTCAATCCCGGCGTCCTGATCGACCCTTGAGCCGGAAAGCCCCGTCCACCGCGCGAGCAATCCTAAATTCGGCCTCCGCGGTTTCACCGCACGTTGAATGACCCCGGAGTCGACGAGGGTCCGCGAAAAACCGGCGGGGCGACAACGCTCGCGAGGCTGATGCGTTCCCAAAAACCCGGCGCAACTCCGGCGACAACCGCGATCGGTCGCGCGGTGTTGCGCAAAAGACGCGCACTTACCACGAGAATTTGGCTGCGTTGCAGCCAAACTGTTGCGTAATTGCTACAGCAGACACTGTTCTGCAGAGATTTGCCGGCAAGCGGTCTCGTTGAGAGAAAAACCGTTTGCCATCGGATCGGTGGATAGCGAAGATCGGCCATCGGTGGCGCGACGACCATCGTCATACGCGTATTTTGTGGCCGGAGGTAAGGGATGAAAAGTCGCTATCTGCTAGGCGCTGGCGCAGCGCTTGCCGTGGCATTCGGGTGCGCCGACGCGAATGCGCAATTTGCTTGGCTTGGGGGACCGTACCCGACCCTCTTCTACGTCGGACCGGAGGGCGGGTGGACCAGCCTTTCGAACCAGAAGGACACGATCACGACGACGCCTTTCAGGGTCGACAATGGACTTGTCCCTGCCAACGGTCCCTTTTTCAGCAACTTCAACGGCAGCGCCAGATATAACAGCGGCTTCAACGCCGGCGCCCGGCTAGGGTTGCAGTATGGCCCGCTACGTGTCGAAGAAGAGTACAGTTATCGGCACAATGGGCTCTCGAGTTTTGGTGCATTCTTCGGTCCCAATATCAACTCGGCGTTTACTGGGGAGCGAAATACCAACGCCATTATGACCAACTTCATCTACGACTTCACCGTAGGCTGGCCGGTCACTCCGCATATCGGGTTCGGCATCGGTGCGGTGGAGAACGTAGACTCCATCTCACTCAACCCGGTCACCTTGAACGGGTTGGGCTTGACGACGGTCAGCGGGCCAGGAGGTGTACTGGGCAGGATCGGGGCAGGGACGCCTTTCCCGAACCCGACTATCGGCGGAACCTTCCTGAAGGGAAGCCAATGGAATTTCGGCTATCAGGCGATCGCCGGTTTCCGCTACGACATCAACCCGTTGCTCGCCTTTGATGTCGATTACCGCTATTTGGCGACCACTTCGCCGAGCTTCTCCAACAAAGGGGTAGCCCCGTTCCCGCCCTTCGGCTTCTCGGGCGTAAAATACACGTCGGGATACAATACGCAGAACATCGTCGCCAGCCTGACGATGAAGTTCGGCGCGCCGCCCCCGGCACCGCCACCGCCGGCGCCTCCAGCCCCGCCGCCGCCGCCGACGCATCAGGTGTATCTCGTGTTCTTCGACTGGGATAAATACAACATCACTCCTGAGGGCCAGCAGATCATCCAGCTCGCTGCGAACCAGTATCGCTCGGGCGGTCGCGTGACGCTTCAGGTGACCGGCTACACCGATACGTCGGGGTCGGCCGGCTACAACCAACGGCTCTCCGAGCGGCGCGCCAACGCCGTCGCTGCAGCGCTCGAACGCCTCGGTGTGCCACGCAGCGATATGGTCGTCGCCGGCCGCGGCGAAAACGACCTGCGCGTTCCGACGCCGAACGGCGTACGCGAGCCGCAGAACCGCCGCGTGGAGATCGTCTTCCCGTAAAGAAGTCTCCTCCTGCAAATTTTGGGGGTCCCGTCGGGGACCCCCGACAACCGCCGCGGATAACCCGCGGCGGTTTTCCTTTTGCAAACCTTCGGCCGACGGCTCTCGGCTCCAACTGCCAACATTTGCGGTTTTTCTTCTATAGATTCCTACCTCGTCCATCCAAGACGTGATATTGTAAGTGTGCGGCCCGAGGTCGCAACTATTGCGGCGGTAATGTTTGGTTGCACTCCTCAAGAGTGCGAGGAAAACGGCGCGTCGTTATTTTGACTCAGGAGTTCACTGATGAAGGCGCTCATCTCAGCGTTTGCGTTGCTCACATTTGTTGCCAGTGCCGCGTTGCCGGTCGAAACCTATGCCCAGACCGCGGGGACGGGACAGACGATGGCCCCGGACACCTCGACTATCAACTGCTCCGACGAGCACGACCAAAAAGAAGAAGAAATCCTCAAAGTCCCATCATGCCAAAAAGAAGTCGAAGAAGTCGTCCACTGCTCAGACCAGCTGAGTGGGACCAAGGTATTTTCGCCACAGTGTAAGGTGACGCAGCCCTCTCGCTTACGAGGGCGAGATGATGCTGGTCTGCCCGAGGCTTCGCACTACCGCCGTCAGCGTCGTCCGGGAGGCTCGGCGCGACGGCGGCAGGTGGCTCGCGGATTCGAGAGTTGCGCCTCGCGGAATCGGTGCTGGCAATCGAGTGAGCGTCCAAATTTCGCGGGGGTCCGCTCCTCCTTTGCGATGCCGCAAAGAAGACATACGGCCTGCGCCGCGCTCGGGAACTTGAACTCAAGACATTCGTTTCGCTTTTTCGGTTCTTCAGTCAGTGGCTAGGCTACTGTTGCGCTTGCCAAAACGAGCTTCCCATTATAACATGCGCGTTAACCGAGCGAGGTGTGACGGGTGAGAATTGCGTGGTAGGGATCATGACGACTTGCTTTGTCGTTAATGACGAGCTGAGCCGCAAAAGACGAGTGGAAATTCTGTGCTTTACGACGGAACCGCAAAACAAGGATCGGCAGTCTCGATGTCTGACCGCAGCGGGTGGCGTCTCCCGTCCGCTCCAGCTCCCGCGTCAGGGATCCGATCGCAGCGGCCCGCGACCGTGCAGCCATCGATGATGGCGGCGGACTTCCCACAAGGCGTTGCGAATACCATCTGAAGCGTAAAGGAGAGGACTTCGACCAAACGGCAGCCCACCCTAAACGTCCGACCATGTCAACTAAAGACCGAGAGAGAGGATCACAGACATGAACCATAGTTTTTTGACCGGTGTGGCGGTGGTCGCTGCGCTTGCGTTTTCGGCGCCCGTTTGGGCACAACAGACTAATCCGGCCGGTGGCAACTCCATGGGCACTCCGGGTCCGAACCCCGGGGGGCCGGGACTGACGCCGTACAGCTCGGGTCCGCGCACGACAGCAGCACCGCCGACCTCTGCGCCGGCTCCGGCAATGGCTCCCTCGGCGATGCCGCCGTCTTCGATGTCCGATACCAGCTCGGCGATGCCGCCGAGCTATCGTCACGCACGGGCGCATTACCACCACAAAAAGATGGCGGCGTATCATCACGAGATGGCGGGGTATCATCGCGGTAAAGCACACGAGATCGGCGGTACCGCCAACCAGCTGAACCAGGAAGAGCTGCAGCGGCTGCAGGCAGGAAATTTCTCGAACCCGTCAGCCCCTCCGCGGCCCCGGGCATGATGCCCCTGGGCAGCCGGGCAACCCGCACATGACCCCTCACGGCACCGTGCAATAGCGATTAACGTCTGAGCGACATCGCAAGGGGCCTCCCGGTCCCCTTGCGATTGTCGCCAGCGCCGATTATCGGGTTTGGTCGCGCTCCGATCGGCAGCGCCGGGTGGTGGAGTTACGTGTTGGCGACGGGTTTACGCTGTCGAGCCACCCGCTCCATATCATCTAACAGATCGTGCAAGGCTTGATCGGCGACATAGGCCATCTTGGCAAAGGCGCGCAGAAACGTGTCGGTACGAGGCAACTGGAAAAGCGTCTCGTCGCCTTCTTTCCCCTTCGCTGCGCCGATCAGCACGATGTTATCGAAGGGCTGGAGCATCAATTCATCGAGCGCCTTGCCGGGACCCGTTATATATTCGACGACCCGACAACGTTCGGAGGTGCGCGAGTCCTGCAGTATCGACATCCGGTAGGCAGCGCGCGTCGCCGCCGCCTCGATCAGGGCCCGCGCGAAGGGGCGCAGAAAAGTTTCGTCAAAGCCGAGAATTGCCGTCGGACGCTCATCAGTAACCGATGAGCGCATCTCAAGAGCGGCCCAAAGCGAGGCCCGCCCGCCAAAATAATCGGCCGACGCAAGATCGAGGTTGATCGAATCGATCGGCATCGGCGGGGAAATCGAGCGAGGCGACAGAAATGCGAAACAAGCCGGCTCCCGCTTCAGCGAAATGTTCGTTGTCGCTTCGAGGTTCCGATCGGTGATCGCGGGAGTGTCGGCCATTGCGAAACCCCAGTTCGGGAAGGCGGTACTCGGATAACGGTCTCGTCTCCTCGCGGCTCCGCAACCTAAGGAGAACTCCCGGCTCCGAGATAGTGGATAGGCCGGTTCAGCCGAGTTTGTCAAAGTGTAACAGTGCATGGCCGCAATCTGCGGCCTTTGGCCGCGAGCCTCTCGCCTGATCTTACTTAATTCAGAAAGCCCCAAATCGCGGCCGAAGAATCGCTAGACGGCGCCGGCACTTGTACAGCCAAATATTCGCCGGAATTGACGACGACCCGCGCCGCGCACCCGAGTCTCACTCGGCTTTCCGCTCTATCGATTCTTCGGCGGCGAGCCACTCGCTTTCCGCCCGCTCGATCAACCGCATCAGCTCGGCGCGGCGCTTGAGCGCCGCAGTGAGAGCCAGCCCGTTGTCCCGCGGGCCTGGGGGTTGGGCCAAGACGCGATCGAGTGCCTCGCGTTCCTCGGTCAGCCACGTGATTTTTTCTTCCGCCCGGCGCGCGGCTTGGCGCAACGGCTCGAGCTCGCGCCGGCGCTCTGCTGCAAGGCGCCGGGCTGCCCGGCGGCTGCAGGATTGCGGCTCGCTCGAACGCATCCCGTTCCCCGACCCGCCGCCGTCGAGCACCTGGCGCTCATAATCCTCCAGATCGCCCTCGAAGGGGCGGGCCGTCCCGCCTTGGACAAGCCAGAGGCGGTCGGCAACCAGTTCTAGCAGATGCCAGTCGTGGCTCACCAGCACCACGGCGCCGGGGAAATCGTTGATCGCCCGGACCAGCGCTTCGCGTGCCTCTAGGTCGAGATGATTGGTCGGCTCGTCGAGGATCAACAGGGCCGGGGCAGCATAGGTGACAAGCGCCAGGTTCAACCGTGCCCGCTCGCCGCCCGAGAGATCGCTCACTGCAACAAACGCTTTTTCCTGGCCAAAGCCGAACCTGCCCAGCTGGGCCCGTACCGCCTCGGACGGCTGGTCGGGCATCAGTGCCGAAAGGTGATCGAAGGCCGATTCGTCAGGCTGCATCTCCTCGATCTGATGCTGGGCGAAAAAGCCGCAGGCGAGCTTTGGCGATCGGGTCACGCGTCCGGCCATCGGCGCGAGGCGCCCCGCGAGCAACCGCGCCAGTGTCGTCTTGCCGTTGCCGTTGGCGCCGAGCAGCGCGATCCGGTCATCGGGGTCGAGCCGCAGATCGAGCCGCGACAGTACCGGCTTTCCCGGGACATACCCGACCGCGGCTCCGTCGAGAGCGACCAGCGGCGGGTTCAGCTGGATTGGATCCGGGAAGGCGATACGCGCCGGCGCCTCTTCGGCCGGCAACACGATCGGCTCCAGCCGGGCCAGTGCCTTGAGCCGGCTTTGCGCCTGCCGCGCCTTTGATGCCTTATAGCGAAACCGGTCGACAAAAGCCTGCATCCGCTGCCGTTCGAAACTCTGCTGGCGCGCCAAGGATTCGAGCCGCTGCGCCGTCTCGGTACGGGCGCGCAGATAGGCGTCGAAGCCGCCGGAATACGCGGTCAATTTGCCGTGTTGGAGATGCAGGGTTACCGTCGTCACCGCGTTGAGGAAGCGGCGATCGTGGCTGACCAGGATCAGGGTGCGGCGGTAATTGCGCAGAAACCGCTCGAGCCACAGCGCGGCTTCGAGGTCGAGATGATTGGTCGGCTCGTCGAGCAGCAGCAGGTCGGGCTCGGCGAAGAGGATCGCCGCGAGCGCAACCCGCATCCGCCAGCCGCCCGACAGATCTGCGATCGGCCGGCGCTGCATCGCCTCGTCGAGGCCGAGCCCGGCCAGGATGCGCGCGGCTCGGCTGGGCGCCGAATGGGCCTCGATCTCGACGAGCCGGGCCTCGATCTCGGCAGCCCGCAGCGGCTCCGCCCCGGCCTCCCGCTCGGCGATGAGGCCGGCGCGCTCATCATCGGCGGCGAGCACCGTTTCGAGCGCGTTCGCCTCCCCGCCCGGCGCCTCTTGCGCCAGAAAACCGATCCGGTAACCGCGCGGCAGCTCGATCGACCCGCCATCCGGCTGCAGGGCGCCGCGGATCAGGTCCAGCAAGGTCGATTTGCCGGCGCCGTTGCGCCCGACCAGCCCGACCTTGCTGCCCTCGGCGATTTGCGCGCTCGCCTGGTCGATGAGGGTCCGCCCGCCGATGCGGAATGTCAGGCCGGAAATCGTCAGCATTGGCCTCGCTCAGCAAGGCACCGCGGCGCGCGGCGATGACAGCTGCGGGCGCGGTCCGGGTCGGCATCTCCGGCTGGAACTACGGCGGGTGGCGCGGCACGTTTTATCCGCGCGGGCTGCGTCACGCCGACGAGCTCTCTTATGCGAGCCGACAGGTCGACACGATCGAGATCAACGGCACGCATTATTCGCTGCAGCGCCCCAACTCTTTCGCGAGATGGCATGACGAGACGCCGGAGGGCTTTGTCTTCGCGGTAAAGGGCAGCCGGTACATCACTCATCTCAAACAGTTAAATGATATAGAGACGCCGCTCGCCAATTTCTTCGCCTCCGGCGTGTTGCGCCTCGAGGAGAAGCTCGGGCCTTTCCTCTGGCAGTTCTCGCCGCGGTTCCGGTTCGACGCGGCGCGCCTCGATCATTTCTTCGCCTTGCTGCCGCGGGACAGCGAGGCCGCTGCGGCCTTGGCCGAACAACACGACGAGCGGCTCGCCGGCCGCGCCTGGACGCGGACCGAACGCCGGCGGGAGCTGAGTCACGCCATCGAGATCCGCCACAAGAGCTTTCTCGACCCCGCCTTCGTCGCGCTGCTGCGCCGGCACCAGCTGGCGCTCGTCTTCGCCGACTCGGTAGCTTGGCCCTATGCCGAGGACTTGACCGCCGACTTCGTCTATCTGCGCCTGCATGGCTCTGAGGAGCTCTATGCATCGGGCTATTCGGATGAGGCGCTCGACCACTGGGCGGCGCGGATCAAGCTGTGGGCGCGGGGTCTCGAACCCAACGATGCACGGCTGATCGCCCCGGAGATCAAACCGCCCCGCCGCAAAGCCCGCGACGTCTACGTGTATTTCGACAACGACGCCAAGGTCCGCGCCCCGGTCGACGCCTCTTCGCTGCGCGCCAAGTTGGGCTGAGTTTCCCTGCCGCACGGGAAAATAGGGGAAAAATTCGTATCCGCTCGTCATTTTTACCAAAACATCCATGGTTATCAATATGATACCTATTCGACCCGGCCCACCCGGCAGGGAAAATCTTTTCCCTGCCGAGGGCCTTGGCAGGGAAACGGCAGGGAAAAATGCCGAGCGGTCCATCCTGCCGTGCAGCATAACCTGCGATTTTGCTGCGAAGATGGCGACATGGGGGTCGCACGCGACTGGGCCGGGTTGCAATTTCGCGCCGGCTGCACAAGCTTCGATCCGAGCTTCAGGAGGCCCAGCCATGACCACCCGCCCGCCGGCCGAGATCGGCATGACCCTCGACGAGGTCGACACCCCCGCCCTCATCGTCGATCTCGATGCGTTCGAGCGCAATCTGCGCCGCCTGCCCGAGCGCATCGCCGGCACCAGTGTCAGGGCGCGGCCGCACGCCAAGACCCACAAATGCCCGGTCATCGCATTGAAGCAGGTCGCGCTCGGCGCCGTCGGCGTGTGCGTGCAGAAGGTCAGCGAGGCCGAGGCGATGGTCCAGGGCGGGGTCCCGGACGTGCTCGTCACGAACGAGGTCGTCGGACGCCAGAAATTGCGGCGCCTCGCGGCGCTCGCGCATATCGCCCGCGTCGGCGTGTGCGCCGACGATCCGAGCCAGATCCGCGCGCTCGACGAGGCGGCGGGCGAGGCCGGGGTCACCTTGCCGGTCTATGTCGAGGTCAACATGGGCGGCAACCGCTGCGGCGTCGAGCCGGGCGAGCCGGCGCTGGCCCTCGCGCGGCAGATCACGCAAGCGCCGCACCTCGCCTTTGGCGGATTGCAGGCCTATCACGGCTCGGCGCAGCATTTGCGCCGATGGGAGGAGCGCCGCCAGGCGATCGCCGGGGCCGCCGACAAGGCCGGGCGCACCCGCGACCTGTTGGCGCGCCACGGCATCGAGTGCCCGACCGTCACCGGGGCCGGCACCGGCACCTTCGAGTTCGAATCGGCGAGCGGCGTCTATACCGAATTGCAATGCGGCTCCTACATCTTCATGGACGCCGATTACGGCCGCAATCTCGACCGCGACGGCGCCCCGACCAAGGCCTTCGAGCCGAGCCTCTTCGTGTGGGCGACGGTGATGAGCCGCCCGACCGAGGACCGCGCGATCGTCGACGCCGGCCTGAAGGCGCTCGCCTTCGACTCAGGCCCGCCGCTCGTCTGCGACGAGCCCGCCGCCACCTACGAGCGCGCCTCCGACGAGCACGGCCGCCTCGGCATCTCCGGCGCCACCAACCGCCTCGGCCTCGGCGACAAGATCCGCCTCGTCCCCGGCCATTGCGACCCGACCGTCAACCTCTACGACTGGTATGTCGCCATCCGCGCCAACCGCGTCGAGCAGCTCTGGCCGATCACCGCGAGAGGGGCGGTTTATTGATGATGATCGCCGCCACATAGGCGGCAGGCGTGCTCCCCTATCCCGACGCGGGCATCGAATGGGAGTGGAACCTTGAGGCGCGGACGTCGGCCATCACCTATTTTCTACGTCTCACAAGCAAGCGGCGCGGTGTCCGATCAATTCTGCCGGAGGGAGCATGACGAAGGTTCAGATTGAGCTGTCTGACGCGACAGCGAGAGCCGCGCGCGAGGCGGGGCTCTTGACATCCGAGGCGCTCGAACGGCTGCTCACCGATGCGATCAGGCGCCGGCAAGCGGCCGACGCGCTTCTCGCGATCGCCGAGCGCGTAGCCGAAGCCGGTATCGAGCCGATGTCGATGGAAGAGATCGATCGGGAGGTAAAAGCCGTTCGTGCCGAGCGCCGGCGACGTGCGGGCGGTCGTTGACACCAATGTGCTGCTGTCCGGCTTGTTTTGGCGCGGGAGGCCGCACGCGCTGATGGAGCAGGTTCGCGGCGGCACGCTCACCCTGATCAGCAGCCCGGCTTTGCTGGCCGAACTCGCCGAGGTCGCTGAACCGCCCAAAGTTCCAGTTGATCCTGGCCCGCTCAAACACCGATCCCGACCAGACGCTAGGTGAACTGAGGGGGTTGGCCGAGATCATCGATCCGCCGCCGCTGCCGGCGCCGGTCAGCCGTGATCCCTCAGACGACGGGGTCCTGGCCCTCGCAGCCGCCTCACGAGCCGACCTCATCATCACCGGCGATGCCGATCTCCTCACCCTCGGGAGCTATGCCGGTATCTATATAGGCCAACAAATCGCAGCCGCAAAGACCTCCATTACCTGCCCATCACCACTGCTCTGCTTCACGGGGCCGGCACCCTCTCCCCGCTCGCGGGGAGAGGGCTGGGGTGAGGCGGCTCTTAGCATCTTCATGGACGCGGACTACGGCCGCAATCTCGACCGCGACGGCGCCCCGACCAAGGCCTTCGAGCCGAGCCTCTTCGTGTGGGCGACGGTGATGAGCCGCCCGACCGAGGACCGCGCCATCGTCGACGCCGGCCTGAAGGCGCTCGCCTTCGATTCCGGCCCGCCGCTGGTCTGCGACGAGCCCGCCGCCACCTACGAGCGCGCCTCCGACGAGCACGGAAGGCTCGGCATCTCGGGCGCCACCAACCGCCTCGGCCTCGGCGACAAGATCCGCCTCGTCCCCGGCCATTGCGACCCCACCGTCAACCTCTACGACTGGTATGTCGCGCATCCGCGGGGGCCGCGTCGAACAGCTCTGGCCGATCACCGCCCGCGGGGCGGTGTACTAGACTCTGGCTCCCACCCATTTGTGGTGCGACCACTGCTGGCAAAACAGCCAATACTTGGGGGTAGCGGCCGCAAGTAACTCGCCGATCTCCAGCCGGCACCTAATCGCCGAGGTACGGCCCGCAACGCCTCGCGATAAAAAGTGGCAATCTAGCCTGCAAATTTTGATCGACCCTGCCATGTCTTTCCTGACCAAAGTTTTTCTGGAACTCCACAAAGGTAACAGGCAGCGCCTCTAAATCCGCAGAAATCCATTGCCAGTGCATCTGACTAACATCCGGCACGTGATATACATCATAGTCGAAGCTGACGGTCGCCAACTGCATTATGACGTCAGCTGGATTTGTAATAACATGGGGAAGATTGGGATTGTCCATACAGCCTGTCATCTCACCCAAGCAGCTCCCAGCAACGCCTACGACTTCGTGATCGTTCCGAAAGGTAATGTTATTGCTGCGCACAGTATCTCGAAACGCCAATGCGGGAAGTTCTTCATTAGTTCTATATCCGGCATCCTCAACTGTGACGCCGTTACCACCGACATCGCCGTCAGCAACATCATCAGGGATCGTGACGTTATTGAGCACGGTTGTTACATGTCGCGAGTTTGATATAAAAATCTGAGCGTATCTTAAATCGGCCTTAGGGAATCTGTTGTTCTCCACCGTGTTGCACAGAATCTCCGCGGAACCGGATACCTCGTGAAATAACGCCCCGCCCGCGAGACCCGTATTCTCGCGGACGGTATTGCCAGCATAAACCGTTCCGTCGTACGAAAAATCAGCCCACAATCCCGAACCGTTATTGGCTTCGACAATGTTGTTCTGGACTAATAGATTTTCGGCCTGCGAAAATTTGGCGCCACCAGCGCCCCACCCGGGCTCGATCCTCATATCCATGTTGTTGTAAAACGCCAACACGACATTATTGCGCGAAATCGTATTGTTTAGCACTACGGCATTTCTGCCCGAGTAACCACCCCAATATCCCCACTCTGATAGCCCATTGAACGGCTCGTCGTCGTCCATGACAAGGTGCCCGCCGTCCACTGGTTTCGTATTCCCGTCACCAGTCTCTATTCCAAAGTCGCCATTGTCGTGCGCATAGTTCCCTTCTACGAGTGCAGTGCCCTTGAACTTGATCCCTGAGCCATGGTTGTACCTGACCTCATTGTTGATGATCTTCCAATCAAGGCATGGACGAAAATATCCGATCGCGCCGGTTTGTGGGGGATTAGCATATTTTTTAATGACCAGGTTCTTGATCACAACCTGCGCCGGCTTGTAGGTATCGTAGTCATTCGGGAAATGCGGGTTTGGCAGAAGGTCGCCGCACAAAGTGGGTGGATACAGGCGAAAAGCAGACCTGGGCGGACGCTCTTGGTCCAATTCAAAGGGGTTACAATTGAGAGGAATTGCGGCTGGTCTTCTCTTGGGCTGGTAATCGCCTTTTTTGTCCGGCGGTATTTCGTATCCAAACGCAAATGGCGTTAGACTGAGTTCGATTTTATGACCAATGGGGTTGCTGGTAACAAAGATCTTTTTATTATCGTAATCAAAATACCATGTATTAGATTCCGTTCCCAAGTCATAAACTGAGCTCACACGCTTCAGAAAAGAGTCATCGCGAAAGAGCGCCTCTGGAAAAATACAGGGGAGATTGTGCTTGATGCTGTATTCGAACTCCCGATTCGCCTTGCGGAATTGTCCCTTCCGGTATGCCCGTGCATTGTCCATGCCGTATTCCGCGCTGAAAACCGGGTACTCCAAGGGGAGCGACCCAGTATCCATCCGCTGTCCGCGCCCAATCGGTATCCTTAAACAGCTTGGCTCCGCTAAGCGTGGATAAGCGCCTGCCTTTTGGGTCAAGTTCCCCAATGAAGACATCCCCATCCTTGGGCACTACCTGCTGCAAACGATACTCGCCGACGCTGACGATGAAAGTAGTACCCGGAGGATTTTTGTCCACAATGGACTGAAAGTTGTCCCCATCCAACCGCACTGTCTTAGCCCCAGCCGATGCAGGAATAAGTAGCGCGACCAGAGGCAGCGCCCATAGCGATTGTATGGACTTCATTTAATTCCTCCCTGGCCAGCGCCCTCGTGTGACAAGTGGGCAACACGTGTTGCGGCGACTTTACTTGACCGGACGATTCCGGTACAAGGTTTCCAACAGTCATCCCAACGTCTATTACCTGTAAGACTGCGGAGACATAGCGGCGCCATCCGGTGCGGCATTCGTCTGCCAGAGGTCACGGACGCCCTAAGCCAAACAGCCTCAAATCGATGGCATTGGCCATGGCTTGGTAGCCAGCATCGTTGGGATGAAGATGGTCGCCGCTGTCATACCTCGCCAATAATCGAGTTGAGGCGGCGGGGTCGCGCACGGCGGCGTCAAAGTCGATCGCCGCGTCGAACTCGCCGCTGTTCCGGATCCAATCATTGACGGCCTGTCGCACCGCTTCGTGCTCTGGAGAGTCATAAAGAGAGCCGCCGATAGGCGTCAGCGTCCCACCGTAGACATAAAGCCCTGAGGAGTGACCGCGTCGAATAAGTTGCCGATAACCGGCGATGAGATCATTACCAATAGTGTTTGGGTCGTTATTACCGATATCGTTGATGCCCTCCAGCACAACGAGATATCGAGCCCCCGGCGTAGACAGAACATCCCGATCAAAGCGCGTCAATGCGCTCGGGCCGAACCCAAAGTTCAAAACCCCGTTCCCGCTGATTCCCTCATTCGACACGACTTTGAGCGGCGGACAAAATGAGCACTGAAACAGGCGGTTGACCAGATCATCCGGCCAGCGCCTATTGGCATCGACGCTCGATCCCGCTCCGTCCGTTATTGAATCCCCCAGCGCGACGATCCCTTCGCGCCCGGTAACCGCCTCAATCCTGGATAAGAAGTACCGCGATTGCGAGACCTCGGGGTTATTCACATGGGTGTCAGCAGTCGTGTCGTCATTTGTGATGTAAGCTGTCTGAAGCCCGAGGGCGTGCATAGTCTCAACGGTGACGCTTTGCGGAAAATAGAGGCTAACGGCGACGCGCCAAAAGCCGGGCGGAGGGAGGGCCCCACGGCCCGCGATCTTGACGGGATCGCTCAACACCGGCGGGCCTGGCCGAATTGTGACCGATGTCTTGCCGTCAAAGGTTAATGGATAGTTGAAGAGCGGCAGAATTGACCCGTCGGAGCCCGCCAATGCGATACGCGCGTCACCGACGAATACCGCCTCCCCTCCCAATTCGTTGGTGAGTTGCACGCGCAGCGTACCACCCGTGCCTGCAAAGGCAACGCGCGCGATTTGCCGTACGGATTGATTATTGAGCGTCGGTAATGGCTTGTCATCTCCTCCGGTAGGGCTCGCCGCCCAAATGGCGGCCCAGCGATCACCGACTTCTTGGGCGAAAGCCGCAGAACCAAACGATATACAAGAGGCGGCAAACGCGACCAAAGCGACAGCGGTACACCAGCGCTGCCCCGCGGATCTCGTTCTCGTTAAAAAATAGATCCGTTTGAAAAGCTTCACTTTCTCCTCTCTTCTTCTCTAATCTTGAGGCTAATCGCCCTCGCGAGGACAGGTAAGGTCACCGACAGCGCACGAGAACGGGTGACCGGCTGCCAACGAAGAGTCTCCCGCCAGGCTCTTGGCCTTTCGCTTGAAACTGACAGAAGGTAAGCTGCTGAGCATCCCACAACCAGCGCAGTTCTTGGGCACCTATAAAGTCGAAGTACACGTCTCTCGAGAAAAACACTCTCGATGTCGAGAAAAACGGGATCGACGCGTGCGATTGATCGATATCCTCGCTACTGAACGGATCGACCACACAGTTCGCGAAGGACTTCCGCCTTATCAGTGAACGCGCCAGTTTGCCCGATCAAATCCTCACCGGTTACTGGGGAGTGAAATACTGTTCTGTTTTCGTGGACGCTGTTATGCCATGTACAATATTGGAGGTCGTTGTTCAGTGAGCCGCCAGATCCGGAAATTGTGACCCCGAAACGGCTCCTTTCGATGATCTGTATACCACCTCCCAAGGGGCCGACTGCTATAACGTTATTATAAATATCAACGTCCCGCGAGTTATCTGCTCGGATCGCGCTACCATCGTTATAACGTACCAAGTTATTAAAGATGTTGGCCCGGAAGCTTATCTCATGAAAGATGCCGTGTGCGTCGCCCGTTCCTTCCGCATGGTGGTTGAATTCGACCCGATTTTCGACATAAGTGACATCGATATTGCTAATGTCAGTCCAGAGGCCTGTGCCCCGATTGTCATGTACGTAGTTATCGAATACGAGCAGTCCCTTACTAAGGGCGAATTTCGCGCCGCCCGCCTCGAAACCCGATTTAAAGCCGACTTCTTCTTTGTTGTTGCGGGAAATCTCATTCTTTTCGACGATACCCGCCTCTTCTATTAACTGCGCTTCAGTGGTTCCACCTCCGGTAATACCGATTTGTCCATTATCGTGAACGTAATTCGAAGCGACAATGGCTTGCCCATGAAACTTGATGCCTCCGCCGTGGTTCAGCCGATATCCCTCTCCAGGCAAGACAGGTTCATGAAATGTTCTGGACCTGCGGCTCGCCTCAGGGTAGCATAGCCCAGTTCGATCAGAGGGGGATCAATGGCTGGGCTGCGAGAGTTTGTTGTCGAGTTTGGGACGGAGGAGCGGTGCATCGAGCACTTGGCGGGGCTTCGCTGGCCTGCCGGCTTTGCCTGTGCCGGGTGCGGCGGACGTCGGGCGTGGCGGCTGAAGGCGCGCCCGCGGGTGTATGAATGTGCGGCCTGCCACCGGCAGGAGTCGGCGACCGCTGGAACGGTGTTTCACCGGACGCGAACCGATCTGACCAAGTGGTTTCTCGTCGCCTATCTGATGGGCCGCGACAAGCGCGGCGTCTCGGCCAAGTTTCTGCAGCGCGAACTAGGCGTGGCGTATCAGACGGCCTGGACCATGGCGCACAAGCTGCGCCACGGCCTGAGCGAGGACCCGTCGCGTCCGCTGCACGGCTTCCTGGAAGCGGACGAGACCTACATTGGTGGCCGCGGCGACCCGACAAGTCCCGGTCGCAGCACCGCCAACCCGGACAAGAGCCTAGTCGTCGCCGCCGTCGAAAAGGTGCCGGCGCCGAAGAACCGAAGCGGAAGGCATGGACACGCCGTCAAGCGCCAGCACGGGTTCTTCGCCGGAAATGCCCGTATCGCCGTGCTGCCGGCGGCGACCGGGGCCGAACTGGGAGCCTTCCTCAAAGCCAATGTCGCCGCCAATTCGCATCTGCTGACCGACGGGTTTGCCGGCTATCGCGGCCGCGAGGCTGATCTCGGTGACTATTTGAAGCACACCTCAGTGATCCAGGACGACAGCGCCAATGCCGGCCAATTCTTCCCGATCATCCACACCCTGTTCAGCAATATCAAAGCCTGGCTGGTCGGCACTCATCATGGGGTCAGCGCCAAGCACCTCCCGCGCTACCTGCGGGAGTGGTCCTACCGGTTCAATCGCCGCAACCTGCCCGACGGTCTGGATCGCTATTTGATCCGGCGGGCTGTCGAGTGCGCCACCATCACCTACGACCAGCTCAAAGCCGGCGCCATACCGACCGGCGCTTCCCGCGTTCGCCGCCTTCCCGTTATGGTTGGGCAACCTGCTTTAGCTTGATAGGAAGATCAGCCGAACCTCGTTCCCCTCCACCAGCCAATCATACCCAGGATAGTGATTTCCAATTGCTCCGAACTGGCCTGGGTTGGCGTATTTCTCGACAATCAGGTTCTTCACTGTAACTTTCGGAGCTACTGGATGGGAATCGCGGTTGATTGCAGGTGTTATCGGTTCAAGATCTTCTCCGAATGCGAAGGGCGTAACGGCGAGCTCCAGCTTTGGGCAAGCGGCATTAGTCGGCTCGATGGCATAACAATTTGGGTTTTCGTCACCAGCTAGCAGCAAATAAACGACCTGTGTGCCAGTTACTGGCTTGGACGGATCACAGTCTCCATTGCCGGCACGAGGACAATCATAGGCAATGAAGTATTGGTTTGGGCCATCAAGTTGGCTTAAGCAGTTTGCCGCCTCTTGTGGTGGCGCCTGGCATTTTTTGCGTTGCATAAATTCGTTGTTTTTGAAAAGGACTTCGGGGTACTGGCATACGCCGACGAAGGTGCTCGTGTCCGGGTCATCCCCGACGCACTGCCCTTGAAAATACTGATAGCCTGGTATCATCTGTACTCGAGTTACCCAATATGTTCCGACGGGTTGTTCCCAGTTTGTGATTAGAAGAGACCCGTTGAGGGCCGATAAGAGCTTGCCCTTCGGGCCGAGTTCGCCAATGAAAATGTCTCCCGCCTTGGGCACCACTTGCTGCATACGATGCTCGCCAGCACTGATGACATAAGTGGTCCCCGCCGGATTCTGGTTTACAATAGATTGGAAGTCGTTTCCAACCAAGCGGACCGTGTTCGCGCCAGCCGTTGTAGGGATAAGCAAGACGACGAGTACCAACCCCAGTAGAAGACGCATCAATTTCATTCATTTCCTCCCTCTCTACAGTCCTAGTGCGGGCAGAAGGCGGGGGCGCAATGCGCCCCGCAGGCCCTTTCTTTTTCTATTTAATCTGCCACTGCTGACTAACCACAGGCGGGCCGCTCCCTACCAAAGGTGCGCCGCAAAGTGCAATCATACGACAGCGGCCTTTGTCGGTGACGCGTCGAATGTCAAAAGGCCGATCCCGGCGACGATGGCTGCTGCTGCAAAAATTGGACGCATGGTGATTTCCTCCCGCTTGCTCAAATTATTAACCATTCAACTCAAGCGCTAGGAGAAAAAAAGATCCTTAACAAATGTTGGTTAACATCAGAAAATTTATCAACGAAACGGATCGTCGGATCTTATCGCCATCGCAAAAGCGCTTTAGCGCACCATAGGGGGCCTATAAGAGGCGCGGGAGAGAAAGTGTATCCCGGACGGCTGAGGCGCGCCGTCCAGGTGGAGGTAGCCTGCGCTGAATGCGGCGGCTTCCTTGAGAGCATCGAGGTCCGGTATCCTCAAGTACCGACCCTGGTAAAGGATCAGCCTCTCACTTTGCAGGCGCCGCAACATGCGATTGGCGTGGACCTCGGAGAGGCCGAGCGCGTCGGCCAGCTCCGACTGCGTGACCGGCAGCCGATAATTATGGTCGACCGTTTCACCCACCAATCTTAGGCGCTCGTAAATCTCGCAAAAAAGATGCGCGACCCGCGCGTAGGCGTCGCGCCGGCCGATCGCTGTGATGCGTTCGCGAAGAATGGCCGATCTCTGAAGTGCGTTCCACCAAAAGGCGACCGCCACACGGGGGTGATCCGTCACCTCGGCTATGAGCCGGTCACGATTAATCCAGGCAATTGCCGTCGGGCCGAGAGCGAAAATTCCGTGGTCGGTTTCCTTGAGCAGCAAGCTGTAAAGCTCGGTCTTGTCGCCGGGAAACATAAAATCCAGGATCTGGCGGCTTCCGTCGGGCAAAATCTTGTAGCGGCACGCATGTCCCGCGATCACGACGAAGACACCGGCGAGAACCTCTCCTTCTCGTACGATGTCCGAATGTGCCGGAAATTCATCCGACCGCAACGTGAGACCATTCAGCCATTCCTTGTCTTGGTCGGGCAATGGCAGAAAATGTTCGAGCCTCATGATCAACGGTGTCAACACAGCAGTCCCCCATCGGTGCGGTCGCCCGCGGCGTTTCTCTGCCGTCCGGGCACTTCGGCCAGCCAGCCTATTTACCATGCGAGTAAGGGATTCGTCCCACGCGCAGGCCGCCGACAAGGCCGGCCGCACCCGCGAACTGCTGGCGCGCCACGGCATCGGCTCCCGACCGTCACCGGGACCGGCACCGGCACCTTCGAGTTCGAATTGGCGAGCGGCGTCGATACCGAATTCCAATGCGGCTCGTACATCTTCATGGACGCCGACTATGGCCGCAACCTCGGCCGCGACGGCGCCCCGACCAAGGCCTTCGAGCCGAGCCTCTTCGTGTTAGGCGACGGTGATGGGCCGCCCGACGCAAGACCGCGCGATCGTCGACGCCGGTTCAGTCGGGCCTACGGGTGCGGTTCGTGCAGCTTGCGCGCCGGGATACTGGTTCGACGTTGATGTCGGCTTCGTGCTGGCGGGCTTGTGCGAGATCGTAGGCCACTTGCAGCCGCAGCCAGGTTTCCGCGCCGCCGCCGAATGCCTTGTCGAGGCGGATCGCCATGTCCGCCGAAATGCCGCTCTTGCCGTTGACCAGATTGTTGAGGGTCTGCCGCGTCACACCCAATGCCTCCGCGGCCTCGGTGATTGTCAGACCGAGCGATTCTATGCAGTCGTGCCGCACCGAAAGGCCGGGGTGGGGCGGGTTTTTCATTGTCATGGGTCAACCCTCCTGTTCTCTAGTGGTAATCGACCAAATCGACATCCGTGGTTTCGCCCTCCTCGAAGCGGAAGATGATCCGCCAGTTGGCGCGAACGGTGATGCTCCAATAACCGGCAAGCTCGCCTTTCAGCGGGTGCAGCCGAAAGCCCGGTAAATCGAGTTGCTCAGGGCGTGTCGCTACATCGAGCCGGGCCAGCATGCGCGCGATTTTGTCGGCATGCTGCGGGTTCAACTCGCGCCGGTCGTCGTCTTCGTAAAGGCGGCGCAAGCCGCGATGTCGAAAGCGACGGATCACAGCGAACTCGTATAGTGACAATTGTCACTTGTCAACAGCAGAAAGCTAGGCGCACCCGCGACCTGTTGGCGCGCAACGGCATCGAATGCCCGACCGTCACTGGCGCCGGGACCGGCACCTTCGAATTCGAATCGGCGAGCGGCGTCTATACCGAATTGCAATGCGGCTCGTACATCTTCATGGACGCCGATTACGGCCGCAACCTCGACCGCGACGGCGCCCCGACCAAGGCCTTCGAGCCGAGCCTTTTCATGCTGCGCGACGGTGATGAGCCGCCCGACCGAGGACCGCGCCATCGTCGACGCCGGCTTGAAGGCGCTCGCCTTCGACTCCGGCCCGCCGCTCGTCTGCGACGAGCCCGCCGCCACCTACGAGCGCGCCTCCGACGAGCACGGCCAGCTCGGCATCTCGGGCGCCACCAACCGCCTCCGGGCTCGGCGACAAGATCCGCCTCGTCCCCGGCCATTGCGACCCGACCGTCAACCTCTACGACTGGTATGTCGGCGTCCGCGCCAACCGCGTCGAGCAGCTCGCGCCGATCGCTGCCCGCGGCGCGGTGTATCGACGCCCGTCCCGCCGATCGATCAGTCGAGGCCGAGTGTCGCGACGCTGTAGGGCCGCATCAGCCGATCCTGCGTGCCGAGAACCATCCCTTCCAGGTAGGCCTGGGCGATTATCACGCGATCGAACGGATCGTTGTGGTGCGGCGGCAAGCTGCCGGCGTGCTCGGCATGGAAGCCCGCGACAGGCATGATCTCGAAGCCGAGCGCCAGCACCGCAGAGACGATCGGTCGATCGAAGTGAAGCTTCCCGATCGCCCGCTTGATAGCGATTTCCCATATTGTCGCCGCGCTGACGACAATCTCGTTCGTCGGGTCGCGCATCGCCGCGCGCAAGGTCGCCGCGATAAGGCGGGGCCGCTCATCCGCCCAGAGCAGGATGTGCGTGTCGATCAGCAGCCGCACAGATCCTACTCGAAATATTTCTGCAGCTCGGGCGGCAGGGGCGCATCGAAATCATCGGCGATGTAGGTGATGCCGAGCAGGTTCTGCCCAAACCGGCGCTTTTTGCGGGGCGGCTGATACGGCACCAGCTTTGCCTTCGGCTTGCCGGCTTTCGCAATGACGATCTCCTCGCCAGCGGCGGCGCGGTCCACCAGCTTGGAGAGGTTCGTCTTCGCATCGTAGAGGTTGACGGTGTCGGTCATCGCTGCGCCTCCGTCACGTCCCTGTGGCACTTCGCACGAATTGACCAGGTTGACCAACAGGTAATGACGAGTCAATCCCATTGCGATGCGTGCGGGTCCCCGCTCGGCAAAGACAGGATCGTGCCGCCGGCTTCCTCGGCCAGCTCCGGGAGAAAGCAGCTATCTAAGCGGTTGACCAAAGATAAATCGGCGACTGTCAATGCCGTCACCCCGCGAAACGGGTTCAGGAGGACACGCTGCGGCCTTGCCCCTCTGGATTCCCGCTTTCGCGGGAATGACGAAAAAAGGGTAGTAATGCGTGCGGGTCCCCGCTCGGCAAAGACAAGATGATCATGGATTACCACTGACGGCAGGCATCGACGACACAGTGAGACGAGATGAGCGACGAAGAATTTGCCCCGGTCACTCCCGGTGAGTTGTTGAAGGAGGAGTTCCTGGCGGAGTATCGCCTCTCGCAGAGCCGTCTGGCGAAGGCGGTCGGCATCTCGCCCAATCGCATTGCCGAAATCGTCAACAACCGGCGGCGCATCACCGCCGACACGGCGCTGAGGCTGGGCCTCTATTTCGGCACCTCTGCGGAGTTCTGGATGAACCTTCAGAGCCGGTACGACCTGAAAATGGCGCGCCGGCACTTGACGCCGGAAGAGGCGGATCGGATCAAGGCGCAGCGGGCGGCGTAGTCGCCCGCGAGGCCCGAGATGCTCGCCCGCGCTGACGGCGGGCCCCCGCGGAATGCGCCAGTGACGATTTCCTGATCTGCAATCGCGACGCGCCTGCAACGCTACCCTTGCCTCGCACGAGCGAGAGGATTCTATTCGACCACCGAGCCGAATGGCTCGGCTTTGGGCAAAGGCTGGAGAAGGCGATGCCGTCGGTCGATCAATTCATCGTCTGGATCATCGTTGGCCTCCTCGGGGGCAGTCTCGCCGGACTGATCATCAGACGGGAACGCAAGGGGTTTGGCATTTTACGAAATCTGGGTTTAGGCCTAGTCGGCGCTCTCGTCGGCGGCTTGCTCTTCCGCGTGTTTGGGCTTTTCCCGCGTCTGGGCAACGTGGCGATATCGTTGCGTGATGTCGTGGCCGCATTCGTCGGATCGTTGCTCGTCCTCACGGCGGTGTGGCTTTGGCAGCGCTGGAAGGGATCATCCTGAGAGGACGCTCGCCATCCGCGGCAACCGCGTCGAGCAGCTCTGGCCGATCACCGCCCGCGGCGCGGTTTATTGACGCGATCGCGACATCCCACTCGCTCTGCTTCTTGGGGAGCCCTCCTTGGTCCGAGTTGCCGCGCCCTTCTGCTGCCGCTGGGGTGAGCAGTCCGCGGGCAATCTCTTCGGGTCATCAAAACCGATCGGTTCGACTGTTCGGGGATCAATCGCCGCCAATTCACGGAGCGTTGGGTGCCCCATCAGCTGTTCAAATTCGCCCGGACGGGACAGCCACCTTCGGAGCGAGTTAAATTCGAACCCCGGCGCCGTGCGCGCCAGGGCGCGGAACAGACGAGTGATTATGGGATAATCGGCTGGTCCGTAGAAAGCGATCTCGGGTGCGAGGTCGAGTTCATGCTCGAGTGCGACGTCGAGCAATGCCAAGAAATCTTCTATTGTAGCCGCTGACGCCTCCCGGATCTCGGCGACGAGCGAATTGATTTCGAGCAGGAGCCTCGCCTGGCGCTCGCGCATTGGCGCCAAGTCGGCCCCCCTCGCCCGGGCTGCGTCGATTGCAATGGCGAGCTCATGGTGCTCGTCTTCCAGGTTAGCCCATTGCTTGTGCAGCACGAAGGCTGAGGATCCTGGGCTTTCGGTCACAGTTTATCTCCCTTGGCCACTACCGGGATCAACCGACGATGGCACGCTTGCACTTAACAGATACGTCCCGCCGGCGGCGCGGTGGTATCTCGTGGAGCGGCGGCATCGTGTCGCTCGCCCGGGCGCAGACCTTCGGTGGCGGTCGCCGATGCAACAAGTCGCATTGACTACGCCACGCCTGATCGGGTATTGCGCCGACAGCGATAGTATCGGCCGCCGCTCGCGGAAAAGGTGACACGGCCTTCCGGGCCCCGCTATGATGACATCGAGACCTAGGGTGCTGGCGACACGATACGTCGCCCGAGATCGGTTGTCACTGCGTGATCCGCGACGCTCGGAAAGGGCGAGACGGTGAGATCTAATTTTAGTCCGGCGGAGGAGTATATCCCTGCTGCGTCTACGGGCGGGTGGGTACCGCGGGCTTTGCCGAGAATTTATTTGGTCGGGACCATGCGGGCGGTCGCGCCCGGCGGCGCCGACTTTTTGCCGCGTGGACGAAAAACACGCGGGTTGCTGGCCTGCTTGTGCCTCGCGCAAGGCGAGCGTGTCTCGCGCAGTCGTCTTGTCGGTCTGTTGTGGGATCGTTCGCCCGACGCGCAGGCCCGGATGAGCTTGCGGCAATCGCTGTCAGAGCTCAACAGCGTGGTCAACCGCCACGTCCCCAGCCTCGTCGAGATCGATCGCGAGAGTGTGCGGATTGATGTCCGGAAGTGCTGGGTCGATGCGCTCGCAATCCTCCAGGCGAGCGCTGACCCTACTGGCGAAACCAACAATCTCCTCCAGCCCTATAGCGAGCGCCTCCTCGAAGATCTCGACGGGATCACACCGGCCTTCGACCAATGGCTTGCGGCCGAGCGAACGTGCTTCGAGGATCGTGTGCGGAAAATCTTGGAGGCGGAACTAGACCGCCTGACTGAACAGCACGCGAAACCGGAAATGCGCGCGGCGGCCGCGCGCCGGTTGGTCAACTTCGAGCCGACGCATGAGGGCGCCGTGCGCACTCTGATGAGGGCTTTTGCGGAAATGGGCGATCGCCCGCAGGCGATCCGCGAATTCGAGCGTTGCCGTCAGGCGTTGCAAACCGTGCTCGATCTGCCGCCTTCAAAAGAGACCACCGCCGTTTACGAAGCAATCCGGATCGAATCGCCCCAACGGGCTCCTTCGATGATCTCCGAGGAACGTCGAGGGGACGGGTCTGGCGAAGCGCGCGGAGGCTAGGCCGCCCGCCGTGTTTCCGGTTCGATGGGAGATCAGGAAGCACAGCGAGCCCGCTGTCGCTCCGCTGTACGATCCGGCGGGTGAGGCCAAGCGCGAACCCTCGATTGCAGTGCTGCCTTTTCGCAATCTCAGCGGCGATCCGGCGCATCACCTCATTGCCGAGGGGCTGGCGGAGGATCTTATCGAAGCACTGTCGCGGGTTCCGAATTTTTTTGTGATTTCCCGGCTGTCGACACTGGCATTCAGAAATCAGGATCGTCATCCGCGCGAGATCGGCGATGCGTTGGGGGTTCGTTACGTTCTCTCCGGCAGTATGAGAATCCTGGAAGATCGTCTGCGTTTGACCATTGAACTCACCGATACGCAGTCGGGCGCTGCGCTCTGGTACTCGAAGCTCGACGAACGATTTGCCGACCTCTTCGAGGTCCAGGATCGCTTGTCCGAGATGATTGTCCGAAAGGTCGCGCCCTACTTGCACGCAGCTGAAATGAACCGGATTCGCGTCAAGCGGCCGGACAGCCTGGAGGCCTACGACCTCTTTCTGCGCGCTCAGGAGAATATGCACAATTCCGCGCGCTCCGTCTTCGAGACGTCGGAGGCGCTGTTTGACGCCGCGATCGCGAAGGATCCGCACTACGCCGCTGCTCTCGCTTGGCGGGCTTACTGGCATGTGCTGCGCGTCGGACAAGGCTGGTCGCCCGATCCGGCCGACGACGCAATGCAGGCCGACCACTTTGCGCGGGGGGCAATCGAATGCAACAGTGTGGAACCGATGGCACTTGCCATTCACGGCCACATTGCGTCCTATCTCTATAAGGATTTCGATCTCGCATTCCGCCGTTTCGAGACGGCCCTGAGCATCAACGCCAACGCACCACCAGCGTGGCTGTGGAGCGCAGCGGCGCATGCCTGGATGGGCAATGGTTCCCGCGCCATAGAGGAAATCAACAAAGCGATGGCTCTGTCGCCCTACGATCCACTGATGTATGCTTATAGCGGCATCGCTGGAATTGCTTATCTTGTTGACGGCCAGTGCGAGCGGGCAATCGAGTGCGCTCTGCGGTCCTTACGCGAGAACCGCACTTACACGCATGCATATCGGCTACTGGTGTTCGCTCTGGTGCTGGCCGGCCGGGAGGACGAAGCCCGCGCGCCAGCACGGCGTTTATTGGAACTGGAGCCGGGGCTTACGGTAGCGGGGTTCCGGCGCCGCTACCCCGGCAGCGATAGCCCGCATGCCGACCTCTTTTGCGATGCCCTCGCGCGAGCCGGGATCCCGCTTTCTGGTGCGAGCGCAACCGGAACGGCGCGCGAATAGTCCTGCCGTAAGTCTTTAGCCGAGGCCGGCACGGGTTAGCCGGCCTTCCCGCCGCGGATCCAGATCTAGGGCGGGTACTCGCGGGTAGGTATTTCCGCTCTCGACGCGAAATGATCAGCTCTTCGATCGAAGTTCGCCGCAAGGTTGAGCAGCTCCCGTCTGGCGCCGGGAAAGTGGCATTGGCGAGCCACGTCGCGCAGCTTGTGTGCGATTTCTCGATAATGGGCGCCGTCACGCGGGGAGGCACTATCCAGTGTCACGTTCACAAACGCCCTCAATCGGCCAATTTAGCAACGCGGAGCGTGACCCCTGCACGACGCGGCGAGCGATACTGCTGAATGCGAGTCGCGCGTAACCCGGCAAGACCATGAAGCTCGAACGCACGGTCCCAGGAAAGGAGCTCTTCCTCGGACAACTGGTAAATACGGCAAGCCTCCTCGATCGTGAGGCCGCCGCGACGCACGGCAGCGACCACCGCAGCTTTGCGGCGCACTACCCATCTTTTGGTGTTCGGGGGTGGCAGGTTTTGCATGAGCGGTGCCCTGCTCAGTAACTCATCGGCAGCGTTCCCATTGGACGGCGCGAGGATCCCGAGGTCCGGTCTCGTATCAGCGACACCCGCCGGCACCCGATCAAGTCGGCAAGATAGCTGCATTCCGCGCGCTCCTGTTCTATCGGGCAGGCTTTTGACGCCCGGCCAATTCCCATTCTGCTCACGATCTTTTCACGCTTTCACGCATGTCGCCACCAGTTTTTTCCACTTCCTGAGGGGTCTCTCAAGTTCCGTCAGCGGGGCGTCAAGGCGTTGACGAATCGAGGATCGAGCCATTTGCAGCCGGGAGTAGGGTTAAAGTGGAATGGTCGCCCGACATCATGCAATCCGCATGCCGAGGCGTGGAATTTCACACACTATTCACGATGTGAATGGAATTTTTTCACGTTTGCTTCTTGCGCTGTCTGCGAATCTCGGCCTCGTTGTGAACGGGAGCGATCTTGCTCTTAACGCGATCGAGGAGACCACCAGATGAATTCGACCGAACGACTGACTTGCGCTCTAATCCTGACTAGCTTCCCGCCACTGCGGCAGCCCAAGCCGGAGATCGCCGATCGCGGCGCCGTGCGGCTCGGCAGCGGCTCGATCACCGCCGGCTTCCCGGCGCTGCGGCAGCCCAAGCCGGAGATCGCCGATCGCGGCACCGTGCGGCTCGGCAGCGGCTCGATCACCGCCGCCTTCCCGCCGCTGCGGCAACCCAAGCCGGAGATCGCCGATCGCGGCGCCGTGCGGCTCGGCAGCGGCTCGATCACCGCCGCTTTCCCGCGCTGCGGCAGCCCAAGCCGGAGATCGCCGATCGCGGCGCCGTGCGGCTCGGCAGCGGCTCGATCACCGCCGCTCCCCGCTGCGGCAACCCAAGCCGGAGATCGCCGATCGCGGCACCGTGCGGCTCGGCAGCGGCTCGATCACCGCCGCCTTCCCGCCGCTGCGGCAGCCCAAGCCGGAGATCGCCGATCGCGGCACCGTGCGGCTCGGCAGCGGCTCGATCACCGCCGCCTTCCCGCCGCTGCGGCAGCCCAAGCCGGAGATCGCCGATCGCGGCACCGTGCGGCTCGGCAGCGGCTCGATCACCGCCGCCTTCCCGCCGCTGCGGCAACCCAAGCCGGAGATCGCCGATCGCGGCACCGTGCGGCTCGGCAGCGGCTCGATCACCGCCGCCTTCCCGCCGCTGCGGCAACCCAAGCCGGAGATCGCCGATCGCGGCACCGTGCGGCTCGGCAGCGGCTCGATCACCGCCGCCTTCCCGCCGCTGCGGCAGCCCAAGCCGGAGATCGCCGATCGCGGCACCGTGCGGCTCGGCAGCGGCTCGATCACCGCCGCCTTCCCGCCGCTGCGGCAACCCAAGCCGGAGATCGCCGATCGCGGCACCGTGCGGCTCGGCAGCGGCTCGATCACCGCCGCCTTCCCGCCTCGTCGTTAGTACCGCCTATGGCCGCCGCGGAAACCGGAGTGTGAGAGATGGTCAAGCAGCCCGAATCGGTCACCTGCAGATTTTTTCGTCTCATCCCTGACGCTCCGGCCCCGCGGCCGGCCGATCGCTCTGCCGATGGCATGCTCCCCACCCGGGGCTATCGTTATTGCGAAGCGCTCGCGGCGGCCTCGGCATTCGGGTGGTACATCTATCCGCCGCTGAATTTCAGCTTGGTGTGGGACGGCGTCGAGATAGCGTGGACTTACGAAGGCGCCGAGGACTGGTACCCGTTGCGGGGGGCCCAGTTTCCCGGATTTCGCCAGCTATTCGAAGAGCTCGCGCCCGATCCGGTCAAGCCTCTGGCGCCGACTTTTCTGGCCGTCGCGCGCGACCCCGGGGTCGTGCAGATCTGGAGTGGTTACCTGGCGCGGACGGCGCCGGGCTGGGCATTGCTTTCTCGGGGCCCCGCCAATATTCCGCGAACCCAGGGTTACGAGCATTTCGAAGGCATTATTGAGTCCGAAACCTGGTTCGGTCCGCTCTTCACCAATATCCGGCTAACCCGCACGAATTCGCCGGTGGAATTCCACGTTCGATATCCGCTGTTCCAGGTGCAGCCGCTGCTGCGCCAATGTTATAGCGAGGCGTCTTTCGACGTCGTCGGTTGGGCGGAATTGAGCGAGGCCGATTGGGAAAACTTTGAAGCGACCATGAAACCCAATGCCGATCAGATGCGAAGATTGGGGCATTACGCGGTGGATACCCGACGGCAGAACCGAAAGAAGTCATGACGACTGTTTGCGAGTGGTGACGACCATTCCGAAAATAACAATCCCGGTTCCCAGCCACGCCACCGCCCTGACCTGCTCTCCCAGAATGGCCCACCCCAACAGCGTTGCCCAGACCGGCTGGAGATAGGCTACGAGCGCGGCCGGAACCGATGCGGCTCGCGCGAGAAGACGCAGATAGAGCGCGGTCGGCACCGCCGAGCATACGACCCCGACGATGACCAGCAGTAGCCAAACGCTGGGCGGCTGGCTCCACTCTGCCGGGAGACTCGAATAACAGGGAGATAATTCCGGCAAATATCGCGCCGCACGCTTGCTGGCCGCAGGCCAGCGCCGCCGGATTCGTTGAGGCGATCTGACGGCCATAAACGGTTCCGCACGCATAGGACAACGCCGTCAGAAGCATTGCGGCAATGCCGAGCAGAGATCCTCGTCCGCCGAAGACAGCGACCGGCCCAACGATCAGCAGAATGCCCGTCAACCCGGTGATGATCCCGATGAGTTGACGGGGTCGGAAGGGCTCTTCGACAAACAGAAAATGTGCCAATACCGCGACCATCAACGGAACAGACGCTTGCAGCATCGCGACGACGGCACTGTCGACCCGGCTGACCGCGATTGCGGTCAACACGTTGGAGAGCCATCCGTTGGTGGTCCCGAGGACGACCATGTGACGGATGTCCTCCCCAAGCGCCCGCCGCGGCCGCTCGTTGTGAGCAGGCTGCGTTCGGCTTGGCAATGCTAGCCAAGCGAGCAGCGCCGCCATGGCGATGAACCCTCTTGATGCCGCGAACGCGAAGGGGTGCATCAACTCGGTAATCAGTCGTACGAGAACGAAGCTGCTGCCCCAGGTTCCCGAGATGACGATCAGATTCAGCCAAAGCGTAGAAAGCGGCACGTCCCCCATGCGCCTACCGCTCATCCATTCGGGAGTTTCGAAGAAGCGAGCCAATACGGCCGGCACGGGTAAGACAAAGAGGCCGGGGTCCGTGATTCGAAGAAGACGGTTCGGGCAGGTCTTCCACCCTGGGAACTGGAAAGGCCAACACTATGGCGGGGTTTAAGGGGGCGGTCGAAGTAATGTCAATTGACGTTCGGAACTGCACATTCAGAACCTCCCCGCCGATTACGGCCGCAACCTCGACCGCGACGGTCGACGCCGGCCTCAAGGCGCTCGCTTTCGATTCTGGTCGACAATGGGCGGTCCGAGCGGCTCGGCATGGCGGAGTTCTGGACTTCGCTCAAAATTCATCCGCTGCAGCGCCGGCATGAAATACCGGCCCGGTCTACCCGCGCCGCGGCGGCCTCCAGCGATGACGCCACCTATTCCGGTCCGATCGGCCTCATCATCGACCCGACCCTTCAATCAGCGCAGATCCCAGCAACCTGCCGTTCGCTTCGACACCGAACGGCAGCTGCACCAATGTCTGCCCGGTCAAGATCAATATTACGAGCAGATCCCCCAAACAAACCACTCATAGCTGCTATCACGGCAATATCGGAGAGGAGCAATGAACAGCAGCGATGAGATCCGCGCCAAATCTGCCGCCCGTCGAAAGCCGCTTCCCGCTATCCCGTTGTTTGACGACAGCCCCCGGCATCGCCGGTTTTAGCGGGCCCTCGCGCTGCGGCACTGAAATCGACGCAATGAACTCCGCTGTCGCTAGCCTCAGCCGCTGAGCTCGAGGCGGATGAGGCTCTTGCCTTCGTACCGGGCCCGTGCACAAATCATGATCCGGCCGGCGGAATCGTGCGTATCCCCGGCGCATTGACGAGGACGAGATGAAAGCGCTGGTCGCGGTCAAGCGGGTCATCGACTACAACGTCAAGATCCGCGTCAAGGCGGACAAGACCGGGGTGGAGACCGCCAACGTCAAGATGTCGATGAACCCGTTCGACGAGATCGCGGTCGAGGAGGCGCTGCGGTTGCGCGAGGCCGGGACCGTCAGCGAGATCATCGCGGTGTCGCTCGGCGTCGCGCAGTGCCAGGAGACGATCCGCACCGCGCTGGCGATGGGCGCCGACCGCGGCGTCCTGGTGCAGACCGACGCCGAATTGCAGCCGCTCGCCGTCGCCAAGCTGTTGAAAGCCGTGATCCTGCAGGAAAATCCCGAGATCGTCATCATCGGCAAACAGGCGATCGACGACGACTGCAATCAGACCGGCCAGATGCTGTCGGCGCTGCTCGGCTGGCCGCAGGCGACCTTCGCCTCGAAGGTCAAGATCAGCGACGGCCACGCCGAAGTCACGCGCGAGGTCGATGGCGGGCTCGAGACGGTCTCGATCAAATTGCCGGCAGTGATCACCACGGATTTGCGGCTCAACGAGCCGCGCTATGCCTCGCTGCCCAATATCATGAGGGCGAAAAAGAAGCCGATAGCGACGACGACGCCCGAGGCGCTCGGCGTCGATGTGACGCCGCACCTCATCGTGCTCAAGGTCGAGGAGCCGGCAAAGCGCCAGGGCGGCCACAAAGTCGGCTCGGTCGCCGAGCTCGTCGATAAGCTGAAGACAGAGGCGCGGGTGATCTGATGGCTGCTCTGGTCGTCGCCGAACATGACAACAGGGCGTTGAAGCCCGCAACCCTCAATGCGGTTGCAGCCGCAAAGGAAATCGCTGCCGGTGAGGTCGACGTTCTCGTGGCCGGCAAGGATTGCCGCGCCGTTGCCGAGGCCGCCGCCAAGATAGCCGGAGCGAGAAAGGTGCTGCTCGCCGACGATGCCGCCTATGAACACGGGCTCGCCGAGAATGTGGCGCCGCTCGTTGTCAGGCTCGCCGAGAATTATTCCCATCTTCTGGCCGCGGCGACGACCGCCGGCAAAAATTTGTTGCCTCGGGTCGCGGCGTTCCTCGATGTCATGCAGGTGTCGGATATCAGCGCAGTTGTTTCGCCGGACACTTTCGTGCGTCCGATCTATGCCGGCAACGCGCTCGCTACCGTGCAATCGAAGGACCCGGTCAAGGTCATAACAGTGCGCGGGACCGCGTTCCCGCCGGTCGAGGCTATGGGGGGCTCGGCGGCGATCGAGCCGGTCGCGTCGACAGGTGCCACGGGGCTGTCGGAGTTTGTCGGAGCGGAGCTGTCGAAATCGGAGCGGCCCGAGCTGACCAGCGCCCGCATCATCATCTCGGGCGGCCGAGGCATGCAATCCGGGGAGAACTTCCATCTCCTGGAGAATGTCGCCGACCAGCTCGGGGCCGCGGTCGGCGCCTCGCGCGCCGCCGTCGACGCCGGTTTTGTGCCCAATGACTACCAGGTCGGCCAGACCGGCAAAATCGTCGCGCCCGAACTCTACATCGCCGTCGGTATTTCCGGCGCCATCCAGCACCTCGCGGGGATGAAGGATTCCAAAGTCATCGTCGCGATAAATAAAGATGAGGAAGCGCCGATATTTCAAATTGCTGATTACGGCCTGGTCGGCGATTTGTTCAAAATCCTTCCCGAGCTCGCCGACGAGCTCGAGCGCCGCAAGTGAGCGCGACCCCGATGTCTGTGGCCGGGGTTTCGCTCGAAGGGCTGCGCCGCATCGGCATCATCGGCGCCGGGCAGATGGGCGGCGGCATCGCCCATGTCTGTGCGCTCGCCGGTATCGATGTAGTCGTGATCGACATGAACGATGAGGCGCTTCAGCGCGGCCGGCAGGCGATCGAGCGCAACCTGTCGCGTCAGGTCGCTCGCGGTACGATCCGGGAAGAAGACAAGACTGCCGCGCTCGCGCGAATTCAAATGGGGCTCGACTACGCGCTGTTTGCCGAGTGCGGGATGGTGATCGAAGCGGCGACCGAGAAAGAAGACATTAAGCGCGAGATCTTCAAAAAGCTGACTCCCCACTTGAAGCCTGATGCGCTGATCGCCACCAATACCTCGTCGATCTCGATAACCAGGCTCGCTTCAGCGACCGACCGGCCCGGTAAGTTCATCGGCATGCATTTCATGAACCCGGTGCCGGCGATGAGCCTCGTCGAGCTGATTCGCGGTATCGCTACCGACGAAGAGACCTTTGCGGCAACGCGCGAACTCGCCGTGAAGCTCGGCAAGACCCCGGTCGCGGCCGAGGATTTTCCGGCGTTCATCGTCAACCGCATCCTGCTGCCGATGATCAACGAGGCGGTCTACACGCTCTACGAGGGCGTGGGGTCCGTCGAGGCGATCGATACGGCTATGAAGCTCGGCGCAAATCACCCGATGGGGCCCCTCGAGCTCGCCGACTTCATCGGGCTCGACACCTGCCTCTCGGTGATGCAGGTGCTCTATGAGGGCCTCGCCGACAGCAAGTATCGGCCCTGCCCGCTGCTGGTGAAATATGTCGAGGCCGGCTGGCTCGGCCGCAAGGCGAGCCGCGGTTTCTACGACTATCACGGGGAAAAGCCGGTCCCGACCCGGTGAACTGCAATACTCGTGCGGAATCTTGCTCAGGCAAGGTGAATTCGTTATCAAGCCGTCATAATCGCGTGCTATTCCGGCCCGCGAGCGTCTGTTAGCGGGACGGGTGTTTCGTGACGGTTAGTCTGGACAATTGCCCGGCTTTGGTGCTGAACGCGGATTTTCGGCCGCTGAGCTATTTTCCGCTGTCACTGTGGTCGTGGCAAGATGCGGTCAAGGCGGTATTCCTCGACCGCGTCAACATCATCGATCACTACGATGTCTGCGTCCGCAGCCCTTCGCTGGAAATGCAGCTGCCGAGCGTCGTCTCCTTGAAAGAATACGTGCCCGCCGCCCGCCACCCGGCGTTCACCCGGTTCAACGTCTTTCTGCGCGACCGGTTTACTTGCCAGTATTGCGGCGAGCCTTATCCCTCGCACGATCTGACTTTCGATCACCTGGTGCCGCGCTCCCGTGGCGGGCGCACCATCTGGACCAATGTCGTGACCGCCTGCGCGACCTGCAATCTGTGGAAAGGCAACCGCCTGCCGCGGGAGAGCGGAATGTACCCACGGCATCGCCCGGTGCAGCCGACGACCTATATGCTGCAGGAGAATGGCCGCGCGTTCCCGCCCAACTACCTGCACGAAAGCTGGCGCGACTACCTCTACTGGGACACCGAACTCGATCCGTTCTGATTCGCACCTGCGCAGCGCAGCAGCAAGCCTTACTAGTTGTATTCCTGAACGCCGGCTCCCCTCCCGCGGGCATGCGTTCGCCGACCTTGGATTGTGCGCTCCCAGCTATCGCGAAGCTCAGCCCTTGACGCCGCCCATAGTCAGGCCGGAGGACATGCGGTTGCGGAATGCGTAATAGGTGGCGATCGGCGGCAGGGCATAGATGATCGCGGTCGCCATCATGTAGTTCCACGGCGCCACGTCGCTGTTGAGGAACTGGGCGAGCGCCACCGGCACGGTCATGCTTTCTTTGTTCGACAGCAGCAGAAATTGATACAGATATTCGTTCCACGATAATAACAACGCGTAAGTCCCGACCGCGACCAATGCCGGCGCCATCAGCGGCAGGTAGATCCGGAAATAAATCTGGAGCGGCGAGGCGCCGTCGATCCTCGCCGACTCGTCGAGCTCGAGCGGGATGCTCCTGCCATATTCCTGGAAGATGAAGATCGCGTATGGCGTCGCGAAGGTCACTATCGCAGCGATGACCGACCAGAGATTGTTTTGCAGCCCGTAGTGCTGCATGATCAGGTAGAATGGGATCGCCAGGAACGAAGCCGGGATCACATAGGTCAACAGCGCGGCATTGGTGATCATCCAGCCGTTGCGGATGCGCATCCGGCTGATCGAGAAGCTGGTCAGGGTGCCGATCAGCAGCACCAACAACGTCACCATGGCGCCCATATAGACGCTGTTGCCGAACTGGTGCCAGAAATACTCCAGATACCAATAGCCTTGGGTCAAGACGATCCAGAAGCTGTCGGCAGACGCTTTCGGCGGCCAGAGATGATCGCTGAACACGTCGCCCTCGGCCTCGAAGGACACCATTACGATGTTGTAGATCGGTGTGAGCGTCCACACCAACAGCAAGGCGCTGACCACTGCGGCTCCGGCATTGGTCAGGTAGCGCCAGCGCCGGGCGGCACGGCGCATCCGCTCCGCCGGCCGCGTCGCAGCAGCTGATGTCGGCCGTGTATCGGCCGTGATCGTGCTCACAGCTGCGCCTCCGAAGTCTTGAGCTTGCGCATCAGGATGATCACCAGCGGGATCAGCACTGGCAGTGCCGACATGACCACGGCCACGCCGAGCCGCGGGTTGGCGAGGTCGAAGGCGTCGCGGATGCCGAGCGTCGCCAGCAGGTGCGTCGAGTTCGCCGGCCCGCCGCCGGTGATAAAGGTGATCGTGTTGAAGTCGCCGAGCAAAAAGATCGTCGCGAGCAGTGTCAGCACCAGATAGAGGTTCGCGAGCAATGGAAAAGTTACGTGGGAGAATCTGCGCAGCCCGGTCGCGCCGTCCACTTTGGCCGCGTCATAGATCTCCTGGGGGATCGACATCCTGCCGGCGAGCAGGATCACGGTCCAGAACGGCAGCCATTTCCAAACATGGGAGCAGACGGCCGAGCCCAGGGCGAGCCAGCGCGAATTGAGCCAGGACGGGCCGTCGACACCGAAGAGGATGTACAGCGCGTTATTGAGCAGGCCCCACTCGCCGTTCAACATCCAGTGGATCGAGATGAAGCTGGGCAACGCCGGCACCGCCCAGGGCAGGACAAAGATCATCAGCAGCCCCTTGACCCACCAGCCCGGGCGCATGAAAAAGCCCGACAACATGAGGGCAAAAAACAGCTTTAGGTTGACCCCGAAAGTAACGAAGACCAAGGTATTGATCACGGTCTGCTGATAGATCGGGTCCGAGAACACCTCGGTATACAAACTCGGCTCGCTGCCCATCCGCAGCCCGTAGAAGACGGGGTAGACTACGAACGCCAGAAACACACCGATGTAGGGCACAAGAAAGGCGAGCGCCCAGGAGAACTCCGAGCCTCGCAAGCCGCCGCGCCAATAACGCCAAAGCGATTGCCGCCGGGCTGCCGGACGGCCGAATTCGATAGCCGATACGGTGGTCATGATCGCCTCTCAGCTCGATGCGATTGGGTATTTAGCGAAGATCTCCTCGATCCGGCTGAACGCCTTATCGATTTCCTGCTCCGGCGCGGCGCCGCTGTTCATCACAGCAAAGGCCGCCGTCATGATGACATGCTCCGCGCCGACCTGCGCCATCGCCGGATTGTACGCCTCGTAGATCGGGAAGGTCGGGCCGATCACCGATTGCGTCATATACGCCGTGCGGTGCGGGTCCTCCTTGAGCCAGAACGGGTCGCTTTTGACGATTTCCGGGATGGGCAGGGCCCAGCGGCCGAGCCCGGCTTTCAAATACTGGTTCAGCACCTTTGGCTGAATGATGTATTTGGCGAATTCCTTGGCCACCGCGACATTTTTCGCCCCCTTGGGGATGACGGGGCCAAACACCGCGACCTGGCTCGGCAGTTCCTTGCCGTCGTTGCTGAGCGGCAGGCCATGGGTGAGGATATCGTCGTATTGCTCCTTGTCGTGATAAAGCGCGACCTCGGTCGAGATCGTGCCGTCGAAATCCATCACCATCAGTTTCGAATGGAACGCGTTGTTGTCGTCGGCGTCGTTCCAGTTGACGCAGCTCGGCGGCACATACCCGTCCTTGAACGCGGAGGTCAGGCTCTTGATCGCCTGCACCGCCGCAGCCTTGACCTTGGGGTCGTCGGTGTGCAGCTTGCCGTCCGGCGTGACGAGATCCTGGCCGCCATAAGCGACCATCCAAGCATTGAAGGTGTTGATCGGGTCGACCCCGTTGGTGGTCAGCTGGTAGCCGAGCCCGTAGACGTTACGCTTCCCGGCCGCCCGCAGCCCCTTCTGCACCGGCTTGAAAAAATCCATGAAGGCGTCCCACGTCTTCGGCAGATCGGAGATCTTGGAACCGCCCTGTTCGACCAGCGACTTCCAGATATGAAACGGGACCGCGGCGATCCTCACCGGCACGACGTAATAGGCGCGCTTCTTCGTGACATTGTTGTAGAAATAGCAGCACGGCAGAGCGGTGGGCATGAACTGCTCTTTTTCGGGCTCGACGACGTCGTTGACGTCGATCAGCTTGTCGTCCCACGACTGGATCGGCGCGAGTGCGAAGTCGGCGACCTCGATCATATCGGGGACGGCGCCGCTCGTGATCGCCGAAATCGCTTTTTGGCGCAGCGCCGCGTAGGGGATGAGGCTGTGATCGACCTTGTTGCCGCTCGCCTTCTCGTAATCGGCGGCCATCGCACGGAAGGCCGAGTCTTCCTCGGGGACAAAACCCTGCGCGAACCACGCCTCGATGGTTGTCGCCGCCGCGTTAGCGATACGAGGCCGCGCGAGGGTCCCGGCGGCAGCCAGCGCCACAGAGCTCCGAAGCACCGAACGCCTGGTTATAATCGTCATGCTCGCCTTTCCTTCCCCGTTCTCGCCCGCAACCCAAGCGGACACGTTCTGGTTGTCGTCTCCCAGCCCAATATAGAACGCCGCCCAGGTATACTCAAATGTTAATCGCTGCCGCTACCCCGAACTCGCGATACCGTGATCAGGGCATGGTTTCCCATGTTCGCCGCGGCGCTGGAGCCGAATGGCCGAACGGGGTTGGGACCCGCGATACAGGCTGATCCCGGCCGGCTCAGCCCTGCGCGATCTGATATTTCGCGAAGATCTCCTCGACCCGCTTGAACGCCTTGTCTGCGGCCGCCTGCGGGGTCATTCCGCCGGAAATGATGTCGGCCCAGGCGACGGCCCAGACATGCTCGTTCTGCAGCTGGGCGTAGGCCGGGTTCGAGGTCCAGAAGGTCGGCACGGTCGGACCGAGCGCGCCCTGCTGCACATAAGCCGCCCGGTGCGGATCCGCGGGGTCGAGCCACCACGGGTCGTCCTTCACGATCGCCGGCATCGCTGGCAGGTTGCGGCCGAGCCCCGCCTTCAGATACTCGTTGAGGATCGACGGCTGGATCAAATATTTGAGAAAATCCTTGGCCACCTCGACGTTTTTTGCCCCCTTCGGGACCAGGCCGCAAAGACTGCCGGTCTGGCTCGGCACAGGCTTGCCGTCATTGCCGAGCGGCAGGCCCATCGTCACGATTTCGCTGTAGTCCTGCTGCTTCTTGATGATGGCGACCTCGGTCGAGAGCGAGCCGTCGAGATCCATCACGATCTGCTTGCCGTGAAAGGCGTTGTTGTCGTCGGCATCGTTCCAATTGATCGCTCCCGGCGGCACGAAACCTTCCTTATAGGCCGTCGTGGGATAGGTCAGCGCTTTGATCACCGCCTCGCGCACCTCCGGGTCGTCGAGATGCAGTTTACCGTCATTGGTGACGATGTCCTGTCCGCGATTGGCGATCAGGAAAGAGTTGAACAATGAGTTCGAAGTCGTTGCCGGTCGTGTTCAGCTGAAAACCTATGGCATAGACATGACGCATCCCCTGGGTGCGCAACTTCTTCTGCACCTCCTTAAAGAAATCGTAGAACGCATCCCAAGTCTTGGGCAGATCTTCGAACGTGTACCCTGCCTTCTCGACCAACGGCCGCCAGATATGGTTCGTCTGACACGCGACAGTATAAGGCACGCCGTAAAAGCTGCGCTTCTTCTCGACGTTGTTGTAGCAATTGGCGGTGAGCAGAGCTGTCCGGGTATATTGCGATTGTTGGGTCGCGACGACATCGCTCACATCGACCAGCTTGTCGTCCCAAGCATAGAGCGCGATGATCTCGACCGGGGTATTCTGGAACAGATCCGGAACGGCGCCACTGGTCATTGCCGAGACGATCTTCTGGCGCATCGGCGCATAGGGCGTGATCGTGTATTCGATCGTGTTGCCGCTCGCCTTCTCGTAATCCGCGACGATCTTCTTGAAGGAGATGTCTTCCTCCTCGGCGAAACCCTGGATCCACCACACCGTCGCAGTCGTCGCCGCGGCATTGGCGATATAAGGGCGCGCCACGGCCCCGGCCGAAGCCAGCGCCAAAGAGCCGCGAAGCACCGACCGCCTGGTCGGATTTGTCGTTGCCATCTTCTCCTCCCTTTTCCCGCGGACCGCCATGCGGCCCGGGCTATCCTCGTATTGGCTTCTTCAACGCCGCGACTGCGCTGCCGATGGTTCGCTCAGCCCTGCGCAATCGGATATTTCGCGAAGATCTCCTCGATCCGCTTGAATGCCTTCTCCACGGCCGCTTGCGGCGTCAGTCCGCCGTTGATGACGTCGGCCCAGGCGATGGGCCAGACATGCGTGTTCTCGACGCTGGCATAGGCCGGATTGAACACCCAGAAATTCGGCACGGTCGGGCCGAGCAGCCCCTGCTGGACATAGGCAGCGCGGTGCGGGTCCGCGCGCCACCACGCATCATCCTTCACGATAGACGGCATGCAGGGGATGTTGCGGCCGAGGCCAGCCTTCAAATATTCGCCGAGGACCTGCGGCTGGATCAGATATTTGAGAAAATCTTTCGCTACCTGCACGTTTCGCGCGCCTTGCGGAATGACGCCGCCGGTATGCAACGCCTCGCTCGGCACCGGCTTGCCGTCATTCGAAAGCGCAAGGCCCATCGTGACGATGTCGTCATATTCCTGTTTGTTGTTGATGATCGCGACCTCGGTCGAGATCGTGCCGTCCAGATCCATCACGATCGCCTTGGCGTGGAAGGCGTTGTTGTCGTCGGCGTCATTCCAGTTGATCGCGCTCGGCGGTACAAAGCCCTCCTTGTAAGCGGTCATCGGATAGGTCACCGTTTTCATCGCCGCCTCCCTGACCTGCGGATCGTCAACATGCAGCTTGCCGTCCTTGGTAACGATGTCCTTGCCGCCGTAAGCGATTAGGAAGTAATCGAACAACGCGTTCGAAGTCGTTGCCCGTCGTATTCATTTGGAATCCGATGCCGTAAACATTGCGCGCTCCCTGAGCACGCAGCTTTTTTTGCACTTCTTTGAAAAAATCGTAGTAGGCATCCCAAGTCCTGGGGATGTCCTCCATCGTAAAACCGGCCTTCTCGACCAGCGGGCGCCAGACATGATTCGGCCGCACGGCGCAGGTATAAGGCACGCTGTAGTAACTGCGCCGCTTCTCGACGCTGTTGTAGCAGTAGCTGGTGAGCAGTGCGGTTTCGGTATATTGCGATCTCTGGGTCTCGACGACGTCGGTGACGTCGACAAGCTTGTTGTCCCAGGCATAGAGCGCGAGGATTTCGACCGGGTTGTTCTGGAACAGGTCGGGGACGACGCCGCTGGTCATCGCCGAGACGATCTTCTGGCGCTCCGGCGCAAACGGGATGATCGTATAGTCGATCGTGTCCCCGCTCGCCTTTTCATAATCGGCGACGAGCTTTTTGAACGCGATGTCCTCCTCCTGCGCGAAGCCCTGGACCCACCACACCGTCGCGGTCTTGGCTTGCGCATTAGCGGTAAACGGGCGCGCCAAGGTGGCGACCGTGGCGGCGCCCAAGGAATTCCGAAGAAGTGATCGCCGAGTGAACTGAGCCATCCGTTTTCCTCCCAGTTTCGCTGCGACATTGCCATCGCGGTCGCGTCGATTTGGGGCCGGGTCAGCGAGGGGCTTAATTGCCCCGCGCCATCATGCCGATTTCTGCGCGCGGCGCGCAGTCCTTCAGGTCTGTGCAATCGGATATTTTGCGAAGATCTCCTCGACCCGCTTGAACGCCTTCTCGGCAGCGGCCTCCGGCGCCATCCCACCCTTCATGATGTCGACCCACGCCGTGCTCCAGGCGTGCTCGTTCTGAACGTGGGCATAGGCCGGGTTGAAGGCCCAAAATTCCGGCAAGGTCGGGCCGAGCAGTCCCTGCTTGACGTAAGCCGCCCGATGCGGGTCTGCGGACCACCACGGGTCGCTTTTGACGATCGACGGCATTGCCGGAATGCTGCGGCCGAGCCCTGTCTTCAGCCGCTCGTTGGCGACCTTCGGCTGGATCGAATATTTGAGGAAGTCCTTGGCGACCGCGACATTCTTCGCGCCCTTGGGGATCAGGCCACTGGGGTTGGTAACCTTGCTCGGCACCGGCTTGCCGTCGTTGCTGAGCGGCAAACCCATCGTCAGGATGTCGTCGTAGTCGCTCTTTTTCCCTTGTGACAGCACCGCGACCTCGGTCGAGATCGTACCGTCGAGGTCCATGACGATCTGCCTGGCGTGAAAGGCGTTGTTGTCGTCGGCGTCGTTCCAGTTGACCGCCCCCGGCGGCACGAAACCGTCCTTGTATGCGGTGGAACAATAGGTCAGCGCCTTGATCGCCGCCTCGCGCACTTTGGGGTCGTCGAGATGCAGCTTGCCGTCTTTCGTGACGACGCCCTGGCCGCCATAGGCGATCAGGAAATAGTTGAACAGCTCATTGGGATCGTTGCCATTGGTCGTCACCTGGAAACCCAGGCCGTAGACGTTGCGCACCCCCTGCGCGCGCAACTTCTTTTGCACCTCCTTGAAGAAATCGTAATAGGCGTCCCAGGTCTTTGGAATATCCTCGATCTTGAACCCGGCCTTCTCGACCAGCGGCCGCCAGACATGGTTGGGCGATGCCGCGCTTATGTCGGGTGCGCCGTAGAAACTGCGCTTTTTTTCGATATTGTTATAGCAGTAGGCGTTGAGCAGCGCGGTTTCTGTGTATTCCTCCTTTTGTGTCTCGACGACGTCGGTCAAGTCGAGCAGCTTGTCGTCCCACGCCAGCAGCGCAATGAGTTCGTTCGGGGTCTGGCGAAACAGATCGGGGACGACGCCGCTCGTCACCGCGGAGATGATCTTCTGGCGCAGCGGCGCAAACGGCATGATGCTGAGCTCGATCGTATTGCCGCTCGCCTTTTCATAATCCGCGACGGTCTTTTTGAATCGCCGTGTCCTCTTCCGGCACGAAGCCCTGCGATCCACCATACTTCCGCGGTCTTGGCTGCGGCGTTGGCGATATGGGGCCGCGCGAGGATTCCCGGCCGCAAGCAAACTCGCCGAACCTCTGAGCACTGAGCGCCTGGTAATATGGCTCATTCGCATCTCCTTCTCGGTTCGCGCCATGGACTGTCGTTCGGATGTTCCGCGGCCGGCACTATGTTAAAACTCGTCAGCTCTGCTCGATCGGATATTTCGCGAAAATTTCTTCGACCTGCTTGAAGGCTTTGTCGGCGGCGTCCTGCGGCTTTGTTCCGTTCTGCATGATGTCGGCCCAAGCGGTTTGCCAAACGTGTTCGTTCTGGACATGGGCGTATGCGGGGTTGTAGGCCCAGAACACCGGCACGGTCGGACGCAATAGGGCCTGCGTCGTGTAAGCCTTCCGATGCGGGTCCGCCATCCACCACGGGTCCTTCTTGACGATCGACGGCATCGCCGGCACGCGTCGGCCCAGGCCCGTCTTCAGGTACTCGTTGCAGACTTCCGGCTGGATCAAATATTTGAGGAAGTCCTTAGCCGTCTCGACATTTTTCGCGCCTTTCGGGATCAGCCCGCATACGCTGAACGCCCAGCTCGGTACCGGCTTGCCCTCGTTGCTGTCCGCCAACCCCCAGGTCACGATATCGTCGTATTCCTGTTTGTTCGCGATGATTGCGACTTCGGTGGAGATCGAGCCGTCGAGATCCATCACGATCGTTTTGGCGTGGAAAGCGTTGTTGTCGTCGGCGTCGTTCCAGTTGATCGCGCCAGGCGGCACAAAGCCCTCCTTGTAGGCGGTCGTCGGATAGGTCAGCGCCTTCATAGCCGCCGCTCTGACCTGCGGGTCGTCGAGGTGCAGTTTGCCGTCCTTGCTGACTATGTTCTGGCCGCCATAGGCGATCAGCCATTGGTCGAAAAAGGCGTTCGGGTCGCCACCATTGGTGGTCAGCTGAAAACCGAGGCCGTAGACGTTGCGCACCCGCGCCTCGCGCAATTTCTTCTGGACGTCTTTGAAGAAATCGTAGAAGGCGTCCCAGGTCTTCGGGATATCATCGATCTTGTAACCCGCCTTCTCTACCAGCGGCCGCCAGATGTGGTTGGTGAACACGTCGATCGTATAGGGGACGCCGTAGATGCTGCGCTTCTTCGCGACATTGTTGTAGCAGTTGACCAGCGCCAGCGCGGTCTCGGCGTATTCCTCACGCTGGGTCTCGACGACGTCGCTGACATCGACGAGCTTGTCCTCCCAGGCGAACAGCGCGGTAGTCTCGGGCGGGTTGTTCTGAAACAGGTCCGGCACGACGCCGCTGGTTACCGCCGAGACGATCTTCTGCCGTCCCGGCGCGTAGGGGATGACCGTTGCGTCGATCGTGTTGCCGCTCGCCTTTTGGTAATCGGCGATGAGCTTATTGAACGCGATGTCCTCTTCATGAGCAAAGCCCTGAGTCCACCACACAGTCGCGGTGGTCGCCGCCGCATTGGCAACATAGGGTCGCACCAATGTCCCGGCGGCAGCGAGCCCGAGAGAGCAGCGGAGCACCGAGCGTCTGGTCAATTTTGGCATTTCCGTCCCTTCCCCGATCGCACCTCGTGCCGGGCACTATAAACCGGCGGCGTGCCCGGCTCAAATGCCGGACGGCCCAGGGCAGCAGACGCTGAGGCGAGCCTTGCCGGAGGCCGGCTCGCAATATTCGATCAGGACTGCGCGATCGGGTATTTCGAAAAGATTTCCTCGACCCGCTTGAACGCCTTTTCGGCCGCCGCTTCCGCCGTCATCCCGCCCTGCATGATGTCGGTCCAGCCGGTGCCCCAGACATGCTCGTTCTGGACCTGAGCATAGGCCGGGTTGAAGGAGTAGTACTGCGGCACAGTCGGGTTGAGCAGACCTTGGCGGGTGTATTCCGCCCGGTGCGGATCGGCGAACCACCACGGATCATCCTTGACGATCGAGGGTGTGGCCGGAATATTTCGGCCGAGGCCGGTTTTCAGATACTCGTCGTTGACTTTCGGTTGGATCAAATATTTCAAAAATTCCTTTGCTACCTCGACGTTTTTCGCGCCTTTCGGGATCAGCCCGCACGCGTTGGTGGCGTGGCTCGGCACCGGTTTGCCGTCGTTGCTTAGCGGCAGGCCCATCGTGACGACATCGTCGTACTCGTCTTTCTTGTGGTAGAGCGCAACCTCGGTCGAAATCGTGCCGTCGAGATCCATCACGATCGTCTTGGCGTGAAACGCATTGTTGTCGTCGGCGTCGTTCCAATTAATCGCGCCCGGCGGCACAAAGCCTTCCTTATAGGCGGTGGTCGGGTAGGTCAGCGCCTTGATCACCGCCTGTTTCACCTTCGGATCGTCGAGGTGCAATTTGCCGTCTTTGGTTACGATGTCCTGCCCGCCATAGGCGATCAGGAAATAATGGAAGGTGTTGTTGGGATCGACGCCGTTGGTCGTTACCTGCAGACCGAGCCCATAGACGTTGCGCACGTGCTGTTCGCGCAGCTTTTTCTGCACCTCCTTGAAGAAATCATAATAGGCATCCCAGGTCTTGGGGATGTCTTCGATCTTATAGCCGGCCTTCTCGACCAATGATTTCCAGACGTGGTTCGGCAATACCGCGGTCTGATAGGGCACGCCATAAAAACTGCGCTTCTTCTCCGCGTTGTTGTAGCAATAGGTGTTGAGCAATGCGGTCTCGGTGAAGCCCTCTTTCTGAGTCTCGACGACGTCGCTGACATCGACCAGCTTGTCGTCCCATGCATAGAGCGCAATGATTTCGGCCGGATTGTTTTGGATCAGATCGGGGACGACGCCGCTGGTCACTGCCGAAACGATCTTCTGACGTTCCGGCGCAAATGGAATGATGCTGTAGTCCAGAGTATTGCCGCTCGTCTTTTGGTAATCGGCGACGAGTTTCTGGAATGCCTCGTCCTCCTCCTGGACGAAGCCCTGCGCCCACCATACCGTTGCGGTGGTCGCCGCGGCGTTGGCAACAAACGGGCGCGCCAATCCCACGCCTGCCGCAAACCCGATGGAGCTACGAAGGACCGTTCGCCGGCTCACGTTTCCCATTTCCGTTTTCCTTCCTGTTCTGGCACGGTGCGGCCTTTCCGCGGGCGCGCTTTTCTATCGGAAATAGATGCTGGATCTGTCTGGCCGCCGGGTCAACTTTTTTCAGGGTTGTCGGTTCGCGCCCCAATTTACCGGGGCGGCTGGTTCACTCTGACAACGCGCCAGCCGTGACCCATGCCCGGCCCGTCGATCCGGTCGATGCGGGTGAGCGAGCAATTCTCGATTGTGAACGCGAGCGCGGCTTCGGGATGGAGGTCGAGCGCCAATGCCAGCGCGGCGCGGATCGTGCCGCCATGCGCGACGGCAATGATTTCCTGGCCGGGATGCGTCTCGACCAATTGGTGGATGGCCCGCGACACCCGCTCGATCACCGCAATGAAACTCTCGCCGCCCGGCGGGGTCTCATGCGCGGGGGCATGCCAGAAGCGATGGAAATCACCCGCTCGAGAGTTCTCCAGTTCCTCATAGGTCAGGCCCTGCCATTCGCCGAAATCCTGTTCGGCGAGTTCCGCCATCGCGATCACCTCGGGGCCGGGGATCGGCTGCGGTCCGGGGAGACCGGCGCGAACGATCGCCGCCGCCGTCTCGTGGGTGCGCCGCAGGTTGCTCGTCACCCAGATTGCGCTGCGCGGCAGCTTTTCCGCGAGGCCGGTAAACAACGCCGTTTCGGAACAGTCGCAGGAGAGATCGATTTGGCCGTAGATCCGCCCGCCATGCGCTACCGGCGCGTGCCGCACCCACCAGAAGCTGGTCGTAATTTAAGTCATGGTTTTCTGCTACAGCGTCGTTGCCCAGGGGTGGCGGCCGGGATAACGTCAAGGCGGGCAATCCGCATAGCTATAGGGAGACAACACTTATGTCGACGTTGATCCTCGGCGGGACCGGCTTTATCGGGCGGCGGCTCGTGCCGCTACTGGCGCAGCGCGGTGAGGAAGTCGTGTGCATGGACCTCAACCCCGGCACGGCGTCCTACGGGCAACTGGGTAACCAGGTCCGTGTCGTGCGCGGCGACGTCACGCAGTTCGATGATGTCATGGCGGTCACCGTCGCGGCGAAACCGTCGCGCGTCGTCAATCTCGCCTATTTTCTCGGCAGCGAGCACGCCCCGCATGTCGCGACCAAGCTCAACATCGTCGGCATGGACAATTGCTTCGAGGCGGCGCGGCTGTGCGGGGTCAACCGGGTGGTGTTCGCGAGCTCGTTGGCGGTCAGCGGCGAGCAGCACTTCTACGGCGACCGCGTCGTCAACGAGGACGATTTCCGGCACGGCCACGTCCAATACGCGATGCACAAGATCTTCAACGAATGGCAGGCGCAGGACTACCGCGAGAAATACGGCATGGAGATCACCGCGATCCGCCCCGCCAACGTCACCGGCCCCGACAAGATCGTCGGCTCGGTCGACCACGTCAAATGCATCACGTTCCCGGCGCGCGGCGAGGCGATCTCGTTCCCGTATAAGGACGCGATGCGCTGCCCGGTCCATGTCGACGATATCGCCGAGGTGTTCGCCCGAGTGTTGCTGAGCGACAAGCCGCGGCACGCGGTCTACAATACCGGCGGCACCCCGATCAGCCTCGGCGATCTCGCCAATATGGTGCGCGAGTTCCTGCCTGACGCGCAGATCAGCTTCGAGCACGAGACCGGCGGCAAGGAGACCTCCGGCAATTACCTGATCGACAACACCCGCCTGATCCAGGAATTCGGGCTGCAGTATCTTCCCTACCGGCAGCGCGTATTGCAGATCATCAACGATACCCGCCGCGAAGCCGGTCTGCCGCCCGTCGCCGACCGGTAACCGATACGAGCCCGGGGGCAGAGGCCCGCGGTTCGCTCTCATAGCAGATCGACCAACTCCGAGACGCTGATGCCTGCTTGACGGAGGATGGATCTCAGGGTGCCGCGCTTCAAATCTCGACCGTGAAACGGCACGGTCACCAATATGCCCGGCTTGGCGGGGTGCCTCAAATAATGATGGCTGCCTCTGACGTGGTGCACTGAAAATCCGGCGCGCTCCAGGGCACGGATGAGTTGTCGCGGAGTTACGACCGGAAGACCGGTCATACCCCTTCGACAGCAACCGTCACGGTTTCCCTGCGCAAGCTCGAGCGAGGGCGCGAATCATCCGGGGGAGGTGGCAGGCCATCCTTTATGAGGCTCTCTAAATACCCACGGATCGCGTCAGCGGCCATGGCGCGGGCATCCTCGAAGGTGTCGCCCTCAGTCACCAGCCCGGGCAGAGCCGGACAGGTCACGACGAACCCGCCTTCCTCGGCCGGCTCAAAGAACGCGGTATAACGATACTCGCAGATTGCCATTGGTCACTCCTTCCCGTGCAGTCATTATGCCACAATGTAACTAACGAGGAGGACGGTATGGAGACGGTGGGGCTCGGTTTCTACTTTGAGGATTTGCCGGTCGGACGGCAGTTCAAGACGATCGGGCGCACCGTCACCGAAGCCGACATCACCAATTTCGTCAACTGCACCGGCATGGTCGAGGTGTTGTTCACCAACCTCGAATTCCTTGCGCATGAATCGGACATCAAGCAGCGTCTGGCGCCGGCGGCGCTGGTCTATGCCTTTGCCGAGGGGCTGCTGGTGCAGTCGACCATGCAGCACACCGGCTTTGCCTTTCTGCACATGGAACTCAATGTCGAGAACCCGGTCTTCGCCGGCGACACGATCCATGCCGAATGCGAGGTCGTCGAGGCGCGGCGCAGCAAGAGCCGCCCCGACCGCGGTCTCGTGCGCAGCCGCATCCGCGTCAAGAAGCAGGACGGCACGGTGGCGCTGACCTACACGCCGCTGCGTATGGTCAAGTGCCGCGAACTCACGGCCTAGCAACTTTGCGGATGCGGTGATTGTTGGTGTCGCCGATGTAGATCGAGCCGTCGGCGGCGACCGCTGCGCCGTGCGGCCGGTCGAGCGCCGCGGCGCGGGCCGGGCCGCCGTCACCGTCGCCGCCTTGCCGGCCACTGCCGGCGATCGTCTCCACTGTTCGGGTGCGCAGGTCGATCCGGCGGATCGCGTGGTTTTCGGTATCGACGATCAAAAGATTGCCCTCGCGGTCGATCGCCAGCTCCTTTGGAGCATCGAAGACGCGGCGAGAGCCGGCCCGCCGTCGCCGCCATAGGCCCGCTTCCCCGGTCCCGGCTACCGTCGTGATGATCCCGCTGTGCGGGTCGACGGCGCGTAAGGTGCTGCCCTGCCGCTCGAGGATGTAGACGGTCCCGTCGGCCGCGACTTTGACGGCGCGGGCGCCGTAAATGCCGGCGGCTGATCGCGGGACCGCCGTCGCCGCTGTGCTCGGGCTCGCCGGTGCCGGCGAAGGTCCAGATGACTCCCGAGGCGAGATCGACGACGCGCACGCGGTGGTCCGCGACGTCGGCGATGAACAGCCGGGTCTGTGCGGGGTCGAACGCCAAGCCGTTCGGCTCGACCATGCCCGCGCGCGAGGCTGGTCCGTCATCGCCGCCGAACCCGGAAGGGCCGTTGCCGGCGAAGGTCGTGACGATACCCGAGCTGCCGTCGACCCGGCGAACACAATGATTATGCCGGTCGGCAACATAGATGTTTCCGGCATTGTCGACCGCGATGCCGTAGGGCTCGTTGAAGCGGGCGCGGGTAGCCAGTCCGCCATCCCCGGAATAGCCGGCCTCGCCGCAGCCGGCGCAGGTTGTGATCACACCCGTGCGCGCCTCGACGCGCCGAATGCAATGATTGAACGTGTCCGAAAAATAGAGGTTGCCGTGCGCGTCGAACCCGACGTCGAACGGGCCGTTCAGCAAGGCCCGGGCCGCCGGGCCGCCATCGCCGGCATAGCCTTTCTCGCCGGTTCCCACCACCGTCGTAATGATCCAGGGCTGTTCTGGCATCGGCTCGAGACCCCCGCGTTGCGAATGTCGATCTTAACACTCCAGAACGGGCGCTCAAGCCGCGGGGAATCGGCATTTCTGCGATGCTCTTTCCGGGCCGCCGAGCGGCGAGGTAGAGTTGCGCATGTTTGTTCCTCGCATCTCGCTTCGCGCGCAAATTGGCCGCGGTCGCGTCGCTGGTGGCGGCGTTGATCCTACTCGGGGCAGCTCCACCCGAGCATTCGGATACGACTTCGCTCACCGGGCAATTGCTGATCGCAGCACCGACGATCGGAGATCCGCGTTTTGCCCACACCGTCATTCTGATGGTACGGCACGACAAGGAGGGCGCCTTGGGGATCGTGATAAACCGCCCGGTCGGCGAACGCTCGATTGCGGCCCTGCTGGAGGCGACAGGTCATGATGACGCCGACGTAGCAGGCATTCTGCGCGTCTTCGCCGGCGGTCCGGTGCAGCCGGAGCTCGGTTTTGTCGTCCACAGCGCCGAATACCGGCGCGCCGAGACCATCGATGTCGACGGCCGTGTGGCGATGACCGCGAGCCGTCAGATCCTGCTCGACATCGGCCATAATCAGGGTCCCGAGAAGAGCCTCTTCGCGCTCGGCTATGCCGGCTGGGGACCCGGCCAGCTCGAGGGCGAGCTGGCACGTCACGACTGGTTCACCACTCCCGAGGAGCCGAAGCTCGTCTTCGACGACGACCGCGACAACCTGTGGGAGGATGCAATGGCGCGCCGCACCCGGGAACTTTGACCGACGCCCGGCCGAACCGCACCGACGATTTGCATTCTCGGGCGTTTGCCAGGACCGCTTCCTCGATGAGGACGACTCCGCGCGTCAACTACGACGCGATCGCTCACCTGTACGATGGACAACCGTATCGAAATAAAACGGTTGATCCCGAACTCGTTACCTTCATCGCCCACCACGCCTCGCCGGATCGCCTGTCCCTCTTGGACATCGCCTGCGGCACCGGTAGCCAGCTTGTGGCAAACCGGCCGATAATACCCGATGCGCGATTGGTCGGGCTGGACAGATCCTTCGGCATGCTCGCTCAGGCGCGGTGCAAGGGGTCGGACATCGCATGGGTCCAGGCCGACGGTGCAGAGCTGCCGTTTCGAGCCAGGAGCTTCGATTTCATAGGTTGTCAATTCGGCTTTCATCATTTGCCCGACAAGGCGTCCATGCTCGGCGAGGTTTTAAGGGTTCTGCGGCCGGGCGGGCGATTTGCAATGCGGAATTTGTGTCCGCAGCAGAGCCCTGACTGGCTTTATTACGAATATTTTCCGGAGGCTCAAACCATCGACTTGGAAGACTTCTGGGCTCCCGACAAAATAATATCGACGATGGAGACGATCGGATTTGTCGCGGTCTCAGCTGCGCCTGAGCATATACGTTTCGCACAAGACCTGCGCCTCTGGCTCGACATGGTACGGCGACGCGATTTCAATTCCCAACTCATGGCGATCTCCGATCGAACCTATGAAGACGGGATTGCTCGGTTGGAACGTCAACTGGCGGATGGAGGCTCCGCCCAGGTGCGAACCGACCACCTTTGCCTGCTCACCGTTCGGGGGAATAAATAGTACGCAATATCGCCACATTGGCATGGCATATTCCCGGCCAAATATGGCTGTGGGTATGAACGCATTATTGCAACCTGAAGGAGAGTTTCGCTGCAGATTTGCTGCTGATGCAGCGGGCCGAAATAATCCATTCAAATTTGGGTTGCAGTGAGGCTCGACACGCATCGCCAATAATTTCAAACCGGCGCGCGCCGCAGCTGTTCCGGGTTCGCATCGTGCGGCCGATGAGGCTAAGGTGATTTGAGAAAGGGGTGCAGGAGCAAGCCGATGTCGCACCACGAGTTGCGGGCGAGCCCGCAGACGTGTCATTGGGGGTTTTTCGACGCCGGGCTGAAGCCCGTATTGACCGTCGCGTCGGGCGACACGGTGACGATCGACAGCGTCTCCGGCGGTCCCGACGTATTGCCGCAGGAAGCTAAATTCGAGGTTTTGCCCGACCATCTGGCGGTTCAGCGCGCGCTCGAGCCGCGCCTCGGCGCCCATATCCTCACAGGGCCGATTTCGGTTGATGGGGCCGAGCCGGGCGACGTGCTCGAAATCCAGATCCTGGGGATCGACCCGCGGCAGAATTGGGGCTACACGCGGATTCGGCCGCTCGCCGGCACTCTGCCGGAGGATTTTCCGGTCCGCCGGATCTGGCATACCGCGATCGACCGCCAGCGCGGCATCGCCACGCTGCCGTGGGGCGCCGAGATCGAGCTGGCGCCGTTTTTCGGCGTCATGGGGGTGGCGCCGCCGCCGGTCTATGGCGCGGTGACCTCGATCGTGCCGCGCGAGTTCGGCGGCAACATGGATTTGAAGGAACTGGTCGCCGGCACGACCTTGTACCTGCCGGTGTGGGCGCCGGGAGCGTTGTTTTCCGCCGGCGACGGTCACGGCGTGCAGGGCGACGGCGAGGTCTGCGTGACGGCGCTCGAAACCGCGCTCAGCGGCACGTTCCGCCTGGTCCTGCGCAAGGACCTGAAATTCGATCTGCCGCGCGCCGAGACGCCGTCGCACCACATCACGATGGGTTTCAACGAGGATCTCGACGACGCCGCGAAGACGGCGCTGCGCGAGATGATCGCACTGGTCAGCGAGCGCCTCGGCCTCTCGCCCGAAGACGCCTACATGTTCTGCAGCCTCGCCGTCGACATGCGCGTGACGCCAGTTGGTGGACGGCAACAAGGGCATCCACGCGATGCTGCCGAAGCGCTACGCGAACCAGCCGAATTAAAAAGCAAGCGGCGGATAGAGCAGGACGCATCGCCTCTCCTCCATCTTAGGCCCTCATCGGAATATGCGGAGGAGGTAGACGATGTTGGATTTCGAACAATGCTGGGCGGCGCTCGAGCGGCGCGACGCCGGCGCCGACGGCAAGTTCTTTTACGGTGTCCGCACGACCGGGGTCTATTGCCGGCCGGGCTGCACATCGCGGCTGCCGCTGCGCAGGAACACGATGTTCTTCGAGACGACGGCCGAGGCCGAGGCCGCCGGGCTGCGGCCCTGCAAGCGCTGCCGGCCGACTGACGGCACCTCTGCTTCGCGGCATGTCGCGGCGGTCGAGAGGGCGTGCGCGTTGTTGCGGAACAGCGACGCGATCCCGAGCCTCGCCGAGCTCGCCGACGCCGCGGGCATCAGCCCCTTTCATTTCCACCGGGTTTTCAAGCAGATCACCGGCGCGACGCCGCGCGACTACGCCCGGACCCACCGGCTCGGCCGGCTCGCCGATAAGCTCGATACCGGTCAGCCGGTCACCGAGGCGATCTACGCCTCGGGGTTCGGCTCGAGCTCGCGCGCCTATGAACTCGGCCGCGGCGGGTCTGGGCATGACCCCCGGCGCCCGGCGGCGCGGCGGCGTCGGGCAGACGATCCGCTTTGTCACGGTCGAGACCCCGCTCGGCTGGGCGTTGGTCGCCGCGACCGAGCGCGGCATCTGCATGACCGCGCTCGCCGACAATCGCGACAGCCTGGAGGCCAATTTGCGGCAACGCTTCCCTGCCGCGGAGCTGATCGCCGACGACGGCGGGCTCAAGGACTGGGCCGACCGGATCGTGCGGTTCATCACCGCTCCCGATCGGAACCTCGATCTGCCGCTCGACATCCAGGGCACCGCGTTCCAGGCGCGGGTGTGGCGCGCGTTGCAGAAGATCCCGCTCGGCAAGACCGCGAGCTATACCGAGATCGCCGCGGCGCTCGGCCAGCCCAGAGCGGTCCGCGCCGTCGCTCAGGCCTGCGCCGCGAACAAGCTCGCCCTCATCGTACCGTGCCATCGGGTGATCCGCAGCGACGGCGATCTCGGCGGCTATCGCTGGGGATTGGAGCGCAAGCGCGCGCTGCTCGCGCGGGAGCGCGCCGCAGTCGCGCCGGAGCCGGCCGATGAGGCGGCAGCCTAACGCGAAACCTGTCGCCGAGCCGATCGATTGGCATGAAATCGCCGGGTCGCTCGACGAGCGGGGCTACGCGACCACTCCACAGATGCTGACCAGGGGAGAGTGCCGCGGGATCGCCGCGCTCTACCCCCGGGAGGAGGTTTTTCGCAGTCGCGTGATCATGCAGCGTCACGCTTTCGGCCGCGGCGAGTATCAGTATTTCAAATATCCTCTGCCGGGCGCCGTTGAGGCATTGCGTCAGGCGATTTACCCGCATCTTGTGCCGATCGCCAACCGCTGGCGGGAACGGCTGAACGAGGAGGGGCGGTTTCCGCCGTCGCTCGCCGCCTATCTCGAGCAATGCCACCAAGCCGGCCAGAAGCGGCCGACGCCGCTCCTCCTCAAATACGGGCCCGGCGATTACAATTGTCTGCACCAGGACCTCTACGGCGATCTGGTGTTCCCGCTGCAATTGACGGTGCTGCTCAGTGACCCGGAGGAGGACTTCACCGGCGGTGAGTTCCTACTCGTCGAACAGCGGCCGCGGGCGCAATCGCGGGGCGAAGTCGTGCCGCTGCAGCAGGGCGAGGCGGTGATCTTCCCGGTCCACCATCGACCGGTCGAAGGCACCCGCGGACCCTATCGGGTGACGATGCGCCACGGCGTCAGCCGTCTGCGCTCGGGCCAGCGCTACACGCTCGGCATCATCTTCCACGATGCCGCCTAGGGCCTCCTTACCAACTCGACGTCCAACGGCTCAAGCTGTCGCTGTTACCGGAAAATATCAGCCTCCGCCTCGCGCCCTGAGTGCCGCAAGCCGGTCGCTCAGACTCTGCGGCGCCGGAGATTTGCCGGATGCGGCGGCAAGGGCAGCCGCGATGTTCGGATCGTCCTGTTCCGGCTGCGTCGGGCGCAGCAGCCTCGCCTTTGCCGTTGCCGCGTCGGCTGAGGCGAGATCCCTATTGGCGGCTTCCTGCATCGCCTTTAGCGCGACCGTCATGCTGCTCGTCGCGCTCGTCAGCCCCGCCGCACGGCGCGCCGCCTCGGCTTGTTGCTCGGCTACTTGGCGCTGTTGCCCCGCGCGCGCCATGTCCCGGCGTGCACGTTCCAACTCGGACCGACCTTGTCTCAGCTTGCCGCCCGCCTCGGCATAGGTCTTCTCGAGCATTTCGAGGAAATCCTTGGCGTCGGCGGCGTCCTTCTTTTCCCGCTCGATCTCCGGCGTCATCTGCTCCAGCATCGCGACCAGAGTTGCCAGACTCCGCTCAAGCCCCGCCTTGCGTGTGGGATCGATCTCTGCCGCAATCTGCTTTTCCAGCTGCTCCGCCGCGACCATGCGCTGGTGCGACAGGGCTTGGATCGCTTCGGCCTCCTTTTGCTCCTTGTCATAGCTCTGTCGCGCGGTTGCCACCTGCCGGCCGAGGTCGTCGAGATGCTGCTCCATCGTGCGCAACTCCGCCTCGCTGGCTGATTGTGGATCCCATCGCACGAGCGCCTCGACGCCGGCCTGCATGGCCTTGTCGGTCTTCACACCGACCAGATTGCTGAAGAAAGTGAGCATGAGCCTCCTCCTCGTTAATTGCGTTCAAGTCGGCACCATTGCCGCTGCATTCAGCAGACCGATGGAAAGTTGAGCGGCGACCAGCGGAATCGCCGCGGCAACCTGTCCAGCTTCGATCATCGCGCGCATCCCGCGAAGCAAATGCAATAATATCGTGACCGTCAATAGTTGAAGCAGGACGGCCACCACCCCCCACACCAAGATGTCGAGCAGCGCCCCGGTGGTAGCCAGCAGTGCGGCAAGCGGGATCGCCAATGCGACGAGAGCGCCCCCGAGCACCGTCGCCGCGGCGGGATTGCCGTTGCGCAACAGGTCGCGCTCGTGAAACGGGGTGACAGCCATATAGATAAAGATACCCGCCACCAACAGCGCCAGCACCAACAGAAACTGCAGCAGCAGCATCGGCAGGCCGGTGCCGAGCGCGTCGAGAATGGCGGAGCCGGTGCCGTCGGATGCGGGGCTCATGCGTGACTCGGTTCAGGCGGCCAGCGGGACGCTCGGCAGCGTCAGCGCGGCTGGGTTGATGTCAATGCCGGCATCGATCTCGACCCACGCCTGGCCCGCCGCCTCGATGGCGCTGACGAGAATGTATTCGGTCTCGGGCGCGGGCGGTGCGCCGCCTGTGGGGCCGCCGTAAAGCATAATCTGCAATTGGCGCTGTTCGGTGTGGTCCACGTATTGCAGCGTCTCCTCCATTTTTCGCGGCGGAACTCGGCTGTTCCCCGGCGCCCAGACGCGCCCGTACATCTTGCCATCCTTGGTTTGAAACGACGGCCACCCGATCATGCCTTCGGCGGGATCAAGCCACAGCCCCCACTCCTGGCTATCCGCCGGGGTGACCTCGTCCAGTCGTGAAAAGTACCGGCATTCGTCCGGTTGGCCGTCGGCGCCGAGATGGAGCTGAAAGAATGCCTTGCCGCCCGGCAGGTAAAGCCGATGCAGCAGCACGCCGCCTTCGCGCAGCAGGCCCACGACTTCGACGCTGATCATGCCGCTGCCCTCCGGCGGCTGCACCTTGGTCAATCCGGCAGCCAGCAGAAAGGGGGACGGATCGACGGGCATGGTCATGCCGACACGGAACCGTGTCGCTGCGCTGCCGGTAAGGCCGGGGGCGGCCGCGGCAATAGCCGGATGAGCCAAGCGGCGCCGCCACAACCACAGCAGCAGCAAGATGACGATACCAATGAAGAGGACGGGCCAGATAAAGCCCGACCCGCCCCTCGGCGCGGGCGATGGTTGCGCGGGAGGTGCCGCGGCCGGGTTGCGCGGCTGACCTTCGATTTGAGCGAGCTGGGCATCAAGCTGGTCGAGCTTGGCGGCGACGGCCGGATTGTGACCCGCCTCGCGATCGGCCTCCTGACGCCATTGCATATAGCCGGGATCGTATTGGTAATTGTGGAAATACTCGACGGAGCTCGGCGACGACAAGGAATTCAACGCGGCCCACAAGGCTACAGCAGTCAACGCTCCCGAGCCCGGCAATACTGGCCTTCTCGCCACTCTTCGTGTCGGCTCCTCTCCTCCCCAAACCGGTGGCCTGCGCGGCGCTTCAGTTTGCCAGTCGAAGCCACCGGTGTAAGGGGGCGGCCGGCGGGCATATGTCTCTTGGGGCTGCTGCGCCGCTCGATAGTCGCGCAGCGCCTGCGACGATAAACTGCGGGAAACAGCCCGATCGCCGGACGAGCCGGTACTATAGCCGGTGCCCGAATAGGGTCGCCGACTATATCCGCCGCTGCTGCTGACCGGTGTCCTACGGCTCGGCGCCGAGTAGTTGGAGGCCGATCCGCTGCCGGGACGGCTGTATCCGCCGCTGCTGTACTGACCCGAGGCGCGGTCGGGCACATTCAAAACAAGTAGGCAGCATACGCAGCAGAACAGGACCTTCCGCCACAGCGTGCTCCGCGGGAAACTCGCCGAGGGTCGAGAGATCATACTGCGGCCGCTCTCGACATCGCACTCGCCCCGGCAAATAGATCCGCACTTATCGCATGGTAGGTTGCCGACGCGCCACGGCTTGTAGTCTTTTGAGCGATGCCATGAGCCAGTCAACCGCACAACGGACCAACGCGACACGGTTGGCTATTTCGTTGGTCCCTGGCGGGCAATGATCTTGTCCTTGATCTGGCTGTAAACGTTCGGCGGTATGATTTTGCGTTGCGTGAGATCATCCTTCCCATTGTACGGCCGGTTGGCAATGATCGCCTTCACACGAGCGGGCCCCACACCTGGCAGCTTGTCGAGTTCCTCGGCGGATGCGGAGTTTATATCAACCAATCCGCCCGATGGTTGAGACCCGGTGGTGGCGGGCGACTTGGTTGCCGTGTCCGACTTTGTGGCCGCCGGAGAGCCTGGCGACTTTGACGGGGATGTCGTCTGCGCGGCAACAGGCATCGTGAGAACCATGCTCAGCCCCATCGCGATCAGATAACGCCTTATGTTCATTGTAACCTCCGATTGTGACCAACGCCTCAGTAGGTGGCTCAGCGTGCAGGTGGCCGCCATTCGACATTATCGTCTAGCGGGATAACCGGGCGAGGTAGATGCTGCCACTCGAAGCGGTTGAGCATCGGCGAGGTCAGGCCGGGAAGATCCACTTCGACAATCTGCTCCGGGCCGAAAAACTCGTCGAAGCCGCCGCGGAAATGGCCGCGCGACTTGACGACGACCGAGCGCGCCCGGCCGATATCGAGTCCCATCATCTCAAAAAAGATCGGATCCGCACATTGCACGCGATGCGAGATCACCGCGACGGCGACCCCGCCGACCTCGAGCGCGGCGCAGGGTCCGAGCTCCAGCCGCAGTCCGGCATAGATGCCGCGCCGGCCGACGCAATTCCCGTCGGTAAGCGCGATCACCTTCGCCGGCGCGACGTAAGGCTCTGAAAACTTTGTGGTCTCCGATCCGGTTGAACCGCGCTTCGAACGAGGCGCCGACACCCTGGCGGTGCGCCTCGGCGGCGAGATCCGGGTCATAAAAGACGCCGAGCAACGCGCCGGCCACTCCCGCCTCGTGAAACGCACGCAGCAGGAATGTCGTGTTGCCGCGCCCGCCGCCGCCCGGGTTGTCGGCGACATCGGCAAAGGCGAGGGCCGGCAAGGAAAGATCTCGGCCGACAGCGACGGCTTTCTCGACGGCCTCGTCGAGCGAGGTCAGCCGCGGATAGAACCGTTGCCGATTGGCCCAGCCGAGTTCGGCGATCTCGCCCGCCAGCCTCTCGGCTGCCTGCCTGTCGTGGCGCGCCGTCACCACCACGGTCAGGCCGTTTTTGGCGGTGTCGGCAAACGCAAACCCTCCCATCACCGAGACGTTCATGATCTCCGGGGTCATGCGGCGCTGGCCGAAATCGATCATATCGGCATAGGGACCCGCGGCGGTCAGCATCGTCACCGTCGGCGGCACGATCGGCAGGCGAATAAAGGCGCGCTGCGGCCTGAGGCCGCCCAGCATCTCGCGGATGGCTGCGGCCGCCTCGGCGCCGCGCTCGCGCATGTCGAGATGCGGGTTGGTGCGATAGCCGATAAAGACGTCGATCGACCGCACCATGCGCTCCGAGACATTGGCGTGCAGGTCCAAGGTCGCCGCGATCGGCACATCGGGGCCGACGATCTGCCGGACCATCTCGAACAGAACCCCGTCGGGATCGTCCTCCTCGGTCGTCAGCCCGGCGCCGTGCGCGCAGATATAGACGGCGTCGACCGGCAGCGCGTCCTTCAGCCGGCGGCTGATCGTGTCGAGCAGCTCGACAAAGAAGGCATGTTCGACCGGCCCGTTGGGCTCGGTCATCGCCAGCGCAATCCCGACCGGCGTCCATGGGCCCGACGCGTCCATCGCCGCGACGAAGCCCGGCGTCTCGGGCAGCATCGTCGGGGTCGGCGACCGTGCTTCTGAGACGATCGCATCGCCTTCGAGATAGGTGCGGGCGAGGAAGTGCGCCTTCGTAGCCGGGGGAGCGAATTTATTGCACTCGATCGAGAAGCCGAGCAGAGCGACGCGGGGTGGCGAGCGATCGGGCATGCGAGTTATCCACAGGCCGTTTCCGTTGCCCGCAATCCTAGGCTACTCTGGGAGCTGTGGGCTAGATACCGTTCGAGGGTACAACGATGCGCAAAACCTATGAAGGTGGGTGCCATTGCGGCCGAGTGCGCTTTCGCATCGACGCTGATCTTGAAAAGTCGGTAATCGGCGAATGCAATTGCTCGATTTGCACCAAGAAAGGCATTCTGCACATCGGCGTTACGCCGGAGCAGCTTGAGATCCTCCGCGGGGTGGATGCCCTGACCACCTATCAATTCAACACCGGGGTGGCAAAGCATACCTTCTGCCGCCATTGCGGCATCCATCCGTTCTACGTGCCACGCTCCGATCCGGAAAATTACAGCGTCAACGCGCGTTGTCTCGACGATTACGATCCGGTCGAGATGCGTCCCCGCCGGTTTTTTGACGGGCGCAACTGGGAGGAAGCTTTCGCCCACCATCAAGTCGACCAGGCGAGGAATGCCTAGGCTTAAAGCAGCAACCCAGGTTCTGCGCGATGATTGCAATTGAGGCCAGCAATATGCCGACAATCGATGGACAGCGCGTTATTTCAGATTTAAAGCAGCTGGCTGAATTCGGCCGGTACAAGACCGGCGTCCATCGGCCGACCTATTCGCCGGTCGATGTCGAGTTGCGGCATTGGCTGGCCGCCAAGCTCCGCGAGGCCGGGCTCGAGACGGTGATCGACGGGATCGGCAATGTGATCGGCCGCAACCCCGGGGCGCAGCGCCGGCTGTTGGTCGGCTCGCACAGCGAAACCCAGCCCTACGGCGGCTGGCTCGACGGCTCCCTGGGGGTGATTTATGGGTTGGAGCTCGCCCGCGCCTTCGGGGGGGATCCGGATTGCGGCATCGAGGTCGCCGCCTGGGCGGACGAGGAAGGCCATTATGGCAATTATTTCGGCAGCCGTTCGTTTACCGACGCGCTCGCCGAAGATGAGATCGACCAGACTCGAGGCCGCGATGACGGAACTCCGTTGCGTGTGGCATTAGAACGTGCAGGCTTTGCCGGACGGCCGCGCGAGCGGGTCGATCCGTCACGCTATGTCGGCTATCTCGAAGCGCATATCGAGCAGGGCGACACGCTCGACACGACCGGATTGCGCATCGGAGTTGTCGAGACGATCGTCGGCATCTGGAATTACCGGGTCGCGCTGATCGGCGAGCAGAACCATGCCGGTACGACGCGCATGGTGCGGCGCCGGGATGCCGGGGTCGCGATGGTGCGGCTCGCGACGCGCATTCATGACCGGTTCCCCGGCATTGCCGGGCCGCGCACGGTGTGGACGATCGGGCGCATGCTGCTCGAGCCGAATGCGCCCTCGGTCGTCCCCGGCCGCGCCGAGATGATGGTCCAATTCCGCGACGCCGACATCGACCGGCTGGCCGCGATTGAGAAGACGCTCCACGAGCTCGTCAGCGAAGCGGACCGGGCAGGGCCCTGCGCCTGCGAAATCGAGACGATCGCGCGCACCGAGCCCCGTCCGATGGATCTCGGTTTTCAGGAACAGATCGAGGCGGCGGCAGAACGGTATGCCCCGGGCATGCACATGCGAATGCCGAGCGCCGCCGGGCACGACGCCGCAGTGCTGTCGTACCGCATGCCGTCGGGCATGATGTTCATCCCGAGCTTGCGCGGCATCAGCCACCACTGGTCCGAGGACACCAAAGAGGAGGACATCGTGCTCGGCGCGCAGGTGTTCGCCGACGCCGCCGAGCGGATCCTGCACGCTGCGAGGTGAGCCTGCACTCAGACGATCGAAGGATATCGGTCCAGCCAATCTGGATTGCCCCCCTCGATCAGGCGGATCTTCCAATCGCGCCGCCACTTCTTGATGTCCTTCTCTCGCTCGATTGCGGATACGGGGTCGTCGTAGCACTCGAACCAGACGAGCCGGTCGACGCCGTAGCGGGAGGTGAAACCCGGCGCGGCTTTATGCTTATGCTCGTAAACCCGGCGAACCAGGTCGTTCGTTACGCCCAGGTAAAGCGTCCCGTGCCGGCGGCTTGCGAGTATGTAGACGTAATAAGGCAAGGGGGTCGGTTGATTGCTGGAAGCAGCCAGCACTATAGCCGAGCGGCGTCATTCCGGGATGGCCCGAAGGGCCAGACCCGGAATCCATGGACACGGACGACCGCGGCCAAACGCGCATAACGCCCCGCGCACAGCTGCTATAGGTCAGTGTGCATGGGTTCCGGGCTCGCGGGCTAGCGCCCGCGCTCCGGAACGACGAAGATGACCCCGACCAGGAGCGCGCATGCCGGTTATTCTGCAGGAAAACCTCCGGGGCATCTTGTACACCCCGTTCTACGCAGCGCTGGCATTGGGCGCGTATCGTCGGGAAGGCGTGGAGGTCGAGTTTGTCAGCGCACCCGAACCGGCACGGGCGGTCGAGGGTCTGTTCAACGCCACGGTCGATGTTGCCTGGGGCGGGCCGATGCGGGTGATGCAGACCTATGACCGCCGGGCGGATTGTGACCTCGTCTGCTTTGGCGAAGCGGTGACGCGGGACCCGTTCTTTCTGATCGGCCGCGAGCCGCGCCCCGATTTCACCCTCGCCGACCTCTATGGCAAGCGTGTCGCGACGGTCAGCGAGGTGCCGACCCCGTGGCTCTGCCTACAGGAGGATTTGCGCCGAGCCGGCCTCGACCCGGAAGCATTGCCGCGGGTTGCAGACCAAACCATGGCCGACAATGCGGCAGCGTTGCGCCACGGCGAGTTCGATGTCGTGCAGCTCTTTCAGCCTTTCGCCGAGGAGCTCATCGGCACCGGCGACGGCCACATTTGGTATGCCGCCGCGACCCGCGGGCCGACCTCGTACACGAGCTTCTATGCGCGCCGCGGTACGCTCGCCGCGCGGCGCGAGGAGCTGAAAAACGTGGTTCGGGGCCTCTACCGCACGCAGAAATGGCTCCACGCCAACACGCCGGAGGCGCTCGCCGACGCGGTGCAATCCTTTTTCCCGACGGTCCCAGCCCCGCTGCTGCGCGCTGCGATCGCCCGCTATCGCGCGCTCGGCATCTGGGGCCGCAATCCGATCCTGCCGCATGCCGGCTATGAGCGCCTCCGGGCCGGGCTGATATCCGCCCGCTTCGTCAGACAGGCCGCCCCGTTCGAGCAAGCGGTCGACAACACACTCGCAGAGGAAATCGTTCGCGAGGACCCGCCAGCATTGGAAGCAGCGAGTTCATAGGAAGGCGGCCCTACCCTCACCCACCAAGCCCTGCGGGCTTGGTCCCCCCTCTCCCGCGGGAGCGGAGCTTCGGGTTGAATGGGTCGCAGTCTCCTCTCCCGCACTGCGGGAGAGGGTGCCGAGCGCAGCGAGGCGGGTGAGGGTCTTCGCGGCGGAGTGGCTAGGCGCCTCTGCGGACGGCGGGCATGACCTCCTCGGCGAGGATCTGCATCTGCTCGAGGGCGAGGCTGTGGGGCATTCCGGGCCAATGGAGCGAGGCGACGAGGTGGTTGACCCCGAAGCGGCGCTGCAAATCGATCAGCCGCTCGGCGACCTCGGCCGGAGAGCCGATCAGGAACCGGTCGTCGAGCAACTCGTCAAAACCGTGATCGAAATCGTCCCCCGCCGGCATGACCTTGTCCTGGCCCCACTCGCGGTAGGTCTTGTATTTGACTTCGAGGTAGGGCTGCGCTAACCGGATCGCCTCCTCGCGGGTGCCGGCGACGAAGACTTCGCGGCGCATCGGCAATTCGGCCGGGAACGGCTTGCCGTACTCGTCCAATGCCCGCTTGTAGAGATCCAGCTGGCGCGCCAGGGTCGTCAGCGTGCTGTGCGGGTTGATGTACCAGCAATCGCCGAGCCGCGCCGCGCGCCGGATCGCGGCATCGGCATTGGCGCCGATCCAAATGGGCGGCATTGGCTTCTGCAACGGCTTGACCGTCGAGTTGGCGTGATCGAGGACGAAATGCGAGCCCGCCATGTCGACGAAATCCTCGGTCCACAGCCGCTTCACCGCGAGGAGGCACTCCTCGAAGCGCTTCGCCGCTTCTTTCCGCGTCAGGCCGAACGCCTTGAATTCAACGTCGCGGTAGCCGATGCCGCAGCCGAACACCAATTTGCCGCCGCACATAATGTCCAATGTCGCTAGCTGCTCGGCAATCTCCAGCGGCTTATGCAATGGCAATAGCACGAGCCCGCAGACGAGGCGCAGCTGCGGCGCCAGCACCGCCGCCTGGGCCAGGAACGGGATCTGCTGCAACGATTGCAGCGGGTGCGCGCTGTAATGAGAGCCTTTGACCAGCGCATTGAAGCCGAGCTGCTCGGCCCGCATGACGAGATCGATGTCGTCCGCGAGACGAGCCCGCATGTCTTCCCCCGCGGGGTGCTGACCACGAACGATCAGGCTCAATTCCATTCGCCACCTCCGTTTTCCGGCGCCCGGGACATTGTCTTCCGACCTCTGACGATGCAAGCTCGGTGGAGCCGCACGCAAGGGAGGAGAACGCGATGACGATCGAGCCGATGCTGACCGAAGAGACGCCGGCGAACGCGCTGGTCGCGCGGGTCCTCGAAGAGGCCGGGATCGAGATGGTCTTTGGCATTTCCGGCGGACATACCGGGCGGATCGTCTCGGGACTCAGCCAGTATCAGAACTCGGTCCGCACCGTGCTGGTGCGCGAGGAATCGCTGGGCGGCGTCATGGCGGAAGTTTATGGCCGGCTGACGCGGCGGCCGGGTGTGCTGCTCGGGCAGGGCCCATGGGTGCTCGGCAACGGCCTCCTCGGCACCATCGAGGCACATCTGTCGAGCTCGCCGATGCTGCTGTTGACCGATTTCAGCGATGCGCCGCGCTTTACGTTGCATGCGCCCTACCAGCAGGCGACCGGCGACTGGGGCAGCTGGGACGCGCGCCGCGCCTTCAGCGGCGTCACCAAGCACGTCATGCAGGCGCACGACCCGATTGCTGCCGTGCAGGCCACCCAGCTCGCGATAAAGCATGCGCTCGCCGGGCAGCCGGGGCCGGTCGCGGTGCTCTACAGCCATGATTCATTGGCCGGCTCGGTCATGCCCGACTCGCACCCGATGCTCTACCCGACCCGCCACTACCTCCCCTCCCCTCCTCCGCCGGCCGAGACGCGGCAGGTCGAGGCGGCCGCGGCGGCACTGCTCGCAGCGCACAAGCCGGTGCTGATCGCCGGCAACGGCGTCCGCATCGCCCAGGCCTATGACCAGCTGCGCCGGCTCGCCGAGACGGCGGGGTTGCCGGTGGCGACGACGGCCGCCGGCAAGGGCTGCTTTGCCGAGACGCACCCCTTGGCGCTCGGCGTATTCGGCACCTTCGGCACCGCGGCGGCCAATGCCTGCATTGCCGAGGCCGATCTCGTCCTCGTCATCGGCTCGAAACTGTCGCCGAGCGATACGGCGTGGGAGAACCGCGCCCTGCTCGACCCGACGCGGCAGAGTTTCGTGCAGCTCGACATCGAGCCGCGCAACGCGTCGTGGAACTACCCGGCCGAGCATGTTCTGATCGGCGACGCCGCAATCCTCCTCGATCAGCTGATCGAGGAGGTCCGCTCGCGCAGCGGCGACCGCCGGCAGCAGGCCGAGCGGCGCGTCACCGCGCATCGCGAGCGCCTCGGCTATTTCAACGACCGCGCCTATTTCGCCGACGACCAGCCGATCCTGCCGCAGCGCGTGATCGGCGAATTGCAGCGCAACCTGCCGGATGATGCGATCGTCACCTGCGACGCCGGCGAGAACCGCATCATGATGACGCATTTCTACCAGACGAAGCGGCAGGAGGGCTTTCTGCAGGCGGCCGGCTCGGGACCGATGGGGTTTGGCATCCCGGCGGCGCTCGGCGCCAAGCTCGTGCATCCCGACCGGCCGGTCGTCGCGGTCGTCGGCGACGGCGGGTTTGCGATGACGATGAATGGCCTGATGACGGCGATCGAGCAGGACATCCCGATCATCACCGTCGTCTTCAACAACAAGGCGCTTGGCTGGGTGTTGCACGGCTCGGGCCGGTTCGCCGCCGAATTCAACGATTTCAACCATGCCGAGATCGCCAAGGCGATGGGCTGCCGCGGTGTCCGCGTCGACAACCCCGCGGCATTGGGACCCGCCTTGCGCGAGGCGCTGGCTGCGCGCGCCCCAACCGTCATCGATGTGATGACTTCGCTCGAAGTCACCTTCGCCGACATCACTTCGCAATTGGCCAAGGACGCCTCGCCGCGACGCCGCTAGCCCGCCGATCGCAGTGAAAGCGGCAGAGGAAGCACCGCGATGCACTGGCGCCTGCCTCACCCGAGAGCTGGGCGGGCTAGCTCCGTTCCTCGGGGACGCGATTTCCCATTTAATCGTCGCGTCTGCTAATGCACATCGCGCTTCGGCTTAGGTAGGAATATTGAGCTGTTGGCCAGATGTGATCACGTCCGGATCAGGGCCAATCACCGCAATATTCGCGTTATAAATCGTCCTCCAGAAGGGTTCCGACCCATCACCGTAAAACTGCAGGGCAATTGCTGATAATGTGTCGCCCTGCCTCACCGTAAATTGGGCCGACCTGCGAAGTGTCGCCACGGTGATATGTGGCCAACTGAGCCCATTGAAGTTCAGCAATACGGTCTGGGTATATTGCAGTTGATGAAAATCGGGGCCGTCTGCAACAGGGCCCTCCACGGTCTCGATCCAAAACGTCGCTTTGACGAGCGCGGCCTGTGCGTTCGGCCCCTCATTTGGGCTGCCTTGTAAAAAGGCCGTGTTGGCGAGCCCCCCGCCAAAGACCGGAGTGCTCATATCCGATGAGACATCGAGAACGACTGTATTCTTGATCGTCTTCCCCTCGAGCGCACGCTTGAGAACCAGATTTGGATTGTCGACGATGGCTTGATCGATGCCCACCAAACCTTCGGGAGGGGTGCGAAATTCAGATGGTTTGGAAAGATTGGGCTCCGGAAAGGTCGTCACGAGTTTTGCGGGGTTGCCGATCACGAAAGGGGTAATGTTTATATCCTTGAATATTCGGCCCTTCCGCACTCGGGAACGCGATACCCTGCGCGAGGACCGTTGTTCCGTGCGGGATCGTTGCCATGCGGACAACCGTCGGCACCTCCTGGGGATGCTCGGTCTGCGGCACCGTTGCCCAGATGCCGGGCTCGAGGTGAAGCCCCGCAGGCTTGCCGTTCGCATCTTTATGTTCGCATCGGCGATCGTTTGCAGGTACCACAGACCGAACATCTTGATATCGGATTGAAGCAAACCGCGATTTGGTATCGCGCCCGGGATCTCTTCGAATCTCAACGTCTCCTCGGTGAGGTTGAGCTCGAGGAAGTGATCCTGATCCGGCGGCGCCCCTTGAAATGGTCGCCAGATGACATTGAAGCCAGCCCCAGTCCAGGTTCCCTTCAAACCTTCAAGCAGCCCGAGTGGATTGTCGGGAGTGTGGACAGAAGAAAACCGCAGCGGTCTGTCGAAATCGAGGGTATCGGCGTAAAGGCAAAGTCTGGTTTGAGCTCCATTTTCCCCTCTCCGTTCGCCGGTTGCTCGCAGGATTAACCTTCATTATCGCAGACCGCTCCCCCGGACAAGGGGGCAGCGAAATCCGACCCCATCCGCGGCCGATCAGTTGGCCCCGGCGGCGCTGTTGATCTAAGTCAAAGCCTTGGGGCCGGTTTGGCGCTTCTTTGCTGGTGCGGTATCGCTAAGTCCCGCAGCCACCATGGTCCAAAAGGGAAAGAGAAAATGTCACGGTCGATCAAAGCGCTTCTCCCGTTCGTCGCCGGTCTCCTGCTAGCTGGAGTAGCTCAAGCTCAGTTGCTCCCCACTTGGGAAACCCATATCACCCTCACTCAGCAGGATATCGATATGATCCATGGCGCCGTGACCACCGAAGTGCACGGCAAACCGGTGGGAACAAAAGCCCACTGGACTAATCCGGCCTCTGGCAATTCGGGGACCATAAAGCTGGTCAAAAAACTCACGCGGCAAAACCAGCGATGCGAGGACATCGCCTATACGGTGCGCTCGGGCGGCACCCCGGTTTACAGCGAGCACTATCATTTCACCAGCTGCCTGCAGCCGGACGGGACCTGGAAAATCGCGTGAGCTTTCGTTGTATGACTGCGCACCATATGAGCCCGGCTCTGGCAGAGGAAATTGTCTTTATCCTCACTGGCGCGAACGACATGACGATCGCGACTGTCCGTGAGGACGGCTATCCGCAGGCGACCACGGTCAGCTATGTCAATGATGGACTTACCATCTATTTCGGCTGCGCCGCGGCATCTCAGAAGGCCAAAAACATCGCCCGAAATCCCAAGGTCTCGCTGACGGTCAACCTGCCTTACACCAGCTGGGACGAGATCCGAGGTGTTTCGGTCGGTGCCAAGGCGGCGGCTGTCGTCGATCCGAGAGAGATGGACCGAGTGGGGCAGCTGATGTTCCGGAAATTTCCTCAGATCGCGCAATATGCGCCGCCGGATACGGACCAACTGATACTCTTCCGGATCAGCCCGGAAATTATTTCCGTGCTCGACTACCGCAAAGGATTTGGCCATTCCGACCTCGTCAAGCTTGCTGCTTGAAGGAAAGCGGCCCCGCGCTGGCCGACCCGGGTATGTCCGAGAATAAAACGCAAAGCCGCGGTCCGGGCATCGATCTGCGCGGCCCGCGGCAAGACCCGCAGTCCGGTCTCCCGGCCGTCATCGAGCCAGCCCCGCCGAGGCCGCAGCGGCGCCGGAGACCGCGCGTTGTTCTTCTGGCTTTGCTGCTGGTCATCGGTGCGGGCGCGGGTATCGGCTGGTTTTGGTGGCAGCAGCATCAAACGCGGCTGCCGCTCGGCATTGCCTACGGGAATGGCCGGCTCGAGGCGGACGAAATCGACATCGACACGAAGTTTGCCGGTCGCATCGCGAAACTTTTCGTCGACGAGGGCGACATGGTGACGGCAGGCCAAGTCGTCGCGATGATGGATACCCGCGATCTCCAAGCTTCGCTGAAGAAATCCGAGGCATTGGTCAGCCAGGCGCAGCGCGCGCTCGACGAGGCAAAGGCGAACCTGGTGCAACAGCAGACTCAAGTGAAGCTCGCGCAACAGGAACTCGACCGCACCAGCTCTCTCGTTCCCAAGGGCTTTGCTGCGGTCGAGCTGCTCGATCAACGCCGGCAACAGATGAACGGCGCCGCCGCCGCGGAACTTGCCGCGACCCACAAGGTCGCCGAGGCGCAACACGCGCTCGACGCCGCCATGCACGATGCCGAACTCTATCGGGTCAACATCCTCGACAATACGCTCGTCGCGCCGCGCGACGGACCTATCGAATACCGCGTCGCCAATGTCGGCGAGGTGTTGCCGGCAGGAGGCAAGGTGTTTACGACACTCGACGCTTCCTACGTCTATATGGACATTTACCTGCCGACCGCGGAAGCCGGGCGGGTCAGGATCGGGTCCGACGCCCGCATCGTGCTCGACGCCTATCCCGCCCACGTGATCCCGGCGAAGGTCGTGTTCATTGCCAGTCAGGCGCAATTCACGCCCAAGACCGTGGAAACCAAAGACGAGCGCGATAAGCTGATGTTTCGCATCCGGGTGCGGATCGATCCCGAGCGGTTGCGAGGTCGCGCAGAGATCGTCAGGAGCGGGCTGCCGGGGGTGGCCTATGTGCGCACCAATCCCTCGATGGACTGGCCACCCAAACTGCAAGCGAGCGCGCCCCCATGACCGGGGGCGGCGATGCGGTCGCGCGCCTCAACAACGTCACGCATCGTTACGGCAAGAGGGCCGCACTCGACGGCGTCACGCTCGCGCTGCCGGCCGGCTGCATGGTCGGGCTGATCGGGCCCGACGGCGTCGGCAAGTCGTCGTTGCTCGCCATCATCGCCGGCGCTCGGCAGATCCAAACCGGGGAGGCGTGTGTCCTCGGCGGGGACATCGCCGATCCTGCGCACCGCGCGGCGGTCTGCCCGCGGATCGCCTATATGCCGCAAGGCCTCGGCAAGAACCTCTATCCCGATCTTAGCATTCGCGAAAACATCGAGTTCTTCGGCCGTCTCTTCGGACAATCTCGTCCTGAGCGGGAGGACCGCATCGCCGAGCTTCTTGACAGCACCGGGCTTGCGCCCTTCGCCGACCGTCCGGCGAAAAAATTGTCGGGCGGGATGAAGCAGAAGCTCGGACTCTGCTGCTCGCTGATCCACGATCCCGACCTGTTGATCCTCGACGAGCCGACGACGGGTGTCGACCCGCTGTCGCGCCGCCAGTTTTGGGAGCTCATCGAGCGGATCCGAGCGCGCCGCCGGGGCATGAGCGTGGTCGTCGCGACGGCCTACATGGAGGAGGCCCAGCGGTTCGATTGGCTCGTTGCGATGGACGCCGGCAGGGTCCTGGCAGGCCGGTACGCCGGCGGAACTGAAGGTGGCGACGGGAGCGCAGAGCCTCGAGGACGCGTTCATCGCGCTCCTGCCGGAACAGGAGCGCGTCGGTCACCGCGCGCTGCAGATTCCGCCGCGCCGTAGCGTCGATGCAGAACCGGTAATCAGTGGCGCGCGGCCTCACGCGTTGCTTCGGTGATTTCACCGCCGTCGACCACGTCAGCTTCACGATCGAACGCGGCGAGATCTTTGGGTTTGTCGGCTCGAACGGCTGCGGCAAAACGACGACGATGAAGATGCTGACCGGGTTGTTGCCGGCCAGCGAAGGCGAAGCGCTGCTGTTCGGCCGTCCGCTCGACGCGAGCGATCTGAACGCGCGCAGACGCGTCGGCTATATGTCGCAGTCCTTCTCGCTCTATACCGAACTGACGGTCAGGCAGAACCTCGATCTGCACGCGCGCCTGTTCCATTTGCCGGCGCGAGAGGGCAGGGCGCGCATCGCCGAACTGATCCGACGCTTCGGTCTCGCCGACCATATCGACCAGCGCGCCCAGGACCTGCCGCTCGGCATCCGCCAGCGGCTGTCGCTTGCCGTCGCGATCGTTCACGAGCCGGAGATGCTGATCCTCGACGAGCCGACCTCGGGCGTCGACCCGCTGGCGCGCGACCGGTTCTGGGAATTGCTGATCGATCTGTCGCGCAATGAAGGCGTGACGATCTTCGTCTCGACCCATTTCATGAACGAAGCCGAGCGCTGCGACCGGATTTCGCTGATGGATTCTGGCCGCGTGCTGGCGACCGACACGCCCGCGGGCCTCATCGCGGCGCGCGGCGCCGCCACGCTCGAGGACGCGTTCATCAGCTACCTCGAAGAGGCGACGGGATCGCGTGGCGCCGCCGCCACGCCGGAGCCCGCCGCCGCAGCCCAGGAAATCGCGGGAGCCAGCGGCGCGGAGCGAGCGCCGAGCGGCGGCTCGTCCTTCAGTCTGCGGCGTCTTGTCGCCTGCACGATCCGCGAAACGCTGGAACTGGTGCGCGATCCGATCCGGCTCGGCTTCGCGCTGTTCGGCACGACATTCCTGATGCTTGTCTTCGGCTTCGGGATCTCGACCGACGTCAACAGCCTGTCCTTCGCCGTCCTCGATCGCGACCAGAGCCACGAGAGCCGGGCTTATCTCGAAGAGCTGCGCGGGTCGCGCTATTTTCTCGAAAAGACCCCGCTTGCCGATTATGCCGATCTCGAGCGGCGACTCGAAAGCGGCGACATCGCCGCCGGCATCGAAATCCCGCCCGGCTTTGGCCGCGACATCGCGCGCGGGCGGCCAGCTTGGGTCGCGGCGTGGCTCGACGGCGCGAGGCCTTTCGTCGCTCAGACAATTCGCGGCTATCTCGAGGGAATGCATCAATTGTATCTGGCCGATCCCGCGGTGAGGACGACGCGGCCGTCGCCGCCTGCCACCTCCGCCGATATCGCGATCAGGTTCAAGTACAATCAGGATTTCGAGAGCATTTATGCGATGGTGCCGGGAACGATATCGCTGCTTCTGGCGCTATTCCCGGCGATCCTGATGGCATTGGCGGTCGTGCGCGAGAAGGAACTCGGTTCGATAACCAATCTTTACGTCACGCCGCTCACCCGCCTCGAATTCCTCGTGGGCAAGCAACTGCCCTACATCGCAGTGGCTACGATCAATTTCGCATTGATGTTGTTGATGGCGCTGGTTCGTTTTTCGGGTGCCGCTGAAGGGAAGTCTTCCAGCGCTGCTTCTCGGCGCGCTGATCTATGTCGGCGCGACGACGGCTTACGGCAGACTGATCTCGGCCTTCGTCCGCACGCAGATTGCCGCCCTTTTCGGCACGGCCATTTTGACGGTTCTGCCGGCGACCATGTTCGCCGGAATGCTGGTGCCGGTATCCGCGCTCTCGGGCATGGCGCAGATAATGGGCCGCCTGTTCCCGATGACCTATTTCCTGCCGATCAGCGTCGGCACGTTCACCAAGGGGCTCGGCTTCTCCGACCTCGCCACCAATATGGCCGCGCTCGCGGCCTTCATCCCGGTCCTGACGGCTTTGAATTTGCTATTGCTGCGCAAGCAGGAGCGATAGGGCTGGTGCCGCTCGATGCGAATGCTCGCCAATATCTTCTGGCTCGGCACCAAGGAATTACGCAGCTTCCTCAGTGACTTCGTGCTGCTGGGGCTGGTCATCTATTCGTTCTCTCTCGCCATCATTGCGCAAGCGCAGAGCAGTTCACAGGAAGTGCATAATGCGTCAGTCGCTATCGTCGACGAGGATCATTCGGAACTGTCGCGCCGCATCGCCCATGCGTTCCTGCCGCCTTATTTCCAGACGCCGCAGCCGATCACCGAGCGGGATATCGTCCCGCTGATGAACGCGGGCAGATATACGTTCATTATCGACGTCCCACCGAATTTTCAGCGGGATCTTCTCGGCGGGCGCCGCCCGGCGATCCAGCTCGATGTCGATGCGACCGCGATGGTCCAGGCGGGCCTCGGGGCCGACTATGGGCAAGAGATCATCACCACCGAGATCAACAATTTCCTCTCACGGGCAGAAGGCACCCAAGCATCGCCGGTTAACCTCGTTGTGCGCATCGCCTTCAATCCCAATGTCAACACGGCGTGGTTCACCAGCGTCATGGGGATCATCAACAGCATCACGATGCTGGCGATCATTCTGGCGGGAGCCGCTGTCGTGCGCGAACGGGAGCACGGCACGATGGACCATCTCCTCGTCATGCCGCTGACCCCATTCGAGATTGCGATGTCCAAGATCTGGGCGAACAGTGTGGTAATTACGATTGCGGCGGGCCTGTCGCTCTACGTCGTCGTGCGCACGATACTCGGCGTTCCGATCGCCGGCTCAATACCGCTATTCATGCTCGGCGTAATGATCTACCTGTTCTTTGCTACTGCGATCGGGATTTACTTGGGCACCATTGCGCGCTCCATGCCGCAGTTAGGCCTCTTGTTCATGCTGGTCTTTCTGCCGATGAACATGCTCTCCGGCAGCAATACGCCACTGGAAAGCATGCCGCTGTGGCTGGCAACCATTATGCAAGCTTCACCGTCGACGCATTTCGTTTCCTTCGCTCAAGCGATCCTTTATCGCGGCGCCGGCTTCACGGTGGTTTGGCGTGAGTTTCTGATCGTCGCATTGATCGGAGGCCTATTCTTGATCTTGGCGCTGCGGCGTTTTCGCAAGGTTTCCGCAGCGGCGACTGGCTGACTAACGGAACTGCGGCATCACCTTTTCACAGAGCAGCTGCAGCGATCTCATCACCCTCTGATGCGCGATCAGGCTGCCGCAATTCATTTCCGCCAATATCCCGTCGAGACCCAGCTCCTCCCGTAAGGCGTGCAGGCGATCGGTCACCCGCTCAGGAGTACCGACCACCACTTTGTCGCGCAGCGCTTCGTCATAGGTGATGGTCTGCAGGCGTTGCCCGCGCTCGGCCCGCTGCTCGATCGCACGGGCGCCGGGGCGGGTGGCGGACGCTTCGAGCTGATCACCGAGCCAGCGATAGAAATGCATGATGCTTTCTTCGGGCTCGTCCCGCGCCTGCCGCTCAGTCTCCGCAATATAAACAGGCGCCCGCAAATACACCTTCCCCTCTCCCGGGGTGACCGGCGGCCCGGTAGGCCTCGCGGTATGCCCTGATATTTGGGGCCAGCTCGGAAAGTGTGCCGAGCCGCACGGCAGCGAAGATCGGATACCCTTGCGCTCCGATATTCGCGAAAGTGTCGGGACTGTTGACCGCAATGCGGATTTCCGGATAGGGCCGTTGGTAGGGTTTGGGCACCAAATGCACGTTCTGGAAATTGTAATACTGGCCAGCGTAAGAGAAGCTCGATTCGGTCCATGCCCGCCTGATTATTTCCAATGTCTCGGCGAAACGGTGCTGGCTTTCTGCATAGGGCACGCCATAAGCCTCGTAGGTCCGCGGGAATCCGCTCCGGCCGACCCCAAAGATCAGCCGGCCATGGCTGATCTGGTCTACCGTGGCGGCTTCCTCGGCCACCCGCAACGGATGGCATAATGGCAGCACTTGCACCGCCGTGCCGATTTTCATGCGCTTGGTGCGGGTCGCGACGGCCGTTGCGACATTGAGCGGTGCGGACAACACAGATCGCGTCGGCGCGGCGTGCAACTCGGCCAGCCACATCACATCGAGGCCCCAGCGCTCGGCGGCATCTACCTGCTCGAAGAATTCGTCGAAGGCCCGGGTCTCAGATTGTCCCGCAGCCCGGGGAAACTCGTGAAACATGCCGAATTCCATCACCGATCCTTCCGTCGCAATCCGAGCAGGCGTCAGCTTGCCCGCCGGCGAATTGCGCTCTCATTGATCCAGATCAATTCCGCCGCTCTCGGATCGGGAGAGGCTGTTGGCGGTACATCGATCCTGTGAAGCTGGAGGGAGTGATGTCGGCGCTGGAACTTACGGTTCTGATCGGGATTATCGCGGTATTTACAATGTTCGGTGCTGTTCTTGCCTGGGCCTCTTGGGGTGACGGAAAAACCGACGCAGCGCCGAGAGCCGTCCCGGCCAGGGCTCAGGCGCGGAACCGCCCAGAAAATCGGGTTCGGCGAAAATCGGGTCGACGAAAATCGGCTCGACCAGATCGGTCGCGCCACTTCCGCCTAGCAACGGTAAAAAAGCGGCGGGCTTTCGCCCGCCGCCTCGGACGCAAGCGCCTTATGCAGAAGCTTTAACCTCGATCTTTTTCGCTGGCTTCTGAGCTTCAGCTGTCTTCGGCAAGGTCAGCGTCAGCACACCCTTCGAGAGGTCGGCTGCGATCTTGTCGCGCTCCACCCCTTCCGGGAGCGCAAAGGCGCGCTGGAACGAGCCATAGGTGCGCTCGGTTACATGGTAGTTCTTATCCTTCTGCTCCCTTTCCTGCTGCTTTTCGCCTTTGATCATCAGCGTGTCGCCTGAGATCGAGACATCGAGGTCTTTTGCCTCCAGGCCCGGCAGCTCTGCCGTGATCCTATAGGCTTTCTCGTCCTCACTGACGTCGATCGCCGGTGTCGGGAAGGTGAACGAGCTCTCAAATCGCCCGGCCGGCTCCATATCGAACATCCGGCGCAGCGAAGGCATGCCGAAACCGGCGGAAAATCGGTCGAACAGGCGGTCCATCTCACTGCGAAACGAGCGCCAGACATCGGGGGTTGTCGTCGGCGCCGGCGTCGCTTTCTTCACTTCAACAGGCGTGCTGGCCATTGCAGTCCTCCACGTGAAAGATGAGTTTATACAACAGCGCAGTTTCACGCGGGCGCATTCGAGCCATCATTGATGCAGATCAATCTAGCTACGGCGCCGAACTAACCAACTATCCTCACCCGACTTTTCCAACCCCCTGGGGCCCGTCGGACCGCAGTGCCGGCTCGGGTTCGACCGCATGGCGCTGCAGGCTCATGAGGCGATCTTGCAGCGCACGTTGCGCTTCGGGGCGGAGCCGATGCCAGTGATATACGTGGCGGGCTTCTCCATCGGTGTCGCGCACCAGCAGGTGTATGCGACCGGTATTGCGGCTCCGCACCAGGGTGAACAAGGTGCCGTCATCGCCCTCGTTACCCGCTAGCCAACCATGTCCCAGCAGCTCGAAGCTCCCGTCGTCACCTTCGATCATAATCAAGGATTCCCGGACCTCGCTGCCGTATGTCAGCAAAAATTCATCATGTGATGATCGCATTCGACCCTCCTCAATGGCCATGAGCAGGGTATGCTGGGCAAGGGCTCGGGCGTGTTGATCTGAGTCAATGCCGGCAGCTTTCGACCTGATCTCGGCCGCCTCCCAATTACTCCGGTGATGAATTATGGATGCCCTTGCCACCCGTGATCTATCGGATGCGCTCGGTGAGCTTGCGCTTGACCTGCGCTGGACCTGGAGCCACGAGGGGGATGTCTTCTGGCAGCGGGTAGATCCGGGGGCTTGGCGTAGCACGCAAAACCCTTGGACAATCCTCCAAGACATCTCGGCCGAGCGGCTGCAGGCGCTTTCCGTAGACCCCTCTTTCACCGCTGAGCTGGAGCGGCTCACCCGCGCGCGGCGGGACTACATCGAAACACCCGGCTGGTTCGCATCGGCCCACGGCGCCGCGGCCCTGTCGGGGGTCGCCTATTTCAGCATGGAGTTCGGGCTTGGCGAAGCACTGCCGCTTTATGCCGGCGGGCTCGGCATCCTGGCCGGCGATTTTCTGAAGACGGCGAGCGATCTCGGCTTGCCGATGATCGGCATTGGGCTCCTCTATCAGGAGGGCTATTTCCGCCAAATCATCGGCGCGTCCGGTGAGCAGCAGGAGGCCTACCCGTTCAACGACCCGGGTTCGCTGCCGATCCGGCCTGCGAAAGGCACGGATGGGGCCTGGCTCCATATTCGCCTCGACTTGCCCGGGCGCACTCTCCAGCTGCGCGTCTGGCAGGCAGTCGTCGGGCGCATCAGGCTTTACCTGCTGGATGCGAACGATCCGCTCAACAGCCCGGCCGACCGGGGGATCACCGCCAAACTGTACGATGCCGGAACCGAAATCCGTCTGTTGCAGGAGATCATCCTCGGCGTCGGGGGCTGGCGAGTCGTCGAGGCCGTCGCCCCCCAGGTCGAAATCTGTCACATGAATGAAGGTCATGCTGCATTTGCCGTCCTCGAAAGGGCGCGATCCTACATGCAGCGCTCGGGTCTGTCCTTCTGGGAAGCGCTGTGGGCGATGCGGCCCGGTAATCTGTTCACAACCCACACGCCGGTGGCGGCCGGCTTCGACCGGTTTCCGCCCGATTTGCTGACCAAGTATGCCCTTTACCTCGAATCTTTTCTCGCCAAAGCCGGCGTTGAATTGGGCGAACTGCTGGCGCTGGGGCGGACCAGTCCGGATGACGGGGAGCCATTTAACATGGCGTATCTGGCAGTGCGGGGGTCATTGGCGACTTTCGGCGTCAGCCGGCTCCACGGCGGCGTCAGCCGGAGAATTTTCCAGCCGCTCTTTCCGCGTTGGCCGGAAGAAGAGGTGCCGGTCGGCTACGTGACCAATGGCGTGCACGTCCCGAGCTGGGATTCTCCGTCGGCCGATGATTTGTGGACCGCCGCCTGCGGGAAAGAGCGCTGGCGGGGCATGCCGGACGCGCTTCCTGCTCTGGTTTCCAGCCTTTCCGACGAGGAGCTGTGGAGGATGGCCGGTGAGGACCGGCAGGGTCTTGATTCAAAAGGTGCGTGAGCGGCTGACCCGCCAGCTCGCCAGCCGGGGTCATCCGCCCGAAATCGTTGCCGAGGCCGCGAACGTCCTCGATCCCAACGCGCTGACCCTTGGCTTTGCGCGGCGCTTCACCGGCTACAAGCGGCCGAACCTCTTGCTCGAGGATCCGCAGCGGCTCGCCCGGTTGCTGAACGACCCCGCGCGGCCGGTTCAGCTGGTCCTCGCCGGCAAAGCCCACCCGGCCGACAGCGAAGGAAAAAAAATGATCAGCGATTGGATCGCGATCGCGCAGCGGTTCGAATTCCGGCGGCGAATCGTCTTCCTCGAGGACTATGACATCGCGCTCGCCCAGGAGCTGGTGCAGGGCGTCGATGTCTGGATCAATACTCCGCGCCGTCCCTGGGAAGCCTGTGGAACCAGCGGGATGAAAGTGCTCGTCAATGGCGGCCTCAATCTCTCGGAGCGCGACGGCTGGTGGGAGGAGGCTTACGCGCCGGAGCTCGGCTGGGCGATCGGCGATGACCAAGAATATCCGACCGGTGAGCAAGACGCGCGCGACGCCGAGGCGCTGTATTCCATCCTCGAACAGGAGGTTGTCCCGGAATTCTACGCGCGCGACGCGGCCGGAATGCCACGGCAATGGATCGGACGCGTGCGGCGGAGCATGGCGGAACTGGCGCCGGTCTATAGCAGCAGCCGAATGGCCCGCGACTATGTCGAGCAGTATTACTTGCCGGGGACATCCGAGCTGCGCCGACGAATGGCAAATGGCGGCGAGGCAGCACGGCAAATGCGGCGCTGGGAAGTTCGATTGCGTCGGCACTGGCCGAACCTTCACATAGGTCAGCCGTCCGTATCCCGCGACGGCGCGGTCTGGTCCTTCTCCGTGCCGATCGATCTCGGCGAGCTCGCACCGGAGGAAGTCGCGGTTCAGCTCTATGCCGAGCCGAATGAGCACGCGGCAGCCTTTGTCGGCGAGCTCAGTCGCGCCTCCTCGAACAGCAATATCTACACCGGGTCCGCACCGGGAGACCGCCCGCCGGAAGCATATACGGTGCGAATTATTCCCCGCCATGCCGGGGCGGCGCTTCCGGCGGAGCTTCCGCTCATCCTGTGGCAGAAATGAACGGCACCCGGGTGAATTGTCGCTCTCTTCGCTTCCGATTGATTTGCATCAATGAGGGCGCGCAGGTCTGTCACGCATAAAAAGATCTGTCGAGCGCCACCACAGAAGAGAGTTTTCCCCGATGACCAGTTTTACCTTTTCCGTCGAGCAGGTGCGGTCGGCCCCGCCGGAGGTGCGTCGCTGGATCGAACATGAGATCACGGCGACGCTTGCGGCTCTGAGCAAGTCCGAACACGACGCCTCCCAGGTCCATGCAGCCGCCCTCGCGGCTTGCATGCCCGAGGAGGCTGCGCAAGTCTTCGAACTGATCAAAGGAAATTTTCTGCTGTCGCAGGTTCTCTTCGAGTTGGCGCGCGAAACGCCAAACAGCCAGGGCGCGGCGCCGCTCTATCCGATCAGCATCGCCGATATCCTGCGTCATACGCGGCTCGGCGACGGAGATCGGCTCGTCGATTGTTTTACCGCGATCAATCACGCGTTTCAGTCGATCCGCAACGATCCTGAAGCGACGCTGTTCGGCTTTGATCAATACGGGCATGTGTTTATTCACCAAACGACACACAACAGTATTCGCCAGCTTTGGGAGCAGCTGTACGCGAGCCATGCGCCGACAGTAGGCGGTCCGGCGGCCGGAGCGGGAGCAGCGCTGGCCGGGTTCAGTCCGCCCCATCTCGGACCGAGCGAGGATATCGTTCAGCACGCGCCGCGTTCCGCCAGCGTGAATTTCTGACGCGAGCCGCCAATGAAACAAACAAATCTCTCGCCTCACCGGCCTGCCGCTACGCGCCGACACGCCGGCCACGCCCAAGAGGATCACATTCTCGATCCCTATCAGCGGCAGCAAAAGCTGAGCGATCCCGCGGTCTGCCCGCAATGCGGCGCCGTCTACCACAACGGGCGCTGGCAATGGGCATCGCGTCCCCACCAGGGGGCGGCGGAAGCGCTGTGCTCGGCCTGCCGGCGCATCAATGACAAATTTCCGGCGGGCATTGTCAGATTGCACGGCAATTTCGGGCCGCGCCAGATCGAGGAGATCGTCCACTTGGCGCGTCATCAAGAGGAAGCCGAGAAGGGCGAGCACCCGCTCAACCGCATCATCAGTGTCGACGAGGACGCGCAAGAGATCGTGATCTACACGACAGACATTCATCTGCCGCGGCGAATCGGCGAAGCCGTCAAGCGCGCCTTTCACGGCACCCTCGCTGAACATTTCGACGAGGGGGGATATTTCGTACGGGTCGACTGGACGGCCTAATCAGGTAGGAGGCGCTGTGATGCGTGCGGTAGACGTTATGACGAGTGGGGTGATTACGGTCGGCGAGAATGCAACCGTGCCAGAGGCCGCAAAGCTGTTGGCCGAGCACGGAATTAGTGCGGTCCCGGTCGTCGACAAAGACAACCGGGTGATCGGCATGGTCAGCGAAGGCGACCTGTTGCACCGCGCTGAAACCGGTACCGAACGGCGCCGCTCGTGGTGGCTCGACATGGTGTCGTCGACCAACAAGCTCGCCGGTGACTACATCAAGTCGCACAGCGGCAAGGTAAAGGACGTCATGACGCGCGACGTCCTGTCGGTCACCGAGGAGACCCCGGTTGCCGATATCGCCATCCTGCTGGAGACCAACCGGATCAAGCGGGTGCCCGTCTTGCGCGACGGCAAGCTCGTCGGGATCGTCAGCAGGGCAAACCTCGTGCGGGCGCTCGCGATGACGATCAGCGAGGCGCCGGGTCGACGCCGAGGCCGATGACCGCTCGATCCGCGACAGGCTGCTGGCCGAGCTGAAAGCGCAGAAATGGGCCGAGGTCTCCCCGGCCAACGTCACCGTCAAGGACGGCGTCGTCCATTTATGGTCCTCTTATCTCTCCGAGCAGGAAAAACGAGCACTCGTTGTCGCTGCCGAAAACATCCCCGGGGTTCGGCGGGTCGAGGACCACATGAGGCCGGTTCGCGGCCTATCTGCTGAGTTAAAGGAGCTGAGAGATGTCGCTGCATCCGATTGCCGACAAGGCCGAGGTCTCTGTCGATTTCCCGGACAAAGCTTACATGGGCAGCTTTGGCCGCAACTCGCAATTCGACGCTTACGCCGATGTGGACAGCGTCGCCATCAGGCTCGTGCGTCCCGGCGAGGATCGGCGCGAGGCGGTGGTTCATCTGCACTATGGCCTTCTGGCGGAGATCCTCGCCGAACTCGCCCGGTCACTGGCCGCGCGCGATCCACTCGACGAACAGCATCGCAACGAGCTCGGCCAGGCCGCAAAACAGCTCGCCGCCGCGCTCGGAGCAGCGGGAGAAGAGCTGAAAAACACAGTACGCAATCACCCGCAACTGCAGTTGCCGGCTTGACCTGGTGCGCCAGTTGGTGTTCTAGCCCTGCGAGCATCGAATATCGCAATAACAGCGAGCAACACAAAAATGTCCTACAGAGCTCTACCCGCCATCTTGGCGCTACTGATGCTTGGCGCTTGTTGCCGCGCCACGCCGCCCATGCCGACGCCGCCAAGGGCACGCAACTCGCTCGGCAGTGGTGCGCCAATTGCCACGTCATCAACAACAATCCCAGCGGCGGCGTGCCGCAAGGCCCGCCGACCTTTCCCGCAATCGCGCGCAGCGGAATGACGGCCGACCAGCTTCGCGCGTTTCTGTCGCACCCACATGGTTCGATGCCGGACTTGGCGCTGAGCCGCGCCGAGATAGACGATCTGATCGGCTATATCGAGACGCTTCGCTGAGCCTCACCCGATAATGAACGGCGTTGCAGCCCTGTCCGGCTTATGGCGGCAGGGCTTCCGGCGTCTGCCTTCGCGCAGGACATACGTAGTGCTACGTACGTAGATTCCCTAAGGGACATTCCGAATTTCGGTCGCTCTCGGGACCGGCGATGTTCTCTCCATCGAAAGCCGCTGGAGGGACATCATGTACAGGCAATTTGGCAACACCGGCTACCCCAACGGGTTTGCAGAGCTGGGGCACGACAGTCCCACCGTCGCTCAATCGGGTCAGCTCGATGCGCTGGTGGCGCTGGAGCGTATCGGCGCACGGCTCAACTTCACGCGCAATGACGAGATCTATGCCGAGGGCGACAGCGCGGAGTGCTGGTACAAGGTTGTCTCGGGGACCGTCCGGATCTGCAAGCTTCTCGCCGATGGCCGGCGCCACATCGGCGAATTCTGCTTCAGCGGCGATTGTTTCGGGATCGACGGCAACGGCGCGCGCCTCTATTCGGCCGAAGCGGTGGACGATGTCATCGTGATGCGCTTCCAGCGGAAGGCGACCGAACGGCTGATCGACCAGAACCTCGCCCTGGCCCGCCTGCTGCGCGATACAACCTTACGCGATCTGGCCAATGCGCACGGGCGCACATTGCTGCTGGGCCGCATGACCGCACCCGAGCGCGTGGCCGCCTTCCTTCTCGAGATGTTCGAGCGGCGCGACCGGACAAAGGCTCTCGACCTGCCGATGTCGCGCAATGACATTGCGGATTATCTCGGCCTGACGATCGAGACGGTGTGCCGAACCTTGTCGGCATTCAAGCGCGGCGGCGTCATCGCCATCCCCAATCCGCACCGGATCGAGCTGCTCGACCGAGACGGTCTCGAGGCGGTAGGCGAAGCCTGACGGGAGCGTCGGCATTTGATCCAGGTCAGTGCGCGCTATGGCAGTTCCGGATCTCATGGGCACTTCTTGTAAAGAGGTCACCATGCCCGTTCCTTGGGGGCGCCCGCCAACTGAACCCAGCCGCGAGCAGATCTGCGTCGTCGATGACGACGAAGGGGTCGCCAATTCACTGAAGTTGCTGCTCGAGGCTTTCGGCTACGATGTGCGGTCCTATAATGCCGGAGCCGATCTTCTTGCCGATGATGGCCGCCGCGCGGCGGGCTGTGTGATAATCGATCAGCACATGCCCAATATGAACGGCCTAGACCTCGTCGACCGGCTGCAAAAAGAAGGGGTCCGGGTGCCGACGATCCTGATTTCGGGCCGGCTCGACACGAACACCAAGGAGCGGGCCGCGAGCTTGGGCATAACCGGCGTGCTCGAAAAGCCCTTCGCCGCCGACCGCCTGGTCGACCTCATTCGGACGGTTTTGTCGGAACGCAATTGATGCGGCCCATCGGATACCGGCTGCCGACCAGCATTTTTCGCTATGTCTTTGCGGTGAGCTGGCCGCACCAGATCGCGCTGGTGATACTGACGGTCGTCACGTTCCTGCTCGAAGTTGTACCGCTGGAGATCCAGCGCCGGGTCGTCAACGATCTCGTCAAGGAAAGATCATTTAACGTCGTCGTGACCTTGTGCGCCGCTTATGCGGGTGTTGTTCTCGTTCAGGGTGCAACGAAGCTCGGCCTCAACGTTTATCGCGGCTGGGTCGGGGAAAATGCGATACGGGATTTGCGCCGGCACGTCCTCGCTTATTTGAGGATCGCACGGGTCGCCGCACCGGGCCCGGAGGCCCGCGGTGTCGCGGCGGCGATGATCGTCGGGGAAGTCGAACCGATCGGCGGCTTTGTCGGCAGCAGCGTCTCCGAGCCTCTCCTTCAGGCCGGAATATTGCTCTCGGTACTCGGATACATCGTCCACATCGACAGATGGATGGCGGCGGCGGCATTCGCTCTCTTTGTGCCGCAGCTGATATTCGTGCCACTGATGCAGGGTGCGATAAACCGCCGCGCCGGCGCACGCGTGTGGATTTTGCGGCACCTCGGCGTAAGCGCAGTCGATACGCGTGCAGCATCGGCCGAGCGAGACAGGTCCGACGGCAAACGGATCGACCGGGTGCTGCAGCTCAACATGGGAATTTACAAGCTCAAATTTTCGATGAATTTCCTGATGAATGTTTGCAGCCATCTTCAAATCGTAGCGGCACTGCTGATCGGCGGTTGGATGGTGCATACCGACCAGCTCGAAATGGGTGGGGTCGTCGCGTTCATCTCCGGCGCCGGCCGGCTGAACGATCCATGGGGCGATCTGGTCAACTATTTTAGGGACTTCAGTCTGACACAGGTGAAGTACGATCTGGTCGCCGACAGGGTCAACCAGCTCTCCGACCGTTGGACCACCGTTCCGACAGATCAGAGAACGGCACTTCGCATCGAGGCTTGAGAGATCGCTCACGACCGATGTCTGTTCGCAATCTCGACAAGCTGTTCAAGCCGCGATCGGTGGCGCTGATCGGCGCAACCCCACGGCCCGATTCCGTCGGTGGGGTCGTCGCGCGCAACCTGCGCCGCGCCGGATTTGCCGGCGAGCTGTTGCTCGTCAACCCGCATCATCAGACGATCGACGGGCTGAGCGTTCACCCGAACGTCGCGAGCCTGCCCCACGCCCCTGACCTCGCGGTCATCGTCACGCCTCCAGAGACCGTGCCCCGCCTGATCGGCGAGCTGGGCGAGCTCGGCACGCGCGCTGCCGTCGTCATTACCGCCGGTTTTGGCGAGCTCGGCGAGGAGGGCCGTAGCCTGCAACAGGCGACACTCGATGCGGCAAAGCCTCATCTCCTGCGGATCGTCGGGCCGAACTGCGTCGGCATCATGGTGCCGCGTCTCGGGCTCGACGCCACCTTCTCCCACTTGGCGGCCCCGGCGGGCGATATCGCTTTCCTCAGTCAATCGGGCGCGATGATCACGGCGATGCTCGATTGGGCGGTGCCGCGCCGGATCGGCTTTTCGCACGTAGTGTCGCTGGGGGATATGGTCGATGTCGATTTTGGCGACATGCTCGACTATCTCGCCGCCGATCCCGACACCCGCGCCATCCTCCTTTATCTCGAAGGCATCACCCATGGCCGAAAATTCATGTCGGCGGCGCGGGCGGCGTCCCGAATCAAGCCCGTCCTGGTCCTGAAGGCGGGCCGGTCGGCGGCAGGCGCGCGGGCCGCCACCTCGCACACCGGGGTGCTTGCCGGCGCCGATGCCGTCTACGATGCCGCGTTTCGCCGCGCCGGCATGCTGCGGGTCGGGACGATGGCCGAGCTGTTCGATGCCGCAGAGACCTTGGCATTGACGCAGGAGCAAGTTGGCGACCGTCTGGCAATCCTGACGAATGGCGGCGGGGCAGGCGTGCTGGCCACGGACGCATTGCTGGCTGCCGGCGGCAAGCTGGCCGAATTGGCGGAAACGACGATCGAAGAGTTGAACCGGGTCTTGCCCAAGACCTGGAGCCGAGCCAACCCGGTTGACATCATCAGGGACGCGCCGGGGAGACGTTATGCCGATGCGCTCGCGGCGTTGATCCGGGACCCCGGAGTCGATGCCATATTGGTACTCAACTGCCCTACCGCATTAGGGCAGCCGCAAGAGACTGCCCAATCGGTCATCGACGCGATAGCTGCTGGATCCGCGGCGCTCCGCAACCGCAACGTAATTACCGCTTGGCTCGGCGAGTATTCGGCGAGGCCGGCGCGCGAACTGTTTGCCCAAGCCCACATAGCCACCTACGAAACCCCCGACGACGCGGTTATCGGCTTCCTGCACCGGGTACACCATCGCGCCAACCAAGAGCTGCTGATCGAAACACCGCCGGCACGGCCGGATGCATTCGAGCCCGATCTCGCAACGGCAAGGCACGTCATCGCAACCGCTCTGGCGGCCGGAAAATCCTGGCTGGAGCCTCCAGAAACCGCTGCGGTCTTTGGGGCCTACGGCCTTCCGCTCGTCACCGATTACCTCGCCGAGGATCCGGATCAAGCTGCCTCGATCGCTACTGCGATCGGCTTTCCGGTTGCCCTGAAGATCCGCGCCCGCGAAATCACGCACAAAACCGATGTCGGTGGGGTTGCGCTCAATCTCGGCGATGCCGACCGCGTCAGGCAGGAAGCGCGCGCCATGATCGAGCGCGTCACGGCGGCGCGCCCCGGCGCTCGCCTCGCCGGCTTTCTTCTCCAGCCCATGGTCTCGCGCCCCGGGGCCATAGAGCTTCTTGCCGGGATCGCAGAAGACGCGGTGTTCGGCCCAATCGTGGCGTTCGGCCAGGGAGGCACTGCCGTCGAGATCGTGCGTGATGCTTCGTTCGAGCTGCCGCCGCTCAATGCGTTGCTGGCGCGCCGGCTGATGGCGCGCACACGGGTGTGGCAACTCCTGCAGGGGTACCGCGGCAAGCCACCGGCGAAAATCGAGGCTGTCATCGAAGTGTTGATCCGGCTTGGCCAACTTGCCGCCGATCGCCCCGAGATCCGTGAGCTCGACATCAACCCGTTGCTCGCCGACGCGCATGGCGTCATCGCCCTCGATGCCCGCCTGCGCGTCGCGCCCGTTCAAAGTACGGGTGCGGCAAGGCTGGCGATCGCGCCCTATCCGCAAGAACTGGAAACCATCGAACGGTTGCGCGACGGGACGGCACTTCGGATGCGGCCATTGCGCCCGGAGGACGAGCCGATGCTGCAGGATCTCGCCGCGCACATGACTCACGAGGATCTTCGCCTTCGCTTCTTTGCCTCGGTGCGAGGCCTAACTCACCTCGCCGCCGCGCGCTTGTCGCAGCTCGACTACGACCGCGAAATGGCGCTCCTCGCCGAATGCGACGGAACGCCGCTAGGCGTAGCGCGGTTTTTTGCCGATCCCGACAAATTGCGTGCCGAGTACGCCATCGCCGTTCGCAGTGATTGGAAAGGGCGTGGGCTCGGTTATCTGTTGATGACGAGGCTCATCGACGTCGCCCGGCAGCGCGGAATCGGTGAACTGGTTGGCCAAGTCCTCCGTGAGAACGAGTCGATGCTGCAGATGTGCCGAGAGCTCGGTTTCGCGATTGTGCCGGAGCCGGCCGATCCCGCCTTAATGCTGGTCAGGAAGCCGCTCGCCCAGGCCTGAATCGGTCCGAGCCAGCAGGGGAGCAGCCCATTGAGAGCCCGCCATCTCCTGCCGCTCTTGGGAGCCGGAGCGGCTTTAGCTCACGTGCTCAGCGCGGCTTCCTTCCGCAGACGAACCGACGCGATGATCGGCCGGCTCGAAGGGGCGGGCGGCGGAGAGGCCCCTGCTCTACCGGTGCCGCCGATCATCCGGTCCTATTTGGGCCGCGCAGTATCCGACAGACCGGCTCCAAAGGTGGTGTGCCTGCGTCAATCCGCCGAAATGCGGGGCGGCCCCGGCGACTCCTGGCGGCCGCTCACCGCCAGGCAGTTGATCGCCATACGCGAACCGGCGTTCGTCTGGCTTGCGCGGGTGCAAGTGGCGCCGCTCCTCTCCGCACGCATTCTCGACTGTTATGAGAGCGGCAACGGTCTTCTCGAAGCGCGCCTATTCGGTTCATTAAGATTGGCGCGCGCCGCCGGACCGGAGACCAGCAGAGGCGAGCTGATGCGGTACCTCGCCGAACTGCCCTGGGCACCGCATGCGATGCTGCATAACCCATTTCTCGTATGGCGGGAGCTCGATCTGGGCACCGTCGAGGTGTCGGCCGAGAGCACCGGCGGCCCAGCCCGGGTACGGCTGACCTTTGAGAATGAGGACGTCGCCCGAGCCGACGCCGAGGACCGCCCACGATTGGTGGGAGGCCGCGCGATACCGACCCGCTGGGCAGCAAGATGCTTCGACTACCGAGAAATCGCTGGTTGCCGGGTCCCAACAAGAGCGGTCGTCAGCTGGTTCCTTGAGAGCGGCCCCTTTGACTACTTCCGCGCCAGCCTGACCGAATGGAGATTGATTTAGATCAGTGTTGCAGCCGCCAAGACGTGTCGCACTCAGCGCATGATTTGGCAGGTGCATTACCGACGCGACGGACGACAGTTCCGCGCCACGGTAGCGGACAGAACCACCGCCCTTGCTGTCGCCTCCATCCTCCTGCGAGACGGCCACGATGTGGTCAAACTCGAATCCTCGGCAGGCGAAACAATCGAGGAGGGGGACATCGCACGCCTCTGCGGAGATTGACGCTCCCCCTTGAGGGTTCGCTTTCGCGGCGCACATGTGCTATCCCGACGGCGTCGGATGAAGATCCGGCGGCGAACTTGGAGGAATCGGTAAACTGAGTTCGGCAACCTCGGGCGGGCAGCGCGACGACCAAAACGGCTTGGCCGATTCCCTCTATCGCGCGATTGTCGACACGGCCGTCGATGCCATTGTAACCATCGACTGGAACGGAGCGATCCGTTCGGTCAATCACGCGACCGAGCGGCTCTTCGGGTACAGCGCGGCAGAATTGATCGGGCGCAACGTCAACATTCTGATGCCCGAACCGTATGCCGGAGAGCACGATAGCTATGTCGCGAACTACCTGCGCACCGGGCAGAAAAAAATCATCGGCATCGGCCGCGAGGTCGTCGGCCGGCGCAAGGACAACTCCGTATTTCCGATGGATCTCTCCGTCGGCGAGGCGCGGGACGGAGACGAGCCGATCTTTGTCGGGATAATCCGCGACATCACCGACCGCAAGGCGGCCCAGCTTGCTCAGCGCGAAAGTGAGCTGCGGCTCCGCTCGATCCTAGATACCGTCCCCGATGCGATCGTTGTCATCGACACCAAGGGGATGATCCAATCATTTAGCCCGGCGGCGGAACGGCTGTTCGGGTATCCCAGCGGCGAGGTGATCGGCCAAAACGTCAATCTGCTGATGCCGACACCCTACCGCGAAGCTCACGATGGTTACCTGGAGCGTTATCTTCGCACCGGCGACCGCCGCATCATCGGCATCGGGCGGGTCGTCGTCGGTCGACGCAAGGATGGCGAGACTTTCCCGATGGAGCTGCAGGTCGGCGAATTTTCCTTCGCGGGCGGCCGCTTCTTCACCGGTTTCGTCCGCGACCTGACCGAACGTCAGGACGCCGAGCGCCGCATTCAGGATCTCCAGGCCGAGCTGTTGCACGCCTCGCGGCTCAGCGTCATGGGGCAGATGGCCTCGACGATGGCGCATGAGCTCAACCAGCCCCTGACGGCAGTAGTGAATTATCTCGCGGCCGGTAGCCAGCTGCTCGCCAGCGGCGCCGGTGAACGGGTCGGCGAGATGATCGAGAAGGCGGCGGCTCAGGCGCAGCGCGCGGGCGATGTGATCCGCCGGCTGCGCGGGTTCGTCAGCAAAGGGGACACCGAGCGCCGGATCCACAGCCTCAATCAACTGGTCGAAGAGGCCCTCGCATTGGCCCTTGTCGGGGCGAGGCAGCGCGGCGTGCGCGTCTCGCTCGAGCTCGACCACACGCTGCCGGAAGTGCTCGCCGATCACGTGCAAATTCAGCAGGTGGTACTCAACCTGACGCGCAACGCGGTCGAAGCTATGGAGTCGGTCGAACGCCGCGAACTCACGATCGGCACCCGGGCGGTTCCGGAGCAGAATCTGGTCGAGGTGATTGTCGCCGACACCGGACCGGGCATCGCCCCGGAATTGGCAGACCGGCTGTTCCAACCGTTTGTGACGACAAAACAGACCGGCATGGGTCTGGGTTTGTCGATTTGCCGAGAGATCGTTGAAGCGCATCACGGCCGCCTGACCACGGCGCCGAGACCTGCCGGCGGCACGATATTTCGCGTGAGCTTGCCGATTGCGAGCCAATCCGAGCTGCCCGATGCCTCCTGAGCGGCGCGTCTACATCGTCGACGATGACGAGGCGGTGCGCGACTCCCTTTCGGTGCTGCTCGAATCCAAAGCCTACACGGTTGGAAGTTTCGGTTCCGCGCCAGAGTTTCTGGCGGCCGCCCCGTCGCTGCCGCTCGGGTGTCTGATCGTCGACATCCGCATGCCTGAAATGGATGGCCTCGAACTCCAACGGCGCTTGATCGAGCGCACCCTCAATTTCCCGATGATCGTCATCACAGGACATGGGGACGTTCCGCTTGCGGTGCGGGCGATGAAAGCAGGAGCCGTCGATTTCATCGAGAAACCGTTCACCTCGGAGGTGATCCTGGACAGCCTTGAGGCGGCGCATGCAAGATTGGCAACGCCCAATGAAGAAGACCCGGCCGTTGCTGCGGCTGCAGCCAAGCTGGCGCTGCTCTCGCCACGGGAGCGGGAGGTTCTCGTCGGTCTCGTCGCGGGGCTGCCCAACAAATCCATCGCCTATGATCTGGCGATAAGCCCGCGCACGGTCGAAATTCACCGGGCGCGCGTGATGGACAAGATGGGGGCCCGCAGCTTGTCCCAGCTGGTGCGGCTCGCCCTCGCAGCCGGCGTGCGACCTGGTCCGCAGTGAGCGCGCTCCCTCGCCGCCTCGTAGTTGATCCAAATCAATGCTGGGCGATGCCGGTGCTGCATAATTTGCCGAGTGTCAGGGTGGTAGGCAGGGTGCATAGAGCAGGGAGGTTCGTCGTCATGAGGAAGATGTCGGATATCGTCAGGAACCAGGACCCCGTTGCCCTGCCGGCCGATGCTACGGTGAGAGACGCGTGCCGCCACATGCGTGACCATCGCGTCGGAGCGGTCCTGGTGACCGAGGGCGATCGCCGACTGGTCGGCATCTTCACCGGGCGTGATGCGGTCCATCGCGTGCTGGCCGAAGGAAGAAGCGTCGACACAACGCTGGCCGAGGTCATGACGCGTGATCCCGACTGCATCACGCCCGACAAGAAGGCGATCGAAGCACTGCGCCTGATGGAAGACCGCCGCTGCCGGCATTTGCCCATCATCGACGACGGAAAGGTCGTCGGGATTGTCTCGCGTTTCGACTTCAGCGGCCTCGAACTGGATCGCCTCGACGAGGAGACCGGCCTCTGGGAACGGATCTGAACAGAATCTCAACTACTACAGTAATTCCCTTGCTGAGGCGGATAGGTAATTCGCACTCCTTCCACCCGTGCGAAAGAGCGTGAGCTTATGCATGCGGTAGCTGCTCTCCGATAATATCTCGATCACAGCTACGCCGCGCACACTGAGCGCGTCGGCCACCAATGAACGGTGGCACCGCCACGGCACCGCTTCGGCGCACATGATAGCAATGCGCTTTTGTAGCCTCATGTGAATGAGCGCTTGGAGCGTGTCCTGAAACGCCGCGGTTTGCATATAATCGGCGTAGCCGCGAAAGCCTCCATTTCGCCAGCCGGTATTGGGGGAATCTTTGCGGGCGTGCCGCAGGCGACCCAGCGCTCGCATATGCACATATTCGACATGCTGCGTTGGCAAGCTATTGGCCAGGGCAGTGCCGTTGAACTGTGGATTATGACGCGAACGCGGCACCGTGCGGATGTCCACAAGGCGTTCGATGCCATAGGTCTGCAATAACGCGATAAAACGTTCGATCGGCAGGGTAGAATGCCCGATAGTGAATATAGCGCCTTCCGGCCAGTGCACTGCTTGCGGGGGAGGATGTTCGCTCACGGCGACGCAGCCCGAGCGTCGGCCGAGCCGGTACGGACTTTGAGGCGTTCCTCAAATTGCCGCTGGCAATTCATCTTCGGCAAGGATTGAACTCGCCGCTCCACACCATTCGAGTAGGCACGGGAGATTGGAAGTCCAGCTTCTCCGCCGGCTCGATTTGCGCGGGCTCGCGCTTGCTCGGGAAAATCCATCGCCTCTCGTCCCTCGGCTATGGGTGGCCGACGAATTGGCGCAGCCGCGCCGCTCAAACAAGGTTCGTTGCTTCGTGATTAGGACGATACTCGTCTCCGGCGGCGGCCATCGTCAAGATGATGGTTCCCAGCGCATCAGGCTGACATGGACGGCCATCACCTCGCCGACAAAACCCGCCTCGACCAATTCCTTCTTGTGCATCAAGGCAGGATTAATTCCTTACTGAGCCTCGGGGGCCAAAGACCGATCTCATCGGACTGACAGTGGCTGCCGCCTTGCTGCACCGACGATTGATCCTGCGCCGGCACTCCGCACAAATGTGCGGTAATCTGTGCCCGGGCCAGAAAGATTGGGCTGGAAAACCATGGGAAGAGATCGGCTGACCGCGTTCAGCGATGGCGTCATTGCCATCATCATCACGATAATGGGGCTGGAATTGAAGGTTCCGCACGGAGCAGATTGGAACGCGCTTGGCAGCCTGGTTCCGGTGTTTCTGAGCTACGTGCTCAGTTTTGTGTACGTGGCGATCTATTGGAACAACCATCATCACCTGCTCCATACTGTTACGAGGGTCGATGGGCTGATCCTTTGGGCCAATATGCATCTGCTCTTCTGGCTGTCCCTGACGCCCTTTGCGACCGGCTGGATGGGCGAGAATAATTTCGCTCCGTTGCCGACTGCGGTTTATGGGGTGGCGCTATTGATGCCGGCTATTGCTTATTACCTACTGCAGAGGGCGATCACGAGGACTCAGGGGGCGGAATCGACCCTGGCCAGAGCTCTCGGCAACGATATCAAGGGGAAAATTTCGCCCCTATTCTATATCGCGGCGATATTGCTGGCGCTCGTCAGCCCCTGGATCTCGGTGGCGCTTTACACACTCGTCGCGCTGATCTGGCTGATCCCGGATCGGCGCATCGAACACGCGATCAGGCAGGTTTGACGCGCAACGAAGCCGTAGTAGGTTTGCGGGTGACCAATGCCTTGATGGCTAGAGGAGGACGGAAATGCCGATTTCAGGGGAATTGATAGCCGGCGCATTGGCCGGTCTCGCGTTTGTCGGGTGCAGCCTGTCGAACGCTTCGGCGACGCCGGGTCCTGGGGCGGGGCAGGGGAGGCGGCGCGAGGTCGTCGTCAACGGCAAGCGGGTCAAGACCGTAGACATCCACGCCCATACCATCGTTCCCGAGGCGGCGGCGGTGATCAACCACCCGCTGGAGGCGCCGGGGCTGTTGTGGTCCAACGTCTCCGACCGCATCCAGGAGATGGATGCGGAGGGGATCGACGTCGAGGCGCTCAGCATCAACCCCTTTTGGTATCGCGCGGAGCGCGATGCTGCGGCCGAGCTGATCAAGATCCAGAACGAGAAGCTGGCCGAGTTCTGCGCTGCCACACCCGACCGCTTTGTCGCCTTCGCGACTGTCGCCTTGCAGCATCCCCAGCTCGCCGTCGAGCAGCTCGAATACGGGGTCAAGACGTTGGGGCTGCGCGGCCTCTCGGTCGGCGGCAGTGTCGCGGGGCAGGAATTGGCCGACCCCAAATTCCACCCGGTCTGGGCCAAGGCCGAGGAGCTCGGCATCCTCATATTCATGCACCCGCTCGGCACCCGGGAATTGGAGCCGAGCGGCAGGCTCGGCGGCAGCGGCCTTTTGACCAACACGATCGGCAACCCGCTCGAAACCACGATCGCGCTATCGCACCTGATCTTCGAGGGCACTCTCGACCGCTTTCCGGGCTTGAAGATCTGCGCCGCGCACGGCGGCGGCTTCCTGCCGTCCTACGCCAACCGCTCGGACGCGGTCATCACGACCTTCCCGAACCGCGTCGGCCCGTTGCCAAAGAAAAAGCCGACCCAGTACCTGAAGGACGGCCAGCTCTATTTCGACTCGATCATGTTCACGCCCGAGGCAATGCGCCACCTGATCGCCGAAACCGGGATCGGCCAGATCATGATCGGCACCGATTACCCGTTCCCGTGGAACCGCGTCCCGGTCGATCACATCATGTCGATCCCGAGCCTCAGCGACGACGACCGCATCGCGATCCTCGGCGGCACCGCAGCAAAGTTGCTCGGCATCGATTCCTGAGCGGCCGGCACCTGCCGGTGCAACTGCTGATCAATGGCGGCTCTTCGAGAGTTGAAGAGCCGATGATTTCAGGACGCTCCAGTCGAGATCTCCCTCATCCTTAGTTCGCGGGCGGCGATTGCGGCTTCGCGTTCCAGAAGAAGGCGCGCGCGCTCGACGATCGGCACGTCGATCATCTTGCCGTCGACGGTGACGGCGCCGACACCCTCGGCGAGCGCCTTGTCGTAGGCGCCGACGACGCGGCGGGCATGGTCGACCTCCTCGGCGCTGGCGCGGAATTCCTCGTTGAGGATCGGGATCTGGCTCGGATGGATGACCGAGGCACCGATGAAGCCGAGGCGGCGCGAGCGCCGGATCGTCTGCCGGAACGCGTCGAGATCATGGAATTCGGCGACGGTGCCGATGAAGCCCAACGGCATGATGCCGGCGGCCCGGGCGGCGAAGACCGCCATCTGTTTCGGCATGAAGAGGCCCTCGGCCTCGGGCAAGATCCCGGCCGACAATGCAAAGTCCTCGGCGCCGAGGTTGAGCGCGCAGAGTCGCGGGTGGGCGCGGGCGATCTCGGCAATGCGGAAGAACGCCGCCGCCGTCTCGACCATCGCAATGAGGCGGGTCGTGCCCGACGCCACACCGCGCTCGGCTTCAATCTCGTCGACAATTTCGGCGAGCAGTCGCACATGCTCGGGGCCATCTACCTTGGGCAAGGCCAAGGCCAGGACGCGCGGGCCGACCGCCGCCTCGATGTCGCGCACCGCCAGGCGCAATGGCCGGTTGATGCGGACTACAACATCGGCGCCGCCGCGCGAGACGATCTCCGCCGCCTCCGGAACCAGGGCGCGCGCCCGCTCCTTCTCGGAGGCGGCGACGCTGTCTTCGAGATCGAGGATGATCGCGTCGGCCCCGCGTCTGGCCGCGCCATCGACAAAGCGCTTGGCGGTCACCGGCACGAACAGCAGGGAACGCCATACCGGCAGGGCGGCCGCGGTCATGATGCATCTCCGGAGATGCGGATGATTCCTTCGCGCGCGAGCCCCTCGATTTCCGCGCGATCGAGGCCGAGCGAACCCAGGATCTCGGCAGTGTGCTCGCCGAGCGCCGGCGCCGGGCGTCGCAGCCGGCCTGGCGTCGAAGACAGGCGGGGAATGACATTGTGCATCGGCAGTCGCCCCATCTCGGCGTCCGGCAGGTCGACGAGGATCTCGCGGGCGGTCACATGCGGGTCGGCCATGAACTGGTCGATGTCGTAGACCGGCGCGGCGGTGACTTCGGCGCGCTCGAACACCTCCATGTTCTCGGCCAAAGTGCGCGCGCCGATGAACGCGACGATCGGCGCCTCGCAGGCTTCGGCGTTCCTCACCCGGTCGCTGTTGGTACGGAAACGCGGGTCGGTGATCATGTCCTCGCGGCCGATGGCGCGGAACAGCCGCTCGGCCATCGCCTGGATCGAGGCGGAGATGCCGATGTAGCGGCCGTCGTTGGTGCGGAACACGTTGCGCGGCGAAGTCGTCTCGGAGCGGCTGCCGGTGCGCTCGCGCACCGTCCCGGTCAGCCGGTAGATCGCCGCTTCGGTCGCGATGAACGAAAACAGCGGGTCGAGCAATGGCAGGTCGATGACCTGGCCGATACCGCCTCTCGCCTCGACCTGGCGCAGCGCCACCATCACCGCAAAGGCGCCGTAGAGCCCGGCGACCATGTCGGCGAGCGCGGTCGGCGGCAAGGCCGGCTCGCGGTCGGGAAAACCGGTGCGCGACGCGTAGCCGGACATGCTCTCGACCAGAGTGCCGAAGCCGGGCCGGTCGCGGTAGGGGCCGTCCTGACCCCAGCCGGATACCCGCAGGATAATGAGGCGCGGATTTTGGCGGTGCAGCACCTCCGGCGCGAACCCCATTGCCTCGAGCGTCCCCGGACGGAAATTCTCGATCAGCACCTGGGCGGTGGCTAAGAGGTCGAGGAACAGCTCGCGCCCGCGCGCCTCGCGCAGGCTCATCGCCAAGCTCTTCTTGTTGCGCGAATAGACCTTCCAATGGACGCTGACGCCGTCGGTCTGCCACGCGCGCAGCGGGTCGCCGCGCTTGGGGTCCTCGATCTTGATGACCTCGGCGCCAAAATCGGCGAGCTGCAGGCTGACCATGTTGCCGGAGACGAGGCGCGACATGTCTATCACGCGCACCCCGTCGAGCGGGCAAGCCGCTTCCGGCTCGAACGATTTCTCGGGCACGCTCATCGGCTCGCACCTATGGTCGGCTGCAGGACACAGCACAAGCTTAGTCCCGACCCCGCGGGAAACAAAGTGGAGCGGCCCGTCGAGAGCAGGCCTAGTCGCGCGGCCCTTTCGTGGATGATTGACTGGGCGCGGATGGTTGCCGGCCAGGACGAGCGCGTGGTCCGATGGGCGGCGGCGCGGGCGGCTAAAGCCGCTGAACCATTCGCTGAGCCGCTCCATGTAGAGATAGGTGACCGGGATCGTAAACAAGGTCAGCGCCTGCGAGACGACGAGGCCGCCGACGACGGCGACGCCCAGCGGCTGGCGCAATTCGGCGCCCGCGCCATAGCCGAGCGCGATCGGCAAGATGCCGAAGATCGCCGCCATTGTCGTCATCATGATCGGGCGAAACCGCAGCACCGCGGCCTCGACGATCGCCTCTTCCGCCGATTTGCCTTCGTGGCGCCGGCGTTCGAGCGCGAAGTCGATCATCATGATCGCGTTCTTCTTGACGATGCCGATCAGCATGATGAGGCCGATGACCGCGATGATGCTGAGATCGAAGCCGAAGATCTGCAAGGCCAACAGCGCGCCGACGCTGGCGGGCGGCAAGCTCATCAGGATCGTCACCGGGTGGATGAAGCTCTCGTAGAGCACCCCCAGCACGACATAAACCGCAAAGATCGCCGCCCCGATCAGGATGGGCTGTGACGACAGCGAGCTTTGGAAGGCCTGCGCCGTGCCTTGGAACGATGTCTCGATGCGTGTGTGGCAGCCCCATCGTCGTCATCGCCTGATCGATGCGGTTGACCGCCTCGCCGAGCGAGGTGCCGGCGGCGAGATTGAAGGACAACGTGACGGCAGGAAACTGGCCCTGATGGTTGACCGATACGGCCGTCGTCGTCGGCACCAGCCGGGCGAATTGGCTCACCGGAATGAGCTGGCCGCCCGAACCGTGCACATAAATCCGCGACAGGGCGGAAATGTCCTTTTGGTATGCCGGCTCTACTTCGAGCACTACGTGATAGGTATTGAGCTGGCCATAGACTTGCGTGACGTAGCGCTGGCCGAAGGCGTCGTAGAGCGTCGTTTCAATGACGTTCGGATTGACCCCGAGACGAGACGCCAGGTCGCGGTCGATCTGGATCTTCAGTTGCGGGCTCGCCAGCTGCAGGTCGCTCGTAACATCCTCGAGGCCGGGGATCGTCTTCAGCTTGGCTTCGACTTTCGGGGCCCATTGCTGCAGCTCATCCAAATCGATGTCCTGCAGAGTGTACTGGTACTCGGTCTTCGTCAGCCGGCCGCCGATCCGGATGGTTTGGAGCGGCTGCAGAAAGGTCTGGATGCCGGGTACCTGGGCGAGCTGCGGCCGCAGCCGATCGATGATCTGAGCCTCCGTTTCCTTGCGCTCATTCCACGGCTTCAGGCTGATGAAAAAGCGTCCGGTGTTCATGCCGGAGCTGGCGCCGCCGCCGATCGCCGAGCCCACCGTCGCAACGTCGGGATCCTTCAGGATGACCGCCGCCGCCCTTTGCTGAAGATCGGCCATGCCCATGAACGAGATGTCCGGCGAGGCTTGCGTAAATCCGAAGATCATCCCGGTATCCTCTTCCGGGATGAAGCCCTTCGGGATCGTCATGAACAGCCAGCCGGTCAGCGCAATCAGCGCCAAATTGACCATCATCGCCCAGAAGCGAAACCGCATCACGACACGCAATGACCGCTGATAGCCGCTCACCGCCGCTTCGAAAGCCCGTTCGCTCCACCGATAGAGGCGGCCGTGCTTGACCGATCGCGGATCCGCCAGAAAGAGCGCCGCCATCATCGGCGACAAGGTCAGCGCGATGATAGCCGACAACACGATCGCGGCAGAGACCGTCACGCCGAATTCGCGGAACAGCCGGCCGATGACCCCGCCCATGAACAATATCGGGATGAAGACCGCGATCAGGGATATCGTGATCGAGACGATCGTAAAGCCGATCTCACCGGCGCCCTTCAGCGCCGCGGTCAGCGGGTCGTCGCCTTGTTCCAAGTAACGGTAAATGTTTTCGAGCATGACGATCGCATCGTCGACGACGAGACCGACCGCGAGCGTCAGTCCCATCAGCGACAGATTGTCGAGGCTGTCGCCGGCTAGGTACAGCACGACAAAGGTCCCGACCAGCGACAGCGGGACCGTGACACTTGGGATCACAGTCGCCCAGAAGCTGCGCAGGAACGCGAATATGACAAGAACGACCAGAACGACGGTAAAGCCTAGTGTCAGCTGTACATCGTTGAAGCTGGCGCTGATCGACAATGACCGGTCGCTGACGACGGTCAACTTAACTGAAGGCGGGATCCCCGCTTCGAGCCGCGGCAGCATCGCCTTGATTCGATCGACGAGCTGAAGCGTGTTCGAGCCGGGCTGACGCCAGATGCCGATCATCTCGCCGATGTGGTTGTTGACCCAGTCGAGCTGCAGTGGCGCGTCCGACCCGTCGACGACCCTGCCGATATCCTTGATGCGCACTGGCGCGCCATTGCGATAGGCGACGATAACCTTGCTCAATCCTTGGGCTTGCAACAATTGTCCATTGGCGCCGATCTGGTAGGCTTGCTGCGGCCCCTGCAATGTTCCGACCGGCTGCTCTACAGTGTTGTTGGTGATCGCCGTCGCGACGTCGTCCATGCCAAGGCCGCGGGCTGCCAATGCCGCCGGATTGACCTGGACGGTCGGCGCATATTTCTGCTCGCCGAAAATGACAACCTGACCGACACCCGGCAGCATCGAAATGCGCTGCGCGATGTTGAGGTCGGCATACTGGTCGAGCTGCTGCAACGGCATGACGTCGGAGGTCAGGCCCAGGATGTATACCGGGACGTCGGCAGGGTTGACCTTCTTGTAGGTCGGCGGATTGGGCAATTGCTTGGGCAAGAGCCCGCTGGCGGCGTTGATCGCGGCCTGAACGTCGGACGCGGCGCCGTCGATGTTGCGCGACAGGTCGAATTGCAACGTGATGACGCTCGTACCCTCGATATTTATCGAGGTGATCTGGTTGACGCCGGGCAAGGTCGCGAATTGCCGCTCGAGTGGCTGCGCCACCGATGCAGCCATGATGTCCGGGCTGGCGCCCGGCAGGCTCGCGCTGACGCTGATCGTCGGAAAATCAACAGTTGGCAGGGCCGCGACCGGCAGCAAATTGTAACCGAGAATGCCGGCAACGAGGAGCGCCGTCATCAACAGCGCGGTCGCGATCGGCCTGCCGGATAAAGGGTTCCGATATGCTCATCGCGGCGTGATCCCGCCGGCGCCCGACGGGGCGGTGGTTATGCCGGTGCTCCCGACGCCTTCCGGCCCGATCTCCGGCTCGCGCGCGTCCATTTCGCCCAGACTTCCCGGCTTGACGGCGACTTTGACGCCCGGTGCAAGACCGGTCTGGCCGGTCGCCACGACCTTGTCGCCGGCTTTGAGCCCTTTACCAATCAGCGCAGTGCCGTTTTCGACATCAGTGGTCGTCACCGGTTGCGGTTTGACGGTGGAATCAGGCTCGATCAGATAAACGAACGAGCCGGTGGGGCCCATCAGCACGGTATTCGCCGGGACCGTCACGCCATTTTTGACGATATCGAGTTCGAGGTGTGCATTGACGAATTCGCCTGGCCACAACGCTGCATCCTGGTTGGCGAATTCCGCCTTCAGGGTCACCATCCCGGTATTCTGGTCGACGGTGTTGTTGACGACTTTGAGAACGCCTTGCGAGAGCTGCTGGCTATCGGCGCCGTTGAAGGCCAGGACGGTCAAGGGATGCTTAGCCATGGCCTGGCGCACCTGGTCGAGGTCGCGCTCGGGTATCGTAAACGTCACGTAGATCGGCTTGATCTGGGTGACGACGACAAGCGGCGTCGCGGCGCTGGCCTGCACGAGGTTGCCGATGTCGACGAGCCGCAGCCCGGTGACGCCGTCGATCGGCGAAGTGATCGAACAATAGGCGACATTGAGTTTGGCGGCATCGATCTGCGCCTGATCGGCCTGCACCGTTGCCTGAAGCTGCGCGACGGTGGCCTGCTGGGTTTCGTATTGCTGCCGTGTTACCGCCAGATTGGTTTTGAGCAGCGCCGCGTAGCGGGCGAGGTCACGTTGCGCATTTTCAAGATTCGCCTGGTCTTTGGCCTTTGTCGCTTCGGCTTGCTCGAGCTGAGCTTGATACGGCCGCGGATCGATCTGCACGAGCAGATCGCCTTTACGCACATATTGGCCTTCCTGATAACCGATCTTTTCGATATTCCCGTCGACCCTGCTCTTGACGGTGACGGTATTGAACGCCTCGACCGTGCCCAAACCGCGCAGGATAATTGGAAAATCCTTCGCTTCCGCTGTCGTGGCGAGAACGGGGACGGCCTGCGGCTGCGGATTTCGCTGGGCCTGCGCGGCAGTGCCCGCGCCCTGCGCTGTCAAAAACCGCGCACCCAAACCGACGCCGGCAAGCACCAGCAGTATAAGCGCCAGCTTGATCGACCGGCGGACCCAAGATCTATGCACCCTTGCCATTTCGCTCTCTCAGCGTATTCAACAGCAAGCGAAAAGGCTTGGTTGCGTGGATGGCTAAAAAGCTCACCACCCGATGCAGCGTAGTTAAATTTGATTTAATCTTGTCGCATCCGTTTGCGTGCTGCCGCTTCATCATTTGGTTATACGGATTTCTTGGCTATTCCATCCCTGTGGTAGTCAAGAGAAGCTCCGAGAGGCTGGACTATAACTTTTCTGAAGACAAGGGGTGCGCGCTGTGCTGGATCGTATTCTCATAACCAACGACGATGGTATCGAAGCGCCGGGTCTCAAAGTCCTCGAGCGGATCGCCGGCGAGCTCGCCCAAGAAGTGTGGGTCGTCGCGCCGGAGCATGACCAGAGCGGTGTCTCGCACGCGGTCAGCCTGCATCACCCGATCCGGATCAGCGAGCGAGGGCTGCGGCGTTACGGGATCACTGGAACGCCTGGCGACTGCGCCGTCATGGGCGCGTGCCATCTGATGCCCGAGGCGCCGCAATTGCTTCTGTCGGGGGTCAATCGCGGCGCCAATCTCGGTCTGGAAACGGTCTTTTCGGGTACGGTCGGCGGAGCGATGACCGGAATGCTGCTCGGCATTCCGTCGATCGCGCTGAGCCAGGCATGGACCGACCGCGCGCAGGTTCGCTGGGACACCGCCGCCGCAGTCGGCGCCGATGCCGTGCGTCGATTGCTGGCGATCGGCTGGAGCGCCGCGACGTGCCTCAACGTCAATTTTCCCGATCTTCCGGCAGAGGACGTCGGCCCTCTCACCCTGGCGCGCCAAGGCCCTGGACTGATCCAGGGCATGCAGGTCGAGACCCGCACCGACCCGCGCGGGCTGACCTACCACTGGATCAGCTTTCGGCGCGGGCCCCGCGACCAAGGTCCGGAGAGCGACGTCGAGGCATTGCACGCCGGCAATATCGTCGTGACGCCGCTGCGCTACGACCGGACCGACGAGGAAGCCTACGCGATGCTCGCGAAGGCGTTACCGCGCTAATTTTAGCCGTCCGGCCAATCGCGGCGGATCGGGTCGCGTCCGTCCCAATCGACCGCCGCTTCGCGCACGGCATCGAATATGCGGCGCCGCGTCGAGGTCAGCTCGGCCATTTCGATGACCGTGCCGGGGTGGCCCTCGTTGAGGAAATACAGGAACGGGCCGCGCGGGCTCTCGCCGCGTTGGCCGATCGTCCAGCCGTTGGCGACTGCCCGGTCGAGCAGTTCATGATAATTTTCGGGCCAGCTCGACCAGTGCTGCAGCCCCTCGTGGCCGGCCGCGAGAAAATCGCGGTACATGCTAGGCGTATCGTCGCGCTGCTGGATCAGCTCGAGCTGCACGTCGCCGGAATTGGCCAGCGCGATCGTCAGATGGATGTCGTCGAAGCGCTGCTCTTTGTACCAGAAGCCGTTGAGCGGCAATCTTTCGGCGATGTACCACGGACCGACGCCGCAGACCTGGACCCAATGGCGTATCGCCTGGTCGATGTCGCGCACCACGAACCCCATTTGCCGCAGCGGACCGAACAAGCGACTCATCCCTGTCCCCTCACCACGATTACATCGTCCCGGGGGCTCTCAGTGGCTCTTGGCCGCCTGCCAGTGTTCGAGAGCTTCGTGGGGCTTTGATATGGCCGGGTCCATGATTTCACCGTAGAGTCCCGGTGCTGGCGGTCAATTCAATCACGTAGCCATTGGGGTCGCGAAAATAGATCGAGCGAACAAAGCCGTGATCGACGGGGCCGCGCACCTCCCGCCCTTCCGCTTTTCCTTTCCGCAGCATGCTCTCGAAGATGTCGTTCTCGACTCCCAGCGCAATGTGCAGGTCGAGCGCATCCTGGTTTTTGAAATCGAAAGGCGATCCCGGAACTTCGAAGAAAGCAAGGCAGGAGCCATCATCCATCTCAAAGAAGGTGTGAAGCGCACGACCTTGATCGATTTCGAAGGCACTGACCAGGCGAAGCCCGAGGAAATCCTCGTAAAAGGCCCGGGTCTCTTCCGAATCCCGACAACGATAGGCGTTATGGTGCAGGCCCTTGATCATAAAAAACCTCCGCTCGCCGCGCTCTAGAAATTAGAGAGATGGTGTCCGGCCATCGTCTGGTTCAAGCCGGAGGGGTGGCGGGCGATCTCGCGCCCTTGGTCAAAAAAAGCCGGCACCCGAGGGGTGCCGGCCGCACTCTCCAAAGTGGATTGTGGCCTAGAAGTCGTCCATGCCGCCCATGCCGTGATCGTGCGGCATCGCGGGGGCGGGCTTCTTTTCGGGCTTTTCGGCGACCATCGCCTCGGTCGTGACGAGGAGGCCGGCGACCGAAGCGGCATTCTGCAAGGCGAGCCGCACGACCTTGGTCGGGTCGATGATGCCGGCCTTGACCATGTCGACATATTCGCCGCTCTGCGCATCGAAGCCGCGGTTCGGATCGTTCGAATCCAGCAATTTGCCGACGACGATCGAACCGTCGGTGCCGGCGTTTTCCGCGACTTGACGGACCGGCGATTGCAGCGCGCGCTTGACGATGTTGATGCCGACCCGCTGGTCGTTGTTCTCGGGTGTCAGCCCGTCGAGCGCCTTGGCGGCATAGAGCAGAGCGACGCCGCCGCCCGGCACAATCCCCTCCTCGACCGCCGCCCGCGTCGCGTGCGTCGCGTCGTCGACCCGGTCTTTTCTCTCCTTCACTTCGACCTCGGTCGCGCCGCCGACGCGGATCACCGCGACGCCGCCGGCGAGCTTCGCCAGCCGCTCCTGCAGCTTCTCGCGATCGTAGTCGGAGGTCGTCTCCTCGATCTGCTGCCTTGATCTGCGCGATGCGGCCCTGGATGTCGTCCTTCTTGCCGGCGCCGTCGATGATCGTCGTGTTTTCCTTCTCGACCCTGACCCGCTTGGCTCTGCCCAGCATGTCGAGCGTGACGTTTTCGAGCTTGATGCCGAGATCTTCGCTGATCACCTGACCGCCGGTCAGGATCGCCATGTCCTCGAGCATCGCCTTGCGGCGGTCGCCAAAGCCGGGCGCCTTGACCGCGGCGACTTTCAGGCCGCCGCGCAATTTGTTGACGACGAGCGTCGCCAACGCCTCACCTTCGACGTCTTCGGCGACGATCAGCAACGGCTTGCCGGACTGAACGACAGCTTCGAGCAGCGGCAGCAGCGCCTGCAGGCTCGACAGCTTCTTCTCGTTGAGCAGAATGTACGGGTCGTCGAGCTCGGCGACCATCTTTTCGGCGTTGGTCACGAAATAGGGGCTGACATAGCCGCGGTCGAACTGCATGCCTTCGACCACGTCGAGCTCGGTTTCGAGCGATTTCGCCTCTTCGACCGTGATGACGCCCTCGTTGCCGACCTTCTGCATCGCTTCGGCGATCATCCGGCCGATTTCACGGTCGTTATTCGCGGAAACCGTTCCGACCTGCTGGATTTCGTCGTTTGTCGAAACCTTCTTCGAACGTTTTCCGATATCCGCGACGACCGCATCCACCGCTCGGTCGATGCCGCGCTTCAGATCCATCGGGTTCATGCCGGCAGCGACCGCCTTGGCGCCTTCGCGCACGATCGTCTGGGCGAGAACGGTCGCGGTCGTCGTGCCGTCGCCGGCCAGATCGCTCGTTTTGGAGGCGACTTCGCGCACCATCTGGGCGCCCATGTTCTCGAACTTGTCGGCGAGCTCGATCTCCTTGGCGACCGTGACGCCGTCCTTGCTGATGCGCGGCGCGCCGAATGATTTGTCGAGAACGACGTTACGGCCCTTCGGACCCAAGGTTACCCTGTACGGCATTGGCGAGAATATCGACGCCGCGCAGCATCTTGTCGCGAGCGTCGGTATGAAAGCGTACTTCCTTTGCAGCCATGATCTACCTCCCCTTACGCGACGATACCCATGATGTCGGACTCCTTCATGACGACGAGGTCCTCGCCGTCGATCTTGATCTCGGTGCCCGACCACTTTCCAAAGAGCACCCGGTCGCCGACTTTCACGTCGAGTGGATTGAGCTTGCCGTCATCCCCCCGGGCGCCGGGCCCGGCAGCGATCACTTCGCCCTCCATCGGCTTTTCCTTTGCGGTATCGGGGATGATGATGCCGCCTAGCGTCTTTTCCTCCTGCTCGATGCGGCGAACCAGGACGCGATCTTGCAACGGTCGAAAATTCACGGGATTCCTCCGTCGGAGTTTCAAATTTCAAGGCGTGATTAGCACTCTCTGCGAGAGAGTGCCAGAAAAATAAACCAAGCGGCCGACGGTTTCAAGCGCCCACAGCATCGGGTCCCTCCTTGGATGGTTAATTGTCAAATTTGCCCTTGACGGCGCCGGTGAGCCGTCCTTAGATCATATTTGTCGACAACCAACCGGGAGGGTGTGCCACAGACATGACGCCACCTGGAGAGAAGCAGTTGCCGACCGCTTGGCATCGGCAACCAAGTTGAAAGTCCAAGACAGAGCTCGGTCCATAGCGCCGAGCGCGAAGCACAGCTTCGCAACAGCGACCCCCGCCTGACGCCACTGAGCGCACGGGGGTCTTTGCTTTGCACTCCCTGGCATTAGCTTCGCGTCCCGCTTGATAGAGAAGACGGGACATCCTGGATGAACCTCGACAGCTCCGGCCCGACCTCGCGGATTTATTTCTCCCAGCGGCTTCGCCTGCATTATGTCGATTGGGGCAATCCGGCCGCGCCGCCGCTGCTCCTCGTCCATGGCGGGCGGGACCACTGCCGCAACTGGGACTGGGTTGCCAACGCGCTGCGTCCGGACTGGCACGTCTTGGCGCCCGACCTGCGCGGTCACGGCGACAGCCAGTGGTCGCCCGACGGCAATTATTCGATCGCCGGTTACATCTATGACCTGGCCCAGCTGATCCATCAGCAGGAGCTCGCGCCGCTCAACATCATCGCGCACTCGCTCGGCGGCATGATCACGCTGCGCTACGCCGGCATCTATCCCGATCACGTCAGAAGATTGATCTCGATCGAGGGGCTGGGCGCATCGCCAAGGCGGCGCGAGGAGCGATCTAAACGCCCGATGGCGGAACGTATGCAACGTTGGATCACCGAACAGCGCGCCCTTTCCGGCCGCCTGCCGCGGCGTTACTCCTCGATCGAGGACGCCTTCAAGCGCATGCAGGAAGCAAACCGTCATCTGTCGCCGGAACAGGCGCGGCATCTCACTCAACACGGGGTCAACCAGAACGAGGACGGCACCTACAGCTGGAAGTTTGATAACTATGTGCGCGCCGAGCCGCCCTACGAGATGACGGCTGGCGAGACCGAGGAGCTGTGGCAGCGCATCGATTGCCCGACCCTCCTTGTCTACGGCAAGGAGAGCTGGGCGTCCGACCCGGTCAAGGACGGGCGCGCCCGCCACTTCCGCAAAGCGCAGGTCATCTCGTTGGAGAACGCCGGCCACTGGGTCCACCATGACCGGCTCGACGCCTTTCTCGATCTGGTCCGCGGATTTCTCTAGTCGGCAGCGCCTCAGGAAGCTCTCTTGCGTCGCTTCGGCGCTTCGGCGGGCTGCGCCTTTGGCTTATCTGCGAGACCGCCGCGGACCGGCAGAAGCAGACTTGGCTGCGCTTTCGAGGATTTTGCCGAGCGCGGGCGGGCCTTGCGGCCGCCGATCTTTTCCGCTCCCTCCTCTGCCAGACTGCGCTTCAGCGCCTCCATCAGATTGATCACCTGCGCCGGCTTGCGCTCGGGTGGGCGCTCCGGCAACTGGCCGGCGAGCTTCTCGTCAATCAGCTCTTTCAATGCGGCCTGATAGTGGTCGACGAACTTGCCGGGCTCGAATTTGCGGGTTCGTCTCGCGATGATCTGCTCCATGATCGCGAGCTCGTCCTCGGCGGCGGGCTCGTCGGCGATCGCCCCGAAGAACTCGTCGGCGGCGCGGACCTCCTCCGGAAAGCGCAGCGACATTGACGAGCAGACCCGTGCCATATGGGCGGATCGCGACGATCCGCTCGCGCGTGTTGATTACGACTTGCCCGATTGCGGCCTTGCCGCTGTCGCGCAGCGCATCCCGGATCACGCGGTACCCGTCTTCGGCGAGACTGCCGTCCGGGACGAGGTAATAGGGGCTGTCGACGTAAACCGGAGTCGACGGTCGTCGGCATCGACGAATTCGGCGATATCGATCGTATCGGTCGTCTCAAGGCGGAGCTTCTCCAGATCGGCCGGCTCGACCGTTACATAGCGGCCCTTCTGGTACTCGTAGCCCTTGACGATCTCACTGCTGTCGACCGGACCGAGCCCCGGCACCACATTCTGGTAGCGCACACGCTCGCCCGAAGGTTCGTGTATCCGGTGGAAGTGGATGCGCTCCTTTTCGGTGGTCGCCGAGTAGAGCCGGACCGCGATCGTCACCAGCGAAAGCTTGAGGAAGCCGGTCCAGTAAGGTCGGGCCGCAGCGGCCATCGTCGATCTCCTCGATCACCAAATCAACGATCTGGCCGGCGGCCTGTTCCGGTGCGCGCAAGCGGTGAGGGTTAGGACGCGTTCCCGAAGATCGGGTGGACCACCCGGTCGCCCGGCTCGATGCCCAGCCGCGACAGCGGTCCCGCCGTTCAACTCGATGACGGCGCGGACCGGCTCCGCCGCGGCGATCACGTCGTCCGACTGAGGCACGGCTCGCTCATGGATGTTGACGATCCGGCCCTGCGCATCGACGAACAGCATATCGAGCGGGATCAACGTGTTGCGCATCCACATCGTCGCTGCGGTCGGATGCTTGTAGTCGAACAGCATGCCGGCATCCGGCGCCAGGCTCGTCCGGAACATCAGACCCTGCGTCATCTGCGCCGGTGTTTCGGCGAGCTCCACCTTGAACCGATGCGGGCCGGTCGCGCTGATTATCGTCAGTTCCGACGTCGGAAACTTCTGTAGATCGGCGCCGACCGAGAACCGGGATAGGCCGGCCAGAGACGCAACCAGCATCGGCAACAGCGAACGGCGCGGAGATCATCGGGAGTATTAAGGGCTCTTGAAACTCATTCCGGGCCTTTCCGGCGGGTAAGGCCCAGAATTACGGTTACCGGGAATTCGCGGCGCCGGTCAATCACCGGGAATTGTCGATGTCTGCTGTTCGCCTTGTCGCGAAATGCCGCCGCCGGTAGGTTCTACCCGGCCGGCCGTCATGACCGATACCATCCAGACCGTCTTTGTCGTTACCGCCCTGCTCGGGCTGGTCAGCCTGCTGCTGCCGCTCGCCGAGCGGCTATCGATACCTTATGCAGTCTTGCTTGCCGTAGTGGGGATCGCGATCGGGGGTGTCGCCAACCTCCCCTTCGCCTCTCATCCCGGGAATATCATCAGCGATGTCGTAAGCTGGCTCCACGATTTCGGGCTCAGCGCCGAGTCGCTCCTCTATGTCTTTCTGCCGGCGCTGCTGTTCGAGGCGGCGCTCAACGTCGATGTGCGTCAGCTGAGCGACGAGGTCGGGCCGGTTCTCCTTCTCGCCGTCATCGGCGTGATCGTCTGCACCTTTGTCGTCGGGCTCGCCTTGTGGCCCATTTCCCCGGTCGGGATCCTGGCCTGCGTCATTCTCGGGGCGATCATCGCGACCACCGATCCGGTCGCGGTGGTAGGGATCTTCCACGACATAGGGGCGCCGCGCCGTTTGTCGACCTTGGTGCAGGGAGAGAGCCTGTTCAACGACGCCGCGGCAATCGCGATCTACTCGCTGGCTGTCGCGATGCTGGCCGGCGATCGGCCCGCGAACCCGTTGGACGGGCTCGTCACCTTTGCGCGCCAATTCGGCGGTGGTCTCGCCGTCGGTTATGTTGCCGGTTGGGCCGTCACCCTGTTCATCCCGACCTTGCGCGCGAGCCGGTTGGCCGAGGCGACGCTGACGATCGCCTTCGCCTATGTGATCTTCATCGTTTGTGATCACTACATCGGCGTTTCCGGTGTCGTCGCGGTCGCCTCCGCGGCGCTGGCCGTCAGCGCCGGCGGCCGGCGCCGCTTGGCGCCGTCGAACTGGGAAAGCCTCGTCGTCACTTGGGAGCAGCTGGCGTTCTGGGCGAGCTCGCTGATCTTTTTGTTTGCGGCGATGCAGACGCCCGAGCTTCTCGAAAAGGCGAGCTGGGCCGATCTGGGATTGCTGGCCGCGCTGGTCGTCGCGGCTCTCGCCGCTCGGGCGATGACGCTCTACGGCCTGATCCCGATGCTCAGTTTCGCCGGCATCGCAAAGCCGATCGACCGCGACCACAAGCTCGTCATGTTATGGGGAGGCATGCGCGGTGCGGTTTCTCTCGCATTGGCGCTCGCCGCAGCCGAGAACACCGCGCTACCCCCTGAGGTTCGTCAGTTCGTCGGCATTCTCGCGACCGGTTTTGTGTTGTTCACGCTGCTGGTAACGGCGCCGACCATGCGGCCTTTGATGCGCCTCCTCAAAATCAGCAGCCTTGCTCCGGCGGAAGTTGCAGTCAGCCAGCGGGTGATCGGGCTTTCCCTTTCGTCTATTCCGCAGGAAATCGAGACCGTCGGACGGCAGCATCAGATCGCGCCCGAGATCGTCGCCGAGGTCGCAAAAGCATATGACGGCGATGGCCGCGAGCCCGCCGGAGCTGCGGTCGAGAATGCCGAGCTTCCCGCCGAGCTGAGGGAGCGGGCAGCGCTTTACGTTCTGGCCGATCGCGAGCAGGAATTCTGTCTCGATTATTTCGAGAACCGGACAGTGTCGAGGCGGGTGGCGGCCAACCTTCTCGCTCATGCCGCGAGGCTCCGAGACGGCGCGCGCAGCGAAGGCGTCATCGGTTACCAGAAGGCGGCGGCCCGGATTATTGCCTTCAACCAGGGCCTTGCGCGTTGTCGCGCGCGATCCACCATCGGATCGGCATTGCGCGGCCTCTGGCGCGGCTGCTCGGGGACCGGTTCGAGGTCCAACTGGCGGCTCGCTTCGTGTTGCAGAACGTGATCGCGTTCAATCGCGATCAGATCGAGGAAGTGTTCGGCGCCGGTCCGAGCGCGGCAATGGCGCGAATAGCTCGACCAACGCTTCAGCGCGATCGATCGCGCGATCGCCGCGCTGAAACTGCAATATCCGACCTATGCCCGTCAGCTCGAAGTGCAGTATCTCGCCCGCCTGGCGGCGCGCCTGGAAGACGAGCGATACCGCCGATTGCGCGCCGAATCGATGATCAATCAGGACATGTACGAGGATCTGCAGCGCAAATTGCGGCCGCGGCGCCGTGCCGTCGAAGCGCATCCGACCCTCGATCTGGGCCTGAAGCGCGAGGACCTGGTCGGCCGGGTCGCGATGTTCGCGGCGCTCGACGCGAAGACCCGGCGCTCTGTCGCCCGCATGCTGCGGCCGCGCCTTGCGGTTCCGGACGAAGTCATCGTCCATAAGGGAGAACGTGGCGACGCGATGTATTTCATCTCTTCGGGCGCGGTCGAAGTGCGGATCGCGCCTAGCCCCGTTCACCTCGGCAGCGGCGATTTTTTCGGTGAGCTCGCCGTTACTGGTCGCCGACCGCCGCACCGCCGACGTCGTGGCTCTCGGATATTGCCAGCTGTTGAGCCTGGCGTCGCGCGACCTTCATCGTCTGTTCGGGACCGAGCCGGCCCTGCGCGACCAGATCCATGCCGTCGCCCAGGCGCGCACCGCAACAGCGGAAACATGATGAGCCGTAAAACGCTGCATCCCGCCACCCTTGCCGCGCAAGCGCTGGGCTCGACCGACGCGTCGACCGGTGCTGTGGTCTTGCCGATCCACACGGCGACGACCTTCTTGCGCGATCCCGACAACCAGTACCGGCGAGGCCGCGGCTACGGACGCGCCGACAACCCCAGCTACGACCAGCCGCAGGCATTGCTGACGGCACTCGAAGGCGGTGCCGCGACATTGTTGTTCTCCTCCGGGATGGCGGCGGCTGCCGCGGTCTTCCAGTCGCTTCCCCGAGATGCCCACGTCGTCGCACCGCGGGTCATGTACTGGGGATTGCGCAGCTGGCTCAAGAATTTCGCCGAGGCTTGGGGGATCTCGGTCGATTTCGTCGATGCGACCTCGCTCGACGCGCTGCGCCACGCGGTCCGCCCGCACCAGACCCGCCTCATATGGATCGAAACCCCGGCCAACCCTCTGTGGTCGGTGACCGACATCGCCGGTTCGGCCGAAATCGCGCATTCCGCCGGCGCCCTTCTCGCGGTCGACAGTACCGCCGCGACCCCGGTGTTGACCCGGCCTTTGGCGCTCGGGGCCGATCTCGTTATGCATTCGGCGACAAAATACCTGAACGGCCATAGCGATGTGATCGCCGGGACCTTGACGACGGCACGGGAGGACGCGTTTTGGGCGCGGTTATGCACGGCGCGCAGCAGCGGCGGCGCAATTCTCGGCAGTTTCGAAGCTTATCTCCTGCTGCGCGGCATGCGAACCTTGTTCCCGCGCGTCGAGCGCGCCTGCCGCTCGGCCCAGCAAATAGCCGAGGCGCTGTCGCAAAATCAGCGGGTGCTGGACGTGCTGTACCCGGGGCTGCCGAGACACCCCGGTCACGCAGTGGCCGCGCGCCAGATGACCGGCGGCTTCGGCGGCATGCTCAGTATACGCGTCCGTGGCGGCGCCGAGGCCGCGATCGCCGCAGCGGCGCGCGTCGAAATCTGGAAACGGGCGACGTCGCTCGGCGGTGTCGAGAGCCTGATCGAGCACCGCGCCTCGGTCGAAGGCGCCGACAGCCCGGCCCCGCCCGACCTGTTGCGCCTCTCCGTCGGGATCGAAGACTCCGGCGATTTGATCGCCGATCTCGAATCGGCGCTCGGTGGGTGAGACGGCCCGCACCGGGCCCAAACGCGTTTGCGGCGACGCGATTCGCCATGGTTTTAGCTATGTAGCCCCGCAGGAGATCAGCAAACCCTTTCGGTTTGTTGCTTGTGCAGTCGGGCCGCGTAATATTAACGAATGTCTGCGACGGGCACCGATCCTCAAGCGGAGCGCACGCGGGTTCGTGGAGAAAGCCGAACTTGGAGGTTGATCCGCAGGACGCGCCCCCTCGGCAGATCAATCGGCTCGCTCTTCTATCTGATATCGGTCGGGCTCATAGCCAGCTGGATCATTGTGGTTTTCTTTGGCGTCGCCCTTTTCTCTCTTATGCCTCGATCGGCGAATCTGACATCCGGTTTGAGCCAAGGCGGTACCACCTTTGACGCTTCATCACGGTCGATACAAGCAACGAGCAGGTTGGATGAACTTTCCAATCTGTCACCTCCTGGACCGGCTCAACCGATGGCCGATGCTGCTGCGGATAAAGCTCAGCCGCCCGGAAGCCCAAATACCGCCAATGTAAATCCACACCCGGCGCCGCCTGAGGCAACAATCGCTCACACTATCGACGAGCCATCAGGGCACGCGCTTGCGGTGGAGCTCGGCACTATCTCTGCGGCCAGCGGTGAAGCGGCCCCGATGCCCGCGCCTCAAAGTCAGCTTTCGACTGCGCCCGAACCGCGGGGTGCATCGCAATCCTCTCGCTCTTCATCGTCTCGCAAGCCGCTCGAGCGGCGGCCCTCAAATACCCGAACGGTACAGCCGCATGCCCCAGTAAGCGCAATTAGCGACGTGTTGCACAAGCACTCCCGTCTCCTCAAGTGAGAGGTCTGCGGGATGCTGAAAGACACTGACCGGGAGCTCGCGGAAAAGGCGCAAGAGGCCGCGGCCCGAGCCTATGCCCCCTATTCGCTCTTTGCGGTGGGTGCGGCCGTACGCAGCAAATCGGGAGCGATCTACGCCGCCGCGAACCTCGAAAACGCCTCCTCCGGCCTGACGATCTGCGCCGAGGCAACCGCGTTGAGCTTTGCCAATTCCGCGGGCGATCCCGAGATCGATGCAATTGCGGTAGTGGGCTTCAATTTCACAGACGGGGCGGCGGATGCCTCGCGGTTAGTTGCGCCTTGCGGGTCGTGCCGCCAACTCATTGCCGAGGCCGCGCAGCGAGCGAACGGCAGCGTGCGCGTAATCTGTTGCAACGGCGAACTCAGCAGCATCGCCGTCTGGTCGATCGCAGAATTGTTGCCGAACGCCTTTGGACCCGAGAATTTGGCGGTGAGCCGACAATGGCCGGCGTTGCGGGAAGAGTTGCGCGCGTGCGTCCAGCGGCTGATCGCCATCCGCAATAAGCAATAGGAAGCGCCGCCGGGTCTTCGGGCTCCGGTCGTCGGACCGCTGGCTGTTTGCCTGTGGACCCCCGGCGGTTATAGTCGATTGCGGTGCTTATTGCCTGTCGAGGGGCGCGAATGCTACTGCGATCGCCAATTGCATGGATGACGGTCCTATTGCTTGTGCTCGTCGCCGGGTCTGGCCGAGCGGCCGGGTTTGTCGATTCGGCCGAGCGTTACGTGGTGTTGCCCGATCGCGTTGGGCGAGTGATGACGGCGAACCCGGCGGCAGATGTCCTCGTCTTTGTGCTGGCTCCGGAGAAGCTTTTGGGCTGGAGCGCTCCGCTGTCCCGCGGCCAGCGGACTTATATCCCAGCAAAATTCGCCCAGCTGCCGATCGTCGGCGGCGCAGTGCGGCCGAACCCGGCGGAGACCGTCCAAGTGGTCGCGCGGATGCGCCCCGACCTGATCATCGAGGCGGGCCCGGTCACGCCGGAAGCTGCGGCGCGCGCCGAACAAGTCCAGCAACAGACCGGGGTCCCCTACATCCTTCTCGACAACGACATCCAAACCACCCCACAAACGTTACGGATCATCGGGGCGCTCCTCGGCGCCGCCGAGCGCGGCGACGATCTTGCCAAATATGCCGATAACGCCATCGATTCGCTGCGCGGCAGATTGCTGATCGCCCCGGCCGACGAGCGGCCGATCGTCTATTATGGCTGCGGACCGGATGGGCTCGTAACCGGCCTGGGCCGTGCGCAGGCAATGGGCGACATCGACCAGGCGGGGGTGATCAATGTCGCCGCCCGGCTCGGCCGCGGCGAGCTGACGAGGGTGACGCGCGACCAGGTAATCGACTGGAATCCGGCAATCATCATCGCCCAGCGACGAAGCTTTTACGATTCCCTTTTGCGTAGCACGGCGTGGCGCGGCCTGATCGCGGTCGCCAGCAAACGCGTCTATCTGGCGCCGGCCGACCCCTTCGGGTGGATCGACGATCCCCCGGGGGTCAACCGCATTATCGGATTGTATTGGCTTACGGCCCTGTTCTATCCCGATCAATACCAGGAGGATTTGCGGGCCATCGCCCGCGAGTTCTACGACAAGTTCTACCGCATAAAGCTGACCGATCGGCAGCTCGAAGCCCTGGTCCGCTCGGCCGGATCGCCGGCGGGCGGCGGATCCCAGCAGCTGAGTGTCCCGTTACTGGGTGCCGAGCCCGTGCCGTTCCCCAGTGTCGCGCCGAATGCGCCACTGCCGAGCGGCCGACCTCCCGGACGCGGCGGCCCTGTTGCGCCAGGGCCGCCGAGCTCGCTGGGTATCCCCGCCAACCCGCAATAAGGCTCGGCGAGCTGCCGTTCACGATTCGGTCGCTCGCACAAAGCAGAGGATCCCGCGCTGTGGGGTCCAGCACACGACGGCGCGACCGGTCGGATTGTCGGTGCGCTGCAGAATCTTGTCGGCCGGCACTGCGAACCAGGCTTCGCCGATCAACGCCTCGTAATGGTCGCCTTCGATGCGGTAGTCGGTGGCGCGGCAGTCCGATACCGAGCAGCAGGAGATGCTGGTACCGGGCTGGACGAGGCTGCGGAACCACGGTGCAAGGGCGGGATCGGCATTTGGCGGCGGGTCGGCCATCGCCGTCCCGGCGAGCAACATCACCACGGCAAGATAAAACGGCCTCATCACCCGCGCCGCCGGCTTTCTGAAGGAGCGCACGCCATTTCATGACCTCCGACCCGGGAGGCGGGACGCCAGTTTAAAGCAACCCGCGGCGATGCCCAAAGCCTTGAGCCCGACCATGCAAGAACGCGGCCGGTCAAACGTCGGTTGTGCTCAGGCCGTTCCCTTGCGAGAGCCCTCCGTCGGGGTTTTTACGACTGTGATGATTATACCGATCAGCAGGGCCATCAGGGCATCTGTGATCTCCGCCGAGCGGCCGGGGAGGTAAGTTTCCGCCCAGCTGGCGGCAAATAGCATGATCGCGACGAGGATGGCGGTCACCCCGGGACGCAACCCGCTCTTCTCAAGCAACCATATCAGGGCGCCGTAGAGAAACGCCTTTTCCAGAAAGGAGGTTATGTTGACCTCGACCGAGCCATACAGATAGCTGCGGAATGGAATCCAGCCGAACGCCCGGGCGTAGGCGCTGAACTGGAACGGCTCCAGCCGCTCGGCAACAATGTAGGCCGAGAACAGCAGGGCAGTGGCGGTGGTCCGTATGCGCGGACCGACGCTGATGGCGAGCAGAAGCCACGCGGCAAGAGCGGTCGCCGCGCCGGCTATCTCCGCGGCGCTCAGCGTCTTGCCGACGATCAACACTTTGGCGGACAGTACAGCGGCGATAAACAGCGGAAAGAGCAGCCACCCGCGCCGCCGGCCGCCAATCAACTCGATCAAACTGCCAACCGTCAGCCAGATCGCGGTGTAGCGAAACAGGTCATAGCCGGTCGGGCGCGGGTGGAAAACGACCGGCTTCAGCGCATCCCAATATTTGTGCAGGTCGATCGCCGGGACATAAGGATACAGCCGATAAGCGAGCCATAACGCCAGCAGCAGGGAGGGAACGCGGTTGGCCGCTATCTCGCGAATTGGCAGCCAGAGAAAATGTCCGCCGGCGAAATTTCCGACAATTGCGCCCAGCAGCGTCCCGATCAGGTTCGCATAGACGTCGTCGGCTGCAGATACCCGCCCTGCGATATAGTACTGCGTCAGCTCCATCGTCGTGCTGAGAGCCCCGCCGGCGAGCGTAACGAGCAGGATCCGCGGCAAAGTGCGGCCGCTTCCGGCGACCGCGAGGCTCAAGAAAAAGGCGAGCGGCAGGTACAGGAATATATTTGCAATGAAGTCGCCGCGGCCTGGCTTTTCGGCCCAACTCTGTACCAGATGTTTTAGCGGACCAACACCGCCTTCGGGGTGATAGAAGGTGAACGGGTAGAGAGAACCGTAGATGATAACGGCGACGATGATCGCCAGCGCAATCAGAAAGCCTTTGTTGAACCTGTGCGCGCCGCGGGAATTTGATGGCCGATTTGCGGGCGTGGTCACTCCATCGGCAGCCCCGGATGCACCGCCCTTCCATCGCCGAGCGGAGTGAATTGCGGAGCGAGCGCCGGGATCGCCACCTCGGCCAGGGTTTCCGGCGTCCAGCCGCCCTGGCGGTGCACCATGCGGACCGGCCGCATATGGCCGTAGAGCGACAGTTCGCCGGCGCGCTGGTGAAACACCTGGCCGTTGACTTGGCTCGCCTGCTCGGAGGCAAGAAAGACGCAGAGCGGCGCGATTGCGTCGGCCCGGCTGCGGCGCAGCCGCTCCTCGCGCACCGCCGCCGCCTGCGGGTCCTTCGGCGTCGGGACGGAGCGGGTCATCCGAGTATCGGCCGATGGGCAGATTACGTTGACGGTGATGCCCCTGGAGGCGTTTTCCATCGCGACGATGCGGGCCAGTGCGACTATCCCGAGCTTCGCCGCACCGTAATTGCATTGGCCGAGGTTGCCGAGCAGTCCCGAGGTCGACGAAACCATGATGATCCGCCCGTAATTCTGCTCGCGAAACAGGTTTATCGCGGCGCGGTTGATGTTGAAGTGACCGGTCAGGTGGACATCGATGACGGCCTGCCAGTCCTCGGGAAACATGTTGTGGAACATCTTGTCGCGCAGGATGCCGGCGGCGTTGAAGACGATGTGCAGGCCGCCGAAAGTGTCGCGCGCCTGCTGCACCATCGCCAGGCAGTCGTCGAATCTAGCGACCGAGCCGTAATTGGCAGCCGCCTCGCCGCCCGCGGCCCTGATCTGGTTTACGATTTCTTGGGCCGGCCTCTGGTCCGAACCCTCGCCGCTGCCGCTGGTGCCGGGATCATTGACGACGACCTTGGCCCCGTGCGCGGCCATCAACTTGGCAACTTCGGCCCCGACTCCGCGGCCCGCTCCCGCACAGATCGCGACCCGCCCTTCGAGCATGCCCATCCCTCAGATTCCCTCACCTTTCATCCTCACGCGGTTGTCGCGGGCTGCATCGTTTTTGTCAATCAACCCGGCCCGATTGCGGCATAATCGGCACCGTGGTCCATCACGGGGCGAAGTGGGGGGAGTCGATGGCGAACGTGACGGTGTATTTTGCCACCAACCGGGTAGCGCAGGGCCCGACCACCGACTGGCACAGCTACGGGGCCGACATCATACCGCCGACGGATCCGAGCCAGATCATCTATGCCGAGGCCTTTGTTCAAGGGACGGACCTCGCCGTCGAGGGCAGCGGCACAATTACCGCGATATCGCATCCGCAAACCGGCGGGTTCGAAACCGGGGTCGTTCAGGACATCGTCGGCTCGGGAAAGAACATCCTCGTTTTCATTCACGGTTTCGCCAATTCATTCCTAAATTCGATCGCCCGCGCGGCGTATAATCGCGAGTGGTTCGCCGCCTCGGGCGCGAACGCCGCCGACACCACCGTCATCGCCTTCAGCTGGCCGTCTTTGGGTCAGCTGTTCGCCGCGCCGCCGCACCTTCTCCCGGACGACTATCTGCGGGACCAGGCTCAGGCCGGCGGCTCGGCCTTCCACATCGCGAGCTTTCTCGCGAACCTCCAGCCGATGCTGACGCAGGTACGCAACCAGGGAAGACGGGTCTTTCTGCTCGCGCACAGCATGGGGAATTTCGCATTGGCGGGAGCGGTCGAAAGCTGGTTCAGCCACGGCAACCCAACAGTCACATTGTTTGACGAAGTGTTCCTGCCGGCGGCCGACGAGCGTTGGGACAGCTTCACTCTTCCGATGGGAGCGAGACTGACCCGGCTGCCCGCTCTCACCCCGAGAATTTCGATCTACTACAGTATTCGAGACGTCGCTCTTTATCTCAGCATCGCGGTCAATTTTATTCCGCGGCTGGGGCACGAGGGTCCGATCCACAAGACCAATGCTGCGCTCTACCCGCCGGCGCGGTTTCGAATCCTCGATTGCGCCGAGGTCAATGACTATAACTTATTGAACCCGCCGGATGCGAGCCACCAATATTACCGTCGCTCGCCTAAGGTGCGCGCCGATATCGTTGCCGCGATGCGCAAAGATCCAAACCTCCCTGGCGGTCTGATCCGGCTATAACGAAGTGTGCGCCGCCGTCTGCGCTCTCCAGACCGGAACCTCGGCTGGGTGAATGACCGGGTGCCCGCCGGCCGGGCGATCTGCTAATCAAAAGGCACGATGCGCGTTTGACGGAGTTGCTGATGACGATCGCCATGATCGGTGCCGGCAATGTCGGGGTCGACGCTTGGGCGCGCCTGGCTGGGCAGCGGAGAGGACGTGCTCTTTGGTGTGCCCAACCCTGCTGACCCCAAATACCGTTCGCTCCCCGAGGAGAAGATGTGCAAAGCGCCGGAAGCGGCTCGAGGTGCCGAGACCATTGTCCTCGCGACACCTTGGCCGGCCACCGAGGCAGCGGTGAAGAGCCTCGGCGATCTCTCCGGCAGATCGTCATCGATTGCACCAATCCTCTCGGCATGAGGCCTAATAGTTTGGAGCTCGTGCTCGGCCACACGACCTCGGGCGGCGAGCAAGTGGCGTCCTGGGCGCCGGGCGCAGCGGTATTCAAGACACTCAACCAGATCGGTGCCGACAGCATGGACAAGGCGGCGCTGTTTCCGGTTCGCCCGGTCATGTTCATTGCCGGCGACGATCCGTCGAAAAAGCCGGTTGTCATCTCGCTGGTCGCGAAGCTCGGCTTCGAGCCGGTTGATGCCGGCCCGCTGCGGATTGCGCGTCTGCTCGAACCTTACGGCATGCTGTGGATCGACCAAGCTCTCAATCGCGGGCGAGGTCGGAGCTTTGCGTTCGCCATCACCAACCGATCGGGAGCTGCCTGAAGCCGGGACGGTGAGGCCGGCTCGACAAGTCACCGGCGCCCGGCTACAAGCCGGCGATGAGCTGGCTCACCAATTTCGTTTTGCCGAAGATCCGGGCGGTTGTCACCAGGAAGGCGGTGCCGGAAAATCTTTGGCACAAATGCCCGGGCTGCGAGCAAATGCTGTTTTATCGCGAGCTTGAGGCCAATCTTCATGTGTGCCGCAACTGCGGCCATCATTTCCGCATCGGCGCCGAGCGGCGCTTGAAAATGCTGTTCGACGACGGCGCCTTCACCCGGATCGAGTTGCCCCGGACGGCGGTCGATCCGCTGCGGTTCCGCGATCGCAAACGCTACACCGACCGCCTGAAAGAAGGGCAAGCGGCGCTCGGTCCGCATAGTGATGCGGTGGTCGTCGCGCACGGGCGGATCGGCGGCGTGCCGGCGGTGGTCGCCGCTTTCGAGTTTGCCTTCATGGGCGGATCGATGGGCGTGGCCGCCGGGGAAGCGATCCTCGCGGCCGCCAAGCTCGCCGTATTGCAGGAGGCAGCGCTGATCGTCGTTCCGGCCTCGGGCGGCGCGCGCATGCAGGAGGGCGTGCTGTCGTTGGTGCAGATGCCGCGGACGATAATCGCGGCCGAGATGGTCAAGGAGGCGGGCCTGCCTTACCTCGTCGTGCTGACCGATCCGACGACCGGCGGCGTCTCGGCTTCCTTTGCGATGGTCGGCGACATTACGCTCGCCGAGCCCGGGGCGGTCATCGGCTTTGCCGGCGCGCGGGTGATCGAGGAGACCATTCACGAAAAGCTGCCCCATGGATTTCAGCGTGCGGAGTATTTGCTCGAGCACGGCATGGTCGATCAGGTCGTGCCGCGCGCCGAACTGCACGCGACATTGGGGCGGATCCTCGGTCTGCTGCGCAACCCGCAGCCGCCGGCTGCGATCGTTCCGCAGATCGAAGCCTTGCCGGATCTGAGCGGGGCACAGTGACTGCGCCGACCAGCGACCGGGTTCTCGAACGCCTCGGCCGGCTGCATCCGAAGCTGATCGATCTGTCGCTCGGCCGCATCGAGCGGCTTTTAGCGGCATTGGGCAATCCGCAGGACGATCTTCCTCCGGTCGTCCACGTCGCCGGCACCAAGGGCAAAGGCTCGACGGTAGCGACGATGCGGGCCTGTCTCGAGGCCGCGGGCTACCACGTGCACGCTTACATCTCGCCGCATCTCGTGCGTTTCCACGAGCGCATCCGCCTCGCGGGTCAGCTGATCGAGGAGCATCAGCTGATCGCGCTTCTCGAAGAATGCGAGCGCGCCAACCGGGATGCGCCGATCACTTTTTTCGAGATCACGACCGCGGCGGCCTTTCTCGGCTTTCGCCCGCACGCCGGCCGACATCGTGCTGCTCGAGGTCGGGCTCGGCGGCCGGCTCGACGCCACCAACGTCGTCCGCTGCCCAGCAGTGACCGCGATCACGCCGGTTTCGCTCGACCACCAGGCATTCCTCGGCGACACCGTCGCTGCGATCGCCGGCGAAAAGGCCGGGATCCTGAAACCCGGCGTCACGGCCGTCATTGCTCCGCAGCCGGACGAGGCGGCGGCGGTTATCGAGAGCCGCGCTGTGTCCGTTGCGGCGCCGCTCTACCGGGCGCGGCACGAGTGGCGCTGCGAGACTTCGGGTGCGGGAATGCGCTACGAGGGCGAGCGCTGGAAGCTTCAGCTTCCGCTGCCTTCCCTTATCGGCGCGCACCAGGTAGTCAATGCCGGGGTGGCGATCGCCTGCCTCGAACGGCTATCGGGTTTTGATATCCCCGCTGAAGCCATCACCGAAGGCTTGCGTCATATCGACTGGCCGGCGCGGCTGCAACTGCTGCGCCGCGGGCCGCTGGTCGAAGCGGTTCCACGTGACTGGGAACTGTGGCTCGATGGCGGTCACAACCCGTCGGCCGGTGAGGTCCTCGGCGCTGTCGCCGCCGGCTGGCACGACCGTCCGCTCTATCTCGTCGTCGGCATGATGAACACCAAGGACGCCGCCGGCTTTATCGCGCCCTTGGCCAGAGCACGCCCGCGCCCTCTGGGCGGTGACGATCCCGGGGGAGAAGAATGCGCTCCCCGCCGAGGCGATCGCTGCCGCTGCCGGCTCGGTCGGGCTCCCGGCGCAAACGGCGGATTCGGTTCTCGCTGCAATTCGCGATATTCCCGTGCACGACGGCAACGGCCGCGTCCTGATCTGCGGCTCGCTCTATTTCGCAGGGAAGGTGCTCGCCGAAAACGGCTGAGAAAGTGAGGTTCTCAATGATCTACAGCACCGATCGGATCCTGACGGCTCATGCGGGGTCCCTTCCGCGCCCCGACGACCTGCGGGAGATGGTCCTGGCAAAGGCACGCGGTGAGGCTGTCGATCAGGCAAGCCTCGATACGCGCCTACGGTCGGCGGTGGCAGAAATCGTCGAGCGCCAGGTCGCGTGCGGTCTCGACGTCGTAAACGACGGCGAATTATCGAAGCCGAACTTTACCGATTATGTCTCCGCGCGGATCGCCGGCTGTGAAAATCGGCCCGGCACCGGGTTCCGGCGGCTCAGCATGACGGCGCGGGACGAAACGAAATTCGCCGGGTATTTCGCAGCGCATCCGCGCCCGCGCTACTCGGGCGGCCAGACCATGCCGGTCTGCGTCGACGAGCTGCGCTATGTCGGTCAGGTCGAACTCGCGCGCGACCTCGATAACTTCAAGGCCGCCCTCGCCGGGGTGACGGTGGCGGAAGCCTTTCTGCCGGCAAACACGCCGGGAACGATCGAACATTGGATGGGGAACGAACATTACGAGAGCGACGAAGCGTTCCTGTTCGCGATCGCCGAGGCGATGCGCGAGGAATACAACGCGATCGTCGATGCGGGTTTCCTCCTACAGATCGACGACCCCGATCTCCCGGATGGGTGGGCTTGCCTGCCCGAGATCACGGTCCCGGAATATCGCAAATACGCCGCGCTGCGGATCGACGCATTGAACCACGCGCTGCGCGACATTCCAAAAGAGAAGGTCAGGCTGCATGTGTGCTGGGGCAGCTTTCACGGGCCCCACCACGACGACATCCCACTCAGGGACATCATCGATCTGATCTTCCGGGTGCGCGCCGGGAGCTATTCGATCGAGGCGTCGAACCCTTGCCATGAGCACGAATGGCGGGTCTTCGAGCAGGTAAAGCTGCCGGAAGGCGCGACCCTCGTCCCGGGGGTCGTCGGCCACTGCACCGACTTCATCGAGCATCCCGATCTGGTGGCCGAGCGGCTGGTGCGGTACGCCAAGCTCGTCGGCCGCGAGAACGTGCTGGCCGGCACCGATTGCGGCCTCGGTACGCGGGTCGGCCACCCCTCGATCTGCTGGGCCAAGTTCGAGGCCATGGCCGAAGGGGCGCGGCGCGCGACAAAGATCCTGTGGGGCCGCGCCTAGCCCGGATCTTTCATCAAGAGAGCGGGGGCCCCCGCGGTGCGGTCGGCGTCACCGTTTGAACAGCGCTTCGGCGCCGCGCCGCTGCCCGAGCTTTGCGGTAATCTCGACCCGCACCCGGGCAATTTCAGCCTCCAATTCGGCGATGTAGGCTTCGAGTTCCGCGATCCCCAGCAAGGTCAAATCTTTCGGCTGCACCGGCTTGCGTCGCGGTTCGAGATCCGGATCGTCCATGCCTTCCCGTTCTCCCACTGTCTTCCCTGGGGCGGACGGCGCGATTATATAGTGTTTAACTTTTGCGAGCGTGTCGGGGTACCGTTTTGGCCCGTCGGCACGCCGTTGCATCGGAATTCAGCATGGCCGCTCCGTTGATGCCCAAGGCGACCGCCGTGTGGCTGGTCGAAAACACCTCGCTCACCTTTGATCAGATTGCCGATTTCTGCGAATTGCATCCGCTGGAGATCCAAGCCATCGCCGATGGCGAAGTGGCGAACCAGATGCAAGGGCTCGACCCGGTGGCGAACGGACAAACCACGGCGGAGGAGATCGAGCGCTGCCAGGCCGATCCGGAGGCGCGGCTCAAGCTTTCTCCGCAAGCCCTTCCACCGCAAGTCTTCAAGCACAAGGGCCCGCGCTACACTCCGATATCGAAACGGCAGGACAAGCCGGACGCGATTGCTTTTCTGCTGAAGAGCCATCCCGAGCTGTCCGAGACCCAGATCACCAAGCTGATCGGCACGACCAAGCCGACGATCGCGGCCGTGCGCGACCGCACGCATTGGAACAGCCCCAACATCAAACCCCGGCACCCGGTCGAGCTCGGTCTTTGCACCTTTGCAGAACTCGAGCGGGCGCTCAGTCATGCCCGCGCGCGAAGACCCGTGGCCAATGACGAGCTCGGCAATGAAGAAGTCCGAGCGGCTGGAGAGTTAGGCTTATATCCTGTCTCGCTTGCCATAGCCGGCATTTGCCAGAACGGCGTTGATTTCGGCGAGGACCGCGGGATCGTCGATCGTTGCGGGCAAAGGATAGTCTTCGCCGTCGGCAATCCGCCGCATCGTCCCGCGCAGGATCTTGCCCGACCGGGTCTTCGGCAGGCCGGCGACGACGAGAGCGGTCTTGAAACTCGCGATCGGGCCGACGCGGTCGCGAACGAGTTTGATAGCTTCGCGCTCGACCTCCTCCGGGGGGCGTTTGACGCCGGCTTTGAGGACCAGGAGACCCAGCGGGACCTGACCTTTGAGCGCGTCGGCGACGCCGATGACGGCGCATTCCGCGACATCGGGATGCGCCGCCAGCACCTCCTCGATCTCGCCGGTCGAGAGGCGGTGAGCGGCCACATTGATGATGTCGTCGGTGCGGGTCATCACATGGATGTAGCCGTCGGCGTCGATGAGCCCGGCGTCGGCCGTTTGATAAAAGCCTGGGAACGCTTTCATGTACGAGTCGACGAAGCGGTCATCGGCTTGCCACAAGGTCAGCAGTGCCCCGGGCGGCAAGGGCAACTTGACCGCGATGGCGCCGATTTCGCCCGCCGGGAGCTCATCGGCGACTCCGGCCGTCTCGGCGTCGAGCACGCGCACGTCCCAGCCGGGGACAGCGCGCGTGCACGAGCCGTGCTTGACGGGCAGTTGCTCAATCCCGAGGCAATTGGCGCCGATCGGCCAGCCGGTTTCCGTCTGCCACCAATGATCGATGACCGGCACCCGGAGATGCTCCTCGGCCCACGCGATGGTAGGTGGATCGGCGCGCTCGCCGGCGAGGAAAAGGGCGCGGAAGTGGCTGAGATCGCGCGTGCGGATCAAACGCCCCTCGGGGTCTTCGCGCTTGACCGCGCGAAACGCCGTCGGCGCCGTGAAAAAGACGCGCACGGCGTGCTGCTCGATGACCCGCCAGAACACGCCGGCATCCGGCGTGCCGACCGGCTTACCCTCGTACATGACGGTGGTGCAGCCCAGCAGCAGCGGCGCGTAGACAGTGTAGGAATGGCCGACCGCCCAACCAACGTCCGAGGCCGTCCAGAACACTTCATCCGGCTCGCACCCCGTAGATGTTCCGCAGCGACCAGTGGAGCGCGACCGCGTGCCCGCCATTGTCGCGCACGACGCCTTTCGGGATGCCGGTCGTGCCCGAGGTGTAGAGGATGTAGAGCGGGTCGGTCGCGAGCACCGGAACGCAATCGGCCGGCCGCGCCGCGGCGGCGAGTTCCTGCCAATCCAGGTCACGGCCGGGGACCAGGTCGGCATCGCACATCGGCCGTTGCAGGATGACGCAATGCTCGGGCTTGGCGCGCGCCTCGATTATCGCGGCGTCGAGCAGCGGCTTGTAGGGAACGATCCGGCTGACCTCGATGCCGCATGAGGCGGAGAGGATTACTCGCGGCTTCGCGTCGTCGATGCGCGTCGCCAGCTCATGCGCGGCGAACCCGCCGAAGACGACCGAATGGATCGCGCCGATGCGTGCGCAAGCCAGCATCGCGAATCGCCGCCTCGGGCACCATCGGCATGTAGATCAGCACGCGGTCGCCCTTGCGCGACGCCGAGGCTCGTCAATACGCCGGCCAGACGCGCGACCTCGCCCTGCAATTCGCGATAGGTGAAATGCCGGATCTGCCCGGTGACCGGGCTGTCCCAGATCAGCGCGACGCGCTCGCCCCGCCCCGCCGCGACATGACGGTCGACCGCATTCCAGCAAGTGTTGAGCCGGGCGCCCGGAAACCAGCGGTAAAACGGCGGCCGGCTCCGATCGAGCACGCGGTCCCAGCGCCGCTCCCAGTCGATCGCCTCGGCCGCCTCCGCCCAGAATTCCTCCGGCCGTTCGAGCGAGCGGCGATAGGTCTCCAAATAGCCCGTCATCGGTTGCCTCCTTCGGAGCGCCACAGTTTTGTCCCGCTGCGATCCCTTACAGCCCGGCGGGCGGCCGCGTCTTGCGGCGAAGCTTGGCCGCGCGCTGGTTACAATCTTAAATTGAGCGACGAATCACTCTTGGCTGTATCTGCAGCCAATCTGCAGCCAAGCTCTCTATTCAGTTGCGTTTGTACTCCTCCCGGCGCCAGTGTCCACACGTCCGCCCTCGGGGGCTTTATCATAGCCCGGCGCGGGAGATTACAACACGAAAGCGGCTAATTTGAGATGAGCAGCATCCCAGCGAGGGGTCGCTCGGTCGCGAACTGCGACGCCGCATGGGTTCGACCGGAACCGCGGTTGCATCGGCGATGCCGCTATCCGCAGCGAGCGCGGCCACCGCCGCGAGATCCGACTAGAGCGTGAAATTAGGGCGGTGGTCGCGAATTCATGCAACATGCGGCATGGCAGGTTTTGGATGCGTTCCAGTGCGCTTAAACCCTCACGGTAATGCCTCGCAGCCTAAATTTCCGCTTTCGACCCTTCTCCGTCACTCAGCTTCGCATTCGGAACGGCTCCTCCTGCCCCATTGCCGTCATTGCCGAGTGCCGCCCTGGGCGTCTCAAGTGGATGGGAACCGGTCCTTTGCACCGGTTGCGGGAGAAACCCGGCGCAGTTTGTCGGCCGTTGCTTTGCAGAGGCGACACTCTTTCAGTTTTTGCGCGTGCGGCGGAAACGAACAAAAAGAGCATCCAGCCGGGCTGTGAGAGCATCGCAGACACTGACCGATGCGGCTGTCGGCTACCGTTTTCGCACGATCCGGCCAGAGCCGGAGGTGTAGTCATGCGCCACGCTCGCCGGTTGCCGGCGTGTCTCGATGAGCTCGGGCAACCGGATATGGGCCCGGTGTGGGGGGCTATTCCGCCGCGACACCCTGATGGGCGGGCTCGGCTTCGACCGCCGCGGCGGTAGCGGCAGGTATCGGCCGCGACGACGGCTTGAGCCGCTCGCGCAAGCCCTGGAAGGTGACGTAGAGCGGCGGGATCAGGAAAATTCCGAGGAACGAGGCGGCGAGCATGCCCGCGAACACGGGCACGCCCACGTCCCGGCGCGCCAGCATGGCGGCACCAGTCGCGACGACGAGCGGCAGGAGCCCGAGAATAAAGGCGAAGGAGGTCATCATCACCGGGCGGAAGCGCAGGCGTGCGCCCTCCGTCGCAGCCTCGCGCAGCGGGACGCCGTGGGCGCGCCGCTCCTTGGCAAACTCGACGATCAGAATTCCGTTTTTCGCGGCCAGCCCGATCAGCACCACCATGCCGATCTGCGCATAGAGATCGAGCGTCACGCCGAACGCTTTGATGCCGATAAAGGCGCCGAGCACGCCGACCGACACCGACATCAAGACCGGCACCGGAATGGTCCAGCTTTCGTACAGCGCGACGAGGAACAGGTAGGCGAACAGGATCGCAAAGGCGAGGATCATCCCGGTTTTGCCTTCGGCACGCTTCTCCTGGAACGAGATGTCGGTCCAGGCGCCACGATAGCCGGGCGGCAATGTTCTCGCCCCGACCGCATCCATCGCGGCGAGCGCCTGACTGGAGGAAACCCCGGGTGCGGGGCTCCCTGGACGGTGACGGCCAGCCGGTTGTTGTAGCGGATCAGCGCTTGCGGCCCGACGACCACGCGCGTCTCGACGAGGCTGCGCAGCGGGATCATCTCGCCTTTCGAATTGCGCACGTGGATGCGGTAGATGTCATCGACGGATGCGCGGTCCTCGGCTTCCGCCTGCACCTGCACCTGCCAGGTGCGGCCGAACAGGTTCATGTCGTTGACATAATACCCGCCGAGCGAGGCCTGCAGCGCCTGGAAGATGCTGCTGATCTCCACCCCGAGCACCTGCGCCTTGTCGCGGTCGATATCGAGGTAGAAGGAGGGGTTCGTCGCCGAGAACGTGCTGAACACGCGGGCCAGTTGCGGATCCTGGTTGGCGGCGACCAGCAGGCCGCGCAGAGCCTGGGCGAGCGAGCGCGGGTTGCCGCCCGCGAAATCCTGCAGCACATAGCTGAACCCGCCGCCCGTTCCGAGCCCGATGATCGGCGGCAGCGCGATCGGCACCGCGATGCCGCCGCGCACCTCGCTTCGCATCCTCCTTCCAAGGCTCGCGATCAGCGCCGGGGCGCCCTGCGACGGGTCCAGCCGTTCCTCGAACGGCTTGAGCGAGACAATCACGAAGGCGGCATTCGGCTGGGAATAGTTGTCGATAAAATTGAGCCCGATGGTGGAGCTGTAGTCGGCGATTGCGTGCTCCTGCTTGAGGATGGCCTCGACCTGCTCGACGACGGCGGAGGTCCGCCCGATCGAGGCGCCGTCCGGCAATTGCACGACGATGAAAAAAGCGCCCTGGTCTTCTTCCGGCAGAAATCCCGTCGGGGTGATGCGGCCCAGTCCGTAAACGCCGAACATTGCGACCGCCACCAGTACCAGGCTGACGATGGATACACGCACAAGCCGGGCGATGGCGGCGCCATAGGCGTCGCGCACCCGGTCGATAAACCGGAAGACCACCCCGATCGGCCCGCGCCGGGGTCCGTGATGCGGTCTGAGAAGCAGCGCGCACAAGGCCGGCGAGAGCGTGAGGGCGTTGATCGCGGAGAGGAGCATCGCCGCGGCGACCGTGACCGCAAACTGCCGGAACAGCTCGCCGGAGATGCCCGGAAGAAAGGCGACCGGCACGAAGACCGACAGCAACACCAATGTGATCGCGACGATCGGAGCGGTAATGCCACGCATCGCCTCGATCGTTGCCTGCGCCGGCGTCAGCTCCGGCCGTTCCTCCATTACCGCCTCGACCGCTTCGACCACGACGATCGCGTCGTCGACCACGATGCCGATGGCGAGCACCACGGCGAGCAATGAGACTGTGTTGGCTGAATAGCCGATCGCGTTCAGCACGATGAACGCCCCGACCAGGCTTACCGGCACGGCGATGGTCGGGATGAGGGTCGCGCGCAAATTCCCGAGGAACAGGTACACGACCAGCACGACGAGCACGAACGCCTCGACGAGCGTTTTCTGTACCTCGTGTATCGTATCGGTGACGAAGGTTGTGGTGTCGTACGTCACCTTCCACGCCAGATCCTCGGGGAAGCTCTTTGCCGCGTCTTCGAGGCCCTGCTTGACCGCCCCGAGAGTACTCAGCGCGTTCGCCCCGGGAGATTGGTATATCCCGATCAGCGCGGCGGGGCCGCCATTGAGGCGCGTCTCACGATCAAGATTGGCGGCACCCAGCTCCAGCCGCGCGACGTCGCCGAGCCGCAGCACGGACCCGTCGGGGTTGGTCCGGATCACGATATTGGCGAATTCCTCGGTAGAGGAGAGCCGCCCCTTGGTCTGGATGTTGAGCTGGATCTGCTGATCGTTCGAGATCGGCCGTGCGCCGATACGGCCGACCGGCGCCTGGACGTTCTGAGCCTGGATGGCGTTGATAATGTCGCCTGTCGTGAGGTTCAGCCCCGTTAGCCGGTCGGTGCGCACCCAAGCGCGCAGGGCGTAGTCTTGCGGGCCGAACAGGACGGCATCGCCGACCCCGGGCGTCGCCTTGATTGTGTCGAGCAAATTGATCGTCGCATAATTCGAAATAAACAGCTCGTCATGCGTATGTTTCGGCGAGTAGAGCGCGATGACGCCGAGCAAGGCCGAAGATTTTTTCTTCACCGTCACACCTTGCCGGCGCACGTCCTCTGGCAATTTGGAGAGAGCGACCTGCACACGGTTATTGACGTTGACGGTATTGATGTCCGGGTCGGTGCCCAGCTCAAAGGAAACCAAGAGCGTGTAGCTGCCATCGTTGCCGCTCACGCTTTTCATGTAGATGGCCTTGTCGACGCCGACGACCTGGCTCTCGATCGGCTGCGCGACGGTGGCCTCGACAACAGCAGCGGAGGCGCCGGGATAGGTGGTTGTAACCGAGACCTGCGGCGGGACGATGTCCGGGTATTGCGCGATCGGGATCACGAAAAGGGAGAGGATGCCCGCGATCGTCGTGACGATCGCGATGACCGCGGCGAGCCGGGGCCGCGCGACAAAGACGCTGGAGATCACCCGATCAGCTCCGGGGCATCTGAGGAACCGGGCTGGCACTCACGGCCGCACCCGGGCGCAGGCTTTCCATCCCCTGCACGATCACCTGCTCGCCGCCGGCAAGACCGCCGTCAAGAACCGCGTCGGCACCCTTTTCGCCGCCGACCTTGACGCGGCGGATCTCGGCTTTGCCGTCCTGGACGATAAAGAGATACGTACCCTGCTGATCGGCGAGCAGCGCCGTCTGCGGCACCAGCACCTTTTCTTCCGGCCGGTCCCCTTCCACCGTCACTCGAATGAGCTGCCCGTCGAACAAAACGCCATCGTGATTCGGGATCGTCCCCCGTACCGGCACTGTATCGGTTTCACGATCCACCGTCACACCGAGGAAGTCGAGCACGGCAGGCTTGTCATAGGCGCTGCCGTCGGAAAACCGGATCGTCGCCTGGATTTTCCGGTCGTTGGCCTGCAATTCGCTCCGCTTGACGTTGAGGAACTCGCGCTGGCTTACCGGGAAAGCGATGTACATCGGGTCCTGGCTGACGATTGTGGTCAACACGCCGCTGTCAGGCCCGACGAGGTTACCCTTGGTGACCGCAGTCTTGCCGACAATGCCGTTGATCGGCGCCTTGATCTCCGTGTAGCCAAGATTGATCTGTGCCGTACGCAGGTTTGCCTCCGCGGTCACGACATCGCCCTGGGTGCTCTGCCGTTCAGCGACACGCTTGTCCCGTTCGGCAAGCGGGGTGGCGCTGGTCTTGACCAGTTCCTCGGCGCGGGCTGCCTGTAGCGAGGCGTTTGTGTACGACGCTTGGGCGCGCAGCAGAGCGCCTTGGGTCTGCTGCACGGCCGCCTGGAACGGTGCCTGGTCGATGCGGTAGAGAAGATCTCCCTCCCGCACCTGCTCCCCCTCCCGGAACAGCACGGCATCGAGGTAGCCGGTAACCCGGGCGCGCACCTCGACCCGGCTCGGGGCCTCGATCCGGCCCACGAATTCGGCGGATCGAGCCACCGGCTGCTTTTCGGCCACGACAACGCCAACGGGCACCGCGCCCGTCGGCGCCTGTGCGTAAGCGGAAGCGACGCATAGCAACGTGGCGAACGCCACGCCAGTGCCAAGCCTGATCCGCTCCCACCAGACCGATTGCTGTTCACTCATTGTCAATTGACCCCGCATTGCCTCGCCTGAAATGTTCCCGGAGGCTGAGACATTGCCTCATCTGATTTGCTCCCGACCGATGTTCATCGGCGGGGCTAATGATGAGGCGGATCAGCATGGCGGCGCGTGACGAGTTGGTGGCAGCGGTAGCAGACCGATATGCGATGGGAGATCGGGGCGAGCGGGGTCGGATTCTGGACGAGTTTGCGGCGGTAACTGGCTATCACCGCAAGCATGCGATGCGTTTGTTGCGGGCTGGGCAGGTTAACCGGCGTCGGGGACCACGGCCCGGCCGCCGGATTTACGATGAGGCTGTGCGCGAGGCGCTGATCGTGGTCTGGGAGGCATCCGACCGGATCTGTGGCAAACGGCTACGGCCGCTGTTGTCAATTCTAGTCGAGGCAATGGAGCGGCACGGCCATCTGCAGCTGGTGCCGGAGGTGCGCGCGAGATTACTGGCGATGAGCGCGGCGACGATCGATCGGGCATTGCGGGATATCCGGCGGCAAGCGGGAACGGCAACCCGCCGGCGGTCGGCTCCTTCGGCGGCGATCAGGCGCAGCGTGCCGATACGCACGTTTGATGACTGGGACGATCCACCACCCGGATTTGTCGAGGCGGATCTGGTTGCTCATAGCGGGCCGGTCACAAGGGGCAGCTTTGTGCAAACCTTGGTGCTGACCGACATCGCCACCGGCTGGACCGAATGCGCGCCGCTGCTGGTGCGCGAACAGCGGCTGCTGACGGAGGTACTGAGCGAATTACGCAAGGTGCTGCCCTTCCCGCTGCTCGGTTTGGACACCGATAACGACAGCGTGTTCATGAACGAAACCGTTCGCGATTATTGCCAGCAGGTCGGGATCGAGTTCACACGCTGCCGTCCCTATCGCAAGAACGACCAGGCTTGGGTGGAGCAGAAGAATGGCGCCGTCGTGCGCCGGACGATCGGCTATCGGCGCTTCGAGGGGCTGGAAGCCGCGGCGGCGCTGGCACGATTGTATGCCGCGATGCGGCTGTTCGTGAATTTCTTCCAACCCTCCTTCAAGCTGGCCTCCAAGGCGCGCGATGGGGCACTGGTCAGGAAGCGCTATCACCCCCCAGCGACACCCTGTCAACGGTTGATGGCGGACCCACGGACAAGCGAGGAGGTGCGTCACCGAGTGCAAGAGCTGCGGTCCATGTTGGACCCAGTTCGCCTACTGAAGGAGATCCGTGCGGTCCAGCAGCAGCTCGTTGATATCGCGGATAGGCCGGTCCTTGGGGAAACCGCGAAACCTACCTCGCCGACATTGGAGGAATTCCTCTCTGGACTGCGCACTGCATGGCGGGAGGGTGAGGTACGCCCGACCAGCGTAGCCAAGGCGAAGCCCAAGCGCTCGCGGCGGCGGCCGGACCCATTTGCGGCAGTGACGGTCGAGCTGCGAGGATGGTTTGAGGCAGAGCCGTGGCATACATCGCGGGAGCTATTGGAGCGGTTGCAGGCTCAGTGCCCCGGTGTATACCCGAACGGACAGCTGCGGACACTGCAGCGCCGACTGAAGGAATGGCGCCGAGAAGCTGCGCACCAAATGGTATTCGGAACCACCACGGCCGATCCTGGCTTTGCGCATGGGGACGGCAAGCGAAGCCTGCTCAGCAATGGTGCGAACGATTGTTTCAGCGATTGTGAAGGCGGCGCGAAGAGCCCTGTGGATTTGCCGCTGCGCTTGGACGACGCTGCCGCGTCGCCCACAACTCCACAGGGCCAACATCAGTAAGCATTGATTTAGAATTGAGAAGGGGAGCTGTGGCTCGAGCGGGAGATCAGTGAGGCAACGGGAACACGGGCGGTGAGGCAACGCTCGACGTCTGGGGAACATTCTCCGGTGAGGCAATACGGACCCCAAGAATAGCGTCGCGAGCGGATGCCTCCCGTCGGGCCGACTTTGCGGACACTGGCCCGATACCACCGATTCGGCGGTTACTTAAGGCCGCAGGCAGTTGAGTGCCAGTGAATCCGAGTAAAAAGCGGTAATCGAGGTAAGAGCCAAGCTCCCGAAACGTGGCTGCGCCTTTACCCGGTTCTCAAGGAGCCGTAGCCGCCGCGAAGTTCTGCCCGACAGGCCTCGGCGAAAACGCGAAGAGGGTCGAGCCGGCCCTGCTCCACCATGTCCCGCAGCTCGGCGAAGGTCAGGTTTGGCGCCAAATACGTTTCGATAATCGCTCGGCCGGCTTGCTCCGCGCTTTCGACCACCTTCGGAGAGGAGATGACGCGCATTCTGCTGATTTTCGTGTAAATCCCGACCAAGGCAGAAAAGTCTGTCTTCTCGTGCTCGAGCGCATCGCCAAAGATTTTCGAAGCATCCTCGATGAATTCTCTGTAGAGTTCTTGCCGGCGAAGTTTGTCCTGCACGATTTCTTGTGCCATCACCTGTCTCTGTTGGCTCAACCAAGCCCCGACGATAGATGTCAGTCCGCCTATTGCGGCCCCACCCAATGCGGAAAGCGCGGAAATAACTGATCCATCCATGTTCCAAAACTCGCGCGATCACAGCTATTAGCCTCCCGCATGGGCGGCGGGTCCGCCAGCTATCCCGCTCGCGCGCCGGCGCGATCAAGTCTCGGAGGCGCTTGGGGGCGCTCGAGATCTTACTGACGCCAGAAGATTTGGTACAGATCGAGCGTGTGGCGCCGAAGGGGGCAGCGGCCGGTGAACGATATCCCGCCGCGCAAATGGCACTCCACGGCGGCGAGGGCACGCGTTAAAATTCAGAGCGTTGTGGAGTATCGAACGGGGCAGTCCTGGATTATTGGCTGCCGGAGATGCCCAAAACGGTGATTCCGGGCTCCCGACGAATATCGGTCCAAGGAGGGTGCAATGCCTATCGGGCAGCGGCGAGGCGCGGCCCGACAGCGGTGACAGCTACAACCTTTATTTCCGAAGCGGCAATTACTGATCTGCGCGAACGTCTGGCACGCACCCGCTCTCCGGACTAGGCGCCCATTCCAATGCTGTTGTTGCATGGCTGGCCCGGCTCGGTGTTCGAATTTCTCGATATCATTCCGCGGCTGACCGACCCGGCTAGACCGACAATGGTAGGGTCGGGTGGCAAGCCGTCATTCGCACCAGATTTCTGCCTGAGCTAAGAGGTTGGTCTAGTGCTTCGCATGGCCGGAAAGGGTCGAACCTTCCCGTTCGGGAGGTCCGGAATTGGCGCGACCCTGCCGTCGGCCGTGCGTCAGCGACGGACCGCTACCCACCCAGACGGGACGGCGCGTGATCGGTAGCCTCCGAAGATGTTGCGATGTGGTAAGATGGGGTTGGCGACGCGAAACCCTATGATGGGCCGGGGAGGCGACATGAGCACTTCGACCAACCCGTACGAAGTAGGGCTCGGGAAGAATGCGGCGAATTACGTGCCGCTGAGCCCGATTGGCTTCTTGGTGCGCAGCGCGGCGGTTTATCCGAACCGGCTCGCGCTCGTCCATGGCGAGCGGCGATACAGCTGGCGCGAGGCGCTCGAACGCTGCCGCCGGCTCGCCTCGGCGCTGGCGGCGCGCGGCGTCGGGCAGGGCGACACGGTGGCGGTGATGGCGCCCAACACGCCCGAGGCCTTCGAGGCGCATTTCGGGGTGCCGATGGCCGGGGCGGTGCTCAATGCACTCAACATTCGGCTCGATCCGGAGACGATCGCTTTCATCCTGAAGCACGGCGAGGCCAAGGTTCTCGATCACCGACACGGAATTCGCACCGGTGGTCGGGAAGGCGCTGGCGCAGCTCGACCCAAAGCCGGTCGTGATCGACATCGCCGATGCGAGCGGACCTGGCGGTGAGCGGCTCGGCGAGATGGATTACGAGGCGTTCCTGGCCACCGGCGACCCGGCATTCCCGGAACTCGCTCCGCAAGACGAGTGGGAGGCAATCGCGCTCAACTACACCTCGGGCACCACCGGCAATCCGAAAGGCGTCGTCTATCACCATCGCGGCGCCTATCTGAACGCGCTCGGGAACGTTCTCGTCTGGGGGATGCGGCAGCACCCGGTCTATCTGTGGACCTTGCCGATGTTCCACTGCAACGGCTGGTGCTTCCCGTGGACCATCACGGCGATGGCCGGCACGCATGTCTGCCTGCGCCGGGTCGAGGCGGCGGCGATCTACGAAGCGATTGCGCGCGAGGGCGTCACCCATCTGTGCGGCGCGCCGGTCGTCATGAACATGCTGCTGAATGCGGGGCCCGATCTCAGACGCTCGCTCGATCGCCGCATCGAGATGATGACCGCCGGGGCGCCGCCGCCCGCCGCCGTCATCGAGGGTATGGAGGCCCTCGGGTTTCACATCACCCATGTCTACGGGCTGACCGAGTGCTATGGCCCCGGCGTCGTTTGCGCTTGGCACAGCGAGTGGGACGAGCTGCCCGCCGCCGAGCGCGCGCGGCTCAAGGCGCGCCAGGGAGTGACCTACCCCGTGCTCGAGGAGCTGACCGTTGCCGATCCGGTGACCCTCGCACCGGTCGCGCCGGACGGCGCGGCGATGGGAGAAGTCTTGATGCGCGGCAACATCGTCATGAAGGGCTACCTGAAGAACCCGCGCGCCACCGAGGAGGCCTTCGCCGGCGGCTGGTTCCATTCGGGCGACCTCGGGGTCATGCACCCCGACGGCTACATCGAGCTGAAGGACCGCTCGAAGGACATCATCATCTCCGGCGGCGAGAACATCTCGACGATCGAGGTCGAGGACGTTCTCTACCGCCATCCTTGCGTGCTCGAAGCCGCCGTGGTCGCCCGCCCCGACCCGATGTGGGGCGAAACGCCGTGCGCTTTTGTGACGTTAAAGCCGGAAGCGACGGCCACCGCGGATGAAATCATCGCCTTCTGCCGCGACCACCTAGCGCGTTTCAAGGTGCCGCGGACGGTTTTATTCGGTCCGCTGCCGAAAACCTCGACCGGCAAAATCCAGAAATTCCTCTTGCGCGAGCGCGCGAAAGAGAACGTTTGAGCCGTGTCGGATGAGGGCCTTCACTCTTCCGGATCGCTCGCGATACAAAAAGGGCCGATGAACCGCCGAGTTTCATATAAAAAGCCGGGTGAGAAAGGGCTCTCCCGGCTTTTTTGAGGGCTTGGCCCGCGTCTGAGAGGCGGCTGTCAGTGCCTCTCGAGCTGGTAGATTTCATCCTTGATGCGGAGCTTTTGACGCTTCAGATCGTGGACTGCGTCCTGATTGGGAAGCGGACGCTTGTTTTCCTCATCGAGAGCGCGTTCGAGTGCGGCGTGCTTCTCCTTGAGCGCCTCGATGCGATCCTGCAGCGACATGCACGGTCCTCCTGCTAGACGGTAACGCCGGTCGATGGTAACGCCGGTGGCAAGACCCGGCTATAGGGTCGTTGACCCTCGGACGGAGATATGACGGAACGATTAAATTTCACAGAGGGTGGCATGACGGAAAAATCCGGACGCCCCCGTCTGATTGTCGGGATCAGCGGCGCCTCCGGAGTGATTTACGGGGCGCGCCTGCTCGAACTGCTGCGTCCGTTGCCGGTCGAGACGCACCTCGTCATCAGCCGGGCCGCCGAGGTGACATTGGCGCTGGAGACCGACCTGAAGCCCGCGGTCGTCCGCAGCCGCGCCGATGTGGTCCACGCGATCGGCGATCTGGCGGCGCCGATCTCTTCCGGCTCGTTCAAGACGATCGGCATGGTGGTGGCGCCGTGCTCGATCCGCAGCATGGCCGAGATCGCCAGCGGAGTGACGACGACGCTGCTGAGCCGCGCGGCCGACGTCGTGCTCAAGGAGCGGCGTCGCCTCGTCCTGATGGTGCGCGAAACGCCGCTTCACACCGGCCATTTGCGTAACTTGACGGCGCTGTCGGAGATGGGCGCGGTGATTGCCCCGCCGGTGCCTGCTTTTTATGCCAAACCCAAGACCATCGCAGAGATGATTGATCACACCTTGGGTCGCGTCCTCGATCTGTTCGGGCTGGAAACCGGACTGGTCAAACGGTGGGGCGAACCCTCCGGCGCCGAGGACAGCCCCGAGCCGCGCGACGCGGGCGATTAGGCGGTCTCGTTCACCGATCTTGCGCGAATGCGATCGAGAGCTTCTTTGAGAACCGCTGCTTCCTTGGTGCGGACCCCTTCTCCGCCGAGATAGAGCGCGAGATTGCCATGGGCGGCGGCCCGCCGGCCCCCAGGAGATGTCTTCGCGCACCCCCTTCCGGCGAACTGGGCGAGGCGCTCTTGAATCAGCTTCTCTCCCGCGATTTCAAGCGCCTTCACGCCTTCGCGCACCCGCTGGACATCGCTGTCAGGATGGTGCCGGAGCTTTCGGCGCAGGCTACGCAGGGGTTCGACGATGTCGCTTCGGAGCGTGCCGGCAGCTCGCTCCGCCGCCGCTAGAGCATCGCCGTCGAGCGGTTCGCGCCCTGAGATGCCGAGCCACAGTGCAAACAGAATAAGGTTGACGTCGAAGCCGTCGCGGTCCTGCAGCGTGATTAGTGCGTCGGAAACCCCCGGCCGCTCGTAAAAGGCGAGCGAGAAGCACCAGAACGCTTCGTCCTCCGCGGTGTTTTCGAGCTCATCCCATTGAGCCGTTGCGGATGCCGAGGACCTCACAGCCATAGGCCGATACCCCAACGGACCGCGACCGCCCGGATCACCGCGTTGAGCCCGCCGCGTTCGCCACCGCTCGTCAACAGACCGATACGTTTGGTCAAATCACGTCCCGTTGAAATCGAGCGCCTGGATGAGGGTCAACTCCGCAACAGGCGCCACCTTTTTATAATACGCCGGAAAGCCAGCGAAGAGACCGCATTCGTTGCTCCACATCGGGGCCGTCAGCACCTTGCGATCCGCGAATACAGCGCCGATCGTGTTCAAAAGCCGCATGAGCCCGATTTTGTCGCGACGTTCGGGTCTGATGGTGCCCGGCGCGTCGGTAGTGTTATCATGAGGCCGAACTCTCCTGGCATGGCCATGGATCTCGACATCGAAGCTCTGAAAGCAAAGCTCGCCGCGCTGAAAACCGAACATCGCGACCTCGACGAGGTGATTGCGCGTCTCGCCGCGCGCGCTCCGGTCGACCAGCTCGAATTGCAGCGGCTGAAAAAGCGAAAGCTGCTGCTCAAAGACCAGATCACCAAGATCGAGAGCGAGCTATTGCCCGACATCATCGCCTGAGGGCAAATTCACCAGAGCTTGCCTATAATCGCGTATCCTTTAGTGTTCAGATCCATTCAGACGATTTATCGGTCGACCCGGGACCAGTACCACGACGAAAAAACCTCCATCACACCGGCGAAGGCCGGTGCCCATCGCGGAAATGGGTCCCGGCCTTCGAGCCTGTCAGGAAATCGACGATTGCCTGCATCAACGTTTGCGCGTCTTTCGAGACGGCCGCGCCGCGGCCTCCTCAGGATGAGGGATTTTCTTAACGCCATCAAAGGATTACCTCATGCTGAGGAGCGCCAAAAGGGCGCGTCTCGAAGCACGCACTGCCTCGCCTCAGCTCTTCTTTCGCTCTGCAAATTAATTTTCCTGACAGCCTCCTTCGCCGGGAAGACGAAGGAGGGAGACGGGGCATTGACTCATCCGAATGCGTCCGAGCACTAGGATGCTTCCAAAGGAAGTCGAATGGACGACGCCAGTCGGTCAGTGGGTATCATCATGGGCAGTCAATCCGACTGGGACACGATGCAGCACGCTGCGAGCACCCTCGAACGGTTTGGCATCGGCTACGAGACCCGGATCGTCTCCGCGCATCGCACACCCGACCGCCTCTTTGAATACGCCCGCACCGCAAAGTCGCGCGGACTGCGTCTGATCATCGCCGGCGCCGGCGGAGCGGCACATCTTCCCGGGATGACGGCGGCATTGACCGCGCTCCCGGTGCTCGGCGTCCCGATCGAAAGCAGAACCTTGAAGGGCGTCGACAGCCTGCTCTCGATCGTTCAGATGCCGGCGGGGATCCCGGTCGCAACCTTCGCCATCGGTCAGGCCGGCGCGGTCAACGCCGCGCTTTTTGCCGCGGCGATGCTCGCTCTGGGCAATGGCGCCCTCGCGCAGGCTCTCGACGGCTGGCGGGAGACGCAAACCCAGGGTGTTGCCGAGCGTCCGGCCGGTCGGGAATGTTAGCTCCAGGCGCTACGATCGGCATTTTGGGCGGGGGCCAGCTCGGCCGGATGACCGCCCTCGCCGCCGCTCGGCTCGGCTATCGATGCCATGTTTTCGCCGACGAGCCGGACAGCCCGGCCGCGCAAGTTTGCGGCGCGGCGACCGTTGCCGAATTCTCCGACCGAGAGGCGCTCGAGCGGTTCGCCGGCGCCGTCGATATCGCAACCTTCGAATTCGAAAATATTCCGGCGGCGGCAGTTCGCCGGGTGGCCGCCATCAAGCCGCTGATGCCGCGGCCCGAAATTCTCGAAGTCGCGCAGGACCGCTTGCGTGAGAAGGACTTCCTTCGCTCGATCGGTGTCGAGACCACCGCCTACCGTGAAATTTCCGACCCGGTCGTGTTGCTCCACGCCATGCGCGATTTCGGGTACCCCGCGGTGCTGAAGACGGTGCGCCTGGGCTATGACGGCAAGGGTCAGGTGACTTTGACCCCGGAGATCAAGGCCGAGGACGCTTGGCGCCGAATGGGCGGCGAGAGCGGGATCCTCGAAAGTTTTGTCGATTTTGCCTGCGAGATCTCGGTCATCGTTGCGCGCGGCGCAAACGGCGCCTGGGTAACCTATCCGCCCGTTGAAAACCAGCACGTCAATCATGTCCTCGATACGACGATCGCGCCCGCGCGAATTCCGGCAGATACCGCGATGCGCGCCGAGGAGATTGCGCGTCATGTCGCCGAAAAGCTCGATCTCGTCGGGGTTCTCGCGGTCGAGATGTTCGTGACGGAGAGCGGTGCCATCCTCGTCAACGAGATCGCGCCGCGCCCGCACAATTCGGGCCATTGGACAATCGACGCCTGCTTCACCAGCCAATTCGAGCAGCTCGTGCGGGCGATTTGCGGGCTTCCACTCGGCTCGGTCGAGCGCCACTCCGATGCCGTCATGAAGAACCTATTAGGCAGCGACGTCGCCAACTGGCGAGATGCGCTGAATGATCCTCTGGCCAAACTGCATCTCTACGGCAAGACCGAGATCCAGCCCGGCCGCAAGATGGGCCACGTGACTCGCCTCGTCCCGCACCGCTGAAACCGGTTTCGGAAAGTCAGTTACGCCGCCCGGGGCGCTGTTTTGTCATTCAGCCAAGCGTGCATCGCCCCCGATGTCGCGTCCCACGCCTCGGTCAACCCATCGGCGACGTCCCGGGCGCGACTAGCGTTTCCGGTATCGCAGGCCGCCCGCAACTCTTCGGCAATCCGGCTGAGCCGCATTGCACCGAAATTTCCGGCCGTCCCTAGCAGGGTATGCGCTTCCCGGCCGGTCCCATCGAGGTCATGGCAGTCGAGTAGGCGGCGTATCTGATTGATGCGCTCTGCAGCGTTGACGAGAAATACGTCGACAAACTCGCCCAAAGGCTCGCCCCCTGCCATGACCTCTGCGACCATCTCGAGCCGAGCAGGATCGACCGTGACGGGCGGCAGGCAATCGGCAGCAACCAGAGCTGGCCCTCTGCCTCTTCCGACAACCCCCGCGGCCACGTCGTTGAGCCGCGAGAAGAGCTCCCCATTGTCGATCGGCTTCGACAAATAATCGTCCATCTCAGCTGCGAGATATTCTTCCTTGGCCCCAGTCATCGCATGAGCGGTCAAGGCGATAATCGGCACGGCGTTCTTGGGCGGCGGCAAAGCGCGAATGCGTTTTGTTGCCTGGACCCCGTCGAGCACCGGCATTTGCACATCCATCAGCACGACATCGTAATCCGCATTGCGCACGGCCTCGAACGCCAATTCCCCATTCTCGACGACATCGACCTGATGCTCGGCTTTGCGAAGCAGCATGGTGACGAGCTGCTGGTTGATCTTGTTGTCTTCTGCGAGCAGGATTTGCAGCGACCGGCCTGCCGATCGAGGGGGCGGCAGTGGCGCGCGGAGCGGTTCCGTGCGCCGCGCCCCTGCAAAGCCGAAAAGCTGTGCAAAGGCGTCGAGCAGCGACTGCTCGCGGACCGGTTTCGTCAGCACCGCATCGATGATGCCGGAGGTGCCCTCCGCCAGGCCGTGCCGACCGGCCGACGAGGCGATCACGATCTTTGTCTCGGCGAGGCCAGCCGTCGCGCGGATCCGGTGGGCCAGGGCTTCACCCGAAAGGCCCGGCATCATCTGGTCGATGATGACGAGGTCGAACGGTTTGCCTTGATGGAAAGCCCGCCCCAATTCGCCCATCGCGGCCAGACCATCATCGACCGACATTGCCTCCATGCCAAAGCCGGCCAGCTGACGCGCCAGGATGCGCCGGTTCATCTGGACATCGTCGACGACCAGGACACGAAGACCCGCCAGTTTGCCGGGCAATGCCCGGCGTTCGACGGTCGGGTTGATTGCCGGCCGCAGCGGCAGCTCAAACCAGAACCGACTGCCGAAGCCGAGCGTGCTGTCGACGCCGATCTCGCCGCCCATGAGCTCGATCAGCTGTTTGCATATTGCCAATCCGAGACCGCTTCCGCCAAAGCGGCGGGTAATCGAGGTATCGGCCTGACTGAATTTTTCGAAACAGCCTGCCGCGAACCGCTTCCGACATTCCGATGCCGGTATCGACAATTTCAAAGCGCAGACGGCGCAAATCTTGGGTGGGAGCGGAGCACACCGCCACCTCGACCGAAACGCCGCCATGCTCGGTGAACTTGATGGCGTTGCCGATCAGGTTGAGCAGGATCTGCCGAAGCCGCGTCTCATCCCCGCGAAAGCCGCCCCTCGCCGTCGGATCGACGAAGACACCGAGGTCGATCCCCTTCTCGTGGGCTTTCGGCGCCAACAGGCCGACGGCGGCTTCGACCGTGTCGAAAAGCTCGAAATCCATGACTTCGAGGTCGACCTTGCCGGCCTCGAGCTTCGAAATATCCAGAATGTCGTTAATCAGGGCGAGCAGCGACTCGGCGCTGTCGCGCACTGCGATCGCACATTCGCGCTGGTCCGGTGTCAATTCCGTCTGCAGCAGCAGCCCGTTCATCCCGATGACGCCGTTCATCGGGGTACGGATCTCGTGGGACATATTGGCCAGGAAATCCGATTTGGCGCGGTTCGCTTTTTCGGCGGCTTCACGTGCTTGCTCGATGCTCGCCCGATTCTGCTCGAGCTCGCGAAATTGAACGCCAAGCTCGGCGAACAGGACAATGAAGCCGAGGCCTGCGCACACCGCGCCGATTGCAATGAATGTCGATTGCCGACGCCAATTCGCGAGAGCGGCAGCCTCGGAGATCGTCACATCGACAACCAGCGGATAATCCGCCAACGGATGCACCGCTTCGACCCAGGTGATCCCGGTGGCATCCTCCTCGGAACGAAAAATGCCACCGCTTTCGGCCAGTAGATGCCATGGTGATCCGGCCGGCATTTTCTGACCGATGATGTTTTCTTTGACGCGGGGATAACGCGCGAAGATGGTGCCGTCCTGCCGCAGAACCGTGACCGGCCCCAGCTCCGGCTGAGTGATCGCCTTGTAAAATTCTTCGAGATAATCGGTCCGGATCGTTGCGACGATGGTCCCGAGAAACTCGCCGCCCGGTCCGCTGATACGGCGCGCGACAACGATCGTCCATCCGCTGTTGGTGCGGTTCTTTATCGGCATCCCCAAGAAACTGGTCGGCTCGTCGTGCAGCCGAAAATAGGCGATGAAGTCGTGATCCGAGAAATCGGCGGCCGAAACCGCCCAACGGCGTGACGCATTTATGCGCTTGCCATCCGCGTCGATCAGCGCGAGGGCATCGGCTTGAGGCAAATTCTTCAGCCGATCGGCCAGAAACTGGTGCCACTTCCTGCCGGAGAGCAGCTGTTCGAATTGCGCGGGTGTTTCGACCCCGGAGCCGAGCACCCTTTCCTTGACCTGATCCAGTACGAGGTCGACCGCCTGCAGAGTGCGCGAAGTCTGCTCGGCGAAGGCGACGCCGAGATTTTCGATTTCCTCCGTATAGGTCTTCATCGCCTCCCGCCGCAGATCCCAAATCGTCAGGAGGGCGGCCATCAGGGTCATGCAAACGACTGCCAAGCCGATCAAGTTGAGGCGGCGATTGGATGGCGGGTGCCGCCGCAAGCTCGAAGAAAAACTTCATTACGATAGTTCGCTCTGACGATGACGGCGGACCTGAACTTTACGGTCGCGACGGTAACCCCGCCTTGAGGTTAATTCGCCTTAGGTTAAAAAGCGGTAACGGACGATGCTCCGCCTCCGCTTGGGCGAATACTATTTCTTGTCGTATTCCGCGGAGATGTCGCGGTTCGTGTAATCCGGCAGCAGGGCGGCTGCGGCCAAGCTGATGACGGCACAAACGAGGATATAGAGAGCGATCGCGTAGCCCGATTTGAACTCGGCGAACAGCGCCGTTGCGATCAGCGGTGCGGGGCCGCCGGCAAAGACCGAGGCCAGCTGATAGCCGATCGAGGCGCCGCTGTAGCGCAGCCGGCCGGTGAAGCATTCTGCGATCAATGCCGCTTGCGGACCATACATCATGTCGTGCGGGATCAAAGACAGCACGATGGCGAGAAAGATCCACCCCGGCACCATCGTATTGAGCAGGGCAAAATAAATGAAACCAAACACTCCGGTTACCGCCGCGCCGAGCAGATACATTCGTTTGCGGCCGATCCTGTCCGACAAATGCCCCGAGAATCGGGATCGAGAAGAACGACACGACCGAGGCGGTCAGCACGGCTGTGAGAAGCAGATTGCGCGAAACCCCCAGGATCGTCGTCCCGTAGGTGAAGACAAAGGCGGTGAAGATGTAGAACGGCGCCTGCTCTCCCATGCGCGCCAGCGCCGTGAGCAGGATCTCCTTGGGCTGCCGTCTGATCACCTCGAGGGCCGGCGTCTTCTCGACCCGGTTCTCGGCCACCAATCGCGCAAAGGTCGGCGTCTCGAGAATGCCGAGCCGGATATAGAGGCCGATCCCGACAAGGATGATGCTGAGGAAGAAGGGGATGCGCCATCCCCAGTCGAGGAACTGGCTGCCGGCGATCTGGCTGAATGCCAGCGCCGCCAAATTCGCCAGGAACAGCCCGGCCGGCACGCCGAATTGCGGCCAGGCGGCAATAAAGCCGCGATGATGGTCGGAGCGCGCCCACTCCATCGACAGCAGCACCGAGCCGCCCCACTCGCCGCCGACCCCGACACCCTGGATAAAACGCAGGATGGTCAGAATGATCGCACCCCAGACACCGATCTGCGCATAGGTCGGCACAAACGCGACCAGAAAGGTCGCGATGCCCATCAATAGCAGGGTCGCGATCAGCGCCGCCTTGCGCCCGATGCGGTCGCCGTAGTGGCCGAAGATGGCGGCGCCGACCGGGCGCGCGACAAAGCCGACCGCATAAATGCCGAAGGCCTGCAACGTGCCGACCAGAGGATCGGATTCCGGGAAGTACAGCTTCGCAAAGACCAGCCCGGTCACTGTGCTGTACAGAAAGAAATCATACCATTCGATCGTCGTGCCGATCGTGCTGGCGATCACCGCGCGCCGCAGTTGCACCCGGTGCTCGAGCTCGGTGAGCGCGTCTGTCGCGATTCCTGCTGCCGTCATCGAAGCTCCTCCTCACGCTTCACCGCGGGCGGTTTTTGCTGGTGTCCTGCGGTAGAGCTTTTCCGCAGAAGGCGCACCCGCGTGTCAGGGATATAGTTTTACACGGCGGTGGCGAGCAAAATGATGCCGCCGACAACCGATGCGCCGCCGGCGATCACTCCGAGCGAACGTTCCTCGAAGTGGCTGATCGAGACGTCCCGCTGATCGTCGGACGCGAGGCGCAAGGTTGCGGATATCGCCCAGACCATCACGCCGAAAACAGCAAGCGCTGATCCGAGGACTTCTTGCGAACCAGACTTCGATATCGCCGGCTCATCTCGGGCTCCCCTCTACAGCAATCTCGATGATGACCATTTCCTATCCCGAACGTCGCATACGAGCAAACGGGGGTAGTGCCTCAGTTCGAACTTCCCTTTCCGACCCACAAGAGCCATTCGTGGCCACGCCAGCGGATCGTCGGGTTGATCAGGAAGCGGCCGTTCGCGCGGGACCTGCGCGCCTTCGAGCACGACGGAACGGCGGCGATGGGAAGCGGGTCGTCGGATGTCTCCGTGGAGACGCTGATCCGCGTTTACTCCAATCTCGCGGTGGGTCGGCTGGGGGGCGGGATAATAATCTGACTGCCGCGAGCTGGCGCCGCGCCGCAGGCTCAGTGCCGGCTCGCCAGGCTGAACGTAAGCGAGAGAGCGCCCACCAATATGAGACTGGAGGCCCAAGTCGCATCTAGATTGAACCAGCTCCGCGACACGAACTTGAGACCCAGATAGCAATAGACCAGCCACGCCAAGAATCCGCCGGCCGCGATCATCGTGCCAGAGTGGACGACGGAGACCAGGACGGCCACGCCGAAATTGGCTTTGATCAGAGCACCCGCCGCCTCGTGACCGCTGTTGAGGTCGGCGGCACGGCAGAGACCGAGATAGATCGGTACCAGCATCAATCCCGCGCCATGTGCGATCGCCACGGCAAAGGACCAGAGCCCCAGCTGCGTCGGTCGTATCCGCGCGAGCACCCGCGGATGGCGCCGGTTGACGAACCGGAAGATGCCGAACCCGATGACCAGGAGGCTGGCGCCGATCTGGATCTGTCGCTGCCATTGGACGACGGCGACCAGCAGAGAGAAGGGCAGGATCACCACGAACATCGCCAGCAGATGACCGAGAGTTAGCGGCCAAAGTGCTGCCACGAGGGCGCGCGAACTCCTCTCCATCAGCCCGGCCGCGACGGCGAGCGGCCATCCCATCCCCGGGTTTACCCCGTGATAGAGGCCGCTCGCGACGACAGCCAGCCAAAGTGCGGCAGGCGTCCAGTTCAGTCCAGTCCACCCAAGTTCAAACCGACGGATAGCAGAACGAATCCGTCGAGCAATCGCCGCCCTCGAGCCGGATCTGATGTGCCCGGTATCCCTCAGGGAAGCTCACCCAGTAGTCCTTTGCCAGCTCGAGGCCGCCGCTCGCGTCCGCATTGGCCATGACCTCAGCGCCCGGCACTCCGTCGGGATAGAACTGGTTGTCCCACGTCGAGTAGAGCGAGTTGGTCCAGTAGACCCGCTTGCCATCACGGCTAATCTCTACCATCTGCGGGCCGCCAGCATACGCCTTGCCGCTCGGGTGGGGCGTACGGCGAGCGATGCCGCCGACATGGACCGAGCCCACAAGCTTTGGCTTCCTCGGATCGGTTACGTCGTATTGACGCATCTCGCCGGTTCCCCAGCAGGCGACGTAAAGGAACCGGTCATCCATCGAGAGGTCGATGTCGGTCACCAACGGCGGCACTGCGCCAAACCCCTGCAGAAGGGGGGCAGCTGGTCCTTAGACGCCGGTTCTGCCGGGATCGTCGCCGTCTTCTCGATGTGAAACTTGCCGCCTTCGCGCCACCAGGTCCAGATCGAGCCTTCGAGGTTCGTGGTGTCGACCACGACGCCCACGAAGCCGTACTCGCGGACCGGATCGTGAGCGGGCCGCACCTCGAGCGCCATCTGGTGGTTCGCGCCAAGATCGATCGTCTGGACGTTGCGCCGGGCGCGAAGATCCCAGAAGTGGATCCGATGGCCATACTTGTTCGAGAGCAGATCCTCCGGCACGATCCCGTTCTCGAATTGCGGCGGCAGCCCCCACTCGCTCGACACCATGTAGTCACGCGGCAGGTTCCACCAGAAGTCATAGTGCAGGTTCTGGGGTCCGCGATCGATCTCCCAGCGGCCCAGGATATCGAACGTCTCGCAGTCCATGATGAAGATGCCCGGCGGCCCGTCGGTGCCGTCCTTGCCGCCGCCGCCGAGGGTGCTGACGTATATGCCTTCCGGGCCGCAATGGACGGTGTGAGGGCGCGAGTAGCCCGTCTTCTTGAACACCTCCTCGGGCTCGATGATCTTGTGAATCCTCGCCTTGGTGGGATCGGGCTTGGTATCCACGACATAAATGCGCGAGGAGCGCAGCCCCGGGATGATCAGGTAGCGCCGTTCGAGGAACGCGTGGCCGGTGAGCGGCGACAATGCCGACGAGCAAGCGTTCCAGCCGAAATGGTGAAACTCGTCGCCTTTGTGCGGCATCGTCACCGTGTGGACAATCTGGCTAAACGTCGGCGAGCCGGGTTTTACATCGATCACCGCGAGCGCGTCGGGTTTGGAGAAGTCCGGGCTGAGCAGCAGGGTGTAGGCGAAATTCTCTTTTGGAGCTTCCATCGCAAGCTTCGGCGATGCGTGGAAGGTCGGGTCGGGCCTTGTCGTCATCGGAATACCTCCCTGTTGCTCTTAGCTCTGCAGCTGTTGCCGGAACCCGCACCTCCGAAGGCTGGTTCTACGGCGAGATCGGTTTGCGCGACTTCTGACCCCGGACGATAGGCGCAGCACCGCGCCGTCTGTCAATGGCGGAGCAAAAAAGCAGGCGGTAAATGACCGCTTTCTCCGCGTGGGCATCGGAAGGCGGGCAGATCGTGAATGCCGCCTATCCACCCATTGCGAAAATTCAAACTGCGACGTTACTAAATGGAGTGTTGCGCCCGGCCTCGGCCTTGCTGGAAACCCCGAACAGGCGCATGCTGGATCCATGCAAGTAAGGAGAAAACCTATGCCGCGAATCAAACACATCGCGCTGACGACGAAGGAGCCCGCAAAGGTCGCTGCCTTCTACAAGGACGCTTTCGGAATGCAGGAGATCCGGCGCGCCCCGAACGGTGCCGTGTTTCTGACCGACGGCTACATCAACCTGGCGATCCTGAACTGGAAGACGGAAAAATCCGCCGATGTCGGCGCCAACGGGCCGAACTACAGCGGCATCCATCATTTCGGCTTTGAGGTCGAGGACCTCGATGAGGCCGCGGCGAAGCTGGAGCGCGCCGAGGGTCAGCGCCTCGAGGAGAAAGAGGGGCTGGGTATGGAAATGGCTGCCGGAGGCCACCGCAATTTCGAGATGAAATGGGCCGGCCCCGACGGTGTGGTAATCGACATTTCTCACACCGGCTGGGAAACGAAAACCAGATAAGCGAATTCCCGGAGGAACCAGCTATGGCCGATAACTTCACGATTTGTGCCGGCACCATCGGAACCGGCGCCTGGGTCAGCCCTGACGGCGGTGAGAGCTGGCGGCAAGTGCGAACCGGATTGTGGTCCGAAAGCCGCGTGTTCGGCTTTGCAGTCCACCCGAAACAGCCGCGCACTATTCTGGCCGGAGCGGATGACGGCATCTACCGCAGCGAGGACGGTGGGGAGCGCTTCGAGCGGCTCGACTCGCCAATGAATTCTTTGCACGTATGGAAAGTCGCGATCGACCCGACGGACCCCCAGACCATCTTCGCGGGGACCCGGCCGGCGGCGCTCTTTCGGTCGACCGACGGCGGAGACCATTGGGACAAGCTGCGGGCCGACATGGCGGAGGAGTGCCCGAATGTCCGCATTCCGCGAGTGACGGCGCTGACGGTCGATCCCTCGGACCACCGGATGGTATGGGCCGGCGTCGAAGTCGACGGTGTGCGCCGCAGCCGTGACGGCGGCGAAAGCTGGACGCGGGTCGCCGGGGTCAACGACCCCGACATCCACGACACGGCGGTCAGCATCAATGGCGCCAAGACAGTGCTGACCAGTACCCCGCGCGAGATCTTCGCCAGCACGGATGGCGGCGAAAGCTGGCGAGGTTTGGGGGTCGGCAAGCATTTTCGCCTGCCCTATTGCCGCAGCCTGGCGCTCAAACCCGACGAGCCCGGAGTACTGTTTGTCGCCACCGGCGACGGCGCGCTCGGCAGCACCGGCGCGATCCAGCGCTCCAAGGATGGCGGACAGAGCTGGCAGGCGTTGCCGTTGCCCGTCGAACCCAACTCGCCGATATGGTCTTTTGCGACCCACCCGGCGAACCCCAACCGGATCCTCGCCTGCAGTCACTATGGCGAAATATTCGCCAGCGAAGACGCCGGCGATTCCTGGGTCAAACTGCGCCGCGAGTTCAGCGAGATCCGTGCCCTGGCCTGGACGCCGAATTAACGGCCAACCTCCCGCATCCGGCCCATAGGGCCTCCTGAGAGATGCCGCAGTTGAGTTATGTCCATGGCGCGAGTGGGACGCCGTTTATCGGCGATACGATCGGCGTGCATTTCGAGCGGATCGTCGAGCGGTTTGGCGAGCGCGATGCACTGGTTGTCCGCCATCAGCAGATCCGCTGGACATACCGCGAGCTGAAGAAACGGGTCGACGCCTTTGCTGCAGGGCTGCTCGCCCTTGGGCTCAAGCGCGGCGACCGAATCGGCGTCTGGTCGCCGAACAACGCCGAATGGGTGATCACACAATTCGCAACTGCAAAGGCCGGCCTCATTCTCGTCAACATCAACCCGGCCTACCGGCTGGCAGAGCTCGAATATGCCTTGAACAAGGCAGGCTGCGTCGCCCTGGTGACCGCGGCGCAGTTCAAGACCAGCGATTACCACGCGATGCTGCGCGAACTGGCCCCTGAACTCGAGAATGCATCGCCGGGTGACCTGCGCGCATCGCGGTTGCCGCAACTGCGCCTGGTCATCACGATCGGCGGCGGCGCCCATGGCATGGTACCGTTCGACGATGTTTCCGGTGTCGCCCGCGATGCCGAGCTGCGCCGTCTAGCTGCGCTCGCCGACGAATTGCAATTCGACGACCCGATCAACATCCAGTTCACTAGCGGGACTACCGGCTTTCCAAAGGGCGCGACGCTCAGCCACCACAATATCCTGAACAACGGACTGTTCATCGCCGGGGCGATGAAGCTCACCGAGCACGATCGGGTATGCATTCCGGTGCCGCTCTACCACTGCTTTGGCATGGTGATCGGCAATCTCGGCTGCCTGACCCACGGGGCGGCGATGGTCTATCCGAGCGAAGGCTTCGATCCGCTCGCCACCTTGGAAACAATCGCGGCCGAGCGCTGCACGGCAGTCTATGGGGTGCCAACGATGTTCATCGCCGAGATGGACCATCCCGATTTCGCCAAGTTCGATCTGTCCTCGCTGCGCACCGGGATGATGGCCGGCAGCCCTTGCCCGATCGAGGTCATGAAACGGGCGTTCAGCCTGATGCACCTCTCAGAAGTGGTCATCGGCTATGGCATGACCGAGACGAGCCCGGCGAGCTTTGCGTCGGCGACCGATGACCCGATCGAGCGGCGGGTGTCGACCGTGGGTCGGATCCTGCCGCATGTCGAGGCAAAGGTCATCGATGCCGAGGGTAGGGTCGTGCCGCGCGGCACCGCCGGCGAGCTGCTGACCCGCGGGTATTTGGTCATGCTGGGTTATTGGGAGGATGCGGAGAAGACCCGCGAGGCGATCGACCCGGCCGGCTGGATGCACACCGGCGATCTCGCGACGATCGATGACGAAGGCTATTGCAACATCGTCGGGCGGATCAAGGACATGGTGATCCGCGGCGGCGAGAACGTCTATCCGCGCGAGATCGAGGAGTTTCTCTATCGTCATCCGAAGATTCAGGACGTCCAGGTGATCGGCGTCCCTGACCCGCGCTACGGCGAAGAGCTCTGCGCCTGGGTTCGCCTGCGCGACGGCGAGAGCGCCACCGTGGAGGAAATCCGCGGCTTTTGCCAAGGCCAGATCGCGCATTACAAGGTGCCGCGCTACGTCAAATTCGTCGACGGCTTCCCTATGACGGTGACCGGCAAAATCCAGAAATTCCTGATGCGCCAGCAGACGATCGAGGAACTGGGGCTGAGGGTGCAGGAGACTGCGTGATGAGCAAGATCGCCTCGGTAGCCACCCACATGATCTCGGTCCCGCGGCCGCAGCCAGTATGGACGGCGCACGAGGAGAGCAAGGCCTGGAACGTCATCCTGACCGAAATCCACACTGATGACGGTCTGGTCGGCTACGGCGAGATCCATGGCGCGCCGATGCCGCGGATCTGCGGTTGGGTGAGCCGCTTTGGCGAGATCATCCGAGGCATGGATGCACTGGCGCACATCGCCGTTTGGGAGAAGTTGTTCGCGTTGACTTCGCCGCGGCCCGGCGGGATCGAGGGTCAGGACGGTTTGCCGCCCCCCGTCCCACGCGGCGAGCGCGCTCAGGTCATGGCGGCGATCGCCGGCATCGACATCGCCCTGTGGGACATCAAAGGGAAAGCCGCCGGCCTGCCGGTCTATCGGCTGCTGGGGGGCGAGAACCGGCCGATTTTCACGTACGCAACCGGCGGGTACTACCGGCCAAATGCCAGCAACGCCGATTACGGTGAAGAGCTGGCGCGCTTCCTCGACCTCGGCTACCGCGCAGTCAAGCTAAAGACCGGAGCGGCGACGGTTTCGCAGGAGGCCGAGCGTGTCGGCGCGGTGCGCCGGGCGATAGGCGACGAGACGCTGCTGATGCTCGACATGAATGCCGCCTACGATCTGCCGGAGTGCATCGATTTCGCGCGTGCCGTCGAGCCGCATCGGATATTTTGGCTCGAGGAGCCGCTGCATTGGTATCTGCAGCCGGCCGATTTCGCCCGGCTGGGTGCGGCCACGCCGATCCCGCTGGCGCATGGCGAACGCGAGCTGACCCGCTTTACCGTCCGGGATTTCATTGTCGAGGGCGGGATCCGGTTCGTTCAGTTCGACGCGACGCGAGCCGCCGGCTTTACCGAAGCGCTGCGCATTGCCGCGTTGGCGGAGCAGCACGGCGCGATGGTTGCGCCGCATACCGCGCCCGAATTGCACGGGCATCTCGTCCTCGCCCTGCCGCGTTGCGGCTTCGGCGTCGAATCGCATGGGGGGCCCGAAACCGACCCGCTCGCCTACGGCCTTTTCCGCGAGCACCCGGAATTACGCGACGGCCATCTGATATTCGACGACAAACCGGGCTTCGGTCTCGATGTCGATTGGGGTTTTGTCGACCGCTACCGAGGCCCGCAGTAGCATGGGGTCAGAAACGGCGCATCAGAGCGACCAGGCGGCCTTGAACCTTGACGCGGTCGGGTCCGAAGATGCGGGTCTCATAGGCCTTGTTGGCGGGTTCGAGGGCGATCGAGGCGCCGCGGCGGCGCAGCCGCTTCAGGGTGACCTCCTGATCATCGACAAGCGCGACGACCACGCAACCGCTTTCCGCGGTGTCGCAGCGCTGAATGACCACCGTGTCGCCATCGAGAATGCCGGCCTCGATCATGCTGTCGCCGGACACTTCGAGGGCGTAATGCTCGCCGCTGCGGCCCAATAGGCTGGCCGGCACCCCGACCGTCGAGCTCTGGTCGCGCAATGCCTCGATCGGCGTGCCGGCCGCGATCCGGCCGTAGAGCGGCAGGTCTACTGCCTCGACATCGTTTGCGACGGGCGCACCGGGCAGCGAATTCGCGAAATCGCCGCGGATGACCGTGGGAGAGAACCTGCCGCGTTCAGCCGCCGGCGCGGAAACGGCTGACTCCTCGGGCAATTTTATGACTTCCAAGGCCCGCGCGCGATGCGGCAAGCGTCTGATAAACCCGCGCTCCTCGAGCCCACTGACCAGACGGTGGATGCCGGATTTGGATTTGAGGTTCAAAGCATCCTTCATCTCGTCGAAGGACGGTGAAACGCCCGTTGCAGTCAGTCGTTGGTTGATAAACAGCAGCAACTCGCGCTGTTTCCTGGTGAGCATGAGACCCCCTTCTGCACTGCAGAACGAATCCTAAACACTACCGACACGTTCTAGTTTAGTTCGCGGCCGAGGTCAAGCGGTTCAGCTCCTCATAACCCAGCAGTACCCATCTGAATGCTGCCGCAATTGCCCGGGGCCCCGAGACGGCAGCGCCCCGGATCGCGTGGATCGCGCAGCACCTGCGCTGCCGCTGCGCTAAGCCCGAGCCGGCGATCGGCAACGCGCAGCGCAAAACTCCCCTGTTGCTGCCGCCGACCGGACAATGGCATTCGGCCCGGTTTCGGTATACAGCGTAAGGCAGTTGCGATGCCCAATCTCTATCCGCTGATCCGGCCGGCGCTGCGCCGGCTCGCGCCCGAAGCCGCGCACGCACTCACGCTGCGAGCCCTTGAGGCGGGGCTGGGCCGCTTCATGGCCGACCGCGATGCGCGACGGCCCGACCCGCCGATCCTGGCGCAGCGCCTGTGGGGGCTGGACTTTCCCAACCCGGTCGGGCTGGCCGCCGGCTTTGACAAAGATGCCCGAGTGCCCGAAGCGATGCGAGGCTTTGGGTTCGGGTTTGTCGAGATCGGCACCCTCACCCCTAGGCCGCAACCCGGCAATCCAAAACCGCGGCTGTTCCGCCTCGAAGAGGATAGGGCGATCATCAACCGCATGGGGTTCAACAGCGGCGGGCTCGATGCCGCAATCGACCGCCTCCATCGGCGCCCCCGCACCGCCATCGTCGGGGTCAACCTGGGCAAGAACCGCGATTCCAGCGATGCCATTGCCGATTATGTCGAGGGGATCCGCCGTGCATCGACAGTGGCCGATTACCTCGTGGTCAACGTCTCTTCCCCGAACACCCCGGGTTTGCGCGATCTGCAGCGCCGTGCGACCTTTCAATCATTGCTGGTTCCCTTACTTCGAGCCCGTGACGAAAGCCGGCGACCGGTGCCGTTGCTGGTGAAGATTGCGCCCGACCTCACCCCGGAGGAACGAGAAGACATCGCCTCGGTGGCGCTCGCTTCCGGCATTGATGGCCTGATCGTGTCCAACACGACGGTGGATCGGCCGGACGGCCTCGTCAGCCCTAATGCGATAGAATCCGGCGGGCTCAGCGGGCCGCCGCTCTTTGCGGCTTCGACCGCTCTCCTCGCGGACATGTACCGGTTGACACGAGGCAGATTGCCGCTGATCGGCGTCGGGGGGGTGGGCAGCGCGGCGGAGGCGTACCAGAAGATTCACGCGGGCGCTTGTCTCGTGCAGCTCTATACGGCTCTCGTTTTTGCGGGCCCTGGTCTCGTGACCGAAATAAAGGAAGGTCTTGCCGAATTGCTTCGCGCCGACGGATTTACTTACATCGCCGAGGCGGTCGGTGCGCGAGCGGCGTGCTCCGGCAGCTCGTTGGAATGCGTCGGTGTGGCGGACGCGCCGTCCTAATCCGCCTTTCCTGGGCTCTACTGCGCCTGCGCTCTCGGCATTCGCCGCTCCGACGAGCTGCTCGAACTCGCTCTGAGTCTCACAAATGCGCACTTTGCAACGCGAATCGCGCCGCGCTTCGGCCACCAGAGCGCGCTGGTCGTACCTCGCTGCGTCGACGCGCGGATAGCGAAACGAGCGCCTCAACCCCTCTGCCCGAGTGAAGGTATCGTAGCTGTACCCCCCATTTCGCTCGAGCAACGGTCCGATCAACAATTCCATTTCTATCACTGCTCCTCCGTAAGCGGAACAAGCCCAGCAATCTTCGTGCCGAGCGCCCTCGTCATTATTCCTATCAAACCGAGCGTCTTTCTCCCGACCCGGCAGGAGGGCTTGCCCTCGACCACCGCCGTATGGTTGAGATGGACCGGCCCCGCCCTGTCCTGCCTACGCCGACAGAACGCGTCTACCGCAAGCATGTTCCGTTAAGTTTGGAAACATTCAGTAAACGAGAGATCTTTTAACATGCTGACAGTAAGTAACGTGCACCGGCTTTTTGGATACATTTTAAGACCTGATTACGTGTCATGACCACCGAGTTGTGGAGCGTATGCCAGTTCATCTGATCGCCGGGCTGCGCGAGTTGGCTCCGGGCTACGACGGCTTCATTCTCGATCTTTGGGGGGTGATCCATGACGGGGTGAGCCCGATCCCGGGAGCGATAGGCTGCCTGCAGTCGCTGATCGACTCAGGGAAGCGAATTGTGCTGCTGTCCAATGCGCCGCGACGGGCCGACGACGTCGTACGGCGAATCACTGCGATCGGTGTTCCGTCCGGGCTGTACCACGCGGTCATGTCGTCGGGCGAGGAAGCTTGGCAGTGCCTCAAGCGGCGCGACGATCCGTTTTATGCCGCACTCGGCCGGCGATGCCTGCATATCGGCTCCGAGCGCGACCTGGAGATCCGGGAGGGACTGGATCTCGAATATGTCGATGCCCCTGAGGAAGCTCAGTTCATCCTCAATACCGGGCCGGCAGGATGGGACGACCGAATCGAGGATTACGCGCCACTCTTGCGCAAGGCGATCGGTCGCGATCTGCCGATGGTGTGCGCCAATCCCGATCTCGTCGTGATGCGCGGCAGAACCCTCCACCTGTGTGCGGGCGCATTGGCCAAGTGGTACGAAGAGGCGGGGGGCCGAGTTCGCTGGCACGGCAAGCCGTTTCGCTCGGTCTACGATTCCTGCCTGCGGCTTCTCGATATCGCCGACCGCTCGCGCATCCTCGCGGTCGGCGACAGTCTGCGCACCGACATTGCCGGCGCGGCCGGCGCGGGGATCGGCAGTCTGCTGATCGCCGGGGGCATCCATGCCGAAGAATTCGGCACAACAGGTGAGCTGCTTCCCGATCTCGGGCGCGTCGAAGCCGCCCTCTCCGAGAGCGGTTACAATCCGGTCGGTGTCGCCTGGAGCCTATGCTGGTGACGGAATTTCAGTGGCCGCTTTTGTGAAGGATCGCCTCGCGCAGCCCCGTCTCGTAGTCGAGACCGAGCGGGGTCACGACCGCCCCGATGCGGGTACATCGAGCGGATTAATCCCTTCCGCTCGAGCGCCGCCCAGACCGCGGGATTGCGCAACCCGCTGGCGTCGCGGGTCGCGACCACGGCGTCGCCGAGGTGGAAATGATCGCCGTGCGGATCGGGCGGACGCACGATGATCCCCAATTCCTCCGCCGGCCGGGAGTAGGCGGGCTGACGCGCCATCTCTTGCAACAGAGCCAGAGTCTTGAGCTGCAGGGCGTTGAGGCCGAGCGGGTTTCTCTTGGGCGGCATCAGGGTTGATTAGACCCGGGCCGTGCCCGAGGCAACGCCAAGAGCGGCACTTTCGTTGCGGCGGGTCAGGATGGCGCCTGCGCCTTTGCCGGCTTGTTCGCCTCTCTCAACCCGCGCTTCGATAGCCGAGACCGCTCGCGCCGCCATGCCGCGTGGCCGTCCCAACACAAATTACCGACGAGCGGCAGGTGATCGGAAGCGAGGCGTGCGAGCGGGCTGCGGTAGACCTCGATGTCGCGCAGCACCGCCGGCCCGTCGGCATAAATCCGGTCGAGCGCCAGCACCGGCATCCAGGAGGGAAAGGTGCGCTCGGCGGCGCTCGGGCCGAGCTGTCGGTCGAAGGCCCGGATGGCGCCGCTGCGACCGCGCCACTCGTTCAAATCGCCCATCAAAAGCACCGCCTCCGCCTCGCGCCGGTGCGGCGGCAAGCTTCCGCCGAGCGCACTCACCAACCGGTTCGCCTGTAACCGCCGCTCCGCGGCACGCAGGCCGAAATGCGTCGCGATGACGCGCAGCACCCGATCGCCGAACAAGAAATCGGCGTCTATCGCGCCGCGGGGTTCCCAGCCACCGACAGTGAGATCGATCGAGCGGGCGTTCAGCACCGGAAAACGGGTGAGAATGGCATTGCCGAAACGTCCGCACTGGTCACGAATGCCGGCCCCGAGGATGACCCGACACCCGGTCGCCTCGCCCAGATAGGCCCATTGATCGGCATGCCGCCCGGTGCCGCGTCGGGCATCAACTTCCTGCAAGCAGGCGATGTCGGCGTCGATTTCGCGCAACACAGCCGCAATTCGGCCCGGGTCATAGCGCCGGTCGACGCCGACGCAGGTATGAATATTATAGGTTACGACTCGAATGGAGTGATCCCCGGCGATCCCAAGCGAATGCAGTGGAATGTCGGCGCGGCTGGCGCTTCTCGCGCGGCCCCGACCTTCGGTGTCCAAAAATGCTTGAAGCACGGTCTAAACGCTCATTGTCAGTGGTCTCTCGGTACAGGAACTCGCGGTCGAGATAGCGCAAAGCGGCACTGACCGCGAGAGGGTCGTGGTTGTATTGCAAAACACCCGTCCAAAAACAGCCCAGCGCCGGACCCCGGCGGGACCATGCATGCATCGATTCCGACGCTTACGGCGGCGCGGCAAGGCGGCGTTCGTGGACCTGGAGATGGCAAACCGCGGTCCGCAGCAGCGGTGCGTCAATTCCGTTGGCGCGGGCGCGGCGCAGCATGTCGCCAAGAACCTGATCCCCCTCGGTGCGCAATCCCGCTTCGAGGTCGCGCCGCATCGACGCACTGAAATTGCTGCCCGCGCTCGGTCAGCATCGCGCGACATTGTTCCCGATGCTGCCTGCGCGGCGGGAAACCGGACGCAGTCGCTACAGCCTCGCATTCCGCCAGCAGCTCGAGCGTCAGGCTCTCGCCTTCGTCGGCGGCCAGGATGTCGCCGACGGACCCGCGCATCAGGCAGTTCATGCCGGCCAGGGAGCTGATCATGACGAACTTCTCCCACATATCGAGCAGGATGTTGTCGCTTATCGATGCGTTGACCGGCGTTGCGGCAAAGGCTCGGGCGATCGCCTCGACCCGGCGGCTGACTGCGCCCGAGCGCTCGCCGAATGCGATGCCATGCACGCGGTTGAGATGGCGAATGGTCCCCTCCGCGGTCAAGGTCGCCGCGATGTAGGCGACCCCGCCCAGGACGCGCTCGGGACCGAAAGCGCTATCCAGCCGGTCGAGATGCCCGAGACCGTTCAGCACCGGCAATACTGCCGTTCCGGGTCCGATTGCCGGCCGGATGGTGGCGATCGCGTGCTCGAGATCGTAGGCCTTCGCCGTCAACAGCACGGTGTCGAAAACCCCGTTGAGAGTATCGGCCGTCGCGACCCGAACTGGCAGCCGCAAATCTCCCATGGGGCTCTCGATGACGAGGCCGCGCTCATTGAGTGCTGCGGCGCGAGCAGGACGCACGAGAAACGTCACATCCGCCTCAGCCGCCGCGAGACGGCCGCCAAAGTACCCGCCAACCGCGCCGGCGCCCAGGACCAGAAACCGCGGCCCGGCTAGACTAACCATGTCAAGGCTCACGCGCGCTACCCCGCCCGGCCGCTGACCAGCGCCAAGCCGCGCAGCACGTCGGCGGCCTCGCTGAGCTGCTCGTCAGCTGCCGAGCCTATGTCGGCGGTCGCGAGCGAGGGAGCCGGCTCTTTGTCACCCGAATCCTTGGCGCCCGGATCCTTGGTGCCCGGATCCTTGCTGCCAGCAGGCACCGGGTCGGTATTCTTCAGTGCGCCGCGCAAATCGGCCTCGCGCCGCCGGTCTCCCTGGGGAAGTTTCGCCAGCTTCACCGGCATTACCGTGAGATCGGGAGTGAGGCCCTTGCCCTGAATTCTTTGGCCGCTCGGTGTCATGAACCGGGCGGTGGTGAGCCGGATGGCGCCATTTCCCGGGAGCGGGATCAGGCTTTCGATCGAGCTCTCGCCAAAGCTCCTCGTACCGACCAGCACCGCCCGCCGATTGTCCTGCAGCCCGGCCGCGACAAGCTCCGCTTCCCTCGCCGTCCCGCCATTGATCAGGGCGACGATCGGCAACCCCTGAGCGATATCGCCGGGGGTGGCGCTGATCCGCTTCAGGCTGCCAGATTTGCGGCCCTTGACGACGACGATGTCGCCTTTGTCGATGAAGGCATCGGCAACCGCGACAGCCGCCTCGAAAGCGCCGCCGGGGTTGTTTCGCAGATCGAGGATAAAGCCGATCATCTTGCTGCCGGCCCGTTGCCGCAAATCCTGCACCGCATTGGTGAGCGCCGCCGGCGTTCCGGAGTCGAATCCGGCGACCCGCAGATAAAAGATGTTTTCTGCCTCAATGCGAGCGGTCACCGTCTGGAGCTTGTAGCGCTCGCGCTTGACCGTGACGTCAATGGGCCGGCCGTTGTCGCGCCGCAGGCCTAGTTCGACTTCGCTGCCGGCTGGGCCCCGCAGCTTCTGCTCGGCCTCCCCGAGTGTCAGGTCGTAAGTGGGGTCCTTGTCGATTGCGTAAATGAGGTCTCCCGGCTTGATCCCGGCCTGCGCCGCCGGCGAGCCGTCTTGGGGCGTGATCACCTTCAATTGCCCGTTATCGATCGTCACTACCAGACCGAGGCTCGCCTGGTCGTCATTGGCCGGCGTCTGCATCGCCCGGTACGCAGCTTCGCTGATGTAGGCCGAGCGGGCGTCAAGCCCGGACAACATTCCGGCGATCGCGGCGCTGATCAGTTTTCCTTCTCCAACCGGTTCGACCGCATCGTGCCGGATGCGGTCATAGGCTTCACTGAATAGGTTCAGTTGCTCGTAGCCGCCCCCCTTGCCGCCTTTCGCCTGCGCCAGCGCCGGGCCCGCCGCCAGCAGCGCGCCCACGACGAGCGCCGTAACCACCTTCCGCATTCGCCCCAATCTCCACATGAGCGGCCGCACATTAGCCCAGGCGCCGGCGGTTGTAATCCTCTCACCGATCGACGACGTTAGCGGCTCAGTTGTCCCGATCAGCCTCGACCGCCATGCTCGACCGAAAGCACGTCGCCTTCCCCGGCCGCCTCGTCATCGTCGGCTTTGGCAGCATAGGGCAAGGCGTCCTGCCGCTGCTGTTGCGGCATCTCGAAATCTCCGCCGAACGGATCACGATAATCACCGCCGAGCCGCGCGGACACGATGTCGCAGCCGAGTACGGGATCCGTTTCGTCGAAACCGCGCTGACCCGCAGCAACTACCGCGCGCTGCTCGAACCGCAGCTCGGCAAAGATGATTTTCTTCTCAACGTCTCGGTCGACGTCTCTAGCGTGGCGCTGATCGAATTATGTCAGGAACTCGGTGCTCTCTATCTCGACACCTGCATCGAGCCGTGGCCGGGCGGCTACACCGACCCAAGTCTGCCGCCGTCAACGCGATCCAACTATGCCCTGCGCGAGAGCGCATTGGCGCTCCGGGGCCGTTTTTCGCGCGGTCCGACCGCGGTTCTGACTCACGGCGCAAATCCCGGTCTCGTCTCGCATTTTGTCAAACAGGCCCTGATCGATCTGGCGAGGAACACAGGTCTGAAGGCTACGGTCCCGGCGACCCGCATCGAGTGGGGCCACCTCGCCGAGGCGCTCGGCATCAAGGCGATACATATCGCCGAGCGCGATACGCAAGTCTCGACCGTACCCAAGCAGCCGGGCGAATTCGTCAATACCTGGTCGATCGACGGATTTGTCAGTGAGGGCTCGCAACCCGCCGAGCTCGGTTGGGGAACACACGAACGACATTTTCCGCCCGATGGCCGCCGTCACGACTTTGGCTCCGGTGCAGCGATATACCTGCTGCGCCCGGGAGCGGCAACTCGCGTGCGCAGCTGGACCCCACTCGAGGGGCCCTATCACGGGTTTCTGATCACTCATGGCGAATCGATCTCGATTGCCGATTATCTGACCGTCAGCGAGGGCGGCACGGTCCGCCACCGGCCGACCTGTCATTATGCCTATCATCCCTGCGACGACGCGGTGCTGAGCCTGCACGAATTCGCCGGAAAGAATTTTCAGCTGCAGTCGCGCAAGCGGCTGATGATGGAGGAGATCGCCGAGGGTATCGACGAACTCGGGGTGCTCCTAATGGGGCAGGCCAAAGGTGTCTATTGGTACGGCTCGCGCCTGTCGATTGCCGAAGCGCGGCGGGTGGCGCCGCATAACAACGCCACTTCGCTGCAGGTCACCGCAGCGGTATTGGGCGGAATGATTTGGGCTATTGAGCGGCCGCGGCAGGGGATCGTCGAGCCCGAAGAGATGGATTTCGCGCGCGTCCTCCAAATCGCGAGGCCGTATCTTGGGGATGTTGTCGGTGTCTATGGCGATTGGACCCCGCTCGACGGCCGCGAGCGGCTTTTCCCGGAAGATCTGGACCGCGATGACCCGTGGCAGTTCAAGAACATCCGAGTCGCCTGACGCACCAGGTGCGCATCGCTCGGCGTGGCTGGCGGCGCTCCTGCTCTACGGGCTCGCGGCCAGCGGCGACTTCGCCTATCACTTGATCGAACATCTGCATACCGGGAAACAGGCAATCGGAGTTCTCGGAAGTCCTGGTCGCCTTCTCGGCAGCGGTCTTCTGGCCCGTCGACCTGATCGCGATGTCGCTGCTAGCGGCGCGATGAGCCCGCGCTTTCCGAGCCGACCTGAGCTAGCTGCTTGATGCTCGGCTAGAACGTGCCGGCGGAACAGAAATGCCAGCTGCCGCCGTCTTCGCCGTAAAGCAGTGCCAGGCGTTGATCCCCGGAATGGGCGACAACAACCTTAAACCGCTGGCCGGTACAGGACGAGGCGGGGGTTTCCGGTTTTGGCATCTTCTTTGCCGCGGCGCAGGTCACTGCGGCTTCCGGCAGGCTCGACGGGGCGGCAGCGACCCGCTTGCCGGCAGAGGTTACGTAATAGTCGGATGGGTTTCCTTGCTTGACCTCGGCGCGCAATTCGAGGCGCCCATTGCGTGATTTGTACATACCGGCCTGCTGCTCGCCATCGGGCATGCCCTGTGGGAGCGGGCGAAAACTGATTGCAGAGCAAGCCGGAGCCGCCTTGCCCGGCGCCCTGGTTGCCGCCTCCGCCGGAAAAACCGCCCAGGCGAGTGCCAAGCCGATCGCAACTATGACCGTTTTTTGCATTGTAGTCTTCCCCCTGTCGCAAAGCTCTCGCTTATACTCGGCAGCCGACTAGGACGGAAGTAGAGTTAACAAGCGATGGAACCGGCTCGTCCGTTAGCGGCAGAGTTCGGTTAGCCGAGTTCGATCAAGGTTTTCATCAGGTCGGCCGGCCAGACCAGGCTCAGCGGAACGCTCGTCAACGCCTCGCTCGAGGGGTTGCTGCCGTTTGGCAAGCCGACCATGTGGTGGCTGAAATGCGCCAGTACTCCGGCAAGGTAAATGCCTGTAACCCATTTCCATGCGTGCTGATGCTGCCGCGATCGGCCCCGTTTCGGAGCAGCAAACGCAAAGACCCGGCGTCCATATTTCGGCAAACCCGGAGGCCCGATCATAATCTCACCCACGCCTTCACAGTCTTCGTTGACGCCGTTCGCGAAAGCCAGCCGTGCTATCCCGCAAAAGGGGCGAGACAGTCGAGTGGAAGCCTCGCATACGACCGCCGAACATACTCATTTTTAGTGATCGCGTCACGGCTCCGCATGATGAATTAACGGTGTCTTTCGGCCGCACCGACATTTTCATGGTTGGCGAGTGACGAGACCGACCCCCGCGGCGGCCACCGTATAAAGCCCGGCCACGGTGAGCAGCGCGATCGCGAGAATGGCAAAGCCGTCGCTGCCGAGGCGGTCGCCGATCGGCCTCCCGGCAAGGCCGCCGAGTAAGGCAAAGGGCGCCAAAATGCCGGCAATCATCCAGGTGGGACCAGGGATGCCGACGGTCGCGGCATGGGATGCGACTGTTGCCCCGTATGACAGCGCAAAGAATGCGAGAAGCGTCGCGCGCACGGTTTGCGCCGCCGTCCCGGCCAGCAACAGATAGATCAGCACCGGCGGCCCGGCCATCCCGACCAGTGCGGTCGCAACCCCCGCGACGGCCCCGGCGGCGAGATCACCAGTCTGTGTCCTGGCGAAAGGCGCCCACGGTTGGCCCCCGCGAAATCGGAACCCTGCCATCATCACCGCAAACGCGAGGATCATGGCTCCGGCCCCGAGCCGGACCAGCAGCGGGTCGGCGTAGCGGAATGAAAACAGCCCGAGCGGCAACCCCGCGAGACTGCCAACACTCAGGCGCAGCAACAGCGCCGGCGCGACGGTTCGCCGCAATCTCGAAACCACTGCGAGTGAGAGCGCTGTCGACAGAATAATGGCGAGTTGAACGGCCTGCGCCGGGTCGACCAGCAGCAGGTAGAGCGGAACCGCGAGCACGGCAAAACCAAAGCCGCTTACCGCCTGGAGGAGTGCCGCGGCAAAGGTCGTCGCGGCCAGTCCGGCCCAGCCGAACAGGGTCATTCCCCCGGCCTGGCCGGTGTAGGACCCTTACGGCGTCTTATGCACCGAGGCGCCGCGCCGCAACGGCGGCGTGTCGTTGCGAAGGGCGAAGGCGCCTTCGACCGCTTCGACCCGATAGCCACAACAAAAGCGGGCGACAAACGCATGGGCGAAAGCCGCCTCATCGAAATAAAACGCGATCGCATCGTTGAGGACGCCGGCCAACCCGGCGGGCGCCATCCCCCAGCCCTCGGCACCGCAGGTCTCGTCGAGCCAGGCATGCATGATCTCGATCTGACGGCCCAGCCCCTCGGAGGGCACGGCGATCCGAACTCGCACCGGAAACCGCCGTTCCGTCTGCTGCCGCGCTTGGATCGATGCTCTTGTCATGCCGCACCCTAGTTCATGTTTCGTTCGAAACCCTACACGGCAATAGCGGGCGCTGTCGAGATGGTCTATCAGCAGGCAGGTTAAGAAAAATACTGATTTGGACGACATCGCGGTTCCTTTCGCTTGAAACCGCACCCGCACCTGGTCATCCGCTATGGTGGTGAATGGCCGGCGGCCAGGTGCCGAGGACGCTGACCACGGCAAGAACGGCAAAACCAAGCGCCTGCTCGAAGAGCACCGAGCGAGCGAGCGCGGCGATCGGAGCCGATGACGCCGGTTCGCGGCGAAGGCGAGGCAGCAGGCGGAAACGGTTGATCAGCGCGAGAACGACCATCACCGAAAACAGCAGGATCTTCAGACTCAGCAGTCGGCCGTAGGGCGTGCCAGTCAGCGCTTCGATGCTGCCGACCAGCAAAAACGTGTTGATCGCGCCGGTCGCGGCAAGGAGCGCCACCGCGGCGTACCCCATCTGCGAAAAGCGCGGCACCACATCGCGTGCGACCGAAATCCAAGCCGCGCCCGATGGGGATCGCGCCTGTCCGAGCAGCCAGGTTAGAGGAACCAAGCCGCCGAGCCAAAGCCCCGCCGCGAGCAAATGCACCATTTGATTTATCTGGTGGACGAGCCTGGTCACCCCTTGGCCCTCCACGGCATGCCCGACCCAGCCTAGGCTCACGAGCAGCAGCAGTGAGAGGACGAGGATCGCCGGCATGCGCCGACGCGCCAGCGGGGCGAGGCAAGCGCCCATCAGGAGGAATGCGAAGAGCAGCCGCCAGCACCACACATGCCCGAAGCTGGTATCGAACAGCACCGTGCCGATCGTAGCGGGATCGAGCGCCGCGGCGGCCGAGCCCGCCATGTTGGCGGTGACCGCGAGCAGCAGGCTCACGCCCGATAGCAGAGTGACGACCGCACCGACTATCGTCACGCGCCAAAACCAGGCATCGAAGGCGATCAGAGCATTGGCGGAAGTCGTTGTGGCATCGACCGCAAGCCCGTAGACCCGGAAGGCGCCGCAGCCGAAGACCACGATCACCGCGGCGAAATGCAGCAAGCGCGAAACGATCAGCACCTCAGCCACGGTTTGGACCTCGTGCGAAGGCTTACGGCTTGATCTCGAAAGTAAAGGTACCTTCGGTCGGGTGGGTGTCGACCGAGACCACGTGCCAGCTGACCAGATAGGTCCCCGGCGGCAGCGGCTTCATCCCGATCTGGAGCTCGTCCGGACTGCCTGGAGGAATCTGGGCTTTGCCGAGGTCGACCCGCTGTCCCGCTTCATTGGTCACCGTCGCATCGCTGAACGCGGGTTCGAGGTCCTGGGTGAACCACAGGGTGACGGCGGGCGGCGCGGTTGGCACTGAGCTTCCGACCGCTGGGCTCGCGTGGTCGAGGAAGGCGTGCGCCCGTGCTGGGGGCGCGGCGCCGATGCCGACGGTACCGGCTACGAGCGCCACCAAGATCCTTTGCATCATCACCACTCCGAAATCGGCCGGCCGATGCTGTGCGGGAACAGATCGTCGAGGTAGACATGAAACTGGACGACGCCGCCATAGCCGTGCCCGGTAAGGCGGTTCGCCGGCAAGATCGCTTCCGCGCCGATCTGGAAATATTGCCCGGCCCAGATGACCCCGGGCTGGATCGTGCCGACCGTCTGACTGGCCGATACCCGGTTGATCGGGGTCGTGAAGGCGACCTCGACCAACGGGATCAGCCGGTTGAACGGCTCGCGAAGCCCGATGTCCTTCACGCAACATTGGAGATAGGGAAGGCTGTATTCGAAGGCGAAACCATAGTTGAAGTTGTTCGGGTTCGGCACGCCGGCGCTCTCGACCTTGGTCGGAAAGTCGAACCCGAGATTGCCGGTGATCGCAAAGGGCCGCAGATACGGAAGCGATCGCGGCAGGTCGCCCAATCCTTTGCCGAAATCGAAGGTTGGCGACAACGTCGTGAAATCGGGCGCGCCCAGCGCCTGAACCCGCCCGGTATGCGCCCATGTCACGTTGAGCCCGACGAGGCCGAGCGCCTCGTGCGGGCCGTTGACGAAGAGCTGGTATTGCGCGCCGGTATCGAGCGGACCGAACCCGGTAATCGCCGGCAGACCTGCCGGTTTCAGGCGCTGCCATTGATTGCTGATCGTAACGTCGGTATCGGGCGTGATGCGCTTCGACAGATCGATTTGGAAATCGGTCTCGCGCGATCCGTCGGGTCCGGGCGGGTTGACGGTAACCTGCGGGATCGACATTTCGTCGGCGACGAACGGGTCGTCCGTCAGGATCGTCGCCGGGAAAAACCGTTGCCCGGCAAAACCGTGCGCCAATACGCTGCTGGTCTGTAAAAGGATCAACGCGGTCGCGAGGGCAAGCCGCACGCGGCCGTCGCAAGGGGCGGCAAACATCGGGTGTTCCTATTTCCGGAGAGAGTGGACGATCGGCAGCCCGGAAACCCGATGCGGGGTCGCGATGCTCACCAATCGAGCGGAGGCGGTGCTAAGCCCTCATCGGTGGCGCGCGAGCGCCGATAGTCCCGGTCAGCCGACGCACCGCGTCAGTCGTGCGAGGCGTGAAAACGCTGCACGTGCGGGAAAACGCGACTAGTTCGAGATTCGCACCGGGAGAGAGCGCGAGCCCCATGTTGCCGTGCCAAAAACAGCAGGCGGCCGATTCATGGCGTAAGGGTTTCGGGGCATGATCGCTCGGGTCGTCGGCGGTGCTTCGATCCCCGGAGAGACATAGCGCGTGCTCGTCGAATGCGGCGGAAAGATCGCCGGCCTCATTGGCGAGACCGAGTTGGCCGGGCGGGTGCGAGCTCGGTATTGCGATCTGCAGCAACAGGGCGATCGCGGCGAGCACTAGACCGAGACCGCCGCGGGACCGGTTGGCCCGTCTGCGCGGCTTCTTTCCCCGCGGCCCTACAAACATCTTGAGGGAGCCTGCCGCGAACTGGAGATAACCAGCCTCCCGAAACGGGTGTTGAACGACGACACAGAGTGGAGCTGGAGCCCGACACCCGGGTGCCGAGCAATCTTGCTCGATCACGAGCCGGTTAGCTACCGAGTTGTCGCCAAGATCTCCGGGGCTGTACCGATCACCGCTCATCCATCGTGGGGCGGCCTGATAAAGCGCCAGCGTCCGGGCCTGGACAAGGCCAAAACCCGGTGTGCTTTTCTACTCTCGTCGGCGCGCCAGCATCTCAGAACTATCCGGCAGCCTCGCCGCGAGGACGGAGGGAGCGCCGCCGGAAAGCGCAGAGGCTCAATATTGCGGTACCCAAAAGAGCCATTGTGCTCGGCTCTGGAGCGGGTGTTATGGCGGCGAACAGACCGTCGTTCTCGCCGTTAATCCCGTCGGTGATATAAAGCGTATTGGGGCTGCCGTTACTGCCGCCGATCCCGAAGTTAAGAGCCCACAGGCCGCCCGGCGTCTGACCGCTGCCGGGGTCTACCGGGATCGAGCCGATGAGAGCGCCCGTCGTCGGGTCGAACGCGTCGATGACGCTGTCGACATAGCTGAAGTTGCCGACCAGCAGGTCGTTGCTGAATTGGCCGAAATCTCCAGGAGCGAGAGCGACGCCCCACGGCGCGGCCAGTGCGCTGCCGTTGATCAGCACCGTCAGCAGAGTTCCGCTCTCGGTGAAAATTGCCGCAGCTCCCATTCCCGCTGTGGCGGACTGCTGGGCGGGGCGCCCGGCCGGCGCGTAGGTCACATAGACCTCACCGTTGATGTCTTGGACATTGAACGGGACTAGGCCGCGTGAGCTGATCGCGGAGGGGGGCGCGAATGTGTTCACCTGAGCGAAGGAGCTGTTGAAGACGTTGACGCTGCCGGCACCCGCGTCATTGGCAGCATAAAGCAGGGTCTGGGCCTGATTGATGGCCAGGCCAGTATAGGTGGCTCCGGGCGTCGTCGCCTGGATGAAGGCCGTCGTGCCTGCGTCCCAGGCGGAGATGGTGCCGTTCAAATTGGCAAAGACGAAGTGAGCGAAACCGTTGTCGCCTCCATTCCCCACCAGGAAGGACGAAGCGTTGGTATTGTTGACCTGGCCGGTGGGTCCTACGGCACCAGTCCCACCAGGTGGGATCAAGACGTCGCCGGCCGGCGGGTTGATGATGGTTTTGGTGACGTTCGTGCTGCCGGTCACGGCGTAAAGCGTGGCCGTATTGCTCCCTTGGTTCGAAGTCCAAAAGGGACTCGTCGCGCTGTGCGCAACCCCCCACGGGTTCACAAGCTCAGGGTCGGTAATCGTAGCCAACCCTGGGATGTCCGACACCAGACTAGTCTGATTTTAGGGACCAGCGGCGGCCGTGTTGAGCATCGCCACCGAGAGGCTGAGTCCAATTACGGCAGCTGACAAAACGCGGTGCGATTGGTTCACGATTGGTCCTCCCCTGTGAAATTTACGCTGTGTGTCACCGCAGCACTGGCGCTTAGCTAAGGTTCCACCTGCCTTCGGGCGCATTAATTCACATTCTCGTGATCGCGGCAGCGACCGAGACAAGCGCCGCGTCCGTGCCCGGACCGCCGACGATCGACAGGCCGACCGGCAAGCCCTCGACCTCAGCGCCGGGGATGCTCACTTGCGGCACGCCGGTCAGCCCGCCATGGGCGCACAGGCAGAGAATCCGGTCGCGCTGGGCGCTTGCGGCCGAGAGCGGCTCGCCGCGCTTGGGCGCCGGGAATGGCGTCGTCGGCAGGCAGAGGATCGTGCCCGGCGCCAGCAGATGGCGCATCCGGCCGCGCGCCTCGTGCCGCACCAGCTGGGCCCATTGGCGCTCGGTTTCGGGGATTTGCGACCCGGTAAAAATATTCCGCGCGACGCTGTAGGCGAAACGCGGGTTGTCCCGTTCGATCCAATCCTTGAAGGTCAGCCAAGCCTCCGAGGGCTGCAAGGTGCGCTGCGCCCGCGCCCATTGCACGATGCCCGCCGGCGCCATGACCTCCTCGCGCGTCTCGCCGATCACCGCTCGCAGCCGCTCGACCATTGGCTGCAATGCGGCGCCGACCTCCGGATCGGCGAAGGCGAAGGCGTCGACCGCGACAATCAGCCGGTCAGGTAATGTCGACGGGATCGGCTCGCCGAGCATGACGCTGGCGACTTTGGCGAAGGTGGCGGCATCGCGCGCGAACCAGCCAGTCGTGTCGGAGCTCGGCGCCTGCGGCATCATGCCCGCGACAGGAAGCCGGCCATGCGTCGTCCGGATGCCATAGAGGCCGCAGAAGCTGGCCGGCACGCGCACCGAGCCGCCCGTATCGGTGCCGAGAGCGGTGTCGCAAATCCCCGCGGCGACTGCCGCGGCCGAGCCCGATGAAGAGCCGCCGGGCACGCGTCCCGGCGCCCGCGGGTTGACCGGTGTGCCGTAGAACGCATTCTCGCCGACGATGCCGAGAGAGACCTCGTCGGTAATCGTCTTGCCGATCAATGTCGCGCCGGCGTCGAGCAGCCGCTGCACGGCCCAGGCATGCCGCGTCGGCACCGGGTTCGAGCGCGCCCAGTCGGGGTTTCCCCCGCCGGTCGGATGGCCCGCCACATCGAACAGGTCCTTGGCAGCAAACGTCAGACCGGAAAGCGGTCCACCCGGCCGCCCCTCGATATGGACGCGCGGACCGGGCACAAAAGCATGAATGTCGTCATCGGGCATGTCGGGGCCTCAAAGCAATGACGGGATCGATAGACAGAATGCAATAAGCAAGCCGAAATCGGTTGGGCCGCAGCAGAACCGCTGACATGGATACCGACAGGCTGATGTTTGCGCAAGGCTTCAGCCTTACGCTGGTTTCGGATTGATCCGCGGGCGCGCAAGGCTCCAGCCTTCCTGGTTCGGATTGATCCGCGGGCGGCGCAAGGCCGTCTAACCCGCATTTTCCCCGGAAAGCAAGTTATGCGCGAAGTGTCGGGACATATCCAGGTTGCCGTCTGTCCCGATGGCCGGCCTAAGTACTCACGCCGCCAGCCGGTGCTTTCGGATCAGGGAGAGGATTTCGGCTGCGGCTGCGGGGATGTTGGTGCCCGGGCCGTAAATGGCGCTGACGCCGGCCTTTTTGCAGGAAAGCGTAGTCCTTGGGCGGGATGACGCCGCCGCAGACGACGAGGATGTCGCCGGCGCCTTCGCGTTTCAACGCTTGGATCAGGGCGGGGACCAGGGTCTTGTGGCCGGCGGCGTGGGTCGACACGCCGACGATGTGGACGTCGTTCTCGACCGCCTGGCGGGCGGCTTCTTCCGGGGTCTGGAACAACGGCCCGATATCGACGTCGAAGCCGATATCGGCGAAGGCGGTGGCGATGATCTTGGCGCCGCGGTCATGGCCGTCCTGGCCCAATTTGGCGACGAGCATGCGCGGCCGCCGGCCCTCCTCGCGGGCAAAAACCTCGATCTCGCGCTGCACGCGGCGGAAGCCTTCATCGTCATGGTATTGCCCGCCATAAACCCCTGATATCGCGCGGATCTGCGCGCGGTGGCGGGTAAACACTTTTTCGAGCGCGTCGGAGATCTCGCCGACCGTCGCCCGCGCGCGGGTCGCCTCGATCGCCGACGCCAGCAGATTCCCATGGCCGCTCTGGGCCGCCTCGGTCAGTGCGGCAAGCGCGGCATCGACCCGATCCTTGTCGCGCAAGCGGCGGATCCGCTCGAGCCGCTCGACCTGCCGATCCCGCACTGCGGTATTGTCGACGTCGAGCAGCTCGACCGAGGCCGCCTCGGCCGAGCGGTATTTGTTGACCCCGACGATCGTCTCCTCGCCGCGGTCGATCCGCGCTTGGCGCCGTGCCGCGGATTCCTCGATGCGCAGTTTGGGCATGCCGGCCTCGACCGCCCTGGTCATGCCGCCCATCGCCTGGACCTCGTCGATCAGCGCAGTCGCCGCGGCGACGATCGAATGTGTCAGACTTTCGACGTAATAGCTGCCGCCGAGCGGATCAATTACATGTGGGATGCCGGTTTCCTCGGCGAGGATCAGCTGAGTGTTGCGGGCGACCCGCGCCGAGGCGGGCGTCGGCAATGCCAATGCCTCGTCGAAGGAATTGGTGTGCAATGACTGGGTGCCGCCGAGCACCGCGGCCAGCGCCTCCAGTGTGGTCCGGATTATGTTGTTTTGCGGGTCCTGCTCGGTGAGGCTCACCCCCGAGGTCTGGCAATGCGTGCGCAAGGCCAGGCTCGCCGGGTTTTTGGGCGTGAACTGCCGCATCAGCTGGGCCCACAACACCCGAGCGGCACGCAGTTTCGCGATCTCCATGAAGAAATTCATGCCGATCCCGAAGAAGAAGGACAGCCGCGGGGCGAAATCGTCGATCTCGAGGCCGCGCGACAAGGCAGCACGCACGTATTCGAGCCCGTCGGCCAAAGTGAAGGCGAGCTCCTGCACCGAGGTCGCGCCGGCCTCCTCCATGTGATAGCCGGAAATCGAGATCGAGTTGAACTTGGGCATGTGCCGGGCGGTGTATTCGATGATGTCGGCGACGATGCGCATCGACGGCCCGGGCGGGTAAATATAGGTATTACGGACCATGAACTCCTTGAGGATGTCGTTCTGGATCGTGCCGGTGAGCTTGTCCTGCGGCACGCCCTGCTCCTCGGCGGCGACGATGTAGCCGGCGAGCACCGGCAAAACCGCGCCGTTCATCGTCATCGACACGCTCATCCGGTCGAGCGGAATGCCGTCGAACAGGATCTTCATGTCCTCGACCGAGTCGATTGCGACCCCGGCCTTCCCGACATCGCCGACGACCCGTGGATGGTCGCTGTCGTAGCCGCGGTGGGTGGCGAGGTCGAAGGCGATCGACAGGCCCATCTGCCCCGCCGCGAGATTATCGCGGTAGAAGCGGTTCGAACTCCTCGGCGGTCGAAAAGCCGGAATACTGGCGGATCGTCCACGGCCGGTTGGCGTACATCGTCGCCCGCGGCCCGCGCAGATAAGGCGGAAACCCGGGCAGCATCCCGGCGAGCGGCACACCTGCGTGCTCGATCCCCTCGAGGTCCGCGGCGGTATAGAGCGGCTTGACCTGGATGCCTTCCGGTGTTGCCCAGTCGAGGGTGTCGGCGGGTTTGCCCTTCAGCTCCGTGCGCGCCAGCTGCGCCCATTCGCTGAGGGTCTTTGCCGGAAATGGGCCGTCCTCTGCCATCGTCTTCTCCCGCGCCCGGCTCAGATTATCCAGGCGAAGACTATATGGCCGCTGGCGATCGCGCGTCCATTATAGCGGCTCCCCGCAAGGTGTGCCGGAAAACAATCGCGGCGGTTAGCAGGAGCACGGCTCCGGCCTGATGTGCCGCGGCGAGCGGGATCGGCACGACCAGGGTCAAGGTCGAGATGCCGAGCGCCACCTGCAATGCAGCCGCTGCGACGAGCGCGTGCAGCGCGACGCGAGCCGGTTTCGATAGGCGCGAGCGCGCGCCCGCCACCCAGAGCACGAAGACAGCCGTCGCCGTCGCGATGGCGAGCACCCGATGATCGAACTGCACGGCGGCGATGTTTTCGAACCAGTTCAGATAAAATGGCTGGAGCTGTGCGTACCCGGCCGGCACCAGCCTGCCGTCCATCAGCGGAAAGGTGTTGTACGGTCAGTCCCGCGCGGGTTCCGGCCACAAACCCGCCGGCAAGGATCGTCACCGCGACCAGCGCGAGGACGGCGTCGGCAGCCCCGCGCCAGCCGGCGCTCGCACCCAGAAACGGAGAACTGCGGATGATGCCGAGGGCCGTCCAGAGAATTGCGGCATAGATCGCAAGGGCGAGAGCGAGGTGGGCGACGAGGCGGTATTGGCTGACCTCGGCCCGGTCGGCAAGGCCGCTCTCGACCATGTACCAGCCGAGCGCGCCCTGCAGAAACCCGAGGAGCAGGATGCCGGCGAGCGGCGGCGCGAGGCGGCGCGGCAGACGCCGCCGCACCAAAAACCAGATGAACGGGGCGGCAAACGCCACGCCAATCAGGCGACCCAGCAGCCGATGTAAGTATTCCCAGTAGTAGATGCTTTTGAACTCGTCCAAGCTCATCGCGAAATGAACGGTGCGGTATTCGGGGATCTGCTGGTATCTCGCGAATTCCGCAGTCCAGTCGGCGGCCGACAGCGGCGGCACAATGCCGATGACCGGCTTCCATTCGGTGATCGACAGGCCTGAAAGAGTGAGCCGCGTAATGCCGCCGACCACGACCATCAGGAAAATCAATCCGCAACAGCACAAGAGCCACGCCGCCACCGGGCGCAGGCCCACCTCTGCGGCGGCCCTTGGCGCTACTCCCGAATTCGCAACCCCGGCTGTCGCACTCGGCAAGAGCCCATCCTCACAAGCGCGGATATCGGGCAAGGTGAGTGCACCGTCGCCCGGCGGCAAGAGGACGCGATTGCGCCAGCGTGATCGCTTCGTCTTCCGAAATCCCGGGGCTCTGATTCAGAGCGCCTCGAACGCGATCGGTTGCGCCCCCTGCCACAGGACCAGCCGGCCGAGTTCCGGCATCCGCTCGATTCCCGCGACGATCGTCAGGAAATGGTTGCCGGCGAGCTGCCCGACCTTGCTGGCGAAGCGGACGCTGGCATAGGCAAGCAGGATCTCGGTCTTGCTGAGGCCGCCGGGGTAGAGGAGGAGCTGGCCCGGCGCCTGATAGCTGCGGCGGCCATCGCCCTGCCTACTCCGCCGGATGCCAGGCGGCAAACACGGGCCGATCAGCGCAGAACGGCGGCGATGTTGCCGCCGTCGACAGTCGTGACATCGGCGGTGGTCTTCAGCGCCACAGCATGGTGCAGGAAGGCCTGAGCGACATCTTCGGCGGTGACCTCGCGGCCGAGAAGATTGCCCGTCATGTACCGCTCTTCGCCGATGCCGCGTGCCTTTGCGCGGGCGGCAACCAGCTCCGGCGTCAACAGCCCGCTCCTGATGCGATCGGCGTTGACGGCGTTGGCGCGAATGCCGTCCGCTCCGTATTCGAGGGCATATTGGCGCACCAGCGCCAGGGTGGCCGCCTTTGGCAGTCCGTAGGGCCCGAAATCCGGGCCGGGGTTGACCGCCTGTTTCGATACGTTGAACAGAAGGCAGCCGCCGGTGCCCTGCGCCAGCATGATGCGGACGGCGTTCTGGGCCACCGTCTGATGGGCAAAAAAGTTCAACTCGAAACTGCGGCGCAGCACGGCATCTTCGACTTCCCCGATCCGGCCTTGCCAGGCGGCGCCGGCGTTCGACACGACGAGGTCGACACCGCCGAAATGCATGGCGACACGATCGAACGCCCGGCGCACCGCCGCCCGATCGGTCACGTCGCATTCGATCCCGAGCGCCGCGCCGCCGAGCTTTTTCGCCGCCGCTTGGGCGGCCGCGGCATCGATGTCGAGCAGCGCCACTTCGGCGCCAGCCCCGCTCAGCGCGCGCGCCGTCGCAAGGCCGATCGTACCGGCGCCGCCGGTGACGACGGCGATCTGTCCGGCCAGCGGCCTTATCGACGCTCTGGCCGAGCTTGGCCTGCTCCAGCGACCAGTATTCGATGTCGAAGAGATCGGCCTCGCCGACCGGCTCGAACCGTCCCACCGCTTCGGCGTCGGTGACGGTCTCGACTGTGGATTCGGCAATATCGGCGGCGGTTCGAGCATCCTTGGCGCTACGCCCGAGCCCGAAGAGGCCCAGCCCGGGCACCAGGATCACCCGCGGCATCGGGTCGAGCTCCCGCTTCGGCGGGTCTTGGCGCGCGTTGTGGCGGGCGAAATAAGCATGGTACTCGGCGACGAAGCGAGCAACCGCTTGGTGCACCGCATCTTTGAAACCATCGAGCCGACCCGTCTCCGGGGCCGGCACGATCAGCGGGTAGTTCTTGGTGCGGATCGTGTGATCCGGGGTCGCCACCCCGGCCCGGCCGTAGCGCTCGAGTTCGGCCCCGTTTACGTAGTTGAGCACCGCGGCGCTCGAGCGAAAATCGAGGACGAAGCGTTTGTATGAGCCGGAGCCCGCCGGATCGGCTATCGCGCAGGCGCCGCGCAGGATCGGCGCTATTTCCACGGCCGCGGCGAGCGCATCCGGCAGCCGTGCCGCGGCAAACACGGTCTTGCGGCGGTGCGCGAGCCGTCCTTCGGCAAGCGAGACCGCCGCGATCATGCGCTCGTAGGCCTCCTGCGCCGTATCGCCGAAGGTGAAGACCCCGTGCTTCAGCAGCACCAGCCCCTCGACCGCGGGATCCGCCTCGAAGACCTCCGCAGCTTTCTTGGCGAGCAGGAAGCCGGGCATGATGTAGGGCACAAGACCCATCCGCCGGCCGTATAAATCCGCGCAGCGCTCCGCCGCATCGGGCTGATCGGCGAGGCTCAGCACCGCCGTCGAATGGGTGTGATCGACGTATTTGTGGGGCAGAAAGGCGTGCAGCAATGTCTCGACCGAGGGGTTGGGCGCGCCGGGATCGAGCAGGTTCGCTCGCTGCACCCGCACCATCTCTGCGTCGGAGAGCGCCTCGCGCCCGCGCAGTTTGCGCAGCGGCGCGAGCCTCACGGCGGGCAGGCCGGCCGGCTCGATTGCCGCCATGTCCCAGCCGCTGCCCTTGACACAAAGGGCCTCCCCCTCCTCGTCGAGAAGGTCGTTCATCGTAGTCTTGACCGAGGTGTTGCCGCCCCCGTGCAACACCAACCTCGGCTCGCCGCCCAAGAGACGCGAGGTATAGACGCGCAGCGCGAGGTCGCGCCCGATCCCCGCTTCGGCGTAGTGGTCGACCAGCCGCTCGGCCTCTGCATCCGACCACAGGCTGTGCATTCTCCCACCCATTGCTGCCGCCGCACACTCGGCATCAATGCAGTGTCCGATCCCGAGAAGCAAGGCTCGGGGGTAATCCTGCGGATCGTTGATGCCGATCCGCGGCAGGTGTCCGAAGGCAGCCTAGTGCTGTAGCTCCAGCACCCGGTCGGTCCGTCCGCTGTCTTCCAGGTCGCCGTAAAGAGCAACAGGTTCACCGGGAGAATACCGGGCGGTGCTTTCCGGCGAAATCGCCCCAGCCTCAAGGCCTCCCCGCGAGCACAGGGCACGCAACGCGCGTATCCACCTCCGATGCCGCGGCTGCCGGTCATAGCCGCTGATCATCCCGGCTACCAAGTTCTCCCGCGTGCGCCGCAGCACCTGCAGCACATCGGCATGCGTCGTGCGCGGGTCATCGTTAAAAAATTCGATCCGCCAATAGCGCTTGCCGCTGACTTCTCTAGCGGCTTGCAAAATGGGCTTCTGCAACACCTGCCGGCCTCCGACCGCCTCGATAGCGCCGACTAGGCAATGGCGGCCATGGGCGTCACGTAACCTGCCCTTGCACCATTGCTGCTCGGTTGCGAGCATGCGCTCTACCGCGCCGAGTTTAGCGATCGGGTGATTGTCAAAAGCGTCTATTCCGTCGAAAGGCATTCTCCGCACCTCCGAGCTGCGCACGTTGCACGACTGCCCTCGCCCACCGGGAGAGGGGCGGTTGGTCCTGACTGTTTAACTCGCGGCCTTTGCTGCCATTCCAGTCAGGCCAGGATTTTTCTTCGGAACGCAGCAAAAGTGAAGCGCCGCCGCGTAACAAATTGTTCCACGCGCTGTGGTGCCAAATAGAGCACACCGCACCCCGGCGCCTCAACCGAATTTAGCCGGCGAATTTAGGCCCGGCCGGCCTCGTCCTCCATGTAGGCGAACCGCTCGGTGCGGAACAGGCTCCGCTGAAACTCGAGATAGGCGTCCTTGGTCATCGCCGGGCTGAACTCAGCGAGAATTTCCTTCGCCGGACCAGCATCGCCATGGAGCAGGTCGATCGCAGTCATCGCCAACAGCTTGGCCGGCGTCAGATAGCCGTGCCGGGGCTCGTTGATCCGCCAGTCGGCGCCATGCGCCTTTCCTTCGGCGGCAACGACATAAGGATGGATCACCGGCATCAAATGCGCGAGATCGCCCATATCGGTCGACCCGGTGCGGTGCCCGCCGATATGAAATTCACCCGGCCCGAACAAGCTCTCGACGTTCGCGCCGAAGATCTCTCCCAGCCGCTCGTCGTTGCGCTGCGGCAGATAGCCCGGGATCGTATGGATCTCGACCTCGGCGCCCATCGCCATCGCGCCGGCGCGCAGACAGCGGTCGACCTTTTTATTGGCATCGACAATCGCCTCGAGCGAGCCGCCGCGGACAAAGGTTTCCATCATGACCTCGGCCGGCACGACGCTGACCGCATCGCCGCCCTTGGTGATGATCGGGTGGATCCGGATCGTATCCTTCTCCCAGAAAGTCTCGCGCTGGGCCGAGATCGCGTTCATCGCGATCATCGCCGCGTTGAGCGCATTGACCCCGAGCTGCGGCAAGCTGCCGGCATGCGCTGCGCGGCCGACGAAGCGGATGCGCTTGACCAGCGCACCATTCGACGACTTAGCGAGGAAGGCACGCGTTCCAGCCGCCGCACCGCGCGAACCGGTATGGATCATCATGGCCATATCGACATCGTCGAAATGGCCCTTGGCGACGAGTTCGGGCTTGCCGAGCATGAATTCGATTTCGCCTTTCGCGACGCGGGCCGCCCGCTCTTCGACGTCGATGAACTCTTCGGCCGGCACGGCGAAGAAAACGATGTCGCCGGCGAGGTGGCCGGCGATCCCGGCTTCAGTCAATCCGATCGCCGCGCCCAGCATCCCGGCGATCTGGGCGTTGTGGCCGCAGCTGTGGGCCGCCCCGGTAACCGGATCGGCGAGCGGGTGCTCCGAGGTCCGCAGGCTGTCGAGCTCGCCGATAAAGGCGAGCCGGGGGCCTGGCGCTCCACCGGCCAGCCGGCCCTTGACACCGGTCAGCGCCAGACCGGTGCGGGGCGCCAAGCCAAGGGCCCTCATCTGATCGGCGACCAGAGCGGCGGTCTTCACCTCGTTGAAGCCGGTCTCCGGATGGCGCAGGATCGTCTCGCCGAGATCGATGATGGCGTCGGCGTGGCGGTCGATGGTCTCGCAGACCGCGCGCTTCAACTGGTCTTTGCTGCTCATTCGGATCCCTCGTTTCGCTTGTCTGCCGCCTTGTGCTGCCTCGACCTCCCAGTTAACCGGTATGACCCAAAAAGACCAGACCATCCGCTGTCTTCAACCACTCGCTGGGCCGATCATGCTGGCGTCCAACGAGACGGATAAAACGCACCTTCGATTTTAGATTAATTAAGAAAGTATTTTAGGTAGATAATAATCAACATTTACCTTTAAATTAACTATGTTTTGAGTTGACCGTTAATTCAACAATTAGTAAAACTCGGCAGAGCCTTCAGATTTCGTAAAGAATTTGCCGGCGACAGCAGCAATCCACTACTGGCTCTGACCTCCAGAGCATTGGGACGTCCCGTACTAACGGTCGGCCGAGAGGAGATCATCATGACTCTCATCTACCCCAATATTGTCCCAGAAAACGACCTGCGGCTGCCCGATGCACTGACAGTCAAGCATGGTCCAGCTCGCCTCCTCTCCCGATTTGTTCTTGAAGGCGACAAGGCAGCACGGGGGATGGGTCTTCGTCTACGGCTGCGACATGACTTCGGCGAGCTGCTCTATTTGAACGAGCGGGAAGTCGCCCACGGCAACTGGTTCAAATTGGTTAACATGTACAATCCGGCGTATTGCGATTTATCGCCCGAAAACTCCTATTGGATTTCCGGCGAAAACGATGAGGGCGACATCGTGTTGACGCAGGCCGGGCGGATTTATTACTGGCCGGAAACGAGCCTGGCTGAAGAGGCGCACTCGATGTTCTATGCCGGCCACGACGAGGGCCAGCTTTGCAATGTGACGGCGCCGGCTGCCAGACGGATCGGCGGGGTCGTGTTCTGCGCCGGATCGCATTGGATACGGCCGGATTTCCGCGGGCATCGGCTCTCTCATCTGTTGGCCAGGTTGGGGCGAGCCTATGCAATGTCGCGTTGGCCGGTAGACTGGGCGATCGCGCTCGTCGCCCCGGTGCTCGTAACAAAGGGCGTCAGCGCCGGCTACGGCTACAAGCGTGCCAGTCGCAGCATTTTCTATCCCGCCTCGCCCTGGGGCGACCTCGAGGTCGTCCTCGCGTATTCGTCCCAGAACGAAGCTTATGAGGACATTGCCGAATACCTCGCCACGGAGCTTTCCGGCTCGATCACCGAAGCTTTATCGGCGGCGTCCGCCCCGAGACCCCGGGACGACAGGGTTACCAGCACCTCGTCGGAAGGCGTCTTCCAGGGCAACAGCAATCTCTCGTAGCGCGTCGTATAGGTGCCGGGCGGCCGTTGGATCGAAGCGGTCACATAATCGTAACGCGGCTGGCCGGTGCTCGCCACGCTCCGGTAAAATTGCGATACCCATTGCCCGTAGTTTTTATCGGGCTGGTCTTGCACTTTTCCGCCGATCGCATGCAGATGGTAGTTGTCATCGAGCCAATTGTTGTGACCATCTCCGATGAAGCGGAATACGGGTTCGGCCCCGGGCGGCTTTACCCCGACGATGATCAAACGCGACAGCAGATCATTCTTGATCGCAAACGAGATTACGCTGGGATCGAAATGGCCGAACGACATTCTCCACTTCTGCGCCATCAGCTGTAGCGGACCTTGCTCGGATTCGAAGAGCCTTAAGTAGTTCTGCGGCTCGACAAGGAAACGATCTTCGGCCGACAGCGCGAATCTTCGCGCGCACAACTCAGAGAGCCGCGCCACAGCCAATTCAGCGGAGCAGATGATTTCCGACTTCCAACTAACATCAAAATATTTTAACCGAAACAGCTTGATGTGCGACGTCAAGATCTGCTGTTGAACCGCCAGCAGCGCGGGAATCTCGACATTACGCGGATGCAGATCGATTTCGATTATTGAATTGTCGAGGATCTGAAACCTGATGAATCCCAGGTTCTTCACGGCAAAGGCAGCACCATCGTAATCGGGTTCCGGATCCCCCAATGCCGCGCGAAACTCGGTGCTGTCCTCGAGCATCCACGTCCCCTCGGCGGAAACAAGCATTGTCAGGCGGTTCACGAAACCCTCGCAGCGCGATGTCCGGACAATTTTCCGGAGATCACCGATTTTATATATCGCAGATTAACAGCAGGTGAACCACCGCTCATCGAACGCTGATTTGGCCGATCTCAATCAAATTGCGCCAATATAACTTAAATTGTACTGGATTTCTTGGCGTAATCATTGACTCGATAGAGCAACTGTTCAACAATCTTCGGGCCAGCGTACGCCATTTTTATTAATCGAATAAGGGCAGCGGCAGGGTCGCGGGTTCCGCGAGCCCGCGTGCTCGTCCCTGCAGCCCTCACCAGCGGATTGGAAGCGGAGCCGAATGAGCGTCGAGGCACCCATCCAATCGAGTTCGGGCCGGCGGCACGCGACGGTGGCGTTGATGATCGCGACCGCTATGCAGGCCTTCGACACGACAATCGCCAATGTGGCGCTGCCTCAGCTCGAACAAAGTCTCGGCGGCGGGATCGAACTCGGCTCCTGGGTAATGACGAGCTATCTTTGCGCCTCCGCAATAATGGCCACCCTCACCGGTTGGTTGCGCCGACGTTACGGCGCGCGGCCACTATTCATCGGATCGATTGGCCTGTTCATCATCGCCTCTGGGCTCTGTTCGATTGCGCCCTCCTCGGTTGCGTTGATCCAATTCCGTCTACTCCAGGGCACCGCAGCCGGCATTATTCAGCCTCTCGCGCAAGCCATACTTCTCGATATCTATCCTCAACGCGATCACGGCCGAATGCTCGCCATCTGGGGAGCGACGATCATGGCCGGCCCGATCCTCGGGCCCGTCCTCGGCGGTGTCATCTCCGACCTCAGCTCATGGCGGTGGATTTTCGTTTTGAACTTTCCTCTCGGCTTGATCGCGATTTTGGGTCTGCGTCAGATGCCGTCGACGGTCGAGCCGACCGCCGAGGCCCGCATCGACGGCGTCGGCCTGGTGCTGCTGATCATCGGCGTAGGTTCGCTGCAATTGGCACTTCAGCGAACGATTGGCCAGACTTGGCCGCTGTCCGCCGAGACGGCGGCCGAAGCGGCTGTTGCCGTCTTCGCCTTGGCGGGTATCGCAATTCGCAGTCTCCGCTCGCAGTTTACGCTTTTCAGGTTTCAGGTGTTTCGTAGCCTCAATTTCTCCGCGGCGGTGGTTTATAATTTTCTGGTCGCGGCGCTGTTGTTCACGACCATCGTATTCTTGCCGGCTCTCAGCGAGGGTCCGCTGGGCTACGATGCGACCCAAGCGGGCTTGGCGCTGTCGCCGCGCGGCGTCGCGACGATGGCTATGATGCTGGCTGTGCATTACCTGATCGACAGGGTCGATCATCGGGCGTTGCTCGGGACCGGAATTGTCATCACCGCGGGGGCGCTCGTGCTGATGTCGCGGGTGCCAGTTGATGGCGGCGGGCTCTGGTTGGCGATAGCGAGCGCAATCCAGGGAATTGGTGTCGGGCTCCTATTCACCCCTCTCAGCACCCTTGCCTTTTCCACCCTTGATATGGAACTGCGCACCGATGCCGCCGGCGTCTACAGCCTGTTGCGGCAACTCGGCTGCGCAACCGGCGTTGCGGTGATGACAGCTGTGCTACAGGCAAGAATTCACGGCAATTCCTTGCCGGGGTTCATTGCGTCGGGGCCCGGCATGCCTTCACCTTCCGAGGCTGCGAGCTACGGGGTTTTTGCCGCCTATACCGGTTGTTTTCGAACCATGGCGATCATAACCGCTATCACCTTGCCGGGAATCCTGCTGTTTCGCGTGCTTCGGCCGGAGACTGCAGCGCCGAGGGCAGCATGAACGCTGCCGTCAAGCGCCCGCCATCAGCGGCTTGCGTTCGGTAGGCAGAGAAATGCGCGCTATGGTCCCCTGACCTGCGCGACTTTCTATTACAAGTTTGCCGCCATGCGCTTCGATCAGGCCTTTGGTGATCGGTAGGCCCAGGCCCGTGCCACCATAATTGCGCGTCGTCGACGGTTTTGCTTGTCCGAAAGGCTGGAGGGCGCGCTCCAGCTCTTCCTCGTTCATCCCGATACCATGATCCTCGAATTCCACGACGGCGAGGTTGGGCTCGTCCGACACGACGCGAATACAGACCTCGCCACCGTCTCGGGAGAATTTTATCGCATTGGATAGAAGGTTGAGCAATATCTGCTTTATTGCGCGCTCGTCGGCCCAAATCTCCACCTCCCCATCCGACAGCTTCGTCACGAGCTCGATACCGCGGCTCTCGGCTCGTTCCCGCATCATGCGGACGACTTCTCCGATCAAATGCCGGATATTCAACGGCTCCTTTGATAATTCGAGTTTTCCTGCCTCGATCTTTGACATATCGAGTACGTCGTTGATGATGGACAACAAATGGAGGCTGCTTTGGTGGATATCCTTCATATAGTCTAGATATCTTGCGTTACCGAGCGGACCGAAGAGTTCGTGTGCGATAATCTCGGAGAACCCGATAATGGCATTGAGTGGGGTGCGCAATTCGTGGCTCATATTGGCCAGAAACTCGCTCTTCGCGTGGTTTGCCATCTCGGCCTGGCTGCGAGCCTGGATTAATTTCCGCTCGGATGCTTTGAGATCGGTGACATCCGAGTAGACCGAGACAATCGCCCCGTCCGGCATTGCGCGCCGGCTGATCTGGAGGGTGCGCCCCCGGAGGGTCATGCGCTCCTTTGTCGTCGGTACGTCGCGATAGAAAGCCTCCAGACGTTTGGCGACCTCGGCCGAGGGGTCGTCGCGACCGAAGTCGCCACGGGCCGCCTGAAACATTAGGATCTCGCGAAGCGGCGCACCGACCGGGAGGTCCGGCGGCAATTCGAGCAGTTCGCAGAACCGAGAGTTCCATGCGATCAACCGCCCCCGCCTGTCAAAGACGCTCAAACCCTCGCCGATATTCTCGAGCGTGCTTTGGAGCAGGCGAGCTTCGGCACAGCGTCTTCGCCGAAACGGAAACAGCCGCATGAATGCCTTCACGACCATGGCCGGCGTCGGAACCACCGTCGCCCGGCCGCTCGCCGATAGTCTACCATAAACACCGAGCTTCTCGGGGTCGTCAACCACAGATTGCAACCCGGTCTATCGTGAGCTGGCGCAAAGTTGATACGGGTGATCTCTTAATTTCTTATTATCATTCATTCTGTCATACGATCGCCCAATATACCCCCTGATACCTTTACGCGTAGATCCAATCTCGGGCGCTCAACTTTCCGCCCTCGTCAGTATCATTCTTGTTCTACGAGATTGCCGCTCATCACGGTTGAGAAAGTTCGAATCCTAAGCTATGCTGTACCGAAGACATGAATCCAACCTTACCTAGTGAACGCACTAAATTCCATTCGTCAGCGCCGCAAGCTAAGGACGGCCGCTGCTGCATCGGGCATGTGGCGGCGATCAGTGCATGACGAGGCCGAATTGGGCTCGAGCTGACGGAGTGACCATGCAGCCGCAATCGACCGCCGTTGGACCAGCCGCCTCGCCCGAGTTGGAAAACCTCGCTCCCCTTGATCCGGACCTGCCCGTTGCGCCGAACGATCTGGAAAAGCTGGCGCGCTGGGTCCCGAAAAAGGAGATGGCGTTGCTGGTTGAAATCTGCGAGCGGGCCCAGCGCGATCCCGATTTGGCCAGACCGGCTCTTCTCCTCTGCTCGGCCTATGCCGAGAGGGTCGCACGCATGCTGGATCAAGACCCGTTCCCGACCGCCACCCGGCGCATCGCCGAGCGGTTGCAGCAACTGCGGGCCAAAAGCGGGTTGTGAAGGCTGGAGCTTTTGGTGCCGTCGGGATGCGCCGGCAACACGGCGCAAACCAGAGCCTGATCCTTTAGGTAAGCCGCTGTTTAGGTGCTGCGTCAGCGTGGCACGATCAGGCGGTAAAGGTGCCAGGTCGCGTGCCCGAGCACCGGCATCACGATGATCAACCCGAGGAAAAAGGGTATCGACGCGATAACGAGACTACCGGCGACGATGAGCCCCCAAGCGGCCATGGGGCCCGGGTTCTTGAATACCGCGCGGATCGACGTCAGGACGGCCGTGTCGACCCCTACCTCCCGATCGAGCAGCAACGGAAACGATATGACGCTTATCGCCAGCACCAGCAAGGCGAAGAGGAACCCGACTCCGACGCCGAGGCCGATCATCGTCCACCCCGCCGGGGTGGCGAGCACGTCGTGCACGAAACCGCCCAGCGAGGCCGGCGGGGCCGGGCCCAAGGTAATCTGGTAAATCGCCTCGGCGGCGAGCAGCCACAACAGAAAGATCGCCATCAGCACCAGTCCCAGCACGACGATCGCCCCGAACGAGGGCGAGCTGAAGACCCCGAACGCATCCGCCCAGGTGACCGCCATGCCCGCTTCGCGGCGCCGGCTCATTTCATTGAGGCCGACCGCGGCGAAGGGGCCGACGAGCGCAAACCCGGAGGCCAGCGGGAAGATCAGCGGCAGCAGGTCATAGCCAAATGCCAGCCGGGCCAGGACGAGACCGACGAGCGGATAGATCACGCATAGAAAAATGACATCGGTGCGATACGCCGCGAAATCGTCGAGACCCCTGGCAAGGACATGTCCGAGGTCGACGACCCCGATACGCCGGATAGCGGGCGCGGGCGAGTGCAGGTTCTCGCGTGTCCGGCGTCCGACGCGGCCTGCCAACTCGACGGCCGAGGCCGCATGCCTGAACTGATCGACGCTCCACTCGACCGGATTGCGTATGGTCATGGCCGTTCCTTCCCGAACCGTCGGTTCGAGAGCCGCGGGCCACCCGTGGCAGCACGCTCTGCGGCCTCTGGTCACGAGAGAACCGCGACCCGCCCTCTCATATTTACACCTTTCGTCGGGGAAGGTAAACGCGTCCACCACGCCGGCTTGCCGCTTGACGCGTCTGGCGGGTCTCTGTAGGAGCCCCTCTTCGCCGGGCAACGGCGCGGTGCTGTCGAGATCCCGATATGACCGAGACCCTTCTTCCGACCACCGTGGTCGGCAGCTATCCCCAACCGGATTGGCTGATCGATCGCGACAAGCTGACCACCTTGCCGCCGGTGCGGGTGCGCGCGAACGAGCTTTGGCGCGTGGCCGAACCCTGGCTCGAGCGGGCGCAGGATGATGCGACCGTGCTGGCGATTCGCGACATGGAGCGCGCCGGCATCGACATCATCACCGATGGCGAGATCCGGCGCGAAAGTTACTCGAACCGTTTTGCGACGGCGTTGTCCGGGATCGATCTCGACAACCCCGCGACCGTGCCGGGACGCACCGGCGGCTCGGTTACGGTGCCGCGTATCGTCGGCCCGATCCGCCGATTGCGCCCGGTCGAGGTGCGCGACGTCGAGTTCTTGCGGCGCAATACGGACCGCATGATCAAGATCACGCTGCCCGGCCCTTTCACGATGTCGCGCCAGGCGAAAAACGAATACTATAAGGGCGAGGAAGAGCTGGTGATGGACTACGCCGCGGCGGTCAATGCCGAGGTTTGTGATTTGAAGGCGGCGGGCGCCGACGTAATCCAGCTCGACGAGCCCTGGGTGCAGGCGCGCCCCGAGGAGGCGCGCCGCCTGGCGTTGCCGGCGATCGACCGGGCGCTGGCGGGGATCTCGGGGCCAACCGCGCTGCATCTCTGCTTCGGCTATGCCTATGTCGCCCGCAACAAGCCGAGCGGCTATTCTTTCCTGCCGGAGTTGACCGGCACAATCGCCGAGCAGATCTCGATCGAGGCCGCGCAACCCAATCTCGATCTTGCGACCCTCGACGGCCTCGGCGACAAGACCGTCATTTTCGGCGTCATCAGCATGGGCGACCCGCGGCCGGAAACTGCGGATATCGTCGCCGCCCGCATCCGCCGCGCGCTCGATCACATCCCGCCCGAGCGGCTGATACCGGCCCCCGATTGCGGCATGAAATACATTCCGCGCGACACCGCCTTCGCCAAACTCAAAGCACTCACCGAAGGCGCGGCGATCGTGCGGCGCGAGCTGACCGGCTCGTGAGAGCGGCTGTCATCATCTTTCCGGGTTCCAACCGCGAGCGTGACGTCTGCGCGGCACTGGCCCGCGTCTGCGGGCGGGAGCCGCTTCGGGTCTGGCACCGCGACACCGACCTGCCGCCGAGCGATCTGATCGTGCTGCCGGGTGGCTTTGCCTATGGCGACTACTTGCGCTGCGGGGCCATCGCGGCGCACTCGCCGATTATGCGCGAAGTGCGCGACCGCGCCGCCAAGGGCACCCCCGTCCTCGGCATATGCAACGGGTTTCAGATCCTGACCGAGGCGGGGCTCCTTCCAGGGGCGCTGCTGCCGAACCGCTCGCTGCGGTTCACGTGCCGCGATGTCGATCTGCGCGTCGAGAATAATCAGACGATCTTCACCTGCGGCTATGAAGCCGGCCAGACCATCCGGGTGCCGGTCGCGCACCACGACGGCAATTACACCGCGGATCCCGAGACCCTCGATCGGCTCGAAGCGCGTGGCCTCGTTGCCTTCCGCTATTGCGGAGCGAGCGGCGAGAGCACCGAGGAGGCAAACTTCAACGGCTCGGCGCGCGCGATCGCCGGCATCTTCAACGAGACCCGCACCGTTCTCGGCCTGATGCCGCATCTCGAGAACGCCAGCGACCCGCTGCTCGGCCGCACCGACGGCCAAGCCTTCTTCGACGGGCTGGTGAGCGCGCTGCAACAATCGAGCTAGCGCGCCGCCAAGTTATGTCGCATCTTACCAAGTTATTTTCCTCTCTCCCCGCTTTCGCCCTGCTTGCGGGGAGAGAGGAGAATTCTCGGGCGCCGTGACGGACCGAAGCAATATCACGCCGGAGCTCGCCGCCGAGCACGGGCTGACTGGCGAGGAGTTCGATCGCGCGGTGGCGATCCTCGGGCGCCCGCCGAACATGACCGAGCTCGGGATATTCTCGGTGATGTGGAGCGAGCACTGCTCCTACAAATCGTCGAAGATCTGGCTCCAGACATTGCCGACGACCGGGCCGCGCGTTATCTGCGGACCGGGCGAGAATGCCGGGGTCGTCGACATCGGGGACGGCGACGCGGTCGTCTTCAAGATCGAGAGCCACAACCACCCCTCCTTCATCGAGCCTTATCAGGGAGCGGCGACCGGGGTCGGCGGCATTCTGCGCGATGTCTTTACGATGGGCGCGCGGCCGATCGCGATCCTCGATTCACTGCGCTTCGGCAGCCCGGATCATCCGCGCACCCGCCATCTCGTATCCGGCGTCGTGAGCGGGATCGGCGGCTACGGCAATTGCGTCGGCGTGCCGACGGTCGGCGGGGAATGCGAGTTCCACCCCTCCTATGACGGCAACATCCTGGTCAACGCGATGTGCGTCGGTCTCGCCCGCGCCGACCGGATCTTCTATTCGGCGGCAGCGGGACCGGGAAACCTCGTCGTTTACGTCGGCGCCAAGACTGGACGCGACGGCATCCACGGCGCGACGATGGCATCGGCCGAGTTCGGCGGCGACGCCGGGGAGAAGCGACCGACTGTCCAGGTCGGCGATCCGTTCACCGAAAAACTGCTGATCGAGGCCTGCCTCGAACTGATGGAAGAAGATGCGATCGTCGCGATCCAGGACATGGGCGCAGCCGGGTTGACGTCGTCCTCGGTCGAAATGGCCGGCAAGGGCGGGCTCGGCATCGAGCTCGATCTCGACCGGGTGCCGGCGCGCGAGAGCGGCATGACGCCGTACGAGATCATGCTGAGCGAAAGCCAGGAGCGCATGCTGATGATCCTGCGCCCCTGCAGCGAGGCGGCGGCCCGCCACATCTTCGAGAAATGGGAACTCGACTTCGCGGTGATCGGCCGCGTCACCGACACCGGGCGGCTGATGCTGCGGAGCGCCGGAGAGATCGCCGCCGACATCCCGGTCGGACCTTTGGTCACCGAGGCGCCGGTCTACCGGCGGCCGTGGCAGCGCCCCGATCCCGAACCGGAAATCGACCCGGCCTCGCTTCCCGACCGCGACCCGCTCGAATGCCTGCAGCAGCTGATCGCCTCGCCGGCGCTCGCCTCGAAGCGCTGGATCTGGGAGCAGTACGACCACCTCGTGATGGGTAATACGGTCAAGCGGCCCGGGGGCGACGCCGCGGTGGTTCGGGTTTCTCCCTCAGGGGCCATTGGCGGCAAGGCGCTGGCGCTGGCGACCGACTGCACGCCGCGCTATTGCCGCGCGGATCCGGTGCGCGGCGGCGCGCAAGCCGTCGCCGAGAGCTGGCGCAACCTGACCGCGGTCGGCGCCGAGCCGCTGGCGATCACCGACAACATGAATTTCGGCAACCCGGAGCGGCCCGAAATCATGGGCCAGTTCGTCGGCGCGATCGAGGGCATGCGGGAAGCTTGTCTCGCCCTCGGCTACCCGGTCGTCTCCGGCAATGTGTCGCTCTACAACGAGACGAGCGGCCGCGCGATCCTGCCGACCCCGGTGGTCGGCGGCGTCGGACTGATTGCCGACGCACGCACCGCGGTCGATCTCGCGCTGAAGCGGGACGGGGATGCGATGATCCTGATCGGCGACACGAGCGGCCATCTCGGCGCATCCTTGTATCTGCGCGAGATCGAAGGCCGGGAGGCGGGCCCGCCGCCGCCTGTCGATCTCGCCGCCGAACGCCGCAACGGCGACTTCGTCCGAGCGATGATTACGCGGCGGACTTGTCGCCGCCTGTCACGATCTGTCGGATGGCGGGCTTCTCGTCGCGCTGGCCGAGATGGCGATGGCGGGCATGCGCGGCCTCTCGCTCGATCCTCTCCCGAACGAACCGCCGCTCCACGCCTACCTATTCGGCGAAGACCAGGCGCGTTACTTGATCGAAGCAGAGGATGCCCAGGCGGTGTTGGACGCTGCGCGGGCGGCGGGAGTTCCGGCGCGAGTTATCGGCTTGGTCGGCGGGGCTTCGTTGACACTCCCCAACGGCGGTGCCATATCGGTTTACGCACTAAAGGCCACCAACGAGGCTTGGCTGCCGGGCTATATGGCGCGGGCTTGAGCGGAGGAGTCGGCGGATGGCGATGGACGCGGCGATGATCGAGCGGCTGATCAAGGAGAGCCTGCCCGACGCCCAGGTTTCGATCGAAGACCTGCGCGGCGACGGCGATCATTACGCGGCGCATGTCGTCTCCGGCGCGTTTCGCGGCAAGACGCGCGTGCAGCAGCACCAGATGGTCTACCAGGCGCTGCGGGGCCGGATGGGCAACGAACTGCACGCGCTCGCCTTGCAGACCGGCGCACCCGAGGACTGAAGCAATCTTCGCAACGGCAACTTTCCCGAAAAACGAGGACTAGAAAAATGGACGACACGGTTCAACAGCGCATCCGCCAGGAATTTCCGAGACCCCCGTCGTGCTGTTCATGAAGGGATCGCCGGTCTTTCCGCAATGCGGATTTTCCGCCGCGGTGGTGCAGATCCTCAGCCATATCGGGGTCAAGTTCAAAGGCGTCGACGTGCTGTCCGACCCGGGGATCCGCCAGGGGATCAAGGAATTCTCGAACTGGCCGACGATCCCGCAGCTCTACGTCAAGGGCGAGTTCGTCGGCGGCTGCGACATCATCCGCGAGATGTTCGAAACCGGCGAATTGCAGCAGCTCTTCGAGCAGAAGGGCGTCCCCGTCCGCGCCTGAGCGCCACTGCTGGGAGTTCAGCCGGTGGTAATGTAGTTACGGAAGGTCAGCGGATCGTTGATGTTGCGCATCGGCTCCAGGCTGCCGCCCGATGCCTCGGACGATAATCGTTCCATAGCCGATCATGCGGCCGAAAAGCGATTGATCGACGTCGACGCTCTCGACCTTGCCTTCGGTTCATCTCGAGGGTATGGCGCGCGAGAAGGCCCGTCTTGTAGATGACGCGTTGATCGGTCACCGCCAATTCGGTCGACGCCCGGCGGATGAAGGCGCTAAAAGCCGAGGATAGCGCCAGCAAGGCAAAAATCGTCCCGGCGATCCCGAGGGCAAGACCAAGGCTCTGATTGTTCGCCGTATACCAAGCCGCCACCGCTAAGATGATCGCGATAATCAGCAATAAAATTGCGCGCCAATAGATGACCGGGTGCAGCCGCGTCGAATAGACAATCGTTTCTCCCGGTTGCAGTACCCGTCTCACATAGCGCATCGCTGCGGGTATCCTGAGAACTCCAGGGCTATTGGGCTGCGTGGGCGGAGGCTGGAGCGCCGAGGTGTCGGCGCAGCGCCGCGGCGAGCGCATCGGCCTCGCCCTCGGTCGTGTCGAAACGGCACACGAAACGGGCGAGGGTGCGGCTGCGCCGATAGAACTGGAAGCCGTCGCGTTCCAGCGCGTCCATCGTCCCGTCCGGCAGTTCGAGGAAGATTTCGTTCGCCTCGATCGGGGCCAACAGCCGGGCGGCGGGAATGTCGCGCAGCACGGCGGCGATGCGAGCCGCAATTCGATTCGAGGTCCGCGCCATATCGAGCCAGAGATCGTTCTCGACATAGGCGATCAGCTGCGCCGAGGCAAAGCGCATTTTGGACCAGACTTGGCCGGCGCGGCGCAACTGCACCGCAAGTCCGTCCGTGAGGTCGGGCGCAAAGACGACGATCGCGTCGCACAACGCTCCGCCATTCTTGGTGGCCCCGAACGACATGATGTCGATCCCCGATCGCCAGGTCGCATCGGCCGGGCTGCACCCGAGCCGCGCCACGGCATTGGCGAAACGCGCCCCGTCCATGTGGAGCCTGAGACCGCGCCGCTTTGCGACTTCGGCGACGGCCCAAATCTCGTCGAGAGTATAGACCGCTCCGAGATCGGTCGCCTGGGTCAGGCTGACTGCGCTCGGCTGACCTCTGTGGAGCTGCGCCGGCGAGATCCCAGCCAGTGTCTCGCCCAGCAGGCCGGCGTCGATTTTGCCGTGTTGCCCGCCGATCGCAGCGAGCTTGACGCCGCCGCCAAAGAACCCCGCGGCGTTGGCTTCGGCAGTGTTTATGTGTGCAACTTCGCTGCAAAAGACGATGCCCCAGGACGGGCCGAGAGCGGCCAGAGCCAAGGCATTGGCGGCGGTCCCGGTGGCGACCGGAAACACCCGCACTGAAGTTTCGAACAGGTCTGCGAAGCGCCGCTGCAGGTTCGCCGTCCACTCGTCGGCGCCGTACCCCAAGGCGGTGTCGTGATTGGCCCGAACCAGCGCCTCAAAGATCTGCGGTGCGGCTCGGCCTGTGTTGTCGCTGCGATAATCGATCATTGCAGTCGCTTCCGTGGTCGTGCGCGCAACCTTACCCCTTTTTGCCGGGGCCGCTGCGGGAGTGAGCCAAACGGAGCACGACCATCTGCCGACCGCGCGGCTGGCCGGCATAAGCGGGGGCACGAGGGTGCGCACCGCGCAGGACAACCGCTTGCGCCCGGGCCGCGCAACTGTATCGAGGCGGATGCGAACGGGCTTGGCACCGCCTTTGCGCGATATCTGCACAGTTGCATGGTTGAGGGGTGGATTCGCCGGCGCGGCGCGGGCGACCCGCTGGGCCGAGGCCGGGGCTATCTGCGGTGACGCCATCAGCACCGGCGCGTCCTGCAACCGCTTCTCAGGCAAAGACACGCGTGCGGGCGCGACCGGGCGTCCATTGGTAAAGACCGGGCGCGGGACCACGGTCGCGAACAGGCGGTTGGCGAAATCCTCGTCGAACGCCTCCAGAGGCGGCTCTCCGTCCGCTCGCACCCTGATCGCCGCGACATCTTTAACGCTCCCGAAATTCAGGTTGCGAACGTAATCGAGATCTCGCGTGTAGCTCGGCCAATAAGCTTCGCCGGGGGCGAGCGGGAACCAGGCGACCGTGGCTCCTTCCTCCGAGCTCAGCCCGACACCTCGCGTGCCGAGGAAGGCCACGACTGCCGGCGCATAAAGCGGCCGCACCACATAATTTCCGGGAACCCAAGCCCAGTGGTCGTCGATGAGCGCCCACCGGCCATAATGCGACGGGGCGAAACCCCAGGGCTGATCGTCGAGCCAGGTCCAACCCCACGGCGCAATCCAGCTCCAATGTCCAAAGCGATAGGGCGCCCATTCTGCCGGCCGGGTCGGAAACCACACGGGTCCGTATTGCGCGTCGATCTTCCAGATGCCGGCGGAATCGAGCTCGTCATAGCCGGTCATGTATCGTGAAACGTAATAGGGTGCGGCGAGGCGGGTCTCGTCGTAGTCGTGATCGCGGCACCACGCGACGAAGTCGTCCACCGTGGCCGGTCCCATCGAGGCGGCATCGGCCGCTTCCAATTCCGTAAGGATCGCGATTTGACCTCCCTCGATGCGCCTATCGCCACCGGCCCCGGCGAACTGCGCCGTTCCGTCGAAAACCGCGACGCGCAGTGGCCCTTCCCGTTTCCGGCCTGAATGTCGTACGTGCCGGAACTCAGCAGCCAGACGCTGCCTTGCGGAATATCGATCTCGACGGTTTCATTTTCGCCGGCCTGGCGCAAACGAAGGCCGATTCGCCCGCGCGAAAGCAGGATTTGAGTTACCCCGTCGCGCAGGCTCGTGACTTCGATCTCGCTGCCATTGGACAGGTCGATCGTATTCGCGCCGATACGGACTTCACCGCGGGCTCGCGAGTCGGTGCGCAGCGCTTCCCCGGCGAAGATCGGCTGGTTCAATTCGGCATCAGCCCAGGGGCTCCCGCTGGAGACTCGGAGGTCGACATTTCCCGAAACAAGGCTGACCTGACCAACCCGGCCCGGCGGCGACCAGTCGGACGGCAAAGGAGCGCTCGCCTCGACAGCCGGCACCGCCTCGGCCTGGCGTCATATCCTGCGCGATTGCCGGGACGAGCCCAGCAACCATCGCGATGCAACAGATGCAGATAAACAATCGCATGGGTATACCCCCAAGCGTCCCCTTCCGAAACTTTAGCAGATAATTTTCACAGACAATCGACAAATTGCAGCAATCGCGGTTAACTCGCGAAGCCCGATGGATACATTCGCCTTACCGGAAGTTTTCGGATAATGATCGGGTTACTGCCCGAGGACATTGCCATCGTCGTGCTCGGCCCAGGGGGCGCCGCACTAGGCCGGCGGTTGCGGACGGCGCTGGCCGGTGCTCGGCTGCACGGGCCGCGGGCACATCCCGGCGACTGGGATGAGAGCTACGATCGGGTGTCTAGCCACATCGGCAAGCTGTTCGAGGCGGGGCGGCCGATCGTCGGTATCTGCGCCAGCGGCATTCTGATCCGCTCTGTCGCCCCCTTGCTCGCTGCCAAGCAGGATGAGCCAGCTGTCGTCGCCGTCGCCGAGGACGGCTCGGTAGCGGTGCCGCTGATCGGGGGACATCGTGGCGCCAATGCATTGGCCCGCTGCATTGCCGAACTCACGGGCGGCATTGCAGCGATAACCACCGCCGGGGATGTTCGCCTGGGCGTCGCGCTCGACGAACCGCCGGCCGGCTGGCATATCGCCAATCCGGACAAGGTGAAGCCGATCGTGTCGGCGCTTCTTAGGGGTGACCCGGTTTCCTTGGGCGACGAGACCGGCTGCGGCGGATGGTTACGTGCCGGGGCAATCCGCTGGGCCGAACAGGGCAATCGGCGGGTCGTGGTGACGGACCGCGTGGGGGAAGCCGAAACCGACGCCCTGGTGTTTCATCCGCCGGTCCTGGCGCTCGGCATCGGATGCGAGCGCGGCTGTTCCGCCGAGGAAATCGCGGATCTCGTGCGCTCGACGCTCGCCGAGGCGGGGCTGGCGGCGGGTGCGGTCGCGGCGGTCGTGTCGGTCGAGCTGAAGCTCGCCGAACCGGCGATCCATGCGCTCGCAGCGGAACTCGGGGTGCCGGCGCGGTTTTTTCCCGCTGCACGTCTCCTCGTCGAGACGCCGCGTCTGTCAGAGCGCTCGCCGGCTGCGTTTCGGGCGACCGGCTGCTGGGGAGTCGCCGAAGGTGCGGCGCTCGCCGCCGCCGGACCGGATGGGGTGCTGGTCGTGCCAAAGCGCAAATCGCGGCGCGCGACTTGCGCTATCGCGCGCGCATCGCAGCCGATCGATCGCCGAGGCGATTGGCCGCCCGCGCGGCAGGCTCGCCGTCATCGGCATTGGCCCGGGCGATCCGGGCTGGCGCACCCGGAGGCGAGCACGGCGCTGGCGCAGGCGAGCGATGTGGTCGGTTACAGCCTCTATCTCGAGCTGCTCGGCCGCGCGATCGAAGGCAAGAGCTGCCATCCGAGCGCGATCGGCGATGAGGAGGCGCGGGTCCGCCTGGCGCTCGATCTCGCCGCGGCGGGAGGGTCGGTGGCGCTCGTCTCCTCCGGCGACGCCGGCATCTACGGCCTGGCGCCGCTCGTCTTCGAGCTTCTCGATGCCCAGGCGAAGCCGGAATGGCGCACGATCGATCTGAGCGGTCATTCCTGGCATCTCCGCATTTCAGGCCGCCGCCTCACGGGCCGGCGCACCGCTCGGCCATGATTTCTGCGTGATCTCGCTGTCGGATCTGATGACGCCGTGGGAAACGATACGAGGTCGGCTTGAGGCGGCGGCAGCGGCCGATTTTGTCGTCGCGCTCTACAACCCTCGCTCAGCGCGGCGGCAGGCCCAATTGGCCGAGGCGGCGGACCTTTTGCTGCGGCATCGCTCGCCCGAGACACCGGTTTTCATCGGCCGCAATCTCGGGCGTGACGGGGAAGAGCGGCGCATCATCTGTTTGTCGGAGCTGGCCGGCGCCGAAATCGACATGCTGACGGTGGTCCTCGTCGGCAGCAGCCGCACCCGCCGGATCGACGGCGATCCCCCACGCCTCTACACGCCGCGCGGCTATTTCGACCGCAGCTTCCCGTGACCGTGCATTTCATCGGTGCCGGTCCCGGCGCGCCCGACCTGATCACGGTCCGCGGGCTGCGGCTGATCGAGCGATGCCCGGTCTGCCTCTACGCGGGTTCGCTGGTGCCAGTCGAGATCCTGGCTTCGGTTCCGCCGGGGGCGCTGGTGCATCGACACCGCGCCGTTGACCCTCGACGAGATTGTCGGCCATCTCGCCGACGCGGATCGCCGCGGCTTCGACGTCGCCCGGCTGCATTCCGGCGATCCGTCGCTCTATGGCGCGATCGCCGAGCAGATGCGGCGGCTCAAGGCGCTCGGCATCCCGTTCGACGTGACGCCGGGGGTACCTTCTTTTGCCGCAGCGGCGGCCGCGCTCGGCCGCGAGCTGACACTGCCGGAGATCGCGCAAACCGTGATCTTGACGCGCACCGCGACACGCTCCTCGCCAATGCCCGAGCGCGAAGCCCTCGAACGGCTCGGGGCGAGCGGCGCGACCTTGGCAATCCATTTGTCGATCAACAATCTCGCGCGGATCGTGCGAGCGCTGACGCCGCGTTACGGCGCCGATTGTCCCGCGGTCGTCGCCTACCGGGTCAGCTGGCCGGACGAGCGCTTGATCCGCGGCACTCTCGCCGATATCCGCGATAAGGTGAAGGAGGCGCACATCACCCGCACCGCGCTGGTGCTGGTCGGCCATGCCCTTGCCGGGGACTCAGCGCCCGAAAGCCGGCTCTATGCCGTCGACCACCACCATTTGATGCGCCCGCGTCCCACCCGAAGAGAGCTTCGATATGAACGAGACCGCTTTTAACGAGCTTGCCGGTTGGGTGACTGAGGCCGGGCTCATCGGCCGCAGCGAAAGCGAGCTGATGGCCGGTTTCTGCCAACGCGTAAATGATGCCGGAGTGCCGTTGGCGCGCGCCATGGTCATTCTCGATACGCTCCACCCGATCTACGAGGGCCGCGCTTTCCGCTGGCGCAGCGACGCCCCGGACCTGGCCGAGGCCGTGGATTACGGACGCACCAACGAGGGCGAGGCTGCGGAGAATTGGCGTCGCAGCCCATTCTTCCATCTGCTGCAATCGGGCGAAAAGGCGATGCGGCGCTGTTTGGCTGCCGGCGATTCGGCGGATTTTCCGGCCATCGCGCAGGCCCGCGACGAAGGGGCGACCGACATTCTGGTGCTCGTCCATCGCTTTGCCGCCGAGGGCGTCATCGGCGAGATGGATTGCGTCTATTCGGCCTGGTCCAGCGATGCGCCCGACGGCTTCGGCGAGGACGCGGTCGTCGCGCTGAAACGGCTTGCCCCGTTTCTGAAGCTGGCGGTCAAATCGGCGGCGCTCGCGCGAATGGCCGGAACGCTCGCCGAAACCTATCTCGGCCGCGATCCGGGCCGTCGGGTCATGAGCGGCCGCATCGTCCGCGGTGTCGCCGAGAAGATCGGCGCGGTGCTGTGGGAGAGCGATCTGCACGGATACACGCATATCTCGGACAATGTCCCGCCGGAGCAGATCATCCCGCTGCTCAATGACTATGCCGATGTCGTGATCTCTGCCGTGCATGGGTGTGGCGGCGATGTGCTGAAGCTGGTCGGCGACGGCACCCTCGCGATCTTCACCACTGCGAACCGCCGGGAAGCGTGCCTTGCGGCGCTCGCGGCGGCAGCGCAGGTGCGCAAAGGAGCCGCCAAGCTCAATCGAAACCGAAGCCAAGCCGGCCTGCCGACCACCGCCGTCTATCTCGCGCTGCATGTCGGCGACGTCTTCTACGGCAATGTCGGCAGCAAGGATCGTCTGGATTTCACTGTTATTGGTCCGGCTGTCAACGAGGTCAGCCGGATCTTGGCAATGAGCCGGTCGGTCGAGCAGGATCTATTGCTGTCGTCGAGCTTTGCCGACGCACTCGCCCCGGAAACACGCCGCCGGCTGGTTTCGGTCGGCCGCTATGCATTGCGCGGCGTGGCGCAGCCCCAGGAGCTCTTTATCCCCGACCCAGGCTTCGAGATCTCACGCTAGTCTATCAGGCCAGTCTAAACTTCTCGATCGGCGCTCCCACCCCTGCAGGTTTGTTGCGTCGGGGCTGCTTTATCAGCAACCCGCGGGATCGCTAGGTTCAGCGATACTGGGGTCGCTGAAGGAAGGATCGCCGCGATGCTGCTGAACCGAAACGAGATTCGGGAAGACAAGTACTTCGATATGTTGACCGAGGCGATCCTTGAGCGCGATCAGCCCCGCACCACGGACCTGTTCTTTCGGATGACGCGCGACGGACATTCGGTCGGCGACGCGCTCAGCGTCGTGACCGCCGCCGAAGCGCCGTTCGTGCAGGTGCCGAGTCATATCAATGTGCGCGACGGTCAGATCACGCTGATCAACAACGATCACACGATCCTGGGGCTCCGCGCCTCCGCTTATCTGATGCCTTACCTCCCGGAGAAATATCGGCTGCTGCCATTGTTGCAGAGCGTCTGGTACATCCCGGCGGGGCTCGACATCTGGAACCAGCTGCTCGGCAAGTATCCCGGCCGCTACGCCACAATGAAAGGCATCAATGTTCCGCCGCCGAGCTATGGTCCCGTGGTGTGGCAGGAGGACCAGGAGCCGATCCGGGAAAAAGGCTCCATCCAGGAGCGATTGCATGCGCATATGATCGCCACGGTCAGCGGGGACTCGCGCCGTGCCTACGGTCTTTTCCTTGGGCTCGCCGAGGAGGAAGAAGCGCGGGCGCTTCTGGCTGATCAGCTGAACTTCCTCGGGCTGATCGATCTTCAGGACACCGTCATCGGCCGCAAGGCGCGCAATACCGGGCACAAGGCGATACGCGCTCGCTCGATCACCGACCTCGCCGACTTCATCGGCTGGGAGCGCTCGCACGGGGTCTTTTATATGGGCGTCCCGGACATGGCAGTCGGGCCGCTCTATTATTCGCTCTATGACGCGGTCTGCGTCAGGATAGCCAGCGAATTCCCGGATGGCGGGACGAGCCTCAAGCAGACCAACCAGACGCCGCTGACCGCGGCCGAGGTCGAGGACATGGTTCGGCAACTGATGGAGGCCGACGCCGACACTGTGTGGGACCTGCTGACCGCTCACTTGAAGAACGGCAAATCGATCCGCAGCCTCGGCGATGCGATCCAGATCGGCGCCGCCGAGCTGATCCTCCGAACGACGGTGCCTCGGCAGTTCACCAATGGCCAACATCCGTTCGATTACTGCAACGTCGCGAACAATTGGTTTCGCACGAGCGACAACCCGTATCAGCCGCGCGTCCTTTATCTGATAGCCAATTTCATCAACGACGTGGCGCACGAGAACAAGCTGCAGAACTCGGTGATCGAGCAGGAAGCCGCCGGGATCGATACCAACGGGCGATCGCCCGATGCGCTATTGCGGGATCTCGACCAGACGATCATGGCGCTCGACTTCCCTCGCGCCACCGCACTCGCCAATGCCTATCTGCAGTCGGGCGCCGACCGGAGGGCATACCAGTCGACTGTCGCGCTCGCGGCGTGCCGGTTTCAGGACGATCCGCACAACCAGAAGATCACGATCTCGACCTTCGAGGAATACGCTCACAATTCGACCCATATGCGCGATCGCCTGCTGCTCGCGACGGCGCGGCTTCTGGCCGGCTGGGTGAAGATGCCGGGGGAGCGCGATTGCTATGCCCGTTTCGAGAAAGACTGGATTTACCACTGAGCCCCAACTGAGCAAGGAGGAGAAGGTCATGGCCCGTGCATACAACGTCATCGATTCCGATGGCCATATCCTGGAGCCTCTGACGCTCTGGAATGACTACATGGACCCGGCCTTCCGCGACCGGGCCCCAAAGCTCGTCATCGACAAGGACGGCAAGGAGCGGCTGCTGGTCGAGGATCAGATCCTCGGCAGCCAGCAGGGGATGGGCGGCATCGGCGGGGTCGGGGCGAGACAGGGCGTCGTCTCGGCCGAAATGATGAGCTACGAGGAGGGCCGCCCGGGCGGCTTCGACCCGCACAAGCGCATCCCGGATATGGATCTGGACGGCATCGATGCCGCGTTCCTCTATCCGAGCATGGGACTGTTCGCCGGCGCGGTGCACGATCCGCAACTGGCGAGCGCGCTGTGCCGCGCCTATAACCGCTGGCTCGCCGATTACTGCAAGCCCTATCCCGACCGTCTGTTCGGCATTGCGATGCTGCCGATGCAGTCGATCGACCACGCGATCGCCGAGATGCGCTTTGCGCGCCGCGATCTCGGCTTCCGCGGCGGCTTTATCCGGCCCAACCCATACAACGACAGGAAGCTGCACGACCCGGCCTATGACCCGCTGTGGAGCGCGGCCGAGGATCTCGACTTCTCGATCGGCATTCACGAGGGCGGCAACAGCGGCATGCCGACGGTCGGCATCGATCGCTTCGAGGGCCGCGGCGCGCAGCACATCATCTCGCACACGATGGAGATGATGCTCGCCTGCATGAGCATGATCTGGGGCGGCGTCTGCGAGCGACATCCGAAATTGCGCGTCGCGTTTCTCGAGTCGGGCGGCGGCTGGATCGCGCCGTGGCTCGACCGCATGGACCGCCATTTCGACGATCAGGGCTTCAACGATTCCGGTCTGAAGACCCGGCCGAGCGACTTGTTCCGGCGCAATTGCTGGATCTCGTTCGAGCCGGTCGAGGGCAGCCTCAAAGTGCTCGCCGAATATATCGGCCCGAACAAGATCCTGTGGGCGACCGACTACCCGCACCGCGACGGCTTCTTCCCCGGCGCCCCGCAGATGATCAAGGACCGCCTGGCCGGCACCTCGCCCGAGGTCCAGCACCAGGTGCTGGCCGGCGGCGCAATGGGGTTCTACGGCCTCAACTGACCCATTCCCTCGCCTGCAAATTGCTCGCAGCTCCTTCCAACTCTTCGGAAGGGAAGAACTAGTCTCGGCGGGAGGACGAGTTAAACCGCGCAGCCCAATTGTAGCGGCGCGCCTCCGCCTCCTCGCGGCGCGCCGCCTGGTCTTCCTCCAACTGCCGCAACCGGCCTTCGAAATCGCTCGCCTCGATCGCCCGCAGAAAGGTTTCGATCATCTGGGACAGCGTGAACCCCTCGCCGGGCGTAATGGCGCCGCGCCCGACGGCGCTGCTCACCACTTTTATCGCGGCCAGGATGTCGTCTGCGCCGTGGATCGGCGGCAGGGCGAGTTCGACGGCCCGTTCGCGGCGCGGCGCGACGGTGCGGTCGAGGCAGAGCCGCAACGCCGCCTGATCGCCGGCAAGGGCCAGCTCGACGGCCTTGCGGGTCAGCGCCCGCCGCTTCCCCATCGAGCAATATCTCGGCCGCGCGCGTCGCCCGGTTCGAGGAACCGCGCGGCCGGCCGGCAGGATTGCCGGACTGTCCCTTCGGAAACGGCCGCCCGCGGTATTGGCAATGATCCGTGACCAACAGCTGAGCCGCGAACCGCAACATCGCAGCCAACGAGCGCCGCGCCGACGCGATCAGCGCGACGCTCGTCTGTTCAAGGTTGGCTGAGCCGTTCTACGAGCCGAGCGAGCTGGCGCTCGCTCGGTAGACAAGTGGTGCGGTTTGGAGCTCCACTCAATCGGCCGTCGGTCGGGCGCTGCGCTACGCTGGCGCTCCGCGCCCGCCCGCCGCCCGACCCAGCCACCGAGGAGTGACATTTCTAAATGGCAGAAAGAGTGACATCTGTATTTGGTGGACACAAAACCTAAATTGTAATTGAGGGGTCACCTACGAGATGTAGATTGCGCTGCGGCGCTATTTCAACGCACATGAAAACTGAGACACAAAAACCGGAAGACCTGGCGAGCCTCTCCCGCCGCGCCTTCGCCGAGTACGGCGCGCGGGCGCTGTGGAACAAGCGCGAGCTCGAGACGCCGACCCCGGCCGATGCTCTGGTCGTCGCGCGCGCCTTGCGCATGGAGGGCAACCGCGAAGCCCGGCGGCTGGCGGAACAGATCGAGTGGGCCTGCCGTGCCCCTCTCTAGGATTCAAACCGACATTCTGCGCCTGCTCGCCGCGCACCGCGATCCGGAAAGCGATGTCGCCGGGCCGCGCCGTTGAACCGCGACGCGCCGCGCATTTCCGACGACATAGACCTGTTTCACGACCGCGAGGAGCGGGTTGCGGCGGCGGCTTTAGAGGACACGCTCGCAGCGGCAGGCTATGGCGTTGCGTGGCTTCGGCAATTGCCACTGATGTATACCGCCGAGGTGACGCGAGACGACGCCAGCAGCCGGCTCGAATGGGCGGCCGACAGCGATTACCGGTTTTTCTCGACTCTGCCGGATAAGTCGTTCGGCTATGTGCTGCATCCGGTCGACCTGGCGATGAACAAGGTCATGGACGCCGCCGGACGGCGCGAACTGCGCGACATCGTCGACCTCGTAACCGTTCATCAACCATCCTGCCGCTCGGTGCGGTGATCTGGGCGGCGGTCGAAAAATCACCGGGCTTCACGCTGGAAGGACTGGTTGCCGAAATCCGGCGCAACGCCAATTATCCCGCCGCCGAGTGGCGCGCTTTAAAAAGCAGCGAGCCACTCGACCCGAAAGTGATCACGGAGCGGCTACGCGCGGCCCTCGTCGAAGCCGAGGCCTTTATCGCCCGGATGCCCACGGACAAAATGGGCCTGCTGTTTTTGCAAGCAGGTCGAGTTGTCCAGCCCGACCCCGATCGCTTGAACGACTATCAAACGCATGCTGGACAGCGGCGGGGCCAATGGCCGGGCAGTCCCGAAATCACTGCGGCCATGTTCGAACGCTACAACAAGGAACGAGGCCCATAGCAGTAAGCGAGATATCTCGATTATTTTTGCCAAACGAAATCATAATTACAGGAATTGCTGGTCTGGCGTGCGCGTACCGTGCCGGCGCGGTCGATCGTGCCGCTGAGGGTTATTACGATTGGCTGGGATTGGCCGGGCCCGGAGGCTTGCATCGCCAGCTCGCCCTGCGGCCCGACCGTTCCTACGAGCGGGTAGCCTGTGGCGCTCTTATACCGCGCCTGGCCCTGCACGATGGTGAGCGGCCCCGGTCTGCGGTCCGGGCATTGGCCCACCTGCGCTTTCCTCGTCATGAAGGTTTGATTGACTCTCGCCGAAGAAACCAACCGGTAGGTCCCGTCAAATGCCGCTCCGGTCGAAGGCGGCGGAGTTTGCGCATTCGCGGCCGCCAGCGAGGCGACAAATGCGACTATCCCAACTAATCCAATGCGCGTCCGCATGAACCTGTCCTCCCGTCGGCACCGACACCCCTCACCCACCAAGCGCTGGCGCGCTCGGTCCCCCCTCTCCCGCGGGGCGGGAGAGGGGCTCTACGGTTGTGGCTTATAGCCTCTCTCCCGCCCAAGCGGGAGAGAGTGGCGAGCTTAGCGAGAGCTGGGTGAGGGTGATTACGACATCCCGACGGAGTGCGACTCAGCGATTGCGGTTGGGCAGGTTTTCGGCGCGCTCCGATCCCTCCTTGTCGACATCGACTTTGGTTTCTCGCACCGTGTCGCGCACGGTCTCGGTGCGCTCGTCCGCCTCCTTGCGGACGACGACATCTTCCACTCGGCGCGCCTGCTTTGAGACGACCGGCTCTTCGTGCCGCTCGATGACCTCGTATTCGCGCTCCTGCGGCAGTTCGGCACCACTTACCGTCCGCTCGCCGGCTACCGGGCGGTGTTCGATGATGACCCTTTCGTCGCGCAGAGTGACAGCCTCCTCGACCGGCCGTTCGACAACGTAGGTCCGGATGCGGTAACGGCGCTCGCTTGCGCGCTTGCCTACTTCCAGCTCTTCCTTCACCACCGGTATGACTTGATCCCGTTCACTGCTCACTCCCCTATCAGCGCCGGCCGGAGGCGTCGCTCCCGTGAGCGGAGATTGAGGGGTCACAGCCGGCGAGACCGCAGCCATGGACATTGCACGCGCTTCGGCCATGTCGCTGCCCATCGTCGGAGGTTCGCGCCCGGCTATGCCGGTTTCCGGCATCGGGGCTTCAGAGCCATGATCGAAATCGATCGGGTCGAATTCCTCGAGCACGTCGGAAATCCGGCCGCGTTCGGCTTCGTCGCGGACGAGGACCGACAGAGCTGTCCGGCCGCCGCGCAAATTCGTATCATACCAGCTGCGATCGTGCTCTGGAATGTTGTCGCCAAACAGCCAATCCCAGAATCCGCCGCGGTGTTCGCCCTGCAAGCCGCGCTCCGTGCCCAAATCAGCACTGAGCCGGATATCCGTTGCCGGGATGCCGAGCTGCATCAACCGATCGCGCGCCCGTTCAGCATGCGCGCGCGATTCATAGACTGCGACAAGAGAATGCCCGTTCATATCTTGACTCCGCTAGAGGAAAGTACCCTTGCAAACAGGCTTCGATTGGACGCGTTCCGATCAAACGCATCTGGCGACTCTGAAAAGAAGGGAGAACGTGGTAATTAACGGCAACAACGTCTGGGGCATATATCATCGCAACGAATTTCCACATCAACTATCCCTAAACCGAGTGCAGCAACTGTAATATAATCGCTACAGCTGATATGCGCTCTCGCGTTGGCTGTATTGCCGGGTCTGGCGCAACTCGGTGCGGCGGCATAAGTCAGCCGCATAATGAAGACGGCGGAAGACGGACTCCCGCTCCCACTCAGATACTGGGCGATCCTTAACCTTGCGGTCGGGATGGCGCTGTCGGTGCTCGACAGCGCGATCGCGAATATCGCATTGCCGGCGATCGCAAAGGAAATCCACGCCAGCGCCGCCGATTCGATCTGGGTCATCAACGCCTACCAGCTGGCGGTCGTCATCTCGCTGCTGCCGTTCGCGTCACTCGGCGACATCTTCGGCTATCGCCGCATCTACATGATCGGCCTCGTGGTGTTCACCGGCGCCGCGCTCGTCAGTGCTCTGTCGCACTCGTTGGCGATGCTGACCCTGGGCCGCGCGCTGCAGGGGCTGGGCGCCGCCGGCATGATGAGCGTCAATACGGCTCTGGTGCGCTTCACCTATCCGCGGCGGCAGCTGGGCCGCGGCATCGCAATGGTTTCGGTCGTCGTCTCGATATCGTCGGCCGCGGGCCCGAGCGTCGCCGCGGCGATCCTCGCGGTCGCGTCGTGGCCCTGGCTCTTCGCGATAAATGTCCCGATCGGTCTCGTTGCGCTCGCGATGTCGTGGCGCCTGCTGCCGACGACGCCGCCCTCCGACCATCGCTTCGACCTGGCGAGCGCGGTATTGAGCGCAATTGCCTTTGCGTTTCTGATCAGCGGGATCAACGGCATCGGCCACCACCACCCCGCTCTCCTCGTGCTGAGCGAACTGGCCGGCGCCCTCCTCGTCGGCTATGTCCTGGTGCGCCGGCAAAACTCCCTGGCCATGCCGCTGCTGCCCGTCGATCTCTTCAAGCGGCCAGTGTTCGCTCTGTCGGTCGCGACGTCGGTTTGCGCGTTCGTCGCGCAAGGGATCGTGTTTGTCGCGCTGCCTTTTTACTTCCAGGACGTGATCGGGCGCTCGCAGGTCGAAACCGGGCTCTTGATCACGCCGTGGCCGGTGACGGTCGCGATCATCGCGCCGATCGCCGGCCGGCTGGCCGACCGCTATCCTGCCGGAATTCTCGGCGGCATCGGGCTCGGCGTGCTGAGCCTCGGCTTTCTTCTGCTGGCATTGCTCCCGGCTCAACCAGGCGATGCGAGCATCATCTGGCGAATCGTCGTCTGCGGATTCGGGTTCGGGTTTTTCCAATCGCCGAACAACCGCGCCATTGTCAGCAGCGCGCCGCGCGAACGCAGCGGCGGCGCCGGCGCGATTCAAGCGACCGCCAGACTGCTCGGCCAGACGATCGGCGCCGCTCTGGTCGCACTGGTCTTTGGCTACGCCGGACCGGGCGGCGGCACCAGCCCGACCACGGCCATCCTGATCGCCGCCGGCTTTTCCGCGCTTGCCGCGCTCGCCAGCCTCACCCGACTGCTCAATTTCGTGCGCATGCCGCGACGTGCGTCCGTCCGTGATTCCAGCATGCCGAAACCCAACCGCGATCAAGTTCCGGTGCGCGCGCCGCCGTAAATCGAACCGGCCCTTGACGATGCCGGAACCGCTCGTCGGCTTGCGCCAGGGCCGAGTTTGATTATCCTGCAGCCGCCTGCAATCGGGGATGGGGCGGGACCCGATGAGTAACGGGGCGCGTGGGCGATCGCGCTTTTACCGGTTCTTCGCTGCGGCGGCGGGCTGCTGATTGCTTTGCCGTCGTTACTGGCGCTCGGCGCCGAGCCGGTCTCGGATCAGACGGTCGTCCATCTCCTGAACCGGCTCGCCTTCGGCCCGACCCTCGAAGAGGTTAGGCACGTCAAGACGATCGGGGCGGAGCGCTATATCGCCGAGCAGCTCGACCCCGAACTCCATCCCGGAGCCAGTCGAGCTGCGATGGCGTCTCGCCCAGCTCGACACCTTAAAGCTCGACCCGGTGCAACTGCGCCAGCTTTACGGGCCATTGCGAAGTTTGCGTGGGTTCAAGCCCAATCCGGAGCTGGAGAAAGCGCAGCGCGAACGGGTGCAGATCATCCTGCGGGACGCCGGCGAAGCGCGCCTCCTCAGAGCCCTGCTGAGCCCGCGGCAATTGCACGAGGTCATGGTCGATTTCTGGTTCAACCATTTCAATGTGTTCTCCGGCAAGGGACTGGATGATGTGTGGATCGGCAATTACGAGCAGCGGGCGATCCGCCCCTTCGTGCTGGGCCGCTTCCGGGATCTGCTGTTCGCCACGACAAAGCATCCGGCGATGCTGGTCTATCTCGACAACGCGCTCAGCACCGCTCCGGGCAGCCCCGGCGCCCGCGGCAGACAGAAGGGACTGAACGAGAATTTCGCGCGCGAGGTCATGGAGCTGCACACGCTCGGCGCCGATGGCGGGTACACGCAGGAGGACGTCGTCACCTTGGCCCGGGTCTTGACTGGGTGGGGAGTCAATCAGCCTAATGCCCGCTTCTTTCCCGAACACGCCGCGGTCTTCGAAGGCGCGCGCCACGATTACAGTCCAAAAGTTTTCCTCGGCCATCCGTTGACGTCGCGCGGCAAGGCGGAGGGTGAGGAGGCGCTCGACATCCTGGCGCACAGCCCGGCAACGGCCCATCACATCGCGTTCGAGCTGGCGCAGTATTTTGTCGCGGACGAGCCGCCCCAAACTTTGGTCGAGCGGCTCGCGGCACGCTTCCTCGAGACGGACGGCAATATACGGGAGGTGCTGCGGACGCTTTTCGCCAGCAGCGAATTCTGGGACAGCAGGGGCGCGAAATATAAGACGCCCTACCAATTCGTGATCTCGGCAGTGCGCGCCGCGGGAGTGTCACCCGCAAATGTCCGGCCGCTGCTCGGCGCCATGGACCAGCTCGGGATGCCCCTCTTCGGCTGCCTCACGCCGGACGGGTACAAAAACACCCAAGACGCCTGGCTCAGCCCCGACGCAACGACCCGCCGCATCAGCTTTGCGACCGCGTTGGTCCGAGGCAGCCCAGGCGCGGCCGATGATGCGCATCTCGAAGCGATCTTCGGCTCGACATTGAGCGAGGGCACCCGCGCAGTCATCAATGAATCGCCCAAAGGGCTGCGCGCCGCGCTGATCCTCGGCAGTCCCGACTTTATGCGTCGATAGGAGGACCGATGCACCGGCGTGATTTCATCAAGGGATCGGCTGCGGCCCCCTTCTGCTTCGGCCCCGATGCCTGGGCGGCAGTGTCCGATGAGGTCCCGAGGCGCCTGATTGTCATTCTGCTGCGCGGCGCCGTGGACGGGCTCAATGTCGCGATCCCCTACGCCGACGGGGCCTATTACCAAGAGCGCCAATCGATCGCGATCGCACCGCCGGGCAAGCCGGACGGGGCATTGGCCCTCGACGGGCATTTCGGGTTGCACCCGGCCCTCGCAAGCCTGATGCCGCTATGGACCGAGCGCCGGCTCGCCTTTGTCCACGCCGCGGGTTCGCCCGACCCGACGAGATCGCATTTCGACGCGCAGCTCTATATTGAAAACGGCACCCCGGGGCAGGACACCACCCGCGACGGCTGGATGAACCGCCTGTTGCTGGCGCTCCCCGGCCCGCGCGGCGCGACCGACGCGATCAGCATCGGCCCGACCGTGCCGCGCATCCTGGCCGGCAAGGCGCCCGTCGCGACTCTGCCGCTGGGCCCCAACGGCGCCCGGCCGCTGCCGATCGATCAGCCGGAAATCGCCAGCGCCTTCGATCGGCTCTATTCCGGCAATGACGACCTCGCCAGATCGTATCGCGAAGGCCGGACGGCGCGCGCGGAATTGATCAGCGCCTTGAGCAAGGAGCGGCAGATTGCCGACAACGGCGCGCCGCCGCCGAGCCGGCTTTCCCGGCCAGGCGGCCCGGCTGGCGCTGCTGATCCGCCATCACCCTGGCGTCCGCGTTGCGGCAATCGGGCTCGGAGGTTGGGACACCCACATCAACCAGGGCAACCACAACGGGCAACTGGCCGATCATCTGCGCCCGCTCGGCGAGGGTCTCGCCGCCTTTGCCCGCGGATCGGGCGAGGCTTGGCACGACACCGTCGTCGTCGTCCTGTCGGAATTCGGCCGCACCTTTCGGGAGAACGGCAACCGGGGCACCGATCACGGCCACGGCAACGTCATCTGGGTGATGGGCGGCGCCGTCAATGGCGGCCGGGTTTACGGCGATTGGCCCGGTCTCGCCCCGGCGCAGCTCTACCAGCGGCGCGATCTCGCCGTCACCACCGACTTTCGCACCGTGCTGGCGGCGATCCTCGAGCGCCACATGCGTCTCGCCGACCGCCAGCTCGAGGCGGTGCTGCCGGGCGCCCCGCCGGCGTCGCAAGATTTGGCAAAGATAATTTCGGCATGAGTTGAGCTATCCTCCCGCTGCTCCTCGTCTTTCCCGCGAAAGCGGGAATCCGGGGGCTGCAAGGCCGCAGCGGTTGCCCCTGGACCCCCGCTTTCGCGGGGGCGACGATAAGCGGTTGTGAAGACTGGATTGGAGGAAGAGTGAGGAAGACCGCGACTGCAACCGCGGCAGCATCTCGCGCTGCGGATCAGCTGCGGGCTCGCCGTGACGGATACCTCAGTCCACGCTGCGCCCAGGGCGTGGCTTTTCGGCGAAGCCGATTTTCGCCGGCTGTGGCTCGTCGGGGTCGTGGTTTTCGCGGTACGCTGGCTGGAGATGCTGGCGGTCGCCGTCTTCGCTTATCAGCGCACCGGCTCGCCGTTCATCGTCGCGTTGCTGACGATGCTGCGCATGCTGCCGATGGCGCTGTTCGGCGCCATCGTCGGCGCCTTGGCCGAGCGGCTTCGAGCGGCGCACCGCGCTGATCGTCGTCGTCATTTCGATGCTGCTGACGCTCGCTCGTCCTGGCGCTCCTCGCCTGGAGCGACACGCTCGAAGTCTGGCATGTCGCGCTCGCCAGCTTTGTCAACGGCATTGCCTGGACGACCGACAACCCGGTCCGCCGTACGATGATCGGCGAGGTCGTCGGACCGGACCGGATGAGCGCGGCGATGTCGCTCGATGTCGGCGCCAACAACGCGAGCCGCATGCTCGGCCCGACCCTCGGCGGGGTGTTGCTCGCGACATTCGGGATCGGCGGCGCCTTTGCGGTCAGCGTCGCCTGCTACGTCGTCGCGGTCGCCGCTGCGATGCGGATCCATCATCGCAACAGCGTGCGGCCCATCGGCGTCGCGAGCATTCTCGAGCGCATGCTCGAAGGGTTCATGCTCGTCCGGCGTGACCGGCGCCTGATCGGGACCCTGGTCGTCACCGTCATCTACAACACCTTCGGCTGGCCGTTCACCAGCATGATCCCGGTGATCGGCCAGGATAATCTGGGTCTCGGCGCCGCCGGCATCGGTCTCCTCGCCAGCATGGACGGGGTCGGCGCGTTCTGCGGCGCCGTCGTGATCGCCCTCTTCGCCAAGCCGGCGATATTCGCCCGCCTCTATATCGGCGGCGTCTTCGTCTATCTGCTGATGCTGCCGGTTTTCGCGTTGGCGCCCGATCCGCTGCTCGCCGGCACGGTGCTTCTGGTGACGGGTTTCGCCAATGCCGGTTTCAGCATCATGCAGGCGACGCTCGTCTACCTCGCGGCGCCGCCGGAGATGCGCAGCCGCATCTACGGCGTGCTTTCGGTCTGCATCGGGATCGGGATGATCGGCTTTATCCATCTCGGGCTGCTGGCCAGCCTCGTCGGCGCTTCTTGGGCCACGGCGATGATCGGCGCCGAGGGCATTGCGGCAATGCTCTTGACCCGGCGCTGGTGGCGCGCCATCGCCCCGTAAGCGAAGGTGGGTTGCAGGAAATCGTCGCTTAACCCCCCGCGCCCGATGTATTTTGAGCGGCGAATTTTTGGAGAAGAAAATGTCGTCGCCCTTGCTGGACCTGCCCCGCGTCGAGACACGCGACGTCGACTACGTGGAACGTGCGCGCCGCCTCGCGCCGATGCTCAAGGAGGCCGCAGACGAAATCGAGGCGCGGCGCGAGTTGCCGGAGCGGGTTGTCGAGGCATTGATCGAGGGCGGCTTCTTCAAATTGCTGATCCCGCGCTCGCTCGGCGGCGCCGAACTCCACCCGCTGACATACGTGCAGGTGCTCGAGGAGATCGGCAAGGCCGAGCCTTCGACCGCCTGGTGCCTCGGGCAGAATTCCGGCTGCTCGATGTCGGCGCCCTATCTCGACCCGGCGGTGGCGCGCGAGGTCTTTGGCCCGCCGCGCGGCATCCTCGCCTGGGGGCCGGAGCTGCCGGGCGCCGGCCGCAGTGTCGCGGTGGAGGGCGGCATCCGGGTCACCGGCCGCTGGGGGTTTGCGACCGGCAGCCGCCACGCCACCTGGCTCGGCGCGCATGTCCCGGTCTTCGAGGAGGACGGCACGCCGCGCATGAACCCAAACGGGCGGCAGCATGTCCGCACCGTCCTCTTCCCGAAATCGAGGGCCGAGATCATCGACAACTGGCAGGTCATCGGGTTGCGCGGCACCGGCAGCGACAGCTACCGGGTCGAGGATCTGTTCGTGCCGCAGAAATACACCTTCTGGCGCGACAACCCGGCCGAGCGGCGCGAGCCCGGCCTCCTCTACCGGTTCACCAGCGGCATGATCTATGCGATGGGGTTCTCGAACGTGTCGCTCGGCATCGCCCGCGGCGCGCTCGAAGCCTTCATCGAATTGGCGCGCGACAAGATCCCGCGCGGCGCCCGCAAGACCCTGCGCGAGAACAACGTGATCCAGTCCGAGGTGGCGCAGTGCGAGGCCAAGCTGCGCTCATCGCGCGCCTCGATCCACGCGACCCTCGAGGACATGTGGGAGGATGCCGAGCGCGACGGCGAGTTCGCGCCCGAACGGCACTGGCAATTGCGCCTCGCCGCGACCTGGGCGATCCAGCAGGCGCGCGACGTCGTCGCGAGCGTCTACAACGCCGCCGGCGCCACCGCGGTCTTCAACGAGAACCCGTTCGAGCGCCGCCTGCGCGACATCCACGCCGGGACCCAGCAAGGCCAGGGCCGCCCGGTCCATTTCGAAACCGTCGGCCAGATCCTGCTGGGCCTACCGCCGGAAGGACGGATGTTCCGATAGCGGCAGGGTGGCCCTATCCGACCGCAGATCGCAGTAATTGAATTGCATGGGCTATAGCTTGCATCTGCGCGAGTCTGCAGCAGAAAAATGCCTGCTCAGCCCCGGCAGCTGACCCGGCTCACGCGACCGAGCTGATGCAGTTCTGTTGCGCGGCTGCACTTGAGCGCTGTGATTAAAAAAACCCAAGTGTGAGGCGCCTCACACCTCCGCCATCTGAAAGTGGTGCAGATTGAGCGCACTGGGAGCAATCATCTCGCTTATCCCCAACTGAGAATTTGTGATGCACACGATCGATTAATTGCCTGCGCCGAGCCCTGCTCGCTAGCGACCTTCGGATGGACAAAACGGAAATCGTCGCCAGCGGATGCACAACAGTCTCGTTTACAGGAGGATATGATGGCTACATCAGTGCAACAGCCTGGTGCAAGGTCTGCGCGAAGAGTACCGTCAGCACGCTTCACGCCCAGGAATGCCTTGGAACCGCTGGGTCTTCTTGGAGCACTTGCAGGTACTTGGAAGGGGCATGGGTTAAACTTGATCGCCCGGCCAGATTTTCACGATAACACCGATCTTTACCTGCAGCTCAATCACACCCGCGAAACCTTGACGTTTACCCCGATTGGCGGACCGGTTCCCAATCGTGGTTTCGGCCAAGACGACATCGAATTGTTCGGGTTGACATATCTGCAGCAGATTAGCGATGCCGCCAAGGACGGCGCGCTCCATATTGAGCCGGGTATCTGGGTCACGCAGCCCAATACGACTTTCCCGCCCGAGAGCGTCCCTGTACCGGCGCAACTCGTTGCTAGAATGGGTACGATCCCTCACGGCAACTCGGTGTTAGCGGAAGGCATTGCCGAGCCATTTAATGGCCCCCCCGTGCTGACGGTTCCGGGCGCTCAATATAGCTTCTCGAAATTTCCATCGTTCAACAGCACTCCCTTTGGCGTGCCGCCGACCGCACCGGAGATTCTGATAAATGCGGCCGGGTCGTCTGAAAAGCTCACCGCGCCGACGGTACCCGCCCAGCCATTCCCACAATACGATCTGAGCATTCCAATTGGTCCGATACCGCCTGGCCCGCTCAATCCGCCCTTCGCACTAAATACCCGAACGCCCTTTGACACCGTCCCGTTGGACCCACCAATACCGAACACGCCGCAAAATCAGGCCCAGGTTAACGATCCGATCGTGCTTCTCCAAGACGAGATCAAAGAGCTCGTGGACGAGGGTCACACGTTTGAAGGGACGGTTCTCAACATCGCAACCCAGACCCCGATCAACTTTCTAACGGTTGCCAATAGCGGTGCCGGGGGGGCGGCAACGCCTGTCGCGGTGCCACAGTTCGGAGGCGGTATCGAAAATATTCAATTTCTCTTGGGCCAGCCCGTCAACCTCGGAACCCCTCCAAAACCGGAACCGGAACCCAACGCTCAGACGGCTCTCGTTTATGCCACATTCTGGATTGAAACGGTCACCAATACGAACAATGGCCACACCTTTATGCAGCTGCAATATGCGCAAATGGTAGTGCTGAACTTCCCGATCAGGCATCTACTCAACCAAAATCCCCCTGTCTATGTGAACTTGGGATGGCCGCACATCACGGTGGCAACGTTGAGGAAGGACTTTGGTTGAGCGACGCACTGTTCTGGTGGACCGGTGGCGGGAACGAAGACTGCGCAACATTAGCACCGTCGTGCAAGCCAGAGCCCAATAAGTAACGTGAGAAGCCGGTGCGGCTCGGTACACCGGCTTCCCTGATCTAATTCCTTGGTGGTGATCGGGTCTCGAGCCTGTACCATCAAATACCCACCGACGATCTCGATCTGGCTCGAAGGGTGGCCCTCTTCGGTCCGTACCCGATCAGACGGCGTAATCCGGCCATTACGAGGCTTCCCCTGGCCGTCGGTCGCGACCGGATCGCTGTGGCGGGAGTTCAAAATACAGCTGCGAGCGAGTGGTTCATAAGTTGTGTGCGGTGAGAAGAGCGCGTCAATCAGGATGAGGAAGTGTCGCCGGATGCGTGACGAAGGGAGGGCGTAGCCCGACCGGAGTTGCGAATCTGGCGACCGGCGGGGCCCCGCAAGGGGCCGTGTTGTCTGGCGGTCGCGGTCGGCCGATAGGAAGCGGGTTCTTCACGCCGATGAGGAACGCAGCTTGCCTGGCCGCCACATCACCGACTGCCAGATGAGGTTGTACATGAGTTTCCGCCGAACCGAGACGCCGACCGTCGCCGCGGCCAAGGCCGGGTTCAGCGCCGCCACCGCCTATCGCATCGAGTAGGATCCACGGCTGCCGTCGCAGAAGAAAGCGCCGCGTGGCCGCCGACGTCGCGATCCGTTGGCTGAGGTTTGGGACAGCGAGATAGTGCCGATGCTGGAGAGCGCCCCAGGCTTGCGACCGGTGGCCATTTCGAGGAGATCCGGCGTCGTCATCCCGAGATCGGCGTCGGTGTTCGCCGCACGCTGGAGCGGCGCATCCGTGCCTGGCGGGCCTGAACGGGGCCGAGCGGGACGTGATCTTCCGGCAGGAGCATCCGCCGGGACGGCTGGGGCTGTCCGATTTCACCGACATGGGCGATCTCGGCGTCAGCATCGCCGGCGAGCCGCTGGATCATCGGCTCTATCACTTCCGTCTGGCCTTCTCAGGCTGGGAGCATGCTCATGTCGTGCTCGGCGGCGAGAGCTTTGTGGCACTGGCCGAGGGTCTGCAGAACGCTTGTGGGCGCTCGGCGGCGCGCCGTTGGAGCATCGCAGCGACAGTCTCTCGGCGGCGTTCTGCAATCTCGACGCCGACACACGGCAGGATCAGACGCGGCGCTACGAGGCACTGTGCGCGCATTACCGCATGAAGCCGACCCGCAACAATCGGGGCCTAGCGCATGAGAACGGCTCGATCGAAAGCCCGCACGGCCATCTGAAACGAGCGATCGAGGACGCGCTGTTGCTGCGCGGATCGCGCGATTTCGACACGCCTCGAGGCCTATCGCCGCTTTGTCGACGAGGTCGTCGGGCGCCGCAATGCCGCAACCGCAAGCGGCTGGATCTCGAGCGGCCGGCCCTGCAAGCGCTGCCGGCGCGTCGGACGACGGATTACGAGGAGACGATCGTCACCGTCACCTCGACCAGCGGGTTCACCCTCAAGAAGGTGTTCTATTCGGTGCCCTCGCGCCTGATCGGCCATCGGCTTCGCGTTCGGCTGTACGACGATCGGCTCGAATGTTTCCTCGGCGCGACGCCGCTGATCGACGCTGCGCCGCGGGCGGCCTCATTCCAGCGGCAAGCACGGTCACGTCGTCGATTACCGGCACGTCATCCATGCCTTGCGCCGCAAGCCGATGGCCTTGCTCAATCTGGTCTATCGCGAGCAGCTCTTCCCGCGCCGCGCCTATCAACGCGCCTTCGAGGCGCTGTTGGCCGGTGACGGCGAGAAGCAGGCGTGCCGCACGATGGTCGGACTGTTGGCGCTGGCTCATGATCGCGCCTGCGAAGCCGAACTCGCCGAGGCCATCGATGCCGAGCTCGATGCCGGCAGACTGCCTGATCTCGAACGCTCGGCCGACGCTTCGCGCCTGATCCAGCCGCCATTCCCGACATCACCGTCGAGGTGGCGCCGCTGCATCTTTATGACGAGCTCAGCACTGTCCAGCTGGTTGGTGCGGCATGAGAACGACCGATCCCGGCGACGCCGCCCGCATCGAGCTGCTCCTCGCCGAGCTGCGGCTGCCCGCCATAAGCTGGTGTGGGCTACGCTCGCCGCTCAGGCCGACAAGGAAGGCTGGCCGGCGGCACGCTTCCTGGCAGCATTGGCCGAGCATGAGATGGCCGAGCGCGGCCGCCGCCGCATCGAACGCCATCTGGCCGAAGCCCGGCTGCCGCCCGGCAAGACCATCGACAGCTTCGACTTCGAGGCCGTCCCGGTGGTCAGCAAGGCACAGGTCATGGCGCTCGCCGCCGGCGACGCCTGGTTGAACAAGGGCGCCAATTTGCTGTTGTTCGGGCCGCCTGGCGGCGGCAAGAGCCACCTGGCGGCAGCTCTCGGCTTCGCTCTCGTCGAAAACGGCTGGCGCGTGCTGTTCACCCGAACCACCGATCTCGTCCAGCGGCTGCAAATCGCCCGCCGCGAACTCGCCCTCGAAGCCGCCATCGCCAAGCTCGACAAATACCACCTGCTGATCCTCGACGACCTCGCCTACGTCACCAAGGATCAGGCCGAAACCAGCGTGCTGTTCGAGCTGATCAGCGCCCGATACGAGCGGCGCTCGTTGCTGATCACCGCCAACCAGCCGTTTGGCGAATGGGGCAAAATCTTCCCGGACCAGGCATGACGCTCGCTGTCGTCGATCGCCTCGTCCATCACGCCACCATCTTCGAGATGAACGTCGAAAGCTACCGCCGACGCGCCGCCCTCGAACGCAAGCGAAGCCAAGGCGGACGCCGACCCACGCGACAATCAAGCGAATACTTGATCGTCGCGCCGCGACAATAAAACTCTCGCGCCCCTTGCGCGACAATGACGACGCGACGATCATACCTGCGCCGCGACGCCGGCTTCTCATCCTGATTGTCGTTCCTTCCCATCGAGATTGTCGCGCCGTCAAGTTCAGCAAATTGGTCATGGTTAGGGTGCGGTGGGTCATTCAAGTAACTAGAAGGGCATCCCTTTGTTCGATCGGAAACGACCATCCCTTCGTCCCGACCTGCCGTCCGGCAGAGCGCCGCGCGCAGCGGCAGTCAAGGATGCCGCCGCGCCTGCGGCGGCACCGGCGGAGCCGGCGCGCAGCGTCCTTGACAGAGCGAGCACGGTGCTAGGCTGAACGGGTCGGGGGTCAGGCCGCACGGCGCAGTGCCTCCTTTTTGTGCTCGCGTAGATCGTCCATGTTGAGGTAGCGATGCTGCTCGAGCCAGTTCTCGTGGGTCTCGACGGCGAGTGCCCGCACCAGCCGCAGGCAACTCTCGCCATTGGGGAAGATGCGCACAACCTGGGTGCGGCGCCTGATCTCCTCGTTGAAGCGCTCCAGCATATTGGTCGATTTGAGGTGCTTATGGTGCTGCCGCGGCAGCCGGTAAAAGGTCAGAGTCTCGTCGATGTTGTCTTCGACCCAGCCGGTGAGCTTTGAGTATTTGCCTGACCACTTGGTGAGCCAGGCCGCCAGATCCCGGCGCGCCTCGGTGAGATCGCGTCGGTCATAAAACCAGCGCAACTCCTGCAGGCAGTCGTCGTCCACCTTGCGCGGCACGTGATCGAGCGCGTTGCGCAGGAAATGCACGTAGCAGCGCTGATAGGCCGCCTCCGCGAGAACCTCGCGCAGCGCTGCCCGCAGGCCGGCATGATCGTCGGCCACGACAAATTCGACGCCATGCAGACCACGGGCCTTCAGCCCGAGCAGGAAATCCCGCCAGCTCGATCGGCTCTCGCGGTTGGCGAGTTCGACCGCCAGCACTTGACGGCGGCCGTCCCAGTCGATGCCGATCGCGATCAGCACCGCCTGGCTGGTGATCACGCCGGCCTCGCGCACCCGCTCATAGCGCGCGTCGAGGATCAGATAGGGGAAGGCTTCGGCCAATGGGCGACCGGCAAATTGCGCCAAACTCGCATCCAGCCGCTGGTTCATCGCACTGATCGAGCGAAGCCGAAAAGCTGTGGCCGCACAGCTCCTCGGTAATCGCCTTCACTTTGCGGGTCGAAACCCCTTGCACGTACATCTCCGCCAGCGCCGCCACCAGCGCCCGCTCCGAGCGCTGATAGCGTTCGAATAGCTCGGTCGAAAACCGCCCGGTTCGATCCTGCGGCACCCGCAGCTCCAGCTTGCCGACCCGTGTGATCAATGTCCGGCCGTAATAGCCCGACCGGTAGCCCTGCCGGCCCGCCGCCCGTTCGCCCTTCTCGGCGCCCAAGGCCTCCGTCATCTCCGCTTCGAGCACCTCCTGCAGCGCCGTCCGCACCAGCGCCCGCAGAAACTCCTCGTCCTCCCTCAGAAGGGCTTTCACGTCGATCGTCCCAGATTTACCCTGCCTCTTGGTCATGGTGTGCATCCTCGCCAAAGGATCCGGTGATTGCGCATCACCCGCATACCATGACCATCCGCCTCAGCGGCTTTTGCAGAACTTCCCGGACACTACCGGTTCATAGGCCATGGGCGCACGAAGCCGATGCTGGAGCAGCGTCAACGTTACGCCCGATCTCGTGCGAGAATGATTATAATTGACGTACGTGCTAAATTGGCATATATGTGAACTTGACAAGCTAGGCGTGGGAGAAGAATTGCATTCTCCATGAAGGAGGAGGCGCGGCTCGAACTCAGGCAGTATGAACGAGCCAATCGCCGCTTCGGCTGGGCGTGGCCGCAGGAGCCATCGCTCGATCGGTACTCCCCGTTATATCAAACCCCTCTGGCTCCGTAGAAAACTGGGTAAATTTTGAACGTAATATCAATAGGTTATAGATTACCGGCGCGGTGGCCGCCTTGCGCCCCCGACGTGTGAAGGATGAGTAATGACAGGAGAAGACATTGGAAATCGGAATCCCGATTCGCCGGCATATCGTAGTGCCCTTGACCGAGCCGGTATCGCCCTCCCGCGAACCTACCGCGCCCCCGATCCCGAAGAGGTCACCCGAAAGGCAACCAAGCGAGCCGCAGCGTGTCAAGGAACCGGCATAAGAATTGGCGAGATCCTCGGTTGGAGATGGTGGTACGTCGATGGGCTTTTGAAAAGTCCTTTTATGGATTGCACGTGGTTTCCACAAGAACCAATGAAGGGAGTTGTTACCGATAGCTTAGACATCTTCGGTGTTTATGTCATGAAAGATCGAGGGCTTGCTGCATCGCAGGCGGACAAGAGCTTATGGTTTAGTTCTGATGACCTCTGGGTGTGGAACAATTGGAGACGCCGTTTGCCGTCGCCACACACCGCTTACGGCTCTGTCCACATTTGGGGCGAGGTGATCGAACACGCGGCCGGCTACCGGGCGGAGTTCGCGCGGGTAATGAGCATCGATGGCGTGTACCCAAAGAATGATGACCTGCTGGCGGCGCTGCGAGCGAAGTATAGTGTGGGGAATTCCTCGGCGTTCCCGAAATTGAAAGGAGCTGCAGACAACGATGACGAATTGCGGTGTAAAATGAGCAGACAAGTGACGCTGAACAACAATGACGGTTTAACGCAGATCGGCACAACGATCCTGCAGTCGGATTTCCCAGAAACGCCGCAGGTTCTGATCTGGAAAGGCCGGACTTTTATTTCTGGGGCACTCTACGGCCAAGAAGGCTACAACGAGACGTCGCACGTGGAATTGGCCGACGACGCGGTCTCAACCTCCGAAGCAACCTGAGAGAGTAAACAATGGGTTTGGTCGCTATCCGGCTGAGCTGCCCGATCTGCATTTTATGATTGGATGAGCGCCGAGGAACTTGATGCTGCTCGCCCTGAAAACGCCGCGAGCTGGGCGATCCAGCAGGCGCGCGATGTTGTCGCGAGCGTCTACAACGCCGCCGGCGCCACCGCGGTCTTCAACGAGAACCCGTTCGAACGCCGCCTGCGCGACATCCACGCCGGCACCCAGCAAGGCCAAGGCCGCCCGATCCATTTCGAAACCGTCGGCCAGATCCTCCTCGGCCTGCCGCCCGAGGGGCGGATGTTCCGCTAGCGGCAGGGGAGGCCCACTAGGAGGCGGGATTGGCCGCGGTATGGGCCGCCAAGGCCTGCCTCAGCGCCTCCTCCTTCGTGTGATCGAACGAGGTGCGCATCACCGTACCGCCAGCGCCCTGCAAGGCCGCGAGCACCTTGTCGGTTGTCATTTTGCGGATCAGCAGAAACAATTCGGCGTTGCCAAACTCCAGGGTCTGCGCCGCCTCTTTCATGAATTTGTCGTCGATGCCGACATCGGTGAGAGCGCCGCCGAGAGCCCCGCCGGCGGCGCCGAGCGCGGCGCCGGCCAACGGCATCAGGAAGATCAGCCCGATCAATGTGCCCCAGAAGGCGCCGGTTGCAGCCCCTGCCGCCGTCGGATGGAACAGCTGGTTGAGCTTGACCCCGCCATTCGGCTGTTTCACCGCGATGACGGCATCGCCCAGTTCGATCAAGTATTCCTGCTGCATGTCGAGTAGCTTTTTGCGGACCTCCTCCGCCGCCGCTTCCGTCGGGAAGGCGATAGATACCAGATCGCTCATCGCTTCAGTCCTCCTTGCGAAAACAATTGACTCAGGTTAACGCGGAACAGCCGCCACATGAGCCCGGTAGTCACGCGCCCGGGCCCTCCAGAACGATCTCGATGCGGCGGTTCTGCGCTCGCCCTTGCGGCGTATCGTTGGAGGCGACCGGATGCGTGTCGCCGAACCCCTTGGCCGACAGGATGTTGGGGTTGACACCCTGCGAGCGGAAATAGCTCGCGACAGCATCGGCCCGCCTCGAGGACAGATCGATGTTGTTGGCGATACCCGCCCGCTGCAGCGCGGGCCCGACCGGCTGGTTGTCGGTAAACCCGTACACGACGACTTTGGCGTTCTGCATATTTTGCAGCCGCGGGACATATTGGCCGAGCGCCGCCTGCGCGTTGGGACCGAGCTGGTAGCCGCCTTCCGGGAACAGCAGGTCGCCGGCGACGACCCACTTCTGCTCCTGCTGCATCTTGGCGATCTGGGCCTGCTGCGCCGCCGCCTGCGCGCGAGCTTCTTCGAGCTGCTGCCCCTGTTGCTCGTAGGCGCTCTGCGATACGCAGGCACCCAACAGCAGAGCGGTCGACAGGGCAATCCGTGCCGCAGTCGCCGGGTTCATCCTCATGGCTCCGTCTCCGTTATTGCTTCGTCCACTGCGTGACGCTTTCCAAGCCCGCGAAAATACGCCCGGATCTTTTCCTCGACTATGCAAAATCGGCGTGGCCCCCGGGGATTGACAAAAAAGCATTATTATGATATTAGCTTGTGAATGTATCTCATCATTTCTGCCGACGCTTCCGGGAAGTGTTGACGGTCTGCTGATTTCATTCACAATAACTCAATTGTGGTTTGGAGGTCAAAGTGATTTGCAGGGTCTTTAGAATGTGCGCGGTCCTCAGCGCCCTGGCCGGGTGCTCTGCCATTCAGCAGAAAGTCGAGATGGACGCCTCGGCGGCGGCGATGATTGCCGCCAATGCCGGCGACACCGCCGGAGCCGCCTGCTTCAAAGCTCTGGAGCCGGTGGTGGGGACGGCCCCGGCTGGTCTTCTCAGCAAGTTCGAGGTCGCTCGGGCGGGCCAGATCGTGATCGAGGACGGCCCGTGCGCGCCGCTCGCCGCCGGGCTGTTCCTGCATCTGTTGAACGAGGTCCCCGGGACACCCTGACGACAGCCCCAGGGCTGGGCGCCTGTTCTTCTCCTGCAAAAACAGGTGGAACAGGTGTAGCAGAGGGCCGGGGACGCGAAAGGCACCCGGCTCGAGGGCGGGGGTGCGGCGGATCACGCCGCACCCCCGCGCAGTGGGGTTAGTTCATCAGGCCGTAGAATTTGCCGGCGTTCTCGCAGGTCATCTTGTAGGTGACCTCGGCCGGCAGATGCGCGAACTGCTCGTCGATGTACTTCTTCGACTCCGGCCACACGCCGTCGGGGTGCGGGAAGTCTGAGCCCCACATCAGGGTCTCGACGCCCATATCGTCGATCAGCTTGGTGCCGACCCGGTCGTATTGGAAGGTCGCGCGGCACTGGTTGCGCCAGTACTCGCTCGGCAATTTTTTCAGCTTCAGATCCTGGTACTGGTCCTTGTACTCGAAATCCATGCGGTCGATGACATAGGGGATCCAGCCGATGCCGCTCTCGCCGAAGACGACGCGGATGTTCGGGAAGCGCTCGAACACCGCCGCACCCATCAAATCGGTCAGGATCGTCGCCAGGGTCATCTGGAACCGGCACAACCCGCTATAGGTCATGCGGCGGGCGATAGCCGGGTCCAGCTGCTTGCGCAATTCGGGGTCGGTCGCCGGGAAAGTGTGGAAGTGCAGCGGCAATTGCGTTTCGTTGACCGCCTCCCAGAGAGGATCCCACATCGGGTGCCACATCGGCGTCATGTGCCAGGAGCAGGACAGCTCGACGCCCTTCATGCCCAACTTGGCAACGCGGCGGACTTCCCGTGCAGCACCCTCGATGTTGTTGTAGGGCAAGCAGGCTAGGCCGATCATGCGGTCCGGATAGGTGCTGGAGAAGGCGTGCATGAAGTCGTTGTAGATGCGCAGCATCTCGTCGGCCGCTTCCGGGTCCTTCATCTTGGCGCAGGCGGCCAGTATGCCGTAGATGACCTCGGCGTCGACGCCGTCGCGGTCCATGTCCTTGACCCGCAGATGCGGGTCGCCCGGCCGGCGCAGGCCCTTTTCGAAATAGTCTTTGTACAGACCGGCCTCGGCCATCTTGTCGGCGCGCAATTGCTTGCCCGGAACCCACGGCGTGCCGGTCGCGCCAACGCCGCCGCACAGGCCGTACTCAGCACCGCTAGTGTCGGTCCAGCGCTGCACCCCGTCCGAATTCTCGGCGACGTAGGGCATCTTGTCGTGGAGCTTGCTCGACGCGTTCGACGTGAACAGATCGGGCGGGAGCCAGAGCATGTCCAGATGACAATCGGCCGATATTCGCCGGTACTGCATAACGCACCCTCCGCTCTAGTTGGACCCGGGCAGGGTCGATCAGGTATACGTTTCCCAGATCAATCTATCGGAGGCGCGAACCGGCCACCTACGCCGATCTGCGCAGGTCTCCGATGCAGGGGGCTCAACCCTGGGGTAAGGCGGCGGTGCCGCAACTGGATGGTGGGGGGAGTCGGAGTCGGCGATGAGAGTTTTGGTCACCGGCGGCGCCGGGTTTATCGGCTCGGCGGTCTGCCGGTTGCTGGTCGGCGAACTAGGCGCCACCGTTCTCAATGTCGACAAGCTGACCTACTCGGCGAATTTGACGTCTTTGCGCGCGATCGAGGGCCATCCGCGTTATGCGTTTCGCCAAGCCGACATCTGCGACCGCGCGGCGATTGCCGACATATTCCGAGAATTCGAGCCTGATTCGGTGCTGCACCTCGCCGCAGAATCGCATGTCGACCGCTCGATCGACGGTCCCGCGGCATTCATCGCGACCAATATCGAGGGGACCTATGTTCTGGTGGAAATCGCGCTCGCCTACTGGCAACGGCTTCCGGCAAAGCGGGCCAAACGGTTCCGCTTTCACCACGTCTCGACCGACGAAGTCTTCGGTTCGCTGGGGGCCGTCGGAAAATTCACCGAAACGACCGCCTATCGGCCGAACTCGCCTTATTCGGCGACAAAAGCGGCTTCCGACCACCTGGTTCGCGCCTGGCACGAGACCTTTGGGTTGCCGATCGTGGTCAGCAACTGCTCGAATAATTACGGGCCCTACCATTTTCCCGAAAAACTGATCCCGCTCGCCATTCTGAAAGCGCTGCACGGCGAGGCGATCCCGGTCTACGGCAAGGGCGACAATGTCCGCGACTGGCTCTATGTCGAGGACCACGCCCGTGCCCTGTTCACGATCCTGAGCGAGGGCAGGGTCGGGGACTGTTATAATATTGGTGGGAATGCCGAGCGGACCAATCTGGACGTCGTCACGTCGATCTGCCGATTGCTCGACAAAATGCTGCCGGGTTCGGTGAATCGGCCGCATGAGCTGCTGATCACGTTTGTCGCAGACCGGCCGGGGCATGACCGGCGCTACGCTATGGACACCACCAAGATCGGGCGCGAGTTGCGCTGGATACCCCGCGAAACCTTCGACAGCGGCCTGCGAAAGACCGTCGCGTGGTATCTCGAGAACCGTTGGTGGTGGGAGGAAATCTGGGCGCGCCGATACCATGGGCAGCGCCTTGGAATGGCCGCGAGCCCGCCGCCAAATGCGTCCCGCGCAAAGTGCGGCTTGCCTCGGGCGGATCAATGAGGGAATAGAGGCTTGGCGTTGGTCAGGAGGATCGACACTGTGCGCATGCTCGCTTTCGCCGGTCTCGTCTTTCTCGGCGGGTGCAACGACCAGGTGCGGGTCGTTAGTTTCACGGCCGATCCGGCCGGCACCTTTGTCTTTACCGCGCAGACCAATACGGTGATGACGGCGAACGACGACGGTGAGGCCGAGCAGATTCGGCGCGACTGGCTCGCCGAAGAGCTCAGCGCCCATGGAATGTGCTCTGCCGGATACGTCGTCGAAATCCGGCGTCTCGTGGAGCCGCCGGACGCGCCATCCACTAACGCGCACGACGTCGTCTATTCCGGGCGCTGTCTTTAATCCGAGACGGCGCGCCAACGCTCGATGAGAGGCCCCGGCTTGCCGTAGACCGGATCCGAGGCGGGCAGCGCTACCTTGGGGATATTGCGCAGCGCCCGCTCACGCTGCTGTGCGGCCGGGGTGCACATGTCCGGGTTCTTGCCGCCCGGGTAGGCGCCGACCACCACGAGATCGGGGCTGGCTCCCTCGTTCTTGTGAGCAACGCCGGCCGGGATCACGACGACGTCGCCGGCGTGCAGCTCCACCGTTATGCCGTCCTCGCCGCCGAGCCGCACCCGAACCGACCCGGCCGCGATGCCGAGCACCTCGTGCGCGGTGCTGTGATAATGGTGGTGCGCGTAGATACCGTTGCGCCAAGCGCCGCTCCAGCCGTGATCGGCGAACAACGCTTCGCAGTCGGCGGCGCACCGGGGACCGGTTTCCAGCGCCGCGCGGTAAACGATCAGCGGCAGCCACGGGTTGTTCGGTACGCGCCCGTCATCGGCAAAAAAGTGCTCCTCGATCGTCAGGGCGTCCGGGGGGTTCGGCATGGAGTGCCCTTCCATAGGATGATTTGCAGCGTTTATATAAGATTCACCGTTTAATCAAGACAACGCAGCCAAGTTGTTAACTACGATAAGATCTGGAACCGCTTGCCAAGTTGATCTTACTCCCGTATCACAGGCGTCGTCGCATATTGGGCTCCGCGGCAGTGCCCAGGCGAGAATCTCTTTCATTTTCGGGCGCCGAGTGATGGACTACCCGATCAAGACCGTGTGCGTCGTCGGTCTCGGTTATATCGGCTTGCCGACTGCCGCGACTTTGGCGAGCCGCGGCATCGATGTGATCGGCGTCGACATAAACCCTCGAGTCGTCGAAGCGGTAAATGCCGGGCAGACCTATTTCTCCGAACCCGATCTCGACATGCTCTTGCGCGCCGCGACGACATTGCGGAAATTGCGCGCCACCGCGCAGCCCGAGGCCGCTGATGCCTTCGTGATCGCCGTCCCGACGCCGTTCCGCGAGGATCGCTCACCCAATCTCGATTATATCGACCTGGCGGCAGACGCGATCGCGCCCGCTCTCGTCTCGGGCAATGTCGTGATTTTGGAGTCGACGTCTCCGGTGGGAACCACCGAGCGGTTGGCCTGCCGGCTGGCGCGGCTACGCCCGGATCTGCGCTTTCCACCGACGCGGCACTCGGAGCCGCTCGATGTACATGTGGCGCATTGCCCGGAGCGCGTGCTTCCCGGGCGAATGGTCCGCGAGCTGATCGAGAACGATCGCATCATCGGTGGGATGACCGAAGCCTGCGCCGAGCATGCCGAAGCGGTCTACCGCGTTTTTCTCCAGGCGAAGGTATTCCGCACCGATGCGGCGACGGCCGAACTGGTCAAGCTCGTCGAGAATGCCTCGCGCGATGTCAACATCGCGTTCGCCAACGAGCTGTCGCTGATCTGCGACCAGCTCGGCCTCAATGTGTGGCACGTCATCGAACTCGCCAATCGCCATCCCCGCGTCTCGATCCTCCAGCCGGGACCAGGGGTCGGCGGGCACTGCATCGCCGTCGACCCGTGGTTCATCATTTCGTCGGCGCCGGAGCGGACGCGGCTGATCCGCACGGCTCGCGAAGTCAACGACGCCAAGCCAAAGTTTGTCGTCTCGCAGATCCGGGAGCGAGCCGAGCGGTTCAAGCGACCCGTCGTCGCCTGTTTGGGTCTGACCTACAAGCCTGATGTCGATGACACGCGGGAGAGCCCGGCGATCGCGATCGCGGCGCAACTGGCGCGCGCCGGGCAAGAGCGGATCCTCGTCGCCGATCCGAACCTGAGTGGGCTCCCCGAAGAACTCGCCCTGCTTCCCAACGTGTCGTTCTGCGAGACGCTCGAGGCCGTACGCCAGGCCGACATCGTGGCCCTTCTGGTGGCCCATTCGCCGTTCCGCAAGATCCCGCGCGAGGAGTTGATGCGCCGCGTCGTGATCGACGCGACCGGGCTGACCTATCAATATGCCTAGCCTCGCGTGGCCAGGTTGATTGCGCCCACGTAGGACGGCTCGCGTAACATGAAGCTGTTGTTTGTTTTCGGGACGCGGCCCGAGGCCATCAAGCTCGCGCCGCTTTTATTGGAATTGTCGGGCCGGCCGAGTTTCGACTGCAAGATATGCGTCACCGGACAGCACCGCGAGATGTTGAGCCAGGTCCTCGACCTTTTCGAGCTGCGGCCGGACTGGAACCTCGATTTGATGCGGCCAAACCAGGATCTCGCCTATTTGACCGGCGCCGTATTATCCAGAGTCGGTGAAGTCCTCGATGTCTTTCGGCCCGATCGGATGATCGTGCAAGGTGACACGACCACGACTTTTGCCGGGGCGCTCGCGGCCTTCTACCACCGCATCCCGGTGGCTCACGTCGAGGCCGGCCTGCGCACGGACAACATCTATTCGCCCTGGCCCGAAGAAGTGAACCGGAGGCTCGTAACCCACATCGCCGATTTGCACTTTGCCCCGACCACACGGGCACGAGAGAATTTGCGGCGGGAAGGGATCGGCCGCGACCGGATCTTCGTCACCGGCAATACCGGGATCGATGCGCTGCTGCGGATCGCCGCTTTGCTGGATAACCGGCCAGACCTGCGTTCCCGATGCGCTGCCGTCCTGCCTGCACATTTCGCGGGCAGGCGAATGATTCTGATGACGGGCCACCGGCGCGAAAGCTTCGACGGCGGGATCGCCCGCGTTTGCCGCGCAATGGCGCGGATCGCCGACAGAGGCGATACCGCGGTTGTCTTTCCGGTACATCGAAATCCCAGCGTCCGCCAAGCGATCGAGCCGCTTCGCCGGCACGCGAACGTGCTGCTCACCGAGCCCGTCGACTATCCCGAGTTGGTGTTTCTGCTGAAACGCTGCCATCTTGTGATCACCGATTTCAGGCGGGATTCAGGAGGAGGCACCATCCTTTGGGAAACCGGTGCTGGTTACCCGGGAAACAACTGAACGCCCGGAGGCCATGGAACTTGGGCTCGCCAAATTGGTAGGCACCGACGAGGAGCTGCTCTTTTCCGAGATGACGGAGTTGCTCGAAGATCCGGATGTCTATTCGCGGATGAGCCGGGTAGCGAACCCCTACGGGGATGGCCGCGCGAGCTGTCGGATCGCACTGCAGCTGATGGCCGAAGCCGGCACGCCGCGTTCGAAGGCGGCTTGTTAGCCGACGACCGAAGCCAGCGAGGCAACGGCAGCCCATATCGCCACCCATAACCCGAGCGACAACGCTAAGACCAGCAGCAGCGAGGTTCGCCTGCTGAGTCGCGGGGCTTCGAAATTTGTCGTTTTTTCCGGGGGCAGAGCAGATCTCGGGGCAATGCTGACATCCATCGGATTCTCCCTCCCGGTGATTGGGTTAGCGAGGTCTGGCCGCACGACTTCGTCGCGCCGCCCGTCGGTCGGGTTAGTCTCGCCAGTGCCGCGTCAAGCGCCTGTCCGAGACAGCGTCAAGATCTTGTCCTTCAGAAATGCTGCGCTTTGAAAGCGAGCAGCGGAGATTTGTCCGAATCCGTCGGTGTTCGCCCGTTGGGCCGTGATCCTTGTATTAAGGAAAAATCAATATCCGTTAATGAACACTTTAAGTATGCGGAGTTGCCTGGTTGTATTGGCAAATCTGAGATAAAATTGGAGAAAATCCCGAATGATGTTTCTTGCCCATCCCGTGAATTTGCTTACAGTCCTACCGACGCCAACGCTATCGATTGAGAAAAATGATCCAAAGCAATTCTTCCTACCGCGATTATCGGGTAAGTGAGGGAGTGGAGTTCGGCAGAGATCGGTTGCCGGTGGGCCCTGCTCTTTTTACTGTCTTCGGACTGTCTTTGCTCGGATGGGCTGTCGTGCTCGTCCCGCTTGTCGCAATCCTGCACCACTGAGCGGCAGACGGGGATAGAACCCGCGACTTGGTTTGGCGCTGGCGAGAATGTCGAGGGCGGTGTCCGTCAACTATTCTGTTCGGTAACCCCAAGCGCGGATCTGTGCCATTCCCGCCTGAAACCCTTTCGGGGTGAGACTGAAGCTGAACTCCCCCTTCTCCGTGTAGACGTCGATCAGTACAAGCGACCCGATTTTGAGTTGCTTTAACGCAGCCAGCGCCTGCATGCTCGGGAAAACGCAGTAGCGCGCTTCCCTGCACTCGATGGGCGGGTTCTTGTCAATTCTAAGGACTGCCCTGGTCGGAAAAGGTTCTCCGACAATCCCCATATTCCCAGTCTGAAGCATGACGACGAGCGCGAACGAGCCCCTCGGAGCGCCTCGGGTTTGCCAAAACGGCACCGTGATCGCGCAGTCCGGAGCACCAATTCCGGGAGCGGAATCGCATTCGGTGACCCACTCGTCGGCTCGGAACTTCTGTCCTGCGACAGCCCCTGGGGCGCCCGCCATTTGAACGCAACAGGTAAGTAAGACGACCAGGGCGGTATGAAATCTTCTGCGGCGCGTCATCTCATGCCGTCTCGCCGCCCCTACGATCTCGAAATTCCCAGACCCTTCGGTTCTACAATATAAGTCCTCGCCAATGATTTCAGCTTTGTTAACCTTGGGCCTGACGGAGCCCCTGAAAGAGGAGGCTGCGCATCCCCCTGTCAGCGCCAATGTTTACAGTCTCTTAACCCTTTGAAATCAATGGTTTTTGGTTCCAGTTAACTATAATTCCGCTTTTCAAGCGATCAAAACAGCGTTATGCGTGTGGGCCGACCTGAGAAAGCAGGACTGAACCGGTCGCTGATAATCGGCGAATAATGCACTGGCTCGCCAATGGCAACCCCGAGGGCCGATCGGCGTCCCCGTCGGACCCTTCAGAGTGAACCCCCTGATTTCGTCGACACTAACGGTTTTGCAACAGCTTAGGGATCTCGGATGGCCTGCTTTCTCGTGACCGGCGGTGCTGGCTTCCTGGGTTCGCACTTGGTCGACGCGTTGTTGAGGCAGGGACATCTGGTACGCGTTCTCGACGATCTGTCGAGCGGACACCGCCATAACCTGCCGCGGCAAATCCAATTTCTGCACGGGGACATCACCGATCCGACGACTGTCGAAGAGGCTTTCGAGGGCATCAATGCCTGTTTTCACTTGGCTGCAATTGCTTCTGTCGTGCGCTCCAACCGCGAGTGGTTGCGCACGCACGAAGTCAACCTCACCGGCACGCTCAACATTTTGAATCAAGCACGGATTTTGCGGCGCCGGCGAGAAATCCCCATCGTTTACGCCTCGTCGGCGGCTATCTATGGCGATTGCGCTTTCGTTCCAATCGGAGAAGACACTCCCGTTGCGCCGCGCAGTGCCTATGGCGCAGACAAGCGCGCATGTGAGCTGCATGCGCGCGTCGCCGGCGCGGTGCACGAAATCGCAACCGTCGGATTGCGGTTCTTCAACCTGTATGGCCCCCGGCAAAACGCTCAGTCGCCGTATTCCGGCGTTATCGCGGTTTTTGCCGATCGGCTCAGGCTCGGTGAACCCGTCGAAATCTTTGGCGACGGAGGGCAGGTTCGCGACTTCACCTATGTCGAGGATGCCGTCGGCGCGCTCCACCGCGCTTTGACCGCAGCGAGCACCAGCGCTCCGGTCTTCAACATCTGCACCGGCAAGGGCACCAGCGTGCGGGCCCTCGCCGAAACCATGGCTGAATTGTACCAAACCGATATTACCGCATACTACAGCCCGGCGCGATCGGGTGAAGTGCGAATTTCGGTGGGGGATCCACGCCGTGCCGCCGATCAGCTCGGCTTCAGAGCCGAGACGGCGCTGGCAGATGGTCTTGCAATCACCCTCGATTTGGCGCGCGCTCGCTTCGAACTGGAGCCACGGGTTGTCGCCTAAACCGGGCTGATCCGCGGCGCTCGACCGCCTGGGGCTTCTCCCAGCATGGCGATCGTGGCGACCCCGGCAGGATTCGAACCTGCGACCACTCGCTTAGAAGGCGAGTGCTCTATCCAGCTGAGCTACGGGGTCATTGCGTCCGCTTCGCTCCGGCAAAGCGCTCAAGAACGGGTCAGTTGCGAATGCGGTCGTAGCGGAAATTATCCGCATAGCTCTTCGGCTTCTCAGTGCGTTCGTGCGGCCGAATTGTTGTGTAATCGAGATCGTTTTTGGTCGCGAAGGCCACCGCCTCCTCCATTGTCTCGAAATGCAACTGCACCTCGTTCGATGTATCTTCGGCGCTGATCCATCCCATCAGGGCCTCGGGCTGGCGGCGCGTCGCCGGTTCGTAGGCGAGCACCCATTTTCGGGCTCGCGCTCCGGATTGCATTGCCGTTTTTGCCGGCTTGAAAATTCGTGCCCGCGCCATCAGCCTGCTTTCCCGATCCGTTCAAACCTTTCCCGAAGGGCGTCCCCGAAGTGGTCGGGGCGAGAGGATTTGAACCTCCGACATCCTGCTCCCAAAGCAGGCGCTCTACCAGGCTGAGCCACGCCCCGCCGCGAAGGCCCGCGTCCTTCTAGTGGTTTTGTGGTCATCGAGCAAGGTCATGGGCTCGAAAGACAATGAATTCACCGGTTTCGGGTCGGACCGTCAGGCGGCCTCGCGCGGGTAGTCGGAATTTTGGCGTCCGTGCGGACGGTCGTAGGTTGCCTCCGGCTCCTCCTTCATATCCATCAAGCGACGCAACATTTCACGGCCGCGGGACAAGCGCGAGCGGACCGTTCCGATCGGAATGTCGAGCACCGCGGCCACCTCCTCGTAGCGCATTCCTTCGAGACCCACGAGCAGGATGACTTGCTTCTGCTCTTCCGGCAGCAGCCTAATCGCCCGTTCGAGGTCGCGCAGCTGCAGTGAGGCGCCGGCTCTTGGCGCCACCGTCAGCACCGGGGCGACGTCCTCCACCGCTACCACCACACCCTCGCGCACCGAGCGGCGGATCTCGTTCACATTTTGATTGTGCAAGATCGTGAAGAGCCAAGCGCGCAAATCGGTCCCGGGCTCCCAGAGATGCTCTTTGGCAATGGCGCGGACGAGGCAGCCTTGCACGAGATCGTCGGCTCGGGCCGCGTCCCGAGCGAGGGCCCGAGCGTACCGCCGCAGCCGAGGAATTTCATTTTGCAAAAGTCGGGCAAAATCGCTCATTGACATCACCTACGGGGTCTTCAAGCTCGGCCGGCCGAGTCGCTTCCGATTGAGGGTGAATATAGTCCCACGCTGTAAACCTTCCGTGGCACCCCATGGCAAGCCCGTGAAATGTTGTTTTTAATTGTAACGGTTTTCGCCAATCCTCAGAGAGACGACGCGGTAATCATGCCATTGACGGGCTCGGCCTCGCCACTTTATCCTTGTTGCGCCGGACCGAGCCCGTAGCTCAGCCGGTAGAGCAACTGACTTTTAATCAGTAGGTCTCGGGTTCGAATCCCGACGGGCTCACCAACAAATCAAATACTTACGAGGCGATCCCAAACCGAGACGAACCCCGTGTCCGAGTTGTGTCCGACAAATTCGGTGGTCTAGGGCGGGGTGGGCGATGAATGAATGAAACGTCGGCGCCGTAATTCGGAAGATCTTCCGAATTAATGGCGCGGGATCTGCGATTCGGTCCGAGCCGACGCGATCCACCGCCCGGGCCGGCGGCTAATCCCTCGAGCTCCTCGCCCGCGGGCGACCAGGTCGCCCTTGGTAGAACGACCCGGTCGCGCATCTGAGCCCCTCAACCACCTGGGGGGAATCGGCGGGAAGGGCTCCGAAGCCCGCGACATACCGCGAAATTGCGCCAACAACACGAACGATCCACAGGGTCGGGACCGGTCTCGGGCGACGCGGGAGAGGATCCCACCGCCGGCGGCGGAGCCGCCCTGAAGTTCGGCCCCGCCGCCGCGGCCTGCTTTCCGGAGCTTGACGAGCTGCCGCCAAAAGCCGTCTCGCGATCTTTTTTACTCCGCGGCCGACCCCGCGCCGTCCCGAGGTTCAGGTAGATCCCCGCTCGGGAATGCCGGCGGTCGCCCGCCGGCGGCTGCCTGATAGCGCTCGCCCGATCGCGCGGGCCCCCCCACACAACCCCCGCGCGGAGAGCGCGCCGGCGGCGCCCGGCGCGGGCGGCAAGGCCGGTTTGGCGGTGTATCCAGACCGAAACGTCCATTTGTCGCAAGATCACGCTCGCGTGCCGCCGGCAGGAAGCCGATCGCCACGCCTGCCGCCAGTGCCAGGAACGAAAGCAGCGCCATCTCCAGGACCGGTGGCCATGGCGCCTCTTCGCTGTCCATGGACATGCGACGGGTGGTTGGCGGCGCATCGTCCTCGCCGGCGCTGCTGCCGTGATCGTGCGCGCCGGCAGCCGCGCGTGCCGGGCGTATCGTCATCATGCCGTGCTTGAGATGGTTGGCCACCAGCCACCAGTTCATCGGATAGGCGACGATGAAGTCGACCAGGAGCCCCATCGACATGACGAACCAGAAACTCGGCGTCGTCGGATCGGCCCCGGTGGCGATGCGCGCCTTCAGTGCCATCACTGTCGGCACCATCGCCCTTCGCGCGATCGGGCTTGCCGCAGTTTGTTGCGATCGAGCCGATAGTTGAATGTAGCGCTGTCAGCGGCGACCTCGATGACGACCAGGCGCCAGGCGGTGCGGGACTGATCGCGTGCGGCGCCGAGCTTCATCAGCAGTTCCTCGCGCGTCAACTGCATGGTGGAGAGTTGCTTGAGCCGGGCCCACAGCCGCTTCAGCTGCCGCCGACGGATCGCCCGCTCCTTGGCGACGCGGTCACGGCTTTGCGCCAAGACGTAGAGCTCGCCCAGCTGCGGCAATAGTTTGACCCCAGCCTTCGCCGGGGCAGGCTCTGCACTCCGGGTCGCGCCTGTTGCCACGGCTGGGCGACCAGATGCTTCTCCAAACGCGTCAAGCGCCCCTTCGGCGTGCCCACCAGATAATGCACCGGCGGGTCGGCCGCGCGCATCTCTGCGAGTACCTCTTCGGTCGGCACGCCGCGGTCCATCAGCCAGACCCGGCGCGCCTTGCCGTATTGCCGCTCGATGCGCTCGAGAAACCCACGCAACGTCGTCTTGTCGGCCGTGTTGCCGGGCAGCACGTCATAGGCCAGCGGCAGACCTTCGGGCGCCACCACCAGAGCCTGCCCTCGCGGAAGCGGGGGGCAATGACGATCTGCACACAATCCGGCCGGTGATCGCGCGAATAGCCAAAGCGGCGCTTGTCGCCCTCGGGAAACGGCGGATCGGCTTCGAAATAGAGCCTGCCCCGGCGAAGGCCGGGGTGCTCGTCAGATCGTAGAGCAGCACGTCGTAGCTGATGTTGAACAGATCGCGCCACCGCGCCGTCAAGTGATCGAAGACCGCTTGCTTGTATGTCAGCAACTGATCATGGCAGCGATACAGCTTGTGGATCTCGGCAAGCCCGGCATCCTCGCCGAGCAGATCAGCCAAGGCACTACGCAGAAACCACTCCCGGTGCAGGCGCCACTCGCTTCCCGGCGCCAGCAGACGGTACGCGACCAGCACGAACAGGACCTGATCCCAGCGCGTCCCCTTACGGCTCACGCCCAGCCGCTTGGACCAGAATTGATCCAGCTCCAGCTCGCGCCACAGTAGCAGCGCCAGCCAGCACGCGCCCCACTGCCGCGGTCGGCGCAGCTGCAATTCCGACAGCTTGACGCCGACAATCGAGGCGTCCGCCAGCAGTCCCTCGCAGCGGTCTTCCGGAAACAGCGACAGCGTGCGGGGTTGCGCAGCACCGTCTTCCAAAACCGCGATCGACTGCCGCCACGCCAACTCTTGCGTGTCGTTGATCTCGCCCAGATACAGCACGTGCCGCTGCACCACGCGCCCGCTGGCGACCCGCGTGTTCTCGACAACGCTCCAATAGCGGTGTTGCTTGCCATCCTTCCGGCGAACTTTGCAGCGCAAGAACATGATGGCCGCCAATTATCGGCACATTGGCGGCCGTGAAAATAGACTTGGTCGGCACTACAGCCGATTTTTGCCATTTCGGCCCGCCGCGCCCCTTGCCGGTCAATCACTTGCTCGGCGAAAATCGCGAAACGGCGGGTCGAATCGGCGAAGTTGGGCTAGTTGTCGGGAGCGCGGAATTGGAGCTCGCGGCGTCGCTGCAGAGATCGGCGAGAGTTCTGCATCGCATCCCACTGCGGTTATTTCGCGAACAAGCTGCTGACGGAGGTTACACATGCCGAATGGCTCAAAAAGGGTCGGTTTCGGTCCTTCGTCGGCACGTGTCCGGACGGCGAGGTAGCGCCGTTTCCAGTCATTCGTGGGACCACGGTGAGACTACGGGGATGCGTCGAAACCGGCCGCTCTGCATTCAGTCTCCTGGTTTCTATCTCGATGCTCCAGAAGGACAACTCACCGACGAAGGTGAATGGTAGCTTGTCCCTTCGCCCGTCACTAGGGTCGGCGCTTTTCGCAACCACGTCACTTCGGCGTAACTGTCATCCGTGCAACCGGTTTTGCCACGTCCCATCCCCAGTCGGCCGGGGCGTCGGCGTCGCCGCGGATGCCTGCATGGCGACGGATGGGCAGCTTCTCTTCCGGGCGACCGAGACCGCCGAGGGCGGGAAGATCCTCCTTCTTCTCGGTGTTCTGCTCCGTGCCCGCATCGTACGCATAAAGATCGAACACCGTCGGTTTGTCGATCTTGAACAAGTCGATGCTCTGCGGCCCGAGGAAGCCGTCATTGGTCATTCCAAGCATGATCGCCCCCGAAACGAGCGGATACTCGGCGCTCACTTTGAGAACGGCTTTCTGCTTTTGACCCGGATCGATCGGGTAGATCACCGTGGTCGAACCGAAGTCTTTGCCGATGCCCCTCATCGTCTCGTACATGAACGGGTCAATGTTACCATCCTCGGCGAGGAGTTCAGGCCCTAGAGAGGCGGGTTCTCCCTCTTCCGGAGCTGAGGGCAGACCGGCCGTACCATCAACCTTGCGACGACGGCCGCCCTTGACCCAAAGCGGACGGCCTATCGTCTAACGCACCGCTATTCCTCAACCGACTCCCCACATCGTCCTCACGACACAAAATTGTAAAAATTCTCGACAAGCTAACCAGAGTTCACGGCTTTCCGCCGATCACCACTGGGATGTGCTCGATCTCCGGATTCATTGCGTTGCCGTCGACGCGGATCTCGGCCATGACGATGTAATGGCCGGCCGGTAGTCTGCTGTCGAGCTCGACCGCGAACGTCAGATCTTCCGGCGGAAACAAGACGCCAAGGAGTGCGATCCGGCCGTCGGCGTCCATCACCACGTACCGGCATTCCGGGGCGGCGCGCTTGCGAAGCGTGGCATCGACGAGCGACGACCGCCGTCGGCCACCTGATCTTGGTCTGCAGACTTCCACGTTGCGATTTGATTGTAAGGGAGCACGATACGCCAATCGTCATCATCGATAAACTCGACGAATATCATCTTGCATTTGACACTTCGCCGGCAATCGTAAAGGCTCGGATGAAGGCCGCTCAGATGATCACCTTCGTACGTCCTGACCCTGCTCGATTCCGTCGCATTCGCTGCGGCCTCCGCACGGCAGATTTTTTTGAGAAGGGAAAAGGTGGGCGCGACGGTTGATCAGATCACCTGGGTGGAACAATCCTTGGGTTGGGGCTTTCGCAACGGCCTAACCGGAGGGAGCTACATCATGTTGAAGGGCAAAGTGGCTGTCGTTACCGGCTCCACGAGCGGGATTGGACTCGGTATTGCGCGCGCGCTAGCCGCCGGGGGGGCGGATCTCGTGATCAACGGCTTCGGCGAGGTCGCAGCTATCGAGAAGCTGCGCCAGGAGATTGCTACGACCCACGGGGTTCGAGTGGCCTTTAGCGCCGCCGATCTCTCCAAGCCAACCGACGCCACGGGGCTGATCGAGCATGCGACGCGCGAACTCGGACGCGTCGATGTGCTCGTCAACAACGCGGGCATCCAGCATGTTGCGCCAGTGCACGAATTCCCAGTCGAGCGCTGGGATGCAGTCATCGCGATCAACCTGACCGCAGTATTCTTGACCACTCGTGCGGTGCTGCCGCAAATGCTAGCGCGGGACTGGGGTCGGATCATCAACATTGCGTCGGTACACGGGTTGGTCGCGTCGGTGGACAAGTCCGCGTACGTCGCATCCAAGCATGGCGTCGTCGGCTTCACGAAAGTTGTGGCGCTGGAGACGGCGACCACCGGCATCACCTGCAACGCGATCTGCCCCGGCTGGGTGCTCACGCCGCTGGTGCAAAGGCAGATTGACGCCCTTGCCGCCCGCGAGAACCTGGACCCCGAGGAAGCCAAGGTGAAGCTGCTCGGCGAGAAACAGCCCTCTCTGGAGTTCACCACCCCGGAGCAACTCGGCGCGCTCGCCGTATTTCTCTGCTCGGACGCGGCAGCGCAGCTCAACGGCGTGGCGCTGCCGGTCGACGGTGGCTGGACCGCACGGTGACGCGAGGCGGACGGCCGGGGAGGTGATTCAAAAGGCCCCGAATAGCTTCCCCAGCGTGATGACGAACACCAGTGCGATCAGCGGTCCCACGAGTTCCGACCATCATGATCTCGCGGTAGCTCCCCCGTTGGGTCGCGCCGCAGATCGCCAGCAGGGTAACGACCGCACCGTTGTGCGGCAGCATGGCGAGCGCACCGGAGCTGATGGCGGCCACGCGGTGCATCAATTCCGGGTGAATGCTCATGTCTGCAGCCAGTTGGGCGTAGGTCTCGCCCAGCGCGTTCAGCGCGATGATCAATCCGCCCGAAGCAGAACCGGTAATGCCGCCCATCACATTGGCGGCGACGGCAATCGACACCAGTGGCCCACCGGGAACCGCCAGAAATCCGTCGCGTACCAGGGCGAACGCAGGCAACGCCGCCACAACGGCGCCGAAACCCACCAGGCTGGCCGTGTTGAGCGCGGGCAGCACGGAGGCATTGGCGCCGGCATCGAGGGTCTTGCGCAGCTCCGGCAGACGTTTGCGGAGGATCAGCACCAGAACCAGCGAGGCAACCGCCAACGCAGTCACGACGGACCAGACACCACTCACCGCAGAGAGCGAGGTTTCACCAAACCGCGGCTCGGCGAGGAACCCGGTATACATCCGCGGCAGCACCAGCAGACTCATGATGAGGTTGACGGCGAGCACGATAAGGATTGGCGCCACTGCCAGCGCAAAAGGCGGCAACTGCTCGCTCCGATGGCCGCGCGACAGTTCGGCAGGGTCGAAGTTATCCGCGTTCGTGGCGCGCTCGCGCACGAACTGTTCATCGGCAGTCGTCTGCGTTTCGGAGCTGTAACCCTGCCGGCGCGCCGCGCGCGCGTCTCTATCGCGCGCAGCCACCACAGGCCGAAGCCCAGGATGGTTGCAGACGCTAGGATGCCGAGACCCGGCGCCGCAAAGAGCGTGGTGCCGAAATACGCCATCGAAATAGCGTTCTGGATTGCGGGGGTGCCCGGCAGAGCCGTCATTGTGAAGGTGAAGGCGCCAAGCGCGATCGCCGGCGGGATCAGCCGGTGCGGAACCGCCGCCTGCCGGAACAACGCGTCCGCCACCGGGAACACGGCGAAGGCTACGACGAAGAGGCTGACACCACCATAGGTGAGCGCTGCACAAGCCAGCACCACCGCCATCACCGCACGCGTCTCTCCCAGCCGCTCGGTTATAGTGCGGGCCATGGAAAGCGCCGCGCCGCTATCATCCATGAGCTTGCCGAATACGCCCCCGAGCAGGAAGAGCGGGAAAAAATTCACGACGAAACGTCCCGTGCCCTGCATAAAGGTCAGGGTCCATTTGGCGAGTAGCGGCTCTCCCGAGAAGGCGGCGGCCACAATCGCCGCCGCCGGCGCCGCCAGCAGCAGGGTGTAGCCCCGAAAGGCGAGGAAGATGAGGAAGCCGAGCGCGATCAGGATACCGAGCAGTTCGACGACGTAAGCGCTCATGACACTCCTCTGAGAGGGCTGGGAACCCGCGAACCACGGCGGTACGTGGGAAAACGAGAGCCCGCCTGCCGTCGGTCAGGTGGCGTGTCAGGTCGCGATGGGCGGGCGGTCAGCGTCGTGGCTTGCCTTCGCCTACCCGACCATGCGCGAGAGCGCGAACACGACTGACATCAAGATCACAATCACTCCCGTGGCGACGACCAGTCGGTCGGCAAATAAACGACGCATCGGGAGCCTCCTTAAACGAAGCTATAGCGTTCGGAATGGTACTTCGACAGCGGTACGTTCAGCTCGCCGAGAGCCTTTTCAATCGCATCCATCATCACGTCCGGCCCGCAGATGAAGTACTCATGGTCGGAATATGGCGGGGCCAGGTGACGTTTGAACATCTCAGCGGTGATGAACCCCTGCTCGCCCGTCCAGCCAGCCGGCGGATCCGCGAGCACGTAGACAATCGTCAGGTTGAGCCGCGCTTGCAGCGCTTCAAGCTCTTCACGGAAAGTGATCGAATCCCAGTCCTTGACGCCGTAAAGCAGGATTACGGGCCGCTTGTCGCCTTGGTCGGCGAGCGTGCGGATCATGCTCATCATGGGCGTGACGCCGATGCCACCGGCGATCAACACGTGCATGTCCGCCGGGTTGCCGATGGTGAATGCGCCGTACGGCCCGTCGAGGTAGACGCGCTGCCCCACCGGCACTTTGTCAATCGCGCTCGTGAAGTCGCCCAGATTCCTGATCGACATCTCGACGCGCCCGTCTGTAACCTCGGCGCTGGACGAGAATGAGAACGGGTGCCCGGTAATCTTGAAGGGGCTTCCCCAGAGCGTCAGCCAGCCGAACTGGCCAGGGCTGAAGCGGAAGCCGGGGTGACCATCCGGGTGCATCACCAACGTCGAGGTGTCGCCGCGTTCCTCGCGCACTTCCGAGACGCGGTAGGGCCGGCGGAGCATGAACAGCGGCTTGACGATGCGCACGTAAAGCAGCAACCCGATCCAGAAGACCGTCAGGCCGATCCACAGCGCCCGCTTCGCGGGGACGACCAAGTAGAAGCCCGATCCCACCATGTGCAGGATCCCTGCCGTGATGGCGACAACGGCGAGCGCGATATGAGTGAGGTGCCACGCCTCGTAGCTGATCTTCAGCCTCACGCGCCACAGTGCCGTCACCACCAGCGCGATGACCGCGACAATCGACAAGACCGCGAGTCGGGCGCTCCACGGCGCCTGGATGACATTGAGCGGCGCGAGCAATTCCGGCTGGGTGGCGAAAATGATGAGCGCATGCGCCACGACCAGGCCGACCGCTATCAGCGAGATCTGGCGATGAAAGTGATAGATGACGTCCTCGCCCCACGGCTCGGTGACGTAACGAAAGCGTGCCATGAGGCCGAATTGCAGGCCCATCATCGCCAGGCCGGAGTAGCCGAGCGCAACCGCGAACTCGGTCCAGAAACCGCGCGCGGGCGGCAACGATCCCGCTAACAGCACGAACAACGGGGCGAGGATGAACAGAAGATAGACCGCAACCCAGGCTGCCCCACGTACGGCATAGCGAAGGCGCATAGACTGTTCCCTTCCGATGATCACGACCCGGTGAGTATCTCGCGATGCGTTCCGGAAGAGGCACAGCCGAAGGGGAGAGCCGAAACGAACCCACGCCGATAACTCGACCCGCGGCTCTGCCTTCCGGCCACTCGCTGCTCGATCCCTCTCCGAATCCGCCTCGCTGGCCGCGAAGCGGACAGGCATGCATCTACTCTGCACGACCGACTCGGGAGATGTCCAATCCGGAAGTAATCCGGAACGCACCGATGGACATAGCGTTGGGCGTGTGCAGGCCGCGGAATTATGGCCGCTGCTTTTCCCTCTAGCCGCTCGATTTGCTGCTCGTTAAAATGAGATCGTGCCCGCGGCCCGCGACGGGGAGGAGGCGCGAGCGCAGCGTGGGGATCCAATGATCGCATATTGCGGCCCAGCGGCGGTCCCGGACGATTTGTGGATGCGCTGGAATTTCGATCCGCTGCTGATCGCAGCATTCGCAGCCCTGGCATTGGCGGTCAGTCTCGGCCGCTCGGCCGCCCCGCGAGCCGGCTGGGTCGCGGTCACGCTGCTGTTCGTCATATTCGTCTCGCCGCTCTGCGCGCTATCATCCGCGCTGTTCTCGGTGCGGGTGTTCCACCATGTCCTCCTGGTAGCCGCCGTGGCGCCGCTGCTGGCCGTGGCCCTTCCGCTAAGACGCGTAGGCTCACCGCCGCTCTCCGCGCTGGTCGGGATGCATGCGGTCATTCTTTGGCTCTGGCACGCGCCAGGAGCCTATGCCTGGGGCCTCGCCACTGTGCCAGCCTACTGGCTGATGCAGGGCTCGCTGCTTGTGAGCGCCTGGCTGATGTGGCGGGCGATCCTGGCGCCTGCGGCGCAGCCGGGCCCGGCGCTGGTCGGGCTCGTGATGACGATCGGGCAGATGGGGCTTCTCGGCGCGCTGATCGTGTTCGCGTCACGGCCGCTCTATACGGTTCATTTCGCCAGCACGTGGCCCTGGGGGCTCACCCCGCTCGCTGACCAGCAGCTCGCCGGGCTCCTGATGTGGGTGCCGGCGATCCTGCCCTATCTCGGGGTAGGGCTCTGGCTCGCCTGGTCCAGCCTGCGGCCCAGCGAGCCGGCCCTCTGACCATCTTCCTGAAATTCGTCCATCTGGCCGCGATTGCGATCTGGTCGGGCGGGCTGATTGCCCTGCCCCTTCTGTTCTGGCAGCGTCAGGCCCTCGTGGCGGGGCCGGATCTCGACCGGCTGCACCGGATGACCCGGTTCGTTTACGTGGAGATGACCTCCCCCGCCGCCTTCATCGCCATTGGCAGCGGTACGGCGCTGATTTTCCTCCAAGCCACGTTTCAGGAGTGGTTTTCCCTTAAGATGGTCCTCGTCGGAACCATGGTGATGCTGCATGTCCTTGCCGGCCTCGTCCTGGTGCGCGTGTTCTCCCCTGACGGCCGCTTTGGCTTGTTCTCCTATGTCGCGCTGACGAGCGCCTATCTCGTGCTGATAGCCGCGATCCTCTGGATCGTGCTGGCTAAGCCCCACATCCATTCGGCCCAGTTCGCCCCGGGCCTGTTCAAGCCTGGTGCGCTACGTCAGTTCTTTTCCGAAATCAGAACGCCGATGCCATGATCGAACACGAGCTTGCCGCCATGCCAACCGGCAAAGCCCGTCATCACCGAGGCGAGTCCGGATAGGGCGAGGCCGTGCGTCAGGACCTCCCCGGGATCAATCAGACGCAGGCCCCAGTTGGCCCCCGCGATCGCCACCAGCGTCATCGCCGCTACCGCATGGGACCAGCTCGCCTCCCGAACCCGAATACCGCGCACGAGCAGAATCTCAGCCGTGCCGGCGATGCTGGCCGCGACTCCGGTCCAGAAGGCGAAACCGGCCGACCAGAGGCCGACCAGTACCCAGAACGCGTCGCCCGACCACCAGTAGAAGACATCGACGCCGAGGGTCGCGATCACGAACGCGATCGGAAAATGCACCATCATCACGTGGATGGGATGTCCGACCAAAGCGACCGCCGACCCGACATCGAGTCGCTGCAGCTCCAGAAGAACCGGACTCTCGTCTGGGGTCCCCGGATCGCCTGTCTTCGCCATGATCGCCGCCCTCCAGGCCGACTACAGCCTTCTCGCCGGGATCCTAGTGTCTTGCGGTGGGCGGTCCAACTCGGATCGACCACGGCTCTGGCCGGCTGCAGCGGGCCGCTGTCGACGCTGGATCCCTCCGGGCCAGCGGCAGCTTCGATTGCCACGCTGTGGCGGGTGATGCTAGTCGGCTCAGCTGCCCTCTTCGCGCTGGTCATGGTCCTCTTCGTGATGGTGATCAGGCGGCCCGGCTGGGGGTCGGGGGTGTCGCCAATGCGTTGGATCGTGCTCGGCGGCCTCGTTCTGCCGGCCGCCGTCCTGCCTCCGCTCGTCGCCTATGCGCTAGTCGCCGGCCAGCGGCTCCTGCCGCTCCCGGGGACCGCGCCGCCGCGGATCGAGGCCGAGGGTCGACAGTGGGTCTGGACCTTCCGCTATCCCGACTATGGCGGGGTGGAGACTAGGAACGTCTTGCACCTGCCCGCGGGCGTTCCTGTCGACATCGTGGCCACTAGCCTCGACGTCATCCACGCCTTCTGGGTGCCCCGCCTCGCCGGCAAGATCGACGCGGTGCCGGGGCATGCAAATCGCCTGCGCATCCAGGCCGATCAACCGGGCCGCTATGAAGGGCTTTGCAACCAGTTCTGCGGCCTTGGCCACCCCGGGATGCGGTTCGTTGTCATTGTCCATCGTGCGGTGGACTTCGCTGCCGCGCTCACGCAGGCGACCGCGCCAGCGAAGGGGGGACAATGAGCGTGCCCATCTACCAGCCGCCGCAGGGCAGCCCGGCGTTGCGGCTGCACCGGCAGCTCGCCGCGATCTGGGCCACCGGGCCGGGCCTGCAGCGCCTCGCCGCAGTCAATCATTCCGTTATCGGCCTGCGTTTCATTGCCACGGCGTTCGTATTCTTCGCAATCGGCGGCGTGCTCGGCATGCTGACCCGTGTTCAGCTCGCGACCCCCGACGCGGGCTTCATGGACCCGGAGACCTACAACCAGGTCTTCACGATGCATGGGTCAATGATGTTGTTCCTATTCGCCATCCCTATGGTGGAGGGGATCGCGGTCTACCTGACCCCGAAGGTTCTCGGCGCGCGCGATTTCGCGTTCCCCCGGCTGACCGCCTATGGCTACTGGTGCTACCTGTTCGGGGGCATGATCCTGACCGGGGCGCTTGTCGCCGGGGTCGCGCCCAACAGTGGCTGGTTCATGTACACCCCGCTGAGCTCGAACGTTTACACGCCGGGTATAAATGCCGATGTCTGGCTGCTCAGGGTGACCTTCGTCGAGATCTCGGCGCTGACGCTGGCGGTCGAGATCGTCGTCTCGATCCTCAAGATGCGCGCGCCGGGGATGTCGCTCGACCGGATGCCGATCTTCGGCTGGTACATGCTGATCACCGCGCTGATGATGGTGGTGGCCTTTCCGCCGCTGATCCTAGCCTCGATCCTGCTTGAGACCGAGCGCGCCTTTGGCCTACCGTTCTTCGATCCCAGGCGGGGCGTTGATCCGCTGCTCTGGCAACACCTGTTCTGGCTGTTCGGCCACCCGGACGTCTACATCATCTTCCTGCCTATGGCCGGCGTCCTGTCGACGATCATCCCGGTCTTCGCCAGCCGGCCGCTTGTCGGCTACCGGGCGATCGTCGTCGCGATTATCGCGCTCGCCTTCGTGAGCTTTGGCATCTGGGTGCACCACATGTTCACCGTGGGTATCCCGCATCTCGCACTCGCCTTCTTCTCGGCAGGCTCGGCAATTGTCGCGGTGCCGACGTCAGTGCAGATTTTCGCCTGGCTGGCCACGCTGGCGCATGGCAGGCCGCGCTGGGATGTGCCGATGCTCTACGTTTTTGGCTTCTTCTTTGTCTTCGTGCTCGGAGGTCTGACCGGCGTCATGGTCGCGATGGTACCGTTCGACTGGCAGGCGCATGAGAGCTATTTCGTAGTGGCCCACTTGCATTACGTCGTGGCCGGAGCCTTCGCCTTCCCAATGCTGGCGGCGCTCTACTATTGGCTGCCGCTGCTGACCGGACGCACGGCGGTACACCGGCTGTCGGTCCCCGCCTCCTGGCTGGTGTTCGTCGGCTTCAATTTGACCTTTTTCATGATGCACCTGACCGGGCTACTCGGAATGCCCCGGCGCGTCTACACCTATCCCGGGCACGAAGGGTGGATCTGGTTCAACCTGTTGTCCTCAGTGGGCGGCTTCATCATGACGATCGGATTCGGGCTGGTGGTGATCGACCTCCTGGCGCAGCTCCGCTACGGACGTCGGGTGCGGCGCGATCCCTGGAGAGCGGCAACGCTGGAATGGGCCATGCCGATCCCGCCGGCACCGTATGCCTTCGCCTCGATCCCGCATATCGGGACCCGGGCCGACCGCATCGCTCCCGGCGAGCTCGCACCGGCGCTGGCGCGCGGCGAAGGCTATCTCGGCTTCGCGCGCAACGGCTGGCAGGAGACACTGGGCGTGCATATGACATCCGGCACGCCCGAGCAGCTGATCGTGCTGTCGCGCGCGACCTACCTACCGCTCTATACGGCGCTCGCCACCGCAGCGGCGGTTTTGGCGATGCTGCTCCAGTTCTATCTGCTGGCGCTCGCCGCCGCGCTGGTAACTGCTGGCCTATTCGTACTTGCCGGGCAGGGCGCAGGGCTCGCCCGCGACTACGGCCCAATGCCTGTCGGCCACGGCGTAAGCGTGCCGCCTCATACCGAGGTGGCTGGCGCGCCGCCCTGGTTGGCGCTGAACTTCACGTTGGTCGCCGATGGCACTCTGTTCACGTCCCTGTTGTTCGGAACGCTCTATCTTTGGATTTCCGCGCCGAATTGGCCGCCGGCGGCGGCACCCGAGCCGGACCTCATGCTTGTCCTCGTTGCCGTCGCGGCCCTCACCGGCGCCGCGGCGGCGGCGCGCGGATCGCTGCGATCACTCGCCGCTGGCGGCACGGCGCGCGTCTGGATCGGCCTCGCCATACTCGGGCTCCTCGTCGCCATTGCCGCAGTTGCGGGGCTGATCGGCGGTGTCCTCCCGCGTCCAACCGAGCATGCGCTCGGTGCGACCGCCACCGCGCTGCTCGGCTATGTCGCCCTGCATGCCGGCATCGGCCTTCTTTTTCTCGTCAGCAACCTCTTGCGCCTCGGCGCGGGGCTCATCTCGCCCCGGCGGTCGCTGGATCTGCGCCCGACACGGCTCTGGATCGATTACACCGTCTTCACCGGAGCTATCGCGCTCGGCCTCCTACTAGCGCTACCAGCTCTCGTCGAGGTGCTGGGGACACGGCCGTGAGCACGCGCCCCGTTCCGCCCGGGCAACTCTGGTGGCTCGTGGCGGGGTTCGCCCTCTGGTGTAGCGCGCTCGTTTTTCTTTACGCTCTCCACGCCATCGGCTGTGCTTTTGCCTGGTCAGCCGGCCCGCTACGGCTGGGCCTTGCGGTGGTGCTCCTCGCGCATCTCATTGTGATCGGCTGGATGTGGCGCGAGCTTACGGCCGCCAGCCCGGACCCCGGGTTCGGCCAGACCGGCACATTCTTGCATACGATGGTTATCTGGACGGTCATCGCCGCCTTCGTCGCCACCGTCCTTACCCTCGGCCCGTCGCTTCTGCTCACCATATGCGTGTGATCGGCGCGTAACCACCGCGGAGAGCGACGTTTCGCCGAACCGCGGCTCGCCAGGGAAACCGGTATACCCGGCAGCCACGGGCATTTAGGTATTGGGCCGCTCGAAGCGGGATGTGGAAGCGTCGCGAAATCGTGGCGTCTATTTAGTATCGCCGCTCAGTACCTTGTGAATGTTTGGATGTGACCCCCTGCCGGACATTGATGGTCAGCGTCAGCGTGCTCTAGCAAGCCTACACACGATCGCGCAATGCATGATCATAGTTGGCAAAAGGCTGCGCTTTACCTCAGCGTGAAGATGCTAAGGTGCCATGTCGAAAATCACGCGCCGCGCCGAAGGAAGGCTTGCTGATTTCGCCGGCTGCCTATCCCTGTAACAAAGCGTAGCTGCGCGTGAAGTGGAAAGCGATGCCCGTTCTATGACATCCGGGCCATCGCGCCGGTCTACCCGCGAACGCTCACTATCGAGTTAGCAAGCCTGACAATGCCCCGGTGACTACCTAATGAACAAGTGCATGCGCTCTGCCTGAGGAGATCAGGCGTTGTTCAGGCGTTACGCCAGAACGAGAAGCACCAAAGTCCGCATTCCCTAAACCGGAATCCGCCATGATTTTATTAAGATGCATTCTAGGAATGTCGGATGTACAAGGAGATTCCGGCGGCGGGAAGCGGGCGGATTCGCCCTCGCACGAGCGGAGGCTCAGGGTGTAATCCCGTTCAGTGGACTGCGATCGTGCTGGAGTTGTCTGATAGAGCTGTTACCGGCACCCACAGATGAGGATTATGGAATGAAACATCACCTGACAGGCGTAGCGGTGATTGCCGTGCTGGCTATCTCCGCGCCAGTTTGGGCGCAGCCGGCCAATCCCGCCCCATCGGGCCGGATGCCGGCAGGAGGGAGGCAGACATCGGAACCGACCAACATCCCGACCACGCCCTCGACCTCAGACACAAGCTCGGCGACGCCCCCGATGCACCATCACGCGCATAAAGCTTCGCACGGTAGGATGGCGGGCCGCCAGCAATCGACTGGGAGCACCGCCAATCAGCTTAATCAAGAAGAACTCGCGCGGCTGCAGGCGGGAAACACTTCGATGCCCGCGGCCTCCGAGATGTCTCCAGGGGCGCCTCCGGCCCCCGGAGTGTCGGCTAACCCTCAATTGAACCGGATGCCCGCGGGGGGGAGGCCGACATCGGGCACAGCCCGTTAGAGAGGTCCTCAAGGCCCACCGTAGGCGGTGGCGGAACGAGCCCGCGAGGAGCAGCCTCACAGGCTCGGGCTTGGAAGGATCTTGCGATGCTGGATCGGAGGAAGGTCATAGCTGCAACTCTCGCCGCTATGACCTGTCCGTAACGAGCCTCCGCCGTGTAGCCGTCCGCCAATGCCACCGCCACGTCACGAGATCCGGCCACCTCGTCCGCCTGGACCGCCCCTGGTATCGAGGTCGCTGGCGATGGAATGGCCACCGCTGGGTTTGGATCTCCGGGAGGTGGAGGTGGCACTAGATGAAGCGATCCGACTGCCGCTGGTGTGGATCCGCGATAGCACTGACAGAGTATTTCCGAGCCGCGGTCGCCGGCTAGTTTCTCACCGGCTCTGTTGGCCGGCCGTGAAGCCCTGCTGGAAGGCACTGTCCTGGGCCTGCCGGGACCGATCAACGAGAAGCCCCCCAACGAGGCCTGCTCCCGCGCCGGCGATCGCTCCGAGCCCGGCGTTCCCACCGATGGCGCCAATCACCGCACCGCCGCCGGCGCCGATGGCCGTGCCGGTCAGCGCCCGTTGCTGAGTTGGGGTCATATCGGCGCAAGCAGCGACCGGCAGAACGACGGCCGCGAGCATCAGTAACTTGTTCATGGCATTTCCCCGCAGCGGTTGATCAGCGAGATTGGGTACAAGGATAGCGTTCGCTCAGGAACCTGAACAACCCGTCGGTAGATGAGGCCGACATGCGATCCGGCGACGCGCGTGCCCATTTGACGAAATCGCTCAGCGCTTCGTTGCGAGAGGGCGGAGGATTTGGCATGCAGAAAAGCTTTGGTCCACGGAACGCGGCCTGGTTCTGCATTTCCACCAAGATCGCACCTTGTGCAAAGCCCTCGCAGAAATTGACGGCCGCCGTCCCCATCGCGCTGTCGGGCGCCGCAGTGCAAAGTTCGACCAGATCGTCTGTCGTAGCGGCTCCGAAATTCGCCTCGGTGGCAGCCTGCAACGCACACGGTGCCAGCAATACCAATCCCGCAGCGACGGCCCATCCCTTCAATGTCATGTTGTCCCTCCCCTCAGGCGGTTACGAAACGATCACCGATCAGTGGAAATGGCAAGAGCCATTACCGACTTTAGTTTCATAAGCTCAGAACGAGCCGAATGCGGAGCCGAGCGCGATCACTGCGGCGAGCGCGATGATCGGGCCGACAATGGCGGCCATCACGATGTCGAAATAGCTCTCGCGGTGGGTTGAACCGCACACGGCAAGCAGAGTCACGACCGCGCCGTTTTGCGGCAGACTGTCGAGCGTCCCGGCGCTCATTACGGCTATCCGATGCAGCAGCGCCGGATCGATGCCTTGCTGAGTGGCAATGCGCATAAAGGTCGCACCCAACGCATCCAGCGCGATGGTAAGCCCACCCGAAGCGGAGCCGGTGATAGCCGAAAGCAAATTCGTGGCGACGGCAAGCGAGACGAGGGGCCCGCCTTCGATCGACAGCACCCAGTCACGCACAATGGCGAAGGCCGGTACGTCGGCGACGACGGCGCCAAAACCGACCAGGCTGCTGACGCTGAGCACCGGCAATACCGATGCGTTGGCGCCGGAATCCATGGTATCGCGCAGCCGCGGCAGTCGCCGCCGGTTGGCGGCAATAACGGTCGCAATCGCGGCCCCCAGCGCGGACACCACCGCCCACACGCCGCCGACGGCGGAGAGCGAGGTCGCACCCCACCGCTCCTCAGCGAGAAACGAAACATCAAGCCTCGGCAGGACGACGAGCGACATCAGGACATTGACGACGATCACCACGAAAAGCGGCGCTATCGCCAGAACGATCGGTGGCAATTCGCCGCTATGACCGCCGCGGTGGACCTCCGGCGGGTCGAACTCGCGTGCGATGGTGGCGCGCTCGCGTACATTCTGGTCTTCCGCCGCCGCATCGGCGGACGGCGTGGGAATGACAACCCCAAAACCTTCGCCTTTACGGTGGGCGCCGGTTTCGGCGCGGCGCAACCACCCCAAGCCGAAGGCCAGCATGATAGCGGCCGCTATAATGCCGAGACCCGGCGCCGCCAACGGCGTGGTGCCGAAGAACGGCATCGGGATCGCATTTTGGATCGCCGGCGTGCCCGGCAGCGCCGACATGGTGAAGGTCATGGTGCCCAAAGCGATTGCCGCGGGAACTAGGCGATTGGGAATGTTCGCCGTGCGGAATACGGCCTGCGCCATCGGCACGAGCACAAAGAACGCAACGAACAGGCTGACGCCGCCATAGGTGACGAGCGCACCGGCGAGCACGACCGTGAGAGTTGCCCGGCTCGGCCCCAGCTTCTTCGTCATGAAATCGGCGATCGCCGTCACCGAGCCGCTATCTTCCATCAGCTTTCCGAACAGCGCGCCCAACAGGAAGATCGGGAAGAACTGCGCGACAAAGCGCGCCGCGCTGTCCATGAAAATCTGCGTCCAATAGGGAACCAGCCGGCCGCCGGCGAAAGCGGCGACCAAAATCGACGCCGCCGGGGCGAGCAGCAGGATGCTCCAGCCCCTGAACGCCAACCAGACGAGCAGCGCGAGGGCCAGTAGGATGCCGAGAAGCCCCACCACGTCACACGCTCGCGCCGCAGCACGTCATCGGGCCTCATCCTTGATGGCTGATCCCCGCTCGGCCCCTTCCGGCAGATGCGCCGGTTTGAGGCTTTCGTCGAAAATCCAGGAAAGGTCCAGCGTATTGCGAATGCCGAGGTCCTCGTAATGCTGCGAAAGCCAGTCCTGCGCGGTTTTCCTACCGCGATCCCGGAGATGCGTGAGAAAGGCCCATTCGGCATTGAGCTTGCTGGAAACGCCGAGCCCGAGCATCGTCTTCTCGTCGTAGATCGCATGGATATGCACGTCGCGGAAGCGCTCGCGCTCGAGGTTCTCGTAGTGGATGATTTCCCACAAGAAGGCGAGCGAACGCAGCTCCTTGAGCAGGCTTGTATTGAATGTAATCTCGTTCAACCGGTTCTGGATTTCCCGGGCTGATTGCGGAACATCCGGGCGGTAAAACGGGTTGATCTGGATCACGACGATGTCACCGGCAGCGCATTCGTCGACGAGCGGAAAGAGGGCTGGATTGCCCATGTAACCACCGTCCCAGTAGGCCTCTCCGTCGATTTCCACGGCTTTGAAGACAAACGGCAGGCACGCCGACGCCATGACGCTGTCGAGCTGGATCCCGGGTTGCCGGAAAATCTTGGGCTTGCCGGTGCGGACATTGGTTGCGGTCAAAAATAATTTGACCCCGTCCGGATCGTTGACGCTGTCGAAGTCGACGCAGCGGGCGAGGACGTCGCGCAACGGATTTAAATTCATAGGATTGAGGTCATAGGGCGAAAGAATGCGCGAAAGGTGATCCATGAAAATATAAGTCGGCGATGTGTCCAGGCTCCAATTCCCCATGAAGATATCGAAAATCGACCGTCGGATCGGGCTGTATTGAGCCGCGGCGCTCATAGCCGACCAGAATTTCTCGAGGCATTTCCGTGCTTCGGCAGGGCCGCCGCGCGCCAAGCCGTCGGCGAGAGCGACGGCGTTCATCGCGCCGGCGCTGGTGCCGCTGACGGCTGCAATGTGAAGCCGTTCGTCCTCAAGGAGCTGGTCGAGCACACCCCAGGTGAAAGCACCGTGGGAGCCGCCGCCCTGCAGAGCGAGTTTGATCGTCTTTTTAGGCTGCCTATCCACCTAACATCTCCCGGATTCCAGCTTTGGTCGGTGATAGTAGCCCCATCCCCCGGCTCTTCTTGCCGCGCTCTCGATCGGCACCCGGTCGAACTCGCGCAGCCTAGCGAGACCGCATGCGGTTGTCTTGGTTTAGGAGTCCCAGGACTATGCTGGACGTCCCAATCAAAACTCGTACCCGTGTCGACAACGCATGATAAGGTAGAATTGGATTGACGACCAATCATCTTACCCGCATCAATAGCTCACCCGCCGCTGTGGGGTGCGTTGTCCGCCAGCCGACCGCATCGGAACTCGGACGATGAAATCACTCAATGCGATCTTGCCGCGCCTAATCCTCTATTTGGCGCTCGCCATGATCGCCGCCGGCATAATCATGCGTGGTGTTGGAGTGGCAGAGTTCCAGCGCATCTGGGATAACCTGCTCGCACGCCCAGGCGGTTCTCTCGCGTTCCGTTTTCTATTGCAGCCCGCGATGTCGACGATTTTTGCGGTCCGCGACGGCATCAAGGACGCCCGTAAGGGGCGCTCGCCTTATTTCTGGACCGTTTTGTCCGACCCCAACGAGCGCCGCGTGCGATTGCGCGAAGGGGTCGCCGCGACGGGCAAGATCATTCTTCTCGGCATCTTAATTGACGGGCTTTACCAGGCCATCGAGTTCAAGGCCTTTTACCCGGTCGAAGCGCTGAAAGTCGCGCTCCTCCTGGCGTTCATCCCATATCTGCTGATCCGTGGTCCGGTCACGCGCATTGCACGCCGATGGCGACGCCATGCCGCTGCGGGCGAAACTCAGTGAGCCCAAAGCAATGACAATGGGAGAGCAAGAGGCCCCAACCAACGGCACCGGCCGGTTCGCGGTCAGGGCAACTTCCGACAGCCACTTTGCTTGGCTGCGCACCCGGATGGCCGTCGAACGCACGCTGATGGCATGGCCGCGTACGGCGACAGCGCTGATCGGCTTCGGTTTCACGATCGATCAGTTTTTCGAGGGCCTTCCGACGCTCGAGAGCGTCGCTCCCATCATGCGCTCACCAATGCCCCGGTACCTCGGTCTGGCGCTGATTGGGGCCGGCGTGCTGGCCCTGGTGATTTCCCTTTGGGAATACCGCTGGATCCTCAACTACCTCTCGGGCCCGCAATTCGAGCCAGTCGCCGGAGTGCGCGAGGGCGGGCTGCGGACGCCGCTCTTCGTCTTAGCGATCGTCCTCGTATTCATCGGGCTGTTTGCATTCGGCGCAGTGCTGGCGCGCGCAGTTTAGGGGGGAGACACAAGAGCGCAATGGCGCGGAGGGCGATCATGTTTGAACTCGTGATCTGTCCCACCGGGCAACACGTCGTACCGGCCACCGGGACGTTCAGCTTGCCAACAGCGGATCGCTTGGCCCACGCGGTAAGTCACAACCCGGTCAAAGGCGTCAAGCGCCTCCGCTGCGATCACCTCACTGCATGGCGGTCGTATTGTACCAAACAAACGTGGGCGACCATAACATCGTTGTAGTCGCCCTGACCACTCTTGCCCTTGTGCTTCTCGGCGCAGTGGGTGCGAAAGTGCATAGGTATTTGAGTTTTCGTCGGCTCGTTCGAAAGGGTCTCGTCGCAGGTTGAACATCTTCGGAGCCCTCAGCTTCACGAACGGCTCGAACCGGCACATCGGTTGTTTTGAACGTTGCTCCATGAGCACCATTTTCCAGTCGCCCATCCGTACGGCCAAGATGTCGCCGTCATCGCTGACATAGAAGAAGGACTTCCTCGGACTTTCGGTCACCTCGCCGGACAAGTAGGGCAACAAGTTGACGCCGTCGATATGCACCTTATAGGTCAAATCCGACCTTATGGCCTTGGAGGAGCTTCTCCTTGATGTTCGCTTCTCCCGCGGCAGCGAGAAACGTTGGCAGCCCGTCCTGATGTGAGGCGATGTCGACGGATAACGGCGTCCACTACAACAGCTGGCCGGATGCGAGTACATGACTATCGTGTTGTCGGCGATACGCCGGTGGCGTAACCCAACGGTTTCAGCAATTCGGCGATCGTTGGGTCTTCCGCCCTAATACCGATATCGGCCCCCGGCATCCCAACCTTGGTCAGGCCCGTGCGGATCGGGTTCTGGCCGGTGATGAACGCGGAGCGGCCTGCGGTGCAGCTCTGCTGGCCGTAGTAGTCGGTGAAGGCCGCGCCTTCGTTGCCAATGCGATCGATGTTGGGGGGCCGATATCCCATCTGCCCTCGGCTATTGTAGCTGATGTTCCACCAACCGACATCGTCGCCCCAGAGGATAAGAATGTTTGGTTTGCTTGGTTCGCCATTTTAGGTTCCTCTTTAATTCATGTTGACGTGAAGATCTGGACGGCCTTCGCTTCAGCGCATCTGGATAGCAGCGGCTCCCCGGTCGCCGTGACCCCCGGATAGTGATTGGGAAATTCACGCTGCGCAAGACGCCCGCCTACGGCGAGAACAACCCTCGTTGGGCGTACGAGATCTGCCGCCCAAGCGGTAAATTATCTCGGATAAGGAGATGCGGCGCCAGCACAAATAAGAAAGCGTCTTAAGAGGAACCAATTGACCTAGATCATTTTTCTACAGACGGTGTGAGGCCATCCTCGGCTGGAAGGTTTTGGCGGGAGGGCAGAAATGAAGTTGCGTCACCATCTTCCTGGACCCCCTGTGCATACCAGGAAGCCGTTCGGTCCACGCAGGAAGAGGTCCTCGTCGCGGCGCGAGCCGATTTCCATACGGAGCCGAGCCAAATCGACCCGTAAGCGAGCCAAGTCTTGTGTCGGCTGCTGCCAGAGGGTAGCGACCATGACCGACCAAGCCAGCGCCCACCTCAGGAAGCAGATCACCAGCGCAGCAATGCTTCGGGCAGAAAGGCCCAGAAGGCCATGACACTGGACTCTTTTTCTACACAGTCTCTCCGGCAGCGGGATCAATTCGAAGCCTGGCGGGAGTGGTATCAGCCTGTCTTCGATGTCATATCGAAGCAGTCGACCGGCGACGAATTTCCTGCCGAAATTTATCTCTGGCGGATGGGTGGCTTGGCGGTAAGCCGAACCTTCGCCCCTTCCATCCATATCGTGCGCACGAAGCGCCATCTCAGGCGCGATCCCGTCGACCACTGGGTCATCAGCTATTGTGCCCGGGGTGCACACCTCGCCAAGACGGCGGATACGGAGCTCGAAGTCCCCGCGAGAGTGCCGTACCTCTGGTCGCTGGGACAAGAATTTTTGCATGAGCGGACGCATATGGAGCGACTCCAATTCCTCATGCGGCGCGATGCATTCCGGGATATCGCGCCTCTGCTCGATGCCGCTTGCGGGTCGGCGCTGGACACGCCTCTCGGACATCTGCTCGGCGACTACATGATGGCCCTGCATCGCCACCTGCCAGCCGTGACGGAGGCCGATTTACCTCGACTTTCGAGCATTGTTGGCGCCATGGTCGTCGCCGTCGTTGCCCCGTCGGCCGAGCGCGCCGCCATCGCCAGGCGGCAAATTGATGTTGGCCGCAAGGAGCGAGTGCGGCAGGCCGTCCGCAGGCACCTGCGGACGCCGACCTTAGCGCCGAAGAACCTCAGCCGGCTTGTCGGAATGTCCCGTTCCAATCTCTATCGGCTGTTCGAAGACGCAGGCGGTGTGGCCCGATACATTCAACGCGAACGGCTGCTCGAAGCGCAGGCGGTTCTGTCCGACCCCGCGACCACCCAGTCGATCTCCGCAATTGCCGAGGACCTCTGCTTCGCAGATGCTTCGAGTTTCAGCCGGACTTTCAAACGAGAGTTCGGCCATAACCCCAGCGATGCGCGATCGGCTGCACTGGCCGGGCTGGCGCCCTTCGCGGCGCCACGAAGCCGCGGACTATCGGATCGAGCGGACTTCGGCGAGTTCCTCCGCGGGAATTCTAGGTGCACAAAGCCAGCGGGCGGTGCCATACGAGGCATTGCGCTTCTCGCTGTTTTTGCTGTTTTCCCGGCGAATAATCAGCCATCGACGTCTCGATTCTCGGCGGAAATCCTGGGCCGCCGACGGTTCGGCGAATCAAAGAACAGCCAGGTTCTCGCTATTCTTTCGCTGTTTTCCGCTGTTCTTGTGGAAGAAATCAAGCGTTGCGAAGGTGGCACTCCGCCGGGAACAGTTTCAGTCCGAGTACGATGCATACACCTATTTATAACGATATCATAAGGCAACGCTTTTTGTCAATTTGATAAACGTTTTTGGCACGAACCCGGGTCTCGGCCCATACATTGAGCGGCCGAGCCGAGTAGGCCGACGGCGAAGGTGCCACGGAAAGCGGCTAAGATTGGGACGCCCGGTATCGTCGCGGGATTCCAGGCTCATCTCAGGCGCTGCCGATATTGCTACACTGCGCTGCGACATGAGGAGCCTAGGAGTGCGACGGCTATGATCATCAAGAGTGCAATGACCTTGGCCTTTGCGGCCGCGTGCGTGGCGACGATCGCGACCACCCCGGCGGCTGAGGCGGCCCGGCAGTCCGTTGTGGTGAAGCATCCCCCGATTGCCAACTCAGGCGACGTATCGGCGTCCTGGTCTGCGCGCCAGAACGTGGTCGACAGCAAACATTACGAGCGGCTGCTGGAGACAAATCACGCTTTCCGCCAGACGCGGATGCGAAAAGAGTGCGGCCCGATCACCGATCCGCAACTCCGCGAAAGCTGCCTTGCGAGCTTCAATCAGGCTGAGCCGTACGTTGGTGCGTCGACAGCGCCGCGGCACTACCGGAGCAATGCCGGTCGTTAAAGTGTCGGCGCGACTGTAGGAGAGCACTGGCGGAAGATCTTCGAGCGCCCGCGGTTGCTGGCGCCGGAGATCTACTGGCGGAGCGCAAACATCTGCTTTGACGAAGTGTCTCACGCGATAGTCGATCATGAGGGATAGTGATGTCGCTGCGTGAAAAATACCTCAAGCTTCTGTCTGAGATCATCCCCGTCGGAGCAATCGGCGCCTCTTTGTTGCTCGGCTCGACAGCGCCGAGCGCCGCCAACGACCATCCTAACGGCTCGAAAACTTCGGCCTCGGACGAAGCCCGGGTCTCCGAACGGCTCGCCGCCATTCGGGAGGCCGTGTCCGCCGTGGCCAAACCCGAGAGCGAGGCGAAGCCCGCCGACGGAAATCTCCAGCTCGCCTGGGGAAATCGGTGGGGCAACTGGGGGTGGCGTCGAAGCCCGCGTTGGGGTCGGGGTCGGCCGTGGAACAACTGGTGGCGTAATTGGTAAGCGCGGAACTGAGCCGAGGGAAGGGGCGAGGTGCCTCATGCCCAGAGTAGAATTGCTGGTCGTCCAGCCTACCC
>CAWBFS010000010.1:0-23897 GCA_963788085.1 uncultured Alphaproteobacteria bacterium
GACAGCAGGAAGCCGAGACCCCAAGAGCCCTGCAACACGCCGCTCATTAAGCCGCGCGAGCGCTGCGGCCATTGCTCCATCGCCAGTGCGGCGCCGCACGGCCACTCGGCACCCATACCGATGCCGAGGAGGGTACGGAACAACAGAAGGAACCAGAATGTCGGCGAGAACCCGGCAATGGAGTTGCACACCGAGAACCAGGCGATCGAAATCATCAGCGGCTTCTTGCGGCCCATCCGGTCGGCCATCCAGCCCGCCGCCGTCGCGCCGACAAGGCGCATCCACAGGGTCAGGGTGAAGACGATCGCGACATCCGTCAGCGGAACGTTAAATTCCTTCGCGATCGGCGCCATGATCAGCAGGAATACGGTGAAGTCGAATGCGTCCAAGGTCCAGCCGAGCCAAGCGGCAACGTACGCGTACCATTGATCCTTGGTCGGCTCCTTCCACCACGGGACGGGGTTAACGGTTTCCCTCTCGACTGCCGCCATGATGCCCTCCTGCTCCGAAACGGCCCCTGTAGGGGAGCCTTGCAGAAAAGCTAGACCAGCAATGCGAAAAAGTCTCTCACTTTTTTCCGTTTACGACGATACCCGAACCCGGCGCGCGGAACGGCAGGCAAATGAGCGAACAGCACGGCCGCGCGATGCCAAAATCGGCTGCCGCCGCGGCGGATGGCGTAACCAGCCGCCGCGCGCCGCCCACCCGGCTTGAGGCGGAGCATCGGCCGCTCGACGAGATGCCATGACAGGAAGGCGAGCGCCGCCGTGGCCGGCAACGCGATCGAGAAAACCTGCCACCAGGCGGCATGGCCGCCGTAGAGCCATATCACCGCCTCTTCGACCGGCCAGCCATAGATGTAGAGGCCGTACGACAAATCGCCGAAGCGTGCCGCCGGGATGACCGGCAGTCGCGGGTTCAAGGCGAGCCATAATGCCAGATAGCAGCCGAACACCGGGAAGAGGGTGATGAATTGGCGCAGTGGGACGCTGAGCACGAGGCTCGCGAGCGCCAAGAGAGCGATGCGGCCGTCAAGAATGCGGGTGTGCCGCAGTTTGTAGAGGACCATTCCCGCAGCGAAGAAGCCGACGAGCCAGCCCCAGCCGCTGAGCAATTCGAAAAACCAGCCCCATTTTTCGAGCGGATAGAGCATCTCGAAATGCAGACAGGCCATACCAAAGGCCAACAGCAGGACTGCCACTCGCACGGTCAGCAGCCGCAATAGGCCCAGTACGAGTACCATCAGGTACATCGTGAATTCGAGGCGCAAGGTCCACAGGGAACCGTTGATCTCGAGCCCAACGGGGTTGTCGGCGAAGGAGATACCCGGCAGTTGGTGAACGGCCTGATCGAGCAGCGTATTGCCGACGACATATTCGTAAGGTTCCGGCTGGATCAAATAGGCGCCGAGCGGCAGCGTCGTGACGAGCGGCCCCAGCGCAAACGCTGAGACCAGCGTCGCCACAAACAGCCCGGGAAAGATGCGCAATGCCCGCTTCGTGAGGTAGTGCAGCGGATTGGGGGTCTGCTCGAAGCTCTGCGTCACCAAGAAACCGCTGATTGCAAAGAACACGAACACTCCGGTAAGGCCGAGGATGCACTGATTGCCGGTCAGCAGGATCAGCCACTCGCGGTTCTGCGTGCCCTCCGCGATCAGGAAGGAATGCGAAAAGATGACTGAAATTGCAGCAACTAGGCGCAACGCGTCGAAATTGTTCTGTCGCGGCGGCAACGCAGTCAAAGTCTCATCAGCTGCGCAACGCGTTCGCGATGCCAGGTGGCGTCGCCAAAGGCGACCTCGGAAGCCTTGGCGCGCTTGAAGTAGAGCTGCAGATCGTGCTCCCAGGTCATGCCGATGCCGCCATGCAACTGGATGCCGGTCCCGGCAACCTTGCGCGACATGTCGGAGGCCGCGGCCTTTGCCATCGACACCGCCAGCGGCGCCTCATCGAGGTCCTGATCGACCGCCCAGGCGGCATAATAGGTCAGCGATTTGGCGTTCTCGAGCGCCACCAGCATGTCGGCGGCCTGGTGCTTGACCCCTTGATAACTGCCGATCGGCTTGCCGAAGGCGACGCGCATCTTGGCGTAGGCAACGGTCATGTCGAGTACCCGCTGCGCGCCACCGCACATCTCGGCGGCCAATGCCACGGTTGCGCGGGCGATGACCCGCGACAATGGCACCCAACCCTGATGTATTTCGCCGAGCAATGCGCCGGCCGGCAATGCGACATTGTCGAGCCCGACCTCGCAGAATTTGCGGGTCTCGTCGATCGTAGGCAACACGCTGACTGTGAGCCCGGGCGTATCTTTTGGCACGAGGAACAGGCTGACGCCCTCCTCCAACGTGCTGGCGTGGCGGGTGCGCGCCGCGACCGCGAGAATGTCGGCGAGAGGCGCATCACCGACGAAGAGCTTGGCGCCGGAGAGGGTATATCCGCCTCCTGCCTCGCGCGCCCTCAACATGATGCCGGCCGCATCCCAGCGCAGATTGGGCTCGGTCCAGGCGAGGGCCGCCTTCGCGTTGCCGGAGGCGATTTCAGGCAACCATTGCCGGCGCTGGGCCGGGCTTCCGGCTTCGGCAATGGCGGCGCCGCCGAGCAACACCGTCGACAAAAACGGCCCGGGCATTACCGCCCTCCCCATCTCTTCCATCAATACCACCAGATCGACGAGCCCGAGCCCGCTGCCGCCTTGGTCTTCAGGGTAGATGATGCCGAGCCAGCCCTGCTCGGCGAGCTTCCGCCAGAACTCGTCAGTGACGGCCGCCGGTTCGGCCATCCGTTGCCGCACGAATTGCGTGTCGCACTGGCTTTCCAGAAACCGTCGCGCACTCTCGCGCAGCAACTCCTGCTCTTCGCTGAACCCGATGTCCATGCCTCAGCCGCCGTAAGTCATAGCGCCGCGGCCGGACCTCGGGCCAGGCAGCGGCACCTAGAAGCAGCATAATGCAGGGTGCGCCGTTTCCCAATCTCGTCTTTGTGAGGCTCGTCTTTGTGAGGCACTTCCACCGAGTTTGCCGAGACGACGTTCTCCGCGCTTGGCACCCGCGAGACGCCATGATATCCGGTTCCGAAGGAAATCATGGAAACCGCGCTCCCGGAAGTCAAAGTGGTGATGCCGCGGCGCATTGGTGATGAACGAAGCTTTTTCTCCGAGGTATGGAACGCGCGAGAGTTTGCCTCGATCGGGATTGCTGCCGATTTTGTCCAGGACAATCACGTACGCAATTCGCACAAAGGGACCTTGCGAGGGCTTCATTTTCAGGTACCACCGGCGGCACAGGGCAAGCTGGTGCGCGTGACCCGCGGCGCGATTTTTGACGTCGCCGTCGACATCCGGCGGGGGTCCCCCAGGTTCGGGCGTCACGCAGCCGCGGTGTTGACAGCCGACAATTGGTACCAGCTGTGGATACCGCCTGGTTTTGCGCATGGCTACTGCACTCTCGAGGCAGATACCGAGGTGCAATACAAGACGACAGACTTTTACAGCCCGGCGCATGACCGCGGCATCGTTTGGTTCGATCCGGTACTGATGATCACTTGGCCGGTCACTATCGAAACGGCGCTTGTTTCCGAGCGCGATCGCGCCCTGCCGCGCCTGGCGGAACAAACGCACCTTTTCGAATATCCTTGTACCCAGTGAGGCAAAAGCGCGCTCGCCCGGCCCACGGGCGGCATGTATGCTGCCGCCCCGGGCGGCTCTGAAACTACGTCGCACCTGGGACGAAATCCTTGATGAGAATTGCCATACGAAAATTCGCTGCTCTAGTCTAGTCATCGGCGCTGTCCGGCAAAACTCTCCGTAGCCCGAATGTGCAGCTCTGAACCCCGCTCGCTGATCTGGCTGTTAAATGCACCAAAAGAACAGCCAGCGGGCTCGGTCCATCGCCGCGGAAATCCTCGCCTTTCGGCGCATGACCATCGCCCCAAAACAGCGAAACCGCTGGCTGATCCTGGCTGTTCCCTGGCTGCAATCACAGCAATGTGCTCTCGTAATCGCTGGACTAAATCAAACTCAAGCCCTCACACCGAGCATATCGCGTCATTGCGGCTTTTTTCGGGTGGGGCGCAGATGCGATGCATTCAGCATCGAACGGGTCAGCAGAAGGAAGTAGGGCTGCCGTAATGGTGCTGCTAGAGCATCTTTCCGTGTCTCGCCTTTGCCTGCTCGCCTGTGTCCCCGGATCGCCCCGGTGCCCGTTCCGGGCGGGCGACAGCGATATCGCCCGTGAGCGTCTGCGTCCTGTGCCAGATTGACGAGTATCAATCGATCGATTAACTAGTCTGATTGACCAATCGGAGATCTCCGCATGCGCGAAATTCAGGCATCGAATGCCAAAGCCCACCTATCCCGCTTGCTTGACGACATCGAACGCGGCGAGACCATCATCATCACCCGCCATGGCCGGGCGATTGCTCGGATAATCCCCGAGGCGCATCGCCGGCAGCGAGAGATCGGCGAGGCGCTCGCCGATATCAAGGAATTGGGGAAGGAGATCAGGAGGAAGCGCGGGCCGGTCAGCGTCGAAGAGATCATCTCCTCGATCCACGAAGGGCATAAATATTGAGGGGCATAAATATTGAGGGGCATATTAGTGAATTTGGTACTCGACGCCGCAACGACGATTGCTTGGGCGCTGAATGAGTCCTATCGATTGGCTGCCCAGACATGGGAAAGGATGAAGCATGATCACGCGCTCGTTCCGACCCTGTGGTGGTTCGAGTTGCGCAATGCGCTCGTCGTCAATGAACGACGTGGACGGATCACGGAACAGCAGACCGGCGCTTCCTGCGCAATGTTGAGCGGCTGGCGATTACTATCGATAGCACGCCGGACGAGAGCGGCGTTCTGACCTGGCGCGCCGCCACCGGCTTACCGCGTACGATGCCGCGTATCTCGAACTCGCCTTGAGAAACGCGCTGCCGCTGGCTACCTTGGATGCTAGCGACTGCAGCCCGCTCCGAAGGAGTGCATCTACTAGGCGATGACGCCGAATAACGTGATGTGTTGACGAGAAACTCGGTGACTTTGCGCCTGAAGCCGGCGACCGCACCGCCGAGTTGCGCACACCGGGAAGCAGCTCGGGGTGCCGGCCGGCGCCACTGCGCGGTTGACGCCTCACGCTTGCGCCGCTGCGCGTTCGAGATTGAGCGCCAACAGCCGCGCGAGCGCTTCCTCCTCGGAGAGATCGGCGGGCCAGCCATAGGCTGCGGCAACTGCCGCGTCGAGGTCGCGATGCGCCTTGTCGAGCCAGGTCGGCCGCTCGTTGTATAGGTTTGTCAGGGTCCGCGTCTTCAGGATAGCCGCCGCCTTCGCGCTGACCGGGACAATGCGGTCAGGATAGCCCGGCACCACTTCGGGCACCCGCTCGACAAGATCCCGCGGGTTCAGCCACGCCTCCCGCAATTCATTCAGCCGCCGTGCCACCTCCACGATCGGTACGGCACACGGGTCGTCGGCATACTCGGTGGCCGGTTGGCTCGGCGTGAGGCCCTCGGGAGAAAGGGAAGGTTCCAAAGGTAGTGCTGGATGTATAGCGGGGGCGATCTTCTAAGCTGGTCCCGAGCCGCAGCGCCCATGCGGCATGGAACCGGCTCTGAACAATGCCAAAAGCCGTGTCGTCGTCCTTTGCGATCACGACCAAGTGCTTGTCGGGAACGACACCGCTTGGACACCATGCAAATATGCGGTGCTTGGAGGTTTCGGGCGTGACAAGGAACCTTTTTAGCGATCGAATGGCTGCGAACATCGCCGGAGCACGCCGAGCGAGCTTCCACCAATTAATACGCTCCAGATCAGATCGCGATTTTTCGCGGACCGGGTGAACTACCTCCTCCACATACGAAAATGGCTTCTCGTAAAAGCACGATTCCGAAAGTGATTTCTCCCCAAGATTTATGATCCGGTAATCGCGATTACCTCCCGCCAAATCGTCGCCATTCCACGATGGGAACAAAACGTCTGAATTAGGCCGCCCATTGGGATTGAGCGGCATTTCGAGCCACTCTCTGGCCCTTTTCCCGACCAGCTCGAATTTTCCCTTTTTCGATATCCCGCTATAGGCTATGGCGGCATTCTCCGCAAGCGGTCTTGCCGCAGTCAGGTCAATAGCTGCAGTCAGGTCAGGATTGATCCGCTCCACGATACGCCCATAGAGCCGGACCGCCTCACCGAATGCCTGCTGAGAAAAACAAACCAACGAGACCCGCACCGCAGCTCCGTCCAGAACCCACGGTTCGTCATCCCAAGCATCGAAGATGACGCCTTCGCGGGCGATGCGGTCGAGAATGCGGCGGTTTGCTCCTCCGTGGATGGAATTCGTCCCGACTAGTCCGGCGCGCTTCAGCCGCCCCTCGCGCATGTACTCCCAGGCTTTCGCGAACCAGTACGTTACGAGATCGGCTTCCGCCGGCACGCGGCCGGCAAAGGCGGCAAACAGCCGGTTCACATAATCGTCGCGCAACGATGTTCGCATGAACTTGCCGCCGAGGAACGGCGGGTTGCCGACCACTACATCGGCTTCCGGCCAGGCGCGTGTCTTTGCCGTTCTGGGTGATCAGCGCGTCTGCCCGCACGATTCCGTTCGAGCTTGTCGAGGATCGGCCGGCGTGTGAGCCCCAAGCCCTTGCGCAACTGCCATTGCAGCTCCGTGATCCATACCGTCAGCCGAGCCAATTCGGCGGCGTAGCCGTTGATCTCAATGCCCATCACCGCTTCCGGACCGACGCGCGGATTGTCGAGCGGAAGCCCCATCGCGGCGGCATCCTCCGTCACCAACAGATCGAAATCGTTGAGGGCGCGAAGCGACAAGGCGAGAAAATTGCCCGAGCCGCAGGCCGGGTCGAGGACGCGATAGCGGCCGAGGCTTGCCCGGAACTCGGCGTAGAGGCCGCGCGCCTTGGCCAGCAGCCTGGTTTGTTCGGCCGGCGTACGCGCCCGAGCGCGCCGCTCTTCGGCCTCCCTGATTTCGGCCTTGGTTCGCTCCCATTCCCGACGCAGCGGCGCCATCACGACCGGCTCGATGATCTTCATGATCGTCGCTTCGTCGGTGTAGTGGATGCCGACTCCCCGGTTTGCCGCCGAGGCCGCAAAAGGTCGCGCCTGCGCGGGATCTTCGGGGTCCGGTGCGTCGAACAGGCTCGCCATCTGGGCGCGCTTCTTGTCATCGAGACCGCTCTCGAACAACGTCCCGAAAATGGTCGGATCGATCGCCTTCCAGTCCAGCCGCGCCGCTGTCACCAGGTCTTGAACCGCTGCGATGCCGAGCGGCAGAACGTCGTAGTCATCGAACAGGCCGCCATTGAACCAGGGGATCGTTGCCATCCCGAAGCGGCCGTTCCGGTTCGCCATGGCGCGGAACAACTCGCCCAGCATCGGCACGAAATCGTCCGGCCGTTTGGTCGCCTCTTCGAGGGTGGCGGCGAAAATGCGGTCGGGCAAAAGGTCGATGTCTTCGGCGAACAGGCAGAACACGAGCTTATTAATGAAATGCGCGACGCGGCGTTCGTCGTAATGCCGGCGCAGCAGCACGGCGATGTTGGAGAAATTGGCTGCCGCCTGTGCCGTGACGCTCTCCCGCGTTGCTGTCGGTAGCAACCGCTCCGGATGGAGAAAGCAGTTTCGCAGCAGGTCTCGCGCCTCGACGGAGCGCAGTTCGGCCAATGGGACGACATGCTGCTGCGCGATCGCGTTGGTAAAATTGGTGTGGACGCGGATCTCCTGCATGTCCGAGACAATGAGCAGCGGCGGGTTTTCGAGCGCGTCGGCATATTGTTTCAGCTGCGCATAGGCTTCAACCAGGTTGCGGCGGTTGCCCTTGTACTCCCAAGCGAAGCAGTGCCGCTTCCAAACATCGGCAAATCCGGCGGTGTCGCCGATCTTCCGGGTAGATTTTTCGAATGTATATTCGGTGCCATGCCGATCTACATCGGCCGGCTTCGGTACTCCGAGGAGCGCGCACAAATCGAGAAAATGTTCATGAGCGGCCGACCGCTCGGTACGCGTCGTTCCACGCCACTTGTCGATAAACTCCTCGGGAGACATCTGGTACTTTGCGAGATGCGTTGCCGTTGGCCCGAAAGGTTACCTTTTAGTATAGCGGGTTTCTAAGCAAAATAGCATTGATTTTCGTTAACTGCGACCTTCAGAGGACGCGCCGATACAATTGAACCTGCAATCTTCCGCGTCGCCTACGGCAGGGCGTCGTATTGACGGTATTTGAATAGATTGCAGTTGGCGCCGCGAGGAAGCCCGATCGCCAAACAATCCACGCGTAAGCTATATAAGCTCGCGCATGGCTCGTGTCATTTGGGACCAGCGAGGAAACCCGCCGAAATACGTCAGCGATCGGCTCGGCATTCAGCACTGGCAGCTCGGCGATGCGATTCACGAAATCAAGGCCGCAGGCAATCTTCGTGCTACGGACCGCGTTATCATCTATGATGACGGTATGGTCAGCGATGAGCAGGGTGATCCGCTCGGTAATATCTATGACGAACTCTGAAAACACGATCAGAACATTCGCCACACTGCGCTTCGCCGGCGATGAGCTTGACCCGGACGAGATCTCGCGTGTCGTCAACGAAAAGCCCACGCGCGCCTATAAAAAGGGTCAGACCTACCAGCCCGGCCCGCGCAGTCCCGAGATCACCGGCAAAACCGGCGTCTGGTATTTCAGCACGAAGCACAGAGTTCCGAGCAAGGATTTGGCCGACCATTTAAATGCGCTGGAAAGGCTGATCTCCCCCTTCGCAGATCAACAGAGTCGCCTGAGGGAGCTGCGTGAGATTATGGAACGCAAAAATCTGCAGGCGCACGCAACGTTGTTTTGGCGCGGTCCACCCGGGACCCAACATCCATCGGTTCCTCCGGCCGCGATCGCGGCGGTGCGCCGGCTGCCGGCCGATATCGAACCGGATTTCGCCAACGAAGATTGCTGATCTGAGTCAGTGAGCGGGGCTCGACGCGGAGTAACGCCAGCAACTACTGCTGGTCGGCGAGGTTGGAGCAGGCGGGGTAGCCGAACGAATAGCGGCTGCCGCAGTAGGCTTGGGCGAGCATTGCCTCGGGGTCGCGGGCGTCGTCGGCGGCGAAACCCAATTCCGCCTCGATCAGCCGAGTTCACGCGTGCCGGCTCGTTGACGCCGACAAGAAATGCGACACCATTACGAAGCTGAGGATGTCGCATCACTTCGTCGAGACTCGAGGGAGCGGGCACCGCTTCTCCGGCCTCGCGCATCACTTCGATGTGTCCGCTCAAAGCCTCGAGAGCCATATCCTTGGTCTACTCGAGTGTCCGACCGGCGGTGATGCAGCCTGGAAAATCAGGAAAGCTGACGCCGAAATCGCTGTCGGGGTCTTTGTGAATGATAGCAACGTAGTCCCTGGTTATGGCTCGTCAGCGGAGTTTCAACGCATTTAGCCCAGGGCGTTCGTTGCCGATCAATCACTTGCTCTGTGAAAATCGCAGAACGGCGGGTCGCATCGGCGAAGACGGGTTAAGCAATTTGTCGGTGTTTCATACCCTGTCCCCACCACACCCTTTTTCTATGACTGCCAGAGAGGGGCAGCGACACTGGTCGACGGTACCGTGAGGGTTGAGACATACCGCCGCCCTCGGTGTGGAGACGGAGGCCGGGCGGCGTCGTGCAGCCGCCGGCGGAGCTTCCGCTGTGTCGGTTCTTTCTACACAGCCTTGCGGCGACGACCGACGAACCAGCCAAGACCAGCCAGCGCCGAGCCGAGCAGCGTCAGCGAAGCCGGTTCGGGAACAACGGGGGTTGAGGTGGCTTGCAAGACGGCGGGAATGCCGTTGACCTCTGCATACCATAGATCATAGGTACCCGGCCCGATGGTGACCGAACTAGGGACGGCGGTCGTGGGCGCAGCCGCCGACGTCGGCAACAGATGGCCGGGACAGCTGGCGATTGTGCAGGTACTTGTTTCGGTCCCCGCGACGAACAAGCTGATGCCATCGTCGTGGGTGGCCGAGAAGGTTTCTGCTGTAGTTTCCGTAAAAGTGAACCGAAAAACTGTCGCCTGCGCGAAACCTCCCAAGCTCAGGGGATTCGTCAGACACGCAGCTGAGGTACAGGTCGTCGCAGTTGGCGCGGCGGGCGTATCGGAGGCAAAGAAGCCAGGGATCGTATTCGCGCCGGTGTCATCGTAGTTAATCGGAAATGCGAAGGCGGTGCTCCCCGCAACCAGTGGAAGCGGGCCTCCGAATAATCCTACTGCCGTTGGCAACCCTTGCTGGCTGATCGAAGTGGACGTCGCGCGGGGCGTGGCTGCATTCCAGATCGTTACGGTGTCGGAGGTAATCACTGCAGCGCTTGCCGTGTCTATGGTCGCGGCGAAACCAAGAACTGCGGATGCGAGAAGCAAGCGTTCATTAGTCCTCCTCTCCGGCGTTTATAACGGTGTGGTGCCGATAGTTAACTTTACCAGCAAAATTCGCGCCAACGCCGTATCATTTTGTTTTGTGACCATTTTCGAAATCTGCGTCTGTCGGGTGTAAAAATTTTCGACACCCCAAAAGGGGTTCGAATAAGCAACTTTCGGGCTGACCTCTTCTAAACCGGACCAGCTAACTAATTGAGGTTAACAATTATCTCCGCTAGTGCAACCGTACGCGAAGGTCGACCTTGCGATTTACGGCCTGCCACATCTGTAAAGTTTACCGGAATGGGTAAGTCTTACCAGCGCTGGCAGTGTGGCAACAGGAACGTCTGCGCCCAAGGGATCAAGCGATGAATGAAGCGATCCGCTCCGCGCACCTGTTGGGCTGGTCCAGCCACGCGAGGTGACCGGCATCGGGGATTACCTCGCATCTCACGTTCGGCATCAAACGGGCCATCTCCTGACCGAGTGTTGGAGAACCGAACGTGTCCTTATCCCCCCACAACATCAATGTGGGGGGCTTCAACCCGCTCAGTTCAGGCCGCAGCGCGTAGGTGAGTGTAGAGGCGGCCGAAAACAAACCTGCCTCTGCCGGTTTGAAAATGTCCTCCATCAAGGTAATCCAACTTTGAGCCGCGCCCGGGATCATCGAACCGAGCGCCAAGCAGTCGATATCATCGGACGGGACACGGTTAACATCAGCGACCAACAGGCGTGCAAGACTGTCTCGCATCGTCTGGCGACCAGGTTTGAGCACCGTTGCAAACAGAATGGAGTTGATGATTCGTGTGCCGATCAGTCAATTCGCAAGCCGGATATCGGGTGCACTGCCGGCTGGTTCTCCGACAAGAACAAGCCTTGAAACGCGTTCCGGATAGGCAAGAGCCTAGACCAAGGCAAAATACCCGCCCATCGAATTACCAACAAGAATGGCCTCCGAAAGATCAAGACCATCCATCACGGAATTTATGAAAGCGACAGCATGCGTTCGTAACGGAACGCCAAGATAGCTGAACATCGTCGTAAGGCCGCACCCAGGCCGGTCCGGGGCATATAGATGAAATCGTTGATGGAGATTGGTTAGCAGAGGTGCGGCGGCTCCGGATTTTTGGACAGCGGGATAAGCTAAAGGCTGACCGGTCCAGAGGGGGCGTGAGACGTGGGTGAAAAGCGGAAGCAGCACAGCGCAGAGTTCAAAGCGCGGGTGGCGATGGCGGCGCTTTCGGGGGAGAAGACCCTGGCGGAGCTGTCGGCGGAGTTTGGGGTTCATCCGACGATGATCAGCAACTGGAAGCAGGAGCTGGTGAAGCGTGCGGGCGAACTGTTTGCGCGCGGCAGCAAGGCGCCGGCGGCCGCGGACGCGCAGAGGGTGATCGACGATCTGCACCGCAAGATCGGACAGCTGCAGGTCGAGTGCGATTTTCTTGCCGGGCAGCCCGCCATCTCCCGATTACTGCGAGGCGGGCGATGATCGCGCCGGGAGCGGGGCTGTCCGTAAGCCGGCAATGCGCACTGCTCGCGGTGGCGCGCAGCAGCTTCTACTACCGGCCCCGGCCGGGATCTGCGGAGGAACTCGAGCTTCTGGAGCGGCTCGACCGGATTTTTACCAATGATCCGGTCTACGGCAGCCGCCGTCTTCAAGTGGCGCTGTTGCGAGAGGGGATTTCGATCGGGCGTCGACGCGTCCGGCGGCTGATGAGAAAGCTCGGGCTGTGGGCGGTCAGGCCGAAGCGGAACACCAGCAAGCGGCATCCCGGGCACCAGGTCTACCCGTACCTCCTGCGCGGCAAGACGATCGACCGGGCGAACCAAGTGTGGGCTGCTGACATAACCTACATACCGATGCGGCAAGGGTTTTTGTACCTGGTTGCGATCATCGACTGGGCGACCTGACGAGTGCTGTCCTGGCGGCTGTCGAACACGCTCACGGCAGGGTTCTGCGTCGAGGCGCTGAACGAGGCCCTCGTCCGGTTCGGCAAGCCCGGCATCTTCAATACCGATCAGGGGGCGCAATTCACCAGCTTTGAGTTCACCCAGATGCTGCGGGATCATGGGATCGCGATCAGCATGGACGGACGCGGACGCTGCCACGACAACATCTTCGTCGAGCGCTTGTGGTGGACGGTGAAGCACGAATGGGTCTACCTGCGACCAGTGGCCGACGGCATCGAACAGAAGCGCAGCCTTGGCGAGTTCTTCGACTGGTATAATCTGCGGCGTCCGCATCAGGCACTCGGCTGGCGAACACCGGATGAGGCTTACCTCGGCCAATCGATGGCGGCGACGGCACTGGCCGCCTGACGCGATGCCGAGGTGGTGCTAGAATTTGTGGACAGTCGGCTGCGCCGATCCCCGCCTGACCGCGCCAGCGCGGTCCCCTATGGACAAGCCGGGGAAAACGCCATGCGTTTCCCCCACCTTGCCCACAGGTCGGCGGCTGCCCACAAGCTTCACAGCACCCCACAACAAGACAGGATGAATTTGATTTCGGGAATCTTGAAACCAGCAGCCGGCTACCGGTCTTTAGCTTCTTCCTGCCCGGAAGCTGTCCAATCAACCGGGACGTCGCAGAGGTACCCATGAGGCGGCCACGCTATTGCCGCCATGAATGAATAATAATGGCTCGCCTTGACCCGCCTCGATGACGTGGACTCGCAATCGCGGGTCGTCGATATCCAAGAAGCGCGAAACCGCTGGTACGCCATATCGCGCCAGCATTGCATCTTGCGAATCGCAAAATCGCTTTTCGGCCGCGGCGTCAGCCGGCGGGATCGTGTGGTTGGCGGTGAAAAGGTAGGAGGTCCCCGCAGCCGCACCGAGAGCGAGAGATGAGAGCAACACCGTGCGCCGGCTGAAAATGTGAAACGCGCTCAATAGCCAAAGCTATCCCGGATTGGAACTCGAAACTGCGCGTTTCTTTTGATTTCAGCTCCCTGGCAAGCCGAGCGGACACGCCCTGCCAGCCCGCCGAGACGTAAGCGCTGCAATCATGGGCGTCAATACCGTGCGTTGCCGGGGGTGCGCGGGAAGGGGATCGCGTCGCGCACGTTGGCGAGGCCGGTGACGTAGGCGAGGGTGCGCTCGAAGCCGAGGCCGAAGCCGGCGTGCGGCACCGTGCCGTAGCGGCGCAGGTCGCGGTACCAGGCGTAGTGCTCGCGGTCGATGCCGCGCTCGGCCATATTGCGGTCCAGTATGTCGAGCCGCTCCTCGCGCTGGCTGCCGCCGATGATCTCGCCGATCCCCGGCGCCAATACGTCCATCGCCGCGACCGTGCGGCCGTCGTCTTTGAGCCGCATGTAGAAGGCTTTGATGGCCTTCGGGTAGTTCATCACGATGACCGGCTTCTTTGCGTATTTCTCGGTCAGATAGCGCTCGTGCTCCGACTGCAGGTCGATGCCCCACTTGACCGGGAACTCGAATTTCTCGTTCGCCCGCTCGAGCACTTCGATCGCCTCGCCGTAATCCATGTGCACGAATTCCGAGCCGACGATCCCCTTCGAGTTTCTGCGACCAGCCCTTCTCGATCCGCTGGTGGAAGAAGGCGAGGTCTTCCTGTCTTTCGTTCAGTAACGCCACGAAGGTGTATTTCAGCAATGCTTCCGCCATTGCCGCATTGTTCGAGAGGTCGGCGAGCGCGATCTCCGGCTCGATCATCCAGAATTCGGCGAGGTGGCGGCTGGAGTTTTCCGCGATTAAAAAGGAGATGCGATGTAGCCCTGTTGCTGGCCGCCGCTTGTCACGTAGTGACCCACAACCGTTCCGAAATCGTTCAGACCGCCGCCACTTGTCGCCGTCGCGCCCGGCACATCAATCTGGAAAAACTCCCAGGGATGCCCCTTAGGCACGCCAATAAAACCGTGCTCGCCGCCGGAGACGTCGGTGAAATGCCCGGACACCCACCCAAAGTTGTTGATGCCGAGAAGGTTCGTTCCGAAGTTAGCCGCCGTCGAGGCTCCGGGTACGTCGACTGTCGAAATGTTGCCTTTTGGATCGCGCACAAACCCATGAAACACGCCAGCCGAATCTTGAAACTCCCCGGCCACAAAGTCGAAGTCGTTGATGCTACTAGGGTACAAACTCGTCGAGCCCGGAATCGAGAAGCTGGTCGATCTTCCCGTCGTCGCTCAGAAGGCCAGTTGATACAAAGCTCGGGGCGTTCTGGTAGTAACCGCAAATATCCCCAAGGTTATTGATGCCATAGATCACGGTATTGGTTGGCTTGCTCGGGAGAACGTAGTTGGTGAACATCCCGTTGTGGTAGAAGAACCCATCGACGCGTTTACCGCCGTATTTAGGAGAAGACCCGCAACGTGCGGACGGCGGCTAGTGCCATGCGCGGAAGTTGTCGTTCGAACCGGCCGAGCTCATCTAATTTGAGGTTTCATTCGCGTCGAGGGGGATTTTGAGGCCAGCGAAGAGGAAGCCCTCTCTAACCGCTTTGATTTTCCGGAGGCGAGCCCGCCACATTGCACGATGCCACTGCGGCGACGTGCCCCGTTCATCAATTTTTTCACCCCGAGTACCGATGCGTCGCGGGAAACAATATCATCATCGACTTCCGCTATGAGAAGCTTCCGAGATGGGTCGGGCATCGCCCGACAGCCAATGCAAACGCGAGCGCCAAGGATAGAACGGGGATCAATACCGCGCATTCCCCGGCGTCCTTGGGAAGGGGATGGCGTCGCGCACGTTGGCGAGGCCGGTGACGTAGGCGAGGGTGCGTCGAAGAGGTCGAAGCCGGCATGCGGCACCGTGCCGTAGCGGCGCAGGTCGCGGTACCAGGCGTAGTGCTCCCGGTCGATGCCGCGCTCGGCCATATTGGGTCCAATACCTCGAGCCGCTCCTCGCGCTGGCTGCCGCCGATGATCTCGCCGATCCCCGGCGCCAGCACGTCCATCGCCACCCCTTCGGCCGTCGAGCTTCGAGGCGTCGCTCGTCACTTTCGGCCTCATTTGGCCTGCTGCGCCAGCAAAGCATCCATGATTTCCGGCCGGTAACGGAAGCTCGTTGCCTTCAGTCGGGTGAAAGCGTCCGCGAGGTCGATCACCCCGCGCCGCGCGCCGAGGTCCAACACACCCAAAGTGCCCGTCGCCGCCAAGCCCAGTTGCCGGGCGACGGCGACGGCAGCGCGATCATCCATCAGGACCAAGGCGGCGCCGAGCGTGCGCGCGAGGGCGAGAGCTTGGCGTTCGCCGATGTCGAGCGCGTGCCACGCCGGATCATCAATGGCCGAGGAAATAGTGCGCACTTCCAGCCATTCCGGCGGCTGAGCCGCCCAGGCGCGCACAACCGCCGGCGCGTCCTGGTTCAGGAGTTCGGCCCTTACGGCCTCGGGTGTGAACACCTTTTCGAACAGCTTTGGCAGTAATTCGATCGCGTCGATCAGCACCAGATAGTTGAGCGGACCGGTATCGGCGACGACAAGCCGCATGCGCGGTCAGAACCCGAGCCGTTCCAGGTCGCGGCGCTCGCGTTCGAGATCCTCGAGCGTGTACGGCTCGAATACGTCATGCGCCTTCAGAAACTCGTCGAGCTTGGCGCGCGTGCCGAAGCCGAGCAGCCGGCGCAACTCGGGTTTGGTCAGATGACCAAGCTTGTATTCTTCCAGCGCCAATGCTTCGAGTGCGCGACGCTCGATCTCGCTCGTGCTGCCGAGAAGCCGGGCGAGTTCGTCGGGGATGCGCAGGGTGATTTCCATCCCTCAATACCGTGCGTTACCCGGCGTCCTTGGGAAGGGGATGGCGTCGCGGACGTTGGCGAGGCCGGTGACGTAGGCGAGGGTGCGCTCGAAGCCGAGGCCGAAGCCGGCGTGGGGCACCGTGCCGTAGCGGCGCAGGTCGCGGTACCAGGCGTAATGCTCCTTGTCGATGCCGCGCTCGGTCATGCGCTGGTCCAGTACGTCGAGCCGCTCCTCGCGCTGGCTGCCGCCGATGATCTCGCCGATCCCCGGCGCCAGCACGTCCATTGCCGCGACCGTGCGGCCGTCGTCGTTCACCCGCATGTAGAAGGCTTTGATCGACCTCGGGTAGTTCATCACGATGACCGGCTTCTTCGCGTGTTTCTCGGTCAGATAGCGCTCGTGCTCGGACTGCAGGTCGATGCCCCAGTGGACCGGGAACTCGAATTTCTCCTTCGACCGTCTCGAGCACGTCGATCGCCTCGCCGTAATCCATGTGCACGAATTCCGAGCCGACGATGCCTTCGAGCTTCGCGACCAGCCCCTTCTCGATGCGCTCGTCGAAGAAGGCGAGGTCTTCCTGCGCGTTCGTTCAGCAGCGCCGCGAAGGTGTATTTCGAGCAATGCTTCGGCCAGCGCCGCATTGTCGGAGAGGTCGGCGAAGGCGATCTCCGGCTCGATCATCCAGAACTCGGCGAGGTGGCGGCTGGTGTTCGAGTTCTCGGCGCGGAAGGTCGGCCCGAAGGTGTAGACCTTGGTCAGCGCCAGGCAGTAGGCCTCGACATTGAGCTGGCCCGAGACCGTCAGGAACGCCTCGCGGCCGAAGAAATCCTGCGCGAAATCGACCTTGCCCTCGGGGGTGCGCGGCAGGTTGGCGAGATCCAGGGTCGACACGCGGAACAACGCCCCCGCGCCCTCCGCGTCGGAGGCGGTGATGATCGGCGTATTGACCCAGAAAAACCCGTGCTCGTCGAAGAAGCGGTGGATCGCCTTCGCCAGGGTGTGCCGCACCCGCGTCGCCGCCGCCGATCACGTTGGTGCGCGGGCGCAGATGCGCGACCTCGCGCAGGATATTCCAAGCGTGTGCGGCTTTGGCTGGATCGGATAGGTGTCCGGGTCGTCGACCCAGCCGATCACGCTCGAGCGCGCTCGCCTGCATCTCGAAGGGCTGCCCCTTCGCCGGCGACGGCACGATCATCCCCGTCGCCTCGACCGCGCAGCCGGCCGTGAGCTTCAGGACCTCATCGGTGTAATTGGGCAAGGTGTTGGGCGCGACGACCTGCACCGGATGAAACGACGATCCGTCGGAGACGTGCACGAACGAGATGCCCGCCTTCGAGTCGCGCCGGGTGCGCACCCAGCCCCGGGTCGTGACCGTCGCGTCCTGCGGCGCCTGGCCGGCCAGGATTTCGCGCCCGCTGAACTCTCGCTTGTCCATCGATCCTACCGAATGGATCACCCTGTGAAATATGGCGTCCCCGGCAGGAACTTCGAACCTGCGACCCACAGTTTAGGAAACTGTTGCTCTATCCGCCTGAGCTACGGGGACCGAATACATCGAAAAAGTACCGGGTCGCAGCCAGGTTGGCAAGAAAGCCCGGCTGCTCACAGCGAGCCGACGTCACGCCATTTGTTTGCCGAGTTCGCGCAGTCAACGCTGAAGGCCGGCAACGCTGAAGGCCGGCATTTCGCATCCAACGGCGCACTTGACAGGTGACCCTCAGGGTTTAGCGTCGGCCTGCTGAGCCCGAAACGGAGAAACCCCGATGATCATCGAAATGCGCACTTATACGTTGCAGCCCGGCACGGTTGCGACTTTCGAAGAACGCTTCGCCGAGGCGTTGCCGGTGCGGGCGAAGGTATCGCCGCTCGCCGCCTTCTGGCACACCGAAGTCGGGCCCTTGAACCGGGTCATCCATGTCTGGCCCTACGAGAACCTAGAAGAGCGCACCCGGTTGCGGGCCGAGGCGACCAAGCTTCAAGGCTGGCCGCCCAACACCCGCGAATTCGTCGTCGAGCAGCAGAGCGACATCTACCTGCCGGCGCTGTTCTCGCCAAAACTCGAACCGCGCCAGCTCGGCGGCCTCTACGAGATCCGCATCTACACCTTCAAGCCGGGCGGCATTCCGGCGACGATCGACCGCTGGAGCACGCAGATCGCCGAACGCACCAAGCTCTCGCCCTTCGAGGCGCTTGGTATTCCGAGATCGGCGGCCTCAACAAATGGTGCCACATCTGGGCCTACAAGGATGCGGGCGAGCGTTTCCGTATCCGTGAGGAGGCAAGATCCAAGGGCATCCGGCCGCCCAAGGGAGGTCAGCCCGGCATGATGCTCAAGCAAGAGAACACGCTCGTCGTCCCGGCCGCCTTCTCGCCACTGCGCTGAGCCGCTGGCCTGGGGCGGGCCATCCCGCTCCAGGCCAAAGACGGTACGATCATCTGACGGAGAACAGTTCGATGCGCCGCCTGTGGATGCTCGTTGCCCTGCTGGCCTTTGGATACACGTTGCTGCCGGCGATGCCTGCGTCCGCCGGATACGGCGCGATCGCCTGGGACAGGGACACCGGCAAGTACGGCGTGAGCTGGAACGAGCCAACGGGGAAGCGCGCCGAGGAAGTGGCGCTCGGCGAGTGCGGCGCCAGTGGTTGCAAGGTCGTGGGCCGGGTCGGTCCGCGGATGTGCGGCGCGCTGGCGACAACCCAGGACGGCAAGCACGCCGGCGCCGCCTGGCGGAAAGATCGTGAGGCCGCCCGTCTGGCCGCCGTCAAAAACTGCGACAAGGACCAGGCGGGCGAGTGCATCGTCCGGGCCACCGATTGCAACAAATAGCTTGGCTGAATTTCGAAGGGCCCCTCACCCCATCCCTCGCCCCGCAAAGCGGGGCGAGGGGGCAGGGTCTGTGAATTCCCTCGCCCCGCACTTGCGGGGAGAGGGTAGGGTGAGGGGCGTTCCGGCTACGATCGCATAAAGCCTTCGATCTCGCTTTCGGCCCAGCTCATCGCGTCGTCGAAGGATTGGCGCTGTTGGGTCACCTTGGCGATCAATTTCGTCAAAGTCGCCTGCGCGAACATCTGGGTCCCGATCCTCAGGGGGGCCGGATAGCCTGCAAGGCTCGGGATCGCATCGTGACGCGGCGGATAATTGTAGTTGGTGCCCTTCGGCGGGCCTTCTTCTTCCCAAATCTTGAAATCCATCCACTTGTCGTAGGGCGGGATGTCGAAACCGACGCTCGCAGTGACCAGCTTTTCCTGCACCGGGCGGGTCATCAGATAAGCCAGCAGGCTTTTCGCCGCCGGGACGTTCTGTGAGAAATTCCAAATCGCCCAGAAATACGGGTTGCACGGATCGTACCGGCCCTGCGGCCCTTTCGGCGAGTGGAATGTCCACAATTGCTCGGCGACCTTCGGCTGGTCGCGCTTTGCCACCGCATAGGCGCTGGGCGGATTGAAAATCAGTGCGCTCTTGCCGGAAACCAGCGCCTTGTTGTTGGACGCATTGTCGTAGGCGTAAACGTCGCCCTCGAGAGATTGAGCGAGCTGCTTGAAGAATTCGAGCGCCTGCCGGGTCGCGTCGGTCTTGACCGTGATGTCGCCTTTAGCGTCGACAAGGTCGGCGCCATAGCTGTGAAATACCGCCCCTGCCATGTTGATCGCGTCGGTGCAGGCGCTGAGCCCGAGGCCGAAGGATGCCCCGCCTTGAAGCACTTCTCGGCGGCCTTGAGAAAATTGTTCCACTCCCAGGTCGCGACCAGCTCCTTGTCGGGCGGAGCGCCGGCCGGATACATCTTCTGCACGTCGAGTCCGACATATTCCTTCATGTAGTCGATGCGCGCGCAAGGCGGCAGGGAACCATTGCCATAGCTCGTCGGCACCGCCATCCAATGGCCGTCGATTTTGCCGGTGTATTCGGAAGCCTGTGCGACCGGCCATACTCCTTGATCACCGGGAGCACGATATCGTCAACCGGCACGAAATTGTCGGCCTGCGCCGAGACGTACCAGGTGCGCAGCCCCATCATATCGTGGCCGGCCTTGGCCTGGCCTTCCGCCATCAGGGTCAGCAAGTCCTTGTCGCCGTTCGAAGTGATCAAGTCGACATTGAGGTCGACCTTTTCCTTTGCTGCCCATTCGGCGCAAATCTTTTTCAATTCCTCGGCCGCTCCGGGAACCCAATGGTCCCAGACGCCAAACGAAAGCTTGCCGGCAGCGAAGGCGCCGCGAACGAAGGGAGCACTGAGAGCTGTCGCCGCGGTGGCCTGCAATACCGTGCGCCGAGTTAGCAATTTCTTGGTCATCGATTCCGTTCTCCGGCTGGTTCGCTAGAATATTCCCGTCTCAGTAGATGTGCTGGCCGCCGTTGACGAAGATCTCCGTCGCGGTGACATAGGCGGCATCCTCGCTGCACAGGAAAAAGATCGTACCCGCGACGTCTTCTGGCTCGCCCAACCATTGAGCGGAATCCGCGGCAGCAGCGAGGTCGTCTCCGGAGACAGCATCGCGGTCTTGATTTCGCCGGGAGCGACGGCGTTGACCCGGACGCCGAGCCGGGCGAATTCGGCGGCCATCTCGCGCGTCAAAGCCGACAGCGCCGCCTTCGATGTCGCATAGGCCGAACCGGCGAAAGGATGCACCACGTGGCCGGCGATCGAGGTGACGTTGACGATCGCACCCTTCCCCTGGGCCAGCGCCGTCGAGAAGGCGCGCGCCAGGATCAGCGGGACGAAAAAGTTCAGGTGAAATACCGCATGCCAAGCTTCGATATCGCTGTTGAGGCACTCGAGCCGTTCTTTGGTCGGCGATTTGGGCGACACGCCGGCATTATTGACGAGAGCGTGCAGCGGCCCGTCGAGCAACACGCCCGCCTCGGCGACGAAGCGATCGAGATCCTCGGGGTTGCCGAGATCGGCGGTGATGTGATGGGTCCAGTTCGGGTCTCGCTTGCACTCCTCGGGCACCGCCTCCCGCGAGCAGGTGATGATCCGCCATTCGGCGTCGCTGAAGCGCTTGACCGTCGCGTGCCCGATTCCGCGGCTCGCCCCGGTCAGCAGCAAAACCTTCCGTTCCCTGCTCATCGCGCGCCGACCCGTCGCGGAAAGCTGGACCGCGGCTCTTCGACCCCCTCCGGATCCTGGTGGATGATGACTTCCGCGTTGGGATAGGCGACGCGCAGCTCGGCCTCGACTTCGTCGGAGATCTCGTGCGCGCGGATTAAGCTCAGCCCCCCGTCCATTTCGATGTGGATCTGGATGAAGGCCGTCGGGCCCGCGACCCTGGTACGCAAATCATGCGCGGCGACGACGTCGGGATGCGATTGCGCGATTCCACGGATCTTTTCGCGCTCCTCGTCAGGCAGCTCGTGGTCCATCAGCTGGAACAACGACAGGCGAGCCAGCCTCACAGCAGAATGACGATCCAAATACCGATCGCCGCGCCGAACAGCGGGTCGAGCAGCGGAAAATCGAAGATGCTGCCCAGGACCAATGCGGCGATGACGCTCACATTCAACACGACGTCGCTGCGGTAATGCAATTCGTCGGCGCTGATCGCAATCGACCCTGTGCGCCGCACGACATGACGCTGATAAGCAACCAGCCCGATCGTCACAACGATCGAAAACACCATGACGACGATGCCGGCCCGCGGGTTCTCGACTGGCACCGGCCAGATCAGCCGACGCACGGCCTCGGCGAGCAGCAGCATCGCGCTGCCGGTGATAAATGCCGACTGACCGAGGACGGCGAGCGGCTCCGCCTTGCCGTGACCGAAGCGGTGCTCACGGTCGGCCGGGCTCATTGCATGGCGAACCGCTACGAGGTTGACGAGCGACGCGACGATATCGAGCAACGAGTCGACAACGCTCGAAAGGAGCGCGACCGATCCCGTTTCCAGCCAAGCCGAGAACTTGACGGCGATCAGCACCGCCGCGACCGCGACCGAGGCATAGGTCGCCATCCGCCGCAGACGGTCTGCCGCCGGCCCGTGCATCATGGAAACAGCCGGTCTCGTCGCCATCCCGTGCCTTCGCGAACGAACAACAGCCTATCATGCAACCGAAACGGCCGTTCCTGCCAGAATTCTATGCTCTGCGGTAAAACCCGAAAGCCGGACCAATGCGGCGGGCGCGGCACTTCGCCTTCGGGAAACCTCCGCGAAAACTCCTCTACGCGCCGCTCCAGCTCGGCGCGGCTGGCGAGCGGCTGCGACTGATCCGAAGCCCACGCGCCGATCTGACTGTCGCGCGCCCGGCTCGCGAAGTAGGCGTCGGCCTCCTTGTCGGTGACCAATTCGACAGGGCCTTCGACGCGGACCTGGCGGTTCAGCGACTTCCACATGAAACAGAGCGCCGCGTGAGGGTTGGTCAGCAGCTCCTTCGATTTCCGGCTTTCGAGGTTGGTGTAAAACACGAATCCCCGATCATCCAGCCCCTTCAACAGCACCGCCCGAGCCGACGGCCTGCCCTCCGAAGTCGAGGTCGCCAAGATCATCGCATGCGCGTTCGGCTCGCCCTGCCAGGCTTCGTCGAGCCATCGCCGAAATGGTGCGAACGGCTCGATCTCGGTTATCTGGTCTAGCATGCCACATGCCCGTCTGCCCCTCTCCGCCCTTTAGGGGGGAGAGGGAGGGGTCCGTCGCGAAGCGACGGGAGGGTGAGGTGGGCGGCGCCGCAGACCGGTCCATCGGCCCCCCCTCACCCTACCCTCTCCCCCCGGCCGGCGGGGTGGCCGGCGGGGGGAGAGGATTAAAAGAGTGGCGTTCGCTAGATCTGATGAGAATTGTTGATACATCCGATCTACTCCGACGTCATTTCTTCGGCCACTGTCTCGGCCGAGCGCCAGCGGCCGCGCCGGCGGGGACTGGGTTCGAGCGTTTCGGCGAGAAGCGAGGCGATCGTGACACCCATCGCCGCACTCTCCGCCTTGACGATGCGATCCATTGCCGGCGCTACCTGCCGTTGCCAAGGCTGTGCCGCCCGTCCCATCCAGCGGCCGGCGAGCGGCAGGTGGAGCGCCTCGTACAGATCGTGCAACGTCGCGGTCTCGGGAGCCCAGGATAATACCCAGCACCCCTCCTGCGTATGAGCCACGAAACCGGCTTCGGCGAGCGGCCTCAAATGCTCGTCGATGACTGTCGTCGCGACGCCAAGCTCGGCGGCGAGCGCCGGCGTGGACCTCGACTCGCCGCGCCGCTGCGCGCGAGCTAGCGACGCGATCAACGACAAGCTGAAACCGAGCCGCACGCCGCCCGAGGGTATCGCGCCGACCCGCTCGTCGATCCGCCAGTTCGGCAGCGCCGCGGCGACCACCGCGCCGAGCAGCACCGCCATCCACGATATGTACATCCACAACAGAAAGATCGGGATGATGGCCAGCGCACCGTATACCGTCTGATAAAAGGACGAGACGCCGATATAGAACGAAAAGCCAACCTTCAGGATTTCGATCGCGATCGTCGCGATCAATGCGCCGAGCGCGCCGTCCCGCCAGCGCACCGCGCAGTTCGGTATCAGGCAATAAAGCAGCGAGAGAGCGACGAATTCGAGCACGGCCGGGACCACACGGGCCAGTGAGTGCAGCCAGCTGCTCGCGAACCAAGCGACCGCTTCTTGCCCGAGACCGACCTGACGCGCGGCGAGCTCGAAATAGGTCGACAGCGAAAAACTGACCCCGATCAGGAGCGGTCCGAGCGTTATCAAGGTCCAGTAGGCGAGAATGCGCTGAACCCAGGGACGCGGCGAGGTCACTCGCCAGATAGGTTGAGCTGATCCTCGACCGTGACCAGCAGCAGAATGCCGGTCGCAGAAATCCCGGCAATCCCGATTGC
>CAWBFS010000011.1:0-79491 GCA_963788085.1 uncultured Alphaproteobacteria bacterium
AGCCGATGAGATTACCGTATCCGCCCTTTCGGGATCACTGCAAACTGTATAAGCTCCTGGCGTGATCGCGACCGGGCGGATCATGGCGGACGGTTATTCCGGTGAGCATCCAGAGCAACCGTGATCGGGCCGAGTTGGTGGCTTTACGGCGGCTCGGGACGGTAGAGGATTGCGCCAAGGTGGTCGAGTTCCTGGCGACCGACCTCTCCGACTACGTGACCGGGCCGCTACCCTGGTTGACGTGATTGAGCCGGTAATCCGAAAAGGCCCAATCGGAAAAGTGGCGGAAGTTCTTGGGTAATATAGGCCCTTGCTCAGCAGATTGTGTCCACCCGCGGCGGCGATTTCGAGGGCGCGCTTGGCGCTTTCCTGGCCCTTCACATCGGCGAGGTCGAGCCCGGCCGAGCGCGACGGCGCGAGCCGCGGCTCGGGCGGCGGCAAGAGTTGGGTGCCCTTGAAATGATTGACGATCGCCAAGAGGCTCGGCGCGGCGATCACCTCCACCTCGCCGGCCCAGGCCGCCTCGCCGCCGCATTCGGCCGGGCAGATGACGCCGCTGCCGCGGCTCGCCGCCGCCAATGCCGCGAGCAGCACGCCGGCAACACTCGTCAATGAGCCGTCGAGCGCCACCTCGCCGAGCGCCATATAGCCGCCGAGCTCGTCTGCCGGCAGCGCCTCCATCGCCGCCAGAAGAGCGAGCGCGATCGGCAGGTCGAAATGGCTGCCCTCCTTGAGCACATCGGCGGGGGCGAGGTTGACGGTGATCCGTCGCGGCGGCAGCCCGAGGCCCAGCGAGGCGAGCGCCGCGCGGACCCGCTCGCGCAATTCGGCGACCGCCTTGTCCGGCAATCCGACGACGGTAAAGGCCGGCAGCCCGGAGGCGATCGTCACCTGGGTCTCGACCTCGATGACCTCGACCCCGTGAAACGCGACCGTCCGCACCTTCGCGACCATACCCTACCCTATTGCAAGCGGCGGTTGAGTATAGCGCCGCCAGGTCAACAACACCAGCCTGGCAAACGGCCCCGACCGGGCAGACGGTGCCCGACGACGCATCGGTCGCCCCTCGCTGTTTTTGCTGTTTTTTGCAGCGAAAGTAGAGCGATCGGCTTCGCTCCGCCGCGGAAATCCTGGGTCGGAGTGCCGCGAGCGGGGCGCAGTAACAACGGCAATTCCGCTGTCGGTTTGCTGTCTTCCGCTGTATCGAAGAGGGTGGCTCAAGCTCAGGTCCTTATTAGCGGGGCGTATACCCATAAGGATCTGGACGGCGTGCTGCCTGCGCATCCTCCAATTGCCGCAAGCGATTGTCGAAATCGCTTGCGTCGATCGCCCGCAGAAAGCTTTCGATCATCTGCGACAGCGCGAACCCTTCTCCGGGGGTGATGCCGCCGCGCCCGACCGCGTCGGCGACCGCCTTTATCGCGCCGAGGATGTCGGCCGCGCTGTTGATCGGCGGCAGAGCGAGCTCGACCGAGCGGTCGCGGCGCGGCGCGACTGTGCGGTCGAGACAGAGCCGCAATGCCGTCGGATCGCCGGCGAGGGCGAGTTCGACCGCCTTGCGGCTCAGCGCCGTTGCTTCGCCGTCGAGCAACAGCTGCGCCGCCCGGGTAGACCGGTTCATCGAGCCGCGAGGCCGGCCGCCCGGATTTCCGGACTGCCCCTTCGCAAACGGTCGACCTCGAACCCTTTTTGCTGTCGTTGCTGTTTCCTGCAGAGAAATATCAGTCATCGCTCCACCTCGGTTCGGTAACCTTGCGCCGGCCCTCGGCGCTTCCCCGAACGACATGAAACGCGAACATTATGGCAATTTTATCGTTGCTATTATCACTACGAGATATTGAACATAAGGAATTTAGCCACGGAGCGCGATGTCTCTCACCCAATCTATCATTTTCCCGATGGCAGTTTGTCGCACCATGAAGGGATTAATGGGCTCTCTCCCGCACTCCTTCGGCCTTCAGCAAGGGCAACCATTACAGGTGCTTCGCCGCTTCGCTGCTTCTCGCCTCCGACGATGCCGCCTTCATGACCGGCGCCGGGCTCGTCGTCGACGGCGGGCTGACCGCACAATGATGGGCGCAGGCTGTAGAATTGCGGTCGTCGCGTGCTCCGCTCAATCCGAAGGTCGAAGTGTCCGATGTCGATGGATGGGCGTGTAGTTTAGTAAGCTGTCACCGTAACTCCGCATCTGGTGAGAAGCAAACTGAGCTGTCGGCGACGACCCCAATCTTAAATTGTTGACCGAAACTGGGTTCGAAGCTTAACCTTCTGGGGAATGGCCGGCGCAGGGCGATCACGCCCGGTTGGTTTGGGGTGGAGCCAACGCGAAGCGTCATCGACAGGGGGAAGCAGGGGTGTCTGCGCCGGACAGCGCGGCGGTCGTCATGACCGGCATCAATTTGGTGTTGGCTGCCTTGCTGCTTGCAGTCATCATCTGGCGCGTCTGGAACAAAACGGCAACGGGATCTCTGATCGTCGGCGCAGGTGCCGGCTTTGCGCTTGCCGTGGTGCTTGGTCAATTGGGCCGGAGCGCCGGAACTCCGCCAGACAGCCTCGAGAAAAGAATTGCCGGCGTCGAGAGCAATATTGCCGAGCTCAGCCAGCGAATCAAAGATACTCAAGAGACGATCCATGAGCAAAATGCTAGCTTTGAGAACCGTCTTAGTAATGTAGAGAATAAAGTTCACTATGAGGTGTCAGAGGTAAATAATTTTGTCAAGCAAATAGTAGTAATAAACAACCTCAAGACGGAGCCGCCACCCCCGCCCCCGGCTGCGGCTGCGGCGAAGATCACGATCGCATCGATGTTAGTAGCGCCGGATCCGGACAGGCGACATAAGGGAAAACGGGTAGTTTATCTCACGCTGCGAACCGTTGGCAGCTCGCCAGCAGTCGTCACCTCCGCCGACATCAGTTTTTGTTCCGGCAGCGATGCCGGTCAACAATCATCGGAGAATTGTCCACGCGCCGACAACAATGCGGATTGCCCGTCCCACAATTTTCTATGTGAGGGTTACCAGATTGGGGGGCAGCCGAGCCTGCGCCGATACGCCACGATACCGGACAAATATTTCAAGGACAAGAATACAAGCCCGTTTCGCGTCCACATAGAGTTGATCAAGTGCACCGCCGATCCTGGGTCGGCCGATCCTAAGCCATGCGATACCACTCTTACCGGCGTCCCAATGGAGCCACGAATCGGAGCCACGCTGACTGGCGACCTCACAGTACGACCTGCAAAACTCGGATGACGACAGCGCTACCCAAACCAATGATACGGTTCTGAGCGAGTGCACCCGTGCTCATAACGCTCGCCATTATTGCTGCAATTTTGCTCCTGGCCCTGGCGCTTGTGCTCAGGAGTTTCGGAGTCCTCGGGGCATCTGCAGGAAATGGTTCCACCAACGGAGGAGGTGTGCTCCGTCACATATGGAATGCAGTTTGGCGTGCGCTGCATCCGAATTTCGTCGGGTTCAACACCGACCGGGCAACGACACAGACATTAAGCCTGCTCGTGGCCGCGATGCTGATATTCGGAGCGGTGGCCGTATTGTGGGCGGCGGGCGCGGGTGCGATGCGTACGGCGTGGTTATATGGGCTCCAGCCTGATGACGTAGCGAAAGGGCTAAAGGATCCGTGGATCTTAACGACCGATATTTCGAAATGGCAGGCCTGGTTGGTCTTCGCCGGCTTCCTGACGTTTCAGGTGGCGCGTGCCGTTGGCGGCGTGTTGTTGATCAGCATGGCCGCGGGTCTGGCCGGTGCGATGCTCGGGTTCATTTTTGGCATCCCCCGTCCGATAAGCGCTGCCGAGGCCCCGCCGGCGGAGGCCGGCGGAGCGGCTCCGCCTCCAAGAGTTAGTCGTCAGCAGGCAAATAAGGCATGGCAGCTTAGCACTAATCTGACTCAGGTCTCCGACTGGCTGACCAAAGTTATCGTCGGCGTGAGCCTTGTCGAAGCCAAGAATGCATGGACAGCGTTTCAGTCTGTTTTCGTAGCCGCCGCCGGTTGGCTATTTGATATGCGGCACGGGAGCCCGGCGCTGATAGGCTCGGTAATGGTCGGCGGCTCGGTGTTTGGATTTCTCTTCGCCTATCTTTACGCAGCGCTGATCGTCTCACGTCTGATCGCCGCAATCGACCGCGGGCTTGGCGAGCCGAGCCCCGAAGCGCAACTGACCCTGCAGCAAATCCCGCTCAAAGAGGGATTGGTGCCGCGCATCTCCCGAAGCGCGTATGCGCCCGAGCCTACAGATCAGCCGACCCCGGAGGAAGTGCATGCCGCACTGCAATATAACGCGATCCGGTTCGAGGACCTGATCGCCCGCCCGGATATCACTTTTGACGAGGTCTTGAGCTGGTCGCGCGCCAAGGCGATACTGAACGACTATCGCGCCGCTGCCCAAGGCTACATCTACCTATTGGGTTTCATGCGTGGTACGAGTTAGCTGTGAGTGAAACCAGAGCCCGCCCGACCGATCCGAGATTGCTGCTCGAAGCCGCGCGCGTCTTCAACGCCGCCGGAACGGACTACAAAACTATCGCCGAGGTCGTCGCCGAGTCGGCGCTGCAAGCCAGGGACAAGGCCGATCCAACGGTTCGTGACGCGATCATTGGTGACGCGGTCGCCCTCCGCCTGTCTGGCCGAGTGCCGGGCGGTTATCGGGCGGCGCTGGAACTCCTCAACGAAATGGGCCCGGATGCGGATGGCCGTCTGCATCTGCTGCGGGCCTTGGCGGAGGGCCAGAAATACAAAGAGGCGCAGCTCGGGGGAAAACCCAAAGACGATCCCGAACGCGTAGAGCTTCGCCGCCAAATCCGCGAAGACCTCGAATACGCCTTTTCCAAGAACGAGCGGCTGAGAGCCGCGAACCAGCGCTTTTGGCAGCCCGCCCCAGCTACTCCCGCTGCCGGCGACCGCGAAGACGATTTATGGGATGTTTACAATGACGACCCCGACTTTCAAAGCCCTGGTGGACCCGCTGCGATCCCTCACATTCGCAAGCACAGAGAGCGCAACACGGATCGCCGCCTGGCTATACGAAAACGGAGAGATAAGGCCGACAAACTTTGAAAACCTTCAGAATTGGCTGGATAAGCGGTCGGAGAGTTTTCTCAGTGGCAAAGGTTACCCGCCGGCAGCCTTCGCAAGTGGCGATACATCCGCGGCGGATCTCGAACCGATCCGTCGGCGCGCTATAGAGGAACTCGGAATTCCAAAGTAGAGAACACCCTATGACCTATGGCACATTTACGATAAGCAAGATACCAGCGTCCAAGGTACAGCAGACTATCGACCTTTTCAAGTGGAAGGCTCCCCAGTCGACCGTGACGAAAGCCCCTGACGGGAACGAATTATTCAAAGTTATAGCGGTTTTTGAGCCTCGCCGGGATCCAATAAGTCAAAGCCAGAGATCGGACGCCGCAAGATAAATATCCGACACCCCTTCGGCGCGCGGTAACAAACCGCAACTCCTTAGACCGGCATTGTGCGTTTCTGGTGTGCCCGACCGATCCGCGCCGTCTCCTCGCGGTGGCCGGCGATGACGCGCACGCCCTCGTCGAGTTTGGCGACGATGTTCTCGGGCGCGCAGGTTTCAAGAAACGGCACGCGGTTTTTCCGGCAGGCCGCGAAGACCCGCTCGCGCGCCTGTTTCATCTCGGGCGGATACGGGTCGCGCGGGACTGAAAGATAGCCGAGCGCCAGTCCGAGGTCGCCCGGTCCCAATTCGGCGAAACCGAGGCCCGGCACTTCGAGGATTTCCTCGCAATGCGCAATCCCCTCCGGGCTTTCGAGCTTGACGCCGAGCAGCAATTCGCCGTCGCGGTTGAGCGGCCAGGGATCGCAGCGCTGCATGTACTCCTCCGGCGCAATCCCCCATACCGGAGCCGCAGTTGCTTCCGAGCCGCGGCCGCGCGTGCCGGTCCCGAGGCGGCCGTTGCTCGCCTGTCCGCTCGCCCCGCTCATTCAGCTCGGCCGGCGAAGGCAGAGACCGATCGACCCCGGCCGCCTGGTGCGGATAGCGGCAAGCTTTCGACAAAGGCGCGGACCGCCGCCGCCGATTTCGCCTGGCACAGCAGCACGCCGTGCACACCGCGGCCGAGGATCTGGCGGAACTGCCACGCATTGAAGCGGACATTAGCACGTCCGTGCCGTTGACCGGCGCCTCGACGATGACCGTCGGCGTGCGGTGACCCGAGCGCGTCGGGCCGCCCTCGACGAGCCCGCGCATATATTCGGCGAGGCCCGTCATGTCGAACGCCCCGTGCTCCATCCCGACATTGATGTAATCGGACCAGACACCTGCGTCTTCGCGCCCCTGCGCATAGGTCAGCACGTGGCCGCTATGGCCGCCGGTGTAATAAATCGCCTGGTCCTGCTCCAACATTTCGATGGCACGGTTGATGCGGTTGGGCATGGCTTCCCCTTCCGTCTGCTGCCGAATTGCGAATCTGGCTCAGGTCACGCGGCGCGGCGGCTGCGGACGCGGGTGTTGGCGCCGCGGTCTTCGTCGAAGAGTTCGGCGAGGCGCTCGAGCATGACGCCGCCCAGCTGCTCGGCGTCGACGATCGTGACGGCGCGGCGGTAATAGCGGGTCACGTCGTGGCCGATGCCGATCGCGGTGAGCTCGACCTCGCCGAGGCGCTCGATGTCGTGGATCACCTCGCGCAGGTGCTTTTCGAGGTAATTGCCGGGGTTGACCGATAGCGTCGAATCGTCGACCGGCGCGCCGTCCGAGATCACCATCAGGATGCGGCGCTGCTCGGAGCGGCCGCGCAGCCGGTCATGCGCCCAGATCAGCGCCTCGCCGTCGATGTTCTCCTTGAGGATGCCCTCGCGCAGCATCAGCCCGAGGCTGCGCCGGGCGCGCCGCCAGGGGGCGTCGGCCGGTTTGTAGACGATGTGGCGCAGATCGTTGAGCCGGCCCGGGTTGGGCGGCTTGCCGGCGGCGATCCAGCGCTCGCGCGACTGCCCGCCCTTCCAGGCGCGCGTCGTAAAGCCGAGGATCTCGACCTTGACGCCGCAGCGCTCCAGGGTGCGCGCGAGGATGTCGGCGCTCATCGCCGCGACGGTGATCGGCCGGCCGCGCATCGACCCGGAATTGTCGATCAAGAGGGTCACGACGGTGTCGCGGAAATCGGTCTCGCGCTCGCGCTTGTAGGCCAAGGGCAGCACCGGGTTGGCGACGACGCGCGACAGCCGCGCCGCGTCGAGCAGGCCCTCGTCGAGATCGAATTCCCAGGCGCGGGTTTGCTTCGCCATCAACTTGCGCTGCAACCGGTTGGCGAGCCGCGCGATGACGCTCTGCAGATGGGCGAATTGCTGATCGAGCAGATGGCGCAGCCGCGACAGCTCGTCGGCGTCGCACAGCTGATCGGCTTCGATGACCTCGTCCGCAGCGACGCTGAAGGCGCGGTAGACCGCGGTGTCGTCGTTGCGGCCGCGCGGCATCTGCCCGGGCCGGCCGGGCCGGCCCGGATCGTCGTCGCTCGAACCCGGCATCATCTCGCCGTCACCCGCCTCGGCGGCGTCCTGCGCGTCTTCGGCCGCTCCCTCGGCGGGCGAGCCCTCGTCGGAGGCCTGGGCGCCGGCGGTGGCGCCTTCGCCCTCGCTCTGGTTCTCGCTCTCCAATTCCTCGCCGCCCTGCTGTTCTTCGGTGTCCTCCGACTCGTCGGCTTCGCCGAAATCGATGTCGAGGTCCTGAAGCAGCTTGCGGGTGGCCCGCGCATAGGCGTCCTGATCGAGGATCGCGCGGTCGAGCTCGCCGAAATCCTTGCCGATGCGCGATTCGAGCCAAGGGCGCCACAGATCCACGACGCGCCGCGCCGCGGGCGGCGGCCGCTCTCTCGTCAAGGCCTCGCGGGTCAGCAGCCGCACCGCCTCGGCCATCGTGCTTTCGGTGCGCTCGGTGATCCGCTCATAACCTTGCCGGCGATACTGCTCGTCGAGCATCGCTTCCAGATTTGAGGCGACGCCGGCCATGCGCCGCGAGCCCAGCGCCTCGACCCGCGCCTGCTCGACGGCATCGAACACTGCCCGGGCGAGCGGCCCGCTCGGCACGCGCTTGCTGTGCACCGCGTCGTCATGATAGCGCAGCCGCAACGCCACGCTGTCGGCGGCGCCGCGCAATTGCGCCGCTTCCTCTGCCGGGAGGTCGCGCGGCGGGTTCGGCAGGCGCACCCGCGCGCCGCTCTGGCCGGCCGGCTCCGGCCCGAAGCCCACGGTCACATCGTCGCGCTCGGCGATCGCCCGCAACGTCGCCGCGGTGGCGCGTTTGAAGATCTCCGTCGGCGAGAAGTCCTGGGCCATCAGGCTTAGCCCGTCATTGCCGGGCTTGACCCGGCAATCTATGCCGAGGTCCGGGTCGCCGGAGACATTGTGTGGATGCCCGGGTCGAGCCCGGGCATGACGAAGCAGTCGCATGGGTCTCTACATCAACGTCGCATTGACGCCGGTTTCCGCCAGCTCGGTGCCGAAGCAGCGCTGGTAGTATTCGGCCACCGTCGGGCGCTCCGTCTCGTCGCACTTGTTGAGGAAGGTCAGCCGGAAACCAAAGGCCAGATCGCCGAAAATGCGGGCGTTCTCGGCCCAGGTCATGACCGTGCGCGGCGACATCACGGTCGAAATGTCGCCGTTGATGAAACCGGCGCGGGTCAGATCGGCCAGCGCCACCATCGCACTGATCGTACGCCGGTCTTCGTCGTTGTCGTAGCTCGGCACTTTCGCCAATACGATGTCGACCTCGGCGTCGTGCGGCAGATAGTTCAGTGTCGCGACGATGTTCCAGCGGTCCATCTGGCCCTGGTTGATCTGCTGCGTGCCGTGATAGAGCCCGGTCGTGTCGCCGAGGCCGACGGTGTTCGCCGTCGAGAACAGCCGGAAGCAGGAATGCGGCCGGATCACCCGGTTCTGGTCGAGCAGGGTCAGCTTGCCTTCGACCTCCAGTATCCGCTGGATCACGAACATGACGTCGGGGCGTCCGGCATCGTATTCGTCGAAGCACAACGCGACCGGATGCTGCAACGCCCAGGGCAACAGACCCTCGCGGAATTCGGTGACCTGCTTGTTGTCGCGCAACACGATCGCGTCCTTGCCGACCAGGTCGATGCGGCTGATGTGGCTGTCGAGGTTGACGCGGATGCAGGGCCAATTGAGCCGCGAGGCAACTTGCTCGACATGGGTCGATTTGCCGGTGCCGTGATAGCCCTGGATCATCACGCGGCGATTGAACGCAAAGCCGGCGAGGATCGCCAATGTCGTATCGCGGTCGAAGCGATAGGCGTCGTCGAGATCAGGGACGTGCTCGCTCGCCTGGCTGAACGCCGGGACCTGGAGATCGCTGTTGATGCCGAAGGTCTGGCGAACCGAGATCGTGATGTCGGGCTGTTCCAGAGGAAAGGCGGGGGTGGGAGCCGTTGGCTGGACGGATGGCATTATTCGCTTTTATCCCAGTGGTGGAGCAGGATGGGTGTCGAGGCGCGGCAGCGCGATGGTTCATGCGAAATAGCTGGCCTTCAACGTGGCGTAAGCCTGATTGATGATCTTCAGCTTCTCCTCGGCTGCCTTGTCGCCGCCATGGGCGTCGGGATGATGCAGCTTGACCAGGACCTTGTACCGCGCCTTGAGGCGCACCAAGGTGAAGGGCGGCTCGAGTTCGAAAACGGCGAGCGCCTGCTCGCGCGCCGACAGCGCGCGGCGCGCGGGATCCCGCCCGTGGTCGCCGTTGTGGTCGCCATTGCGCCGGCGGCGCTCCCCGGCCCCCTCCGGACCGCCGGAGAACACGCCTAAAGGATCGCGGATCCGCTCGGCGTAACCGGGGCCGTGACGATCGCCCAAGCCGCCAGCTCGGGCGCTGCCAGACGGTGTCGTGGCGGATCTCGGCCTCGATCTCGGCATCGCTCATCCCTGCGTAGTAGTTCCACGCGGAGTTGTAGGCGCGCACGTGCTCGAGGCAAAACCAGTGATAATCGTGCAGGTCGAGCCGGGATTTCGGCGCGCGGAAGTCACCGACGCCGATGCAGCCGGGATGGTCGCACGGCCGCATCGGCGGGCTGGCCGCAGCTTCGAAAATCGGATCGGACAAAAGACGCCGCATCGCATTTCAGTATGGGCAGGGCGCCGTCGGCTGGCAAGGATGCGGCGTGTCGTGCGGACCGGCAGTTCGGCTAAGCAGGGCAGGGTTGCGGCAGGCGCAAGCGCGCAATGCCGGCTAAAGCCGCACGGCCGGATCGGACCAGCCGCCAAATTGCGCCCGCGGATCGGCCCAGCGCAGAATGGCGGCGCGCATCTCGCGCGGCAGGCGATTGAAGGCGGCGCGACGCCGGTCCTCTTTGACTGGGGCGAACAAATCGAGCAGCGGCACCGGCTCGGGTTCCCGGGCGATGGCGATGCTGCCGTCGAGGAGCCTGGCGAGCCTGGTCCCACCGATCGCCGCGACCTCGACGATCGCGTCGCGCCAATACCGGTAGCGGCCTCCCGCGGCGACGACGAAGGAGCTGAGGATGGCGGTTCGCGGCCCACTCGAATTCAGCCAAGCGATCGTGCAGCGGGCCAGCTTCTCGTCAGCGCCGCAGCGCGTCAGGATGGCGATTTCGGTGCCTTCGTGATGGTTCTCGGCAGCCGCTTGCGGAGCAAAGCGGCCGACCACGACGCCGCGGCGGCAATAGCTGGATACCGCGAGATATTGTCCGCTGCTCGGCAGTTCGAGGATGCGCCAGCCGCGGTCCTGAAAGACCGTCGCCGGCGGACGCCGCCTTGCGACGTTTCCCATCGCCGGTTCGGCAACATTGCGTGACGGGAACGGAATGACTTCGCCCATTGGACCTCCTCTCTCCGGCACGCAAAAACAAATGCCGGGCCAGGATCGATCCAATTCGGGCTTTATGCAACCCATCCTCGTGCTTAACAAAACCGCCCGCCCGCGGTTTCCCGCGGGCGGGCGGCTTGCCTCGAGTCGATGCGCGGGTGTTTAGAAGTCCATTCCGCCCATTCCACCGCCGGGCGGCATCGCCGGCGGGGCCTTCGGCTCAGGCTTCTCGGCGACCATCGCTTCGGTGGTGATCAACAGACCCGCCACCGAGGACGCATCCTGCAACGCGTGCCGCACGACCTTGGTCGGGTCGATGATCCCGGACCGGATCATGTCGGTGAACTCGCCCTTCTGCGCGTCGTAGCCGTAGTTCGGGTCAGTGCTGTCGAGCAGCTTCCCGACGACGATCGAGCCGTCGGTGCCCGAGTTCTCGGCGATCTGGCGGGCCGGGTAGGACAACGCCTTCTTGACGATTTCGATGCCCACCTTCTGGTCGTTGTTGGCCGGCTTCAGTCCGTCGAGAGCGCGGATCGCATACAGCAACGCGGCCCCACCGCCGGCCACGACACCCTCCTCGACCGCGGCGCGGGTCGCGTGCATCGCGTCGTCGACCCGGTCCTTCTTCTCCTTGACCTCGATCTCGGTCGAACCGCCGACTCTGATCACCGCGACGCCGCCGGCGAGCTTCGCCAACCGCTCCTGCAGTTTTTCGCGGTCATAATCGGAGGTTGTCTCCTCGATCTGCTGCTTGATCTGCGCGATGCGGCCCTCGATGTCCTCTTTCTTGCCGGCGCCGTCGATAATCGTCGTGTTCTCCTTCTCGACGCGCACCCGCTTGGCCTGACCCAGCATTTCGAGTGTGACGTTTTCGAGCTTTATCCCGAGATCCTCGCTGATCACCTGGCCGGCAGTTAGGACCGCGATATCCTCGAGCATGGCCTTGCGCCGGTCGCCAAAGCCAGGCGCCTTGACCGCGGCCACTTTGAGGCCGCCGCGCAGCTTGTTGACGACCAACGTGGCGAGAGCCTCGCCTTCGACATCCTCGGCGACGATCAGCAAAGGTCTGCCGCTCTGCACCACCGACTCGAGCACCGGCAGCATCGCCTGCAAGCCGGACAGCTTCTTTTCGTGGATCAGGATGTAGGGGTTCTCCAGCTCGGCGATCATCTTCTCGGCATTGGTGACGAAATAGGGCGAGAGATAACCGCGGTCGAACTGCATGCCTTCGACGACATCGAGTTCGGTCTCGAGGCTCTTGGCCTCCTCGACCGTGATGACGCCCTCATTGCCGACCTTCTGCATCGCTTGGGCGATCATCTCGCCGACTTCGCGCTCGCCATTGGCCGAAATCGTGCCGACCTGTGCGATCTCTTCGTTGGTCGAGATTTTCTTCGAACGCTTCTTGATGTCCTCGACGACGGCGGCCACGGCGACGTCGATACCGCGCTTCAGATCCATCGGGTTCATGCCGGCCGCGACCGCCTTTGCACCCTCGCGCACGATCGCCTGGGCCAGGAGGGTCGCAGTCGTGGTGCCGTCGCCGGCCTGATCGCTGGTCTTCGAGGCGACCTCGCGTACCATCTGGGCGCCCATATTCTCGAATTTGTCGGGGAGCTCGATCTCTTTGGCGACGGTAACGCCGTCTTTGGTAATGCGCGGCGCGCCAAATGATTTGTCGAGGACGACGTTACGCCCCTTCGGGCCCAACGTCACCTTGACGGCATTAGCGAGGATGTCGACGCCGCGCAGCATGCGTTCGCGGGCATCGCCATGAAATTTGACTTCTTTGGCAGCCATCTCTCGTTTTCTCCTCAGGCGACCTTTTGTGCGGCGGCGCCGCGCTCGAGCACGCCCATGATGTCGGACTCTTTCATGATGATCAGCTCTTCGCCCTCGAGCTTGACCTCGGTGCCCGACCATTTGCCGAACAGCACACGGTCGCCCGCTTTGACGTCCATCGGCTGGAGCTTGCCATCGTCGCCCCGCGCACCCGGACCGGCGGCGACCACCTCGCCCTCCATCGGCTTTTCTTTCGCCGTGTCGGGGATGATGATGCCGCCCGCCGTCTTCTCCTCGCCCTCGACGCGCCGAATCAGCACGCGGTCGTGCAACGGACGGAATTTCATGGATACCTCCTGGAACTCAAACCAAAATCTGGAATTAGCACTCTCGCCACGAGAGTGCTGCTGAGATAATTTGGTCTTGTCCGCTTGTCAAGCAATTATCGGGCACCCTGAGCAGCCCGCCGAATACGGCAGCACCACGGGCAAGGCACTCTGAAAAGAGCTAAACCCAGCCGGGCCTTTTGTGGTTATGATACGAGCACCCGCTATGAATGAGCCGCCAAAATGTCGCGAACCGTAGATTGGGAAATACCGGGCGAGATCCAGCCGAAGCAGGCGGATTGCCCCTTCGATCTGGACCGTGCGCTGAGCGCCGTCCTCGGCTTGCGCGCGACCGTCCCCGAGGATGCCTACACCGCCGGGACGCTCGGCACCGAACGCGCCGGCAGCGGGGTTCTGATCCGCGAGGATGGCTTGGTGCTGACGATCGGTTATCTGATCACCGAGGCCGAGACGATGTGGCTCACCTCGGAGGGCGGCGGCGCGGTGCAAGGGCATGTTCTCGGCTATGACCAGGAGACCGGCTTCGGTCTCGTGCAGGCGCTCGGGCGGCTGAAGGTGTCGCCGATCGAGCTCGGCGTGGGGGTGCGGGTCGGTGCCGGCGACCGTGCCATCATGGCCGCCGAGGGCGGTCGCCGCCACGCGCTGTCGGCGAGAGTCGTCGCCCGGCAGGAATTTGCCGGATATTGGGAATATGTCCTCGACCGCGCGATCTTTACGGCGCCGGCACACCCGTTTTGGGGCGGCGCCGCGCTGATCGGCGCCGATGGCCGGCTGATCGGCATCGGTTCGCTGCATGTTCAGCACGCCAACGGCCGCGAGCTGCGCCGGGATGTCAACATGGTCGTGCCGATCGAACTGCTGCCCCCGATCCTCGACGAGATGCTGACGTATGGTCGGCCGAACCGGCCGCCCCGCCCATGGCTGGGGCTGTACGCGGCCGAGGTGGAGGACGCGATCGTGGTCGCCGGGCTCGCCGAGAAGGGGCCGGCGAGCAAAGCCGGGCTGCGCCCCGGGGACCGCATCCTGGCGGTGCGCGATGATCCGGTCGCCAGCCTCGCCGGCCTGTGGCGGAAGGTGTGGGCGGGGGGGCCCGCCGGCAGCGAGGTGGTAATGCAGGTGGTACGCGAAGACGAGACGCTCACTGTTCGCATCCTATCCACCGACCGGACGCGGTTTCTGAGGACACCGAAGCTGCATTGAGCGGAAGACGCGCAGCTCGCCTGGCCGCCGCTTTCGGCTGCGTATTGAAGGACATTCTTTGCCTATCGTCGGCGACCAAGCCCTGTCCGCTCGGCTCCTGCCCGAACATCTGAAGCGCCTCGAAGCCGAGTCGATCGGCATCATGCGCGAGGTGGCTGCCGAATTCCGCAACCCGGTCCTGCTCTATTCGATCGGGAAGGATTTCGAGCGTAATGCTGCACCTGGCCCGCAAAGCGTTTTTCCCTGGCAAGCTGCCTTTTCCGCTCCTTCATATCGACACCGGCTGGAAGTTCCGCGACATGATCGCATTTCGCGACGACACGGTGCGCCGGCTGGGGCTCGACCTCATCGTCCACACCAACAAGGAGGGGAAGGCGCGAGGCATCGACCCGATCACCTCGGGATCGGCGCTGCACACGGCGGTGATGAAGACCGAGGCGCTGAAGCAGGCGCTCGACCGGCATGGCTTTGACGCGGCACTCGGCGGGGGGAGGCGGGACGAGGAAAAGAGCCGCGCCAAGGAGCGAGTCTTCTCGGTACGCAGCGCCGGCCACGCCTGGGACCCCAAGAACCAGAGGCCGGAACTCTGGCGGCTTTACAACACCCGTTTGCGCGAGCGGCAGTCGATGCGCGTGTTCCCGCTGTCCAACTGGACCGAGTTGGACATCTGGGAATACATCGCAGCAGAAGAAATTCCCGTCGTACCGCTCTACTTCGCCCAGTCGCGCCCAGTAATCAGCCGCGGCGGGGTTTGGATCATGGTCGACGATGATCGTCTACCGCTGGAGCCCGGCGAGCGGCCCAAATTGCGGCGCGTCCGCTTCCGCACTTTGGGATGCTATCCGCTGACCGGCGCCATCGAATCGACCGCCGCCTCACCGGCCCAAATCGTCGCCGAGTTGCGCAATGCGCGCCACTCGGAGCGACAGGGCAGGCTGATCGACAGCGACGAAGAAGCCGCGATGGAACGCAAAAAGCGCGAAGGTTATTTCTGATGTCCCGCCCGCATGGCGGAGCTTCCGCTCGGCCGGGCAAGGATTTGCTGCGCCTTCTGACCTGCGGGTCGGTCGACGACGGCAAATCGACATTGATCGGCCGGCTGCTCTACGAATGCGGTTCGATCCTCGATGACCAGCTCGGCGCACTGCAGCGCGAATCCCGGCGTTTCGGTACGACCGGCGACGAGGTTGATTTTTCGCTGCTGCTCGATGGGCTAGAGGACGAGCGGCAGCAGCGCATCACGATCGACGTCGCCTATCGGTTCTTTGCGACGCCGCAGCGCGCGTTTATTGTCGCCGATACACCGGGGCACGAGCAGTACACGCGCAATATGGCGACCGGGGCTTCGACCTCCGAGCTCGCCGTGATCCTTGTCGACGCGCGCAAAGGCGTGCTGCCGCAAACAAAACGGCACGCCTTTATTTGTTGCCTGCTGGGCATCCGGCAGATCGTGCTCGCCGTGAATAAGATGGACTTGGTCGACTTCGATAGGCGACGGTTCGATGAGATTGCCGAGCGCTTTTCGGACTTCGTGGCGGATCTCGGCGAGGTTTCCGTTGCCGCGATTCCGCTCTCGGCGCGGTTCGGCGACAATGTCACCCAGATCTCGGCTCGGATGCGTTGGTATGGTGGCCCCACCCTGATCGAGCACCTCCATTCGGTCGACATTTCGGGCGGCTGCGTCAAACGGCCGTTCCGTTTCCCGGTACAATGGGTCAATCGCCCGAACGGCGAGTTCCGCGGCTTCTCGGGCACCATCGTGTCCGGCTCGATTGCGGCCGGCGACGAGGTTTTGCTTGCGGGCTCCGGCCGAACGGCAAGGCTGAGGGAAATCGTCACCTTCGACGGCGACGCCAATCTGGCGCGCGAGGGCGATGCCGTCACCCTTACCTTCGACACCGATATCGACATTGCGCGCGGCGATCTGCTCGCCGACCCTCGCGACCCGCCCGAATGCGTCGACCAGTTCGCCGCGCACGTGATCTGGATGAGCGAGCAGCCGCTCGTTCCGGGCCGCTCCTATCTGCTGAAGATCGGAACGCGCACCGTCCCGGCCACGATTACCGCGCTCAAGCACCGCATCGATGTGGAAACCCTGGCGCATCTGGCGGACCGCACGCTCGCGCTCAACGAGGTCGGGTTCTGCAATCTGTCGACGGCGGCGCCCGTCGCCTTCGATCCATACGCCGCCTGCCGCGCCACCGGCGCCTTCATCTTGATCGATCGCTTTACGAACGAGACGGCGGGCGCCGGAATGATCGCCTTTGGCCTCAGGCGGGCCAGCAATATCCATTGGCAGGCGCTGACGGTCGGCAGGGAGCAACGTGCCGCGCTGAAAGATCAATTGCCGGCGGTGCTGTGGCTGACCGGATTGTCGGGCGCCGGTAAATCGACGATCGCCGACATTGTCGAGAAAAAGCTGCTGGCGCTCGGGCGGCACACGATGCTGCTCGACGGCGACAATGTCCGGCACGGCCTCAACCGGGATCTCGGCTTTACCGATGCCGATCGGGTCGAGAACATCAGGCGGGTCGGCGAGGTCGCGAAGCTGATGGCCGAGGCGGGCCTCATCGTGATCTGCTCGTTCATCTCGCCGTTTCGCGCAGAACGCCGGATGATTCGCGAGCTGACCGGTCCCACCGCTTTTCTCGAAGTGTTCGTCGACACGCCGCTCGAGGAATGCATGCGCCGAGACCCTAAGGGGCTTTATGCCAAGGCGAGGGCCGGGCGGCTCGAGCACTTCACCGGTCTCGACTCGCCCTACGAGGCGCCGGAAGCCCCGGAAATTCGAATCACGACGATCGGCGCGACACCCGAAATCGCTGCCGAGCAGATCCTCGAGGAATTGCGGGCGCGCAAGATCATCTGAGGGGTTGCCGGGTCAGCAAGGTTCCTCGACGAGCCGCTCGAGATAGCTGCCGTACCCGCTCCTGCTCAATTGCCGGGCAAGGCTGAGAAGTTGGTCCACGTCGATATAGCCCATGCGATAGGCGACCTCCTCGACGCAGGCGATCTTCAGGCCCTGTCGCAGCTCTATCGTGCGGACGAATTCGGATGCCTCCAACAGCAAATCGTGGGTCCCGGTATCAAACCACGCGTAGCCGCGTCCGAACCGCTGGACCTTGAGCATTCCCCGAGACAGGTAGACGGTATTGAGGTCGGTGATCTCCAATTCTCCGCGGGCCGAGGGCCTTAGAGAGGCAGCGATCTCCGGAGCGGAATTGTCGTAGACGTAGAGACCGGTGACAGCCCAATGAGAGCGCGGCTGCTGCGGTTTTTCGACGATCGCGACGGGTGCGCCGTCGGCGCCGAACTCGACGACGCCATAGGCCTCCGGGTGGCGCACTTGGTAGCGAAGATCGTGGCGCCCGAGCGCGGCGTCCCCACCTGCCGGAGCATGGCGGGAAGTCCGTGTCCGTAAAAGATATTGTCCCCGAGAACCAACGCGACGTGTCCGCCGTCGATGAAGCTTCGCCCGATCACGACGGCCTGCGCCAGCCCCTCGGGCTTCGCCTGTTCGGCATAGCGGATCGAGAGGCCCCATTGCCCGCCGTCCCGGAGCAAATTGGCAAAACGGGGCAGTTCCGCCGGCGTCGTGATGACCAGAATGTCCCGGATGCCCGCCAGCATCAAGGTCGTCAGCGGATAATACACCATCGGCTTGTCGTAGACGGGCAACAGCTGTTTGCTGAGCGCCAGAGTGGCTGGGTAGAGGCGGGTGCGGTGGCCACCGGCCAGAATGATCCCCTTCATCGGCTTTCTGCCCCAACCAGCTCTCGAACGACCGCGGGAAGGCTCGACCGCCACGGTGGCGGAGAAATGCCGAGGGCGGCGATCTTTCGGCAATCGAGCACCGAATTCATCGGCCGCTGCGCCGCTGTCGGGTATTGATCGGTGGTAATCGGCTCGACTCGCGGCCCCGATCCGCTCGGCCACGCCCCGAGCGCCCGTGCCAAACCGACGATCTCCTCGGCAAATCCATGCCAGGTGGTACTGCCGGCCGCAGCGAAATGGAAAGTGCCCCATTCCGTCCCGCCGCGCTCGATTTGCTGTGCAATCGCAATCAGCGCCGCCGCGATATCGGCAGCGGCGGTGGGACAGCCATGCTGGTCCGCGACAACCCGCAAGACCGGCCGCTCAGCCCCGAGCCGCAGCATGGTTTTTACAAAATTTGTTCCGTAGGCTCCGTACACCCAGGCCGTCCGCAAGATGATGTGGCGAGGCGCCGCCGCCCGCACGGCGCGCTCGCCGGCCTCCTTGCTGCGCCCATAGACACTGAGCGGGTTGACCGCATCGCCCTCGCAGTAGGGCTCGCGCTTGCGGCCGTCGAACACGTAGTCGGTCGACAGGTGAACCAGCGGCGGCCCGTCCGAGCCGCAAACCGCCGCAATGTGGGCAGCTCCCGCACAATTGACCGCCCAAGCCGCTTCGGGCTCGCTTTCGGCGCGGTCGACGGCGGTATAAGCGGCGAGATTGATGACCAGATCAGGTCGTTCCCGAGCGATCTTTGCACCAACGGCGGCTGGCTTGGTGATGTCGGCCGCGTTCCGATCGAGAGGTATGAGTTCGAACGATGCCGGCCGAGCTGCGCGGCAAACCTCGCGGCCGACCTGCCCTCCCGCCCCAAATACCAGAACCCTCACCGGCGCCTCCTACGGGGACACCTCGTGTCCTCGTCCAGGGTTCGAGCCGAGCAGCCTGTCGAAATAGTCGATGGTGCTGGCCAGGCCGTCTTTCAGCGCTGTCTTGGGATGCCACCCAAGAACCCGCTCGGCCTCGGCGATATCGGGACAACGTTGGACCGGGTCGTCGACGGGAAGCGGCCGGCGAGTGATCTTGGAACGCGAGCCGGTCATCTCGATGATCATGCCGGCGAGCTCGGCGACCGAGGTCTCGACCGGGTTGCCGAGGTTGATCGGGCCGGTGACGTCGTCGGGGGCGGCCATCAGCGCGAGGAAGCCCTCGATCAGGTCGTCGACATAGCAGAAGGCGCGGGTCTGGCTGCCGTCGCCATAGAGGGTGATCGGCGCGCCTTGCAAAGCCTGGACGATGAAGTTGGAGACGACGCGGCCGTCATTGCGGGTGCATGCGCGGGCCGTAGGTGTTGAAGATGCGGACGACGCGGATTTGCAGATTGTGCTGGCGGAAATAGTCGAAGAACAGGGTCTCGGCGCAGCGCTTGCCCTCGTCGTAGCAGGCGCGCGGACCGATCGGGTTGACGTTGCCGCGATAAGCTTCGGGTTGCGGGTGGAGGGTCGGATCGCCATAGACCTCCGAGGTTGAGGCTTGGAAGATCTTGGCCTTCAGTCGCTTGGCGAGACCGAGCATGTTGATCGCGCCGATCACGCTGGTCTTGGTGGTCTGCACCGGATCGAACTGGTAGTGGATCGGCGAGGCCGGGCAGGCGAGGTTATAAATTTCGTCGGCCTCGACAAACAGCGGATGGGTGATGTCGTGCCGCATCGCCTCGAAATGCGGGACCCCCAGCAGACCGGCGATGTTGTCTTTGCGGCCGGTGAAGTAGTTGTCGACGCACAACACGTCGTCGCCGCGGGCCACCAGCCGCTCGCATAGATGCGAGCCGAGGAAACCGGCGCCGCCGGTGACGAGAACGCGCTTTCGAACAGAGCTCATGCAAGATCCTGCGTTATGAAGAGGCTGAGGCTTCGGCGAGCCGGGGCGGGCGGCCGACGCTGACATAGCAGAGCCCGGCGGCCGCCATTTCGGCCGGCTGATAAATGTTGCGCAAGTCGATGACCAGCGGGGTGGCGAGCAGCCGGCCGATTCGGGCGAGGTCGAGGGCGCGGAATTCGTTCCATTCGGTCAAGAGCACCAATGCATCCGCGCCTTCGGCCGCCTCATAGGCGTCGTCGCAATAGACTAGGTCGGGCATCAGGTTTCTCGCTTCGTCGATCCCGGCCGGGTCGAACGCGCGGATCGCCGCGCCGGCGGTGGCGAGGCGCGGCAAGATGACCAGGCTTGGGCTGTCGCGCATGTCGTCGGTGTTGGGCTTGAAGGTGAGGCCGAGGACCGCAATCGTCTTGCCGGCGACGGTGCCGCCGCAGGCGGCGATGATCTTGTCGGCCATGCGGGCCTTGCGCGCCTCATTGACCTGCACCACCGTCTCGACGATCGCCAGATCGGCGGCGGCTTCCCGGGCGGTGCGCACCAAGGCCTGGCAGTCCTTCGGGAAGCACGAGCCGCCAAAACCCGGCCCGGGGTGCAAAAACTTGCGGCCGATGCGGCCGTCGAGCCCGATGCCGCGGGCCACATCCTGGACATCGGCGCCGACCCGTTCGCACAGATCGGCGATCTCGTTGATGAAGGTGATCTTGGTCGCGAGAAAGGCGTTGGCGGCATATTTGACCAATTCGGCGGTTTCGATGTCGGTGAACAGCATTGGCGTCTCGCTCAGATAGAGCGGGCGATAGAGCTGGCGCATGACCTCCCGGGCCCGGTCGCTGTCGGCACCGATCACCACCCGGTCGGGGCGCATGAAATCCTCGATCGCCGAGCCCTCGCGGAGAAATTCCGGGTTCGATGCGACATCGAAACGCGCGTTCGGACAAACCCGACGCAGGATCGCTGCGACCTCGCGCCCGGTGCCGACCGGCACCGTCGATTTGGTCACCACGACGGTGTAGCCACCGGTTCGGGTCTCGGCCAACGCCCGGCCGATTTCCGCGGCCGCGGCAAAGACATAGCTGAGGTCGGCGTGCCCGTCGCCGCGGCGCGACGGGGTGCCGACCGCGATGAAGACCGCGTCCGCCCCCTCGATCGCCGGCAAAAGCTCAGTGGTAAAGGATAGCCGCCCCGCCGCCGCATTGGCCGCCACCAGCGCCTCGAGCCCCGGCTCGTAGATCGGCATTTCGCCACGCCGCAACCGCGCAATCTTTGCCGCATCCGTGTCCACGCAGGTCACCGACACCCCGAATTCGGAAAAACATGCCCCCGAAACCAAACCCACATACCCCGTCCCGATCACCGCGATGCGCATCGGATCGATTTCCCCTTTTGAAGTTGAACTGCGGCGGCCGCCGCCTGCTTTAGCCGGCGGCGATCAGGTCAGTCGAACGTCTCGCACCATACCTTTATTTCCTAACACATTTATTGCCAACTCGGCTGTCGAATGCACGCCGGCGTTCCTCGCGGTATCACGGCTTGAGTCCGTCGTGGAGCAATGGCAGAGGGTGAGGTGGGAGGCAGCCTCGACCGGCTCTTGTGCCCTCGCCCAGGGCACCGGCCAGGCGCTGGCGACGGCAGCCCGGGGCGACGCCGATCTCTGCTGGTGCACTGATCCGAGCCGGTGGCAAATCGCGGGGGTTATCGCGGGTCCAGGCTACGGCTTGCAGCCGACTATTGCGAGCGACGGCAGATCGCCTGGAACGACAATCGGTTGATCTGGATCAAAGCCGGTTGAGCCAAAGCGCGGTAGTTGCAAAAATTGCACAGCCAGCGCTACTGCCATGGGATCATGGCCGGCGACGTGGCAAAGGCAGATCGCTAGAGGGAGAACAAACTCGTGAACCTTCGACACATCACGGTTCTCGGCGCACTGTTGGCCGGCGGCATCATCGGCCTCGTCCCGGCCACCTTCCCCGCGGCCCAAACCGCCAAAAAGGCGAAACCGGCAATCAGCGAGGAGGCGAGCGCCGCGCTCATCCGCATGGGTCAGACGCTAGGTGCGGAGCAGTTCTCGTTTCAGGCCAAGACGATCCGGGTTTATTCGGAAGCCAATGGCGAGCCGCTTCACATCTTCCACACGATGAAGGTCTCCGTGCACCGGCCGAACCGGCTGCTCGCCGAGGTGACCGGGGACGACGGGTCGAACAAGCTCGTCTTCGATGGCAAGACGCTTACCATTTACTCGGCTCAAGACAAAAAATACGCGACCCTATCCGTGCCGGAAGGCACCACCATCGACGGCATGCTGAAGGAGGCGGTAGGACGCTACGGCATGGACTTCCCGCTTGCCGATTTCTTGAGCGAGGCCCCGAACAAGGCATTTCTGTCCGGCGTCACGTCGGGCCGCGTGGTCAACACCGTGACGATCGACGGCGCTCCTTATGACCACCTGTTCTTTTCCCAGCCGCCCGGCATCGAGCTCGAGCTGTGGCTGCCCAAGGCCGAACAGGCGCTGCCGCGGCGGCTGATCGTGACCTACCGCTTCTTGCCGGGCCAGCCGTATTTTATTGCCGAGTTCTCGGATTGGAATTTTAACGTCCACCCGTCCGACGCGGAATTCGTCTTTCAGCCGCCGGCGGATGCGGTGCAGGTTGCGATGAAGCCGCTGCCGGAAACGGCAACGGCAGGCAAGACGAAAGGAGGCAAGAAATGAAGCAGCTGACCATCATCTCTCTGAGTGCGCTGTTGACGGCAACGGCGGCCCCGGCTGCATTCGGCTGGGGCTTTCACGGAGGCGGCAGCGGTTCTTATACTGACAAATATCGGCGGCTCGTTTTCGCACAGCGACGGGTCGTGGAGCGCCACCGGCGCCCGCGGCGGGTCCGCGTCCGGCGGAGGCGGCTCGTGGAGCGGGACCGGCTGGCGCGGCGGCACCGCCTCGGGCGGCGGCGGATCCTGGTCTGCACACGGCGCCTACGGCGGCTCCGCCTACGGGTATCACGGCGGCTATTATGGCGGCGCTTACGGTGGCTATCACGGCGGCACCTATTACGGTGGGTATCACTACGGCGGGACCGCCGTCGTGACCCCAGGCTACTGGGCTGGGGCGCGGCCGCGGCGGGAGCAGCGGTTGGTGCGACGACAGCTGCCGCGGCCACCTCCGCAGCTTATGCGGCAGCGAGCACGAACTATTATCCGTACCCCTATTATCACCCGTACGCGTATTAGCGGCCGTCGGCGATCGGCCGGTGGGCCAGCGCGAGCAGTCGGTTCAATCCGGACGAACTTGATCAGACGCACGGCCGCCGCCCTGTCCTTTGGTGCCATGGCCGCAGTTGCGCCCGCAGCCGACTCGGATGAGCTGCCATGGCTGCGCCCGGTCGAGGCGGTTGGCATCGCCGTTGACGCTTATGTCTACGGTTATCCGCTGGTCACCTTCGACATGGTCCGCGAGCAGCAGACCAACGTGGCGACGCCGGATGCCGAGCACGCCCCGATGGGGCAACTGATCAAAATGCGGAGCTATCCCGCGGTCGACAACCACTGCTGTGCCGCGCCCAACGCCGATACGCTGTACACCATCGTCTGGCTCGACGTTTCCGTCGAGCCGTGGATCCTCAACATTCCGGACATGGGGGACCGTTACTCCATCGTGCCGATGCTGGACGGTTATTCGGAGGTGTTTCATGTGGACAGCCCCGGAACGACCGGCAGCACAGCCCACACCTACGCGATCACCGGTCCGGGCTGGTCGGGCACGCTCCCGCAAGGCGTGACGGAGGTCAAATCACCCACAGCGATGGTATGGGTCCTCGGGCGCATCTACTGCACCGGCACGGCCGAGGACTACGCGGCGGTACATGCGCTACAGGACAAGTTCTCGGTCGTCCCGCTCAGTTCCTACGGCAAGCCCTATACGCCGCCGCCCGCGTCGTCGATCCCGGTTTCGACATGAAGACAGCGGTGCGCAAGCAGGTCGACGGCCTCGACATCGATGACTATTTCAACCGGCTCGCGCAGCTGATGAAAACCAACCCGCCGAGCGCGGCGGATATGCCGATCGTGGCGCAGATGGCGCGGATCGGATTGGTCCCGGGGCAGGACTTCGACCCGAGCAAGCTACGTTTCCTGGACCGGGAAGTAGACAGGATCGTCCCGAAACTGGCGCTTCTGGAGATGGGAATGCGCCTGAAACGGGAGCCGACGACCAACGGGTGGCTGTACTTTAACCAAGGGCGTGGGAAACTGGGGCACCGACTATCTTCTGCGCGGCATTGCCAACCTCCTTGGGCCCGGCTGGAACCGTCCGCAGGACGCCGTCTATCCCCTCTCGCAACGAGACGGGAACGGCGATGACTATGACGGCGCTGCGCACAAATATGTCATTCACTTCGATAAGGGCCAGCTGCCGCCGGCCAGGCCTTCTGGTCGCTGACCATGTACGACCCTGAGTTCTTTTTCGTGCCGAATTCGATCAACCGGTACGACCTCAGTCAGCGCAACCAATTCATCGCCAACCCGGACGGCTCGCTCGACCGATACCTACAGGCGGAATCTCTCCGGGCACGCCACGGGAGGCCAACTGGCTGCCGGCGCCGCGCGGGAAGTTTGACCTGGTGCTGCGACTTGTTCGCCCCGGACGACGCCGCCTTCAATTCTCGACGGCACCTGGATGCCACCGCCAGTGCGGCGCGTGCAGTAGTTTCGGTCCCTGGTAATCCCAACGCGTGGTGCAGAGAGCAGGAGCATGACAGATGAAGAAGGCCGGTTTAATATTGGGTCTCGCGCTGGTGGCGCTGGCGCGCCCGGCGATGGCTGATGCCGGTCCAGGACAAATCGTCTCTGAAACTCCGACAGAGATCGTGTACAACGGGTGGAATGCCGAGTATTGCGAGGTCTTCCTGATCAGCGGAAAGCCGCCCAATCTCGAGGCAACGTTCTATAACACGATGGGCCTGAACGACGCCGCCAACAACGAAGCTGCCCCGCTGATAAATGGGCGGCGCTCGATCCTAAGGCCTTGGCCGCCCAATATAAAGTGGAAGCAGTCTTCAAAAATGGCCCACACGCTTGGGTTCTGGACCGTTTGACGGCCTACAGGCGCGAAGGCTACGCCGGGAAGACGCTCGATTTTGGGGGCATAAAAGCGTTTTTCGCGGGTGTGGTGCAACTGCCGCCAGGGACGCTCCAGCGCAAACCCGGGGAAGGCGGCTACAAGCCAACGACGGTAAGGCGCCAGACCGAGTACGAGTACTTCAAGGGTCACCCGATCTTCATACTCGATGATCCTGATGGCAAGCCCTGGATCATGCAATCATACTCGCGGATGGTGGATCCTGCCCTGACCTTGGAGAAGTTGTCGAGCCTCGGCAGCACGTTGAAACTGGCGCCTGGCTGGAAGTTTCGGACCGTCACGCTTGATAAGAATCTCACAATTCATCCAGTCAACGGCACGGCACGCATCGTCCAGGATAATCTGGAGGACACATACGACCAATGTTTCGATACGGCGTGCAGCTGGACGCCGTAGACCGCCGGAGAATTTTCAGGGCAGCTTAAAAAGGGCTGCGCTAGGCTAGTGCAGTTTCATTACCGGTACCCCCACCCGTAGCGAAGTTTTGCGAAATACTGAAACTCAAAAGACTCCCGCGGCGGACGGGAGATCAGATCTGAGCGCGATAGCCGTCGGTTGCATCGTGTTCGCGCTGGTGTTCGGCAGCGCGTTGCTCGCGATGCTGGTGCGCAGCGTGTTGCCCGAGCATCATCTGAGCGCGGACTCCAAAGACGTCGTGAAGCTCGGGATCGCGCTGATCGCGACGATGTCCGCGCTGGTCCTGAGCCTGCTGATCGCCTCGGCAAAGACCGCGTTCGACACGCGCAGCAACCAGTTGGTGCAGGTCTCCGCGGACATCATCCAACTCGACCGGGCTCTGGCCCGCTACGGACCGGAGACAAAGGAGGCGCGGTCTTTGCTGGAGCGCTCGGTGGCCGCCACGCTGGAGCGGTTTTGGCCCGCCGAGGGCGCCCGGCCCATAGCGGTTGATCCGAAGGCATCCCCTGTCGAGGGCCTCTACGACAAAATCGAGGAGCTGTCGCCGCAGAGCGAGGCGCAGCGCGCGTTGCGCAGCCAGGCCGAGACGATGGCGCTCGATATGGGGCGGACGCGCCTGCTGCTGTTCGAGCATCTGGGCAGTTCGATCCCGGTGCCGTTCCTGGTGGTGCTGGTGTTTTGGCTCTGCATCATCTTCGCCAGCTTCGGCCTTTTCGCGCCGAGAAACGCAACCGTGATCGCTGTCCTTTGCGTCTGTGCGCTGTCGGTTTCCGGCGCGATCTTCCTGATCCTCGAGCTCGACCGGTCGTTTGAGGGACTGCTCAAGGTTTCCGGCGCCCCGCTGCGCGCGGCCCTGGCCCAGCTCGGCGGGTAGCGTCAACGCCGGCGACGGCTCTGCCAGACCTCCTGGATCATCGCGAACAGGAAGGCGGTCGTCAGCCCGAACAGCAACATCCCGTTCAGCGCCTCGAGCGCGCCCATCATTTGCCAGTGCTGCTCGAGCGACACACTTTCATGGCCATAAGTGGTCATCGCGTTTAGCGAATAGAGCATTGCCGACTTGGCGTCGGCTACAGCGCCGAGAAACCGGAAAGCTCCGGCCCACGCCGCGGCCTCTACTGCGTGGAGCGCCGTCGCCAACAGAACAGCAACAGCCATCACGATGGCGAACCGAAATGTAAAGCTGCGCGCTCGGCCGTGCGCCTCAGCACCTGGATAACTCCGTCGTTGATGAGTGCGAGGCCAAATACGTGAATGACGACGGTCAGCAGGATCAACGGAAGGCCCCACGCCCAGTCGGCTGCCCATGGTGCTATGTCAACTTCCGTCATATTTGGCATTTGATCGACGCGAGTCTCCGTAGAGAAGCAGACTGCTAGGTTATCTTACTGCGCACCCTGGCTGATTTGTCCGCGGAGTTCGGGGTTCATCCGAAGATGACCAGCGGTTGGAAGCAGGAGTGTGAGGTCCGGAAATGGCACGAAGCGCGCTCGCCCTGGACACTCCCAACCCCGAGCGGCATCCCGGCAGGCGAACGAGACAGTTGCCGGGTCAGCGGTTGGCGCCGGGGCGCCACAGGACGTCGCGCGCGCCGTTGTCGTTGACCCGACGGCCGAGGACGAAGAGATGGTCGGAGAGGCGGTTCAGGTATTTGAGCGCCTCGGGGTTGACCGGCTCGCCGGCGGCGAGTTCGCTGACCAGGCGCTCGGCTCGCCGCGTGATCGTGCGCGCGAGATGGAGGTAGGCCGCAGCCGGCGTCCCGCCGGGCAGGATGAACGAGTCGAGCGGCCGCAAGCTCGCGTTCATCGCGTCGATCTCGCGCTCGAGGCGTTCGACCTGGGGCGAGGTAATGCGCAACGCCCCGGCCGCTCGCCGGCCGTGCTCCGGCGTGCACAGATCGGCGCCCAAATCGAAAAGGTCGTTCTGGATGCGGCCCAGCATCTCGTCGGCTGCCGGGTCGGCGTGCAGCCGGGCGATCCCGATCGCCGCGTTGGCTTCGTCGACGGTCCCATAGGCGGCGACCCGCAGCCGATGCTTCGGCACGCGCGTGCCGTCGCCGAGCGAGGTCTCGCCGGCGTCGCCGCCGCGCGTGTAGATCCGGGTCAGCCGAACCATCTTCTCTTGTTCGATCCCTGGCTTCGATCCCTGGCTTCGATCCCTGGGTCTAGTGCCGCGCGAGCAGCATCAGCATCGCCAGCAGCACCAGCGCCAACGCCTGCATGATGACGCGCGACTGCATCAGCTTGTTCGAGCGGCGCGGGTCGCCGCCGCGCAGCAAGCTCGCAACGCCGAAGCCGAGCACGGTCAAGGTGCCGAGCATTGCGAGACCGAGCAGGATTGTCAGAAACACCGTCATTGGCGGAATATGGGTCCTTCCGGCGGCCGTGGCCAGAGATCGTCCTCGGATGGGCTATTCCGGCCGGGCTTGCCCGCCGGCATCTAAATTTTCTCGCAAGCAACTCGCCCGGGTGTCTGCCGAGCTGACTGATCGCGTTGAGATCGGCGCCGACCCGAACCGGGCCGCGCCGTCCGGGCTAACCCGCCAAGAACATCCGGGCGCGAGGCGGCTCCTCGCTCAGTCGGCGGAACCCACCCCCTTCGTGATCCACGATCCGACCATCTTTGATGATCAGCGAAATCTCGGCCGGGCGTTGCAGAACGGTAATATCGGCGAGCGGGTCATTGTCCCAGATGACGATGTCGGCGAGCCTGCCCGGGGCGATCACGCCAACCTCGCCCGCGAGGTTGACGATGGCGGCATTGCCGGCGGTATTGGCGATGATCGCTTCCATCGGCGTCATTCCGACCTCCTTGACGAACAGCTCGGCCTCCTTGCCATGCCATTTGCCGTGGCTGAAAGCGGAAGCATTGCCGGTGTCGCTGCCGCTCAGGATTGGGATGCCGCGGTCGCGCGCGTTGCGGATCATCTGGAAAGAGGCGTCGAGCTGCGCCCGCAAGCGATCACGCACCCGGTCACCGAAACCCCGCCCTGCCGCGCCGTGCTCGACCCCGATCCACGGCGAGGTCAAGACCGGCGCAATCGGGATCCCGGCCTTGGCGATGATGTCGAGGTCGTCCTCGTTCGCCCAGTCGCCGTGGTAGATCAGATCGGCGCCAGCCTTGGCCGACGCGCGGGTCGAGGTCGAGCCGCGCGAGTGGATCGCGACCTTGACGTTGTGCCGGTGGGCTTCTTCGACGACGGCGGCGATCTCGTCCTCGGCAACAGTCTGGATATCGCCCCAGGTGGAATCGGCGATCTTGATCAGGTCGACCCCGCGCTTGCACTGTCTGCGGGTCTCGCGGATGAACTCGTCGCGCGTGTTGCACAATACACCCGCCGCATCGGCCGGGTTCCTTCATAGGCGGGGTAGGGATCGGGATCGAAGATGCCGCCGTAATTGCTGAGCGCCCGGCCGGCAACGACCATCCGCGGGCCTTCAAGCAGCCCGCCATCGACAGCCTCCCGCACCGTCACATCGGTGAACCAGTTGCCGCCCGGCACGGCGATGCTGGTGACCCCGGAGCGCAATACGCGGCCTATCGCATGCGCGGCCCATAGGTGCGAATCCCGCGCTCGACGTGTACCTCGCTCCCGGCAACGCGCCCTGGTGCAGCGAGATGTGACAATGGGCATCGATCAGGCCGGGCAGGATAAACTTGCCCGCGGCATCGATGACCGTATCATCCAGGGTCTCCGGCCCAACCGCGCCGGCGGCGCCGCCGACATCGACAATCCTGTTTCGCTCGACGACAACGAGCGTATTCGCGACCGGGTCGCGCCCAGATCCGTCAATCAATGTCCCATTCTTGATCAGCAGCCGCGGCGACGAATTCGTCATGACAGCCCCTCCCTATACGATCGATAGCAAGGTTAGGGCACAGCTGTGGCGACCGCCAATACGACACGCTCGAATAAAGAAATATTCTTGAGCTTGCGCGCAAACGGTAGTGGCGTGCCGCCCCGCGATTGCCTTGGGACAGGTCCACCCGGCGGCGGAAAAAGAATTCTCGGTCCCCGCGCAGAGGCGTTCGAGACCCCCCCTGTGGCTTCTGCCAAAGTCCCCATTCTCTGGACGGAAGCGGATTTCCACCTCGGAGAGTTCGAATCCCTCTCTCCCGGCCGGACCGGGACTGCTCACCTGAATCGGGAGAAATGCTTCCACGCGATCCGTGTTTGCGAACTCGGCCTCTCTGTCGATAAAAAGGCGAGCGCTCCCGGGCGGTCTGGCCTTCCGCTCGGGGCGGTCCCGGTTCGGTGAAGGTCAGAGCGCTAAGCTTCAGTGAGGCATCGAGATGTCCGGTACACAGCGATTGCCAGGCGGCTGGCCACGCAAGGCAAGTCAACGGCGCACTCGGCCCGCGGCACCTTTGGAACCCCGGATAAGCCGCCTGTGGCGTGCTGGGGACCGGGTGCGCTGGCGAGACCGCACCGGTGTTTTCCATCGCGATCTTGGCGACGGTGAACACGCCGAGATTGTGATTGCAGATCGCACCTACCGGGTGCGTGTCGGGGACCTTGCCTGACGACAGTCGTCAGCTCCGGTGCCGGGATCCGGCGTGCGCGGCGCCAAGTCTGAACTGCCGTTTCGCCGGGGTCGAGTTCATTAGCCCGTCTGGCTGCGAGGCCGGGATGGGCGACGGGCCGAAACCCGGCGGGAGGTCGAGGGGCTTGGGCATCCTGGTCGAGCGGCCGGGGTCGAGGCGAGGCGAGTGACCCGTATTGAAGCTGTTGAGCATCGGCGTCGCTATCGCTGCGGCAATCGCCTTGTTCGCGGGCATCAGCACGGGAGGTGTCGACGTCCTTGGCCTCGCGGCCGATCCGACACTATTGAGCATCGGCGCCGTCGGCTCGGTACTTGCGTTCACTACCTTCCGTTCGCTGCTGATATCTCCATTTCTGCGCGTCTTCTCGACGATATTCGCCGTTGAATATGTCGTAACCGGGCTTGCCTGTGTCGCGGTAGGTGCGGGCCGGTGGCCTTCGAGCTTCTCGGAATCAGCGCCGCCCGCGAGCCTTCCCGACACTGTGGCGATCTTCGGGACTCCTCGTCTATTCGATCTCGTTCATCCCCGTCATCCGACAGATCACGCTCCTTGCCGATCCCTATTTCGTGACGAAAGACCGAGGGGACCTGCGGATTGGCGGCTTCGCGGCGCGCCCCGTGACAGAACGGCGGTTTGCCAGCTCGCTGATTGTCGCGCTTGTCTTGATCAACCAGCTTCAGGTTGGGATCAACATCCGCCTAAGCTTCTTCAATCGGGATTGGTTCAACTCGATTCAAAACAAGGATTCCACCGCATTCTGGTCTCTGCTGTTCGGGGTGTTCTGCTTCTGGGCGGCGATCGCGGTGGTCAGCGGCCTGGTTGAGATTACGCCGATCCGTGCTCAAGGTCCGCTGGCGAAGCTGGATGACCCAGCAATATTACGGTCTCTGGCTCGATGATGGCATCCTCTATCGTGCGGCTCTCGTCGGCCAGGCCGCTGATAATCCCGACCAGAGGATAGCCGACGATATCCGGAACTTTCTCAACGGGACTTACGACTACTCGATCAGCCTGCTGTCGACAGTGTCGACACTCGTCTCGTTCTCGATCATCCTTTGGACGATCCTTGCCGACTTCACGATACCGGGGACCGACTGACAATCCCCGGACTGCCGTTTTGGGTCGCTCTGGTCTTTTCGCTCGTTGGCACTTGGCTGACGCATGATAGGCAAGCCGCTCGTTCACCTCGAATTCAGCCGGGAACGCTACGAGGCCGATTTTCGGTTCGCGCTGGCCCGCCTGCGCGAATACAGCGAGCAGGTGGCGTTGCTTCGCGGCGAGAATGCCGAAAGGCGGATATTGGGCGGCCGGTTCGGCACAATCGTGTCGAACTTCTATGCCATTGTCGGCCGCACCGTGAAGCTCCTGACTTTTACAACGACCTATTTTCAGGCCAACGTGGTAGTCCCTTATATTATTGTTGCACCGTACTTTTTCCTCGGAAAGATCACCCTCGGACAGATGACGCAGACGGCCGGCGCCTTTGGCCGGGTCGAATCCGCGCTCACTTTCTTTATCGCGCGCTACCAGTCGCTGGCGTCCTACAAGGCTGTCGTCGAACGTCTGACGACATTTCGCTGGCCGTCGACCAGGCGCGTGCGCTCGGCACGAAACCGCCGCGCATCGAACACACCGAACATTCGGGACGAGATTTGGTGTTGCGCGACCTTGTATCGAGTTTGCCGGATGGGCGCGAGATCGTACAAGTCGACCGGCTGATGATCGAGGCCGGTACGACGACATTGGTCTCGGGCCCTTCCGGCTCCGGCAAGTCGACCTTGTTTCGCGCCATCTCCGGAATCTGGCCCTACGGACGGGGCACGATCGATCGCCCGACCGATGCTAAGCTCATGCTACTGCCGCAGCGGCCCTACGTACCCTCCGGCACGTTGAAGACCGCGGTGGCTTACCCTCCGTCGCGGATGCCTACCGTGACAAGGCCGTGCGCGAGGCTCTGGAGCTCGCCCGTCTCGCATCGCTTGCCGGCGAAATCGGTAGCGAGGACAACTGGCCCCAGCGCCTTTCGGGCGGCGAGCAGCAGCGTGTGGCTATAGCGCGGGCGATCCTCGATAAGCCGGATTGGCTGTTCCTCGATGAAGCGACGTCGGCGCTTGACGAGAAGCTGGAAAGGGAAATCTACCGCATGTTGAGGGAGGTTCTGCCGAGCACGACCATCGTCTCCATCGGGCATCGCTCCACCCTGATTGCTCTCCATCGACGGCATATCGAGATGCAGCCGGGTCGGGGTGGTATATACCAGCCGACGCCGACAATCGGGGTGGGCCCCCCAGCACGCCGTGCGGTGATCGATCCGGATTGCCGAGCGGGTCCATAAAGCCCGCGGTAAGAACCCGCACCCTGGTGAACCCTCCGACGCAAGCACCGCTCGTGGCGTCGAGTTGTCCGGCTTGGAGGATGGCCGCAATCGGCGCGCAGCGGCGATCGCGAATTTCCGCTCCCGACCCTAATTGGTAGACGAAGCAGGTGGCGGCTGGCGGGCCGGCTCAGATGATACCGTCTTCTTCGAGCGCAGCGATCTCGGCGGCCGACAATCCGAGCCAGTCGCCGTAGATCTCGTGGTTGTGCTGGCCGAGCTTCGGGCTGGGCACGGTGTCGACCGGGTCGGCGCCGTGGATGCGTAGCGGCGTCGTCGGCACGACAATACGGCCGATCTCGTCGTGCTCGATCCATTCGAGCATGCCGCGCTCGTGCATGTGGCGGTCGCGCATGACCTCGTCGACGTCGCGCACCGGCGCCAGCGGGATGCGGTGGCGTTTGGCGATCGCGAACGCCTCCATCTTGCCGAGCGTGCGCGTCCACGCCGCGACCAGCGCGTCGGTCGCCTCGCGATTGGCAACGCGCGCCGCGTTGTCGGCAAAGCGCGGGTCGTCGCGCAGATCCTCGCGCCCCATTGCCCGGAGCAGATTGTGCCAATGCTCCTCGACCGCGATATTCATTGCGACATAGCCGTCATTGGCCGGGTAGACGTTCAATGGCACGCGGCCATGGCTGGCGTTGCCGGTGCGTGGCGGCGCCTGGCCGGTCTCGAAATAGGCGTGGAGTTGCGAGGTCAGGGTCGCGTAGGCGGCCTCCTGCATCGCCACCTCGACGAAGCGGCCGCGGCCGGTGCGCTCGCGCTCGAACAGCGCGGTCAGGGTGGCGGCATAGAGATGGATCCCGGAAATGAAATCGACGACCGCCGGGCCGGCCTTGACCGGCGGCCCGTCCGGAAAGCCGGTCGCCGCGATCAGCCCCGACACCGCCTGGATCGTCAGATCCATCGCCAGATTGTCGCGGTCGGGCCCAGTCAGGCCGTAACCCGAGCCCGAGGCATAGACGAGGCGCGGGTTGATCCGGTGCAATACCTCCCAGCCGACGCCGAGACGGTCCATGACCCCGGGCGCGAAATTCTCCAGCAATACGTCGCCGCGCTCGACCATGCGGAACAGCAGCGCTCGACCGCGCTCGTGCTTCAGGTTCAATGTGATCGCGCGCTTGTTGGAGTTCAGCATCGCGATCGGAAAGGTCGTGCTCTTGCCCGGCGGCGCTCGCCGACGCAGCGGCTCGCCTTGCGGCGGCTCGATCTTGATCACGTCGGCCCCGGCCTTGGCCATCAGCAGGGTCGCGTAAGGTCCCTGATAGACCTGGCCGAAATCGAGCACAGTGATGCCGGCGAGCGGCCTGTTGGCGCCGGCCAGCATCAGCGGAGTTTCTGCGCTCGTGCCATAGCGGGCAGCTTGCGGGCGCCGGGGGCCGGGTGTCAACGAGCCGATCGCTTTTGACGCTGCGGACAGGACGACCGTCGTAGTCCATGAGCGACGGCTCCAATTACCTCGATCCTGACCGGACTCAGGCGGTGCGGCTCAGCGTTGGCGATGCGCGGGCGCTCGCTGGCATCAGCTCGACCACCTCGAGTTCCCAGGATGGCTGCCAGCCGGCGCTCGGCGCGCGCTCGGGAAGTCATGTTTACAAATTACCGCAACGAGGGCCGAGCTTCAGCTTTTTGTTGGGCAGGGATTGCCTATGGCGGTATCTCTATCGTCTGATGCGGAAGGGCGAAATGCCGGGTGGAGAAGGAGGGAGAGAATGCGCTGGATACGTTACGAGGCCAACGGGCAGCCGGCTTACGGGATCGTCGAGGGCGACATGGTCACCGAAGTGCGCGGCGACCCGTTTGCCGGGTACGAGAAGACGACGACACGCCGGCCATTGTCGTCGGTCAAGCTGCTGGTGCCGGTCGAGCCGCGCACCTTCTATTGCGCCGGGCTCAATTACGCCGAGCACGTCATCGAGGCGGCCAGAAAGCGCGGGGAGGAGCCGAAATTGCCCGAGGCGGCGGATATCGGTTATCGCGCCAACAATGCGCTGATCGCGCATGGCGAGCCGATCGTGATCCCGTCGGATGCGACCGAGCGCGTGCAGTATGAAGGCGAGCTCGTCGCGGTGATCGGCAAAAAGGCGAAGCACCTGTCCGAGAGCGAGGCGCTGTCCTGCGTGCTCGGCTGGACGATCGGCAACGATATGAGCGAGCGCACCTGGCAGACCGGCGACCGGACCATGTGGCGCGCCAAAAACACCGATACCTTCAAGCCGATGGGACCATGGATCGAAACCGATTTCGATCTCGACGCGGCGCAGACGATCATCCGCGTCAATGGCGGCGAAAGGTTCCGCTTCAAAACCAACAGCATGATCTTCGGCCCCGCCACCTTCATCAGCCGGATGTCGCAATACCTGACGCTCTATCCGGGCGACGTCGTGTGGATGGGCACCGAAGGCGCGCCTGAAAATCTGAGGCACGGCGACACCGTCGAGATCGAGATCACCGGCATCGGCACGTTGCGCAACCCGGTGGTTCGCGAGGGCCGATAGCCGTTGTTAAGGTCGGCTTACCCAAAAAACCGGCTTTTTCCCTCTCCCTGAGCCCCGGCTCGCAAAACAGACTGCAAATCACCCCGTCGGAACCGCGATATCCAGCAACGGGCCGTATTGCTGGCTGCCGAAGATGTCGGCGTCGCCGGGGCTGCCGCTGGTGACCGACCGCAAGATCGTGAACTTGATCGCCAATGCCGGATCGAACTCGACGTAATCGGTGATCGCGGCTCTCCGGAATGCCAAAGATCCGGCACACCGCCGCCCGCGACAGCACGCCGCTGCGGCGGACGAGCTCGTACTCGGCGCGCTCGGCGAAGATCACGTCGAAGGTGATCTTGTCGACGCCGGCATTCTTGCTGCGGATCGTCTTGGCGATCTCGGAGAGCGGCCTCGTCGCCATCACACGCCGGCTTCGGTGATGAAGGTCGGGAACAGTTCGAGCGGGTCGTCGACCCGCACCGTGTGGTTGACCGTCCAGCGGTAGGCGGGGCTCGCCGGCATCACCTCGTCAAGCAGGAAGGCGACCCCGCCGGCGGTGCCCTTCACCGCCGGCAGCCGCGCATAGAACATCTGGCGGGTGCCGGTCATGCACACCTCCTCGGCCATCTCCCGCGTCGGCGCGATCGCCTGCACGACGACGCAGACCTCATGGCCCGGCGAGCGCCTCCGCGGCTCGAGCGCTCCAAGAATTGCGTCGCGGCCATAGACGCTGTAGTGCAGCTCGTACCCCGTCGGGCCGAAGCGCTCGGCCGCCTGTTGCCGGGCCCAGTCGATGACCGCGTCGATATTCTCGATCGTGTACGGGTCGCGCACCCCGACCATACCGATAAAGCGCTCGCCGAGCTTGCCGGCGCCTTCGAGCTTGGCGCGCAGCTCCGTGGCGGGAACGTATTTCGGCCCGGTGATGCGGGTGGTCCGCTCGTCATACTGCTCGTAGCGGCACTCTCTCATATCGATATGGCCGCCGAGGAAGTGCTCATAAAAGGGGTTGGGCCGCTCATACATCGTATGAGCCGCGACCGAGGCGATCGTGCAGCGCTGCTCCGGGCACAGCGCGGTCACCTTGAAGTCCTCCATCGTGATCTCACCGAGCACCGATTCCTTGCCGGCGTAAGGCTCCGCGCAAAACGACGCGCATTCGAGCACCTTGCCGGCGAAGTAGGCGAGCCCTGCCGGAAGACCCCGGCGCATCGCCGGCGCGGCAAAGATCGCGCAGTCGCTGCTGCGGCCGCCGATGATGATGTCGGCACCCCGATCGAGCAACTCGATGTAGGGGTGCACGCCGGCCATCGCCACGACCCGGTCGGTGGCGGCGAGGGTCGCCAGGTCGAGCTGCGGCCGCCCGTCGAGCCCGTCGATCGCGTCGCCCGCGGCGATTTTGCGGCGCAGATAGTCCTTGTCGACTTCCGAGTAGAAATAGCCGATGCGGAACCGCGCCAGGCGATGCTCGAGGGCGAGGTCCTTGATGATGCCGACGAACCGGTCGACCCCGCTATTGCTGCCCGTGTCGGCGGCCGAGCCGACGATCATCGGCACGCCGAGCCGGCGCGCCCCCAACAGCATGTGCTCGAGATCGTGCCTCTGCCACCGCACCGGGCTCGACGAGACGTCCGCGCCGAGCGGCCCCGGACCGACATCGCACGACCCGGAATCGGCGCAGATCAAATCGGGCGCGCAGTCGAGCCCGATCCGAAAGCTCGCTGTCTTGATCGGCGCGAACCCGAGATGCCCGTTGGGGCACAGGATCCGCAGCGAAGACCCGGACGATGGCACGTGCCGCAATCCCTCAATCAGCGCGAATTCCCCGAACTTCGCCCACCATACCGCAGCTGCGCCATCCTCGGCATCACACAAGCAAGAGTGCTTTTCGTGTTTCGGAACGGCCAACGCCGCGATGAGTCAAACGCCAAAGCTGATCCCCGCCTGCTATCGGGCTCGACCGACGCTCGGCAATGTCGTGAGCAGGTAGATTCCCGCGCTCAGGGCGGTGATCCAGAAGCTGCTTGGCCAGTCGGTATAGAAGGCGAGCGCGATGCCGGTCCATGCTTCCAGCAGCGCGAGGCCAGCCGACACGAGCAGGCCGCTGCCGATTCCGGTGGTCAGTTGCTGGGCCGCCGCTGCGGGTCCGACCATAAGCGCAAAGACCAGCAGCACGCCGACGATCTGCGCGCACTCGGCGACGGCCAGCCCCACGATAGCCAGGAACAGCACCGAATAGAGCCGAAGCGACACCCCTTTCGCCTCGGCCAATTCCGGCTGCAGGCTCGCGAACAGCAGCGGCCGCGAGATAACAGCGAGGCTCCCGTGCTGAGTACGCCCAGCGACAGGAGCGTCCATACGGTACCGACATCGACGGCAAGCACGTTGCCGAACAGCAATGCGGTGGCCTGAGTTGCGTAAGCCGTGAAGAAGTGAAGAAACAGCAGCCCAAGACCCAGCGAGAGCGCCAGGACGATGCCGATCGCGACATCGCGCCCGGCCAAACGCTCGCCGATCGCGCCCATGCCGACCCCCGCGGCCACTGTCGCCATCACCAGACCCCAGATCGGCGTGACGCCGATCAGAACCGCGCCGGTGGCGCCGGTGAAACCGACATGCGCAAGCGCATGACCGGCAAAGGCCTGGCCGCGCAGGACGAGGAAATAGCCGACCAGGCCTGAGACGATCGCGACGATCGCCGCCGCGGCAAAGGCACTCCGCATGAAGTCGTATTCAAACATCGCTGGGCTGCGCTCCCAGCAGACTGGGTGTGTGCGTCTGCCTCGACCCGTGATCGTGGCGGTGAATGTCGCGTTCCACATCGTGGTCGCCCGACATAACAAAGATCCGGCCCTTCAGGCGGAAGACGTCGATCTCTGCCCCATAGAGGCGGGATAGGACCGGCCCGGTGATCACCTCGTCGACTGTGCCCAGCGCCGCCTGGCCGCGCCCGAGATAGAGCACCCGGTCGAGGGCGCCGAGCAGCGGGTTCAGCTCGTGGGCGCTGAACAAGATGGTGACCCCGAGTTCGTCGCGGAGCGATTTTGTCAACCCCACCAAATCGCTCTGGTAATGCGGATCGAGATTAACCAGCGGCTCATCGAGGAGCAGCAGCTGCGGGCGACCGATCAGCGCCTGGGCCAAGAACAGGCGCTGCCGCTCGCCGCCCGACATCTCGGCCAAGGGCCGTCGCGCCAGATCGCGGGCGCCGACCAGATTTAGAACGCGATCGACTTCAGCGCGCGCCGCCTTGCCCGCGAACGGCAGGCCCAGCCGGTGCCCATCGGCAACGCCGGCGACGAAGTCCCAGCCGCGCAGTCGCAAGTCGCTACCGCTGGTGCGGTTTTGCGGCATGTAGCCGATTGCCGGATTGCCGCGAGCCGCAAGGCGGCCCAACACGCTGATCGTGCCGCGAGTTGCCGGCACCAGGCCGAGGATGGCACGCATCAATGTCGTCTTGCCGGAACCGTTCGGTCCGAGCACGCCAACAAACTCGCCTGTTGTGATCTCCAGGCTGACGCCGGCCAGCACGTCGCGGCCGCCCAGCCCCAGAGCGACATCACGGAACTCGATCGCGTTCACGGGGTCTGCTGCTTGGAGAGCGCCCGATCGATCGCGTCAAGCACGCTCGCCAGCCAGCTCTGATAGTTCTCGCCGGCGGGCTCGGTCTCCGTGGCCCCCACCACAGGGATCCCCGACGCCTTGGCAATTTTATGCATCCGATCGGCGACCGGGTCCGTGGCCTGGCTATTGTAGATCAGCAGTTTGTCCTGGTGCTTCTTGAGGTCGTTCTCAAAGGCAGCGACGTCGGAAGCGCTGGGCTCGGTGTTGTTCATCACCGCAAGCTGGAAAGCGTGGTTCCTGACCTGCATGCCGAGCGCGTCGAGCAGGTAGCCGAAAACCGGCTCCGTCGCCGTGACCGGGGCGCCGGCTGCGCGCTGGCGGAGCTCGCCGATCTTCGCTTGGATCGGCTTCAGCGATTCTTCGAATTCCGCGAGCCGCCGCTCATATCCGGCCCGGTTGGCTGGATCTTCAATGCTCAGAGTGTCGCAAAGCTTCTTGGCCAAGGCCGACATCGTCGCCGGGTCGTACCAAATATGCGGGTTGTCGCCGGCCTTCTTTCCGACCAGATCGGCGACGACAATCGTTTTGCGATCGGCCGAACGGGCGGCCCTGAGGAGTTTCCCCATCCACGGGTCATAGTCGATACCGTTATAGACGACGATGCGCGCCCCCGAGACGTCTCGGCCCACCGACGGACTCACCTCGAACAAATGCGGGTCCTCGTCGGGATTGTTGAGGATGCTGGTCACCGCGACGTCGGGGCCGCCGATCTGCTTGGCGATGTCGCCATAAAAATTCTCGGCCGCTACGATCTTGATCGGGTCCGCCTGTGCGACGGACATCGTCGCGAGGGTGCTTAAAAGCGCACTGAGGAACAGTAGGCGGAGGAGTTTTTCTCCCGCCGCCGGGTGCGTGACCGACTCTGGCACGAGGCGTCGCCGCAGCAGGCCGAGTTCGAACCCAAGACTCCCGCCTTGACCTCGCAGCCGAGCGGCCGGCTCCATTCGCCCACCATTGCCGGCGCGAAGATAGCCGGTCAGCACGGTGACGGGGATCTGATGCACAAGCCCGGTTCCTCACCACAGGACGTCGGTGGCGCTGGCAAAACCGAGGGGCGTGCGGTGCAAGCTGCCCAGGCCAGCCTAATTGATACTTTATATCATATCACCGAGGGGAAGAAGGGCAAGCCGAGCGGACGAGCGTGGTTGGTGGCTTGGTGTCCCATATGCGACTTCGATTGGAGGCTCCCGCCATTCCCATGAGAAGGTGCGGGAGGATGCCGCGCGGTTTATGCGCGACAGGACGAGCAGACACCCGCGAACTCCATTGTGTCGCGGTCGAGGGCAAAGCCGAGGCGACGTCCGAGAGTTTCAGTGGCCATTGCGACCCCCAAATCTTCGGTCTCGACAACCGTGCGGCAGCGCCGGCAGACGAGCATTTGGCTGGGATGCGAATGATCCGGCATCGCACAGGCGATGAAGCATTTGGCACTCTCGATCCGATGCACCAAGCCAAGCTCAGTCAGGAAATCGAGGGTGCGATAGACGCCTGCTGGAGTTGCCGAGGGATCGTAGGGACGCAAAAGGTCGAGAATTTCATAGGCCGTCAGCGGACGTTCCGCGGCGAGCACCAGCATGAAGACATTTCGGCGCAAGCGAGTTAGGCGGGCGCCCACACGCCGGCAAATCTCCTCTGCCAACTGATGCGCTCCTGCATGATCCGCGGAATGGGCATTTGCATACTCTATCCCTCTTCGGCTCACCACGGCTATCGATCGTGCCGGTGATGCGGAGGGTCGACAGCGCGCCATCAGGCAGAGAGGCCCCTTGACAAGTCGAAAAGCGAGATGGGGGCAGCTTCGGGAACTTATCGGCGCTAAGGGTGGTCAATGGGGTCCCTCAGCTGTTGAGGGAAGAGCTGACGCATTTCAATTCGGCGTCGAGCTTACTTACCGTCTTCCCGGGCACCCAATTTTACTGCGCCAGTGACGGGTGATCGTTGTCGGTCCGGAATTTGCCAGCTTCTTCGCTGGATGCTGACTGCCCGTGTGGTGCCGGGCATGGTGATGGCCGAGAGCCGGGGCTTTTGGTCCAGCCACAGGCATCCGTGCTCCGGGTCGTTTCAGCGACAATTAGGCCAATGCCGCTCGCGCCGCAATCGCTCGGTGCTGCCGTCAGGTCGCGCATTGACACTCTCTCGGCTGGTCGGCTGGCATCGGTCCCGCCGCCTCGTCATTGCCGTGCCGACCTCCCTCGGAATATTTTTCCGGTCTAACGCGAGGCAAACATCAGTTGTCCGGGTATCGACACAGAGAAGACAAAGGGCGACCCCACGCCCCCGGCAATCACTTCATTCTCTCCGGCTCGCAGCGGAACATCATCGGTGCAGAAGTGATCGCCGATAAGCTGGCCGTTCACGATTGTGCCAAGGGTGCTGCGGAGGTCGCGCACATGATAACCTTCATGGCGCTGCTCGATCATGAAATGATTTTCGCGATAGCCTGAACGGCCCGGTGTCATCGAGCATGAGATCTGGCTGCCATGGCGGCAGCCCTTCCCCCGCAACAGGCCGCCGGCCGACAATGAACGCCCGATCGCCGAGCCCGCGCGGGGTGTGCAACTGCCGTTGCAACCACGGGTTCTTGGCAGCGAGATAGACGTTATCGATTGGGTAGTCATCCCCGGAGAGCTTCACGATGAACTCGTCGAGGGTCTGGCAGACAATCGCGCCGGCGCGCCCTCGGGCAGAAGCCTTAATCTCGGCATTTCGCGCGTAGTATGCGTGTTCAACCCGGTGATAAGGATAGCTGCGGGTCACCCCCCTGCCAGCGGTCCAGGTGTCGAATGCGTACCCGTCAGCACGCCTCAGAACCGGTCCGATAACGAAATTCATGGTAGCACTCTCCGCCGTGATCGATTACGGGTAAAACGTTGGCTGAAATTACCCTTCGGCGAGAAGGAGCGGCGCCGGGACTAGGCCGGGCATTCCTAGCGCGATAGAGACGGCGACAATTCTTTCGGCTCGGGTCCATCTCCGCCAGTCTGCCTTCAGATCTTTCATGGCAACCTTCGCAATGGGTGCTCTAGGTATTACGGAAATAGGCGCCCTGCGATCGAGATCTAATTAAGCTCTGTAAATCTTGGTAAATGATGGTGAAAAGAAGTATCGGCGAGCATAGCTACTTCAGGCGTTCACCCGTCCATGTGCAGTCTGGCGTGGCGGCGCTCGATCGAGGTGCTCGAGGAAGGCGGCACGCAACCGCGGACGCTGTCGCTGTTTCCGGAAGACCGCGGCGCAGGAGTGCTGGCGGACACCTCGATCGTCCACGTCAAGCTGTCGCAGTTGCAGTTGCGCCGGCCACGGCAGTGGGGTGCGTGCTGGCTGGCGTTGATGCTGTGGCGTGAGCTGCAGCTCGATCAGTTCTGGTCGAAGCGGCTGGGGTCGAGCCGCAAAGGAACGCACTGGGATCAGGTCCTGTTCGTGCTGGTTGCCTATCGCTTGCTGGCGCCGGGCAGCGAATGGCGGTTGCACCGCGAGTGGTTTCGGCGCAGTGCCTTGGCCGATTTGCTGGGCGAGGACGCAGGGCTGGCCGAGATCCACAAGCTGTACCGCTGTCACGACCGGCTGCTGGTGCACAAGCAGGCGGTCTTTGATCACTTGACGGGACGGTGGCGAGACCTGTTCAACATCAGCTACGACGTGCTGCTCTACGACCTGACGAGCACCCCGGCCTTCGCCGGGGCAGGCTCTATTTCGAGGCGGATCCGCCGTTTCCGGAAGGCGACAAGCGGCGCTTCGGGTACTCGCGTGATCACCGGCCGGATTGTGTGCAGATCGTCATTGCCCCCCGCTTCCGCGAGGGCAGGCTTTGGTGGTGACCCCCGAAGGTCTGCCGCTGGCCTATGAGGTGCTGCCCGGCAACACCGCGGACAAGACGACCCTGCGGGGGTTTCTCGATCGCATCGAGCGGCAATACGGCAAGGCGCGCCGCATCTGGTTGATGGACCGCGGCGGTGCCGACCGAGGAAGTGCTCGCCGAGATGCGCGCGGCCGACCCGCCAGTGCATTATCTGGTGGGCACGCCAAAGGGTCGCTTGACGCGTTTGGCAAAACATCTGGTCTCTAAGCCGTGGCAAGAGGCGCGACCCGGCGTCCAGGTCAAGCTGTTGGCGCAAGAGGGCGAGCTCTACGTCTTGGCCCAGAGCCGCGACCGTGTTGCCAAGGAGCGGGCGATACGGCGGCGTCAGTTGAAGCGGCTGTGGGCGCGGCTCAAGCAACTGTCGACGATGCAGCTGACGCGCGAGGAGTTGCTGATGAAACTCGGCGCCGCGCGCGATCAGTCCCGCATCGCCTGGCGCCTGGCGGTGATCGAGGTCTCCACAGACAGCGCTACGTTCAGCTATCGCCTCGATCGCGACAAGCTGAGGCAAGCCCGATCGCGCGAAGGCCGCTATCTGCTGCGCACCAACCTGGTCGAGGAAGACCCCGCCAGGCTGTGGAGCCATTATCTGCTGCTGGTTGCGGTCGAGGAGGCGTTCAAGAACCTCAAGAGCCTGCCCCTGCGAAAGCAGGGGGCGACCTCGCGATCCGGCCGGTCTTTCACCAGCTCGAGGTCCGCGTCGAAGCGCACGTCTTCATTGCCTTCCTGGCCTATTGCCTGCACGTTACTCTTGGGCGGCGGCTACATGCACTGGCGCCCGGACTGACGCCGCGCAGCGTGCTGGAGAAGTTTGCCGCCGTGCAGATGATCGACGTGCACCTGCCGACCACCGACGGCCGCGAACTGCTGCTCAGCCGCTACACCGAGCCCGAACCCGAGCTCAACCTCTTACTGAAGAAGCTCAAACTGGAGCTGCCCGCCCAACCATCCCCGAAAATCACCGCCGGCGCTCCCGCGTCGCCTATCCCGCTGTAGTGCCGACCTTCGGGGCTCGACTCCAGCGATCTCAGATACTTAGATCCTAGAAAGTGCTCGAATCGGCGAAGTTAGGTTAGTCGCGAGCGCGTGTCCGAATCTGGCACTGACCGGCAGTGCTGGCCGCTGGTAATCATTTCTGTTGTTGAAGATAGACCGGCCGTGCAGCGCCGCTGACAGGTCGTCTCAGTTTGACCCAAATCCGACTCTCACCAAAGGCGAAGTCTACGGGGTCGAGTTGGGTGGAGCGCCGATCAGCGTCTGTGTTTGCTCGATGACGGCCTCGCGCCGGCCGGCCATTCACATGACAGCGACCGGCCGACGCAAGTCGACGCATTTTGAGACTTTCATGCCCGCCAGCGGCTGGCAGTGTCGCCCAGGAAGCAATCATTCGCGTTAGACTTTGGTCATGCTGGCGGATCGGCTCACGTCAGTTCGTCTAGCAGCGCCTTTGCTTCTTTGAGATCGGGCGTATCGAACCCCTCGGTGAACCAGCCGTAAACCGGCGCGAGCAGATCATGCGCCTCGGCTCGACGGTTCTGTTCGCCCCACAGCCGGGCGAGATCGCAGGCGGCGCGCAGCTCATAGGCTTTTGCCTGTTGCCTTCGCGCGACGCGCAGCGCTTGCTCAAGGGCGCTCTGGGCATCTTCCAGCTTGTTGAGGCCTAGCAGGGCGATGCCTTCGACGCGATGAAGCTCCGCGTGCCATTGGCGGTGACCCGTTTCCTCCTGCGCCTGCAACCCGGCCTTTGCCGCACCGAGAGCCGCTTCATGCTCACCGCGCCGCGACAAGGCGTCGGCCAGCCCGGCCAGGCCGTAAGTCCGCACCCGCGTCACATTGGGCCCGTCGGCGAGCCCGCGGCGCAAACAGGCGACCGCCTCCTCAAGCGCTCCCTGTGCTATCAGGGCAACGCCCCGCAGGATCTCTGGTACCACCACAAGGCCAAGTCTTTGCTCGGCGGCGAGCGCCTCGGCCGCAGCGAGCAGTTGCAGCGCCAATTCCGGCTCACCGCGATTTAGATGAACCATCGCATTGTACAGCGAGGCGGTTACGAGGCTGAACGGGTCTTTGATGCGCCCGGCCAAGGCCAATCCTTGGCGGCCGAGCCTCAGAGCATCCTCGGAATATCCGAGCAGCCAATTGGCCTGCGCACCAAAGTAGCCGGCGCACGCGCCAGGGTCGTGACCGCCGTAGAACCGCCGAAGCAGATGGTGCCGTTCGGGATCATAAAGCCGGCGCCCCGCCTCGCAGTGCTCGCGAGCAGCCGCGGGCTCGCCGGCGAACAGACTTGTTGCCCAGGCGCTGTGGTGTGCCTCCAGACGTAATTCGTCCTCTGGCTCGGCGGCGGCTAGTTGCTGCAGCCGGTTCGACAATCTGCGGCAGTCGAGGATGTGCCCGGCTCCGTTCGCCGACTGCCAAAGACCATAAACCGACGTGAACAGCTGGCGCACATCGCCCCGCCGTTCGGCAAGTTCGCGCGCACGGGCATAGGCCTGCGCTGCCTCTGCCGCGCTGAACCCCTTGGCCGCGAAGTGCGCCGACCCGTTGGCCAATAGCAGCTCGATCTCACGCGTGTCGCGAGCGGGCCCTTCGGGCAGTGTCCCCAATGCCGCGAGACCGCGGTCGAAATGGCGGATGGCTTCGAGATGCGCCACACGCTCGGCGGCATGTCGGCCGGCCTCCAGCCATTGATCGGCTGCACGCTCGGTCTCGCCAGCCGCAGTCAAATGATGCGCCAGGAGTTCCGGCTGGCGCTCGACGAGATCAGCAAAATGCTGTTCCAGCGCCGCCGCAACTCGGGCGTGCAATTCCTGGCGTCTTCCGCGCAGCAGTGTGCCATAGGCGGCGTCCTGCACCAGCGAGTGCTTGAACAGGTAGGAGGCGTGCGGAGCGGTACCGCGACAAAACAGCAATCCCGCGTCGCTGAGCTGAGCCAACGCGGCCTGCAACTCACTCTCTCGACGTTGCACCACCGGCGCGATCAACTCATAGGTAAACTCGCGGCCGAGCACCGCGCCGATCTGGGCGATCTCCTTGGGCGCTGGCCCGAGCCTGTCCAAGCGAGCCATCAGCGAGGCATGCAACGTCGCCGGCACCGACTGCGCGGCAAGCGATGTCATCGCCAGAACCGCGGCAACCCGATCTCCCGGCGCGGCGCTTTCCAACACCGCCTTGGTCAATTCCTCGACAAAGAGCGGCACCCCGTCGGTGCGCTCGACGATCTCGGCGACGATATCCGCGGTAAGCGCGGCATTGCCGGCCAGCTTTTGCACCAGCGCCTCGCCGTCGCGTTCGTCGAGCCGATTGAGCGTCAAAGTCGTGACGTGGGCGCGGCCGCCCCAGGGCGGCTGAAATTCCGAACGAAAGGTTATCACCAGCAGCACCGGCAGATGCCGCACCCGGTCGACGGACAGATCCAGCAGTTCGCGCGAGGTCGGATCGATCCAATGGGCGTCCTCGAAGACCATCAGCACCGGCCGATGCCGCGCCTCGGCTTCGAGCTGGCAGAGCAGCGCCTCGAACAGCTTCTCCCGTTTGCGTTGCGGGCTGAGGTTGAGGTCCGCGGCGGAACTCGGCAGCGAAAGCAACTCGCTCAACAGCGCGATATTGTCTTCATCCCGCATGCCCGGTGCGAGCAATGCCCGCAATTTGCCGAGCTTGGCTTTGACCGTGTCGTCGCGGACAAACCCGGCGGCGCGTTCGAGCTGCGCGATAAAGGGATAGAGCGCGCTGTCCTGGTGGTGCGGCGAGCAGAAATAGCGCAGGCGCGTATGGGGCTCGGTTTCGATGTGCTCGGAAAGTGCTGCCGTGAGCCGCGACTTGCCGATGCCTGGCTCGCCGGAAATCAGCACCACCCGCCCTTCGCCGCTCTTCACATGTTGCCAGCGGCGGACAAGCAGCTCGATCTCCTCCTCACGCCCGACGAGCGGCGTCTCCGCCGAGCGCAAGGCCTCGAAGCGGCTTACCACGCCGCTTTCCCCCATGACCCGCCACGCGTGTTGCGGCTCGGCGAAGCCGGCGAGCGCTTGCCGTCCGAGATCTTCCAGGTCGAACAATCCGCCGATCTGCCGGCGCGTCGCTTCGCCTATGACCAGGGTGTTCGGCGCGGCCAAACCCTGCAGCCGGGCGGCGAGGTTCGGGGTCTCGCCGACGACGCCGCGCTCCTGCGCCGCGCCCTCGCCGATCAGATCGCCGACCACGGCGAGCCCGGTGGCGACGCCGAGCCGGACGCGCAAATCCTCTCGCCCCGGCAACCGGCCGACCGCCTCGATCACCGCGAGGCCAGCCCGCACCGCCCGCTCGGCATTGTCCTCGTGCGCTTGCGGATAGCCGAAATAGATCAGCACCCCGTCGCCCATATATTTCGCGACGAAGCCGGCGAAGCGGCCGACCGTCGCGCTCACGGCGCGGTGATACTCCCCGATCAGCTCGCGCAGATCCTCCGGGTCAAACCGCGTCGACAGCGCCGTCGAGCCGACGAGATCGCAGAACATCACCGTCAGCTGCCGTCGTTCGGCGGCGCCGGAGATCGCAACAGCGGCGGGTTCGGTGTCCGCGGCGGCTTGCGGCGCATCGCCACGAAGAGCGGCGATCGCGGCGACCAGCTTGCGGCGGTGCCCGACAAGGGTAACGCCCAGATCTTTGAGGTCGTCAGCCGTCAGTTCGCGCAAAACCTCGCCATCTACCGCGTTATCGCGGAAAGCAAGCGCGTATTGTTCGAGCCCCAGCCCGCGGAGCCACGCGTCTATGTCCATGCGGTGATCCTCGGCTTGGAGGAGCGCCAACCCCCCACACGGACGAGGATAATGCTCTGCCGCCCGGGCTACCAGCGGCAGCAGCTAAAATAGGCACAGCCGACAGGCTTGGCCCCAGGTGTCAATGACCGCTGTCAATTTCATCGCTATCACCGGCCGGGCAAATCGGGAATGACCCAAAACCACCCTCTTGAGCCGATCCGGGTGGCGCTAGGCAATGGCTGGAAAGGTGAAGGCTCTCGGACGCCGGCCCTCAGAACGGGTGGATAGGTCACGACGGGCCGGCATCCGAGACCTTCACCAAAGCTGTCTTCGTCCTCGAGCTGAATGGCTCAGAAGGGTGAATTCCAGACCTTTGAGTTCAACGCGCCAACAGCCGGATGCTTGCTCCATTAGTCAGCGCGGCAATGAAGCGCGCCTTGCGCTACATTGTCTTCTGATAGGACCGGAGCCTCAGAGCAGCGGACTTGGGATTTGCTTTGAGCGCGCTGGGCGACTTCTCATCAGCCGCCCGCGCAATAGGTGCAGCCGGCCTCCTGTGCGCGGTTCAAACCCCACACTCCCGACGGGAGGAGAGTGATCCCCGGCACCAGGTTCGCGATCCATTCCTTTGCCGCTTCGTCCGCGCTCACGCCGGCGTTGCTTGCGAGCTGTTTGCTCAGGTTATGCAGCGCCAGGTTGCATGCGCCGACTACCGCGCCTTTCCCGAGCAGCCGGTCAACAGCCATATCGTCCGCTAGCAGGACGCCGGGCTTTGGATGCAGGAAAGGATTTTTCACTGCCGGGGCCTTGGTCTCCGGATCGATGATCTTGAATGATTCACCGATCTTGTATTTTTCCCACATCGCACTGTTGAGAGCGATCGGGAGCGCCTGAGCGCGCAGAACGATGACCGACGTCGCTGAACCTGGCGCCGCGTCCGTGAGCAGGAACGCATGTGCGAATACCAGCGGGCGGCCGTCGTTGACCGTATAAGCGTCAACCACCTGGCGATGGCGTCCTGCGAGCTTTCCGGGCCAGATCGGGCCGTCGCCCGCCGCCGCTGTTGCGGCCTGTGTGCGCGACGCCGCAGACGCAATTCCAGCGAGCCCAAGCACCGTTGCCCCGGCGAGGCGAAAGAAATTTCGGCGTGGCGCGCCGTCCGCCGTGTTTGTGTTGAACGTGTTCATCTGCTCCTCCATTTCGTCTGTTCTTAATGTGGCTCACCCGCTGCAAAACCGACGCCGCTGTGTGGAGCGGGTCCGCCGGTGCTGCTCAGTCTCCCGCGGCCGCAGAGTTGCGTCGCAGGGTCTGTACGTTGTCCTTCTGCCATTGCTGGATCGATTGCCACGGCCCGGTCAAATGCTGCGATGGCGGGAACGGGCCAAGGAACGGCGGATAGGTCGCGTCGGCGGGCTTGAGCGCGCGGTCGGGAAAATCTCGCTCGTTGCCGAGCCGGTGCGGCCGTGGCTGACTATCGATGAAAACGGCAACGTCGAACGCATCCTGCGCACTCAGGACAGGGTGTGCGTAATCGGTGCCAAACGGCATGTTGGCACGGATGAAGTTAGCCGCCGTGATCGGCCGTGCCATCCCCGCGCCGTCGTTATAGCTGTCCGGTCCCCACAATGGCGGGAATTGATAGCGATGGCGTTGCGCCCCCGCCTCCTCCGGCCCCCAGCGCTTCCCCTGCCCGTCCGCCTGATGGCACACCGCGCAGGTTTCCGCGAACACCGCCTCGCCGTGTTTCGGATCGCTCGCCGCGGTTGGCAATGGCACCGGCGGGGCCCCCCGTCCCTCCGCGCCGTGCCCGGTCGGGACGCCGGCACTGATGAATCGGATATACGTCAGCATCGCCTTCATTTCCGGGCCGTCCGGCGGGAGCGCGCGGCCGTTCATGCTGCGCTCCATGCATCCGTTGATCCGGTCCTCCAACGTGCGCACCTGGTTCTCGCGGCCGATGAACTGTGGAAAGACGCCCCAGACGCCCGCGAGCGGCAACCCGAACTTTTTCCTGCCCTCATCGAGATGGCAGCTCTGACATTCCAACCCGTTGCCGGAGAACCGTTTCGCGGGATCGCTGGCATCCGGCCCGATCGTCGCCGCGGTGTTCACGATCAAGTCGCGGCCGACGCGGACCGTCCGGCCGAACGCGTCCATCGGCAGCGCGTCGACATCCGGAACCGCCCATTCCTCGGCCGAGGCGCTGGTCAGCAAGACGCCGCAGATCAGCGCGATCATCAGCAGAAGTTCCCGCATCGCGCGTGGCGCCGCCAGCCCTCCCCATCGTTGTCACGACTGTTCATAATCTTGTTTCGGTGTCAACCGGGACGTCTCCGACTGATGATCTCCCTGGACACGACAGTACAACACGCTTGCAGCTCGACGATCCAGTGACGCACCGGGTCAGGCCGGCGCGCGGTAGACGCGGATCGGGGGAAGGGCAGAGGGCACGGAACAATAGTTTATCTTCGGCGAGGATCGGGAACTCGTCCTGGACGCGGCGACATCGCGGCTTAAATGCAGCAATGGGTTGCTGTCGGTGAGTCCCGCGAACGGCAGCTCTTGGCACATCGCTGGCCATTTTGCTTGTCCCGCTGAAGGTCCGTTTTAAGGCCGCTTTCCGAACCTCGCAGCTTGCACAACTTTTGGAGGAGTCTCCGCTGTAGACTTGCGGCAGAAGCAGCGGAGGTCCATTTTTAACTCAATTGATGATTGCAACAGACAAGCCGGTTTCGGGGTCAGAGCGGCGTTGCGAGCAGGCTGGGGACGGCGAAGGTGTCGAGCAGGATCAGCTTGTCGCGGATTTTGAGGCGCTTGCCGGAAATTTCGAGCCGGTCGCGGTAGAGGCCGGTCGCGAAGAGCCGGGTATCGCCCTCCTGATCGGTCTGGTAGACGGCGAACGGCGCCTCAACTGTGTGGCCGCTATCGTAGATGCGCGGCAGGCCGATGACGTGGCGATCGGTGTGAATGTTGTATTTGTTGGCTTCGCGCAAGGCCCGGATGCGATCTTCGAGCATCGCGCGGCTGTCGCAAAAGACCAGCGCCGCAGGCAGGCCGCGGTCGAAGTTTTCCCGCGGCAAGATCTGGTACCGGCACTCTTCGGCGAAGAGCCCGAGCCATTCGTCGAACTTTGCCGTGTCGATCAGCGCGCCGTATTCCGCGAGCAGATCGCATACCGCGGCGCGGTCGGCCTTCATCGCACCGCGCCCTCCGGCTCGATGCCCAACAGCTCGGCGTAATACGACCAAAAGCCGCGCAACGGCACGTCGGTCACGCGGTAATCGCGGTCGGAAATCACTCCGCCGCCACCGAGCTCGATGACCGTGGTGCGGTCGAGGTCGGGACGGGAAGCGCGGTGCGCGATTTCGATCGCCTCGCCGTCTTCCATCGAGACGAGGCCGGCGGGACCGACGAGATTGGTTTGACGCAACCGGTGCAAGGTCATCTCGGGCGGATCGTCTTCGTAGCCGAGCATCGTCTGGAACACCTCGACCTCGTCGACACCGCGCGGGCGGATCTGGCGCACCGCCAGGCTGTTGCTGATCTGCACAAAGACTGCGGACGGGAAAACCGAGGTGACCACGAGATTGAGCTTGTCGTCGCGCTCAGGACGGAAAATGACGAGCGACGGCTCCTTCAGCGACAGGAAGTCGTTGCGCACCCCGGCGCCGGCGTAAGCCTGGTGGGCGAATTCGTCGGTGTCGCTGTCGGCCTCCGCCCAGGTGATGTTGTGGCGGTGCCGCGCGTCCATCCTGACCCCGCCGGTCTGCGTCGAGCGGTCGAGCCCGAAGGTGACGAGAAATTCGTGCAGCAGGCTGGCATGGTAGTTGTCGCGGGTATTCTCGGCATAGAGCTTCCAATTGCCGCGGATCCGCTGGCGATTGTAGCCGAGCACCCGGACCGGCCGGTCGAAGAGGCGCCGCAACTGCGCCAGGATCGGCGGGCCCAGGTAGTCTTCGAGCGGCTCGGCATCCTCGGCGAGAGTGCCGAACAGCGCGCCGTTGATGTTGCCGACGCTCAGCGGGCGCAGGCCGTGGCGGCGCATCTCGAAGCTCGCATCGAGGCCGCCCTTGCCCCGGATGCCGCGGCGGAACGGGATCGCCGTCAGCGAGCCGTCGAGCCCATAGCACCATTGGTGATAGATGCAGATATGCTCGCCGGCATTGCCGGACAGCTCGCGACGGACCAGCGCGCCGCGATGCGCGCAGCGGTTGACGAAGGCCTTGACCGCGCCCGATTTGTCGCGGTTGAAGATGACCGGCGTCTCGCCGACCCAGGTCGCCCGAAAATCTCCTGGCTCCGGAATTTCGCTGTCGAGGCCGAGATAGCTCCACACCGGCCCGCGAAAGATCCGCTCCTGCTCGCGGGCGTAGATTTCGGCGTCGTGATAAAGGCGGTAGGGCACCCGGCTGTAATCGAGCGCCGGCCAAATCGCAGCGGTCACCATCGCCACATCCAGAGAGGTTGCACGTGCCCGCTTACTCAGCGGGTCCGTTTGTACTCGTAATCCTCGCGCTCGCCGCTGCCGACACGCAGCTGCGGGTTGAGCGGCGGGGCGAGTCGCGTTCAGCTTGGCATGAGCGTCGAGCGCCGCCTGGTCGGACCAGCGTTCCAGCAAAACCAGCTTGTCCGGGTTGAGCGCACTCTGGAAAACCTCGAATTGCTCGCAGCCGGGTTCCTTCATGCACTCCTCGCAACGCGCCCTGTACGCCTGCGCGAGCTCGGATCCTTTTCCCGGTGCGGCCGTAATCGTGACGACAAGCCGAACTGCCATAACCCCTCCTATGCCTGAGTAACTCGAGAACTGTGCTGCCGCGACCAAGGAGTACGATCGCCGTGCAACCCCGTCAAGGAACGCCCTTCGTGATCTTGTCAGGGAACCGAGGTCACTTGTCTTCAGGGTTATGTTCAGGTTTAATTCTGTTAATCGAACAGCCGCACGGCTCACCACCTGATGGCACGCCACCCCTCAGCAACAGAAAAAGAACACCCGATTGATCTTGGTCATAAAAGAAAAAGACTGATCGCCATTATCCGGCGATTGTCGCTATTACAGAATAGGGATTTCGTGCTCGCTTCGGGGCGATCGAGCAACTTCTTCTTCGATATGAAAAAAACCATGTTCGATCCGGAGGGAGCGACGCTGTTGGCAGACCTGCTGTTCGACGCGATCAAGGCGGAGGATGTCGAGTGCATCGGGGGGCTGGAAACCGGAGCGATTCCGATCGTCGCCGCTCTGTGCGCGAGAAGCTGGCCCGAAAAGCCGCTCAAGGGTTTTTTTGTGCGCAAGGAAAACAAGGGGCACGGTACCGACCAACGGATTGACGGTCTGCTCCACCGGGGCTCGAAAGTCATCCTCTTCGAAGACGTCACGACCACCGGCGGCTCGGCGATGCAGGCAGTGAACCAGGCGCGGCAATTGGATTGCACCGTGTTGCGAGTGGTCTCGGTGGTCGACCGCTTGGAAGGAGCCGAAGAGAACTTCCGAGCGGCGGGCATCAAATTCGACTGCCTGTTCACCTGGCGTGATTTCAGTTGAGCAAATCGGTAATCGATCTGGCGGCGGCGCATCTCAGGCGTCAATTTCTATACCAGACGCAACGCGGTCGGTTTGGCAGTTTGGACGCCCTGCTGGAGCTGGCGATTTCCGCCCGGGGATGTGTGGCGTCATCGATGTCGTCGAGCCGCGTGACGGTCGCTTTCGTTCTCGAAAGAGTGCTCGGCCAGTGCGCCGAATACCTAAAGGCGCGGCCGGTGCCGATCTCGGAAATTGCTCAATTGGCCGACCGGCTCAATCGCCCGGTCTCACGTGCCGTCGAATATCTCGCCGGATCCGATGACGATCCAATCGATATCGCAGCCGCTCTGGTCAAGTCGCGCCCGGTGAGGGACCGGTAACCACCAAAGGTTCATTGCATATCGTCTCTCAGCAGAGCGGCGAGACGGACGCCAGCCTTCGCCAACTGCTCCTTGACCGCGGCAACCGCGCGGTCGCGATAGCCGGCATCCAGCCGGTGTAACGGGACCGGGCCACAGGCATCAGCTTCCCCCTTTCGTGTTGGAAAGCTGAACTTGCCGCCCGGATCGGCCGGAAAGCCGTACACCACCGACTTCGCGAGATCGTAGGATTCCCGCGCCCAATCCTCCGGGGTGCCACCGGACCATTTGCGGATATCGACTGCGGTCAGCCGCGCGGCGATCTGCTCGGCGGCCTTGGCCGGGTTCTTCCCCTCAGCCTCGGCGACCAGGTCGTCCTCCCAATAAACGCTGAGCCGAACCGGGGTCTTGCTCCCGGGCGGGAGAATTGCGACACAACGCCCGCTCTGGTCGTTGCGCTCGATCGCGAAAAGCGGATCATGTATATCGCCGACAAGATTGAGCAAGAATTGCAGGGCCATAAGCCGCTCCGGCGCGGAAGTACCGGGCTCCCGCAGCTCCTTTGCGAATTGTTCGATCTTGTCGACAATGCAGTCGTCTTGCGGCCCGTGGCTTGCCGGCATCATCGCTTGCAAGGCGGGTCTGCCGAAACAGGCCTTATTCAAATCTTGGTTGTCGGGATCGAATTTCACGTAATGCCACTTCGCCGTTGCCGCGCGTCCCTCCGGGCTCTTCTCGCGAAGCGCGTCGGCCCAGGTCGCCTCTCCGGCGATGTCGGTCGTCGTCCAGGTGTCGGATTTGTCGGCAGCCAGAATCTCGGCAACCTTCGTTTGGACCGGCGGATCCCCCTTCTGTAGGAGCCGATCAGCGAGCAGGGCGATGATCTTGTGCGCCTCGCCACCCCACGCCCAGCTCTGCGCTGGCTCGCATAAGAGGGCGGCTGGCGCCAAACACAGAATTGTGGAGTAAAGCCGAAAGCGCGTCATCGCATCGGTCGATCGAATGCGGGTTGGTCTGCCTGCTATGGTAGCATTATAGGAGGTCGCGCGCGCTACCAGCCCCGGTTCGAGCGAGGTGAGACAAGCATGGATGAGGCCATGGGCCGGCGCCGCCCCACAGGATGAACCGGGCTCGGATCCTCGCGAGCCCAATCCTGTGGGTCGGGCTCTTGTTCGCGGTGCTGTTGCTGCGGATGGAAGCGCTGACACCGGTCTTCCGGTGGGCGTTTCCCGGCGTCGAGCCGGTGATCTATCAACGCAGCAGCTTTCTTGCGCTATTCCTGTCGCACCTGGCATTGGTTGGCGTGGCGAGCCTTGCGGCGATATCGGTCGGTCTCTCACTCGCGGTGTTCGTTACCCGCCCCGTCGGACGGGACTTCCGATTGATGGTGAGCACGCTGGCTACGGTGGGCCAGACCTTGCCGCCCGCCGCCGTTCTGGCGATTGCCGTCCCGGCCGTCGGTTTCGGCTCCCGCCCGACGGTCCTGGCACTGTTTCTCTACGGACTTCTGCCGATCATCGCGAGCGCGATTGCCGGTCTGGAAGGAGTGCCTCGCGCTGTGCGCGAAGCAGCCGCGGGGCTCGGCCTTTCATCTTGGCAGCAGCTGCGCGATGTGGAGTTGCCTTTGGCCGCTCCAGTCATTCTTTCGGGAATACGGGTCTCCGTCACCATCGCCATCGGCACGGCAACGATCGGATCAACCGTCGGCGCCTTGACGCTCGGCACTCCGATCTTTAATGGCTTGGTCGCCGACAAGCTGCCCTTCGTCATCGAAGGCGCCGTTCTGGTCGCGTTGTTTGCGATCGTCACCGACCTCGGGTTCGCGGGCCTCGAACGATGGTTGCGGCGCGAAACGAGGCAGGCAGTCAGCGAAACAAATCGATGAGAATGCCGAAGATGAAGACGGTGACGCCGCTCCATAGCACAAAAGCGAAAATGGTTTGCGCCCGGGCGGAATCCGGGACTACCCGAGAAAGGTAGGCTGACCGCAGCATACGCATGGCGTTGCTCATCCAGCAGCTTGGGGGTCAACTCTAGCTGCGGCGCGACGCCGGTGTCGAACAAAATCTTAACCAAGCAATCGCGAGTGGCAATTGAGAGCTCTTTTGGCTGGCGCGTTGGCGGTTTGCGTTGCTGGCGCGGCGCACGCCGAACCACAGATTTTCAACGTCTACGACTTCGCGTTTGAAGACGGTTCGATCCTCCCGGAATTGCGGGTCGCTTACGAAACCCGCGGCCAGCTCGGCGCCGGGCGCGACAATGCGATCCTTTTGCTGCACGGGACGAGCGGCAACCGTCATTCCTTTGACGCGATGATCGGACCGGGGAAGACCTTCGACACCGACAAGAATTTCGTGATCACGGTCGACGCCATCGGCGGCGGGGATTCATCCTCGCCCAAGGACGGGTTGGGACAGGATTTCCCGCGCTACACGATCCGCGACATGATGGCGGCGCAGCACGCGCTAATCACCCGCGGGCTCGAGCTGACGACCCTGCGCGCTGTCGGCGGCAGCTCGATGGGCTCTTTCGAAGCCCTCGAATGGGGCATTCATCACCCGGAGATGGTGCGCAGCCTGATCCTGCTGGTTCCGAGCCCCAAAGCCGAAGCCAATTTTCAGCTCACCGTCGATCTGATGACCTCTGTGATCGCGCTCGATCCGGATTGGCAGGGCGGCCGGTATACGCGAAACCCGGTTGAGGGACTGCGACTCGCCGGCATGGTTTATTACCCATGGACCGTGTCGGCGCCCTATCTCGATCGGCTGCCGGCTGCGCAATTGGCGAAGGATATCGAGGATGCCGCTCGCGCCTTCGCCAATTGGGACGCCAACTCGCTGGTGTTGCGCTATGCGGCGAGCCGTGCGCATGACGTCTCCAGCCCGTTTGGCGGCGACCTCAGCGCCGCTCTGTCGCAGATCACAGCACCGACGCTGGTGTTGCCGAGCGCGAGCGACCGGCTGCTTGGGGTGGACGGCGCGCGCCGGATCCGCGACGGCGTCAAGCACGCAATCTATGCCGAAATCCCTTCAGACCTCGGCCATCGCGCGGCGCGCCCCGCGCCGGGAACGCCCGAGGGCGAATTCATCGACCGTCAGATCCGCGCCCTTCTGGCCAAGGTCGAATAACGGGCCGATGCGCCGCCCCTTTCTCGCAGCTGGGGTCTCAGCCGCCGGGCCGAACCGCCTTGCTCCACCCTCGTGCGAGTTGGCCGAAGAGCGGCTGAGAGGTCTCGGCAGCGAGCTTTACCCCGAGCTCCGAAAGTTTCGCGGAACCGCCGACCAGCGTCTCCAAACTGCTGCAAGTGAACCTGGCATTCACCTCGATCGCATCGGAGAGCGTCTTCACCGCGAGCAACTTCGTTGCTGTGTGCGCCAGCACATTCATGCCCGAAAGTGCCAGTCCGGCCATCTCAGCGCTCAATGCTTCGAGGCCACGCGCCAGCGCCGCTTGCGATTGGGCGAGCGCCGCGGCAGGATCGCCCTCGAAATGCCCGGGAACATCGGGATTCGCGCTCTTCGACGCTGGTGGAAATGCGCCGATGCTCGGCGTTGGTGCCGTCGTCGCAGCAGCGGCCGCGAGATCCACAGCTGTTTCCGTCGACTTGCCCGCCTCGACCAACAGTTCGGCGGGTTTAGGCGGTTCGGCATCGCTCGCCCCGTTTACCGGAGGCGGAGCTTCGACCGGCTTTAATGGCGCGGCCGGGGCCTCGGTCGGCCCGGGCGCGCGTACAGAGCGTCTGCCCTTGGTTTCCATGATCTCAGCCTTGTCCTTCGCCGCGGTACCTCTCGCACCGCACAACCACAAAGATAAGCGAAATGATCACGGCTCTCAAGAAAAATTGTGCGGCGCACAAGATGGTCAGATCGGCTCGACGCGCAATAGTGTGTTTTCGGCGCCGGTTATCCGCACCCGGGTCCCGGCCGGGAGGTCCGGACCTAGGACGAGCCAGACCGTATCATCAACTCTGAGCCGTCCGCGGCCGTCGACAATCGCGCCATCCAAGGTGAACATCCGACCAATATAGCTCTCGGCGCGCCGGTTGAGGTGTCGGTCACTTGCACTCGCGCGAGTATGGGCAAAAGCTGTCCGGCCGAGGGCGACGCTCGCGACGGCGAGGACCGCAAAGATCAACGCCTGGTGCTCCCAGGCGAGCCCGGGATAGCGCCAAGAGATCGCCGCGACACCAAGCGCCGCGGCGGCCAGCCAAATACAAACCATCGCCGGTACGGCGACCTCGATCACTGCGAGAACAGCGCCAAAGGCGGCCCAATACCAGTACGACATCAACGCCCCGTGGTCGGCCCTACCGCCGGGACTCGCTGCAGGACGAGCCGTGCTGAAGCTCTCGCGCGCCAACTCGGCGATCCCGGCCAGCGATCCGATCATCGATGCGCTCTCGAGCGGCATCAGAATTACCTTCTGGTTCTGGCTTCCGGCGAGACGACCAATAGCATCGATGTAGCGCTGCGCCACGAAGTAGTTGATCGCCTGGATGCTGCCGCGCCCGATCGCCTCGGAAACCGACGTCGTTGCGCTGGCCTCGGCCTCGGCCTGCCGTTCCCGCGCCTCCGCGTCGCGAAAGGCCGCCTCGCGACGGGCTTCGGCAGCGAGGATCACCGCCTGCTTCTCGCCCTCGGCCTTGAGCACCGCCGCCTGTTTGAAACCTTCCGCCTCCAGAACATTGGCCCGCTTCTCGCGTTCGGCCTTCATTTGCCGGGCCATTGCCGCGACCAGTTCCTGGGGCGGCGTGATGTCCTTGATTTCGACGCGTTGAACCTTTACGCCCCAAGGCGTGGTCGCCGCATCGACGACAGTGAGAAGCTGGCTGTTGATGCGGTCGCGTTCGGATAACAGTTCGTCGAGGCTCATAGAGCCCATTACCGTGCGGATATTGGTCATGACGAGGTTGAGGATCGCGAGCTCGAGGGTGGTGACCTCATAAGCCGCCTTCGCCGCGTCCAATACTTGATAGAAGACGATCGCGTCCACCGTTACCACTGCGTTATCTCGCGTGATGACGCTCTGCGAGGGGACCTGGAGCACGGTCTCCATCATGTTCATCCTAGCCCCGATCCGGTCGACTATGGGGACGATGAGCGCGAGACCCGGCTCGAGGGTGCGAACATAACGGCCAAATCGTTCGACCGTCCATTCACTCCCTTGGGGGACCCTCTGCACCGCAAGAATGACAAAAATGAGTGCGAACAAGACGACGAAGAGCACGAAGACGGAGAAGGCGCTGAGCATGACCCCATTCCATCAGCAGTTTCGGTGTATTATTCTATCCATCACTCATTGCGATAGCATTAGCGCCTGCAAGCAGCAGCGGTGGCGCTCCCGGGCGCCGCATGCCCGCGAGCCGTAAACAATTCGAGGCCTTTGATCGATTTCTATGGTCGAAAACGTAGACAGAGATGCCCGGTTTTTCTATTCTACCTTACGATGACTGTGCTCGATCCGCTGATCGCGCACCATCTGTTGGGGGAATGGGGGGTCAAAGTGACAGTATTCGGGAACATCGCGCGGTGCACGTCGCGCGCTGCGCCGCTATCGCGGCGCTTTCTCGCCGGCGCTTGCATCGGCGCCATTGCAGGCTTCTTGATGCTCGGCGCAAGCCCGGCCGCGGCGCGGCACCACCCGGGATATCATGGCCATGCGCGACACGGGTTCTACGGCGTCGACCCGTCGCGGGAAAACGAATCGATCGTCATCGATGCCGAAACCGGCCGAGTGCTCAGCGAGATGAACGCCGACGCGATCACCTATCCGGCCTCGCTGACCAAAATGATGACGTTGTACTTGACGTTCGAGGCGCTGAACTCGGGCCGGCTTCGGCTCGACCAGTATCTGCCGGTATCGAGCGAAGCGGCGAGCAAGAGCCCGACAAAGCTTCACCTGGTCCCGGGGAACTCGGTCCAGGTTCACGACCTCATTCTCGGTATCGTTACAAAATCTGCCAATGACGCCGCCGCGGTGCTCGCCGAGGGGCTGGGCGGCAGCGAGCCGGCCTTTGCTGACCGCATGACGGCAAAGGCGCGCCAGCTGGGGATGACCAACACGATCTACCGCAACGCCTCGGGTTTACCCGATCCGGAGCAGCGCACAACGGCACGCGATGTCGCGCAGCTGGCGCTTGCCCTCTACCACGACTTTCCGCGTGAATACCGCTATTTCGCGACCCGCGAGTTCTTCTTCCGCGGCCGGGTCATTCTTACCCACAACCACCTGCTCGATTCGTATGAAGGCGCCGACGGGATCAAGACCGGTTACATCGGCGCCTCGGGTTTCAATCTTGCAGCTTCGGCAGTGCGCAATGGTCACCGGTTGATTGGCGTCGTCATGGGCGGAGCATCGGCCGGCTCGCGCGACCGGCAAATGGCTGCTCTTCTCGATGAGGGGTTCTCCGAGGTGGGGGCCGGCGGCACCCTGGTGGCGGGGCGCGAAGCGCCGTCGCCGCCCGTCGCGCCGTCCGCGGCGCCGGTGGTGGCTGAGACGGAGATGGACCAGCCCGAAGCAGTCCGCCCGCGCGAGAAAATCGGACAGCTCGCTAAAGCCGCCCGCAAGATCGCCGCCCACCTCTCGCCCGTTGCCAAGGCAGAGGCGGCGCCGATCGCGCATCAGTTGCGCACGCCGGCGGAAACTGATCGCTGGAGCATCCAGCTCGGTGCGTTCCATGCTGAGAGTGCGGCCGAGGAGGCGGCGCGTTCCGCCGCTGCGGTACCCGCAGCCAGAGGTAAGCCGATGCAGATCGTGCAGCCTTCGAAGGGCGGCAAGGAGCACCTCTACCGCGCGCGCCTGCTCAATTTTTCGCCGCAGGAAGCACAGGCCGCGTGCGCCGCACTCCACAAAAAGAAGGTCGAGTGCTCAGTGGTCCCGCCGCCCCCGGTCAAGGTCGCCATCCGCTGATCGGGTTGCGGGCGGTGGCGCTACCCTCACCCACCGAGCCCCGAGGGCTTGGTCCCTACCCCCGCGGTGCGGGAGAGGAGCTTTGAGCTGAATGCATAATCGCCCCTCTCCCGCAATGCGGGAGAGGGTGCCGAGCGCAGCGAGGCGAATGAGGGTCTTGCCGCGGCGCAGGTCGACAGACGGATTAGTCGCGGCGGTAGGGGTAGCAGCGGCTCCTCTCGAGGGAGAGGCCGTAGTGTTGGCCGAGAGCGCGGATGGCGTCCGCATGCTCCACATAGGGGTCCGCATTCGCGATTCCGACGATGATTGGCCGGAAGCTCCGGTCGTCGCGGCCGCCTGGCGCGAGCATGGCCGTCACCAGCGGATTACCTTCGTCGTCGCGCAACGTCAGGAATAACGGCATTTCGCGCTGTACATGCGCTTTGAGGCCGATCTCCTGCTCGAAGTAAACCTTGGAGGCAGGCTGGAAGCTCTGTATCGCCTTTTCCTCCTCTTTGCGAAAAAACTTCTCGACGGCGTGGCGCATGCCTTCGGATTTTACCGCGGCCTCGGCTTCGGTCTCGATCCGAAACCAGGTCTTCCCGCCTGGAGCATCGCAAACGTATTTCATGTATCCTCCCAATTTTCCTACACGAGCTAGGATCGCGAACCATCGGGCAGGTGCAGCATTATCGGCGGAGGACAGCATGCCGACAAGGCTGGGTCCGCAACCCTCACTGACCATTATAGCAGCATTTTTCTGGCGCGTTGCCGATCTGCTACGGTTCGCCCACGGGGCCGTCGCTGGCGGGGATTTCCGTCCAATCCCGCCACAGAGAGATCAAGGCGGCCATGATTGCCGGGCCGAGAAACAGCCCAATAATGCCAAACGTCTCCAGCCCGCCGAGAATCCCCAGCAGGACCCATAAGAACGGTAGCCGCGCCGCGCCGCCGATAATGATCGGCCGGATCGCATGATCCGCGACAAAAACGACGACGAGACCAAAGCAGAATACCGCGACACCAGCGATCGTGCTGCCGCTCGCGGCCAAGTACAGCGCGGCAGCCCCGAATGCTACTGGCGCACCGAACGGGATGACAGCGAGAACGCCGGTCAGTGCGGCGACCGAGACCGGATGCGGAAGGCCGGCGATGATATAGGCAATCCCGATCAGCGCGCCTTCCCCCAGCCCGACCAGCACTAGGCCGTTTACGGTCGCGAGCACCGCCTGAACCATGTGGCGCCCGACCCGCTCCCCATCCGGGCCGAGCAGCCGGTCGCTGATGCGCAGCAGCTGTCGGCTGAACAGCGTTCCGTCGCGGAACAGGAAAAACAACGTCAGAAGAGTAAAACCGAAGATGATCAAACGGTGAAGGATTTCGGGACCGTAGAGCCGAGCCGATGCAGTGATCGATCGCGGGTTGATCCTTCCCAGGAGTTCCTGAGCCGCATTGGGGTCGCTGAGATTGGTGCGCCACCACTCCTCGACGGTTCGGCCGACAACAGGCAATTGCGGCACCCATTCCGGGACCGGAACGCCGTTGTGCTCGGCCTCACCCAGAAATTCAACGACGATGCGAACCTCGCGCGCGCCTTCGATCGCGACATAGATGAACGGGACGGTAAAAATGAGACCGACCGAAAGAGTGAACAATAAAGGCGCGAGGATGCGAGACTTGCCCCCGGGAAGGGCGAGAGCGACCCGGCGATAGAGCGGCCAGAGAGCGATCGCCAAAACGCCGGCCCAGGCGAGCGCGGCCAAAAAGCGGTGCAGGATCCATACCCCGAGCCCGACCAAGGCGATCGCCAGCACGACCCGTGCGATACGCCGCGAGAGAGCCAAGCGCTCGGCCTCGACACTATCGGTAGGGTGCGGCAGATCGGGGGCGCGATCCACAGAACTACGGCCTCCCGGGGCTCCGCGCACGATCCGTGCGAACGATCATTTGAGCTGGTCGGCGACTTTGTCGATGCCGGCTTTGGCGCACGCTTCGTCCTTTTCGCCGCCCGGCGCACCGGAGACCCCGACCGCGCCGATCACCTCGTCGCCAGCCTTGATCGGCAGCGCGCCCTGCGCCGCGATGATCCCTGTGAGATGCACGGCTCCGAGGTTCGGATTATCCTTCACCCGTTGCACGAATTCGCCCGAAGGGATGCGGAAGGTACGAGCGGTATAGGCCTTGCGCTGGCTGTTCTCCATCGTATGCGGCGGGGCGCCGTCGCCGCGCACCGCGACCAGAACCTCGCCGTTGCGGCCGAGCACATGCACCGAGACGTGATAGCCCTGCTTGGTGCAAGTCTCGAGCGCCGTCTGCGCGATCGTCATCGCCATTCCGGCCGAGAGGCTCTTCTCGGTGAGCAATTGCGCGCCCGCAGGCGCGGCCAGCATGCCGGCGACACCGATGACGGCGAGGCAAGTGATTGGCGGGCGCATGCTGTTCCTCCCTTGGCTGGGATGCCGTCGATCGGTCAAAGCCTACCATATACAATCCTGTTCCGCGTCGAGGAGGTTGGGCCGATGATCGCGAGACGCCGGATGCTCGAAATCGCCGCCGGCTCTGCCGCCGTCTTTTCGCTGGCGAGCCGCCGGGCGAGCGGCGACACTGCCGCCCACGCCGCGGCAAACGGCCGGGCCGTTTTATCCTTTGTCGATTCCCGCCGATTCGGACAACGATTTGGTGCGAGTTGCCGGGCACAATGGCACTGCAAAAGGCACGATCGCCTATGTCAGCGGCCGTGTTCTCGATTTGGACGGGCGACTCCTATCCGGCATGCGGGTCGAGATCTGGCAGTGCGACACGAACGGCCGCTACCATTACGTGCGGGACGATCGCGCCGCCCCGCCGCTCGACGATGATTTCCAGGGTTACGGCCAGACGATCACCGACGGAGCGGGCGGCTACCGGTTCCGCACGATCCGGCCCGTGCCTTATCCCGGCCGCACCCCGCACATCCATTTCGCCGTGTCGAGCCCCGGATCGGCGCGCTTCACGACCCAGATGTACGTCGCCGGTGAGCCGCTCAACGAGCATGACGGCGTACTGATGGGTGTGCGCGACTCCGCCGCCCGCGCCCGCCTGATCGTGCCACTCCGCCCGGTCGCCGACGTCGAGCCAAACGCGCTCGCCGGGACTTTCGACATCGTCCTGGGCTGACGAACGAAAGCGGCAATGCGCCGCTTTCGATAGCGACCTGCCGTTCAGGGGTTCTTCACGGCAGGAAGGGTGGTCAGATCGGGAGGATTGACACAGGTGGGATGGCCGAAGCCGCCCGCACTGATGCCCGTTCCTCCGTTGGGGTTCGGCGTGATGTCGAAAATGATGTTGTCGGGGTGTGTTGGGTCTCCGGACACCCCCCCGACTGTCCCCAAATGGTCGAGACTGAGGGTATTGCGAACGCGCCAGGCTATCATGTGGTCGGTGCAGGACGTATCACCGCTGACGCCGACGCCGCCGACCTTGACTCCGCCACTTGCATAGAGCGCTAACCCACCACCAAAGACGTTTACTCCTCCGACACGGTTGCCGACCATTGGGTCGTTCCGCGTTCCGAACAAAAATGCGGGGCCCTGATAGGCGATCTCCGGATCGACCGGGTTGCTGTGCTGCAGCCCATAAAGACTGCCGCCTGGCTGCACGGCCGAGTACAAATTTGCCGTCGACAACGCGAAGGCGCCTTTTCTGCCGTCCTTACCGAGGCTGAAATCATTTGCAGTATTGGCCTTTTGCGCAGAGATGGCGCGGCTGCCTAACCATTGGCTGGTATAAGCAGAGCCGGAAAACGCGACGGCGCAAACAGTGCCGTCATTGGCTACGATCGTCCCCCACATATTGAAGCCGAGCCCCCCGTTGCCAGTTGCTCCAACTGCCCCGTCGAGCGCGGACTGGAGGGTGGCCTGACTCGGTAGGCTGGAACAGATGAAGTTACCATCGGCGACAGCCGAACCTGCTGCCGACGAGCTGTCGCTGATCGCCGGCGAAGGGGAGTGGGAGCTGCCCGACGCGAGCTTCGACGTGGTCTGGGCCGGGGAGACGATCGAGCACGTCGCCGACACCGCCGGCTGGCTGTCGGAGGTCCGCCGCGTGCTGCGCCCGGGCGGGCACCTGCTGCTGAGCACGCCCGGCTCACGGGCCGCTGCGACGGCTGTGCTCGGCGCTGTCGCGGCGCGCGTTCGAGCGCGCACTTCGACCCGCGCGCCGATCACCTGCGCTTCTACACGCGCGCCGCTCGCTGCGCGGCTGCTCGCGGACTTCCGCTTCGAGCGCGGTCGAGGTCCGCGGCGCGCGGCGGCGCGCCGGCCGCGCGCGCGCGTGCTGCTGGCGCGCGGCGGTCAGCGCCGCGCTTCTGACGCGGCCGCCGGCGGCCGCTGCTGACGCGGCCGTCGCTGGCCGCTGCGCCGCGCTCAGTTCGACTAGTCGTTGTAGATTTCGATCGATTCGGGTTGCGCGGTACGGGCCGGCGATCGCTTCGGGGGCGATCGACTCCGGGTTCAGGTAGATCGCCGCCTGCAGCTCCTTCAGCGCGGCCGCGGGGTCGCTCGCGAGGTCGTACGCGACCGAGCGCGAGCCACGTCTGCGGGTTGGAGGGCTGCAGGCGCACCGCCGCTGCAGCGTCGCCGCGGCCAGCGCGCGTCTCGCCCGCGTCCTGCTGCACCGCGGCCAGCGTGAACAGCGCCTCGGCCGACAGCGGATCGCGCGAGACGGCGTGTCTGCGCCTCGCGTCCACCGCCGCCCGCGGGTCGCCTGCGTCGAGCGAGCGCGAGCGCCTGCTCGCGGAGCGTCGTCGGAGCGCTGCGGCTGCCACTGCGTCCAGGCCGCGAGCAGCGCGGCGATCGCGACGGCGACGGCCACGCCAACCGCATCGGCCGAGCCGCGCGCACCGACGCGGCAGGCAGTCCGAGCGCGGCGCCGCTCGCCCGGGGCAGGCGCCACCGCGCGGGGCCGCGGCCCGGCGCGCCGAGTCGCCCTGCACGCGCTGCAGCGGGCCGCGCCCGGCGAGCCAGCCGGCGCACAGCAGCGCCACGCACGCGTCGCCGGGCACGTACCAGGTCCAGTCGACGAACGAGTGCACGCCGAACACGACCACGAGGCAGAGCATGCTCAGCAGGCCGATGCGCTCGGGCGTGTAGCGACGGGCGCGCGATCGTGCCGCCGGTGTCCAGCCGGGCGGCGCCGTGCGGAGTCGCCACGCGCCCATCGTCCAGCGGCGGTTGAACGGATGCGTCGCGCGCCCGGCCGCCGCCATCCACGCGACAGCAGCGCGAGCGCCAGCGCGAGCCCGACGAGCCGAGGTCGGCGAGCGTCTGCACGACGAAGCCGTGCGCGTGCTTGACGTCGAGCGTGCTCGGTGCGGTAGCGCAGGCGCGCGGTTGCGTACCCGCCCGCGCCGGCGCCGAGCGCCGGGTGGGCGTTGAAGACCTTCAGCGCCTCGTTCCAGTAGCGCGCCCGCACGCTCGCCACCGCGGTCAGGCGCCCGGGCGTGTTGGGCGGCGGTTTGGCGTTGGGGTTGGTGAGCGTGTCGACCGCGTGGGAGATGCTGCCGGTGAGGCCGCGGTGGCTGTGCGCGAGCGCGCCGGCGAACGCGAGGATCGCGAGCGCGATCAGCGCGCCAGCAGGATCGCGCCGGCGCGGCGGCGCGCGAGCGCGCGACGGGCGGCCTGCGGCCGGTGAAGAAGCCGATCGCGAGCCCGGCGAGCGTCAGCACCACGACCATCGCGAGCGAGCAGCGCGCCCAGCTGGTGGCCGGCCGGGGCGCGTTCGCCGAGCGGCACGTTGTCGGCGCTGAGCGCGTGCCGGGAGAAGTCCCAGCCGACGACCGCCCCGGCGCCGAGCGCGCCGGCGAGCAGCACGCCGCGCCGCGCAGGCGCAGCGGCACGATGCAGAACCACAGCGCCAGCGCCGATCGCCAGCGCCACCAGCGCGCCGCGCGAGTAGGCGAGCATCAGCGTGACCAGCATCAGGCCCATCGCCGGGTAGGCGAGCGCGCTCAGCAGCGCGTGCCCGGCGCGGCGCGCGCCCAGCCACATGCAGCCGATCGCGCCCATCGCCGCCGTCAGGCCGATCGCGTTCCAGTAGCCGTACGGTTCCTGCAGGCGCGCGTACGTGTTCGCGCGGCGCAAGCTCGCCCGGGAAGACCTTCGTCAGCAGCGCGTAGCCGCAGACGACCACCGCCGCGAGCGTCGATGCCCGCCGAGCAGCGCCGGCCAGCGCTCGGGCGCCAGGCGCACGAGCGCGACCGGCCGCGGCGAACACGCGCTGTAGGCGAGCATCCGCGCCGGCGTCCTGCCAGCTGGCGTCGGGCTGCACCGACCACGACGACCGACAGCGCGGTCAGGGCGGCGAAGCGCGAGCAGCAGCCCGACCGGCCAGAGCCCGTACGCGCGCCCGCCGCGGCGCGCGCGCAGCAGCGCGACCGCACGACGGCGACCACGACGCCGCCGCCGATCGTGAGCGCGATCTCGGTGGTGGTCATCGTTTCGAGGTTGCAGGCCGCCTCTGGCGAAGAACGTGACGAAGCAGAGCGACCCCCGCGACGAGCAGCGTCGGCCACCACAGCGGTCGCGCGGCCGCCGGCGCTCGCCGCGCGCCGGCGGGCGCGGCGCGCCGGCGCGCGTCGCTCGCCGGCGGCGAGCGCCGGCGCGCCGGCGGGCCGGCGCTCAGCGGCGCAGCGGCGTGCGCCGGACACGGATGCGGCTGCGCGCGTACGCCGCCTGCCGAGCAGCGACAGCGCAGGCGAGCAGGAACGCGAGCGGTCGCCAGCAGCGGCGTCGGCAGGGAGTTGAGGGCCGAGGCGATGTCGGCGTGCACGACGCCCGGGCTGGATCACCTGGCCGCCGACCTGCGACCGGTGCCGCGCCGGCCTGCTGGGCGTGCGTGATCGCGCTGCTGCTCGGCCGGGCGTCGGCGGCGACGCGGCGGTACGCGCGCGGCCGTGCCGCGCCGCCGCTCCCGCGCCCGCCGCGCCGCCGCCGCGAGCTGCGCTTGGCGGATCAGCTGCGCGCAGTCGAGTACTCTTCGGCGTCCGGCGCTCAGCTCTTTCAGCGCCTGGCTGTAGGCGCTCTGGCTGAAGCCGCTCAGCGACTGGCCGTGGGTGCAGCGCAGCGATGATCTGTTTCGCCGACGTCGGCGCTCGTGCGGGCGACGGCAGGCAGCGATCGCAACGCCAGCGAGCGACGGCCGGCGCGATCGGCCAGCGTGCGACGTTGGGCGCCGATTCTGCATGGCCGAGCCGGCGAGTACTCACGTGCGCGACCGCAACGCTACCAACGCCTCCGGGAGAGGCCGAGGGTCGCGAGCGCCGCGAGAAGCCCTCGGCCCAGGCCTCGTGGGTGTAGGCGCGCACGTCTCGCGCGCCGGCCGTCGCCCAGGCGCGCGCGCAGCGCGGCGTCGGCGGCCAGCCGCCGCATCGCGTCGCGCCAGCGCGGCGCCGTCGCCGGCGGGCACGACCAGGCCGTTGCTCCCGTCGCGCACCAGCCCGCCGGCGGCGGCGCCGACGGCGTCGCTGGCGATCACCGCCAGCCCTCGGTTCATCGCCTCGTTCACGACCAGGCCCCACGGCTCGCGAAACGTGCGCGTCGCGATCGACGGCACCACCAGAACATCGGCGGCGGCGTAGAAGTCGCGCAGTCCGCGGTGCGACGGGGTCCAGCCGCCACCCGGGCTCCGATCCGCGATCGCGGGCTCGCCGCGAAGCCCGCCGCGCCGCCGGCGGGTCCGACGGGCGGCTGGATCCCGCGCCGACGAGCACGAGCGCGGCGGCGTGGCGCCTGCAGCCCGACTGCGCGCCAGGCCTCGAGCAGCACCCCCAGTCCCTTCTCGCGCGTCGGGGCGGCCGACGAACAGGAACTGCGTCGCGCGCCTCCTCCGGCCAGCCGGCTCGCTGCGGCGGTCGGTGATCTCGGGGGCGCTCCAGAAGTCGTTGTCGACCGCCTGCGGCGCGACGTGCACGTTGCGCGCGCCGCGCGCGCGCACGTAGGCGCTGACGTGCGGGCCCGTAGGTGACGACCGCGTCGGCGCGAGCGGTACAGGCGCCGCAGCGGCAGGTAGCTGAACAGCGTGCGCGGCGCTGCGCGGGTGCGCCCACAGCGAGGTCCACAGGATCAGCGGCACGCGCCCGCGCGCGCGCGCCGGCCCAGGTCGCCAGCAGCGCGACGCGGCCGCCGGTGGAGCACACGACGGCGCGGTAGTCGCCCGCTCGCGGCGAGCCGCGACGGCTCGTGCTGGCGCACGTGGCGGTGCGGGAACGGCAGCTCGCCGGCTGCGAGATCGGCGCCCCGCCGTGTGTGGAGCGGTCCGCCGAACAGCGCGAACTCGATGTCCTCGCGCTCGTGCAGCGCGCGAACGCGCCCGACCCGGTACGGCGGGCGCGTGGCCGGTGACGAACAGGACCGGCTTCATCGCAGCGCGTGCTCGTAGGCGGCGAGCGTCTGCTCGCCGCAGCGCTCCCAGGTGAAGTGCGCGGCGACCGTCGCGCGCGCGCGCTGGCCGGCCTCGCGCAGCCGGTGGGGGTCGGAGAGCAGCTCGTCGATGCGCTGCGTCAGCCGCTCGATGTCGCCGGGCGGCACGAGCACGAAGCCGTCGCCGGCGGCCGCGATCTCCTCGGGCCCCGGCTCGCCGCGGCAGCCGATCGCGGGCACGCCGCCGGCCATCGCCTCGATGTAGGCGACGCCGAACGCCTCCTCGGTCGAGGGCATCACGAACAGCGTGCACCGGCGCGCCTCGGTCGATCGCCTGCGCCGGCGCGAGCTGGCCGCGGAAGTCGACCCGCTCGGCGACCCCGAGGCGCGCGGCGAGCCCTTCGAGCGCGACGCGCTCGGGGCCGTCGCCGATGATCGCGTAGCGCAGCGTCGGGTGGCGCTGCCCGAGCACCGCCAGCGCGCGCAGCACGTCGGCGTGGCGCTTGCGGGCGACGAGGTGCGCCGACCGTGACGAGCGTCGGCGGGCCGCTCGCGCGCGCGTGCGCGGCGCGGCGCCGGCGGCAGGTCGGTGCCGAGGTGCACGACGCGCGTCTCGCCGCGCGCCGTGTGCGCGCGCCAGCTCGGCGATGCCCTGGCTGTTGGCGAGCACCAGCCGCGCGGCGCCCAGGCCGCGCGCACCGCCGCGCGCGCCGGCGCGCGGCTGCGCGCGGCCGTGTAGAGGACGTCGCCGCCGTGCACCGAGACGACGAGCGGCACGCGCCGGCGCTGCGCGCGACGCGCGGCGCACGGCGTCGCCGGCGGGCACCGCGTTGTGGGCGTGAACGAGCTCGAACGGGAACGACGCGCCGCAGCGGCGCAGCGCCAGCGCCAGCGCGGGCGCGGCCCACGCGCCCCAGCTCGCGTAGGAGCGCTCGCGCGGGGGCGAGACGTAGGGCACGTAGGTGACGTGCAGCCCGTCGCGCGTCTGTCGTGCGCGGCTCGGCGCACGCGTGCTCGGCGAGCGTCGCGCGCGGCGCGCGCCGGTCCCTGCCGCGCAGCGCCGCGCGCGGGGGCACGAGCCGGTGCAGCACGAGCACGCGCACCTCGGCGCCGGCGTCGCGCGCGGCGAGCGCCTGGCGGTGCGCCCAGACGCCGAGCACCGGGTCGCGGCGGCTCGGGTAGAACTCGGCCACGACCGCGACCCGCGGCCCGAGGCGCGTCGCTCACCAGCGGCGGTGGGTCGCAGGGTTCGTGCGCCTCGCGCGGCGCGCAGGTACGGGCGCTCGGCGAGGAACGCGCGCGCCTCGGCGAGCGCCGCCTCGCGCGAGTAGGCGTCGGCCGCCGGGCGCCGCGCGGTGGCGGATCGCGACGGCGTCGATCACGCCGCAGCGCCAGCCGTGCTCGCGCGCGAGCGCCGCCCAGTGGGCGTCCAGGCCCCAGCCCATGCGCAGCTGCGGGAACGGCAGCAGCGATCGGCGAACGTCGCGCGCGCGAACGCGCGTCACCGGGCCGATCTCGACGAAGCCGGTCTCGCGCACGACGCTGCCGGGGCGGCGGCGCGTGACCGGCCAGGCGGCGTGCGAGTCGCAGCCGGTGCGCGGGCTGGGCGAGCTGCCAGCGAGAAGCGCTCGCAGAGGAACAGCGAAGCGGTCGAGGAAGCCGCGCGGCAGCTCGACGTCGTCGTCGACCACCAGCAGCCAGTCGTGGCCCGTCGGCCGGGTGCGCGTCGAGCAGCCGGTTGAGGTTCTCGAACTTGCCGCGCTCGCCCGGGCGGCGCAGGTGTGCAGCTCGACGTCGTGGCGCGAGCGCTCGCAGCTCGCGCGCGATCGCGCGTCGCCGAGCGCCGCGTGCTCGGGGCGCTCGACGCCGAGCACGAGCACGCTGCGCGAGCGGCGGCTCGTGCCGCGCGGCGCGCGCCAGGCGCAGGCGCCGGCCGCTCAGCGAGCTCGCCAGCGCGTCGACGCCACGTCGCGCGCGCCGCGCGCAGCGACGTCGAGCCCGCCGACCGTGCCGCTCGCGCCCGAGAGGAAGTCGTCGGCCGCTGCGGGTCGTCCGCTGAGCGTCGGCGGCGTCGCCGGCGCGTCTGTCGGCGACGAGCGCGTGCGCGCAGCGCCTCGCGCAGGCGCCCGGCGCTGTGGGCGACCATCGTCAGCCCGGCGGGGCAGCGGCGGCGCAGCACGTGGCCGAGGCAGCCGGCGAGCGTCGCGCAGCTCGCGCCGCGAGCGAGGGCGCGTCGCCGCGCGCGCGCGTCGAAGCGCCGCGCGGCGCGCCCGCGCGACGTAGGCGGCGCGGCACGAGCGACGCGCAGGCGCGCGTCGGCGCCCGCGCGGCGGTGCTCGACGGCGCGCGCCGGCGCACGTACATGAGCGCGCGCGCCGCGCGTCGTGCCGCGCGCAGGCGTTCCTGCCACTCCTGCTCGTCGCCGCCGTGCTCGAGCGACACGTCGAACGGGCCGACGCGCTCCAGCGCGCTGCGGCGGATCGCCATGTTCGCGCCCCACGCGAAGCGCGTGTCGGTGTCGTCGCGTCGCCGAGGTCGAGCGTCGTGATCGGCGGCGCCCTCGCGCCCGCAGCTGCGCGGCGGCGCGCCCTCCAGGCGGGCGCTGATCGGCCCGGTGAAGACGTCGACCTCGGGATGCTCGCGCGGCGGCGTCGAGCAGCGCCTCCAGCCATCCGGGCGCGCGCGGATGTCGTCGTCGACGAACACGACCAGCTCGCCGCTGCGAGCGCTCCACGCCGGTGTTGCGGGCGACGTTCAGCCCGCGCGGGCGCCGGGTGCGGCTCGTAGCGGGCGCCCGAGCGCTCGGCCAGCGCGCGCGCCGCGTGCGGAGGCGCCGGCGTCGTCGACCACGAGCACCTCGGCGCCGCGCTCGCCGCGGCCTGCGGGCGCGATCGAGCGCGAGCGCGACCTCCAGGTAGGCGGGGCGCGCGCGCGTCGGGATCACGATCGAGGCGGATGGGGTCATCGGCGGGACAGTCTAGTGCGATGGGGTCCCGCGAGCTAGGTTTGCGTCACGGCTCCGCGTCGCCTAGGCTGCCGGCGCGATGGTCCTGTTCCTGCACAACCGCTACCGCACGACCGGTGGCGAGGAGCGCGTGGTCGAGGACCTGCTGTGGCTCGTGCGCGAGCAGCTCGGCGAGCAGGCCGAGCTGCTGAGCGCGCGACTCGGCCGAGCTCGGCTCGCGGCGCGCGCGGCGCTCGGGCTGCTGCGCGGCGGGCTTGCGCCCGGCGAGGTCGCCGCGCGCCGTGCGGCTGACCGGCGCGCGCGTCGTGCACGCCCACAACCTGCACCCGACGCTCGGCTGGCGCGCGCTGGCCGCCGCGCGCGCGGCGGGCGCGCGCGGTGGTGCTGCACCTGCACCAGTACCGGCTCGTGTGCGCGATCGGGCGTGTGCTTCACGCGCGGTGCGCGAGTGCACGCGCTGCCACGGGCGCAACACGCTCCCCGGGCGTGCGCCTGCAACTGCCGCGGCAGCGTCGCCCGAGGCGGTCGCCTACGGCGCCGTCGCTGGCGCTGTGGCAGCGGCGGCTGGTGCGCGCAGGCCGACGTGGTCGTCGTTCCCAGCGCGTTCGCGCGCGAGCGGCTGCGCGCGCTCGGCGCGCCGCTGCCCTGGGAGCGCGTGCACGTGCTGGCTCCGCCGGTGCGGACGCCTGCGCCCGCCGCGGCACGGCGCGCCGCGGGGTCTGCCGGGTCGCTACGCGCTGGTCGTCTCGCGGCTGGCTCCCGAGAAGGGCGTCGACGTCGCGATCGACGCCTGCCGCGTGGCGGGGGTGCCGCTGGTGGTCGCCGGCGACGGCCCCGAGCGCGCGCCGTCTGCGAAGCGCGCCGCGCGGGGACGCGCGACGGTGCGCTTCGCTGGGCGCGTCGACGACGCGCGAGCTCGCGCGGCTGCGCGCCGGCGCGGCGATCGCGCTGGTGCCGTCGCGCTCGGCCGAGACGTTCGGGCTGGCGGCGGCCGAGGCGATGGCCGCCGGCGCTGCCGGTGCGTCGGCGAGCCGCATCGGGCGCCTGCCCGAGCTGGTCGAGGAGGACGGGCTCGTCGCCGCCGGGGGACGCGGCGCGCTGGCCGAGGCGATCGCGCGCCTGGCCGGCGACGCGCGGGGCGGCGAGCGCGGGCGGGAGCGCGTGCGGCGCTGTGCGCTCCGGAAGTGGTCGCGGGCGGTCTCGCGGAGGTCTACGAGCTGGCCGCGCACGCTGCCGACGCCGCCTGGCGAGCCCCATAAGCTGCCCGGCGTGTCCGGCAGCGCCGAGCGCGCTGATCACCGGCATCACCGGCCAGGACGGCTCGTTCCTGGCCGAGCTGCTGCTCGAGAAGGGGTACGCGGTCACCGGCATGGTCCGCGGCGGCGCCGAGCCGGATCGCTCGGCTGCTCCGAGCACCTGCGCGAGCGGGTCGAGCTGCTGGAGGGCGACCTGCTGGAGCCGCGCACGCTGCGCGCCGCGATCGAGCGAGGTGCGCCCGCGCGAGATCTACCACCTCGGCCGCGCCGTCGTTCGTGCCGGCCTCGTGGGAACGCCCGGCGCGAGACGCTGCAGGCGATCGCCGGCGCCGCGCGCGACGATCCTCGAGGCCGTGCGCGAGCTCGACCCGGAGATGCGCGTGTTCGTGCCCGCCTCGGGCGCGATCTTCGGCGATGCGCCGGAGAGCCCGCAGCGCGAGGACACGCCGTGCCGCCCGACGAGCCCTACGCGATCGCCAAGCTCGCCGCGCACCAGCTGGTGGGCGCGATGCGCGCGCACGACGGCCTGCACGCGAGCTCGGGGATCCTCTTCAACCACGAGTCCGAGCGCCGCCCCGAGCAGTTCGTGACGCGCAGGATCACGCGCGCGGCGGCGGCGATCTCGCTCGGGCTGCAGCAGGAGCTGACGCTCGGCTCGCTCGACGCGGTGCGCGACTGGTCGTTCGCGGGCGACATCGATGCGCGGCGCCTGGCTGATGCTCCAGCAGGAGCATCCCGACGACTACGTGCTCGCCAGCGGCGTCGGCGCACACGGTGGCCGAGTTCGCGCGACGCGTTCGCGTGCGTCGGTCTGGACGCCGAGCGCTACCTGCGCGTCGACCGCGCTGGTGCGCCCGCCCGAGCGCACGCCGAGCGTCGGCGATCCGCGCAAGGCGCGCGAGCGGCTGGGCTGGGAGCCGAGCGTCGAGCTTCGAGGAGCTGGTGCGAGCGCATGGTGCGCGCCGACCTGCGCGCGGCTCGCGGGCGCCAGTCGAGCGGCACGGCGGCCTCGTCCGGCGAGCGCGCTACACTGTCCGCGCCTGATGACGACCGTCGGCGTCATCGGGCTCGGCTACGTCGGGCTGCCGCTCGCGGTGGCGTTCGCGCGGGAGGGCTGCGAGGTGTCGGCGGTCGACGTCGACTCGCGCAAGATCGAGGCGATCGAGGCGGGCGACTCCTACATCGAGGACGTCCCGTCGGAGCGGCTGCGCGGCGGTCGCCGAGCGGCTGCACGCGACGCACGCGCTACGCGCGGCTGGCCAAGGCCGACGCGGTGCTGATGTGCGTGCCCGACGCCGCTGACGCGCAACCGCGAGCCCGACCTGGGTCCGCTGATCGACAGCCACGCGGGCGCTCGGCGGAGGTGCTGCAGGCCGGCCAGCTGGTGGTGCTCGAGTCGACGACCTACCCGGGCACGACGCGCGAGCGCGTCGCGCCGCTGCTGGAGGAGTCGGGCCTGGCGGCGGGCCGGGACTTCCATCTCGCCTTCTCGCCCGAGCGCGTCGACCCGGGCCGCACCGACTTCACGCTGCGCAACACGCCGAAGGTCCTCGGCGGGCTGACGCGAGGCGTGCGCCGAGCGCGCCGCAGGCGCTCTACGAGCATGGTCTGCGACGAGCGTCGTGCGCGTCTCCAGCCCCGAGGCGGCCGAGCTGACGAAGCTGCTCGAGAACATCTTCCGCTCGGTCAACATCGCGCTCGTCAACGAGCTGGCGATGCTCGACCGACCGCATGGGCATCGACATCTGGGAGGTCGTCGACGCGGCCGCCACCAAGCCGTACGGGTTCATGCGCTTCGAGCCCGGGCCCGGGGATGGGCGGCCACTGCCTGCCGGTCGACCCGTTCTACCTGAGCTGGCGCGCGCGCGAGTTCGACATGGCGACCGAGTTCATCGAGCTGGCCGGCAAGGTCAACCAGCAGATGCCCTACCACTGCGTGGCGAAGGTCGCAGCGCGCGCTGAACGACGCCGGCATGCCCGTCAAGGGCGCGCGCGTGGCGGTGCTCGGCGTCAGCTACAAGCCGGGGGTCGGCGACATGCGCGAGTCGCCCGCGCTGAAGATCATCGACGCTGCTGCGCGAGCTCGGCGCCGAGGTCGCTACCACGACCCGCACGTGCCCGAGCTGGGCGAGCTCGGCCTGCGAGCGCGCCGCTGGAGCGAGGCGCTCGACGACGCCGACCTGGCGCTGATCGTGACGGCGCACCCGAGCGTCGACCACGAGCTGCATCGCCACAGCGTGCGCGCATGCTCGTGTCGACCTGCGCGGCGTCACCCGCGGCACGCCAGCCGCGCCGACGCATCGTGCGCCTGTGAGCGTGCTGAGCCGCCGAGCGGCGCGCGAGCGCCGGCGGCCTGCTGCTCGGCGAGGACGTGCAGGTCGGCGAGGGCGTGTCGTTCGGCGCCCACGTGGTCGTCCACGACGGGCACCGTGATCGGCGACGGCTGCGTGATCGAGGACCACGCCGTGCTCGGCAAGCGCCCGCGGCTGGCGCGCCAGCTCCTCGGCGCGCGGGCGAGGTCGGGCGCGCTGGAGCTCGGCGAGCGGCGTGACGCGTCTGCGCGGGCGCGGTCGTGTTCGCGGGCGCCGAGGTCGGCGAGGGGGCGATCCTCGGCGACCAGAGCTTCGTGCGCGAGCGCACGCGGATCGGCGCCGGCACGGTGATCGGACGCGGCAGCGTGGTCGACAACGACGTCGCCGTGGGCGCGCGCGTGCGCGTGCAGACCAACGTCTACCTGACCGCGTTCACGGTCGTCGAGGACGACGTGTTCGTCGGCCCGGGCGCCACCACCACCAACGACGACACGATGGCCCGCCACGGCCCCGAGGACGCCGTTGCGCGGGCGCCACGCTGCGGCGCGCGTGCCGCGTGGGCGGCGGCGCCGTGCTGACCCCCGGGGTGGAGATCGGCGAGGAGGCGTTCGTGGCCGCGGGCGCGCTCGTCACCGCGACGTGCCCGCGCGGGCGGTCGTGATGGGCGTGCCGGCGCGGGTCGTGCGCGAGGTCCGCGACGCAGGACCTGCTGGAGCGCTGGCGCTAGCCGAGGGTCAAGCTCAGGTCGAGCCTCAGGCTCAGACGTTGCCGGGGGTCCTGTAGCGTTGCCGGGGGTCCTGTACCGCGGACGCGCGCCGACTGCCCGTGTCAGGAGCGCTCGAACACGGCTCGGCGGCCGCTTCAGCGCGTCCTGATGCGGAAACGGTTGACCGCCGTTCCTTCGCTGTGCTACGTTCCCGGCGACATGATGTCGGGGGTCGACTCGGGGAGGGATGGCCTGTGCGCCGCGCAGCCTGCGCTGATGCGTCGCATGATGTCATCGCGATCCGTGCTCGATCTTGACGCCGGAGTGGTTTTCTGGCATGTTCATGGCGAATCGAACCGATGCGCTGAGGACTAAGCGCTAGGGCAACGACTGGCTTCGGGGCTTGTCCGTCCCGAGCGAGGGGCAAGGGGCGGATTTCGTCCCGGAGGGAAGTTCGGGGTCGGTCGAACTAATCCAGAGGGAAAAGGAGCAACGGAAAGATGAAACGTTTCATGGTCGTGGGCCTGGCCCTCGTCGCCGCCCTCGCGTTCAGCGCGATGGCTGTGTCGAGCGCCGGCGCTGCCACGCCCACATACAAAACGTGTGGGAAGGCAGCACAAAAGAACAAAGGCAACTACTCCGACAAGATTTGCAAGACGAAAGTCGGAGGACCGGGAGCAGAAACCGGCACGGGCAAGTACGAACGCTTTGCGGGCATTAGCAAAGCCAAGAAGACCGCCTTCAAGGGCAAGAACGTCGGCGAACCGCACAACAACCTCGTCGACCCGACCTGCCCGAAAGGCAAGTTCAACACCACGTCGCACAAATGCGAAGAAGAAGGTAAAGCGACCGCAAGCGAACCTGCCGACCTCGCTGGTACGACCACCTGCCAGAAAGAAAAGGTGACGGGGGCCGTAACGAGCGAAACCAACACCGAATGGACGACGGCCTACTCGAAGTGCGAAGCCCTTGAATCGGCTTGCACGACCAAAGGTGCGACGAAGGCCGGCGAGATCAACACCGACAAACTCAAGAGCACGCTGGTCGAGCTCAACGCTGCTGAAACCGAACCCGGTCTTCTGGTCGAAGGCCTCGGCAAAAAAGGCGGCGCCGAAGAAACGGGCGAACTCGCCCAGTACGAATGCCTCGGAGGCGCCCTGAACGTCGAAGTGTACGGGACGATCCTGGCAAAAACCGGGGGGAACCTCGAAGAAGCCAACGGCACCACGAAAGCGTTCGTGAAAGAAGGCCCGCTGGCCCTGCAGTCGAACACGTACATCGGTCCGCTCGCGGCCCAGACCGAAGAAGCTGCCAAAGCCTTCTTCATCTGGGGCGAAAAATTCGAGAAGTGCGTCGCCGAATGCGATCGGTAAAGGCAGACCCAGAAAGCGGAAGCCGAAGTCAACTGCTTACGGTGGGAAGGTCCGCCGGTCGTGGTCCGCCGCCGGCCTCGAAACCGGTCATGCTGGAAAGCAAAACGTCCCTCGGTACCGCTCCCCGCCGTGCAGAACGGCGAAACGGTCGACAAGGGCTCGAAGGAAATCCTGATCGAAAACTAGTCGTTTTCGAGCAGATTCCAAGTAACAGGCAGCAAGCGTGTGGGGCCCTGCGGGGCCCCACACCGCGTTAAGCGCCGGATGCGCACGGGGGCGTCAACGCCGGGAGCCGCGATCGCACAGCCAGCGGCCGCTCGAGGATGCGCAGCCGCTGGGCACTCGAGCTGCCGTGGCGAGCACCGGGCCGGCCGCGCGGCTGACAGCGGGCTTGCCATTCGTCGGTAGTCGCTTGAACGCCCGATGGGCGCCTGCTAGCGTCCCTGCCGAAGGCTGGCAAGAGGGAGTGGGAGCAGGGCGATCGAGCGGGGCAGGGGCTGAGAACGACGTTTGCGCATCCCGCGAGGCGGGTCAGGCGCCTCGGCGTGGTGCTCGCGGCAGCGGGCACGCTGCTCGCGCTGCTCGTATGCAGCGCCCCTTCGTCGGCGCTAGAGCCAGCAGGGCCACGAATTCATCGGCTCCTTCGGCGCCAAAGAACTCTTCGAAACCCTCCGCCGTCGGCGTCGAGCTGGAGCACCAGAGCGACCGGCGAAACGTACGTGCCGACACCGGCAACAACCGCGTGATGGTCTACAACGCCAAACACGAATTCGTGGCCGCGTGGGGCGCGGGCGTCAAGACCGGCGAAAAGACCTTCGAAGTCTGCACCTCCGAATGCAAGCCCGGCATGCCGGGCTTCGGCAAGGGCCAGTTCGACGAACCTGTTGCGATCGCGGTCGACAACGCGAAAGGCTCGCCCTCGAACGGCGACGTGTACGTGGTCGCCAACACACCGCCAAGAAAGCCGTGATCGACAAGTTCAGCGCCTCGGGCCAGCTCATCGACAGGCTCTTGTCGAAGAAGGAAGAACGCGAAGAATTCGAAGAAAACCCAATCGTCGGAGTGTCGGTCGGGCCGACCGGAACCCTCTGGGTCGAGCGCGAAGCCGAAGAAGAGAATCCCGATCGAGCGCTTCGGCAACGGCGTGCAGAACGCGCCGCTGGGCGTTCCCGGGCTGCTCAACTTCGGCGAACCGGGTGAAGAAGAAGCGCTGTCCGGGCGGTGCGTCCAGGCTTTGCGGTGGACGCGCAGGGCGACATGGAGGTGATCTACGAGCCCGGCGGCCACGCGCTCGGTTCAAGAGCAGAAGAAGCAGAAGAAATCAAGGAACGGGAAAAGGAACGCAAAGAAAAAAAAGAACCGCTCCTGCACGAACACCCACAGCTTCCGTGCGAAAAGCACCCGTGCCTCCCGGTCAGGCTCGATGACCTCCGCGAAATCGGCGAACAGCTGTGGGCCCGATTTGCGAACGACCCGCTGACGTTCGAAAGCAGCACCGGCCTGGGGTCCGACGGGTCGACCGGTGAGCCGTTGAGCGGCGACTCGTTCGTCAGCGAGGGGACGAGCGTGACGGCCTTCAGCGCGAGCGGGGCCGAAACCCAGAGCTTCGGCTCGGGGCACACGGGAAGCCAAGGGATCGCGGTCAACTCCAAGTGCGGCGAACCGTGCGCCACGGGCTCCGACGAAGTCCTCGTCGCCGACGCGGCCCACGGGGAAGTCGATCTCTTCCAGCCGTCAAAACCGTCCGTCCCCACGATCTCCGCGGAAAGCCCCACCCGTCGCGCACGTCGGGGACGAAGCCGCCGAACTGCGAGCCACGGTCGATCCCTCCGGGGCGGAAGCGCACTACCGGTTTCCAGTACGGCCTCTCAGCCTGCACGGAAGCGGGCGCGTGTTTCGCGAAGCGCCGGAACCGCCGGCAGCCGCCGGCGTGCTCGGCAGCGGCTTCGGCAACCGCGGCGTGTCCCAGCTGACTCAGCGGGCTGTCCCCCGACACCCCCTACCACGTGCGGATCGCCGTGGAATACGCTCTTCGAAGAAAAAGGTCACAAGGTGACGGGCACGGTAACGATGAAGAACGCACCTTCACGACGGCCTCCGCGACCCCGGAAGCTTCGCTGCCGGACGGCCGCACATGGGAGCTCGTCACGCCGCCGAACAAGCACGGCGCGTCGGTCGAACCGTCCAGGGCCCGAAGGCGGGGTCGTGCAGGCGGGCGCCAACGGTGACGCGATCGCCTACACGGGGAGCGGGCCGTTCGGCGAAAACGAACCGGAAGGCTACCGCGGACCGGAACGTTCCCAGATGTTCTCGACCCGCTCCGCCAGCGGGTGGTCCACGCGCGACATCGCCACGCCCGACTCCGGCGCGCTCGGCGGCCGGCCGGGGCTGCCGCGCGAGTACCAGTTCTTCTCAAGCAACCTCGAATCCGGGCTGCTGCAGCCAGAAGACCGGACGCTGCTCTCGAAGAAGGCAACCGAACTGACGATCTACCTGCGTCACAACGAGACGTGCGTGACCGAGCCAGAAGAATGCTTCGAACCGCTGGTGACCGCGGGCAACGTCACCTCGAAAGAACACGTCGGCGCGGACATTACGCTCGACGGCGCCACCCCCGACGCCAAGCACGTGTTGATCAGCTCGCTGAATCCGCTGACCGAAGGCGGCCCGTCGCGGGGGCTGTGGGAGTGGTCTGAAGGGGTGCTGACGCCGGTCAGCGTCCTGCCCGAAGGCCACTTCAGCGAAACGCAAACGTTCCTCGGCGCCGGCTCGCCGATCGGCGACGAGGTTG